>CALOCZ010000051.1:0-36259 GCA_942491935.1 uncultured Cytophagales bacterium
ATTATTTTGCCAGGGCTATTGAGGCTACCCCAATCACCTGTGCTCCTGATTGTTCAAGAGCTTCAGAACAAGCAAATAAAGTGGCACCAGTGGTTATTACATCATCGACAAGCAATACCCTCTTTGAAATAACTGTACCTTTTCTCTTAATTTGAAATATACCCTCCACATTTTGAATACGTTCTATCCTTGATCTGTTTGTCTGTGATGGATTATTTCTGGTTCTGCTTACGATTTGAGGGGACCAGGGAATTCCTGTTGCTCTTGAAATCCCCATCGCAAAATAATCCGATTGATTATACCCTCTTTTCCTCAATTTTTTTCTATGAAGTGGAACAGGTATTACTAAATCAAAGCAAGATTCAGGAGGTATAAATTCTACTCCCAATCGAAATCCGATGGAACAGGCCAGGTCCGGTTTATTTCCATATTTTATTCTTTGCAATAGTTTTTGACCTATTCCCTTTTTATAGTATTTGATATAAGAAAATACAAACGAATATAGATGTGCCCCAACTAACAAGGGTAAATATGAAAAGGATTCCTTGCAGTTTGTGAATTTGGGTAATTTGAAATTACATAGAGTACAGATTTGATATTCCCCCCTGGCAAGACCTTCATTACACAATTCACAGGTAGGAGGATACATTAAAGAAAAAAGATCCTTTATCATAACTGGTCTTGTAATCCTGGATGAATAGAATATATTTGCTTGTTAACATAAAAGTAATGAATAAGGAAAAAGAATTCAATGATTATCGCAACCGGATGAATGAAAGACTTCTGGGAACCAACGATAAGATCATTAAGAGAATTTATAATCTGGATACGAATGCCTTCCTTGATGGAAAATTAAGTAAAGAAACTAAGGAACTTATCGGCCTGACCTGCTCCCTGGTATTACGATGTGATGATTGCGTAAAATATCATCTTGGAAAGTGTTATGAGTTGAAGTTTAAAACGGAAGAAGTTGTTGAGGCCATGTCAGTAGCTACATTGATCGGAGGCACGATTGTTATCCCTCATTTAAGAAAAGCCGTGGAATACTGGGACGGATTAAACAAGCATGTATAAGAAGGATCTTGATCAATACCGACAATGGGAAAAGGTACTTGACCACCTGGAAATATCAGTTGGAAAGCGTCCAAACGGGATTAACAGCGTTCTTTTTCTGATCGGTGTTCGCGAGCTTGGAAAAGGAAAAA
This sequence comes from uncultured Cytophagales bacterium, assembly GCA_942491935.1. GTDB lineage: Bacteria > Bacteroidota > Bacteroidia > Cytophagales > Cyclobacteriaceae > JAGTVG01. Next base: position 1,206 of record CALOCZ010000051.1, read on the forward strand.
AGCGATTTTCAAAGGAACAGAAGCAGGATTTAATACATATTGCAATATGTAAATTATTGAGTTTATCCGGATACTATACACTAGAAGGGCTTGATGAAGACGGATGGCCACATTGGAAACTAGTTAAGAAATTACCTCATGTAGATATGTTAGATCAGGAGAAATTATTAAAAATGCATATTATTGAATATTTTGATCATGAAATTGGCTGGCAATGAAAATCTACTCATATAATGTAAACGGTATCCGTTCCGCATTTAATAAAGGATTATTAAATTGGATTGAAAAATCTGATGCAGATATTCTATGTTTACAGGAATTAAAAGCTCAGGAATCTCAGGTTGATATTGACTCATTGGAATCCCTGGGTTATAGAGTTTACCTTCATGCTGCAGAAAAAAAAGGGTACAGCGGAGTGGCCATTTTATCCAGGTTTGAACCTGTTCATGTGGAATATGGATGTGGCAATCCTTTATATGATCGTGAAGGACGTATACTTCGAATGGATCTGAAAGATATCTCTGTCATGTCGGTATACATACCTTCTGGATCCAGTGGTGACGAACGACAGGCCTTTAAGATGAAATTTCTGGATTTCTTTATAGCTTATATAGATAAGTTAAAGAAGGACGTACCGCGACTGATAATTTCTGGAGATTTTAATATTTGCCATAAACCAATTGATATACATAATCCTGTTTCGAACAAAAAGTCTTCAGGTTTTCTTCCTGAAGAAAGGGAATGGGTTACTAAGTTTTTGGATACGGGATTTACAGATACTTTCAGGTTCTTTAACAGTGATCCTCATCATTATTCCTGGTGGAGTTTCAGGGCAAATGCAAGAGCAAAGAACCTGGGTTGGAGAATCGATTATCATATGTCAACAAAAGATTTAGATAAAAAATTAATCGGCGCATCTATTTTTCCTGATGCCATTCATTCTGACCACTGCCCTATCATGTTAGAAATTGATTGAAATATCTTTAATTTTGTTTATTGTTCTACTTCTTAAAGCTTTTCCGGGTATGAAAAATTTATTTTCATGGTTGTCAGCCAGTATTTTTCTTTTGATATTATCCTGTAGCACTCCAGATCAATCTGAAGATTCTTCATTGAGATTGACCAAAGCAAAGGGAGATCGGTATTACGGAGGTGTTTTTCGTTTAAATGAATCCGAATATCTTAAAAATCTGTTTCCGCATAATATCACTGATGCTTATTCATTCAGAATTGCCTGTCAGATATATGAAGGTCTTTTTAAGTTCGATGATGAAACACTGAAGGTTATTCCTGCGCTTGCTGAGAGTTTTGGCTTAGATGAAAGTGGGAAAATATACACGATTAAAATAAAGGAAGGGGTATTTTTCCATGACGACCCCTGTTTTGCCGATGGGATAGGAAGAGAAGTTACAGCTGAAGATATTAAATACTGTTTTACCAGGTTATGTACTCAAAACATAAACAACCAGTTATTTTCTTCCATATTTAAAGATATTCTTGAGGGTGCGAACAGGTATTATAATGCTACTCAAAATGGTAAAATCCCTGATTTTGAGGTTAGTGGAATAAATGTAATCGATAAATATACCATACAACTCAGGCTCCTTAAACCGAACTCCATATTTATGGTCAATCTGGCGATGCCGGGCTGCTTTATATATCCCAGGGAAGCAGAAGAAAAATATGGCTTGGATATGCGGGTAAAGGCAGTTGGAACAGGGCCTTTCGTTCTTTCAAACCTGGATGAAGATATTTCCATAATATTGAAAAAAAATGAAAAGTATCATGGTGTCGATGAATATGGAAATCAACTTCCTTTTCTGGATGCATTAAGCATACAGTTTATAAAGGATAAAAAAACAGAATTATTCGAGTTCAGGAAAAGAAACCTTGATATGATATACAGGTTACCAACAGATTATATCCTTGAGATACTTGATGAAACGCTTTCAGACAATAAGGGAGAATACAGGGATTATGTACTTCAACGTGTTCCTGAAATGGCCACACAATTTTTAACATTCAATTTACAGAATACTATATTTAGTGATATCAATGTTAGAAAGGCTTTTAATTATGCTATCGACCGAGAGAAAATCCTTGATTTCGTGTTAAATGGTGAAGGATTTGCACCTGGTATACATGGAATCACTCCACCTGTTCTAAGCGATTATAATATTGAGGATATCGATGGTTATAGTTTAAACGTAGATTCTGCCAGGTATTTTCTTGACAAAGCGGGATATCGTGATGGCAAAAGCTTTCCTAAGATTGAATTGTTTTTAAATCCTGAAGGAGAACGTAACACAAATGTTGCTATAGAGATACAAAAACAATTAAAAGATCACTTAAATATAAACATTGAATTGACTATTTTACCATTTGCTCAATTGATCGAAAAGAGTTTTCAGGGTAGTTTCAGTTTAATGAGAGCAGGATGGGTAGCAGATTATCCCAGTGCTGAAAACTTCCTATGGATATTTTATGGTGAAAATGTTCCAAACAATAAAGAAAGGATATCGTATCCTAATATATCCAGGTATAACAATTTTCAATTTGATCGGTATTTTAATGAGGCTTTGAATGCAAAGAATATTGAGGAAGCTAATGTTTTATTTAAAAAGGCTGAAAAGAGGTTAATGAATGATGCACCAATTGTTGTATTATGGTATGATGAAGGCTACAGGCTGATTCAATCATATGTAAATAATTTTCCAAATAATCCTATGCAATACAGGGATTTCAGTGAAGTTTACTTTAAAATGCCTAAACAATTGAACTAAATATAAATGAACAACATATTATAAGAAGGGGTGGAGGGAAATTCAGTTTTCAGGAATATACATTCGTATAAGAAAAAGTACTATAAAAGCTTTTTAATAAAGAGTTTATTACTTTCTCTGACCTTTTTATTGTCCGCTTTTCTGTTTTACAGTTTATTGGAATACATAGGTCATTTTAATCAAGTAGTTAGGGGGGTATTCTTCTATTCTTATTTGGTTCTATTGCTGTATGTGTTTTCACAATGGATCTTTTTCCCGGTTTTAAAGATCTTTGTAGACCGGCTTCAGATCAGCGACCAGGAAGCGGCCAAGCACATTGGGAATTTCTTCCCTTCAGTCAGCGATAAACTTCTGAATATATTACAATTATATAATAAACATCCTGAGGATCAGGGACTTGTAAAAGCAAGTATTTCCCAGAAATCTGAAGAGATTAAAGACATAAAGTTTGAACGGGCAATTTCCATATCTGAGAACAAGAAATACCTCCGTTACCTTGCTATCCCGTTTATTATTGTACTCTTTCTTAGCATATCATTTCCAAAAGTTATTTCAGATAGCAGTACACGAATTGTAAATTACAGTAAAGAATACAAACCCGTTGCTCCTTTTGAATTCATTTTAAACAACAGGGAACTCTTAGCATATAAAAATGAAGATTATGATATTCAGGTTTCCATACGTGGTGAAACAGTACCTGAGAATGTCTATCTGAAGCTAGGGGAGCGACGCATCAAACTATTTTCCTCAAGCGCAACTAATTTTTCCTATACATTAAAAAAAATTGCAAAGAACGTTCAATTTGAATTTGAAGCTGCAGGTTTTAATTCGGAAAAATATAATTTGAAGGTTGTTAATCGTCCGAATATTAAGAATTTCAATGTTGAGTTATCTTACCCATCCTATTTAAATCGTAAAGACGAGCGGCTCAGTAACATTGGAACATTACAGGTTCCTGAGGGTACGGGTATAAAGTGGCAGTTTCAAACCCTTTATACGGACAGTATTTCAATCAATTTTATGAAAGATAAAGAAATATTTGAAGCGAAAAAAATTGAAGAACAACTATATCTAGCTGATAAACAAGCACTTACAACAAGCGCATATGAGGTAATCCTGGTTAATGAGTTTGCCAGAAACAAGGATAAGATCATGTATCAATTGGAAGTAATCCCGGATGAGTTTCCACAAATATCAGTGCAACAATATATCGATACCGTTTTATATGACTATATGATATTAGGCGGCAACATATCTGATGACCACGGGTTTTCAGATTTGAGACTGTATTATAAAATTGTTACGGCGTCAAATGATCAAACTCCCGGGTCGAGAAGATATCAACGTATCAATATTGATCCGGATAAAACTTCTCAGGGTTTCTATTTTAATTGGAGCCTTGATAGTTTATTATTAAATGATTCAGACCAAATACAATACTATCTGGAGGTACGGGACAATGATGTCATCAATGGCAGAAAAGCATCAAGAACGGGATTATACTATTTCAGGATTCCAGACAAGAAGGAAAGGGAAGAAGATTTAAAAAAATCTACGCAAAGTGCTGAAAATCAGATAGATAAGAGCTTAGATATGGCGAAGGAGCTAAATGATAAAATAGAGGAGGTTGAAAGCAGACTTAAGGGTAAAAAGCAAATGAACTGGCAGGACCAGAAATTGCTGGATGAAATGATCAAAGATAAGGAAAAGCTGGATAATGAAATCACGAAGCTCCAGGAATTGAACCAGGCCAATAATATGAAGCTCGAGAAGTTCAATGAACTCGATGCGGATTTAATAAAAAAGGTGGATCAGCTCCAACAGTTAATGGATGAACTAATGGATGAGGAAACCAAGAAGCTTTTTGAAGAATTAAAGAAGTTGCTTGAAGAAAAGAAAGACATAAGTGAAGTTAAAAGTCTTTTAGAGAGAATTGATTTTAAACAAGACAATTTTGAACAGGAATTAGAACGCACGCTTGAATTGTTCAAAAGAATGAAATTTGAAATACAACTTGAAAAGGCCATTGAAGATATTAATGAACTTCAGGATAAACAAGAAGGATTGTCAAAAGAAACCGAAGACCGTAAAAACGATATTCAGGATATCAAACAGGAACAGGAAAATTTAAATAAAGATTTTGAAAATGTTGAAGAATCCCTGGATGACCTGATTGACATCAATCAGGATCTGACCTTTCCGAAACCCATGAAAATTACGAAGGAACAGGAAGAAAAGATCAAAAATTCTCAAAAAGAGGCAATGGATCAGTTAGAGAATAACAAACGTAAAGACGCCTCAAAATCTCAACAAAATGCTTCTGAACAAATGCAGGAACTTTCTGAGTCAATGAAACAGATGCAATCGAGTGGAGATATGAATATGATGATGGAAAACTATAACTCATTAAGATTGATCGTAGATAATCTTATCAAACTTTCTTTTAATCAAGAAGAGATCATGTTGAGTTTTCGATCAGTCAATCAAAGTGATCCGCGATTTATTGGCCTTTCTCAAAGGCAGCTTTCATTAAAGGATGATGCGAAAGTTATAGAGGATAGTTTAATGGCCCTTTCAAAAAGAGTGTTTCAAATATCTTCATTTATTACAAGAGAGGTAAATGAAATGAACAAATACATGGATGAAAGCGTGGTTTCGCTCAGGGAACGAAAGAAATCTCAGGCGGTTGGAAAACAACAGTTCTCGATGACATCCATGAACAACCTTGCTTTACTTCTTGATGATGTTTTATCTTCTATGCAACAACAACTTGCAATGGCTATGGGTATGCCATCTCAAGGTCAACAAAGCCAACAGCAGCCCAGTATGTCAGAACTTCAAAAACAGCTCAATGAACAGATCAGCGAGTTGAAAAAAAGTGGAAAGAAAGGCAAAGCTTTATCAGAAGAACTTGCTAAACTAGCTGCAGGTCAGGAAGAAATCAGGAGAAAATTACAGGAAGAAGAGGAAAAGTTAAACAATATGGATGGAAATGGTCAAAAACTTGGAGATATTGCCGGAAAAATGGAACAAACTGAGATAGACCTCGTTAATAAACGATTAACGGAACAACTTATTAAAAGGCAGGAAGAAATACTGACCAGGCTGCTCCAGGCTGAAGATGCCATGCGGGAACAGGAGCTTGATAATGAACGGGAAGCAAAATCAGCCAAACAATTGGAAAGGCCTGTACCACCTGAATTTGAAGATTATTTGAAATTAAAAGAAAAAGAGATAGAATTGCTAAGAACAGTACCTCCAAAATTAAATCCTTATTATAAAAAGGAGGTTATGGAATATTTTAATAGATTAGAAACTTCTTTTAAATAATAAATAAAATGAATTCAATTAAGGTTCATATTCCATCATTAGATGAAAATATAAGGATCGTTGAGAGTTTTATAGATAATGCTAAAGAAAAATTCAATCTTGACGACGACATCTATGGAAACATAATGGTAGCTGTAACCGAATCTGTAAATAACGCCATACGACATGGCAATAAGAGTGATAAGAAGAAAAATGTACACCTGACATTGTCCTTAAATGATAACCTAATTCGTTTTATAGTAAAAGATGAAGGCATCGGATTTGATTATCATAATTTGCCAGACCCTACTGCACCTGAAAATATTGATAAACCAAGTGGCAGGGGCATATTTTTAATGAAACATTTATCTGACGAGGTCACATTCAAGAATAAAGGAAGTGAGGTAGAATTGTGTTTCTACATTAATTGAAATGTCTAACATCAATTTTTTTTCCGAAGAAGTTGATTTTAAACTCCCCCAAAAAACCAGCATTATTAAATGGATCAAAAGAATTATCTCTGAAGAAAGTGAAAAAGAAATCTTAGCCATCAATTACATCTTCTGTTCAGATGTGTTTCTTAATAAGATCAATTCCGATTACCTTGCCCACAATACCTATACTGATATTATTACTTTCAATAATTCAGATACTGAGCATTATATCGATACCGATATATATATAAGCATAGATCGGGTATTTGAAAATAGCCGTAAATACAATGAAAATAAAATGGATGAGTTACACCGTGTTATGATTCATGGAATATTGCACTTGATGGGATATATGGATTCAAGTGATAATGAGAAGAAGATTATGCGAAAAAAAGAAAATGAGTGTCTAAATTTGTTAAAAATATAACGTTCCACGTGGAACATATGGATCTGAATTTGTTATATAAATGTTCCACGTGGAACATTTAATGTTTTTAGAATATGTTTAAAGAATACGATGTTATTGTTGTAGGTGCTGGTCATGCTGGTTGCGAGGCTGCTGCTGCTGCTTCCAATCTAGGCTCAAGCGTTCTGCTCATAACTATGAATATGATGACGATTGCTCAAATGTCATGCAATCCTGCGATGGGTGGGGTTGCAAAAGGGCAAATTGTTCGGGAAATTGATGCCTTAGGCGGTTATTCAGGCATTGTGTCTGATAAATCTATGATCCAATTCCGCATGTTGAACAAGTCTAAAGGACCGGCCATGTGGAGTCCCCGAACCCAAAATGACAGAATGATCTTTTCAGAAGAATGGCGTTTGCAGCTCGAAAGCATTAAAAATCTGGATTTCTGGCAGGAAATGGTTTCTGAGATCGTGGTTGATAAAGGCATTGTAAAAGGAGTTAAAACAGGATTGGGCATTTTTATACCATCTAAAGCCGTGGTTCTTACAAATGGAACGTTTTTGAATGGTCTCATTCATATAGGAGAAAAACAATTTGGAGGAGGAAGAACCGGTGAAAAAGCAGCTACTGGTTTAACGGAACAATTGGTCTCAATTGGTTTTGAATCAGGCAGAATGAAAACCGGTACACCACCTCGTGTGGATGGAAGAAGTTTAAATTATTCAATATTTGATGAACAGAAGGGGGACGATTTACCTGGTAAATTTTCATATTCAAAATTAACTAAACCATTAAAAAAGCAGAAAAGCTGCTTTATTACCTATACAAATACAGAGGTTCACGGAATACTTGAAACGGGGTTTAATCGATCTCCCATGTTTGCTGGACGAATACAAGGGGTAGGGCCTAGATATTGTCCTTCTATTGAGGATAAAATTAACCGGTTTTCGGAACGGAACAGACATCAGATATTTGTTGAACCAGAAGGATGGAAAACGGTAGAAATTTATGTTAACGGCTTTTCAACTTCCCTACCTGAAGATGTCCAATACAAAGCCCTTAAAAAAATACCTGGTTTTGAAAATGTAAAAATGTTCAGACCCGGGTATGCCATAGAATATGACTATTTCCCTCCCACACAATTAAAACCAACACTGGAAACTAAATTGGTACAAAATCTATTCTTCGCCGGACAGATTAACGGTACAACGGGATATGAAGAAGCAGCCGGACAAGGATTGATTGCTGGTATAAATGCTCATAATAATGTTGGAAATAAAGATGCTTTTATACTAAAGCGATCTGAGGCATATATCGGTGTTCTAATAGACGACCTAATAAATAAAGGTACTGAAGAGCCGTATAGAATGTTTACATCAAGAGCAGAATACCGAATATTACTTCGACAGGATAATGCAGATATTCGATTAACTGAAAAAGGATTTAAATTAGGCCTGGCCGATGAAGAAAGGTATAAAAGAGTTATAGAAAAACAGGATAAAGTTATTCAACTTATAGATGAATTAAAAGAACAAAAGCTTGATCCGGTTGGATTTAACTCTATTGCTGAAATAAACAAGACAGCTGAAATAAAAGAAAAGGCTTCATATTATAAACTTCTCAAAAGACCAGAAATTAATCTGGATAACTTGAATCATAAGAATCAATTCTTATATAATCTATTATCAAATTATAAGACTGAGATAATTGAACAAGCTGAAATACAAATAAAGTATGAAACTTATATTGATAAGGAACGCAAATTGGCTGAAAAGATAGAGAATCTCGAGGATTATAAAATACCATTGAGATTTGACTATAATAAACTATCTTCGCTTTCAGCTGAGGGAATGGAAAAACTAAATAAGATCCGGCCTATAACAATTGGTCAGGCATCAAGGATTAGTGGCGTTTCGGCATCAGATATTTCAATATTAATGGTATACTTGGGTAAATAAGGATGTATAATAAACTTACAAAATGCCCACTTTGCAGGAGCAAGGATATTAAAAACCTGATCATTTGTGAAGATCACCTGGTTTCAGGTGAGAGTTTTGCTATCAATGAATGTCTTAGTTGCACTTTTAAATTTACAAATCCCAGACCGGAAAATGAAGAGCTTCATAAATATTATAAATCCGATCATTATATTTCCCATACCAATAAAGCGAATTCAATTCGTCACCTTATATATAAGACAGTTCGTAATTATACTCTAAAAAATAAACTAAGGCTAGTAAACAGCCTTTCAAAAAAGGGTCGCATTCTTGATGTCGGCTGTGGAACAGGTGAATTTCTTAAGACCTGTTCGAATTCTCATTGGGATATATATGGTGTTGAACCAGATTCAAATGCAAGGAAAAAGGCAGAAAAACTACTTGGTATTAATCTTAATGAAGATCTATTTAATTGTGAAGATGAAAATCACTACCAGATTATAACAATATGGCATGTACTTGAACATCTGCCTGAACTTCATAAAACCATTAAACACTTAAAAAAATTACTATCCAAACAAGGACGCATAATATTTGCTCTTCCTAATGTCGATTCATATGATGCCAGGAAATATAAAGAACATTGGGCTGCTTATGATGTTCCAAGGCATCTGTATCATTTTAACCAGATTACTTTTAAAAAACTAATGAAGATTCATAATTTAAAAATCAATTCTATTCATCCCATGAAGTTTGATTCTTATTATGTCAGCCTGTTAAGTGAAAGCTATAAGAGCAAGTACTTTAACTATACAAAATCATTTATAAATGGCTGGATATCAAATACTTATGCTAAAAAAAACAAAAATAATTACTCCAGTTTAATATATATCGTTAAAAAATGAAATATTTTTTTTTTCTCTATTTCTTTTATACTTTACAATTATATATTTTTTAACGAAATGTGCCAGCATTACACCTCCCGGTGGAGGTCCCAGAGATACAATTCCACCAGTTTTAATAAAGTCCATACCAGAGCATAAAAGTCTGAATTTCTCCGGTAACACCATCAGCCTGATCTTCGATGAATATTTGAAAATTGAAAACCTAAATAAACAACTGATCATAACACCCATTGTTCAGGATGAATATGAACAGAAGATACGCCGAAATTCAATAGAACTTATTTTTCCTGAACCATTCAAAGACAGTACAACCTATACCTTCAATTTTCAGGATGCCATCCAGGACATAACTGAAGGAAACATAACAGAAGATAATGTTTTAGCTTTTAGCACAGGAGACTACATTGATTCCTTATATATAAATGGTAAAGTATTAGATTTATTTACAAATACACCAGTAGAGGATTTAACAGTTTGTCTTTATCTTATTGGCGATACCCTGGATATATTTAATAGTCCACCGATATATCTTACTAAAACAAATAAAGAAGGAAAATACCTTATCGAGAATATTAAAAATGGAATATATAAACTATATGCTTATAATGATGCCAATTCAAACCTGAAATGTGATATGCCAAAGGAAATGTTTGGTTTTTTATCTGATACCATATCCTTGAGTGAAAATATAGATTCTGTTTTTCTCAAAGTACAATATCTTGATATGCGTGATATTGAAATTCAAAGAGCCAATTCTTCCGGAAGGTACTTTGAAATTAAAACCAACAAATCTTTGGTTGATTATTCCATTTATCCCATTGATTCATCAAAAACAATTTATCATAATTTTGCCGAAGATAAAAAAACGATTCGATTCTATAATAATATTCAATCAAATGATAGCATTCAATTTGTATTTAGCGCGGAGGATAGTCTGGAATCTACATTTATTGATACTTTGTATTTGAAGTTTATAGAAACGAAGCGGGATTTTGATGAATTCAATTTTTCAGTATACCCAAAAAACGATTCTAAAATAACTGATGAACTATCTGTTGATTTTACTTTCAATAAACCTATAACCAACATCAGCTTTGACAGTATCTATTTTGAATACGACAGTGTAACATTCCAGTATCTGAGCGATACCCTTCATTACACATTAAATAAAACAAATGATGTTTTATCATTTGATATAGATCTATTCTATTCAGAATATTTAAAATCATTAATAGAGACAGACACAACGTCTAAATCAGTTCCCAATGATCGGTCTACAGACCAAAAACTCGGGGGTTCTGGAAAAAAGAATACCAAACTAATATTTCATATTGGCACAGGTGCGTTTATTTCTGCAGATGGCGATTCAAGTAAATCAATTAATCTTCAATATCAGCAATTGAAAACAGATAACTTCGGTATAATAAATGGAAATGTTGTTTCTCAATTTGATTCATTTATCATTCAATTAATAAAAGGGAAAAATGATGTAATTCAAGAAATACGTAATGAAAAGCAATATCGTTTCGACCAGGTTGCAGCTGGAGATTATTCAATACGGGTATATATAGATAACAATAATAATGGTAAGTGGGACCCAGGCAATATATTTAAAAATGAAGAACCTGAGGGAATTTTCTTTTATCCCGAAAAAATAACAATAAGAGCAAACTGGGAGTTAACAGATATTAATCTTGAATTTTAAATGTGGATAACATATATATAATAGCGGAATAAGATGTAGATAATATGAAGATTACTGAACAGTATAAAGAAAAGGAGAAATCCTGTGGATAATTATCAGACTTATATTAAGATTATCAGATATATATCCACAGCTATCAGTCATAGAAAGTTTTCCACAAAAAATACCTTAATATGCATTTATATATTAAGTATTTAGTTATCAATTATTTACAAGTGAATAAAATGTGAATAACCAGAAATTTCTTCATCTTTTATACACAATTAACAATATCAAGTAAAAAATGAATTAATTATCCACTTATCCACATGCTAATAATAATAATTAATTAATATATATTAAAATACTATAGTATTAGGTGATGTTGATAAATAGAAAAATATTCGGAATTTATATTCTGTGCTGCCTATTTCTAATAATAATTACGAAAAGCGCTTTTTCACAGGATATTAATCAAATTAATATAGCCAATGAATATTATTCAATGGGAGATGTTGATAAAGCGCTGGAGATGTATAAGAAATTGGCACGAAATAAGAAAAACATTCCCATAATACACCGGAATTATTTTGATCTGCTATTGAGTACTGATGATTTTAAAACAGCTGAAAAGTATATTGACGATGTAATAAAATCAAATCCAAATAATATTTATTATACGATTGACAAAGGATTCTTGTTCAGGAAGCCTAATGATAAAGTTAAAGAACAAAATTATTATAAAAAGGTATTTAATGATATCAAAGATGACGATCGAAAAACAAGACAAGCAGCCCAATATTTGATTGGAAAGCAAAAACTTAATTATGCTGAAGAATTGTACCTGATGGCAAGGAACGAACAAAAAGATCCTTATCGATATGCCATTGAACTGGCTACCATTTACCGACTCTTAAATGAGAAAGACAAAATGATCAGGGAATATCTAAATTTTGTTAATAAAAGCCCGAATAATTTACCATATGTTAGAAATGTACTTCAAAATTATTTAACAGAAATTGAAGATTTAAAAAGCCTTGAAAATCTATTGTATGACCTGATTCAAAAAGATCCGGAAAATAATATATATTCTGAACTAATAATCTGGGTAAATATTCAACAAAGAAATTTCTATGGGGCTTTTGTTCAGGCAAGAGCTTATGACCTGAGAATGGGAAAGGAAGGTAATGAAATATTTGAAGTTGGATTAATTGCATTGGAAAATAATGACTTTGAGACGGCTATTGATATTTTTGATCACTTAATTAAGAATTATCAAACCTCATATATTTATCCTATTGCAAAAAGATATAAGATAAAATCACGTGAAGAACTAGTAAAAAACACATTTCCTGTTGAGGAATCAGAAATAAGAAAGTTGATTTTAGATTATAACTTACTCGTTCAGGAAATAGGAATTAATTCACGTACCGCAGAAGCTTTGTTAAGCAAATCTCATTTGCATGCTTTTTATCTGAATGAAATGGATTCGGCAATATTAATTCTGAATACCATAATAACCATTCCCAGGATCTCTCCGGAACTTAAAGCAAAATGTAAGCTTGATCTAGGAGATATATATTTGCTGAAAGGTGAGTCGTGGGAATCGGTACTTTTGTATGCACAGGTTGAAAAAGCCAGGAAAGATTCTCCAACAGGTTATGAAGCCAAACTTCGAAGTGCTAAGCTTTCTTATTACAAGGGCGATTTTGCTTTAGCCCAACAACATCTGGATGTTTTGAAATTAGCCACATCAAGAGAAATAGCAAATGATGCCATGCAATTAAGCCTTTTGATTAAAGACAATATTGGGCTCGATACTTCAGATTATTTATTGAAGAAGTATGCGGATATAGAGCTTTTGCTTTTCCAGAATAAAAAACAGCAAGCACTGGATTCTTTGAATGACATGTACGAAAAATATGAAGGATCAAATTTATCTGATGAAATATTATGGCTCTTATCTTCCATATATTTGGAAAAGGGAGAATTTATGAATTCAATCGAATGCCTGAATATAATTGTGGATAAATACAGCGAAGACATATTTGGGGATGATGCTTTTTTCCGGATGGCAGAAATTTATGATCGTCATTTACACGACATAGAAAAATCCAAAAGCTTGTATCAGGAATTTCTAAGTAAATATCCTGGAAGCTATTATGCAGCTGAGGCGAGAAAAAGATTTCGAACATTGAGGGGCGATTATGTAAATTGATAAGATAATTGTCAATTATATATTTTATTCAGAGGAGTATTTTAAATAATCTCTAAATCAAACAATTAGCTCGAATTATTTAAACCATTGAATTTCAGTGTTTTAAGACATATACTTTAATCATATCTTTAGGATTTTAACCTAAAATAATGTTTTCAAGTAACTTATAAATTTGTTAAAATTTTACTGAAAATTATCCTTGGAAAAACATATTTGCTAAAGTATCTTTAGCTTGAACTGCGTTTTTTTTTAAAAAGCCAATTAAATTTTAATTAGTATCAACCCAGAAAAAGTGTAAAAACTGTTAACTATTATTATGTTATGTTAGATAAGAAGAATGCTCAGTCAGTCGATGTACCCAAAGAAGATTCGGTAGTTACAAAAGAGAAAAAGAAAGTAGAAGTGGTGGCCCCAAAAGAAGTTGTAAAAAGAGATGGAAGAAAAGTAGAGTTTGATGTTAAGCGCATCGAAAATGCTATTTTTCGATGCTTCAGAAGTGTAGAAAAATCTGAAGAAAAATCTGAAATACTTGCCAGCGAACTTGCAGATCAGGTCTACAATATCGTGAGCGCCAAATTCGATGTTCCTACCGTTGAAAATGTTCAGGATATAGTTGAAACTGTTTTACAAGCTGCCAAAGAATTTGAAGCAGCAAAAAAATATATATTATACAGAGCAGAGCATGCAAAAATGAGGGTGGAACGTCCTGTTCCGGATGAGGTGAAAGCGGCGTTTGATGAATCTGATGAGTATTTTCCAACGCAACTACAGAAATTTCAATTTTATGATAAATATGCCAGGTTTAACTGGGACCTGGGCCGACGTGAGACATGGGTAGAAACAGTTGACCGTGCAGTAAATTTTCTAAAGGAACTATCTGAATTCAGATTACCTAAATCTGTTTATGAAAGAGTAAGAAATGGAATTCTTGAAATGAAGATCATGCCCTCCATGCGATTACTGGCAATGGCAGGACCTGCAGCAAGAAGGAATAATATATGCCTGTACAATTGTTCATATATGCCGGTTGACAGTGTACAATCTTTTGTTGAGGCCATGATAATCTCCATGAGTGGTTGTGGAGTTGGATATTCTGTAGAAAATGAATATGTTGAAAAGTTCCCAAGAATTAAAAGACAAATAGATCAACCACCAATAAATTTCGTCATCGAGGATTCTACAGAAGGTTGGGCGGAAGCTTTACGGATAGGTATGGAAGCCTGGTTTGCAGGTAATGATATTCATTTTAATTATTCTTTAATCCGTGAAGCAGGAGCTGTATTAAGGGTTAAAGGTGGCAGGGCAAGTGGACCAGAACCTTTAAAGAATATGCTTGAATTTACACGCTCAAAAATTCTTGCCCGTCAAGGTAGTTTCTTAAGGTCCATTGATGCACATGATATTATGTGTTCTGTAGGACAGGCTGCTGTTTCCGGTGGTGTAAGGCGAACAGCGATGATTGCTTTATTTGATTATGATGATCATGAGATGAGACATTGTAAGGATGGGGATTTCTGGATCAAGAATAGTCAAAGATGGAATGCCAATAATTCAGCTGTCTGGCCAGAAAGAAAATTGACTCAGGCTGAAGCAGCAAAATTTGTTCTGGATATTGTTAATTCTGAGCGTGGTGAGCCAGGAATATTTAACAGGCAGGCAGCTATTGAAACTAAACCCGAGAGAAGAGAAGCCCGAAGATTTGGTACCAATCCTTGTGGAGAGATCTTATTAAGGCCATTTCAGTTTTGTAACTTATCTGTTGCAGTAGCCCGGGCAGAGGATACCTTTGACGATCTACGTGAAAAAGTAGAACTTGCCACCATTATAGGGACCATTCAATCAATGGCTACTTATTTTCCAGGGCTTCGAAAAGAATGGAAAGTGAATTGCTCAGAGGAAAGGCTTCTGGGAGTAGACATCAATGGCCAGTTGGATTGTCCATTAGTACAGGAAGCAGATGTTCAAAAAATGCTTCAGCAGATAGCTGTTGAAACAAACAGAATATATGCACAGATTTTAGGCATCAATCAATCAGCTGCTGTAACATGTGTGAAACCTTCAGGTAATTCATCCCAATTATTAAACTGTTCACCTGGTATTCATGCCAGATGGTCTGACCACTATGTAAGAAATGTCAGGGTTGGCACACATACTCCTGTATTCAAGGTACTCGAAAATGCCGGAATACCTATGGATCCTGAAAATGGTCAGAAGAAAGAAAATGCAACTACATATGTTGTTCATTTCCCAATGAAAGCACCCGAAGGTGCCATTACCAGGAATTCACGCAGTGCCATGGAACAACTGGAATACTGGTTACAGGTAAAAATGAATTACACGGAACATAATCCCAGTGTCACCATTACTTACAAACCGGATGAAGTCCTGGATATTGTGAAGTGGGTCTGGGAAAATCAGGATCGAATTGGCGGCATCACATTCCTGCCGGCTTTTGATGCTAAATTTGATCAGATGCCATATGAAGAAATATCCGAAGAGGAATATAAACTATTAGTAGAGAAATTTCCGGAGATCGACTTTTCGAAGATTTACAGATACGAAGAGGAAGATTATACAACGGCAGCACAGGAACTTGCTTGTATGGCAGGAAATTGTGACGCGTAGATATTTCTAATACAGCTATAAAAAAATCCCGTCGATACCTGTTTACTGCAGGCCGGCGGGATTCTTTTTTTCTAATTAATTTGTATTACCACTTAATTCCATAATAAACTTCTTCGCCATCAGGATAAACCCCGCCAATCAGTATGCCGCCAGATTTATTGGCAAGAGAGGCCATAAGGTCATTGATGGTTTTAATTTCTCTTTTATCCACTGAGGTTATTATAAATCCATCCTTAATACCCGCTTCTGACCATTTTCCACTTTTAATATTATTAAGTTGAACACCTCCACTGAGCTCAAGATCATCTTTCGTATCCTCATCTATTTCGGATACAGTAGCACCCTGAATTTCCATGGCTGCTTCTCTTCTGTACATTCTTTCTTCACCCATGATGTTTTTTAATGTAGCTTTCACTGTAGATTCTTTTCCATCTCTTAGGAATGTAACATCTATTTTATCGCCAGGTCTGTTTCTTGCTACATATTCTTGCAATTCAGCAGTACTTTTAACTTCATTATTATCGATACCAATGATAATATCACCTTCTTTTAGTCCAGCTTCTTCAGCAGCACTGCCAATATTTACTCCGGCTACATAAATACCATTGCTCTCTTCAATGTCCAGATCAAACCTTTCTGTGGCATCAGATACATCTAAGATCGAAATTCCCAGCAATGCACGTTGGACAGCACCGAATTCAAGCAGATCGTCCATCACCTTCTTGACCAGTGAAACGGGTACAGCAAATGAGTATCCTGCATACGAGCCCGTGGGTGAAGCAATGGCTGTATTGATACCAACCAATTCACCTTTCAGGTTCACCAAAGCCCCCCCGCTATTTCCTGGATTTACAACTGCATCGGTTTGTATAAAGGATTCAATTCCAAGTTCTCTGTTAAGAAGTCGAAGATTTCTTCCTTTTGCACTAACAATTCCTGCAGTAACAGTTGAAGTTAAGGTAAATGGATTACCAACAGCCAATACCCATTCCCCAACCTTTAAAATGTCAGAGTTGCCATAGCGTATAAAATCCAGGTTTTTTTCATTGATCTTCAGCAGAGCTAAATCTGTGGTAGGGTCTTCTCCAATCAGTTCAGCTTCATATCGCCTGTTGTCATTCAATATCACTTCAATTTTACTTGCTCCTTCCACTACATGGTAATTGGTAGCGATAAAACCATCATCAGAAATGATTACACCTGATCCTGAACCCTGTTGCTCGCGAGGGGTTCCTCCATGTGGATTTCCAAAAAGTTCCTCGAAAGGATTCCTGTAATATCTTTCAGTGGTCTGCCTTGTCATAGTTACGTGTACTACTCCTGGGGTAACCAATTCAGCAGCCTGTACGAAATTTATTCCTTCCGGAACAGATATATCATCTATATTATAATTCGAAAATTTAATATTCTGACGTTCCTGTATTGAGTTGTATTTGTCTTCTTGAGGAACGACAATCTTATAAGTTGCCAGAGCAACCAGGGCACCAACAAATGATGCGATAACGATAGCTATTATAAAATTTTTCTTATTCATTCATTTATATTTTTAAGTTCACCAACTTTAGTACAAACGGGAAATTAACATTTTTGATACTATTATTAACATTATTTAACAAAAAATCCCGCCAAAGCGGGATCTTCATTTTTACTTAGTTCTTAGAGTATTTTACTTAACATTGATCTTTTGCTTAAGCACTTTTTTGACATCTTTTGCTACTTCAATGTTCAAAATCCCATTTTCATAACTTGCTGAAATCTTCTTCTGATCAGCATCTTCCGGTAAATGGAATACGCGCTTGAAACTGCCATGTAAGATCTCGTGCTGATGTACTGTAGTACCTTCGCTTGTCTCAAATCGCCTTTCACCACTTATATATAACTTTCCGTCTTCAAGGTCAATATTGAAATCTTCCTTATTCATTCCCGGAACAGCCAACTGGACTTGATATGTTTTTTCTGTTTCAAGAATGTTGGCACTTGGTAAAAACCTGTCGGCACTGGAATCTTCCAGTTTATCATAAAAGAATTTGTCAAATAAATTCACATATGAACCAGGATAACTGTTTCTTACATAAGGGTTATATTTAATCAGTGTCATAATTTTAATATTTTAAGTTTTACATAATTTTCAAGAACATCATTTACTCATATTCCCTAAAAATTATACCAATTTGAATTTAAAGTATTTTCATCGCATTTTAGCGACACATTGGCATGTATGCGAGAAAATCAAACATAAAACGCGCCAATATGGCATGATTTTAACCGTTTTATTACAGGCCGAATCTTCATTGAGTATTTAAGAAAAAATAATTGAATAATTATTGATAATTTATTTCCCGGGGGGTACTTTTGCTTTCCATTTTGAGAACTTCCTCAGTAGCTCAGCTGGTTAGAGCATCTGACTGTTAATCAGAGGGTCCTTGGTTCGAGTCCAAGCTGAGGAGCGAAAGCGATAGAGTCCCACCAATTATTTGGTGGGGCTTTTTTTTGTTACAGCTTGGATGAGAAGTCTATCCCGCGATGGCGGGAAGTCCAAGCTGAGGAGCGAAAGCGATAGAGTCCCACCAATTATTTGGTGGGGCTTTTTTTTGTTACAGCTTGGATGAGAAGTCTATAACATATTAAAAATCTGTGACATTTAAAGCTTCCTCAATAATTCCCTCCTTGACAATAACGGGTGGCTCAGGTAAGTCAGTATTTAAATCGAGATATTGCTTTTTTGCCTTGATGGGCAGATCAATTATATATGGTTTAGCATTTGGCAATGAAGCTATTGCGTTCTTTGCACCTTCATATAGTGCTTTTCGAGTCTGTTCAAAAGGATATAACTCAGCTGCCTCACGTGAAAGTCCACGTTTAACAGCCACCGTAACAAAATTATCTCCGAAAAATTGACGCGCCTCACGGCAGGTAGCTTCATCTCCGGTGACCATAATCGGTGGTACTCCAAAATATCCTGCAATTAAGGCATTCTGAGCAAGTTCACCTGATTCGCGGTCATTGTACCAGTACCTGTTTTCTGGCCTGGATGATTGTGTATGGTTTAATACTCCATCTGGAGTTCCCATCATAGCATGAAATCCGACAAAGATCATTCCATCAAAAGATTCATCAAGTCCTGTAAGGTTTCCTGCGCCAGGCCTTGGCTTTCCAGTGATGTAGGTTGCCCCTGGGTGCATCATATGCGGGATCACAGCCTGAGTGCCATGACCATCAAGAACCACAATTTCAGTGGCTCCGGCATCGCGTAAGCCCTGTATTACAGCGGCTAAATCCTCCATAAAATACTCACATGCCTGGATATTCAGGGGTGTATCTTTCTCCCTAGTCTGCGCAAATTTGTATACTCCACTAATCCCTTCAAGATCAGTATTTATGTATATTTTTAGTGGTTTCGTCACAGGATTGCTACAAGTGAACAGAGGAAGCACCAAAAGAAGTAACCAAGCAGAATTTAAAAATCTAAAAAGAATGTTTGTATTCTTCCGGTGAAGAAAATTATTAGATCGAGGTTTGGTTAGCCAACTCAGTGAATAAAAAAACTTTTTCATGATCAGTACATTTAAATTATAGGCCAGATTTGCTTTTCAAAAAGTCTTAAATAGAAGTTTACAAAAAAGTAATTGAAATATTTTTTCAGTGATTTTTTCTATCAAGAGAACGGTCGTCTTTGATGATATCGCCACTGTTCAGCTTTCCATTCATTGCATTATTACGGTATAGACCACTTGCATCATAATATGTCCTGTTGATATCCACCTCTGAAATCAATATTCCAGGTTCATTCAGTGTCAGTTTGTTCTGGACCAATCCATCCGGAGTAATAAAATAACAGGGCCAGCTTTCCGGCGCAGAAGAATTTGTCAAAGACATATAAAAATAATTTGTTGCCGCTCTTGCCTGTGATGTTACCGGCATGATCAGTGGATGTATACTTCCTTTTTTTTGCCTTGCATTATAAAAGGATTGAAAAATAAGATCCGTATCAGTTTTTCTGTATTCTCTGTAAAGTTCTGGAAACCGGAGATCATAACAAATCAGTAATCCACAGTTCACACCATTTATTTCAAAATTCACAAAATGATCGCCAGGTGAAAAATATTTCAGATCGCCCGATGTACAAAAACGTTTGTCATATCGATCAACAATCTTCCCCTCAGGATTTATGACATATAGACTGTTATGCGGTTTGTTTTCGTCACTTAATTGATGAATACTCCCTAAAACTATCCAGATTTTTAAACTTCTGGCAAGTAGCATAATGGAGTCTGTAGCAGCAGAAAGTTTATCCCATTCAAAGCCATCCATAGTCTCCATATCAGTTCCCGGATACCCGGAAAGGGCACATTCCGGGAAATGTACGATATCTGCTTTCTTCAATTTCGATTCAATCACCTGCTTTTCGATCCATTTATAATTTACATCGATCTTGTTTGATATGGGGAACTGGCAAGAGGCAATACGAAGTATACCTGATTTCTCAGTGACCGATTGGGCCAAAGCATCTAATGCACTAAAGTATTGAATCAGTGCTCCCAAACTTAAAATTATATATAGGAACCGAAATAATATCCTGGGGGAACATTCATTATGTCTTCCAGTATTCTTCTGTTTAATGGCCATGCTGTTCATTTTTAAACTATCGTTTTTAGGCATACCAATTTCTCCCACGGTTCAATTCATTATTCAATGCATCATAAACAATATTTGCATTCTCGATAACCTGGAAATCAAACATACCCGCGCAGATAAAATCAGCACCGTGCTCAAAAGCGAATTTAAATCCGTCCTCGGGCCTGATTGATCCTGCTGCAAGTACTTTATACGCAATCCAGGGGATTTCACAAGTCTTAAAAAATTCTGAGACATCCTCTGCTGAAGCGCACCAGAGATTATCGTGGTATTGGTCCCTTTCGAGCCTGCCATATTCAAGATTATGCATGAACTCCTGTCTGTTTTCTTCCGGGTGTGCAGACCAATAGCGGTCATGATGAAAAGTTTTCATAAAGAAATCATTTTCAATGCCATTCTCAACGCATGCCATTGGTACCTGTATGGCGTGTCCTGCCGTCCCGGCAATCAGCCCTTGTTCCCTCATATATTCAATGGGTTTTGCTAATTTTTCAAGCTCGTTATCAAAAACGTACCTGTCGGCAATGCCCCCCATAACAAAAGCACCCACAGCTCCATTGTCAACGGCCATTTGAACATTGGACAAATCATCATCGTTGGGATATGTTTGTGCCAGCCACTGGATCTTTCCACCCCTTTCCCAGTATTTTTTCAAAATGCGGATGGTTTGTTCGTCTGTCCTCATGATGGTTGTATTGATGCCGCAACCTTCATAAATCCAGAGCGTTTGAATAACTTTTTCATCTGTAAAGTAATTCTTGATCAGGGGCGATACATAAACAAGGTCCCTGGCATGTGCAAATCCTGCCACAAGATTTCCTCCAGGTATAATGCGGCTGATCTTTACATGTTTGATTTGCCCTAAGGGGACTTTCCCTTTCAACTCTCCGAAATCAACCTTCTTGGCTGACAACAAAGTTGCTGATGACATCGCATCGGGATTTACAATATTTTCTTCCTCGAAACTGAACCAGCCATATTTTTTGGCGAAACCGAAAAATGCTAAACCAAGTACAGGAATGGACGCCAGGTTTTTGATCAATTCTCGTCTTCCAGTTAAAGTATTATCAGTAGTACCAATGTTTTCATTCTCAGGAAAAATCTCTTCCTTTCTTTTATTTATATTAAGTTTAATCAGTTGATCTAATCCCCAGAAATAATTTTTACCTAATACAACAAACATCAATAAGATACCAGATTCAATAATATTCAGATTTACGATATAGTAATGACCTTGTGATGGGAAGGAGGTTTCTATGAATGGGGGATTTGCGATGTAATAAATCAATAGCATAAAGATCCCTGAAATACTTGCCAGACTTGTAAACAATCCGAGAATTAATAAAAGACCTATAATAATAAGCCCCCAGATATTTATAAGGTCAACTATTCGCAGTATATCCGGATGAGCTACGATCCAATGAAAAAATCCAGATAACAGCCATTTGGATTCCATAAGATAAGAGTAACTTGACCATTCAGGTAACATCAATTTAGATATACCCTGGTAAAGAAAATGCCATCCCACAACAAATCTCATAATTGTGAAAATAGCCCTGGTCATTTGGGTTGGATTTGTATTTTTCATTACAATAATAATTTAAAAAATCAACTCAACAATACATCAAAAAGCTATTAAAATGCTTAATTTAATGAATGTGCTTTAATTTTCCTATTTCAATTAGTTCACTAAAACTATACTAGGTATCTCTCAGTGTTTTTTTAATCTTTTCAGCACTATCATTTATTTTAAGAATGGCATCTACCACATCATCCATGTCAGATTCATCCGCCAGTAACATACTTTGAAATAACCACACAGCTTCATTACATAATTTATCGTTTTCAGGACATTGATTTTGTGCAGAGTAAATTTGGAAATCAAGCATTTCTTTCGGATACATAGCCTTGAAATTTTTTGTGTTAAAGGCGTGTTCTATATATGGCTGTGTATTTAGAAATGGAGTATAACCACTCATACAGGGTATTCCTTCTGCTCTTAGGGCCTTCAGGAAATCCTCTCTCGTTAATCCCTGAAATTCTTCCTGATTATATCGAAAAGCAAACATATGAAATGCACAACGAGTAACATTATCATATAAACTATAGGGAACTATGCCAGGTATATCCTTGATCTTTGATCTCAAGTAAGCAGCCCTTTCATTTCGAATTGTCGTTTGAACATCAAGATTATCTAACAATGATAATCCCACGGCAGCCTGATATTCAGTGATTCGCAATTTCGTTCCCAACATAACGGAACCAGCCCCAACATCACCTATTACTCCCCCATATGGAAAACCTACATTATGATATGAATAACACCGGTCCATAAAATCTTCATCATCACTTACTATGGCACCTCCTTCACCAAGAGGCAAATGTTTCGTTGTCTGAAAACTGTAACAACCGGCATCACCGAATGTCCCCACTATCTGATGATTTATTTCTGCCAGCCAGGCCTGACATGCATCTTCCAATACCAGTAAATTGTGTTTTTTCGCAATTTCCATAATACGAACCATATTCGCAGGCATGCCCAAAATATGAACAGGTAATATGGCCCGTGTCCGGGGTGTAATTTTTTCCTCGATCTTTTCTGCATCAATTTGGTATGTATTTGGATCTGTATCTACAAAAACAGGCATAGCGCCGGCTATCAATACCGCCTGAATTGTGGAGATCCAGGTATATGGGGGAACAATTACCTCATCACCAGCACCTATATCCATTTGTACGAGGCTGGCAATCAATGCATTAGTTCCATTAACAACCGCGAGGCACCGCTTTGTGCCAATAGTTTCAGCCCAGCGTTTTTCAAATTCACTTACTACTTTATCCCGTGACCATACACCCCCACGAAGCACTTCAAGTACCCTCTTCTCATCTTTTTCAGGAGCCCATTGTGGCCATTCTGGCCAATCTTCAGACCTTACGGGACTTCCGCCAAGAATAGCAGGCACCTCAGATGAATAATGTGTGTTTGCCAATGAGGAGGAACTTAGGTTAGTTACTAGCACAGATCCAATTCCTGTCAGGGAACTTTGTTTAATGAATGTGCGTCGGGAATATCTTCTATCGGACATGATTGTATTTTTTATTTCTACTTAAGTTAAAAAAGTATGCGATGAAATAAAAGAATAAATAATGATATAGAATAATCCTTGATCTCAAAATTGTGACCCGGGATAGAGATTTCTTTTAATTCAACCAAAGGGTATTGTGATTTCGAGAATTCAATAAACAGTTATTTATGAATTCCATGTCTGCTGTTTAAATTTCTGCCACTATTTCAACAATGGCATCTCCATTCTTAAATATTTTCGGGTTGATCTCAGCACCAAGACCGGGGAGTTCCGGAGGAGCAACAAATCCGTCACGGGGTACAGGTACGTTATTGATAAAATATGGATACTGATGCGTATATTTCCAATAATTGCTTTCCATGATTAAAAAATTAGGCAATGCTGTACACAGATGGATGGATGCAAACCATAATAAGGGGCCACCACACGTATGTGGAGAAGTTGGTATGAAATAGGCATCGGCCATATCAGATATTTTTTTGGCTTCGGAAATTCCTCCACACCAGGTCAAGTCATACATGATCACCTCACATGCTCCTGCTTCGAAAAATTCCCGGTATTCATATCGGGTAGCCAACGTTTCACTCATACATATCGGAACGGACGTTTCTGCTGCCAGGATAGCGTAGGACTTCGCATTGTTCATAAGCATAACATCTTCCAGATACAGGATGTCAAATGGTTCCAAGGCCTTTGCGATCCTTTGTGCTCCCGGAAGATCGAACCTGCCCCAGCAATCGACACATATATCCATCTCTCTTCCAGCCACTTCACGTATTTTACGAATCCAGCTGAGGCCAGCTTCAATTTCATTGGCAGTTATGTAAGATCCTTCCATATGGAATGGATAGATTTTCATAGCCTTTATCCCATGTTCTAGCAAAAATTTAACGATTTCTTCTGTATCCGGCCCCATTTTCAAATTGTTGATGGCCCAATAGTCAGTTGTTGTATTATACACCTTAATTTCAGGCCGGGACTTCCCACCAAGAAGGCGATAAAGTGGTAATCCTGATGCTTTTCCCAAGATGTCAAGCTGAGCCATATTGATGGCACTGATAATCCGCATGTCCGCACCACCGGCATTTCTCATCGCCATATTATGGTAGAGACCTTTCCAAATTCCATCAATATTTCTGGGATCCCTTCCAATAAGTTCATCAGCATAGTCTTTAAGGGTACCTAGTTCACCATTTGAAAATGGGTAGGTCTCACCTGTTCCTATTATTCCACGGTCGGTATGTAACCTGACCCAGCAAAATTCAGCCTTTCCCGAACCGCCAGATCCGCCCCCGATACTAATCCTGTCATTGAAACGCACAGATTCAATCTTAGTGATTTTCATGGAATCTATGTTTTCCAGGGCGTTCAGTGTTGATGATGATAATATTCCCAAACCCAAAGTGGCCAGGGATCCACAGGCTGTTGTCTTTAAGAATTGTCTTCTCGATAAATGATCAGAATTTAAATTGGTGTTCATAATAAGAAATTTATTTTATCTGGAATAGATCTTTTTACTATTTGTCCAAATGATAAGGTTAAAAAGCATTTTGTAATATCTGATATAATTTAAGAAAAAGAAGGGAATTTTCAACGATAAAAGGCATATTGGATATGAACCTGGCAATGAAAAAATAATGAGATTCGATTTTGGATTCCGATTACTTCAAATCAAGTGCTCTAAGCAGATGCACGAAGTTAGCTTTCATGTGATATCCCACTAGTAACGTTATAGGCTGTCTGATATACTTATGGCCTGTTATCGGGTGCATTAAAAAGTTAATTGATCATATATTAAAAGCGTATTTATTTGTTTATCTGTTCAATAAAATTAATTTCTAATAAATCAAATCAACAAAACCCTGGCTCAATTGGGGAAGTAAAATAATGCAGATTAGAGCTATGACCAATACAAAATAGAATGGGATCAATGGCCTGATAATCTGTTCCACCCTTAATCCGGAAACTACAGAACCCATATAAAGACAGGCTCCTACAGGAGGGGTGATCAGTCCCAGGGCCAGGTTTGTTACCATAATTATACCAAAGTGAATGGGACTATATCCTATACTTTCTGCTAGTGGAAGTAACAAGGGTGTAAATACAATAATTGAAAATCCAGGATTGAGGAACATTCCGGCAAAAAGCAAAACGATGTTGATCATCAGCATTATCAGGATGGGATTCTGCGTTAGACCAGCAATATGTAGGGTAAGAATATCGGGAATACCTTCTATGGTGATCAGGTTTGAAAAGAGCAAACCTGCCGCGAGTTCAAGAGCGACAATTCCTGTTGTTCGGCCACCTTCATAAACAATCCGATATGGCTTTTTAAATTCAACTCTCTGTAAAAAAGCATCCAAAATTACAATACAATAAATAAAAGCAACTGCACTGGCTTCAGTAGGAGTGAATGTTCCAAAAAATATACCTCCCAGAATAATGACAGGTGCCAGCATAGCAGGAATCCCAATGGTACCGGTTTTGATCACTTTCCTGACTGAAAAATTCTTAAGCGGAGTCCATCTATTGCGGATTGCCAAATAAGTGTTAGCTGCTATCATTAAAGCGGCAACAAATAATCCAGGTACCAGTCCTGCCGCCAGCATTTCTCCGACCGATGCATTGGCAATGGTGGCGTATATAATTAGTAGAATACTGGGAGGGATGATTACTGCCATCGTCGAAGAAGCAATGGTAAGGGCCGTTGCATATTTCAGCGGATAATTTTCGGATTTTCATTTCTTTAATTTCGACCGATCCCAAACCAGCGACATCAGCAACTGGGGAGCCACTTAATCCTCCAAAAATCATACTTGCCGTAATATTTACTGCCACCAGAGAGCCCGGCAGAAATCCCCAAAATGGTTACAGAGAAATCCAAAGATTCGATTCCATATTCCACCGAATGACATGGCAATGCCGGCAAGCATAAACAAAGGATGGCTACTAAGAGATAACTTTATCAAGAGAACTATAAAATAATGTGGCAATACTTATCATAGCATACATATCAAAAACCAAAACCGAAGAAGGATCAGACCCAGCATCATACTAACAGAAACTGGAACACCCATGAACATGAAGATGAAAAACAATATGACGGTCAAAAGGGTTGCTGACATTCGCTCACTTTTTTTATTTATTTGACATCCCCTATTCTTCCAATTCTTTTGCAGGGTTTTGATTAGCATCCCACCTATTAATCCCTGACTCTTGCGAGTGACTTATTATATCTTTAATTAATCGCAATGAGGTAAGGAAAAATCCAATTGGCATGGCAATAGTGAAGACATACATTGGGAAATTAAAACCTACTGATGATTTCTTCATTGTAAAATGCATCCAAGTCAATCTAATGCTAACGTATAAAAACAGGATTGAAAATATTAAAAAAATTATCTGACTAAATATCCATGTGATTTTAGGATTTATAGGTAATTTCTCGACAACAAAACCGATCCGGATATGCTGATTATCTTTTGCAGCTGCAGATATACCCAGCATACATAACCAGATAAACAAATACTTTCCAAGTTCGGTGGCAAAGACATGCTCAAAGTGTACAAACCGTGCAAGAATGCCAAGAAATACATCTATGACCAGCATAGTGGTTATGAGCACCATCAAATATCCCTCCACATCATTAAGGAACAGCATTTGCATAACCAAATCCTATTTTTTTGGTATTTCATCTGATAATTATGGTTTACTGATCATCTGTTTTGTGTGTTAATATATTTCAAGCTCCTCAAGGAAGCGTTTTGTAAATTCGGACCAAATGACCTGGCATATTTTCCCAGACTGGCTTAACTGCATTTCGGAATATAAGTTTATCTTCAGTTTCCATATAATGCATTTGCATATTCGCGTCGATAATTTTCCCTAAGTTCAATTGTGTTTTTTTGAAGTAGTTCACAGTAATCAACTGATACATCCGCCACATCCTGAATAATGTTTCTTCTATCCTCTTCTGGATTCATTCCACCAATCGAAATTGACCAATGCCACCTCGAGATCAGTGGAGTAATCCAAATAGTCATAAATTGTTGGCCTTCGTAACTAAAATACCTGTAACATCTTCAGCATTTTCCTGTCCATCAATTATTTAATTGGAGTGCATTATACACCTCACCCCAGTCCATGGGTACCGGGTACGCTCCCATTGTATTCATATTATCTACGAAAAGCTGATTTGTCATGACCCCGGAACTTCAAGCCACGAATATCTTCAATGGTCGAACTGGCCGTCTGCTATTGGTCAGCCGGAATCCCCGTGGCCACCAGGCACAACGTGAAGGTTTTAGCATTTAATTCTTGTTAATTATATTCAATGTTGGGCTTTTGCTCTTTATGAACCTTATATTCATCTGATCCATATCCCGAATAAAACGGCAAGCTGAAAATGGATGTTTTCGAAACAAGATTTGCCAGATAAGCTGTAGTGGTACGGATTTCAATGGTGCTCCTGTTGACATAATTCTCCTATTTCCGCAGAACCTTTTCCACCTGATAGAACTCCAGAATGATATACCTGGGGAGATATTTTCCCAATACTTTTCTCATTGATCTTTTCTGAAATGTATATGGCCCCTGTGGCAACAATATCCGAAGGTAATTTAACAGAGTGATATTTTCAGTCGGAATTCTTCATTGTGATCCTGTTTTGAACAACCGTTGCATATTGCCAACACAAGAATAAAAAGAATATATATAATATTTCTTTACTGTCCATTTCAGATTAGTTATCACAACCGGAATTCCAGGACATGAAATTATTAATGATCATTTCATATGTGTGGCTCCTCAGGTTTAACAATCCATTCGCCCTCTTTCAAAACGGCCATTACCTTCTTCAATGCTTTTATATTTTTCAGAGGATTTCCGGAAACCGCTATGATGTCCGCTTTTTTCCCGACTGCAAGGCTTCCCGTTCGTTCTTCGATTCCGGCTACTCTCGCACCATGGATTGTTGCCGCCCGTAGGGCATTAATATTGCTCGCACCCATATCAACCAGGTATCCGATTTCCTCGGCAAGTTCTCCAGTGCATCCCGTCAGATCCTATTGCATATGGGATCCCGGATGAGATCAGTGCTGTCATCCTGGACATGATCTCATCCCTTTCTTCTTTATGACCAGGTATCAATGCTGAAGGCAAGTGATCACGTGCTTGGAACGAGGGGGCTTGGTGTTAATACCAGCCATGTAGATGACTCTTGCCAGCTTTTCTATTTGCGCATCATTAATATGGTATGCATGTTCCAGGGAATCCAGACCTGTTTCCAGTGCCCAGTCCAGGCCTACTCCACCTACACAATGCGAGGTGGCTAATCCGGACTCATGGGCTTCATCAATCAACACCTTTATCTCTTCCTTTGTGAGATAGCTTGATATTGGACCTTTGCCCATCAGTGTACCCGGTATGTAAAATTTAATGAGGTCACGCCTTTAGAAATATTTTCTTTTACTGCTTCTTTGATCTCAGTTGGACCATGGAATGGATATCCCACAAAACCATGCCCGCCAGGAGCCGAATGCCCTTGCCAGCAACCAGAAGTCTCGGACCTGAAAGGCGTTTTTCTTCCACAGCTTTTCGACATCCAATATCAAGAAATTCCATATCTCCAAGGCAACGGCAAGTTGTAATTCTTGCTATGATATCTTTTTGCATCATGGCTATTGCTCTTAAGGTGAGTTCCTTGGCATCACTCGTGTGGATCGAGGTAATTATCCAAGGTAGGATCCATACGGAAAGGTGGGTATGGCTGTCAATCAATCCTGGCATCAAAGGTAGCACCATGTAATTCAATAACCTCCTGAAATTCATCCGTAGGTAATTCTTTGAAAGGTATGATTTCCTTGATTATATTTCTTTCTATAACAATGGCCCCATTGGTAATGGGTAAATCCTGTATACCATCCCATAAAAAATCGGCAGTTATAACCAGGGTTTTCGGTATTCCTTATGTAATTGTATTTTATAATTTCCAGATTCATAAATTGAATTTTTGATCTCTGGCTTTGATTTTTTCAACAACATCTATCAATGCCGATCCTTCATGATCTTGTAGTCCCAATTTTTCAGCTTCTTTCTGCCAAATATTGACCCATAGCGGTTGCCAGGTAAGCGGGAAATTTTACATCATTAGCAGTGTTGACCACGATGGATACATCTAGATACATCTGACCCAATCCTCCTGGAGATGGTGTATTTAATAATACACTATCAGATAAAGAGGAGCAAATAATCGCTTCCAGCAATTCCTGATCCAGCTACCTGGCATACCATTACCGGATCGAGATGCAATGCCCGGGCCAGAGTTATCACTTCCTTAACTGCAGCGTGGGTGACCCCGACCAGCAATTGGTTACAATGCTTGACCGCCTGACCTTGTCCTGGTTTTTCGCCAGCAATTACAATATTTCCAATCACATTAAGAACCGGGGAAATTTCCTGGAGTAATTCCGGAGGGGATGCGGCAATCAGGGTAAGATTTGCATTGGGGATTCTGGCAGGACCTCCTGTAAACGGACAATCTACAAATTTAATATCTTTCTGAATGCAGGTATCAGCAATCCTCTCCAGGCTGTTTCGGTTTATTGTACTCATGCAAACAATGATACCTCAGGATCCATACCTTTGAGGATTCCATTCTTTCCCTGATAGCACACTTCCAAAAACCTGTTTGTCATTAAGAACCAGAATAAGTACAACTTCACAATGTTTCGCTACCCGAGTCGGACTTGTCTTTGAATGCCCGCCCGATGACTCAAATGCTACAACTGCCTCTTTTTCGGATATCATACCCATATACCTCATACCCTTCTTTGAGATACGCCTGACTTATTGGTAGACCGGTACGACCGAGACCAATAATTCCTATTTTCTTAATCATTTTTTAATTTTTTTGTGCCCATAGGACCCCTCTGAAATATATTATTTATTTCCTCAAGATCTTATAAGAGTATCATTTCCCACTATATTTCAAATTAGCAAAATTTAGGTAACTCTCAAATTAATAGTCAAGTATGAAACCAAAGCGCGCATTAAAACAGATTGTTGCTATGAGATATTTTGAAATTGGAAATCGTTTAAGAGGTATTGGATTATTCTTCTGGAAGTTATAAGGAGAAAGAATAATGTAAAGCTCCAGAGTGGCCGATTTGTAAATAAATGAATTACTACTACATTTGTTTACTAAATTTCAATTGCTGATACATAACATTAGCTGTTCTTCCTAACCAAAGTTATAAGGGAGAGAAATTATAAAATTATTGAATGATAATTAATCACAAAATGTGTTGCATGCGAAATTGTATTCCGGTTTGTCCCATGAGGTGCCATTTATGTGGACACAAATATCAACCGGGCGGTAATCAATGACGATGCATGTGTTGAATGCGGAACTTGTTATAGAGGGATGAGTACAGAAAACCTCAATCCTGTACTTATCAGGTCAATCCGTAGAATAGCCAAGTTTTTGCGTTTCCGGTTCGAGCCTGAACCCGATGTATGTCCCTACCAGTGCCTTTGAAATGAATGAATTGCAAATGCACCAGGCTCATTCGACAGATATTTTCAGATCCGGTTGTTGAACATCAATCTACTGGGATCAAAGGAAGGGGAAAACCGAAGAGGTAAAGACGAATGATGTTAATCTGAGGGTTGATACGGGTGAGGTTGGTTACACCATAGAATTTGGCAGACCCAGGGTAGGGGTCCGGTTTTCAGATATACAGGAGATGACACGAAAGCTCGCGGCAAAGGGCAGTGATTTTTGAAAAGAACAATCCCATAACCCATCTTATTAAATACCGATACGGGTTTTTTACGTTCCGATATACTTAATGAGAAAATTTTGTCAGCCATAGTTGAGATCAAACAACCATTGAAAAGGTTGGAAGAAGTATTGAATACAGTCTATAAAGTTAACCAGAGAATTGATACTGTAGCAGTCATATTTCTACAAGATGTGATGGAGAGGGTGAGGACAATCTCCTTGCTCCCCAGCTGGAAGATCTGGGGATTTTCTATGAAAGGGCTAAAACCAACCTGGGACTGGGAAGCATTACAAATACAATATCAAAAACAGAAAAAGAAGATATTATATAATGACAAACACACTCCATCGTTACGGGAAAGCTGACAGTTTTAATGATGATTATATCATTTTCGCCATTCCATCTAAAGGTAAAGAATGATGAAGATTGCATCCCCAAGCTCAAGGGGACTCCTGAAGATATGTGCTCGGCACAATCCTGTCAACATAGGGTAATGGGCAAAGGGGAACACTCACTCCGGAGAAAGATCTTGGTCCCAGCTCCCACTGGAATCGTTCTGATCAGCCCGACTTATGAGGCGGTTATAGACGGCGTTGCTAAACCGGGCACTGTCTCAGCTGTTTTTGGTGATGCTTCGGATGCCACCGAACTGCCTTCAGGAGATCATGGAGGCCGACTTTGGTATATCTGTCAACATTAGCACTTCCGTTGAAAACGCGAAGGAAGCTGGCTCGTGAATGTGGTATTAGTCACGGCATAGTGTTGAATATGCGCTGGCTGTTAGCGATCCGCATGATCATCTTCCCAATTCACAGATCCTGTCACTTATCGACCATGTGTGGACATGGCATGGCTTCCTTTTAATCTGGCCCGAAGAATGTTGGATATGGCATGCGAAGGAAGGCGGACACCCGAGCAGGCGTGCTGTTGCTACACTTACACGATCTCTGTCCCTGCGGCGTTTATAATCCTGTCAGGGCAAAGCGGTTGTTGCTGGAAGCCTGCCGGGAGCAGAAATGACAGACCCGGAAAACATATTTTGTGCAGTCCCGAAATAGTACTTATTCCAGATCAAAATGTAATCTGGGTGCGAATTGCCCACCTTTGTTTTCCATCGATTTAAAGGTTCGCATGTACGGCGCCAAGTGGCTTTATGGCCAATCCTAATGTTTCGCCGTCAATCAGTCTTTTGCAGGGACTGGCCTGGAAAGTGTAAACAATGTAGTACTGCCATTTTTCTGTGGTACTTCTGAGTCAATCACCATCTGCTCGTGTTAATTACATTTTGAATGGGTTTCCATTGTCTTAGATTGATTATAGGTGACCGACTCCTGGGTCCCATGATGGATCTCCCCCTATGATCTCAGACGATCCTGACCATCCCAAAATCTTTCTGGTAATCCGGAGAACGTTCAAGGGAATGTGTCACCAATTCAAGCAATCCGGACCTGCTGACTTTTCTGCCTTTATACTCTTCCGTGTCCCACCGCAATAAAATGATCTGGCTTCCGCCCGTTGCCATGAAGCTGAGTATTATCCGGATCACCATGCCCTCCAGTTATTAAAATTCATATCGGGGAAATCACTGGTCAACAGTTGCATCTTCAATTACGGGAATGTGATATTTGAAGGTAGCAGGTTTCTCAAGAGGAGGGTGGCATGGGAGTGGTTCACCGAGATCCTTGCCTGAATTTTCACGGTTAACTACATCCACCTTAAAATAGTCGATATCAATACGATATACTCCATTTCCCCAATCCATGAGTGCAAGCTGTGCGTTAATGCGGTCTCCTGCCTGGACCTCAAAATCTCTTGGTCGTCATACTTATGGCATGCCAATTCCAGTGTATCCGGGAATGTCATATTCCATGAGGTGGGAATGAAAGCTCTGGTGGTTCCTCGATGGTTGAAATGCAGGCTTACGCGCCTGGGCGCATGACTCGTCCGTAACTCTGGCCTCCACCCGTAATTCATTGTTACGGGTTTCATCAATCATGTTCCAGTGTTTCAGACCGGGTATTCACTGTACCACTGATCGAGCGCCCACCATATATTCTGTTTATCATTGGCTGGCATCAACAATAGATGGAAGCATATCGCATTGGATTGTATGAATTCCATGGTGGCTCTGTCCGTCGCCCGTCGCATATTTCCCCAGCCCTCCGGGGTTGTCGTAGCTGGCCTCCAGGGATGGTGCCTTCAAAGTTCTCAATAAATTGCCCATTGGCATCGATCATATAAAAGCATATCAAAATCGGTAAAAAAGATTTAAGGATTTGTTGTATCATGGATCTGATTTTTAAAAACGCATATACGTGCAAAGTGATTTTATAAATATTTCTTTATGTGCATTGAAATGATTAGAATTAATATCAAATTCGAATGCTACTTTTTATTATCTATTTGGTCCATTCACCATTATATAATCGCCATATCTTCATGGGATTTGCCTGCTGCAATTCTTTCGGTAATAAATGATCCGGAAAATTCTGATAACATACCGGTCTGGTAAATCGATATATTGAGGCAGTTCCTACTGAAGTGGTCCTGCTATCGGTAGTAGCTGGGAAGGGACCCCCATGATTCATTGCATGACAAACCTCGACACCTGTTGGAAATCCATTTATAATCAATCGCCCTACTTTTTGCTCCAATATATAGATAAGGTCTTTATAATTATCAAGTTCTTCATCTGTTGCAAATAAAGATGCTGTTAAATGACCTTTCATTTTTGAGGCGATTGATACAAGATCCTTATTGTCTTTTGCCGAAACCACAAGTGAAGAAGGGCCGAATACTTCTTCTTCAAGGCCATCATTCTTTATAAAATCCGGGCTATTCACCTGGTAAACAGATGCAGTTACATTAAATCCCGTATTTCCACCTTTTCCCTTAGCTATTTGATGAACACCAGATTGCCGGGACATTTTGTTACTACCTTGTTCATAAGCCTGTTGTATGGATTTTGTCAGCATAGTCCCCGCTTCCGTTTTTGATACTGAATCCGACTAGTTCTTTATAAAATGCTATTGCTGGCGATTGGCCTTGTTCCGTGATCACCAGTCCCTGGATTAGTACAGAATTGACTTCTACGCCCAGTGTAATGGAAGCAGCGAGGCCTTCTGCAATTTCCTGACTTTTTCTCTTCATAGCCCCGGGTAAAATGAATACCGGATTTACGCTGCCCATTTCGGCATAAACTGGGATGGGTTCCTCCCTTCTGGCTGCCGCATCATATAAAGCCT
>CALOCZ010000052.1:0-12764 GCA_942491935.1 uncultured Cytophagales bacterium
TTGCCACAATTAAGAAAAATAGCTGATCAATTTAACCTGAAGTTGGTATCTATAGATGACTTGATTGAATACCGGCTGAAGAAGGAATCTTTAATAGAACGAATTACAGATGTAAATATGCCAACTGAATATGGCAGCTTTCAGCTCAAAGCATACAAACAGACAAATACCGGGGAAGTCCATCTTGCACTTGTCAAAGGTGAATGGGGGCAGGATGATCCTGTACTGGTCAGGGTACATTCATCATGCGTTACAGGGGATATTTTTGGATCCTGCCGATGTGATTGCGGTCCGCAGTTGCACGGAGCCATGGAAATGATAGAAAAAGAAGGCAAAGGTGTTGTAATATATATGAACCAGGAAGGGCGCGGGATTGGACTGTTGAACAAACTAAAAGCTTATGAGCTTCAGGAAAAGGGTTTTGATACTGTTGAAGCCAATGAAAAGCTTGGATTTAAAGCCGATGAAAGGGATTATGGGGTAGGTGCCCAGATCATACGGGATCTGAACATATCTAAAATTAAGCTTCTGTCAAATAATCCTAAAAAAAGAGTTGGATTGATGGGTTATGGCCTGGAAATTGTGGAGGTAAATGGAATTGAAATTGTCCCTAATCAATATAATCTTCATTATTTAAAAACGAAGCGGGATAAAATGGGGCATGATATATTGAATGATAAAGATTAAATATATGAGATTTTTCTTCTCCATATTTTTCTTCTTGATTCTTATCTCTAACACTTCAGCGCAGGATTTTCCTTCTGAGCTTCTGCATGAAGGGAAAGTTACCCTGGCTAATGGAGATACATTATCGGGTAAGATCAAATATGATCTTGAGAATGACCTTATACAGATTGTATATAAAGGTACAATACAGACGTATAGCGCCCGTAAGTTAATGTATTTTACAATCTATGATAATACTGTGGATATGTATAGATCTTTCTATTCTATCCCCTACGAAATTCAACCTAATTACGAACGTGCATTGCTATTTGAAGTGCTGTTTGAAGGCCAGTTGTCATTGTTGGCAAGAGAGAAAATTGTTACTGAAACTGTGCCTCAATATTCCTATACATATAGATCCTCTGTAAATATGACCAGGACAAAACTGGAATATGAATTTTTCTTTCTCGATCAAAAGGGAAATTTTGTAAAGTACGATCTCAAAAAGCCCCAACTTTATGAATTAATGAGTCGAAAAGAACCTCAGATTAAAAGTTATATCAAAAAAAACAAACTAAAGACAGACTCAAGAAGGGATTTGGTCAGAATAACGGCCTATTACAATGCCCTGCTTGAGGAGTGATTTTTTATTTATGAGCAAACCGTTGATTCTCGTCACTAATGATGATGGTATAAATTCTAAAGGTATCAGGATATTGGTTGATATCATGGAAAAATTTGGGGAAGTCCTGGTGGTTGCGCCAGATAGTCCCCAATCAGGTATGGGACATGCGATAACTGTAGGGAATACGTTAAGGCTATACAAAACAAAGGTTTTCAATGGCATCGAATCCTACCAATGTTCCGGAACGCCTGCCGATTGTGTAAAACTTGCTAAACATCATATTCTAACTGACCGGAAACCTGATCTGGTTGTCAGTGGTATTAATCATGGCACGAATACTTCTATCAGTATAGTCTATTCCGGAACTATGGCAGCCGCACTGGAAGCTGCAATTGATGATATCCCAGCTATTGGATTTTCATTGTGTGATTATGCAGCGGATGCTGATTTTTCACATACTCTTAAGTATGTAGAGTCGATAACCAGGCAGGTGCTGGAAAAAGGGCTGCCTCCAGGTATCGCACTTAATGTAAACATGCCATCACATGACAAGGGCCAATAAAGGGAGTTAAGGTGTGCCGCCAGGCACGCGCCAGGTGGAAAGAAGCTTTTGATGAAAGGGTCGATCCTTATGGTGGGCAGTATTTCTGGATGGCCGGTGATTTCCATTATCTGGATAATGGAGAGGATAATGATGTATGGGCCATAAAAAATAATTATATAGCAGTCGTACCTACGCAATGTGATATGACAGCACATAACAACATTCAGGAACTAAAAAAGAAGATTGAGGATAATTGAAATCAGATTCTAGATTTCATACGTTATACTGGTCAGTTTTTGAGATACCTCCCACAGCTTCTTAGCGTCTCCCAGGTCGTGTGAAGCATTATTGGACTTTACAAGGACTGGATCACCTTTCATCTCTCCAA
Organism: uncultured Cytophagales bacterium; assembly: GCA_942491935.1. GTDB lineage: Bacteria > Bacteroidota > Bacteroidia > Cytophagales > Cyclobacteriaceae > JAGTVG01. Next base: position 2,224 of record CALOCZ010000052.1, read on the forward strand.
ATCCGCTTGGCCCGTAATATTCTCCTCCTCTGACATTGGGATCAACGGAGGCCCTGATCTGGGGTAATGCGCCCTGCGCCTGGTCCTGAGTGAATGGAGCCATCAAAGCAAAAAGGGGTTTAAACCACCATTTGTTTTCGAGAAAACGCCCTAAATTCGTTCTGGATGCTCCTGGGTGTGCTGCAACGGCGATACTATCAATACCTTTCGACTCAAAAGCGCGTTGCAGTTCATAAGTGAATAACAAGTTCGATAATTTAGAACGGGCATATGATTTCATGGGCGTATAATCTTTCCCATTTTCGAAGAGCAGGTTTTCGAAATCCATTTTTCCATACTTATGTGCATTGCTACTTACGTTAACAATCCTTGATCCGGGGGTTTTAACGATCAGATCCATCAGTAAACCCGTCAATGCATAATGCCCAAAATGATTGGTTCCATTTTGCGCTTCCAACCCATCTTTTGTCAGAAAATATGGTGTCGTCATTATTCCTGCATTATTAAGTAATACGTTTAGCTGACCATATTTTTCTCTAAACTCCCGGGTAAATTCTTTGATTGAAGAAAAGTCCATCAGGTCCAGTTTCATTACACGGATTTTCCCTGTAGGATTGCTTTTCATGATCTGTGTTTTAGCCGTTTCACCTTTCTCTTTAGAACGGCCCGCTAATACCACTTCTGCTCCACTTTCAGCAAAAGCTTTAACGGATTCAAATCCGAGACCACTATTACCTCCGGTTACTATAATTACTTTACCTGTGAGATCAGGTATATTTTCAATTGTCCATTTTGTTTTACTCATTTTTCTATTTTTTATGTTTTAATTTGATCAATACTAATGATCACGGTATTTGGCTACTCAGTAATAACATTAAACCCTTGAGTTAAGTTTTGTTCACCCCGGTCCCCCCGGTTCAATCTGATATCACTCTATGTTATATTTTCCAGCGCTTTCCTGGTTTTTCGTGTTTTAATTATAAATAAAACAATAAATACAACTTTTAATGAAATACCTGGGACGATCAACAGAGCCGGGCTAAATGGTGGTTCATGCGATCGAAGGTACAGTCCAGACATAAACATGACCAACCCCACAAATAGAAAGATCAATTCATACCCCGGTTTATATTCTCCACTTCGGGCCTTACTGATAATATAGTAGGTTTTGAATGCCACCCCAACAATAATAAGTATCAATCCTTCTGATCCTAGTTCTGTTGTCTTTCTGAGTATTATTCCCAGTGTTAGCAAGAGAATACCAGCAAACAGTGTCCATTTTGATTTCATATTTTTTCGATTTAAGCAGAAAAGATATCCAAAATTCATGGGTTTATCATTCCCTGTCTAAAGTTTTCAGTTTCCATCAGGCATTAGTTTTACCATAGTGATTTCACTTTTTGTAGCTACCCGCATGGGTGGCCCGAAAGTTCCTGCACCCTCCGAGACAAATATTCTGGTTCCGTTGTAACTATGAAGCCCCCGATTATAGGGAAAAACCAATTCGGAAATATAATTTATTGGGAATAGTTGGCCAGCATGGGTATGCCCTGACAGATAGAGATCAATTCCTTTTTCACTGGCATATTGTACTCCATCCGGGCTATGGTGAAGCAAAATGCTGGGTTCATTTTTTTCTATCAAAAGATTCCCCAACACATTTTTAATGGTCGGGCCCACAGCCGATGCATGCATGTTTACCGTATTGCGATCGGCCACCATGTGATTTAATCCAATGATCTGTAATCCCTGCCATTTGACCATTTCATTTTCAAGGACATTAACTCCATTTTTTTTCAATAATGATTTGATTACATGCACTCCTGTATAGATATCATGATTCCCTTCAACAAAGAATACAGGGACCTTTAATTGTTTCAACGGTTGTAAGCTTTCTTCATTTAGTCTGATTCGGCCATCAAACAGATCGCCTGTTAGGAAAACAACCTCCGGCTTAAGTTTGTTTGTCTGGTCAACGATCTTCTGGAGAAAGTCTTTTCCCCTGAAGTGTCCAATATGTATATCCGATAAGTGAATTGCCCTGATACCCTTTTTAAGTCCGGGCATAGGTATCTCAATTCTCGAGGTTTTCAAATTAGTGGAGTTCCAAATCCCATATAAAGATACAGATATAGCAATCGATAAAGTTATTATGCCATAAATTTGAGGAGCCCAATGGGTAAATATCCTTAGAAGATCTACTAATAAAATAAAATAAGCAAGTAAAGCATCATGCCTAATGTGATTGCTGCTATATGATAGATCAAACTACCGAAATGGCTCAAAGCATTGCTTGTAGAAATGATGCCAGCAATCATAAACAGAGTTATATATATGGAAAGGATATTCAAGATCCATCTACTTTCAATATCAAAATACCAGGTAAAACGATATGGCAGATAAATGTTGGCACCGATCAGGAGACCGAAGAATCCAAAGAATATGATGATAATTGTGAATTGTTTCATTTCTCCTAACTATTAGGTATTACATATATTTTGAGAATTTTCCTGCTACCTTTAATTCTTGTTTTATTCCCTAGATTCTTATCTATATATTTGAATTCGTATTCCCAATGATTCAACTTTTTTGACATTTTGTTCTTTATCTTATGAGGTTGGAATTAATAACCTACCTGCTTATTGATCTGTTTGTAATATATGTTAGCCCTTTCTTCAGAGAAATGATCTATAACAAATGTAGATATTGTCACGACTAAAAGTGCTACTCCGATAGCCCTGCCAATGGGGGTGGCCCAAAAAAGGAATATCAATATCCCCAAGACACACCAATCCTGCTGCTACAAAACGGATCTGCGGATACCAAGTCATAAAGTTTTATACTCTTTTCTTTTCAGCTTGAACTAATTCAATTGGATCTTCATTAAAAGATTTCGAAAATTCAACAGCTCTTTTCGGATTCGAATAAAGCATTGAGCTGCCACTTACAATAAACATAATCCCAACAATAAGCAAAGGGAATAATTGTTTGCATTCGTAGTCAGGATTCCGGTTTTCCAGAACAGAAAGCCGCAAGTAAAGTAATAATTCCAAACAATAAGATACATTTTGTTTCATATCTTCCCCGTCCAGTTAAGTGTGTGTTCGATGCATACCAATAAAAATTTATATTCAATGTGTCTTATTTACTCCCAATTTTTTATACTTTATATTTTGATTTCATGAACGATACTAAAGCATCTACATCGAAACTCTTTTGAAGGAAGAAGCGTGTGGCCAAACCATCCATATTAACAAGAAGTAAAATAGCTTCCATTTCTGAATCATTATAACCAAGTTTATAAAAGGCGTCTGTAAGGGCCCTCTGGAGGGGTTCCATCTTGTGCTCTCCGTAGATTTCCAGTTCCCACTTGATCTATGAGTTTCCAGAAATCCGCATCTTTTTATTTAAATTCTATGGAAAGCCCTACTTCAAGTGTTTTTCTCGATACTTCTTTAGGATCCGTTTCCAGTACTATGTCTGCGAAAAGTACTTTCGCGCGTTCTTCGCCTTCTTTAATTATGGCCTCCAGTAATCCCCTTTGTTTCTTCAAATCCGAATATTAATCCTCTGATACACCGGCACGTTTTGCTACTTTATTGGTAGAGGTTGCTTTAAATCCTTCCTGTGCAAATAACTCTAATGCGGCTTTTAATATTCTCTCCTGTTTTTCAGTCATAACAAAGTGAGTAATTACTTACAAGTATAATACAAAGAATCAAATAAACAAGTTTTGTTTTAGAATTTTTTTCTGCAGAGAATAAAATGGATCTAAGAGAAAGACTTAGATCTGAAAGTTAGGTTTTGATAACTAATCTTGAATTTAGTCTTGTATTGAGGGATCTGGAATATTAATTATGCTCTAATACATTTTGATAGTATAGGAACAAAATCATTTATTTATGTTCGGTTCCTTTGCCAAACGGGATAACATACTTCACATAAAGATTCAAGGCAGGCACGAAACTATCAAAAGGCCGGCCATAGCCGGGAACAGCATATACCTCAAAGGGATCAAAATTATCAGCCTGTATTAAAAACCTCAACCTGAAAGTAAATCCAAAATATAAATTTCCCTTCAAAGCTGATTCTGAGCCCAGGATCAACTCCGCCCAACTTGCTTCCAGGTCTTCGCGTTTAAACTCCCCTTCATAATCGTCCCATAAAGAACTCAGGATCGAGAAAGTTGCTTCATCCTGATATTGACTCATGGCATATTTTACCCCGATAATAAAATTGACGCCCTGATTGAAGGGATAATAATAGCTTATTCCAGCCCTGCCATAATAACCATAAGATTTGTATTCAGCATTTTTGTAAAAATCATCAGGTGTCTTTTCCCCATAACCAACTTCAATATTTATCCCTACATTGATCTTTGAAATAAATCCCAGGCCTGCCTCCAACTTTGTTTCGCCAGAAGAAACCAGGCTCACTAATTTTAAATAGTCAATGCTGATCTCAAAGCGGTTGTAGGACATGTCCAGTCCATCATCGGTAGTTAGGGTATCTGCAGCGGCTTTCTCTACTTCATTAGCGACAGAATCAGCCAAATCATCGACAACAGAATCTTTGACTGGATTGTCCAAGGTATCCGGGTTCTCTTCCTGACCAATAGCCTGAAAGAAAACCATTAGTAATATCAGGAATGATATACTAAAAATATACCTGGATCGTGGTTTCATTGCTGTTACAATTGTTTTTATCACAAACGACTTTCGCTGAATCGTAGGTGATCTCTGTGATTCCTATTTCATAGATCCGTATCAATATCCGGTAATCTACATAATCTTGTTCACGGATATATTGTACTCCTACTAAATCTTCCTTACCATCTATTTTAACTACAAAAGAACAACTGTCATAGTTCATGTCCAGCGGAAAGGGGAAGATGGTTAGTGAGTCATTGGTCAGCGAATCCTTGAAATATATAGGTCCCTCACCATTTGGGCCCATTACCTCGTCAATTTTTATCTTCCCTTTTTCTATGTCAGTTTTTACCTGGTTGTAGAGATCAATCTCTGTTTCAAGTTCTACTTTGATTGTGTCCAGATCAGTATTCCCTGTATCAATGCCAGCCAAAACCTTATCAAGGCTGTCTTCAAGAACTACCAGTGTATCTTCAACCTTATTTAGACTGTCGATATTAAAAAACTGAAAATTTACAATTGGCTCAGCAGTGCTGGGACCACAATCATAACAATCCTGGCAGCTTAGAATGCCTAAAGGCACCGTAAGAAGAAAGAATAAAGACCAATTTAAAAGCGCTCTGAGATCCATATCATAGAGATTGAGCAAATTTATAGCTTATATCCATAATAAATTGTACAAGATAGGATAATTTCAGGCAGGATCTACATTGAAAACGATCTTCCCGCTTCGGTATTCTTTATTGGATCTAACCGTTATTGCCGCTTTATCCAGGAATTCTTTAAGGAAGGATAAATTAATTTTATCTCTTTCGATTTTTATAATGATGTGTTGGAGGTATTCGTTTCTGATCTTGGAGATCAAGGGTTCCTCCGGCCCTAAAATCATGCCAGGAGGGAGGTTTTTCTTAATTTCAATAGCGAGCACTCTGGCAAGCTGGTATGATTTGTCTTTTTCCTTGTGCTTTATTATTATTTCAATTATCCTTGAAAAAGGGGGGTAATTAAACTGTTTTCGTTCATTCAACTCTTGATCAGCCATCCCCTCGTAATCGTTATTGATCACTTTTTCAAATACCGGATGTTCCGGATTGGAAGTCTGTACGAGTACAAGTCCTTTCTGCTCTCTTCTACCTGCCCGACCACCAACCTGGGACATCATCTGAAACGCTTTTTCAACAGACCTGAAATCAGGAAAATTCAGGATCTGATCAGCATCCATAATGCCTACCGTCAATACATTGCCAAAATCCAGTCCTTTGGTGATCATCTGCGTACCTATTAGGATGTCCATATCACCCTGGTCAAAGCTATTGATTATCTGCTGGTAGCTGTACCTGCTCCTTGTTGTGTCAAGGTCCATTCGTTTTGCCCTGGCCTCCGGAAGAATCAGTTTCAGGTCTTCTTCAATTTTTTCAGTACCGAATCCTACGGTATTGATTTGTGTCGACCCACAAGCTTTACACATTGTTGGGATATAGGTTTTATAACCGCAATAATGACACCTTAGTTCATCACTGTACATATGGTAAGTGAGGCTTACAGCGCATTGTTCACATTGTGGTATCCAGCCGCAGGTTTGGCAAATTACAAAGGGAGAATAACCGCGACGGTTCTGGAAAAGTAATACCTGTTTGCCAGCTTCAAGAGTTACTTTTAATTCATGAATAAGAGCTGAAGTAAAATTTCCTGTTAATGTTTTATTCTTTCTTTCCTGCCTCGTATTAATAAGTTTTATTTCAGGAAGTACAGATGTACCATACCTTTTATCAAGTCTTACATAACTGTATTTGCCGGTTTGAGAAAGATAATATGATTCCAGGGAAGGGGTGGCAGATCCCAACAATGTTTTCGCTTTATGTAACCTGCCCAGAAAAAGGGCTACATCTCTTGCATGATACCTTGGGGCTGGATCCAGCTGTTTATAAGAGGTCTCATGCTCTTCATCAACAATAATTAGCCCCAGATTACTAAATGGCAGAAAAACAGATGACCGTACCCCTACCACAAAGTTGATCTGGCCTTCCAATACACCTCTCCAGACTTCGACTCTTTCATTATCAGAATATTTAGAATGGTAAACCCCCATATTTCCACTAAAAATCTTCAATAACCTTTCAACTATTTGAGTGGTCAGGGCAATCTCGGGCAAAAGGTACAATACTTGTTTGCCGGCCTTTAACTGTTCCTTGATCAGTTGGATGTAGATCTCGGTTTTGCCACTTCCTGTAATTCCATGAAACAGTACAGTTTCTATTGCCTCAAAAGAATTTTTAATTTCATTTTTAATTTCATTTTGAAGATCACTTAACTCAACTTCTGCGGTATGCCGGTCAGCCAGGCTGAATCGTGGTACGATTACCTCAAACTCCTGTAGAATATCATTTTTGATCAGTGTTTTATAGGATGATCTTGAAAGATCGTTTTTGAAAAGCAGATTTTTTGATATTCCTTTTTCATTACTTTCGGGCTCTTCATATACTGGTGCCAACTGCATGTATTTCATTAAAATGTCAAGTTGCTTTGGTCGTTTTTCCAGCTGAATGAAAAGCTCTTCCATGAGGCTTTCATCCTTCAGGTAATGGTCGTTAATCCTGGCTCTGATCTCTTTTTTGGGTTTGTATCTTTCTTTTAACTCTTCATATATAATAAGCACCTCTTTGTTGATCAGAGATTTTAGGACATGGTATATGTTTTTGAGAGATAGTACTTTCGCAGCTTCAGGATAAGTTAATGACTTGTCAAATTCGAGAGATTTAATCAGCAACAATTCCTTGTCAGAAAATCCGATCTCACTTTGATCCAGCAAAAAATCAGGATGAAGTTGAATCTTAGATTCACTTGATAATTTGAGCCCGGTTGGTATACCTGCATTCATTACTTCCCCTGGGGTGCACATATAATATCCAGCCATCCAATCAAAAAGATCCTTTGATTCAGGAGCAATAACAGGTCTCTCATCGATCACATCAAGTAGAAATTTTGGATCATAAGCATCGGGTGATTCTTTATGAATATCCCATATAATTCCCGTCAGAATCTTTCTTCCGAATTCTACAATAACCCTGAATCCTGTCTCAATTTGATCAGCTACAAAATCAGGAACTTTATAGGTAAAACACCTCGGGATGGGCACTGGCAGAAGTACTTCGGCATAAAGTGCTTTAGAATGTGTGATTATATTGATATTTGAGGATAATTCTTCCAATTATTTTAATTGTTCAAGGGCATCTTCAGCTGAATGAACCGGCAATTTACACGATTTATTGAAACAAACATAAATCGTATTGTCTTTCAAATTTTTACGCGCTCTAAGCAGTGGTAGTTGTGAAGAAGACATGGTGCCGCAGAAAATTTTATTGGGATGGTATCTTGTATTAATTTTATCCCTGATTTTTATCATATCAGGCCCAATTATTGCGATTTCAGCCATTGGTACAGATATCATCAGAAAAACGCTGGCCCAATAGCTGGCATATTCCGGTTCAGTTGTGATAAGCTTTTTCATCTGGTTTACCATTCGCTCAGCAATATCCCTATACTCATCATTGTCATATAGCAGGCCTAACAGATAGAGATTTTCAGCCATGATTGAATTTGATGAAGGTATTACATTATCAAAAATCTCTTTTTTCGTAGCAATCAGCTGTGTGGCATTTTTGTCAGTATAGAAGAAAAATCCTTCCTTGTAATCAAAGAAATTATTTATGGTGTAGACCGTTAATTTCTTCGCCATCTCGATCCATTTCTCATCAAAGTTGGCCTGGTATAGTTTAATAAACGCCTGGATAATAAAAGCATAATCCTCAAGATATCCCAAAATGGGTCTCTTTCCTTTTATTGATGTGCGGTATACTTCATTATCATCAATATGATGCCTGATCAGATATTCCCCATTTATCAGGGCCATGTCCAATAGATCACTGTTTTGAAGTGCCAGATATGCATCTACCAAACCACTAAGAGCCATTCCGTTCCATCCGGCCAGGCGTTTGTCATCAAGCCCCGGTCTTATTCTGTCAGCCCTTTTCTCAAGCAAACGTAATTTTACCTGTTCCAGAAGTAATGAAGCTTTATGAAGATCTCCATGAAAGAACAGATCGGCCAGCATGAGGAATTGCTTGAAAAATATAAGGTTGACGATTCATTCCATCAGCATCTCAAGAAAAAAGTATCATCACTTAAAAAATACCATTCTGATATGAGATTCTTTGATGGAAAGCAGATCTCCCTTGAACTCTCACCATTTCTTTCAGACCTGGGGGAAATGATTCGAAAACCGAAAACAGGTTGAGAACGGAGATCGAGGATCGCTTCGAAGAACTGAAAGAGATCGGCCTGATGAAAGAAAAGCTTTTCTCGAAAATGGAAAAAGTGGATAAACTGGAAAAAGAAGGAAACATTGAAGGTGCTTCTGCTGAAAGAGATACAAATATCTCTGGATGAATACTTACAGGATGAGGGAAGGAAAGTATTTCAAAAGCAAGAAAGATGAAATGGAAGAGCTTCTAAACAAGGGAAAAGACCAGTTCGACACCTCCGGCCTGAGAAGGAAATTGAAAGATTTCAGCAAGACATTCAAGAATGGGCCTATAGCGATCAGGGACTCTTATCTTGAATTCACCAGAATATATGCAGAAGACTCGCAGAATTATTTCCAGAAAGAAGTAGAAAGGACCCTACGTGAAATCCACAAGATAGTAATACTTGAAAAAGATGGGAAAACTGCCAAGTTACCAAATAAAAAACTTAAAAAAACTGAAGAAGATGTTCGACTCTGGTGAAAGACCCATTGAGCTTCATCAGGAAGCAATGGACCTGCTTTCTGAAAGCCTGAGATTGAATTGAAGCAGAAAATGGCATTCATAAGAGAGCGGCTTGTGGACCTTGACAAGCTCCTTGGAGACATTGATGCCCTGGGGATGGACGAGGAGATAGCAAGAAATGTGGAACCTGTGAGACGGGTTATCGAAAGATCTCTGAAGAACGAGAACTACAGGCTATCTGACATCCTGACAGGTGAAGTATATGACAATGTTGAAAAACTCTTAAAAGAGAATTATATCAGCGGTTTGAAGGAAAGCGAGGATGATTCAATGGAAGAAATCGATCGATTGAGAAAACTCGGAGTGGAGGAGAAAGAGTGGGATTTCCTTCTCAAGATGAGTCAGGACGTGCTTGATGAATATGAGATCATCACCCCTTGGATCTGTGGTGAATTGTCTTGCGGAATTGCAAACATTGATCCAGAACTTTTACGTAGAAAGATTGACAGGGAGATCGACAGCAGAATTGAAAGATTGAAGAGATTCATAAAAGAAGGATTGGATTTCGGATTCGATCTCGAATGGTATGAAATAGAATTAATGAGCTTGAGAAAAGGTCCGAAGAGATCTCATCTCTTGGAGATCCTGAAGAGTCTGTCTCTCTTGAATCGGAATTGGAGGTGAAGATCAATACACTTCTCGCCGATTGTGTTAGGGTCCATAAATGGCCAATTAAAAAAGGATATGGATCAATTGACCGGGGATGGGGCCACCCCCAAGGAACTGATGGTCATTCTTTTCATTATCGAACAAAGCGGAGATGCTTTGGAAGTTGGAGGAGAAAAGGAATCCTACGCGAAGATAATGGAAGCAAGGTCAAAACTGGAAACATTGGATGCAAAGATCAAGGACAGGATCATCTCCAGCCTTGTCAAAGACATGGATGAAATGTTCGCATCTGCCAAATTAATCGGAATGGACTTGAAAGAGTTCAGGAAAGAATATAATTCCATCATGAAAAAGAGATCCCTGATCGGAGTATGAGAGCTGCCTCCCTTGAGAAATTGAGAGGAAGATCATGGAAAGAGTTCGATCAGAGGATCATCTACATCTACGAGGAACTGGA
>CALOCZ010000053.1:0-111247 GCA_942491935.1 uncultured Cytophagales bacterium
CAGTATCCACCCGAAGGCAAACATGCCCACGATCGCAACGGGCATCGCAAGCATCGGATGAATACCCATCTTACCCATGTACCAGGCGAAATATCCGCCCATGATCACGTATTCGCCCTGGCAGAGATTCTTGACGTTCATCACGCCCCAGACGAGCGCAAGCCCGTATGCGGCAAGCGCAAAAATCGCGCCGATAAACAGACCATCCAATATCAACTGGACGTTCAGAAACGGTGCCAATACGAGCAGATTCAGATTGTCAAGCATACCCTGTCCCCCTGGTCGCTCTTGCTGAAAAAGTAACTAAGTATGGTAAGGCAAGACTGCCGCCCCTGCAAAAAGCAGGGACGGCAGAATTTTTTCTTCCAGTCTGACTATTGAACCGGACGCGGGTAGATGACCTTGTGAGATGCCCATTCGGATGGTGCAACCACGTTGTACTTGCCATCCTGGATCTGGCGAAGAACCATCGGCTTGGCGATGTTGTTGCCCTCGGGAGCAAACTTGATACCGCCGTAGAAGGTCTTCATATCCGTCGCGGCGATTGCGTCACGAACCTTTTGCGGATCAAGCGATTGCGCGCGCTTGAAGGCGTCAGCCCAAACCAGCACTGCAGCGGAAGCCTGCGCGGACTGGTAAGGCACGGTCTTGTAGCCGTCATACTTCGCCTTGAAAGCCTTGTCGTAGTCGCCAGCCGACCCGAATGCTTCGCCCTTGTAGCTGAGGGTTTCTGCCCATTGGGTCGGACACAGAACGCCGTCTGCAACCTTGCCAAACTTGGACGTGGCCTTCGCTGCTTCACAATGCGTGATGGCGATCATCGGTGTATCGATCTTCATCTCGCCAATCTGGCGGAATGCTGTCACTGCACCTTTCGAATGACCGGAAACAAGCAAAAGATCCGGTTTCAGGGCCTTAACTTTTGTCAGCGTGGCTGACATGTCGGACAAATCGCGAGGCAGTTTGTCGTCAACGACGACCTTGAGGCCATGCTTTTTGACGTCATCAAGAACACCAGCGCGCACATCAAGTGAGAACGGGTCATTTTCGAATGCCATAGCAACTTTCACATCACCAGGCTTCTTGCCGTTCTTCTTGGCAATTTCCGCTGCGAGAGCAACCGAGCTGGCAAGATACTGTTCAGATGTCGAAAGGACCGCGAAGAGGTACTTGTACCCCTTGTTGAACAGCGAGCGCGATGCGCCTTCCGCCTCAACCATCGGGATCTTGTATTTCTCGACAACCGGAGCAGCCGCCTTGGTCGTGGCGGAGCTGTACGGGCCGAGGAAGTACTTGACGCCGTCCTGCTTGATCAGGCGCTCGAGAAGCTGGGCCGTACGAGCAGGTGTCGATTCGTCATCATAATAGGTGATCTTGAAGTTGTAGCACTTGTCACCAATCTTGACGCCGCCCATTTCATTGACCTTGTCGACCGCGATATCATAGCCGTTCTGGGCATGGATGCCGTTGGTCGAATATTTTCCGGTAATTGAAATGGCTGAGCCGAGAACAATCTCGCCGCAGTCAGCCGCGTAAGCAATTGATGAAGTGCTCATCATTGCTGCCGAAGCGACGGCTGCAAGCGTCCACTTGGTAAAATGGCGCATAGGGTTTCCTCCATTGAGTTTCAAAATTGAGCGATTATTTGCTCATATTCTTGGGTCCGGGGAATTCCATTTTCCAAAGTGGATATACAGGAGCCGGACGTGCCGCCAATAAAGCAAAGTGGGGGCCTGCTGGCAAATACAATTCTTAGGCAGGTTAACGCCCTGAAAAACAGCCATTTTGTAGCCATGCGACCAACATGCACAATCCTTCAGCAATCGATTGCAAGTGCAGGCAGGCCGATTTCTGACGGCATACTTTACAGGGACTGCGCGTTGAACGTATCGCATTGCTGGATGTCGCCGCTCTCAAGTCCGCGGCGGAACCAGCGAACCCGCTGCTTCGATGATCCATGAGTAAACGCATCCGGCACAACGTGGCCCTGGGTGCGTTTCTGGATGTTGTCATCGCCAATTGCACTCGCCGCATTCAGGCCTTCTTCGACATCGCCTTGTTCGAGAATGTTTTTCGCCCGGTCCGCATGGTTGGCCCATACGCCAGCGAAACAGTCGGCCTGCAATTCCATCCGCACCTGCAACGCATTCCCCTGTTTCTGACTCATGCGTGATTTTGCGCGCTGCACCTTTTCGGAAATTCCAAACAATGTCTGCACGTGATGCCCAACCTCATGCGCGATGACATAGGCTTGTGCGAAGTCACCTGAAGCTCCGAATTTCTGTTTCATTTCCTGGTAGAATGACAGGTCGATGTAAAGCTTCTGGTCGAGCGGACAATAGAAAGGTCCCATCTGCGCCATGCCGACGCCGCATCCCGAACGAACGCCGCCGGAAAACAGCACCAGTTTGGGCTCGCGATAGGTCTGTCCAAGCTGGCGGAAAATCTGGTGCCAGACATCTTCCGTGTATCCGAGTATGACCGAGACATAGCGTGCAAGTTCATCGCGTTCCTGTGACTTGGGCGCCTGGGCCTGCGTTCCCCCGCCGGTACGCGGGATTTGCGTGGGTATTGACCTTGATCCCGGCTATTGAATATCCGGGAACTGCGTGCCGCTGCCGCCAGTGGACGGCTGCGGCCCACCTTGAAGGATCACCCGCGGATCGATGCCGAACAGGAACATGAGCCCGACGATGATGAGCATCCCCATGATGCCGATGCCACCGCCGCCTTTCCCGCCGCCGCCTCCACCGGGAAAGGGAAACCGCATACGGCCACCTCGCCCCATTGGAAATGGAAAACCCGAAGGTCCGCTTTCACCACGCCTGTCCTCGACATTCCCGCTTTCGCGATTACCGCGCCACCGAACCATGAATAACCTCGTGTTCTGGAACGTTTGCCTCAAAGCCATTTGCGGGTCGTGCCGCAGTCAAAGGCATTTCTGCATGTGCACGCCGGTCATGCAAGATGCAAGCGCACCTTCATCATCGGCCATGCGTACCAGCCGCTAACCGGTCGTGAAAGCGTCAGCGTAACGCTCGCGCAAATCTTTCTTCTGGATTTTTCCCATTGCATTTCGCGGAAGGGCATCGACAAAGAAAACATGCTTTGGCTGCTTGAACTTGGCGAGTTGGCCACCGAGAGGTTGAATAATGTCATCGGCATCAAGCGTTGCCCCGGGTTTGCAGGCAACAATTGCCGCCACGCCTTCCCCGAAATCCGGGTGAGGCAGTCCAACAACGGCTGACTCGGCAACCCCATCGATAGCATCAATGGCCGCTTCAATTTCGGCCGGATAGACATTGAATCCACCAGAGATGATCAGATCCTTGTCACGGCCAACTATGTTCACATAGCCCTGATCATCGATCATCCCCAGATCGCCGGATATGAAAAATCCGTCGTCGCGGAATTCCTCGCTGGTTTTCTCCGGCATACGCCAGTAGCCCTTGAATACGTTGGCGCCGCGCACCTCGATCACCCCCACTTCCCCCTTGGGCAATTCCTTGCCGGATACGGGTTCGGCGATGCGCAACTCGACACCGGGCAAGGGAAACCCGACCGTACCGGGACGGCGTGCGCCCTCGAAAGGGTTCGACGTGTTCATGCCCGTTTCAGTCATTCCGTAACGCTCGAGGATGGCATGTCCGGTGCGCTGTTCAAATTCCCTGTGGAGTTCGGGCGAAAGCGGCGCTGAGCCAGAAATGAAAATGCGAATGTGCTGCACCAGCTCTTTTGTCAGGCCATCGTTCAGCAAGAGGCGGGAGTAGAATGTCGGAACGCCCATCATGGCCGTGGCCTCGGGCAAGAGATCAACCACTTCATCCACGTCGAAGCGCGGGAGGAAGATCATTGATGCGCCGGCGTAAAGCATCGTGTTCGAGGCCGTAAACAGCCCATGCGTATGGTAAATCGGCAGGGCATGAAGCAGCACATCGGATTGCGAGAACTGCCATGTCTTCGCCAGCGCTTCTGCATTCGATGACAGGTTTTCATGGGTGAGCATCGCCCCCTTGGCGCGTCCCGTTGTACCAGAGGTATAGAGGATGGCTGCCAGGTCATCGCTTGCGCGCTCAACATCTTCAAAATCCGCGCTGGCCTCGTTAACCTGGTCGAGAAGACTGCCACTCTCCCCGCCATCGCCAAGCGTTACGACCCGGGCATTGCCGCTCACGCGGCCAATTTCCTGCTCTGACTGTTCGCGGGAGACGACAACCACGGGCTCGGAATCACCGAGGAAATATTCCAGTTCAGTCGCCGTGTAAGCTGTGTTCAATGGCAGGTAGGCTGCACCAGCACGCAATGTGCCGAGATACAGCATCAGGTTCTCAAAACTCTTGCCGACCTGGACGGCAACCCTGTCACCCGGCTTGACGCCCAAGCCTACCAGCGCATTGGCATATTGCGACGTGCGCGCAATCATATCCGCGTAGGAATGGACTTGGCTGCTGCGCGTGCGGATGAAAGGTAACTTCAGGTCGGCGGGAAATCGTGCCCGAAGTACCGAAAAGAGATTTTTACTCATCGGCACCAACTGCCTCGCTGACTGACATATCGGTCTCCTTCTTGTTCTTCTGTTTTTTTGTCTTTCCAGCCGACTTCAGTAGAGACCGAACGGCTTTCGAAGCAGCAACCTGACCCTCGTTCACATAGGCCTCGTGATTGGATTCAATATGTTTCAGGTCATAGAGGTAGTTGACCATGATGCCATGGGACTGGCGCAAGCCCTTGGCCGACTTGTCTCCCAACCAGTTGATCCGTTCAAGCTGCGCCCCATTGCCCAAGTGAAAACGCGCAACTGGGTCCAAAGGTTTCCCACTGGCGCCTTTCGCAACGAGAAAATATTCTGCGGCCAGAGGCATCAGGACATCTCTCAGCTTTTCCTGGCTAGGCGCATGAGCCGCCCAGCTTGGGTCATCCAGCAGCACCGATGTTTCGGCGTCCAGGGTATCGGGATCCTCGTTCAGGGCCCGCACCAGCCAGGCCGCGAAACGGGGCACTGGAGACAGTGTCACATATGTTTTGAGCGACGGAATTTCATGTGCCAAATCTTCCGCAACCTGTTTGATAAGAAAATTTCCGAACGATATGCCCTGCAATCCTTTTTGGCAGTTTGAGATCGAGTAAAAAACCGCCGCGGTCGGTGCCGTCCGTGACGTTTTTCCCTGCCTCGCCGCTTTCGGCCGACAACAACTCCTGGATCGAGCCGGGTATGTCGCGCGTGAGCGCCACTTCAACGAAGATCAGGGGTTCATCAATCAGCGAGGGATGAAAAAATCCGAAACATCGCCTGTCAGCAGGATCGAGGCGGCGGCGCAGGTCTTCCCACCCCTTGATCTCGTGCACGGCCTCGTACTCGATAATCTTTTCAAGAATCGATGCGGATGTAGACCAGTCGATACGGCGCATCATGAGAAAACCGCGATTGAACCAAGACGCGAGCAAATGCATCAGGTCGGAATCGACTGGTGCCAGTTCAGGTGACTGCGGCAACTGGCCAATAAGGTCGGCACGCATTGAGACGATGCAGGCCGTGGCGCCAGGGGCGAGGTTGAGGCGCCGGAAAAATTCCTGCCGGGGTGACGTGACGGCCGCCTCGAGCGCTGCGTAAGACCCGGCATCGGGATGATCGAGATAGTCTTGCGCCGCGGCCTTGATCCGGGCTTCGCCAGGTGCCAGTTCTTCATGGAGAAAATTGAAGAATTCCAGCTTCTGGTCCGCGTCTGCTTTGCGATAGGCCGTCAGGATCTGGCCTGCGAGGGCAACGCTTGATGCTTCACCCCGTCCCGAAAGCAGTGCGCGGGAAAACGGCGTCAGGTCCTGGCCCGTCGCTTCGCCCGAAGATCCCTCCAAAAGGGAGCGTCCCCGGTCGGCGATCGAGTTCATCAATTCCTGGAAAAATGAGACATTCACGAAAGTTCAGGCCCTGTAACAAATCGTCCGTATACACACTATATGAGAATACCGGCATTCACATAGCAGGTTGCGCGGGAAACGATTACACGCAATGAGATTGGCAGCAAGCGCGCGTATTTGCACATGATTTGATCATTTACGCGCATACGCCCTAATACAATTGCAGCGACGGCTGACGAGCACAATGCGAGCAAATCAACCTCTGGTCGTATTCTTGATGCATATGGGTGCAAAGATGGGCCAAAAAAAGAAGAAGGCAGGGCGTTAAGCCCTACCCTCCCCTAGATCTCTTCCAACCGTCACCTTTCGGTTCCGTGTTGGCGAGATATCCCTGAGACTTTCTCGTTCCGGCGTATGGATCTCTCCGGCCAGTTCAATCCGGTCTCTCGAACACCGCTTCCCGATCCCCTGGCTTGCGCCAGAACTCCGGGCAACGGTTACGGGCATCGACCTCCCGTCTTGTTTTTCGTCGCGTCCGTGGACGACGCAGATCCGGCAATGGCCTTACCGCCAGATCCGATTGCGACAGCGCCATTTGGGCCCACCGCCACCGGCATCTTCCCGGTTCTATTGCACGTTGAACGTCTCCGCCCCCCGCACGCCAGACCCGGTTGGACATCAGCGCCAGCCTTGTGTGCGCTGCCTGAGCCATTCCCGGCAAGGAATGACCCCGGACTTGCCGTGTCCTTGGGTCTCCGCTTCCGCCTCCCGTGAGGGAATTGGCCGCTTCGACTGGAATGAAACTAGCGTGATTCCTGCAGCCGGAAAGCTGCAAGATGAACCGCACCACCCGTTATCCCCGCTATCCACGTTATCCACAATTCGTGTTCATCAAGGGTTATTTGCAGTTGAGTTCCTGGAAATAGAACCAGCGCGTGAAAAACCACTCGCCTGACTGGAAGTCCTTCTCGACGCACACCTTGTAAATTGCGCCACATGCTTCCTTGGCCACGCTCCATTGCGGCGACTGGTCCGGATGCTTGATCTTCGATTTGCAGCGGATGAAATCGTTGCGGCAGTCCTGGAGCGCCTTGCAGAGATGCTTTTGCCTGTCCGAGCCGCGAACCAGTTTCTTCTTGCCATCGGCTTTCTGGTTTTCTTTCTTTCGTACTATGGGCTTGCGGGGCTTGCGATGCGGCAATCCCGGGTCAGCGATAATTTTTGCAGCCTTGTCCCCGGCTTCCGGAGAGGCCGCCCGTTCGGGTTTGTCATTCGCCTGTTCCGTATCCTTGCCTTTTGACGGTTTCACTTCAGGCGCATCGTCAGGCTCAGGTTCTTTCTTCGGGGTATCAGCGCTTTGCCCCTGCCCTGCCGTTTTCGAATCGGAATCAGGCTTCTTCCCGTCATCGTGGCATCTGTGGCAGGCTTCCCGTCTGCACCGGATTTTTCAGCAGAACCTTCTTTGAGCAGCTTCTCGACCATCTCGGCGGGAACCTGGTGGGCCGGCTCTTTCTTCTCGACCGGCTTGACGGCGGGCGTGTCTGGCGCGCCATTGCTGGTACCCGCGGCCAGGAACGAGGCCACGCAAAGAGCACCAAGCAATCTGAAAAGTGCCGCCAGACGGCGCGACATGGCAAATGGTCCCGTGATTTCCACACGTGAGCACCAGTTACGACTCACATGCGAAGAATTATTTGGATGACCGCCAGCTTTCAAGGCTGCATTGCATGTAACCGGCCACCCGCGAAAAAGTCGTCGGGAAAATAAGGATGAAATATGTCGGAAAGAATGGTGAGCCCGGCAGGAATCGAACCTGCGACCCACTGATTAAAAGTCAGTTGCTCTACCAACTGAGCTACGGGCCCGCCATGCAAGTGGCGCGGAACTTAGTTGCGCGCGCCGAACCGGGTCAATAGCCGATTGAGGCCATCGTGAAAAGGGCGCGTGTCGCCAAAGACGAACATGCCGCACTGGTGCATACCTGCCATGCAGCATTGAGCGCATAATTGTGTATGCACATCCCGGCGTGCTGAGTAGAGTGCGCCCTTCATGGCGACCACCCACCCTCAGGCAACCGGCGGCACACCCGAAAGCCGGTCCGGACACGGACACGCTACGGCTATTGCACTGATGTGTGGAGCCGTGACGATTTTTGCCATGCTGGATTCAGCCGCCAAGTACCTGGCCCAGGTTGCCGAGGTGCCCGTCCTGCAGGTGATCTGGGTTCGCTTTCTCATCCACGCACTGCTCATCGCCGCGATCTTCGCACCGCGGGGATTGAGCAAGGTCATCATCTCCGCGAAACCGGGCCACCAGATCACGCGCAGCGTCCTGCTCGCCGCGACCACGGCCTTGAATTTTGCCGCCGTGAAATATCTCCGGCTTGACCAGACCGTCACGATTTTCTTTCTCGCGCCCCTGCTCGTGGCGGCATTGGCCGGCCCGATACTTGGAGAATGGGTCGGCTGGCGGCGTCTTCTGGCCATCATGACGGGGTTCCTGGGCGTACTGCTCGTCACCAAGCCCGGTTTCGGCGGCATTCACTGGGCGGTTCTCTATTCGTTTGCAGCCACCGCCTGTTACGCCCTCTACGGTATCCACACCCGCTACATGACCGGGCATGACAGCGCCGAAGTGAACCTGTTTTACACGGCCATTGCCGGCGCCGTTCTCGGTGCCCCGTTTGGCCTTGCCGTATGGGTCTGGCCATCCGATACCCTCACATGGGTGCTGTTTGGCTGGCTTGGCCTGACCGGCATGGCCGGGCACTGGCTTTTGATACTCGCCTATAAATATGCTCCCGCCCCGGTGGTCACCCCGTTCGTATATGCCGGGCTCATCTCGATGATCATTCTCGGCTACATGGTATTCGGAGACGTGCCCGATATCTGGACGCTGGCCGGAGGCGCCGTGGTCATCGGATCGGGGCTGTATCTCTATTACCGCGAGCGCTGGCTCAAAAACCGCCAAGGCTGATCCAGAATGGCAATAAAATTTGCCAAGCCCTTGCGCCGATTCCCTAATCCGGCCTACCGTCACGCAGCCGCGCCAGCGTTTCTTCGGCAAATGAATCAAACGTTCCCTCGCGGATCGCAGTACGCATTGCCTGCATAAGGTCCTGGTAGAAGTGCACGTTCACCCAGCTCAATAACATCGGCGCGAGGTATTCTTTCGCCTTGACCAGGTGGTGCAGGTAGGCCCGTGAATAGTCTCGCGCCGCAGGACAATTGCTCGCTTCGTCGATGGGTCGCGGATCGTCGGCGTGCTTCGCATTGCCGAGGTTCATTTTTCCGTTCCACGTGAACACCTGCCCGTGCCGCCCTGAACGCGTCGGCATCACGCAGTCGAACATGTCGATGCCGCGCGCAACCGACAGCACCAGATCCTCCGGCGTTCCAACGCCCATCAGGTAACGCGGTTTGTCCGGCGGCAGATGGGGAACCGTCACCTCGAGGGTTTCCAGCATCAGCGCCTGCCCCTCGCCGACCGCGAGCCCGCCAACGGCATACCCGTCAAACCCGATATCCTTCAGGAGTGCGGAAGACTGTGCGCGCAGGTCTCCATGCACGCCGCCCTGGACAATGCCGAACAATGCCTGTCCAGGCGCGCCATGTTGCGCAAACGCAGCCCTCGATCGTTCCGCCCAGCGCATGGAGAGTTCCATGGATGATTTGGCTTCGTCCTTGGTGCAGGGAAACGGCGTACACTCATCGAACGCCATCTGGATGTCGGCGCCGAGCAGGCATTGAATTTCTATCGAGCGCTCGGGCGTCAGCGTGTGCTTGCTGCCATCGATATGCGACTGGAACGTCACGCCGTCCTCGGTCAATTTTCGCAGCTTGGCGAGCGACATCACCTGGAAGCCGCCG
Source organism: uncultured Cytophagales bacterium (assembly GCA_942491935.1). Taxonomy (GTDB): domain Bacteria; phylum Bacteroidota; class Bacteroidia; order Cytophagales; family Cyclobacteriaceae; genus JAGTVG01. The sequence continues at coordinate 9,726 of CALOCZ010000053.1, forward strand.
GAGTCCGTGAGGATCGGACCATCCCAGTTCATGAACTTGTGCAGGCCGCCAAGTTTCGCGACCTGCTCGGCACCGGGGCGCAGCATCAGGTGATAGGTATTGCCGAGTACGATATCGGCACCTGTCGAGCGAACTGTCTCCGGCAGCATGGCTTTTACCGTCGCCGCCGTACCGACCGGCATGAAGGCCGGGGTGCGAATACTCCCGTGTGGCGTCTGGATCTCACCACTGCGCGCCATGCCATCTGATGCGTTGATTCTGAATGTGAAGCTGCTCATGCAAAGTCTCTGGCACGATTCAGGAAACACGCATCGCCGTAGGAATAAAACCTGTAACCTTCGCTGATTGCGTGGGCATAGGCGTCCTTCATCATGTCCATGCCGCACAAGGCACACACCAGCATGAATAGTGTCGAGCGAGGCAGGTGAAAATTGGTGACCATGGCGTCAACAGCCTTGAACCGGTAGCCGGGCGTAATGAAAATTTCCGTCTCGCCGTGAAATGGCCGTATCGTGCCATCGTCATCAGCCGCGCTTTCCAGCAGGCGAAGCGACGTTGACCCGACGGCTACGATCCGTCCTCCTGCTGCACGAACGGCATTGAGTGCACTGGCCGTCGCCTCACTCAATTCACCATGTTCGCTATGCATCACATGATCGGATGTTTCATCTACTTTCACTGGCAAAAACGTCCCGGCTCCCACGTGAAGGGTCACGAAATGCCTGGAGACGCCCCTGTCATCGAGTGCTGAAAACAGCTCCGGGGTGAAATGCAGACCGGCTGTGGGTGCCGCGACAGCCCCTGTTTCGCGGGCATAGAGCGTCTGGTAGTCCAATATGTCGCCATCATCGGCTGGACGGCGCGAGGCGATGTAAGGAGGGAGAGGCATTGTCCCAAGCACATCAATGGCTTCATCGAGCATGCTTCCATGAAAATCGAAAGAAAGCGTAATTTCACCGCCATCTTCTTTTCTGCTCTCAACATCAGACCATAACGTACCGAGAAGGCACACGTTTCCCGTCCCACCAAACGCAATCCTGTCGCCCACCCGCAAACGCTTTGCCGGACGCGCCAGGGCCTGCCAGCGGCTCCCGTCGAGGGGCTTGAGTAACGTGACCGAGACGTTGGCGGTCGCCTCGTCGCGGTAGCGAACACCACTCAGTTGTGCCGGAATGACCTTGGTGTCATTGAGCACCAGCGCATCTCCCGGAAACAACAGGCCGGGCAAGTCCGATACGCCCATATCGCACAGGGGCTCATCTCCCTGCGGATCAACGCACAGCATGCGAGCAGAGTCGCGCGGTCGCGCCGGCCGCAACGCGATGCGCTCCTCGGGAAGCTCGAAATCGAAGTCGTCAACACGCACGGCGCAGACTCACGCTAGTGTGGTGAATTTGAAGTTCCTGTCATTATTTCCGCACACTTGTCATAGGAACTCCAAAACCAAAAACCACACGAGAAATCATAGTTGCTAGTGTCCTTATCGAATCAGAAGTTCGTTCGAGACGCGCGCTGCATAGTGTGACGAACTTCGGATTCGGGACACTAGGCGCGTTGTACAGATCGGGGATGTCTCAGACGTCCGCGGCAACGCGCATGGAAACAATCTTGTCAGGATTCTGGACAGGCTCGCCGCGCTTGATCTTGTCGACATTGTCCATCCCGTCCACGACCTTGCCCCAGACCGTATACTGCCCGTCGAGGAATGGCGCATCATCGAAGCAGATGAAGAACTGGCTGTCGGCACTGTCGGGACTCGCGGCGCGCGCCATGGAAGCCGTGCCGCGCACGTGCGGCTCGTCGTTGAATTCAGCGGACAGGTGTTGTCCTGAACCTCCGGTCCCAACGCCGTTGGGACACCCCGTCTGCGCCATGAAACCATCGATCACCCGGTGAAACACGATGCCGTCATAAAATTCCTGCCGGGCAAGCTCCTTGATACGGGCCACGTGATTGGGCGCCAGGTCGGGTCTCAACTCTATCGTGACCGTGCCTTGGGACGTTTCAAGAATAAGGGTATTTTCCGGATCGCTTGCCATTCTCGTTCTCGCTTTCCACGGCCTGCCTCAGCCGCTCAGTCGGGTTTCAGGTTTTTTTCGGGGTCTTGATGGGCTGATCAGGCCGCCGGGTCAAGCCGGGCATGTTGCAAAAACCTGCCAGCTCGGCTGCCCGCTTCAGTCAGGGACTGACGGGTTCATTCAGAATCGCGTGATCTTTTGCGTCTGCCGCAACCTGCATCTTGAGCATCCTGTCCGGGTTTTCAACCAGTCCATTGCCCCGCCGGTCTCCGAGCTTGATCTCGTGGACGCGCTCCATTCCACGAATGACCTTGCCCCAGACCGTGTATGTGCCGTTGAGGTGGGAGGCTTCCCCCAGGCAGATGAAAAACTGCGAATTGGCGCTGTTGGGATCGCTAGTGCGGGCAGCCCCGATTGTCCCTTCCACGAACGGCTCGCTTGAAAATTCGCCCTTGAGGTCAGGGTATTTCGAGCCACCACCGCCGGTACCTTCCGGATCGCCCGTCTGCGCCATGAAGCCATCGAGCACACGATGGAACAGCAGGCCATCATAAAACCCTTCCCGCGCCAGCTTCTTCACCCGCGCAACATGGTTGGGGGCGATATCGGGCCGCAACTGGATAGCCACCCGGCCTGATTTCAGATCGATGTAGAGGATATTTTCCTTGTCGTTTTTTTCGCCCTGCGCAAACCACGGCAGGCACAAAAAATACGCAAAGGAACAGCGCTGTCAGAAGATTTCGCAGAATAGCCATGTCACTCCAGTAAAATAAGTGAAATTTCTCGCCCGGTGCGATCAGGAACCGCCAAAACGGTCGGCAAGTTTTTTCGCGACCGACTTGGGAACGAACGTCGAAGCATCGCCACCCATGGAAGCGATCTGGCGCACCAGCGTGGCCGTGATATGACGCACGGCCGGCGACGATACGAGGAAAACCGTTTCGATGTCCGGCGCCATTTCGCCGTTCATGCCGGCCATCTGCGCTTCGTAGTCAAAGTCACCTGAATCGCGCAAGCCTCGTACGATGATGCTGGCGCCCGCATCGCGGGCGGCATCGACCGCGAGACGATCGAATGTCTGGACGACAATCTCGATACCGTGGGCTTTCGCCAGCGGAACAGCCTCGGCCTTGAGCATTGCAACACGGTCTTCGACAGTGAAGAGCGGTTTCTTGCCGTGATGAACGCCAATGGCAATGACCAGTGTATCGACGAGTTTGGCCGAACGCGCGATGATGTCCACGTGACCCAGCGTCAAAGGATCAAAGCTGCCGGTATAAAATCCTGTTCGGGCCATAAAATCGTCCTGAGTGTCCCTGTTTCCGGGCTATCCGCGCCGCGCCAGTGCCAGCCAGGCTCCGCCGCAAACCAGCAACAGTCCGCCCAGGGTATCGGCAAGCCGCATGCGGCGTTCGCTGAACCACGCCCGCGCCGAGCCCGCAAGCACGGCATAGATGCTATCGCACAGACCGGCAGTCACGACGAAGGTTACAGCTAAAATGGCCAGTTGCGGACCTGGCGCGGCATCCTGGTTAACGAACTGGGGAAAAAATGCTCCGAGAAACAGCAGCACTTTCGGGTTTGATAGCGCTGTCGCCATGCCTTGCCAGTACCACAACGGCGCCTTGCCCCCCTGCCGGTTCGTCAATCATCTCCGCGGACTCGCTGCCTTTCCATGCTCTCCACAGCCGGATTGCTCCAAGCCAAACGAGATAGCCCGCCCCAACCCAGCGGATGACGTCGAACCAGTCCGACATGAGAGCCATCAGCGAACTCATTCCAAGCGCCGCTCCTGCTGCCAGGAACGCAAGGCCGGTGCTGCTCCCGGCAACGGTTGTCAGCGCCGCCCGCGTGCCGAAAGACGTTCCGTTTGCCACGATCAGCGATACGATCGGACCTGGCAGAAGCGCCAGCGCAGCTGTCGCCAGTACAAAAGCCAGAAACACTTCAAATGACATTGCTAGGCCCTTTCGGTTCGCGACATGCAGGCCGCGTATCAGGCCGGTTCACCGCCCTGGTCGCCATCCCCTTCACCGTTTTCTTCCTCTTCCGGAATGCCCTCGACATACATGACGCGTTCGCCATCGGAAGTGCTGAATACGATCACGCCCTGGGTCGAACGGCCAATGATCGAAATGTCATCTACCGGGACGCGGATGGTCTGGCCACCATTGGTAACCAGCATGATCTGGCCTTCCCGCTCTATCGGGAACGAGGCGACAAGCTTGCCGTTACGCTCGTTGACGGTCATGGCGATGATGCCTTTACCACCACGTCCGGACGTCCGGTATTCATAAGCCGATGAACGCTTGCCGTAGCCATTTTCCGAGACAGTGAGAATGAACTCCTCACGCGCCCCGAGCTCAGCGTAGCGCTCCGGCGTCAGGTCCGCGGTCTCGGTGATTTCCTCGTCCGCGTCGGCCACCTCCTCGACATCGGTCGCATCTCCTGTCGCCGCGCGCCGTATGGCATTGGCCTGGCGCACATATTCCGCCCGTTCAGCCGGGCTGGCATCGACGTGACGCAGGATGGCCATGGAGATAAGCTTGTCGTTCTTGGCGAGCCGGATACCGCGCACACCGGTTGATGTGCGTCCCGAGAAGACGCGGACATCGGTCACGGGGAAGCGGATGGCCCGCCCGTCTGCCGTGGTCAGCAGCACGTCATCGTCCTCGGTACAGATTGCAACCCGCAGGATTTCATCGCCCTCGTCCAGCTTCATGGCGATCTTGCCGTTCTGCCGGACCTCGACGAAATCGGACAGCTTGTTGCGCCGGACATTGCCGGATACCGTCGAGAACATCACGTCGTAGTTGGCCCAGGCCTCCTCGTCTTCACGCAGCGGCATGATAGTGGTAATGCGTTCGCCCGTTTCCAGCGGCAGCAGGTTGATGAAGTGCCTTGCCGCGCGCCTGGGGTGCCGCCGAGCGGCAAGCGCCAGACCTTGATCTTGTAGACCATGCCGCGCGAGGAGAAGAACAGCACCGGCGCGTGCGTGGAGGCCACGAACAGCCGGTTGGCGAAATCCTCTTCCTTCATCGACATGCCGGAGCGGCCCTTGCCGCCACGCCGCTGCGCCCGGTAGGTCGAAAGCGGGACGCGCTTGATGTAGCCCGCCTTGTGGGTGACGGTCACGACCATGTCCTCGCGCTGGATCAGGTCCTTCGTCGTCGACATCCGCTCGCCCTCGATCGATTCCGGTGCGCCGCGGCGTGGCGAACTCGTCCTTCATCGCGGAACAGCTCGTCCTTGACGATGGCGACCATCCGTGCGCGCGAGCGCAGGATGTCGAGATATTCCTCGATCTCGTCGGCAAGCTTCTTCAGCTCATCGCCGATCTCGTCGCGCCCCAGCGCCGTCAGGCGCTGCAGGCGCAGTTCGAGAATGGCCCGTGCCTGTTCCTCCGACAGCCGGTAGCGTGCCGTCGTCGCGACCTGGTGGCGCGGGTCGTCGATCAGCTCGATCAGCGGTGCGACATCTCGGCCGGCCAGTCGCGTTCCATCAAGGCTTCGCGCGCGGTCGCCGGATCTTGGCGCCGCGGATCAGCGCGATCACCTCGTCGATATTGGCGACCGCGATCGCCAGGCCGACCAGGATATGGGCCCGGTCGCGCGCCTTGCCCAGCAGGAACTTGGTCCGCCGGGTAATGACCTCCTCGCGGAAACTCGACGAACGCGGCGATCATCTCCTGCAGGTTCAGCTGTTCTGGGGCCGGCCGCCATTCAGCGCCAGCATATTGACGCCGAAGGACTGGTCTGCAGCGGCGAGTAGCGGTAGAGCTGGTTCAGCACCACGTCGGCAACGGCATCGCGCTTGCAGCTCGATCACCACGCGCACGCCGTCGCGGTCGGACTCGTCGCGCAGGTCGCCGATGCCCTCGATCTTCTTGTCGCGCACCAGCTCGGCGATCTTCTCGATCATCGCGGCCTTGTTCACCTGATAGGGAATTTCGTCGACGACGATGGCCTTCGCGGTCCTTGCGGATTTCCTCGATCGCAACGCGGCCGCGCATGACCACCGAACCACGGCCGGTGTGGTAGGCCGAGCGGATGCCCGAGCGGCCGAGGATCAGGCCGCCGGTCGGGAAAGTCCGGACCCGGGCACGATCTCGATCAGATCCGTCGATGGTGATCGCCGGGATTTTCGATTAGCGCGCAGGCAGGCATCGATCACTTCGCCCAGATTGTGCGGCGGGATATTGGTCGCCATGCCGACAGCGATGCCGCCGGCGCCGTTGACCAGCAGGTTCGGGAACCGCGCCGGCAGCACCGACCGGTTCGCGGCTCGGCCGTCATAGTTGTCCTGGAAGTCGACGGTGTCCTTGTCGATATCGTCCAGCAGTTCGCGCGCGACCTTCTCGAGCTTGACCTCGGTGTAGCGCATGGCGGCCGGCGAATCGCCGTCGGGGGAGCCGAAATTGCCCTGCCCGTCGACCAGCGGCGCGCGCATCGAAAAGCCCTGCGCCATGCGGACCAGCGCGTCGTAGATCGCTCTGGTCGCCATGCGGATGATATTTACCCATGACGTCGCCGACGACGCGGGCCGACTTGCGGTAGGGCCGGTTCCAGTCGTAGCCGTTCTCGTGCATCGAAAAGAGAATGCGGCGATGAACGGGCTTCAGGCCGTCGCGCACATCGCAAATTTTTTTCACCTGTCTGCGGAACTTGTAAGCCACGGCATTGTTGGTGAGACAAGGTGCCGGAAGCCCTCCCCCGGCACACGAATAGCGTCCCCTAGCGGAGAGGACAGGAAAGAAAGGAAGTAGGGCAATGAAACGTCTTATGACAACAACTGCTCTTGGTCTCGTGTTGGCTGCAACGCCTGCATTGGCCCAGAATGATCAATCACAGAATCCGAACCCGGCGGCTCCGGCCGAACAGACCGAACAGATGAAGCCTGATACCGGCGCGTCTGAACCGTCTTCTCAGTTCAACAACCAGCCTTCGACGGATTCGTCCAGCGATGTGCGCAAGCCGCAGGAGAGTGCCGAGCGTCCTCTGGCTACCGATTCGACCAATCTCGCGGCTGACAATAGCGGCATTCGTGCAAGCGAATTGATCGGTACAAGCGTCGTAAATGCACAGGGCGAAACCGTTGGCGAAATCAACGATATCGTCCTTGCCAACGATGGCAGCGTAAATGCAGCCCTGATCGGTGTTGGAGGTTTCCTTGGCATGGGTGAGAAAAATGTCGCAGTCCAGTTCACGGACCTGAATGTCCAGGAAACGGATAACGACCTCAAGATCACGCTGGCCATGAGTGCCGAAGCACTTGAAGCCATGCCGGCATACAAGGCTGAAGCAGACGCGGAGGAATCGGCTCCCGCAACTGAAAAGAAGAATGATGAGCGAGCGCCTGAAGGCGACGCCCGTGAGCCGAAGACCAAGCTTTAGTTCATCTTGGCCACGTAATAACGTGAGACAATTGATGGAAGCCCGGTTCGCAGCAAGCTTGCGGGCCGGGTTTTCATATTCCGAATTCCCTACCGGGGCACCTGCACGATTATCTCGGCACCGCCCAGTTCATGGAGCGAATCATTGGCGCGAACTGTGACCTGGTTTACGCCTTCGGGTATCTTCACACCCTGCAATGATCGTGTGAACGGCTGTTCCGTTTCATGCGGATGAGCCAGCGTACGGCTGCCAAGGATGGTGCCGTCAGGGCCGACGACATCCCATCGATTGGCAAAATGCTGCCAGCCTTCATCGCCATGCTTGACCGTGACATCGAAACGGAAGGTGCCGGTGCCTTCCCTGATGATCTTGACGCCAACCACGTCGGCTTCCCCTGCTTCGCAAGGCAAAGATGAAAAGCCCGGGGCCATGCTGCCCGCAACGGCAAAGATCAAGGCAAGTGCGCGTATCACCTTCAGTCCTCCTGCAGAAATCACGAGTGGTTGCAGATATACCCAAAACATGCCTGCCAACGGTAACATGGAACCTGAACAATACGGCCTGACAACGAATTTCAGCATCCGCACATATTCCTTTGTAGTCCACGAGAGGGTATGAACGGCACCATGAAACTCACCGAAGCTGAGACACCGCGGCTGCTGCTGGACCCGGCCAGGCTCCAGGACAATATCGGCAAAATGGCCGACCGTTGCGAGAGCCTTGGCGTAACCTTGCGCCCGCACCTGAAGACGCCAAAATCCCTCAAGGTGGCTGAGAGAGCCCTGAAAGATACCGCGGCGCCAATAACCGTTTCCACGCTCAGGGAAGCCGAATATTTTGCACGCGGCAGCTACACCAACATCCTCTGTGCCGCGGCCAGCGCCCCGACCAAGATCGGCCATGCGGAAAAGATCCTGCGCGAGACCGGAACATCCGTTCTTCTGGTTACCGACAGCGCTGAACTGGTCAAGGCGGCTGACGCCAGGGCAAAAGAGCAAGGCGTCGCTTTCCGGTTCCTTATAGAAGTTGATTGCGGTGAACATCGCTCTGGCGTGCAACCTGCCTCTGCCGAACTCCTGGCGTGTGCCGATGCCTTGCGGAATGCTGAGAACCTGTCACTTGCTGGCGTGATGACCCATGCCGGGCATTCCTATGGACAAAGCAAACCTGGTGCGATTGCTGCAATCGCCGAAACCGAGCGGGCGGCGGCTGCGGATTCAGCCCGGTTGCTCCGGGACAATGGCCATGATTGCGATATTGTCAGCGTCGGCTCCAGTCCAACCGTGCTCCACGCGAAACACCTCGATGGCGTGACCGAAGCGCGCGCTGGTGTCTACCTGTTCTGGGATCTCGCTCAATTTTCACGCGGCATTTGCACACTTGAGAACATTGCCGTGACGGTTCTCTCGACCGTTATCGGGCACAATCGTGCAGGCCAGTCACTGGTCCTTGACGCCGGCGCGCTCGCCCTGTCGAAAGACATCAGCGCCAACACGTTCCTGCCAGATGTGAAATATGGCTACCTTTGCAACCCGGAAACATTGGAACGATACGATGGCCTGAGTATTCACGACGCCTACCAGGAACATGGCATGGTGCCGGTACCCGACGAGACATGGTTTGAGCGGTTACCAATCGGGTCGCAGGTGCGCATCCTGCCCAATCATACCTGCATGACCTGCGCTGCCTACGACGCGTATGATGTGGTCAAGGACGGCGAGATCATCGACACTTGGCCCCGCGTCAACGGCTGGTAACTGGTAAGAAGACTGTATGACCTCTGGGAGGGACTGACTTGGCTGCACACGGTTCAAAGAAAGTCATTTACGCGGCGCTGGTCGGGAACGGCCTGATCGCGATTACCAAGTTTGTCGCTGCCGCCTTCACCGGGTCATCCGCCATGTTGTCGGAAGCCATCCATTCTGTCGTGGATACCGGCAACCAGGGGCTTCTGCTCTATGGCATCAAGCGTTCGCAGCAGCCCGCAGATGAGCGCCACCCCTTTGGCTATGGCTCTGAAATCTATTTCTGGAGTTTTGTCGTCGCCATTCTCATTTTTGGCGTGGGCGCCGGTGTCTCCTTCTACGAGGGTATTCAAAAACTTCTTCATCCCCACCCGATCACCAGCCCGCACATCAACTATATCGTTCTCGGCATCGCGATGGTTTTCGAGGCCGTGGCCTGGTGGATCGCCTACAAGGAATTCAATAGGGTCCGGGGCAGCCTCGGCCTGTTCGAGGCTGTGCAACTGTCCAAGGATCCGACCGTTTTCACGGTCCTGTTTGAAGACACCGCTGCCATGCTTGGCCTCGTCGCGGCATTCATCGGCGTGTTCTGCGCCGATTACTTTGACATCCAGTGGGCAGATGGCGCGGCTTCCGTCGCCATCGGCGTCATACTGGCTGGGACGGCCGCGACTCTGGCATACGAGACAAAGGGCCTGCTCATCGGCGAATCCGCTGGCCGTCGCGTCCTTACCGGAATACGCCGCATCGTCACTTCGGCCCCCGGTGTCAATCTCGTCAACGAACTGCGTAGCATGCACCTCGCCCCCAACGACATCCTGCTGGCGCTCAGCATCGACTTCAATGACAACATGAAAGTGTCTGAGGTCGAGGATTCAATCTCGAGAATCGAAAGCGATATCAAGTCTCGTTTTCCGGAGGTGAAGCGGCTCTACATCGAGGTGCAGGGGCAGGAAGATCACCATCGCTCGGTCATGATGGCCAAGCGAAGGCGTCGCGAAGAAAAGGGCTGAACGCACCATGATGTATTATGAGTGGATCGTGGCCGCACTTGGCGTGATCGTCGTTTACATGCTTCTCTGCTACGCATGGACCTGGTGGAAAGGCCGGTGAAAATTGGCTGCGTTGCCAATGCGGCTAGTAAATAACGGCCTCTCCCGAACCGCCATCGACGGCAATGCATTGCCCTGTAATCATCGCTGACAGCGGCGAACAGAAGAACAGGACGGCGGAGGCTATAGCTTCCGGCTGGACAAGCTTGCCCAGCGGAATATCAGCCGTTCGTTGCGCGATAATCGTCTCGATGTCCTTGCCGCTTTCCTTCGCCTCACGCTCGAAAATCTGCATCACTCTTTCTGTGGCGGTATAGCCCGGGTGGACGCAATTGACGGTCACGTTGTGCTGCGCGGCGTACCCCGCGAACTGCTTGGTGAAATTGGCGACGCCGGCATTGACCACGCCGTTCGTCATCCGCAAGGGGGCGACGATGCGCGCCGTCATACCGCCGATATTGACGATGCGCCCCGAGTCCCTGTCTTTCATACGAGACAACACCAGGCGCGCGATGCGGATATACGCCATCAGTTTCACGTCGATATGGTAACGGAACTGCTCATCTGACAACTCGTCAAATGGCGCACTCGTCGACGTGACGGCGTTGTTCACCAGCACATCCACCTGTCCTGCCGCTGAAACCGCATCAGCGACGAATTTCTCCACATCGTCAACCTTGCTGACATCACAGCTGAAGCCCCAGGCCTCGACGCCGAGCGCGCGAATGTCCTTCACGGTTTCATCGAGGCTGTCGCGCGTCCGCCCGCAAATCGCGACGTGCATGCCCTGCCCGGCCAGCATGAGCGCCACCGCGCGCCCGATGCCACGGCTGCCGCCGGTGACCAGCGCAATCTTGTCCTTGAGGTGAAAGTCGATCAAGTCTCTCCGTCCCGTGACGGACCAGGCGTCCTAGAACGGAATCTCGTCATCGATTTCCTTGTCAAACGACTTGCCTGAATCCATCGGCCCCGAACGGCCAAAATCTCCGTTGCCATTGCCATTCGACGCGTAGTCTCCTGAACCGCCGCCAGAACGTGAATCGAGCATTGTCAGGGTTGAATTGAAGCCCTGCAGAACCACCTCGGTGCTGTAGTGATCCTGGCCGTCCTTTTCCCACTTGCGGGTCTGGAGCTGGCCTTCCAGGTAAACCTTGGAGCCCTTCTTCAGGTATTGCTCGGCAATGCGGCACAGGCCTTCGGAGAAAATGACAACACGGTGCCATTCCGTCTTTTCGCGCTTCTCGCCGGTATTGCGATCCTTCCAGCTCTCGGTGGTTGCCACGCGCAGGTTGGCAATCGGCCGTCCGTCCTGCGTGCTGCGGATTTCCGGGTCGGCTCCGAGGTTACCGATGAGAATGACCTTGTTGACCGATCCGGCCATGGCGTAATCCTTTCATTCGCCGTGCAGAAACTCACGGCGGCTGCATCTGCCCGGACTATCGCGTAAACGCCACAGACCGGCCCGCTTCGTTGGAATCGGCTCCACATTACCCCGCAGGCTTTGTAAGCCGCCAGCAGCGGTGTCGCCCTGTCCACACCTGTCCACAGATGATTCTGTCCGTGGCCGCATGAATGTTCCTGTTATGTTCTAATATAGCGCGCTGGCATCTGACTTGCAACACCTCGCGATGCGTTTCCCGGATGTGGCCAAGGCGCAACGTATGGCGCCAAACTGTGTCATTTTGGCTTGATCTTGCCCCGTGAAACTCAAAAAACATGGCAATCGCAACCGAATTCGCCTATGAGCGGCGATTAACCGGGCTGGCCACAATTTGAAACCGGAACCCGACAGGTATCTATGAACGCTGCAGAAGCCGCAAAAAAAGCTGAGAAACGCGCCAAGGAACGGGCCCGCATTCTGGGCAAGGGACCCTTCGGTTTTTCCCGCCGGACATGGCCTTTCGTCAAGGTTCTGGTCGGCACCTGGATTTTTTCTCTCGTCTATTACATTGGCGTGAAGCAGTTCATCGTCTGGCGGCCGGACTTCTGGTCAGTAGCGGACCGCCTGGCGCTGATGATCCAGTGCTCGATCGTGTCGTGCGTGCCGGCCATTGCCGCCATCGCCGTCGTCGCCACCCAGCGCCTCAACCCGGACATGTGGATCGGCCAGGAGGTCAAACGCTACTCCGCCCTCGACATCAACAACCGCTTCATCCTGAACACGGTCGAACAGTTCATCCTGTTCGTCGTCGGCCTGTCGGGTATCGCCCTGTTCGCGCCCTACCAGCAGGCCCATTCGATCCCGGTACTCACGTCGCTGTTCCTGCTGGGCCGCATCCTGTTCTGGTACGGCTACCACAAGAACCCGTACCTTCGCGCCTTCGGTTTCGGCATCACCTTCTACCCGACCATCGGCGTCTATGCCTGGCTGCTGGTTCGCATGATCACGGGCTACAATATCCCGATCTGAAGAATGGCAATATGCGCCGGGAAGCTGCCTTCCTGTTGACGCAGGTCTTGTGCCATCTTGTATGCAGGGCTTCGGCGGTTTAAATCCGGTGTGGCCTGCCCGGTGCGACACAGGATGCCATGACCTCCAAGACCATCTCCATACGCGGTGCGCGCGAGCACAACCTCAAGGGCGTCGACCTTGAACTTCCGCGCGAGGAGCTGATTGTCATCACCGGCCTGTCGGGTTCGGGCAAGTCGTCGCTCGCCTTCGACACCATCTACGCCGAAGGCCAGCGCCGCTACGTCGAAAGCCTGTCGGCCTACGCGCGCCAGTTCCTCGAGATGATGCAGAAGCCCGACGTCGACCACATCGATGGCCTGTCGCCGGCCATCTCCATCGAGCAGAAGACCACGTCAAAAAACCCCCGCTCCACCGTCGGCACGGTGACCGAGATCTATGACTACATGCGCCTGCTGTTCGCCCGCGTCGGCATCCCCTATTCGCCCGCCACCGGCCTGCCCATCGAGAGCCAGACCGTCTCCCAGATGGTCGACCGCGTTCTCGATCTGGAAGAGGGCACGCGCCTCTACCTGCTCGCCCCCATCGTGCGCGGCCGCAAGGGCGAGTACCGCAAGGAACTGGCCGAGTTTCATGAAGAAGGGCTTCCAGCGGGTCAAGATCGACGGCGCCTTCCACGAGATCGCCGACGCGCCCAAGCTCGACAAGAAATTCACCCACGACATCGACGTGGTCGTCGACCGCATCGTGGTGAAGGCCGACATCGCCACAAGGCTGGCGGACTCGTTTGAGACCGCCCTGCAGCTCGCCGACGGCATCGCCATTGCCGAACTCGCTGACAAGCCATTGCCACCCGAAGAGATGGAAGGCGCCAACAAGGGCCGCAACGACACCCACGAACGCATCATCTTTTCCCAGCGCTTCGCCTGCCCGGTGTCCGGTTTCACCATCGAGGAGATCGAGCCGCGGCTGTTCTCCTTCAACAACCCCTTCGGCGCCTGCCCGACCTGCGACGGGCTCGGCACCGAGCTGCGCTTCGAGCCCGACCTGGTGGTGCCCGACCGCGAGTCTCTCTCAGGCAGGGCGCGATCGCGCCCTGGGCGCGCACCGGTGCTGCCTCGCCCTACTACGCCCAGACGCTGGAAGCCATCTGCGCCCATTACAGGGTCAAGATGAGCGAGCCGTGGAACGAGTTGCCTGAAAATGTCCGCGACGCCATCCTGCTCGGCTCCGGCGAGGACGAGATCACCTTCGCCTACGAGGACGGGCTGCCGCAGCTACACGACCACCAAGCCGTTCGAGGGCGTCATCCCCAACATCCAGCGCCGCTGGACCGAGACCGAGTCGAACTGGGTGCGCGATGAACTCTCCCGCTTCCAGTCCGACCACCCCTGCCAGGCGTGCGAAGGCAACCGCCTCAAGCCCCAGGCGCTGGCCGTCAAGATCGCCGGCTGCCACATCGGCGAGGTGACGGAGCTTTCCATCCGCGCCGCCAACGACTGGTTCGAGGAGTTGCCGCCGAAGCTGAACAAGAAGCAGACGGAGATCGCCACGCGCATTCTCAAGGAGATCCGCGAGCGGCTGAAGTTCCTCAACGACGTGGGGCTGGAATACCTCACCCTGTCGCGCGCCTCGCGCACCCTGTCGGGCGGCGAGAGCCAGCGCATCCGGCTGGCCTCACAGATCGGCTCCGGCCTCACCGGCGTGCTCTACGTGCTGGACGAGCCCTCCATCGGCCTGCACCAGCGCGACAATGCGCGGCTGCTGGAAACGCTGAAGCACCTGCGCGATCTCGGCAACACCGTGATCGTGGTCGAGCATGACGAGGACGCCATCCTCACCGCCGACCACGTGGTCGACATCGGCCCCGGCGCCGGCATCCACGGCGGCGAGATCGTCGCGGAAGGGCACGCCGACGACATCATCGCCAACGCCGGCGTCGCTCACCGGGCAAGTACCTGTCCGGCATGATGCAGAGATGCCCGTTCCCGACCGCGCGCCGGCGAAGATGGACCGCTCAGCTGAAGGTCGTCGGCGCGCGCGGCAACAACCTGAAGAACGTCTCGGCCGACATCCCGCTCGGCACCTTCACCTGCGTCACCGGCGTGTCCGGCGGCGGCAAGTCGACCCTGCTGATCGACACGCTCTACAAGGCGGCGGCGCGGCGCTGAACAACGCGCGCGCGAGAACCGGCCCGAGCATGACCGCATCGAGGGGCTGGAACTGCTCGACAAGATCATCGACATCGACCAGTCGCCGATCGGCCGCACGCCGCGCTCCAACCCGGCGACCTATACCGGCGCCTTCACGCCGATCCGCGACTGGTTCGCCGGGCTGCCGGAGGCCAAGGCGCGCGGCTACAAGCCGGGGCGCTTCTCGTTCAACGTCAAGGGCGGGCGCTGCGAGGCCTGCCAGGGCGACGGCGTGATCAAGATCGAGATGCACTTCCTGCCCGACGTCTACGTCACCTGCGACGTCTGCAAGGGCAAGCGCTACAACCGCGAAACGCTGGAGATGAAGTTCAAGGGCAAATCCATCGCCGACGTGCTCGACATGACGGTCGAGGAATGCGCTGGACTTCTTCAAGGCGGTGCCGGCGATCCGCGACAAGCTGGAGACGCTGCAGCGCGTCGGCCTCGGCTATATCCATATTGGCCAGCAGGCGACCACGCTGTCGGGCGGCGAGGCGCAGCGCGTCAAGCTCGCCAAGGAACTGTCGCGCCGCGCCACCGGCAAGACGCTCTACATTCTCGACGAGCCGACCACCGGCCTGCATTTCCACGACGTGGCCAAGCTGCTCGACGTGCTGCACGAGCTGGTCGACCAGGGCAACACCGTGGTGGTGATCGAGCACAACCTGGAACCAGGAAACAATCTCCAGTAGTGTCGAGTCATCTTCCGCAATGGCGGCCAACCTCACTAAGGTGAGATTCTCGTGGGTTACGTCTTCACCTTCTAGCACCTATACCAAACCGCATTCTTCGCGAACTAGCCCAACTACGTTCAGCAAATCCACCATTGAACCGCTGGTCATGAACTCTAGCGGAGATGCTCCTCGGAGCTCTTCTCTGGGTCTTTTTAACAAAGCTCGCTCGGCCTCGACATCATCTCTTAAAAGTGACCCGAGACTTGTGCTTATCCAAGTGCTGTAAGCCATTCTGTCCCGCATATCACCGTTGGTTAGTTTAACCCGACCCGATAGGATCAGTTGCACATTTGAGGATTACGTTCGATAAGTAGAGCGTTTAGTTGTTGATCGCCCAAGTTCCAGCGACCGCAAACACTCTTGAACCCCGAACCAGACCGGAAATCTCTACAGAAAAGTCTTTCTGCTCCAATTCGACAGTTTGCCCAAACCCCTCCATTTGTCTTGGAAATTCGCTCTTACCAAGAGCACGCCGACGAGCCCAAGTGGTGTGCAATTGCTCCCCGGTCGAAAAAAGACCCAACCCCGAACGCAAGCCCGCCAAACGTCTCGATGATTCGTCGTCCGAAAACGGCGTCCGCGAACCATTTGCTACCCTATTGTTCGGCATCAACAACATCCAACTTCAATGCGCCAAACACGAGACTGTCAGCATCAGAAATGACAGTCACAATAGACCCCACGTCAAATTTCTTGGCGAGTTCGTTCACCACAATAATCCTATTTAAGAACAATCCGTTCTCAATCAATTTAGATTTATCAATAAGGACTGAGGAATTCCAAATTCCCCCTGCATGTGATAACTCAAACCGAATTGAAGGAGATATATATACTTCGTCTCCATTGTAAGACAATTCAGTAATATTCAAATCGACTATTGAGGAGATCTATTTATCGATTGATTCTGCCGATTCTGTTGCATAGTGCATTGAAATTTGGCTCTCGACATTCTTTATGTTTATGTCTCCAAATGCTGCAAAAATGGCAACCGCTGCATATAACTTGCCATTGAGCCGTCTTCATTCATGATTTCAACCAATACTCCGGCCGGCTGGAAACCAGCTAGTCTTGCGAGGTCAATGGCTGCTTCCGTATGCCCGGTTCTACGCAACACTCCCCCCTTTTTTGCCTTTAATGGGAATATATGTCCCGGACGTCCCAGGTCAGAGGGTTTGGTGTTTGGATCAACCAGGGATTTTATAGTCCAGTATCGATCCTCGGCAGATATTCCTGTGGCTACTTTTTCATCAATCAAATCAACGGACACGGTAAATGGTGTGCCATGTATGGCTGTATTTTTGCCCACCATAAGCTCAAGTTCAAGTTCATCACAGCGTTCTTCAACCAGGGGAGTACAAATTAAACCACGTCCGTGCATGGCCATAAAATTTACTATTTCAGGTGTGATAGCTTCTGCTGCGCAGATAAAATCGCCTTCATTCTCACGGTCTTCATCGTCAACGACAATAACTACCTCTCCTCTTTTTATCGCTGCAATTCCTTCTTCGATTTCATCTAATAGAGTTTCATCTCTCATTGATTCTTGCGTTTATTGGTTTTGCAAAAATACGTTTTTTGAATTTATATATTTGCTTTTTCAGATTTTCTCTATTATTCCATAATATAAAGACTGGGCTGCAAAAAAAAATTCCAATTTTTAAAATATTCAGGAACGGGAACAAAGGAAAATTTGTTACCTATATGAAACCCCATTTATTTATGAGAAATCTAATTTTAATGATCCTGGTTGTTTTTCTAATTATCATTGATATTGTTGTACTGATTGAACTATTGAATTATGGCAGGAACCCCGTAACAACAGTAGTCTTTCTTGCCGTAAGCATAGTGATTATAACAGCTGTTATAAAAACCAGGAATAAAACCAGGGAGAATAGCATGAACTAAAGATATAATCCTCAATTATCAAATCCTCTTTTTATTTTCTTGTAACCTTGAAAAATATCTCTTCTCCTAATTTTAAAATTATTTTTCTATATTTATTTCTTAACACAATAAGATACCTTGAGGCCTAATTACAAAAGTATTTTTATATTCGAAATAACCAGTTGGGTTATCGCTTTTGTTGCCTATTCCCTGTTCAGGATAATCATGGCATTTGACCTTAAAGAACTACCTTTCTTTCAGACCGGATATCCACCAATTGTGTTGATTGCGCTTAACATGTTCGGAGGCGTTCTAATGGGTATTTTCATGAGTTTTGCAGATATATTCTTTATAAGGACCATAAAGTCGAATCAATCCTTTGGCCATTATCTTTTCAGGAAAAGCATGATTTACATAGTCTCCATATTTTTGGTTCTAGTGATAATATTCGGAATAGCTATTGAAATATTGGATGTTCCTATTCGCGAAGGGGCAAATCATTTCCTCCCAAGGGCTATTTTATCCTATATGATTTATTGCATTTTAGTAAGTATTCTGATTGGATTCATTGGTCAGGTTAACGATAAATTCGGGCCAGGCATTCTTTTGCCTATGTTTATGGGAAAATATCACCACCCTCTGGAAGAAGATAAGATACTCATGTTTATCGATTTAACAGGTTCAACAATATTTGCAGAACGGCTCGGGCATATTAAGTACAGTCATTTTATTCAGGATTTCCTGTTTGATCTGAACGTGGCAGCTAACCAATGTGATGGATCCATTTACCAATATGTAGGTGATGAAGCTGTTATATCATGGGACAAGGAGAATGGCATAAACAATCAGAACTGTATCTCCATATTTTTTGTGTTTCTTGACATCATACAAGCCAAAAGTGATTATTATATCAGTCATTATGGAGAGATCCCCACATTCAAAGCTGGCGCTAATTTCGGGCGTGTTATGGTTGCTGAAGTTGGATATTTGAAAAAGGAGATTGCTTTTCATGGCGATACGATCAATACGGCAGCCAGAATTCGAGGAATGTGTCATCATTATGGAAAAGATTTTTTAATTTCAGGATCACTTCGAAACGCTTTAAAGGAAGACTCGGATTTTATCTTTAAAAGCCAGGGAATTGCTGAACTCAAAGGAAAAGAAGACAAAGTAGAACTCTTCTCTGTGGAGCGATCAGGTTAAAACAAAGGGCATAGGTGAGAAAGAAATTACAAAAACGATCAATGCGATCCATCCCAGTATTTTCCTTTCCATGGATAAAGGTTCGTTAATTAATGCAGGAGGATGATATATCCCCAGAAACCGTCCAATTACAAATGCCCATAGAAGCCAACCTAACCAACCTTGTATACCAGGTAGAAAAAATGCCGTAATGAATTGTGCTGCAAATATGGATACAGCTATGGTAAATTTTGTTCGCAGGCTCATCCTCAATCTCATTAAGGTAAAAAACAGGAATGCTATATACATTGGAACAGCATAGAGAAGGGTATCTGTAGCATCAAACGGAGTTACCAGACCAAGCCCTGAAAAATAAAGGAAAGCAATAAATATTGCTAATGATATTCGGTTGTGGTTTTTCCATCCGAACAACCCAAACAACACATGCCCTCCATCCATCTGACCAACTGGTAACAGGTTTATCGCAGTAAAGAATAAGGCCAGAAATCCTGCAAATAACAAGGGGTAATGGATTATCTCAAACGGATTTGGGATTAATGAGGAGTCCGGAGCTACAAATTTTTCAAAAAACAGGTAGGTCAGGTTTTTCCCCAGATAAAAGGATCCCGGTTCATTGTAAACGAAATCAGCATAATCAGGACCATACTGCTGGTACTCCGGATGGATCTGGTAAATATAGTCAGCCGGAGGAAGATGGGTAAAACCTATGTATAATACTACAAGAGCAGCTATAAATCCAGCCAGTGGTCCCGCAATTCCTACATCAAAATACTCCTTACGCGATTTGATGGGCTCTTTGATCCGAATAAAAGCACCCATTGTACCAATTGTAAAAGGCATAAATACAAAACCTAACCATAGAGGAATATAATAAGGCAGGGTAACTTTTATATTGTAATATTTTGCTGTGAGATAATGGCCGAACTCATGTATTGTCAGTATACCCAGGAATGGGATGGAAAAATAGACTCCTGACAAAGTTTCGCTCAGAGTCAGGCCAGGTTCAAAGTACATTAGTGGCTTGCCATACATCCATTCGGCTCCGGAAATAGTTGTAGTGATCAGGGTTAAAATGAATAAAATGGGGAATATGGGTTTATAGGTCCTGTCCTTTTTGTCCTTAGCTAGATCTGTTTCGCTTATATCCCTTTTACTAAGATTATCTTCCATTAAAATCGATTTTAATATTAGCCTGGTTGATCTGGACATGATGGGTTTTCAGTCCCAGTTTATCCGCAGTTTTAATATTTGGTAAACTGTCGTCAATAAGTATTGTTTCATCCGCACGCAACTCGTTCTCCGCAATCACCCGATTAAAGATGTCTGGTTCCGGCTTTCTGGTATGCATCTCGAAGGAATAGTGTACATTTTCGAAAAAATCCCTTATATCTGTATGGGTTAACTCCTTGAACATTTTTTCGAATTTAATCGTATGAATGTGATTTGTATTGCTGAGAAGGAATATTCTATATTCTTTTTTCGCATCTTCAAGAAGATCTATTTTACTCTCCGGGAAATGAAGGATCATATCATTCCAGGCGCTGTCTATAGCTTTATCCGGAAGATCAACTTTCAGAAAGTTTTTGATATGGTCACGAAAAGACTGATCATTTATCAGGCCTTTTTCATAATCTTTGAAAAAGTTATTTGAATTGTGGATTTCAATAATATCGACAGGGCTGGTTTTACTCAGTTCAGCAAATTTATTTGCCGTCTTTTGGGGATCGATATCCATCAAAACGCCACCAAGGTCAAAAATTATATTTTTAATAGTTCCTGAAGCCAAATCTAAGGTGTAAATTTGTCAATTAAGTGGCAAATATGTAACATTGCACTCCCAAATTCAAGAAGCTTAGAATTTAATTAAAGTTTTTTTTATATAAGTTGGTGATAGTGAGTGTAGTGGGCTCCAATTTTAAATACAGCATTGCACATTCTCGGGATAGACTCCCCCCCGCCTCGGCGGGGAAGGCCCATCCCGATCCTTAATTATGTTATACCCGAATACGGGATTTAAATAGAAAGTGTGATAGTGCAATACTCGAGGCATTCATTTAAAAATGATAAATTTAAAAATCATAAATCACTAAATCGCCAAATCACCAAATGATTTGGGCCCATAGCTCAGTTGGTTAGAGCACCTGACTCATAATCAGGTGGCCGAAGGTTCGAGTCCTTCTGGGCCCACTTATTGATTATCACGCAGTTACATTAATTTGTAGCTGCTTTTTTTGTTTTTTTAAATAGCTATTTTTTGTTTAATTAAATGTTTTTTAAAGGTTGATAATCCTATTATGCCGTAGACTAGTTATATATTATATCATATATAAGTGTGGAAAAACCGGACTCATTGACCACCCCATACCGGAGTAAATTGATCAGGGCTGCCGATTTTGACTGACCACCCTTCTCCGGCTCTTGTTTTTTTATAATTAATTGAATTACAAATAATTCTATTCCACTCTTCAAAAGTATTTCTTAATATTTGCTAGGTGGTCAAAGTGTCCGGTTTTGGGTGCTCAATGGCACTGGATTTTGCACTGCAACCTTTGGATAATCAAAATCGAATTGCTTTATTGGAAATTATTGAAGACAGGTATAATTTAGGTTCAATTATGATCACCTCACAGGTTCCGGTGAAAGGTTGGTATGAGATTATTGGTGAAAAGATTATTGCCGATGCAATATTAGATCGGCTTATACATCAATCACACCGGATTGAACTGGCTGGAGAATCTATGAGAAGAAAACGAAAATTAATAACCCAGGAAATAAAACAAAATTAATATTAACCGACGATGAGAAAAGGTGCTATATCGGGTGAAAACAGGGGGTGGTCAGTTTGTCCGGAATTTCCACGTACAGTAAGAATGAATACTTTTTGGGATATCACAGATGGAGCCAAGGCAGGGGGTGAATTTATTTGGGGTAACAGAAGCGATAAAGATCGGATTTCAGGCGATGCTTTGCGCTTTAATTTGCTGTTTTATTATGATTTCTAAAACTTTACCTTATAAAATTGATTTATAAATTCTAATTATATCTTTAATTTTAAACATGAAAAAAGTACTTCTCAATATATGGATTCTATTCGTATTACTTACGGGTCATTTGAACGCACAACAGAAAGACAGCTTTGACGGAGCCAATTTCGCAGGAGCCATCGGTAGTACATTGATTATTGATGACGTCGAGATGGTGTATGAAGAATAGTAAAACTGAATAGTAGGGAATATGAAAATTGCTCTGTTAATTGTCTATTTACTTTTTTTGATCTATACAGTTGTAAGGATCTTGCTGGACACCACTTCCACACCCAAAACACTTGCATATTTGCTTCTTGTCATGGTATTTCCTGTTGCAGGTATACTCCTATATTTTTCTTTTGGAATTAATTACAGGCATCAGCAGTCTACATCCAAAGGAGCCTTAGCACAACTCAAGCTGGATGCTGCATATCAAAAAGAAATCAGCAACCAAACCGGAGACTTACTCGAAATGCATCAAAAGGAGGTAGCCCATTTTGCTCCAATAGTGCATTTTTTAGGAGGGATTAGTAATGAACATTTAAGCCAAAATAAATTCAAGCTCCTCGTGAATGGAGAGGAGAAATTCCCTGAAGTGCTCAAAACACTGGACACCGCCCAACATTTTATTCATATGGAATACTATGACTGGGAAAATGACACCAGGGGAAACCAGATTAAGGACATTTTATTAAATAAAGCCAAAGAAGGTGTAAAAGTCCGGGTATTGTATGATGACTATGCCAGTCGGAAAATTAAGAAAAATATAGTAAAAGAGCTGAAAGAGGCAGGCGTGGATATCTACCCTAAAATCAAAGTCAAGCTCAGGCAGTTTGCTAACAGGGTCAATCACCGGGACCATCGAAAGATCATCATTGTGGATGGCAAAATTGGTTTTGTGGGTGGCATCAATATCTCTGACCGATATGATAATTCCATCGATACTGGCTTGTATTGGAGGGATACGCACGTGATGATCATAGGCCCGCTTGTGGGGAGTTTACAGCGACATTTTATCGTAAGCTGGAATACAAGTGTTACAGAGCGCCTATCTTTTCACCAAGATTTATTCCCGGAAGTATCGACTAAATCAGCAGAAGGGATCTCTGCCCTTGGTCAGGTGATCCCCGGTGGCCCGATTTACCCCAAGTCAAATATTATGTTGAGCTATATGAAAATATTCTCGTTGGCCAATGAAAAACTGTATGTCACAAATCCATATTTCATCCCCAGTGAGAGTATTATGAATGCCTTGGTCCAGGCGGGGATCTCCGGAGTCGATGTCAGGTTGTTGGTACCGGAGAAATCAGACTCAGCCATTGTGGGAGCAGCGTCCAGGTTTTATTTCACAGAATTGCTTGAAGCCGGTGTCCGCATTTTTCTATACAAAAAGGGGTTTGTGCATGCCAAAACAGTAGTAGCCGATACCATGTTGAGTGTGGTGGGTACGGCCAATATGGATATCCGGAGCTTTGATCTGAATTTTGAGATCATGCCGGTGATCTATGGAAGGAGTTTGCCAAACAACTGGAGGGAGTATTTAAGGATGATTTGAAGGAATGCAGGGAAATCACACGCGAAGAATGGAGTAAAAATGGAATTGTGAAACGTCTGAAATATGCCATGGCCAGGTTGATTTCTTCATTCTTATAATCATGAACCGTTTTATTGCTATCAACATATTTTCTAACACAGTTAATCGTCAAAATCATGAGTACCAGAAAACAAATCCAAACATCCGAATGGCAGCAAAGACTGCAAACATTTACTTCCGGAAACAAGGGGCGCACCTCAGCTATTGCTGCTGAGGGCATGACGCTTGTTGAAAATAAACCTTTAGTCAGTGTGAATTTTGATCCGGTCGGGAAAGGCAATGACCTGGTGATCAGTGTCAAAGGATTCTCCCATACAGTAAATGAACCTGTTGAAATGTATATCACTGAAGAATCAAATGGAGTAGTTTCTACATTGGAGGTAGTAGATCAGAATGGAAAATCTACCTTCCTGAGACTTCTATAAATTATATTAAGCTTAACCTTTTAACTATTTTTTTCACTTAACTATTAATTATTATGAAAGAAGCATTAAAGTACTGGTGGCTGATCCTGATAAAGGGGATCATTCTTATTTTATTATCCTTTTTTATTTTTGGACATCCTGTAAGCGCACTTGTCGGCCTGGCGCTTTACATTGGAATTACGTTGATGGCCACCGGGTTTTTATTGATTGTCACGGCACTGTCAAATCGAAACAGTGACGATCAGTGGGGCTGGAAATTAACTGAAGGGATTGTTGACGTGCTATTTGCGTTTATTCTACTATCTAATCCCGCAGTCACTGCCACCGTTTTCCCTTTTGTCGTAGGTTTCTGGATGATTTTTTACGGCATCATGTTGTTTACAGGTTCATTCGCAGCTAAAAAAGTAGGGGATAGCAGTTGGTGGATGAATTTAATTGGCGGGATTTTAACGGTTATCTTCGGATACATCATCATGACAGATATCCTTACTGGTGCAATTGCCATTACTTTCTGGATTGGATCAGGCTTTATGCTATTTGGCCTGATAAATATATCCATGGCATTCAGGATGAAAAAATTGAATACTGTAGCAAATTAACCATTCCAAAGATGTCGCAAGTATGAATATTTTATAAAAATCCGGGTAAATCTTATCTAAAGAAATCGGTATCTTTTATATTCATACTTGCTTCATTTGGCCATTCTTTGGATGGCCAAAAAATTATTAAAACCTGCATATGTGGAATAATATTCTTATTGGTTGTTTGTTGATTGTATTAACAAGTTTCATTCATACCATTATCACACGGATTGTATTATCAATTGTACAAAAGAAACCAGGTAAACAAACACCCTTTCGAAGAATTATACATATCGATCTTATTATCCTGATCATTATGCTTGCCACCTTAATTGAAAGTGCAATATGGGCTTTAACCTATTTACAAATCGGATCATTTGATATGTTTGAGGAAGCCTTATACTTTTCGCTCGTAACGTATTCCACGTTAGGCTATGGCGATGTAATATTGAGTGATAGCCATCGCTTACTTGGAGCTTTTGAAGCTGCCAATGGCGTGATTATGCTTGGCTGGTCAACTGCTATTGTCGTCTCGGCTCTACAAAAAATTTATGTGAAATCTACCCGTTAGAAAAAATCATTGGATAAGGCAGAAAGAAAGTGATTAATCTTGAGATTTTTCTGTTTTTGAATTTTTTAACTGATTCTGGACATCCTTTGGCAGGATGGTAAATAGTGCCACCAATGGTCTGGTGCTTTCGTTGTACTCCAGTAATACCTTAGCAATTCCCGCAAAAGGCATAAACAATATCATGCCTGAAACACCCCATATCAGACCGCCGGTAATCACAGACAAGAATATCATAAATGCATTCAGGTTGATTTTATTACCAATGACTATGGGCTTGAAAACATTGCTTTTTAAAGCATTGGAAACAATCATACCTGCGAGTGCCATCAGGGGCACCGCTAGTCCATCATTAGATATAGAAGCAAATACAAAAACAATCGTCATTCCCAGAGGACTTCCTATATATGGTATGAGGGTAAGCAGGGCTACAAGAAATGCGAAGAACAAGGCAAATTTTAAACCGATCAGGAGAAAGATGACATACAACATCACGGCTAATATGAGGGTAATCGTAAAAAGACCGTATAGGAAGTTGTTGATAATAACAATTATTTCTTTACTTCTTTTTTTGGCAAGAGCAAACCCATCATCTGTTCTTTCGCGAAGCCTCATAAAATACAGGTAATTATCCCTATAGTATAAAATAAAAAATAGATAGACCCCCACCAGGAAGATTGTGCCAATGCTGCTGCCAAATGATGCCAGTGCTTTGGCAATTACATCGGCATGATCGGTAATCCAGCCGTGTATTTGTGTTTGATCAATCATTGGAATATGAATGCCGTATCCTTCAAGGACATTGATGATATTTTGAATAACCTGGGTCAGCTTTTCACTTAAAGATGGAATGCCCTTGATAATCAAAGCAATCTCACTCAAAAAAAAGTAAAAGAGCATGACGATTCCGAGGAATATTAATCCAACAAAAAGTATTGAAGAGATGATCCGTTTCAGATGATACTTTTTTTCGATCTTATTCAGCATCTGAAAAGAGGCAAGTGCAATCACTAGGCTCCATGCAAGCGGTATCAAAAATGATTTTCCCAGAATCAGCATCGTAATTACGATTGCTGAGCTTAACAAAACAGCGGTAACATTGAACAGCTTTGAATTAATATTGGCAATTGTCTGCATTGGATGTTTTTATTTTAGTGATCTAATTTAGTAATAAAGCCAATAGCTTGAGTTCATACAACAAAAAATGTGACCGTTAGGGATAAAATATCTGGTTTTTAACTAAATCAAATGCTTAAAAGTACTGTCAATTTCAGTCTGTTCAAACTTGTCCAAGTAGGCTTTAGTAGTAGCTTCACTACTATGACCAAGTGCTTCACTGATGATGGCTGTTGAAATACCTGACCTTTTCAAAGTCGTCGCATAATTATGCCGTGCCCAATAGTGAGTGATTTTATCAGCTTGGTTGATTTTTAATTCAGCAGCGATTTCGGAAATGTCTTTACTGATTCTTTTGAGCCTGTTTTTAATTCTGTGTCTAATAGTTGCGGGTGTTAAACCAGGCTCCAGAATGGGAAAGACATAAACACTTTTTTGTGGATATCGATTTATAATTTTTCGTATTTCAGGCTCAATTTTGATAATGTTAGGGTCAAGCGTTTTTTTTGAATTTGCTGTTTTAGCTGCAAAATCCGCTCTCACTGATCACCCAAAACCGAAATCGCTGACCATTACATAAAAAATGGGTTATAATATTAAAGTAATGATATAATTCGTTGTATTTCAGATACTTATAACTATATAAATACTGGACTGGGGTGGTCGGTTAAAATCGGCAACCCTGGTCAAATTACTCCGGTATGGGGTGGTCACTTTAACCGGTTTTTCCACTATATAGATTCAGATAGCTTCTTTCGACACTCAAAATGGCGATGCTATACGATCTTCTAAACACTGATTTTAAGTATTACCAACAAACAGTCTGAACACAAACCTACAAATGCACGAATAAGATAAGGAATGATAGAGGAGACAATTTTAAGATTAAGATAGGCGGGGGTATACAACGAAAGAGGAAAAGAGTAGAGAATTAGCCATGTCGGTTTGATCCTTTTAAGGAGATGAGAGAAGCGTGAAACCCAGAAAAAACCAGCGAATCCAAACGTATCAAAATTCACGGTCGATGGTTAAAGATATGGAGAGTGGTCGCGGCATTACCCTAATTTGTGCAGTTTGTGTGCTGTATCACTAAAAGTACCAAGATTGGGATACCCTACGGATAGGTTTACACCAGGGTGATGTGGTCTTTGAGAAAACCGATGTACTTGGGGATGGGGTTAATATAGCTTCGAGAATCCAGAATTTAGCAGACACACATAGCATTGTATCTGAGAGGTATTGAGCGACATTAAGTATAGGGAGGATTAGAGTTGATCTTGGAGACAGTTGGTGTTATTTCCTGTTGGCATTTTAGTTAGCTGTACAGATGAAAGCGGATCACCATTGACGGAATGATAAGACCTTCAGTTTTGGGAGGACAAGTACTTTGTTGGATATGGTTATGCGCTACTGGCCTTGCTTTATTATTTCACGAAATCCACACCGGAAGCTGCCTCCCGAAATTTTAGGTACTGACCTTGATTACTTGTAGCGTTGGCTGATGCGTTTCTGATATAGGTGTAAGATCAGTGCATTGATGTAAGTCAAGAATAACGGCCATGCCTATAATGTTATCTTATCTCCTGGAATAGCCGTGAGTTGGGATTTACTTTGAGGCTGTTGTTTGGGAGTTAGTGTGGAAGGGGGAATAATCGTAGGAAAAAAATAACTCTGGGTGCTGATTCAAGGTAGAGAGGAGCGGATTTAAAGACAGCGGAAGAAGATCAAGGAAATTAAGCGCCCTGAGGAGATCTCCGCGACGGAAGTTATATGAGCGTTGATCTTTTTGAAGGCATGATATAATGCAGAGGGGGAGGGAGAGGCAATATTAATCGAGAAAGAGGGATGGGGCGGAGAGTACTAAATGGGTGAGAGTCGGTTCCCAAAGCTGAGTAACACATAGATAAGTGTCATAGACAGGATCCCACATTCCTGGGTTTATTTAGTGGCCAAAAGCCGGTGGTTTGATGGGTCAAAAGAGGAGAGCGGATTAAATCATTGAGCTAAATCCTAAGGGAAAGTAGAGTAGAAGGGGGGGAGGCGAAAAAGAAGGAGGGAATATGTGGGGGTAAAAGGGAGAAGAATAATTAGAGGTTAATAGAAGAATATAGAGGGGAAAGTGGGTTGGAAGATGAGTAGAAGACAATATACCTAGGGAGAAATATAAATCTCAAAAGGAGATTTTGAAAAGATTTTCAGGTTTGCTGTTCAGGAGAGGCATAAAACTGATGAGTAGGATCAGAAATAACTTAGTGAGTGGACAGGCCAAAGATATATTGAGTTATGACATGTAAGGTGGATAGGAGAGCCAGAAGTAAGACAAGATAACAAAATAATATTAAAGAAAGAAAGAAATCCAGCATATGAGCTAAGAAAAAGAAGGGGATAATATTAAAAGTTAAAAATAAGGATGATCGGGGCATAAAAGGAATAATAAAAGCGAATCAATAATTAGCATAAAAAATAGGGAAAATCAAACATAATCAGTCAGGTGAATTATCTGTTATTTAACTTTAGGTGTTCTGATCCAGAAGAACTGTGCATTGTGATCCCTGTTTTAGAACCTCAATGCAAAAATTATTCGGTATTGGATTATCCATGTAAAGTACAATTAGGATAAAAAGATATCATGTCAAATAAAATCAGGAAATATATGTAAAACATGTCAAGTTATTTCAGGACGGTACCCTAATTTGAAGGTTGGATCGTTTTTTCTAATCTCTGAACCATTTGCGATTAATTCATCTTCTGTATGTGAAGTTGTTATGCCAATGGGGATGCCTATGCCTTTCCCAATTGTACAGCTGATGTAGCTAATATACTTCAACAGACAGCGGATGATTTGATAAAACTGCCATCAAATCATCCCAGTCATGCATTTGAAAAAAATATGATATAAATCCAGATACCTATTTCGAAAGTGTCATTTGAACCGATACCGATATTGGAATATCCGGGGTTAATTCATCATCATCAATATCAATCATTTCAATCATATCGGTACTTGCTACAAGCATATTCGAAGTGAGCGATACAATTGTAATAACCATTTCATCAGCAGTCCCGGCATCCAGCGTTATTTTATCACCGGCAGAATTTAAACTCCAGGTGCCATCATCGATTTCACCTGCAAAATTCGTGACATAGGTATGATTGTCTTTGATCTCAATGGTGCCAGTAAAAGTAGAAGCTAACGTAGCATCCACAAAGCCTGCCAAGCCTTCAGCCTCCAAGTCTGACATTTGCAAAACCATCATAAAATAATCTTTAAGAGACTGCCCACCAATAGAGGCATCAACAGTGGCGTCAGTAATGTTCCATAAACCAATTAGTTGACTTTCCACACTATTTTCATCATCGTCATTACAACCGGTATAGGTAACAAATGCAAAAAGCACCCCAATTAAAAATAGGAGGTTCAGGTAAGATCGTAATTTTTTCATGTCTTTTCGGTTTGGTTAGTATTTAAATTTAAATATGGGCATCTATTATTAGAAGGATTTTGAGATTTAAAAAGTTCCCAGATCTGATGGATTTTATACAAAAAGGAATGCATCTCGGCTATCGGGTCTCCATTTTTCTCCGGTTAAGAACCGATTGCCTACGATTCACGCAATTGAAGTAATTTGAGAATAAAGAAAATTAAAGTTATCCGGTATAATGTTACCCCTTGCAAAATCCAGTCTCACTGACCATAAAAAATTAGAATCTCTGATCACTACTTCCTGGTCCCAACCCAGGCAATTAAATCCCCAGTCTGTCAGATCCTGCTTCACTTTCGATAGCCATTTTTCCATGCTGTTCCCATACCTTGAATCACAAAGGCCTTCACTATATGTAAACCGGATGGCGGCGGGATCCACATGATTGATCCCGATGCTGAAAATATATTCGTTTTCAGGTGTCACCAGCGGCCAGGGGCCATTACGCTGGTCAACTGTAAAAAAGCCTTTTGACTCTACGACTGTATTAGATTTTCCTGTAAACTGCATTAAGGGCAAGGCCATTGAACCGGCGCTCAGGGAGATGGCGTTACATAAAAATCGTCTTCGATCGATGGTGGATTTCATATTTGATATTGCATTATGATAGAAAGACAATTTAGCTTAAATACAATTATTTTAAGTTGAAAACGGCAAATTAAAAAATTTAAATCTAAATTGGAAAATCACTATAGTATCCAAACCTTTATCATTCCATAGAAATCCCCATTTCAGTGAACTGTACATGGGCATGAAGAAAGTTATGACCAGAATAAAATATCCTATTAATGAACCAAAACACATTAAATATCAAGCTTACATATGAAAACACAAAACCTTTCAATTGTCAATGAATTCAGATTATTCATTGTCAAATCATTGATGATAATAAGTTTAATTTTTCTTTTTAGTTTTTTTTCATGCAATAATTCAAATTCTTCTGATACACTAAAGAATGAAAATTTAATTCTGGTTTGTGGCGACAGTAAAGTATTGCTCGTTAATCATTCAAATTCTAATGACAGTATCCCGGAAATTATTTGGACCTGGGATGCCCATGATGCCACCGACATGCCAGCTGAATTTGTAACGAAGAAATTCAATTCTATTGATGATTGCAAGGCGATAAATAAGGGAACACAAATCATGGTTTCGTCATCATCTGGGGGTGTAGCTATTGTAAATATAGACGACAAAAAAGTGGTTTTCTATTCTGAAGTGCCAAATGCACATTCAATAGAAATATTGCCTGGGAATAAAATTATTGCCGCGGCTTCGACCCACGATAAAGGGAACAAATTGATGTTATTCGACATTGCCAATCCTGAAAAATTATTGTTTTCTGATAGTTTATACTCTGCTCACGGAGTTGTATGGGATGCAGATAGAAATTCACTTTTTGCCCTTGGATATGATGTTTTGCGGGAATATAAAATAGTAGATGAAATAAAACTTATTTTGAAGGATGAGTGGAAAATACCCGGAATTAGCGGACACGATTTACAAAAGGCACCGGATGGTGATCAACTTTTTATAACCGAACACATGGGATCATGGATTTTTAGCAAAAAGGATTTTCAATTCAGGAAAATAGACAATTTCCCAGATGCTTCAGATATTAAAAGTATAAACCAAAATAAATATGGTCAGTTTGTATTCACTGTACCGGAAGAAAGTTGGTGGACTTATCATGTCAGGTTTTACAATCCTGAAGCAGTTTTAGCATTTCCGGGTATGCATGTTTATAAAGTTCGATGGTTTGAGAGCAATTAATGTTTTATCAGGTTTGAACAACATTTATCAAAACATCGGGCATTTATTGACAATCCCTTTATAAAGAGGGAACCCATTTTACTCTAATATCTGAGCTTGTTTGATCAACTCTATTTTTAGTTTATTGTATTCTATATCCTGAACAGCTTTTCCCTCTTCAATTGCTAAGCAGGCTATAATTGCTGAACTTTGACCAAGAATCATGAATACAGGCTCCATACGAATAGATCCATATGCTATGTGAGTCGCACTGAGGCATACAGGTACAAGCAAATTACAACATTCTTCTTTTTCGGGCACAATTGATCGATAACTTATTGGAAAAGGAGCTTTGACATGAGCTTCGACATTTCCCTCATTGTATACATATCCCTTAGAATTTACATAACGCTTTATATGATGGGAATCCATTCCGTAAGCAGCCATACCAATTGGATCGTCAACTACTTCAATTCCTTCGCAGTTTTTTTGGGTCATTACATAATTGCTGATCATGCGGCGGGCCTCTCTAATGTATAGTTGTTGCTGCCAGCCATCTTCCCGTTCGTATTCATCCTTGCATGTTCCCCATTGTGACACCTTATCTCTTACTTTTTCAGGAATACGCGGATGATAGGCGAGAGTCCACATTAATCCTTGTTGATACTGTCGATGACGTTCTGCAATTTTTTCCCGTTCCTCGTAAGACGCTTCAGGATAGTCCCAGTTTTGTCCTATAAAATCGGTTGAGAACCCTTTTTGGTTATTGGTGTCCGTTTTACGATTAGGCATAGCTGAATTGATCCAGGGAATCAGGGGATCGCCATAAGAATACATTTCTTCTATTGGCCCTTCAGCTGCTTCATAATTACGGAACAGGAGCTCATATTCCAGTTCGTTATAATTCCCCGGTTTCTTAAAAGGTATTCGGTTTTCGGGATGGTCTGTAAGGGTCATTCGAAAGCAGTAAGCTTGAATTGATTTGTCACCGTGTCCGTCAGTTCCGGAGCCGCCTTCAGAGATAAAAGGCAAAAGTCCACTTGAAGGATCACCTTTAATGATGTAGGGATCCACACCATCAATGAAATTATGGTGTATACCGTTATATGAAACTGTCCCGAGCAGTGTTTCGCTAATGTCGTTGGCTTGAATACCGTTTAATGATTCTCCATACTGAGAATTTGATTCTCTACCGACTATATAAGAGATTCCTGCAGCTGCTAAAAGATCCCCCTCATAAGTCGCATCAATAAAAAACTTGCCTTGGAAGGCCTCGCCAGATTCCATGGTAATGGAGTTAATGGTATTGGCATTTTTCATTACACCTGTTGCTCTGTTAAGCTTCTGGTTATAGACTATTGTTATATCCAGGTTTTTGATCATATCATGATAAACTTTAAGGGCGGCTGAGGGCTCGAATGTCCACATAGCATCTTCGTCTTTCCCGGACTGCGTTTGCCCCCCATCCTTGTATTCGGATCTGCGTTGCCAAACCCAATTTGCAGAATCCTCGTAATGTCTTTTAATATTTCTATAAAACTCACGTGCAATCCCTCCAATTACCTGCTTGTTGCCAATATCAGTCTGCCCAAGACCACCCGTTGTGAGCCCACCCAAACGATTGGTTGGTTCAATTAATATTACTGACTTTCCAAATCTTGCAGCTTGAATAGCAGCAGATATTCCTGCAGAAGTTCCTCCGTAAATAACAACATCTGCATAATTCAGATCTTTGTTACTCCGGCAGCCGTACGACAAAGAAGCTAAAATTGAAAGCGAAATTATGGTTCGTAAAATTCGTGTTATTTTCATTTGTATTCCTGCTATGTGGTTATTTGTAACAAATGTTCATATTATAACTAAATTAGTTGATATCCCGCAAAAAAGTGAAAGATAATATCACATATGGGCAATGTAAAGTCATTTATCTAACAGGTTAGCGAAATCCTCAACCATTTGAACTAATCCCAGGTTCCAATCCAGACAGGAATGAATAATAGTTCAAATGTGTCATAAAATAGTGAATAATTATTTAAGGGATTAATTCATCGAACATTTTCTTTCAGGTTGTTTAAATGGTTATTTATATCGCACTTCTCCCTTTTCAAATGCATTACATATCCCTCTTGACTATCTTTAAGCAACAAGATTTTTAAACTATAACCGGTAAGTCACTTTAACTGCTAACCATAGTGCCTTATTCCAGAATAGGCACGAAAGTCAGTTTATCTTCTTGTCAGCAAAGCAAATAAATCCTCATTGACGTAATAATTCCCAGTGCCGAGTTTCTTTTTTGTGAGTATCTTATCTTCTGTCAATCTATTTAGATAGTTAGCTGCTGTTAACCTTGAAACACCCATATCCTTCACAATAAATTCAATCTTTGTATATGGATATTTAAATAGGTTATTAAGCAGGTCTTGACTATAAAACTTGTAATTACTTCGAAGTCGATGTTTATAGTCTAGCATTAATTTCCTGATATCATCAATCAGGTCAATTGTTTCATTTGCTGTGACCTCGATGCCTTTAATCACAAATAGGAGCCAATCTTCCCATACATTTTCATCCCGGATATTCTTGTAATAATCGGTAGTATTCAGGTTTATGTTTGATAATATAGTTACTTAAATATAAGATAGGAAGGTTTTGAAGACCTTGTAAAACCAGATATAATATATTGATAATTCTGCCAGTTCTGCCATTGCCGTCATAAAAAGGGTGAATACTTTCAAACTGATAATGAATAATGGCCATTTTGATGAGTGGATCATAATCCTGAATATCATCCTCATTGACATACTTTTCAAGGTTTGACATTAAACTGATGATCTCGTCATGCTGCTGAGGTGGTGTATATACTATTTCACCAGTGCTTGTATTTTTTAAAGAAGTTCCTGGCAACCTTCTAAATCCTGCACTGTTTTCTTCAAGTACTGCCTGAATTTTTAGAATTGTGTTATTGGTTAACATTCCACTTTCACGAACAATTTCAAATCCGGTCTTCAAAGCAGCAATATAGTTCTGAACTTCCTTTGCATCTAATGACCTGAAGGCCTCCAGATTTAGTTCTGATTTATAAAGGTCATCATGGGTTGTGATGATATTTTCAATGGCAGAGCTATCTTTTGCTTCTTGCAATCCCAGGGTGTTGATAAGAATATTCTGGTTTGGAATAGTGGAGGCAATTCCCTTTAATTCTGCCAATGCAGCATGAGCAGATGGCAGAGCTTTAAGGACATTTTTTGTTTCTAAATCGACCTTTATGGGTAATATTGATAAACTCTGCCGTTTCATATGTAAAGAAAAATAAAAAATCTATACAAAGATAAGGTCTTTTGTAAAGAAAAATAGAAAACCTATACATAATTATACTTGTTAGTATAAAAATAAAAAACAGTCTAATAATCAGGCGGCCGAAGCTTGGAGTCGTTTTGCCCACGTAATTAAGATAGACCCGACAATCAAGTCGGGTTTTTTAATTTTCAAATTTCCGAATTAGAGAAGGACTCTCACGCTTACCCTGCAGACCGGCCCCTCATGGATTTCTTTCACTGAAAGAATTCTCTTCTTTCGGTCCCCCTGAAGGCAATAACTCCCATTTGCAAATTATCAAATCACATGCATCGAATGACATTTATCGCAAAATGATGATACTTATATAGGTAAATTGATAAATTTAAATATTGATTGCCAAAAGCATGAATCAAGCCTGCAATCAACCATTTTTTGTTTGTTTTCTTTAATATCTTTTTTTAATACGCTTGATTAACAAAAAATCAGTTAATAACTAGTTTTATTTATCAGAAATGAAAAAAATATTCCGTTCCAGAAAATCAATCATTCTTGCCATTTTGGGTCTTGTTTTTATAATCATTGCCTCTATGGCGTATTATATTTTTGGTGGCCCGCGCAAATCTGAAGTGAATATCAAAATGAAAGATGGTGTGCATCTGGCTACTGATGTATTTGTCCCGGGGAATTGGGGAAAATACCCCACAGTACTGGTACGCACTCCGTATAACAAAGCCAGCGAGGAATGGATGGGAAAAGCCTTTAAACTTTTCAGAATTGCTGTTGTAATTCAGGATACACGGGGAAAATATAGATCGGAAGGCGAGTTCTATCCGTTTGTACACGAACGGGATGATGGCCTTGAAACCCTTCGGTGGATTAGAAGCCAGCCCTGGTCTGACGGAACCGTTGCCGGATGGGGCGGCAGTTATGTAGGTTTTACACAATGGGCTATTTCCGATTCGCTTGATTTCCTGACGCTTTTGCTTACAGGTGCCAGACTTTACGATTTTGTTTATCCTGACAGCCTATTCTCCTTACAAACTGCCTATTTGTGGAGTATCGAGAATGCTTCTGTAAAAACAAACACCATCGAAGCCGAAAAGAAGAAATCAGCAATATTGACTCTCCCTGTTTCTGCCGCCGACGATTCTACAATCATGGACATCGACTTTTATAATGACTGGGTTGCGCACAATACCTACGATGAATATTGGCAAAAACTTGATTTCAGGGGAATAACAAAGGCTCCTATCCTGTCGATGGCTGGTTGGCAGGACCTTTTCCTGAAAGCACAGATTGACGATTTTGAAGCGCTCAGCAAAACAGGAAACCCAGGAAACAGAATGATTATCGGGCCCTGGGTACATGGTTCGATGGGTGAAACAAACGAATACGGCGGACTGGATAAAACAGGAAAACCTACCAAAATCTTCAACTATGTAAAGCGATTTCTGAAAGGAAGAAAAAGCAAACTTACCGAACCTCTGAAAGATACAAAGTACAACCTGTTTGTGATGGAACGGAATGAATACGTTGGCTCTGATGTATGGCCACCTCAGGAAACGCTGGTAACACCATATTATATCGGCCCATCGGGATATTTAAGCAATCAGCCGATAAACGACAGCGGCAGTGTTGGGTATGTGTACAATCCGGCCAACCCGTATCCGAGTCATGGCGGAACTACCCTGGGTGAAGGTGTGGGGCCAGCAAGGCAGAACGAAAACGTGAGCAGAACCGACCAGCTTGCCTTTGAAATGAATATTGAAAATGAGCCCCTTGTTTTGTTGGGGCCTGTTTCTGCAACACTTTGGTTAACAAGCGATGCACCATGTACACAATTTATAGTCGGCCTGCAGGATGTATTCCCCGACGGTAAAATCATCAATATTCAGGAAGGGGGCGCCAATGTAAAACTCAGCCAAACCGTACCGCAAAAAACCGAAATTTCGGTATGGGCAACCGGTTACCAGTTAAACCCGGGGCATAAACTCAGGGTGGTAGTTTCGTCAGGGTGGTTTCCGCGGTACAACCGGAGTCTGAACACCTGCGAACCGGCAACAGTTGCAAAAGATATGGCCAAAGCCAGGCAGACCATCTGGTACGGACCCGGCATGCCATCATCCATTCAACTTCCGGTTTACCATACTTCTTCATCAACAAGCAAATAAAATAGAAAATGAAAAAATGAACACAGTACATGATTTTAAGGATTATAAATACACCTTACATCCCAAGCTAAAAAGATGGAAATCATCCAAATAGTCCAGGACAGTGAACCAGGAGTTAATCGGGCACTTAAAGAGCTCTGAATCTATAAGAGTATCTTCTATCAATGATATGGTAAATACCTGGGATATTCAGTGGAAGTGAACGAGAAGAATTAAAGATGCAATCGAATGAAATGAGCTTTATCATTTTGATTATAACCAGTATAATCGGATATATCGGAACAATATACATGGTGGAAGTATTCAGACCAAAAACAGAATACATTTTGACCAACAATTTAAAAAAAATAGCTGTTAATTGGAAAATTCCAATTATTTTAGCCCGCTTTAACAATCATGGAATTTGACGTTAATAACAATCGGTTTCTATGCTTATACCATTTGTTAAATGTAAATATAATATGAATGATATGACATTAGAAATCTATCTTTAAGCAGTATGACTTTAATTTAGATTATGCAAAAGCTCTTGTCCAGGATCTTACGGATGAACAAATGACCATTATTCCTTCAGAAGGACTTGTAAATCATCTGCATTTACAATTGGGCAATTTAGTTTCGGAAGTGCCGATTTAGTATGTGACCTGGGAGCAAAATTTGAGTACCCGAAAATTGGGCTTACTCTATTTCTGCGTAAAGGACCAGGGGATCCTAAATATCCAGATCTTGATAAAAGTAAGTATCCCTCTAAACATGTATTTGCTGACGATTGGAGGCCCAACATAATAAGGTTAAACAAATATTGATTGATATTAATAAAAATACCTTAAATAAAACAATAAAGTGGCGTTTCAGCAGTTTCATGCTAACTACATTAGATTTAGTTACCTTTATGTGCATTAATCATGAGGCTATGCATCTGGGACAACTTGCAGCATGGAGACGAGCAATGGGGTTGAAATCAGCACTTGCTATTTTATGACACCATAAATAAATTCTTCTATATAATATGACTAAAAAAAATTCATTTTTATTCAACTTTCTGGCAGTGATCATATTTTTCACTTACGCCTGTAATACATTAAAAACTCCTGAGATCGAAGTGCAACAATGGAAAGAATTTGAGATTGAATTTCAGTCGAATTCCGAATATTCAAATCCTTATACGGATGTAGAATTCTGGGTGGTATTTAACGGACCTGATGGCGAATCGCTGAAAAGACCGGGGTACTGGGAAAAAGGCAACATATGGAAAGTACGATACGCCTGTCCAACTAATTCCGGCACCTGGAATTGGATAAGCTATGCAAACAATGAAGATGATGATGGCCTTCACGGAAAACATGGGACTTTTCTGGCAACAGATTATGCCGGGACAAATTCATTAATATCTCATGGCCTCTTACGTATGTCTCCAGGAAAACGCAATGTGATCCATGCCGATGGAAAAACTTTTTTGATGATTGGCGATACCCCATGGGCATTACCGTGGAGAGGAACCTATAAAACGGTAGAAACATATGCGCAGAATCGTCAAAAACTTGGTTTTAATACGGCTTTGCTGATGTCTTTGATGCCAGATAGAGGTGTGGACGGACCAAGAAACAGAACAGATCCCGGAGGATTTGATGTTGCCTTTGAAGACCTGAAAGGCGGACATATAAATAATCCAAATCCTGATTATTTTATATATCTGGATTCACTCTGTTCTATACTGATCAGCCATGGTATAGTCCCTGTTTTTCAACCGGTATTTCATGGATTTGGCTGGAAAGGGAAGGAATTACTCGGGTGGAATATGGACCCATCTGAATATGCCAGATATTGCCGGTACCTTGTTGCGCGATATGGAGCCAGACCGGCCATGTGGCTTGTAGGTGCCGATAGCGATGGAAGATTTCCAGGAATTATGGAGGGAGGTGAAGAGATTGAAAAATGGGACTGTTATCGTCAGCCGACCGGCTTACACTACTCGCCATTTGATGATGTCATTCCTGGTTGGATGAATGAAGAACAAAAGCAAAACTATGAACCCCATATGAACCGGACACACCAGGCATCCGACTGG
Organism: uncultured Cytophagales bacterium; assembly: GCA_942491935.1. Classification (GTDB taxonomy): domain Bacteria; phylum Bacteroidota; class Bacteroidia; order Cytophagales; family Cyclobacteriaceae; genus JAGTVG01. The sequence continues at coordinate 48,437 of CALOCZ010000053.1, forward strand.
CTGGATTTTCAGTGGTGCCAGACGGGTCATGGCGGTGAGCATCTGCTTCATAAAGTTGCGCTGATGTACGATAACAAACCGACTAAAGCCGTCGCCAATGGTGAACCTACCTATGAAGGTATTCGTGACACTTTAAATGGTGCTGGCTGGTGGCAGGGTCATGAAGCCTGGAGTCAGTTGTTGTCAGGTGGTACCATGGGAGTAGTATACGGTGCAGGCGGACTATGGAACTGGAAACTTCTACCCGAAGAGCAGGGTTGGGAAGCATGGGCAAACTCCAATGTCTCCTGGAGAGAAGCCATAGAACTGCCCGGAGCCAGGTATGTGGGTTATCTGGGAAAGGCAATGGATGGATTGGATTTTACTGATATAGAGAAATTTCCGGAACTAGCTGAAGGAAACCTTTGTCTTGCCAAACCTGGCAGACTTTTTATTGTCTACTTACCCGAAGGCGGCAGGATAAATATTAAGGAATTGCCGGATCCAGGGGTTTATAGATGGTTTGATCCGGTTAATGGCAACTTTATCTCAGATGGAGAAATCGATACATCCGTTTCTGATTTTGATTCACCTGTTAATGGCCCATCTGTACTGATAATTGAAAATTAACTTTCTTGAATCTAAAGATAGACGCAGAATTTCAATTTAAGTATTTACACTAAGTTTTCTATAGCCTTTTAAAACTATATAACCAGCTGAATATTAATCTATTATTTGAAAAATTCAGGCCCGAAACCAAAACATTTATATGTTTCACCATGAATTATAAGTATGTTACAACTTTTCCAATTTGTAATTCTTGGATCATGGTTTCGGGTATACTTTTTTGTTTTTCGTAATTCACACTTATATAAAAAGTTATTGAACCGACTAAAATTAAATGAAAGTCGATATTAGTCATATTCCACTTTCAGAACATTCAAAAAACAGTTCCTGGTCGTCAAATCAACAAACTTTATTCAGAAAGCATACTTGTCCAAAGCCATTCCAACCGGAAGAACATCAAGATATTCTATTTTAAGCAACCTTTTCAATAATTTATCCAGATACGCGGAGCGAACCGGCCCCCACCCTTCTTCATCCAGCCCATGCAAATTTAATATCAACCATCCGCCGTCACAATCTAAAAATGCATTCACCTCCGATTCTACCCATTCATCAGCATTATCAGGGCCAAATGACCAACACCCCAGACGAAGTGGACCACCATTTTTAGGGAAAGGATTTGCCTTCGTATTATTGTCGAGAATATCCCAGCCTCCGGCACGGGCAGCTCTTACCTTAGCAAGTACAAAATCCAATAGTTCAGGAGTAGAAGCATTATACGCGAAATTGTATACAGCCTCTGAAGCGTTGAAGCCATCCAGGTTATTTTCAAAATAATTCAGACATTTCTGGATCAATTCTTGTGCCTCCTCAACAGGCATTTGAGAAAGGTCGGCATGTTTCCAGCTATGAGGCATAATTTCATGTCCTCTTTGTTTCAAAGCATTCCAATCATCAAAATTCCCTACCGGATCACGATGGTACTCATTCGGCCCCCCCGTTCCCGGTATATTTGCATAAGCAATTATATTCAAACATGCTTTTAAGCCATATCTCTCATGAATATCAGCGGTTCTGTAAAACGATTTTTTAAATCCATCATCAAAACTTAAACTTAAGACGTGGGTCTTAGTAGATTTCAAACAGCTTGTAAAGTTTAAGCCAATTGTTCCTATTGCTGCTGTCCGGATAAAACTTCTGCGATACATCATTTATTTATTTAACCATTTTATTAATTCCTTATCGAATTTTCTGCTTTGTTCCAGCTGAGGTGTATGTCCACTTTTTTCGAAAAGAACATATGTGAAATCAGGGATTTTTGTGTAATTCGTTTCCCAAAGTGTGAATGGGATTACGTAATCATATTTACCAAGCGCTACAAATACCGGGATCTTAATTATTGGAATGTTCGCAAACATATCATAATCTGCGAAAACTTTGGTAAACAAGTGCTGTGTAACTTCTGAATGAACGGTCATCCCATCCCACAACCAGTTGGCATCATAATAGGGATCGTACCAATATTGCGGGGCCGCCCTGTTATAATCGGCCGCAGCTTCTTCCTTCCCTGTCAATCGGTCAAGCTCATTTATCTTCCCCCAGTTTTCCTGCTGGATGGCCTTTCTTTCATCCGAAGCTGTTTCCCATAGATCTGCAGATTTTTTTTCAAAACTTTCGTTGCCCCAAAGTGCTGGCGAGCCAATAATTATTAATGCCGAAACCTTGTCCTGATGCTTTTTTACATATTCCATTGAGATGGTCCCGTGGATGCTGTGACCCATAATTATCGGTTGTTCAAGCCCCAGTTCCTGCCTGATCTGCTCTACATCTTCTACAATGCTAGCAATGTTTACTTCATCGAGGTTTTCAGGTTCATAACCTTTGGCGAACCATTTCAAATCAACAAAATACATTTTAAGGTGCTTCCTGAGGTTTTCCGAAAAAGTTTTCGGATAGTAAACGGATGAACCAATTACCAGGCAGGGCTTTCCATCTCCTTCAATAACATAATCTAACTGCGAACCATCAATCATTATGCTTCCGCTTTTAGTGTTTCCTTGTGAAAAGGTATTTGTACTTATCAGAAGTGCTATTATTAATAAAGAAAACTTCATATGATTTCGTTTAATTTCGTTGACATATTTATGGCAAATACCGATTATTTCTAAGATTGAATAAGAGTAAATTCCAATTCTTGTATAGAATTCTCTCGGCAAATATAAAATGGTTTGTTTTGTTTTTATTTCCATCATCTAAATCCGAATTTAAAACATTCATCGCAATATTGACATTTCTTATAACCTGAAAGTCATACATCCGAATAAAAAAGATCAGCATCATTTTTAAAAGCCTATTTAAGTCCATTTGCCAGATCAATAGGCTCGGCGGTAAATACTTTTAAGGCAATCCCGGATTTATAATCATAAGATGGATTTGATAAACAAAATATCCCAGGACATTAGTCTTTCATCTATCCGGAATTTCTTAAAATAATATAATAAATGTATCTTGCCATACTCCCAAAAAGGCAGGTGTAAAATTAGGTTTTTAGAAAATCAAACAGCACATTTGTTTCAGACGCAACCCCAGCGTTATGTATTTTTTGAGGTAGCAAAAATTAACTTTTAGGATCATGAAAAATAAGAATCTTTTTAAAAACCTGGAATTGTATTTATTATTGATTTTTCTCACAGTTAATTTGACGGGGATATGTCAAACCACAAATCCCCTTCCCTCTCAGACCTTTGGCCCCAATGTATCCTTAAAGGCAGGTGATGCCTTACCATCAACCGGCATGGAACAGATGCCACCTCAGATTGTCAATGTCAGCGCAGTAGCTCCTGATATACTTTGTATCGAAATTGAGGCTTGCCGCATACTGCCATCAATACAGATTCCTTATCAACCAGATTCATCAGATGTTGTCAGAGTGGGCGATTATAATAATCTTGGAGAGAGCAGGAGCATTTACGTTGTACGAAATGGATTTCCACTGGGGAGCCTCGTAGGAACAGACCGCAAGACCATAATGCTGTATGAAAGGATTGCAGGGAAACATTTAAATACAAAAGTGGCAGATAATACGAGTAGTTATCTGATCAGTTCTCCAGGTGACAATAATTACAGCGTACCTATATCTCCGGATAAGGTTTGGCGTAAAACCAAACCCACCAATTGGACGACTTACCGGGAATTTGACACCGTACAATTTTATACAGCAAAACATTACCTGTATTTGAAACTTCCGAATTCACTGATAGATGGTCATGCTTATCTCATCAGCCTTCCTGAACTGAATCTTAAGCGATCTGCAATCTACTATGTCCACGACCCTGCTTACGTTCGTAGTGACGCAGTGCATGTATCACAAATTGGATTTCGGGCAGATGATCCGGATAAAAATGCTTTTCTATCTGTATGGATGGGAAACGGAGGAGGGTACACCTATCCGGAAAACATGGAGTTTTATCTGATCAATGAAAAAACAAATGAAAAGGTTTTTACAGGAAAAGCTGTATTGCAATGGAAAGGAGGCGATCCTGAAGGAGTTGGTTCAAATATAAACCACAGCCTTACTGATGTAATGCGCCTGGATTTCAGCAGTTTTAATGTACCCGGCCGTTACCGGGTATGCGTGGAAGGAATCGGATGCGGTTATCCATTTAATATTGACGAAGTAAGCACATGGAAACATGCTTTTGAATTATCCATGAAAGGACATTTCAACCACCGCAGCGGTATACCAATGCATCCTCCATATACTGATTTTGTACGACCCCGAAGTTTCCATCCGGCTGATGGCATAAAGGTGTATCAATCTACCTGCTCACTTTTAAACAGTGGAAACGGCCTGAATGCACTGGGTACCGACAAGGATAATTTTGGCAATCTGGTTGCTGGCAAGACCGATGAACTTGTACCTGAGGCCTGGGGAGGAACTATGGATGCCGGAGACTGGGACAGACGGATCAATCACTTATATACGCCAAGGCATTATTTGGAATTACTAGAACTTAATCCTGGTTATTTTAAGGACCTATGTTTATATATTCCTGAATCGGGAAACGATCTGCCTGATGTTCTGGATGAGGCAATTTATGGGATAGATATCTACCGGCGAATGCAATTGCCGGATGGTGGTATTCGTGGAGGCGTTGAGTCCGCTGAACATCCCGCGGAAGGGACAACCTCATGGCAGGAGGTAAATACTGTGCTTGCTTATGCTCCTGACCACTGGTCAAGCTATATATATGCTGGTGTCGCTGCCCGTACTGCAATAGTACTAAAGATGTTGGATATGCAGGAAAAGGCCATTATCTGGGAAGAAAGTGCAGTCAAAGCGATGGAATGGGCAGAAGTTGAATATGAAAAATGGATAAACAGTCCTGAATATGAGAATGTAACGGAGCGTGCAAAAAGGACAGTGCCTGTAGAGCGGAACCTTGCTGCTGTAGAACTGTACCGGTTGACACAGGATAAGCAGTGGCATCAAATCTATCTTCAGACTCAAGAGCAAAGCCGTAACGATGCTGCTTTCATTTATGCGCGCCTTGATCCATCACTGGTTAACAAAAAAGCCCAAAAGACAGCCGTAGATAAGCTTATGGCTGAGGCGGATCAAATAGTGGAATGGTCGGCAAATAACGCTTTTGGTATTAGTACCGGCAGACCTGGCAGACCACTTGGAGGATGGTCAAGTACATATACAATGCCCGCATCACCTACGCTTGTCCAGGCCCATTATCTTACCGGGGATTCCATATATTTAAAAACCATACTTCGATCGGCTCTATATTCAGCGGGAGCCAACCCAATGAATCTTTCTTTAACTACAGGTTTAGGGGAAAACTATGTAAAGAATGCACTACACGAGGATACCAGGCATACAGGTCAGCCTGCTCCGCTTGGAATTTCAGTATTTGGCCCGAGCGAATTAGTACATAATGTACAACCTGGATCAAACCTTGAAATCAAACTCAATGCCGAATGTACGCCTAAGATCTCAAAATGGCCTACATCAGAGTCATATTTTGATATTTTCTGGTTCGTATCGCAAAACGAATATGTTATAGATCGACCCCTCGGCCAGGCTGCATACATCTGGGGATACCTGGCTTCTCGTAAACAACTATAATTCTCTTAGTGATAGAAAATATTGGCCCTTGCAATAAATCGAAATAATTCAGGACCAAGCAAAGTATGGTAGTAAAAGTTTTAAATGCTTTGAGCCGTATTATTAATTATTTAATTGAAGGAAAGCCTAATAATGAAGATGAATCCAGGGCTCAAGTTCAGCAAGAAACACTTATATATGCTTGTTAGACATCCTATAATGCTCGGCTTTATTATCGCCTTCTGGGCTACCCCGGTAATGACAACAGGACATCTTCTATTTGCAGTTGTTACAACCCTCTACATTTTCATAGTTGTAAAATATTTAGAGGAACAAGATCTTAATGATGCGATTGGAGAACCGTACGAAAAATATCAGAAAGAAGTCCCTATGATCATTCCTTTTATTAAATAAATAAAATTCTACTTAAACAAAAGGTCCGACTTCTCTATCCTGGGGGCAGGGCTTTTTGTTTACTTTTAACGTGAAATTAGTCTGGCTTGAAAAATTGATAATTTATAAAGATGTTTGTTGTATAGAAATCATTGTTTAGAAAGAGAGTCTAAATAGATGGAAGCAGGGCCCTGGCCCCGTTTTTTGCAAAGATTGATTTTTTTTTAATTGGGACAACCATAAATAACATATTATGAAGAAAATACCAGTATGGATATTATCATTAATCATTATATTTTTATCTGCATTTACATCTAGTATTTCTCAGGAAAATCTTAAAGTGATGGTAATTTTTGCGCATCCGGATGAAGGTGAGATCTACGCCGGAGGGATAACCGCATTATATGTTAAAATGGGGCATGAAGTAAAGTTCATGTCACTTACAAATGGCGATGCGGGTCATTATTCGATGAAGCCGGAAGACCTAGCAAAACGCAGGAACTCGGAAGCTATGAATGCCAAAGAAATTCTCGGGTTGTCAGAATATGAAATATTGGAATACCATGACGGTATTTTAAAAAATTCTAAGGATGTACAAGAAAAGGTGATTAAATCAATACGAGAATGGGAAGCTGATATAGTATTTACTTTTTATCCGGCTGAGGGGGGGCATAATGATAACATGAATACAGGGTGGATTGTGCGTGAGGCATCAACCAGGCTGAACCTGGAAAAGAAACCAGTATTTATATATATGCGTGATTTTCATACAGCATCTTTATCATATATACCTGATTTGGCAATCGATATCGATGAAGTCTGGAAAACAAAACTAGCAGCATGTGGCGCTCATGAATCCCAGGTGATAGAATATAATCCTGAAATGGAAGGAGTATTGGAAGAGGTTCTGGCAAGCAAAGACAAACAGGATGAATTTCTTTTTCATAATACAATACCCTTCAGTGTTGTAAGACCTGATAACTTGTTGGCAGTTGAAAAATGGTATGGAAAGGAAATTGCAAAAGACATTACATATGTAGAGGAATTTGAAATAGCAGAATATGGCAGGCAAATTAACGAAAAGGAAGTGATGAGGCTTTTTCCTATGATTGGCAAAGCTTTTACTATATCCGGTAAAACGGAATGGTTTGATACCGGAGTTGATGTCGAAGAAGGACAAATACTTGAAATCAGTTCGGATGGTAAAATAATCTGGAACCTGAAAGAAAAAAAATATTGTGATCCGGATGGGGCCATTCCATATACGAGATGGGGGGATAAACCATTGCTTGGTGTTGGTACCGGAGCGCTGATAGGAAAAATTGGAGACAATTCCTCTGACAGTTTCTTTATTGGGAAGGAACAGGAACTTCACGTTTATCAATCCGGGCGATTGTACCTGGGTATAAACGATGACAATACAGCTGATAACGAGGGCTTATTCAGGGCAAGAATTCGTATGATTAAATAATCGATCGATATGTATTCCAAGTATTCACGACGCAGGTTCCTTGCAACTTCAGGACAAGTAGCATCAGGATTAATGGTAGCCCCGGCAATACCAATTGCGCGATCTTATAAATACGAAAGTATCCAAAGATCCGGCATGAAAGTAGGTGTGGATGCGGACAAGTTGTACGCCGTAAAAAATGATGGCCCTTTTTCCGTTTTAGATTTTGCTAAAGAACATGGCTTTGATGGTGTCTTTTATCGCACCATGCTTGATTTAAGTCCAACCCTCGATGATGGAAAATTAAAAGAGATAAAGGCGCATGCAGACTCATTAAAACTATATCTTGATTCTGGAGCCGGATGGGTAAATCCTTATAATACTGCTGAAACACCTCATGTTCGACGCTTTGGAAAGGGCGATTACAGGCTTGCTGTAGAAATGATGATAAAATCCGCTGCAAAGATCGATTGCAGGGAATTATATACTGTATCGGGGCATTCGATCCATGGAGATCCCTTTTTTGTGGCCTACGACCGGTTTAGAACAGATGTTTCATGGGCTGATCAACTCCTGGCAATAAAAAAGTTTATCAATATGTTAAAGCCCTTATTAAAAGATCTGGGATGCCGGTTGAATCTTGAAACTCATGGTGATGAAACCTCTTTCGAGCTATTACATCTCATTGATGATCTGGGAGAAGATGTATTAGGTGTCACACTTGATACAGGAAATCTCCCATTAAGTGGTGATGTTCCAATGGATGCCATCAAGCGATTGGCTCCGTTTATTCATATGACCCATTGTAAAGATGGAATACTTTACCAGACGGAAGAGGGTATTGTTCAGCAACTTCGATCTGTTGGAAACGGAATAGTTGATTGGGAACAAGCATTGGTAATTTTAGGAAAATATTCGCCGAGCCTTCATTTATCATTCGAAGATTACAGGGCAGAGAATTTGATTCGTTTTTTTGATCCGGACTGGAGAAAACACTTTCCGGATTTAACAGATGATGATATAAGGGAATTTGTCCGATTGGCAAAGGTTTGTGAGGAGAAAATTGAGAATGGCAAACTGCTCAGTGTGGAGGAATTCAATAAACTTCCATTTTCGGACCAGGACAGATTAGAATCCTATAAAAAAGGAGCATCCTATCTTAGAGAAATCATCCGGACTAAAGGTCTTGGTTGAATGTATTATATCCCAAAGGTTTATTTCTAATCATTGGAAAATCGAAAATCAAGTATTAAAGTATATTCATATATGATTATACATTGCCCAGAGGTAAAATAAATTTATGTTTACTCAATAGCACAATCTATTTCAAAAGAGAAATATCAGTGTTTTAAAGTATATTTGACAGCAAATTCTTATTCCTCTCAAAATAAATATTTTTTAAAATGAATATACAAAAACTCCTGATTATCCTGATACTTATAGTATTTGGCACAAATATATTCGCACAATCCTCACAAGTTTTAAAATACTTTTACAGCATATCAGGCAATAGAACCATTGCTGGACAGCATAACAAGGAGCCTAATCCTAAGACGGCAATGTGGACGGAGTATATTAAAGAAACCACTGGAAAATATCCAGGACTATGGAGTGGTGATTTTCTGTTCCAGCAAGTCAACATCGACAATCGCTGGACGATGATCTATGAAGCTGAAAGACAATGGAAAAAGGGAGCCATCATCAACCTGATGTGGCATGGCTGTCCTCCTGACGAAGGAGAACCTTGTGGCTGGGATCCAGGTTTGCTAAATGCTCAGCTGGATGATAAACAATGGGAGGAGATAACAACAGATGGAACTCCTCTGAATTTGATATGGAAGAAAAGAATGGATGATATAGCCGTTTATCTTCAGTATTTAGAGGATAAAAAAGTTGAAGTATTGTTCAGGCCATTCCATGAAATGAACCAGGGTAAATTCTGGTGGGGCGGCAGGCCTGGGCCAGATGGAACTGCAAAATTGTTCCGGATAACTCATGACTATTTCATGAATGAAAAAGGACTTACAAACCTGATCTGGGTGTGGGATATGCAGGACATGAGCCGGGATTTTGAATTGTATAATCCTGGTGATGAATATTGGGATGTTTTTGGCTTTGATGTTTACGACAACGGATATGATATTTCCTGGTACAACTATATTCTGCCAATTGTGGGCGATAAACCTATTGCAATTGGTGAATGTTCTAAAATTCCAAGTTCGGAAATGCTAAACAATCAACCCAGGTGGATATTTTTTATGCCCTGGGCAGAGCTTGTCAAGAAAGCAAATACGGTTGAGGAGATCAATGCCCTGTACAACGATCCGAGAATAATTACACTCGACGAAATGCCCGGATGGTAAATTGATCATATTATATCTATGTGGAATAGATGCGGTATTTATTTTAATGGCATTTACAAGGATTTTATCCCCAAAGCATAAGGATAGGACAAAAAAGAACCGGACAACTTTGACCATAATTTGTTCCAATTCCCGGCTAGAAATACAATTATTTTTTCCTATATTGGATTATAAGTATCTGTGGCGCCCAAAGTTCTAACTATGAATCTATTTAGTAAAGATTTCAAAGTAATTAAGAAACAATACTTCACATATAATCTTTTTATGGCAGTTGTTGTAGGAATAAATTTATTCTTTTTCCCTGGTCAACTACATACATTTATCTTATCACTTATTGCCTATATAATATTTATTGCATTAACCGCTGGCAGGTTGCGGTACTTAAACGATGATCCTAAATACGGTACAATCTTCCTTGCTGTCCTTTATTTAGTTTTTATATTGATGTTTGCATCGTATCAACTATATATTGATGATTTTAAATTATTCCTGATAATTGGATCCATACCTGTAGTATTTATAAATGTGGTTTTTTGGCATTGTGTTCTTTCCAGAAGAATTCAAATTAAAGATCAATAAAAATACGTCATTGAATTAACATTGCGAATGTATAGTTTCAGGACTTTAAAATTTATACCGTAACAACTTGTTTCAACACTCATTAGATAACAGATAGTTTTCCATTAATTGCTTGGATATGAAGAGTATATTGAAATAAAAATCAGGACTGCAGAGTATATGTATCAAAAATTTGAGAAGCAATTCTCAATTATATATCTTAGAATTCTTATTTGCAGATTGCTATGATATCAGAATCCAAACGTACCCTTGCAGCAGTTATGTTCACGGACATCGTGGGCTATACAGCAATAATGCATTCTGATGAGGATTTAGCACGACAAAAGGTAAACAGACATCGCCTGGTTATAGAAGAGGAGCATCAAAGGTTTGAAGGGCAGATCATTAATTATTTCGGGGATGGAACTTTAAGTATATTTTCCAGCAATGAACAATAGTATAATTAGGTTCATTTCGATGCGGAATTATTCATGTTCAAGGATAAAAGATTTTTTAATTATTTAGAAACACAGAATTATGAGATACCAATTCATTTTTTCAGCTGTTATTTTTCTCCTTTTACTATCGGTTTGCACTCCCCGATCTCCCAGGGGCGATGACTTTCAATCCTATGTAGAATCAAGAAAAGATGATCTAAGACTGAGTACCTATGTTACAGCCCATGCTGTTGAACAACTTCTTTCCACTGTAGAAGGCAGGCGGGAAGCTCTGTCCATATTAAAGGCAAATGGCATTAATAAGTTGTATGTTGAAGTCTATCGAAGCGGTCTGGTCGTGTCACCAGATCTTCTTCTGGACGTAACTGAGTTTTTTACACAAAATGGATTTGAAGTTGTAGGTGGGATTGCAACGGTACCTGGCACTGATTTCGGCGTAAGACAGGAAGCCCGTTACGGATGGTTCAACTGGCAGAATGAAAAAACACTAATGGACCTCCGGAAAGTTATGGAAGACATTGCACCTATTTTTGAGTCTTTCATCGTCGACGATTTTCTCTGTACAGCAGACACAAGCATTGAATCAAAAGAAGCTAAGGGAGAAAGATCCTGGTCACAATACCGCCGGGATTTATTGACTGATTTACAAACTACCCTGTTTATTGATCCCCTAAGGAAGGTTAATCCGGATGTCCGGATGATCATCAAATATCCTCAATGGTACGACCGGTTCCATCTTTTTGGTTATGATGTAGTACGTGAGACGGCACTATATGACCAGGTCTGGGTAGGGACTGAAACCCGGAATATGAATACCCAACGATTCGGATATGTACAGCCCTATGAGGGTTTTGTGAATTACCGCTGGCTGGCATCAGTCTCCGGGGATAAAATTGGCGGATCATGGTTTGATCATATTGAATGCGACCGGAATGATTTCATTGAACAGGCATGGCAGTCTGTCCTTGCAGGATCACAGGAATTGTGCCTGTTTAATTATTTCAACATAATCAATGGCCATGAAGGGCATCATTTGTTAAGAATGGATTATCATCATCTGGCTGACCTGGCGAAAACCGTAAAAGAATTCCCAGTTGAAGGAGTTCAAGCATACAAACCACCAAATAGTGATGCAGGCGGGGATCTTTATATTATGGATTTCATAGGGATGTTTGGAATTCCACTGGTGCCAGTTTCTCAGTATCCGGATGATGCAGAAGTGATTTTTTTACCTACCCAGGCCGCAATGGATAGGGGAATATTTAATAAAATTCAGGAATCGCTTCAAAAAGGAGCGAGGATCATCTTTACGGCCGGATTCCTTGCCTCAGTTGAAAACAGAGAAGACTTGTCCAAAATGGCAGGTATCGCCACACCTATCGTCTCAAAACCGATGAAAGCACAAGAAATAATTACTGATAACCAGACTATCAAAATGGAATTACCTCTGGAAATGGAAACCAACCTTTCTATTGGTACCGCTGAGGTGCTGTTGGAAGCTCTTGCGGAAGGGATAAAAGTTCCATATCTGACCGTAAATAAAGACAATAATATCTTTGTTCTGAATACACATACTTTCTCACAGACGGATTTTGACGCTGTTGGAGAAGTATTGCTTTGTCCGAATCCATTGGGAATGCTAAAACTACCGGATGAGTGGGCCAATGCGATTCGTGAGGTGTTTAATACACCACTGAATCTTCATATGGACGCTCCCGTAAAGGTTTCTCTTCAGACACTAGGCAATGGAGATATTGTTTTGCACAACTACAACGATGGTAAAATTGAGGCCCGACTCAAAGTGACAATAGGTCAATATATTGATGTGATTACAAAAAAAGAAGTACCTATAGAAAATGGTGCAGCTTTATTGAACATGCCAGCCAGATCGAGGGTATGGTTGAAACTGCAGTAGAATTGATTTGTTTTTTGCCTGTTTTCAGGGAGTCTTACCTGGCTGTAATCTCAAAAAAAAAAATAGCACAACATTACTCACTAACTTTTCTACTATGGTTAGCCTTGATCAGGGTGATTGATTATGAACCTCATTTTTACATTAATCTTATCTTTACATAATCCTCACCTATTAATCGAATTCGCAATGCTTTTTGGGTTTATGATTAACTATAATTCTAAATCATAGATAAACATCTGCTCACCTTTGCTGTCCAGGGTATTTGTCCTCTTCCCTTCCGGATCTATTATTCCCGATCTTGCATTTATCTCCTTAGTCCCATGCGCCGCGTTGACTTCAATGATGGGTATTTTAAGGGTTTTAGCCCATAATTCAACAGATGCTTCATGGAAATTCTTATAGGTTAAATTCGTGCCGGAATTTATTATATGAAAAATGACCTTTGCCCCTGCTTCCTGCATCTTCCAAGGCAGATATGGATTTGGAGTGGTCGTATATCCCGGTGTCGCCCATAAATCATTACAAATCAAAATGCCAAACTCTACATCATTTACCGAAAAGGTTTTTACACTACCCTGAACATATTCCATCATTTCCCCCGTACCAGGATTTTCTAAAGGACTACAGGTCAATATTTTAGAATATGCCCCGATAAATGTCCCATCGGGTAAATATACCCTCGCCTGATTATAACAATATTCTTTCCCACTAATGGCCTCTTTATAGCAAGTTCCTAAAATAAGGCCAATGTTTAATTCCCTGGCCACTTCCTGAACCCTTATCAAGGATTCTTTCAGTTCATTCCCATCGAATTGCGAGGTATACCCGGACAAAGAACCTTCGGGAGTGATTAAGAAATCAACATTCTGGTCTTTCAGGTTATTCAGATTTCGAATAATAGTTGCTTCATTTTCTTCGATATTATTTGACACATCCATTTGTAATCCGGCGATCCTCAAATTGCCTTGTGCCATTGCAGTTATACTCATGATCGTAAAAAGGAATAATTGAAATAACTTTTTCACCATTTCCATGATTAGTTTAAAACCGAAAATAGGTTTCATTAAATAATAATCCTAGGAAAGTGTATGATATTGATTTTTGCCAACAAAAGAAAATTCCATCTTACACAAGAATGATTTAAATTAGCTTTAAATATTAAACTGGTACTATGACATCCTTAATCTCCTAAATTTGTTTACAATATGAACCCACCAACATTCCTTCAAATTTTTGCGATATTCTTTTTATGCGGAATTTCAACTTCCGGATTTGGCACTAATACTAATGAGAAACAGAAACCAAACATCATTCTGATCTTTGCTGATGATCTTGGCTGGGCTGAACTTCCACAGTATGGATATCAGAAAATTGTTGCCCCTGCAGGTTTCCAGATTTTCGGAGATATTAAAATGCCTAATATTGACCGGCTGACCAAAGAAGGCACTTTATTTACTAATTTTTATGTGGCAGCACCTACTTGTACACCAAGCCGCGCAGGATTAATCACAGGTCTATGTCCTTCCCGAACAAAAATGCATGCTCCCATTATTAAAAACCTGGAATTCAATGCAGAAAGAGGCATTCCAAATCACCTCGATTACAACCTGCCAACAGTAATGAAATCATTAAAAAATAATGGTTATAAAGTTGGCCATTTTGGCAAATGGCATTTGGGCGTTACAAAGGATAGCAGCGCACCATTTATAGAGAAATATGGGATAGACGAATATTCAGCTTGCCTGATTGGAAGTAATCCCTACGAACAATCCACCAAGGCTATTATTGATCACTCCATTGATTTTATTCAAAAGAACAAGGAGAAACCATTCTTTATCAACGCCTGGCTGTATGAACCGCATGCACCCCTGTTTCCTTCTCAAGAGGATATTGAACTTTACTCCAATATGGATCCTAAGGAAGGGAACTATCGGGATGCCATGCTAATCTGGTATTCTGTTTTAACACGTATGGACAGACACATTGGCCGCCTGCTCACAGCACTGGATGAATTGGATCTGGCGGAAAACACAATAGTTATTTTCACAAGTGATAATGGCCCGGAATCAAGTGCCATGCCGCATACGGCAAAATATGGTAGTGTGACAGCCGTTGCAGCCGGACCATTCCGGGGAATCAAACGAAGTTTATATGAGGGAGGAATTAGAGAACCGTTTATAGTTCGGTGGCCGGGTAAAGTTCCTCAAAATTCAATAGATGATGAATCAATAATTGGAGCCGTAGATCTGTTCCCTACATTTTGCGCATTGAGTAACACCGATATTCCTGATGGAATTGATGGTGAAGATGTCTCCGAAATATTTAATGGCAAAACTTATTCTAGAAAGCATCCATTAACCTGGGAAATACGCTTTCCGGTTTATGGAAGGGTAAATGATATGAGCCCCAGGCTTGCCTTAAGGGATAAAGAATGGAAATTCCTGATGAATCCATCCATGAACAGAGTAGAGTTATACAATGTCGCAGAAGATCCGGGAGAGGTTGATAACCTCGCAAAAGAGAATCCTGCGCTCACAGAGGAATTCACTAAATATCTCCTGGATTGGCATGAAACGCTTCCTGAGGGACCCGTTCATAAAGATGCCGGTGAAAAAGTCTATAACTGGCCATCAAAGAGTAGAGACTGAAGAAACAATAAGCACCGGAATAATTCTTCCAATAAGAACTTCTCGAACATGTTACCTTTTTGCACCTTTCTTAGGCCAGATTGGATGCAATAAAACTAACTAATTTAACTCTGGTGGAAAAAGGGGGCACCTACGCTCCTACTGAGCTTGCAATTCCTTCCGAGCTTCTTCTAAAAGCTTTTTCTTCTGACCGCTGATTTCAGGAGTAGATAATTTCAATGAAGTTATGGTTTCTGTTACGATCATAGATACTATGGCCCTCATTATCCATTTATTATCAGCTGGTATCACATACCAGGGTGCCCAGGGGGTTGCTGTTGCTTTTATGGCATCCTCAAAAGCCTCCTGGTACTTATCCCACTTCGATCGTTCCACCAGGTCAGATTCAGAAAATTTCCAGTGTTTTTCAGGATCATTTAACCTTTCAAGGAAGCGGTTCTTCTGTTCTTCTTTTGACACATTCAAGAAGAATTTCAGGATCAAAGTATTGTTTGCTAATAAGTGTTTTTCCAGATTGTTGATATCTTCATACCTTCCAATCCAGAAGGACTCATCCACATTCTTATCACTTAAATTGGCCTGAAGAAATTCCGGATTCACTTTTACAACGAGCACTTCCTCATAGTAAGACCGGTTGAAAATTCCGATACGGCCAAACTCCGGCATTTTTCTTGTATACTTCCATAGATAATTATGATCAAGTTCTTCGGACGAAGGTTTTTTAAAGCTGAACACCTGGCATCCCTGTGGATTAACACCGGACATCACATGTTTTATGGTACCATCTTTTCCGGCTGCATCCATCGCCTGGAAAATAAGTAAGAGGGCATATTTGTTGCCAGCATAAAAAGTTTCCTGAGCATCACTAAGTGCTTCAAGATTTTTCTTTAATATTTTTTTAGCCCGTTTCTTGAGTTTCTCCTCGCCTAATTGTTTAATTTCTTCAGGTCCGGCCCAGGCCGTATCATAATTCGATAACTTAAAGTTATCTAGCCCGGATACTCTGCATCGGTCATGAATTTCCTTAATTAATTTTTCCCTGGCGTCTTTTTTCATGGTTCAGTGGTTTATTTAATAACTATAATGCATCGTTTGAATAGACGAGCCTAATAAAATCAAATTTATCAGATATAAACTTGAAAACCACATTTAAATGGGTGTAAAATAGATGTAGGTTGGATGTGAAGCTAAGAAGAATACCATAAATCATCATTATTATTTAACAGGCTTAATATATCCTTGCAAAATGCCTCTGAAAAACTATATTTTTTATAAATTGAAGCATTGCCGGATATTATGCCTAATATCTTTTTTAAGGACAAAGACTTAATTGGCTTTTTTGTGAAATTTTACATCTCGATATTATTTAAAACAGAAATACTATGAAATATTTTTTAACCACTTGCATTTTGTTATTTACCTTCCAGGGATTTGCTCAAAGTCTGGAAACCTATGACCATACGGTCGAATATAAAAGCAATCCGATGGGTATCGACACCCAGGAACCGCGTTTCAGCTGGAAAATTAAAAGCGAAGGAACGAACATCATGCAGACATCCTATGAATTGCAGGTTGCAGGAGCTGATTCATTTACGGAACTCCTATGGGAAACAGGGGAAATTTCGTCTGACCAATCCATTTTAATTCCTTATAAGGGATCAGAACTATCTTCGGGAACAAAATATTTCTGGAGGGTTCGGATAAAAGATAACCAGGGGAATACCTCTTCATGGAGTGCACACGGTTCCTGGGAAATGGGCCTTTTAAATGCTTCCGACTGGACAGCAAAATGGATAGAGCCAAAACAGGAAGAAATGCCTAATGGTCCGGCATTATTTGTTCGTAAAAATTTCACCCTGGATAAGGCGGTGATTAAGGCAAGGGCCTATGTAACAGCCCATGGGATCTATGAGCTTTCCATAAATGGTAAAGTAGTCGGTGATGAGGTATTTACCCCAGGATGGACAGTTTATGATAAAAGGTTGCAATACCAGGTTTACGATGTAACAGATCACCTAAAATCAGGCAAAAATGCCATTGGGGCCGAATTGGGAGATGGCTGGTACCGGGGATACCTGGGCTGGCAGGATAACTGGGGCGTTTATGGTAAAAAATTGGGACTGCTTTGCCAGATAGAAGTGACATTTGAAGATGGCAGCACCACAATGGTGATAACCGATGCGGACTGGAAAAGCACCAATAGTGGCCCCATCACTATGAATAGCATTTACGACGGCGAGACCTACGATGCTTCCAAGGAACTGGATGGCTGGAACCAGCATAATTTTAAGGATGCGGATTGGGCTCCTGTTGAAATTGCCGATTATTCCTTTGAAAACCTTATCGCTACGGAAACGGTACCTATAAAAAAAATACAGGAATTGAAACCTGTTAAGATCTGGACCACACCCAATGGCACACTGGTAGCGGATATGGGACAAAACATGGTAGGATGGATCAAATTAAAAGTTAAAGGCAAAAAAGGGGATGAAGTAGTCTTACGGTATGCGGAGGTAATGGACAAGTATGGTGAATTCTATACGGTAAATCTTCGGGCAGCCAAAGCCACAACAAAATATATTTTGAAAGGAAAAGGGACAGAAATTTATGAACCTAAATTTACCTTCATGGGATTCAGGTATGTGGCCATAGAGGGTTTCCCTGGAGAATTGACATTAGATGATCTGACCGGTGTAGTCATCCATTCTGACATGAAAGTTACCGGAAGTTTTGAAAGTTCAAATCCTCTACTCAACCAATTGCAGAGTAACATTCAGTGGGGACAAAAAGGCAATTTCCTGGATGTACCAACCGATTGTCCACAAAGGGATGAACGCCTTGGATGGACAGGAGATGCACAGGCTTTTGTAAGTACAGCGGCCTATAACATGGAAGTAGCAGCATTCTTTACTAAATGGCTTAAGGATCTTTCCGCCGAACAGGCAGAAAACGGGATGGTCCCTGTCGTAATCCCCAACGCAATTCACAGCCAGGAATCCAGTACTGGATGGGGCGATGTGTCCACCATTGCGCCCTGGACCATTTTTCAGGTATATGGAGACAAGCGAATACTTGAAACCCAGTACGCTTCCATGAAAGCCTATACAGACTATATGGCAAACCGGAAAAATGTTCCCTGGAAAGGATTTGGAGATTGGCTGTATTATAAACCTGAGATCACCCAGCATACGGTTCCTGACGGACATACCAATCAGGACCTGCTTATAAAAGCCTTTATCGCCTACTCAGCCAAATTGGTAGCCCTGACTGCAGAAGAATTGGGAAACACAGAAGATGCTGAAAAATATCAGACACTTTTTGAAAAAACAAAGAAGGAGTTCGTCAATGATTTTGTGACCCCTTCCGGCCGGATCATATCTGATTCCCAGACCTCCTATGTGCTGGCACTGATGTTTGACCTCCTGCCTGAGGACTTAATTCCAAGATCTACAAAGTTTCTGGTCGATAATATAAGGTCAAGAAACAACCATCTTTCTACGGGATTTCTTGGAACCCCATACCTGTGTAAAGTACTCTCCGATAATGGGCAATTAGATGTAGCATACGATTTGTTATTACAGGAAACCTTCCCTTCCTGGTTATATCCTGTCAAGATGGGCGCCACCACCATCTGGGAACGATGGGACGGTCAGAAGCCGGATAGTACCTTCCAGGATCCCGGCATGAATTCCTTCAATCACTATGCATATGGAGCTATTGGGGACTGGATGTATAAGGTAGTCGCAGGATTGGATATTGGCAAACCCGGATATAAGCATATTTTAATCCAGCCAAAGCCGGACAGCCGTTTGAAATATGCCAAAGCCCAACTGGAAAGCATGCACGGTATGATCAAATCGCAATGGGAAATCAAAGATGGGCATCTATTCATAGAAACTGAAATACCTGCTAATACAACAGCAACCATTACCCTTCCTAAATCTGCAATTAATAAAGTGACCGATAAAGCTACCGGTAAAAACATAACTGAAGTGTATGAAAAAATCACAACACAAGGTGAGGATGTGTTGATCGAGGTAGGTTCCGGAACGTATGGCTTTGAATACGCAACAAGTTTAGCCGTGATTCCAGGAAAAGAAGACATCAATGAACTGAAAACACTGCTAGGAACGCTTGAAAAAAAGGAAACAAATGAATTGCTGAAGAAGCACTTTGCGTCTGTAAGAATGATGATGGACGACCAGACTCACGAAATAGCCTGGACGCAACAGGACAGTCTCCGTGCATCCAATGTGTTGAATTTCTTTCAAAATGAAGGGGCCAGGTGGGAAACTTATGCTGAGGGTCCAAGACCACTGATGATGAGCCTTAAATCCCCTTCTGACGGAAAAAATACTTTTTACTGGTTGATCCTGCCCAAAAACTTTGAACCCGACAAAGAGGATTATTCCCTGTACGTGGAATTGCACGGAAGTGGAGGTGGAAAAAATAATAACCCCAGACAGATGCTGTTTTACCCTTTGCAACCGGAAGTTAAAGGCGTTACAAACCAGGGTTACAGAAAAGAAGGATTGATGGTACATCCCTGGGGAAGGGGCGATAAAGGGTACAGGGACCAGGCAGAAACGGATATTTTTGAATGCCTGGACCATTTTGACAATCTTTTTGAAACGGATCAAACCAGGCAATACCTTTATGGTTTTTCCATGGGAGGAGGTGGCACCTTCCACATCGCTCAGAAAAGTATGGATCGATGGACTGCCATAGGCATGTATTCTGCTGCACTTAAAGAAGTTACTTTAGAAGAAGCCAGTAAATTTAAGAACATGCCGGTATGGATCGTATGGGGAGAAAAAGAATGGCTGGCGGATGTGAACCGGAAACTGAAAGACTACTTCCTGGAAGCTGGTGTCAATATAAAATGGGCCGAAGTCGAGGGTGTCGGTCACTCATATCTTTCTGAATATCAGGATGACCTGATGGATTGGTTTCTGGACAAGAAGAAAAATATAAATTGAGCAAAGTAATCAGACCCTTTGCATTAAAATTATTCTTTACCTTTACTACTCCAGGATTTTTCGGAACTGATTTAAGGCGGCATTATTACCGATGACTGTTACCATATCTCCTATTAAAAGATGCGTATTGCCATGAGGGATGAATATTTCACCACCACGACGATGGATTACAAGGGAACCAGTTTGAGGGAAAGCAATGTCCTTGACCAACTTTCGGTGAACAGAACCATTGGTTATATGTATTTCTTCCAGGCGGTAGTTGTCGAAACTGACTGCTAAAGAGGATACCGCATCAGGACGTGCGATCATATCTTCAACATGACTAGCCAGGATCTCGTTGTTATCAATTAATTTTATAGCTGAATCCGTCCCGACCAGATCATGTACTGCTGATTGTTTTCTGGTAATAATCTTGTTGTGGTTCAGCTGATTCTTCAGATATCCCGTGATCTTAAGATCAAGTTTTTTCGATTCCGTGAGCACAACAACCAGTTCACCGCTCCGGATTTTCAAAGTGTTCAGTAATTCCTGGTTGATGTTATCAACATATTTAAAATGAATCCCTTTCCTTTCAAATTCCGGAGTTATATTCTTTTTCCGGATAATGGTTCTGCAGGAAATACTGTGAAGCCGGAATCTCTCAGCGAGGTAGAGGCTGGCACGGCTGCCACCCAGTATTGTGATCTGATGATACTGTTCCTTTTTATCATTAAATAAATAATATATGACCGGTGACAGGAGGCTGGCCAGAATAGCAGCTGTCACGATACCAGCGTTATCAGCCGGGGAAATTACGCCAAGAGAAAGCCCGATCTGGCCATAAGCAATCGATAATCCTAACCTGGAAGATAGAAGGATCCCGCCTGCTAAAGCTTTTTTGAATCCAAAAACTTTTATCATGAAAATTGCCGGAAGTACTTGCGTGATCATGAAACCCACCAGTATGCCGAATATTAATGGCAGGGAAGTACTGAATGAAGCAAGGGCAGATAATTCCAGGTCAACACCCACCATTATAAAGAAAATAGGGATAAAAAACCCATAACTCATGCCATCCAGTTTAAACAAAAGCGCAGATCTCTCCTTGCTGACGAACATACTGAGTAATACTCCGCAGAAAAAGGCCCCCATCACCAGTTCTGTATTGATCAGATTCGCAACGATCACAAAAAACAGCATCAGGGCAAAGGTGCCTCTCATACGTATCTGACTTGCGGCATGTTCGAGCCGGTATAGCAACCGTTGAAAGACACGAATACGCAATAGCCTACTGCCTACAACATAGGTTACAATAAATACCAGGAAAATCACGGAAAACAACAGTAATTCAAACTTGAATCCATATTTTAATACACCGGAATACAGAGAGATCAATATGATACTCATTATAGTGGCGATCGCACCCTCCATAAGGAGCACCTGCCCGAATTTCTGCTGAAGTTCTCCATCAGCTTTTAAGATAGGAACTATGATGCTCAACGCAACTGTTGGCATCAGCAAGGCAAAAAATACAAGATCTACATCAAAAAACCTGTTCAATATCCACCCTAATGGAAATGCGAACAGTAAGGAAGACGTATAAATAAGAAGTGCCAATAATAAAGTATTGCTAACGAAATCGATCCTCTTTAACTTTTTTACGGGAAGGGTAGCCAGAATTTTATTAACGTCAATTTCAAATCCGGCAAGAAAGATCAGAAAGAGGAATCCTGTACTTGCGAGAAAATCAATATATTCCTCTTCCGGGACCAGATCCAGTACATATGGCCCAATTATTACACCCATAATGATCTCCACGATAACGGCAGGGACCTTTGATATTTCCAGCCAGGAATGCAGCAATGGGACGATCCAGGCTATCACGAGGATGATAAATAATGGCCAGTAGTTGATCAGATCCATAAAATCAACATGTTATTTAAAATACAATTTAGAAAAAAATTAGATTTAATATTTTCAATTTCTGGTTTAAATATACATATAGCAACGGGATCAACCTATAATAGCATAATAAATGGAATGGATAAATGCTTGTTTAAAAAGTGCGGAGCCGGGAACAGAGATTAATAAAGGATCCATGTAGATCTGCTGGAATTTTACCGGACAGAATTTCCTTGATTTTTTAGTTCTATAGAATAACATTTTAATATTCCATTAAGAAGTACCTTTGTCCTTTATTTGAGATTTAATCCCGGGAAAACAAATTGATGGAGGAAATAAGAAACATAGCGATCATAGCCCACGTAGACCATGGAAAAACCACACTGGTTGACAGAATATTGCATCAGGTAAGACTATTCCGCGATAACCAGGAAATGGGTGAATTAATACTGGACAGCAATGATCTGGAAAAGGAAAGGGGCATTACCATCCTTTCAAAAAATGTTGCCGTAAGATATAAAAATACCAAGATCAACATTATCGATACCCCCGGCCACAGTGATTTTGGTGGTGAAGTTGAGCGGGTTCTAAATATGGCGAGCGGGGTACTTTTACTTGTTGATGCATTTGAAGGTCCAATGCCTCAAACCCGGTTCGTATTACAGAAAGCTATTGCTCTTGATCTGAAACCGATTGTTGTCATTAATAAGGTAGACAAGCCAAATTGTGACCCGGAGGCTGTCCATGAGGCAGTTTTCGACCTCATGTACCACCTGGAAGCTTCAGAAGATCAACTGGATTTTCCGGTAGTGTATGGATCATCAAAAGTAGGCTGGATGTCCGACGACTGGCAAAAACCGACAAGTGATATATCTTACCTTCTTGATACTATTCTGGAGCATATTCCAAAGGAAGAATCTGTTCCGGGAACCACGCAGCTGCAGATTTCCTCGCTGGATTATTCTTCCTATACCGGGAGAATCGCAGTTGGTAAATTATCACGAGGAACAATCAAGTGGGGAATGGATGTATCCCTGATCAAGCATGATGGAAAGATCATTAGATCAAAGATCAAGGAGTTATATATCTTTGAAGGATTGGCTAAAGAAAAAATAAAAACGGAGGTTAGCGCAGGAGAGATATGTGCCATCCTTGGACTTGAGGATTTTGACATTGGCGATACAGTTGCTGATCTTGAAAATCCTGAAGGGCTCAAACCAATGAAAATAGATGAGCCCACCATGAGCATGCTTTTTACGATAAACAATTCTCCTTTTTATGGTCGGGAAGGCAAATTTGTTACTTCAAGGCAGATCAGGGAGCGTTTGTTTAAAGAAACAGAAAAGAATCTTGCCCTTAAGGTTGAAGAAACAGAATCACCTGAAATGTTTATCGTGTATGGAAGGGGTATTCTTCACCTGTCGATATTAGTTGAGACGATGAGAAGGGAGGGCTACGAATTACAACTCGGCCAGCCAAAAGTGATCATTAAAAACATCGATGGGAAAGATCATGAACCTATTGAATCGATGACAGTACATGTCCCGGAAGAATTTTCAGGAAAGGTGATCGAACAGGTTACTCAGAGGAAAGGGGAGATCCTTCAAATAAAAAATCAAGGTGACCGGGCCCATCTGGAATTCGAAATACCTTCACGTGGAATTATCGGATTACGTAATAATATGCTTACAGCTACAGAGGGCGAAGCGATCATAGCCCATAGGTTTAAGGAATTCCAGCCCTGGAAAGGTGAGATCCCGGGACGACGGTACGGATCGCTTATAGCTATGGAAACCGGCACAGCCATAGCTTATTCAATTAATAAGCTTCAGGATCGCGGCACCTTCTTTGTACATCCGAAAGATGAGATCTATGAAGGTCAGGTTGTAGGTGAACATATACGCCAAAACGACATCACCGTGAATCTAACCAAAACCAAGAAGCTTTCGAATGTGCGGGCAGCGGGATCAGATGAAAAAATATTCATTACACCTGCCGTAGTATTCTCTCTTGAGGAATCAATGGAATATATCGGGGAGGATGAATACCTTGAAGTAACACCACGCTCATTGCGTTTAAGAAAGATCTTCCTGAAAGAACACGAGCGTAAAAAATCCGGAAAAGCATGATTCTTTATTAGAAGCGGCATTATTAGTATCCCTTGATTTTTGTTATCATCTCGTTAGGAGTGTGTTATATCCCTTGACTTTACCTTCATCCATCTAAAAGGATAAGGATCAAAATGATTTTCGCATCCAGCAGACTACAATTTAAAAGTATCTATGCACGTTCATAAAGCCAAAGCATAACCGAACAGCTTTTAGCCCCATTTTTCAGGAGATTTTATTATATTTGATATTGGCCTTGATTGAATCCAGAACAAAATATTAGGACAGGACGGTTTATCTATGCGTTTAAACAGACTTATCATACACAAAACTTATATCCATGAAATACACGACCGACATTGAAATTGAGAAACCAATTGAAAAGGTAATTGAATTATTCGATAATCCTGATAATATGAGCAAATGGATGGAGGGACTTCAAAGTTTTGAACACCTCAGCGGTACACCCGGCCAACCCGGCGCCAAATCAAAGCTGAAGTTTAAGATGGGTAAAAGGGAAGTAGAAATGATAGAGACAATTACTGTCCGCAATTTACCTGATGAATTTTCAAGCACATATGAGGCGAAGGGCGTTTTTAATATCGTGAAAAACAGGTTTGAAAAGCTGTCCGATACAAAAACTAAATATATCACGGACAATGAATTCCAATTCAAGGGATTTATGAAATTAATCGCATTTTTCATGCCCGGTGCTTTCCAAAAACAATCCTATAAGTACCTGGAGTTATTTAAAAGTTTCGCCGAAAGCCAGGAATAAGGGCGATTTAAACAAATCAGGGATGTATGATAATCTTTCGACAAAATCAGGAACTAAGCAGAAAGTTGACCATATCCATTTTGAAAGCCCTTGCCAAAATCCTTAATATTCTAAAAGTAGATTTAGATTCTGCATTGAGAGCCCTGGAATCAGAATTTATAGATTTTGAAGATGCCCTGAAATATTATTCAACTTCCGACTACAAAAGAATTGATCTGATTGTGACCAGAAACGTTAAGGATTATAAATATTCAAGCTTGCCGGTTATGACTCCCGAAATGCTGATTAAAAGCATCAATCTATCGACAAAGATTTATCTTTGAAAAATCAATGATAGGTCTTAAAACCTTGTTAAAAATCAAATATATTAACTAATTTAATCCCCGGAATGCATTAAAGCCTTCTCAGGTAATAAACTGGAAAAGTTGGGGAAAAACTTCGAATCTGGAATTTTTTAGAATTGACTGATCCATAGAGGCTAGTTTTTTGCTGTACCTGCAGAAGAAATCCTAAATCCATATATTATGAAAAAAGTACTTTTTGGTCTGCTCACAATCATCATCCCTGTATTTTCAATTGCCCAGGTAAAGGTATATGAAGGAACTGAAGAAATTCCAACCTATAAAAAAGGTGCTGATGAGCTAAGTCCTATATTTTACACTGGCAGAGGCGTTCAGGGCGCTGCCGGACACATGTACCCTTATCCGGCACAGACAAATCTTGGTGATGAACTGAGTCCGGTGACCTATGACATGGTTTATCTGGAAAATGAATACCTGAAAGTGACTATTCTGCCCCAGTTTGGCGGCCGACTCTTTTCTGCCATAGATAAAACCAATGGACGTGAATTATTTCACAGGAACAGTGTGATCAAACCTGACCTGATAGGAACCTTGGGGGCCTGGATATCCGGAGGAATTGAATGGTGCTTCCCGCATCACCACAGAACCACAACCTTAATGCCCTCTGATTATTACATGGTGGAAAATGAAGATGGGAGTGCTACGGTCTGGATTGGCGAAACTGAGCGGGATCAGAGACTGAGAGGGATAATTGGTATAACCCTGCGACCGGGATGTTCATATATTGAAGCAGAATACCGACTGAACAATACCAATGAAATAACCAGGAACTTCTTATTCTGGGCAAATGTGGCCATTACTTCTGATGAGAACTGGCGGACCTTCTGGCCTCCAAGTCAGGAAATCGGTGTATTTCACAGCAATACGAGTTTCACACATTGGCCGATATCAAATGAAGTCTACAGAGGTATTGATTATACCTCCGGCGTGGATCTTACCTGGTGGAAGAACCATCCCGATCCGGTATCTTTCTTTTTCTGGCAGGGAAAAGAAGGATTCGTTGGTGGCTATGATTATGCAACCAATGCCGGGACCATCCATGTCGGCGATGTCGTACAAAATAAAACTTCAAAATTGTGGCAATTCGGGCCTGGACTTCAGGGACAGAATGCAAGGCGGAAACTTACCGATGATGGGAAAGCCTATGTGGAACTAATGACCGGTACCTTCTCGAACAATCAGCCGGGTTATGGCTGGTTCGCACCGCATGCCGTGAAAGAATCAAAAAACTACTGGTACCCCATCCGGGACCTGGAAATAGTAAAAAATGCGACCATAGATGCTTCTGTAACACTCCAGATGAGGGATGAAAAAACTGTTTTCTATGGCTTCAACACCACCCAATCTTATAAACAAGCCAAGGCCATACTCAAACTTGGCGATGAGGTCCTGAGTACGGAAGTGATCGATATCGATCCTTCAAAACCTTACACATCTACTTATAAAAACAAAGAAGATCTGGATGAATATCAGTTATATGCTGAACTTGTCGATAATGAGGGTAATATTCTTGTATCATACCAGCCCTATAAGTTAGAACATCCTGAACTGCCTGAAGTCCAGGAAAGACCAGCTACACCCGGAGAGATTGAATCTGTAGAGGACCTCTATCTTACCGGAAGATTTGTGGAACAGTTTTCAAGGCCCGGGCTCAATCCGGATGATTATTACCTGAAAGCATTAAAAATATCTCCGGATGATTACAGGGTCAATACAGCCCTGGGTATTCGTAGAGTGCATCAGTGGAGGTTTGAGGAAGCCTTGAATTACCTTCAGAAAGCAGCGGATAAGCTTCGCATCAAATATTATCAACCCAAAGAAGGTGAAATATTCTATTATCTTGGACTGGCACAACAGGCACTTGGAATGGATAAGGATGCATACCGGAATTTCTCACAGTCGACCTGGTATTATGAATGGCATTCATCAGGATATTTCCAATTGGCATTGATAGAGAGTAAAAATGGAAATTACCCGAAAGCACTTGAATATATAGAAAAAGCATATTCTACAAATAACCTCGATGGTCGGATCACAATCCTATACAGTGCATTGCTGAGGAAATCAGGAGACAAAGATAAAGCGCTTGACATGATAAATAAACTAGTCGAATTTGATCCGATCAATTTCACAGCTCAATATGAAAAGCAATTGATCCAGGGCGAATACTCCATGGTTGAATGGCAAAAATATATGCAGGATATTCAGAACAATTACCTTGAAATAGCTGTAAATTATATGAATGCGGGTATGATCGAGGATGGTCTGCGTTTATTATCCTCACTGAAAGATCCATCCAATCCATTGATTGATTATTACCAGGCCTGGTTATATTCAAGCAGTAATCAGCCAGACAAAGCGAAACAGCATTTAGAGCATGCGGGAAAATTATCAACCGACTATTGCTTTCCATACCGTAAGGAAACCCTGAAAGTACTAGAATACATCATTGAGTTGGATCCCGGCCAAGCAATACCTTATTACTTAATGGGCAACCTGCTATATGATAAACAACCAGCTGATGCCATTATAGCCTGGGAAAAGGCCCTCGAAATTGACGAGAATCTTGGCATGGTTTGGAGAAACCTGGCATTTGGGGCATTTTACTTTGAGGATAATATGGAAAAGGCCATAGAAAATATGAAGAAGGCCATAGAAATTGATCCTGATCATGCTATTTGGTATGCTGAACTGGAGCAATATTATGATCTTTCAGAAGAGGACTATAAAGAATGCCTTGCTATTATGTCCGAACATGTGGATGTGTTAAAAAAAGATATTACAGCCCCAAAGAGTCTGGTGAAGTTATACAACCTGAATGGGGATTATGACAAAGCGATAGATTTGCTGACTGAACACCACTTCAGAACCTGGGAAGGTGGCAGGGTAATATATTATCACTATGTTGATGCATACACATTAAAAGCTCTTGAGTTACTTGAGAACGATCAACCAAAAGAAGCGATTACTCTCCTTGAACAGGCGATGGAATATCCGGAAAACCTGGAAGTTGGCAAGCCGCTTGATGACGAAAGAAATGGTATGATCTATTATTTCATGGGTCAGGCTTATGAAATAATGGGGAAAAAGTCGAAAGCAAAAGAATGCTATACAAATAGTGTGAATGCAAGAAATTCAAGTGATTGGACAGATCTTTTGTATTATCAGGCCCTGTCTTATGAAGAACTCGGTAATAATGAAAAAGCTAAAGAGATCTATGAAGCCTTAATCGTGAAAGGAGATGAGCAGCTGGAGAAAGGCCGTATTGGTTCTGGAATAGGGATCGAGGAAAGTTCCATCAAAGGAAACAAATCTATTTCAGAGGCATATTACCTTAAAGCCCTTGGATTCTCAGGGTTGAATAAAAAAGATGAAGCAAACAGGTTATTTGGCGAAGCGCTTAATTCATACAAGAACAATTTATGGGCTAAAGCACATATGGAATCTATCAACTGAAGCAGTTTACGGCCTTATTAATTAAGCGGGAATAAGTTCTTTCGAAACCATCAGCATATGTAAAAATATCGGGGATAGCTTCTTCAGAAAGGTACTGGCGATTACTAATTGCAATGCTCTATAAATTCTAATTTCTGTTGATACTTTTTCCCATTGAAACACCGGGCTCAGGAATTCTCCGATAATGGTGTGAATTTGCTTATTGTCCAAATGAAAATACTCGCGGTGTAAGCACTGATTGCATCTTCGCTCTTTCCTGTCATTACAGTGTGGTGGAAAAATGTATTCGGCAGGTCGTGAATAGCGATAGGAATCCATTTAATATGAATAAATTCATAACAATTTCTTAATATTTTGTTTTCAATAGCGTTCTTTTGTAGAAAAGGGATCAACCTTTCTATGATAAGATCATTTTTTAAAGATTTGAATTATGAAGATGCGGGAACTGGTAATTTATGTGATGTTAGTGTTGTTTTTGGGTGTGGCATCCTGTTCTGATGAGGGCACTGAACCACCGATAATTGTAGAGCAACCTGATTCAATAGCTTTTAATGAGATCAACTCAACTGGCAATCCGGATTGGATCGAATTATACAATTATGGAAATGCTGATGTTGACCTGCAAGGATGGAAAGTGTTTGACACCCCCGTAAACATGTATACTTTACCTTCCCAGATAATTAAGCCAGGAAATTACCTGATACTTCATTGTGATGACCAGGGAGTTGGATTAAATTTACCTTTTAAACTCTCATCATTGGGTGAAAGCTTAACAATTCAGCGTCCTGACGGGAAGGTCATAGACCAGGTTATTTTCCCTGCCATGGACAATGGCGAGACCTACGCAAGATTCCCCGATGGACAAGGGGCCTGGCAGATCACAGGTTTTGCCACAAAAAATGAAAGCAATGGGGACCGCCCGGTTTCATCATTCAAATCCTACAGCTACACACCGGAAATACCAATGGTGGGCGATGCCATCGTTTTCAATTTGGAATTATCAGATGCGGCTAATGTCTCGAAGGTAGAACTAGTATATTCGGTAGATGATGGGACAAATCAGATCATTGAAATGTCCTCCACTGATAATATAAACTATACCGCTAATGTCCCTGCACTAACTGCCGATGGTGAATTATATTTTTATTTTAAATTAACAGATACCGGCAGCCAGGAAGTGTTGTTGCCGGATGATGCACTTACTGATCCTTATGACATGACCATAACTTCAGGCGATGTTCCTAATCTTGTGATCAACGAGATCCTGGCCAGCAATGTGGCCAATCTTGCTGACCCTGATGGAGTGGATGAATTTGATGACTGGATTGAGATATATAATGCCGGTACAACCCCGGTTGATATGGGAAGGTTCTATTTCAGTGATTCTGAAGACCCATTTGATGACAGGATCCCTGGCGATGCGCCCGACAAAACAACCATACAACCTGGAGAATATCTGTTGTTCTGGGCTGACAGTGATACGGAACAGGGCGCGAATCATTTAAAATTCAGGCTGAGTATCGACGGTGAGGTATTGAGTCTGTATTATAAAGATGGCCGTTTAATTGATTCCCATACATTCGGCGTCCAGACTTCTGATGTTTCTGAGGGAAGAAGCCCGGACGGTGCCGATACCTGGATCAGGTTCAATAGTCCGACCCCAGGGGCAAGTAACAATTAGTCCGGACTCAGGCCCTATTATTGCAAATACATAAATAATAATGGTCTGAATATGGTGGCCGAAATTATGATCCGGGATTTATCATCACCTTGGAGCCAAGGCTATTCCCAGATAGTTGTCAGAACTAAATGATTAATGCCCTTTGTAGTTAATGAGAGTGGAACCTATACGTACATGTTAGGTATAAACAATTCAAGAAGCATTAATCTTTCCTAACAAGGTGATAATTATATCTATCACAACATGGTGATTGAAGGAATAAACTATCGCTTTCCTGAAGTATTACAATCTTTTCTGAATCAAACATAAATACTTCTGAATCCTCATCTGGATTGAATGATATTTTCAGAGATTCCTCTGTCTGCTCATCTATTATAATTTTGCCATGTTCCAGAACACCATTGTTTTTGATAAAAGTATAAATACCAAATTTTCTAATTTGCAATAAATCAAACTTCAGGCCATCCCCTATGCCATGAATCCCCCCGGAAACCTCATACAATTCCCAATTGCCATAGATATCCATATAAGGTTCATTGAAAATTTCATTCCCGTAATATTTATCGTTTGCCAAATCATCAGGATTACTACATTCCTCTTCACAGGCGGGCAATACCATGATTGCAACTAAAAAAAATGTGTATATACTGTTTTTCATCTTTTAAATTGATTTAATGACCTTTAATAATTGACACATGAAATTTCCATAAAGTTGCTTTTATGCCAATTCCGTACATTAAATTATATTTTTAGAATATTCAATGGCAGAGATCAGTCTTTAATACCATACATATAACTGAATGAGATTTTTTATCGTTCAATCTCAAATCCGGGGAGGCAAAAAGCACGAATTTGCCAATAATAATCAGGATATGTTCCTGGAGGATGCCAGGGAGGATTGATATTAATTGGTCTTTTCATTTATACAATAAAAAACGAACAAATTATACAAAATATAATCTGTCCGCTTGAGGATTTACAGGTCAATTATTCCGCGAGAATAATATTATGTACCGGAAGGATGCTTGGTTTGGTTGGAGTGCCTCCATTTTTGATTTGAAGAGGGATCATTGTTTCACCAAACTTATTAAAGGCTTCTTCTGATTCCCAGACATCTGTAACATGCCAGCCATCTCCATGTTTCGCTGCAACATGGTATAGACGCTCCGGAATGTTCCCTAATCCGGCAGCCTCAAGGTCTTTGACAATTCCTTCATAAACCTTAAGATCCGTATCGGGATAGGTAAATTGAACTAGAATAGTTTTCATTTTATTGGTTGTTTAGTTTTCCTACTCTTATGGCTTTTCAGAATGCGCCCTGTTTTTTTTAGTGGGTTCTAGACTCCACCTTATTTAAATTTCGATTTGATAGTACATACTTCGAATGCTGTCCAGGCCTTTCCAGAGACAATCCCTTGTTAAATAATTTTGTTTGATACTTTCAAGAAAGGCTCTGGATTAGATGTTTGGTGTTTTAAGCAATATGTAATATAGTAAAATTTCACGGAATACCAATTTTACTCAATCATATACATATTAAAATGATTATAGTGTATTGTGTATTTTATAACTGGAATATTTCCGTACAATTGCGTTGGATTTTCCAACACTAAAATTTTTTTACAAAGTTAAATGTCAGATTTACAGCTTGTTACTTTCTGGCACATTTGTTGGATTTATTTGATTGTTTAAATATTTTTTGGATTACTATATTTTCCGTTATCAACATAAGAAGTCTTGACATGCTCAGAAATTATATAATAATCGCAATTCGAAATCTGTTGGGGAACAAGTTGCATACGTTTATTAATATTATTGGACTTACAATTGGTTTCGCATGTTTTTTAACAATAAGTTTATGGATAGTTGATGAATTCAGTTACGACAAATCCTTACAAAACAAGGATCGTATCTTTCAATTAACAATAACTCACCCAACAGGTATCAAAGACTCAAATGTCCCATATATTTTACCGGTTTTACTGGCTGAAGATTATTCGGAAATACAAAATTTCACCCGTATTGTACGGTTAGGCAATAGAATGACATGCTCCTTTCAAATTGAAAATGCCGATGGTAAACACCAAACATTTATTGAAGATAAGGTTATGCTGGTTGACACAAGCTTTTTTTCAATTTTTTCCTTTCCCTTAATCAAAGGGGATAAAATGAGCGCACTTAAACATCCAAATTCCATTGTATTGAATGATGAAATTGCAGAACGTTTTTTTGGTTCGGAGAATCCTGTAGGCAAAGGACTAACCTTTAATGATAATGGAAGCTATATAGTTACTGGTGTGTTTGAACAAAAAGGCAAATCACATATAGAATTTGACATCATAATGCCTCTTCCTCTAAATCAGTATGATAATTGGAACTGGGCCGATCCCGCATATGTGATAACACATGAAGATGCAAATTTAGATGAATTTAGAAATAAAATAGCTGATTACTTTAATCTACATCAACCCTATAACCTTGAAGGCAACTTTATATCAGATATTTTACCTATCTCAAAATCCTACTTGAATTTTGGACGGATGAAATACATTTATATCTTTTCAACGGTTGCCCTTCTGACTTTAGTTATAGGGGGAATTAATTATGTGAATTTGTCTTATGCCAGTTTTAGCAAAAGAATAAAAGAAATGATGGTTAGAAAAACAGCTGGCGCACATAGAGCCCAATTAGTGTTTCAAATTGTATCTGAATCAGTCATTTTAAGCTTATTGGCTTTAATGTTTTCTATAATTCTTATTGAATTGACCTTGCCTTCGTTTAATACATTTTTCAATAGATCATTACAACTTGACCTGCCATCTTCCAAAATGTTGATTTTTTATATCCTCCCTGTAACCATAATTTTTGGATTTTTAACCGGTATTTTTCCGGCTTTGTTTACATCGGGGAAAAATCTTTTCAATAAACACAGGTCAAATTTAAAAATTTCGAAAATTCGTAGTTATGCCGTTATCAGCCAGTTTGTTATTTCAATTTTATTAATTACATGTTCTATATTTATCCTTAAACAACTTCAATACATACAAAAATCACCTTTAGGATTTGATCCTTCATATATTATAAAAGTTCCGCTTAGCCGGGAATTGGGTTCGAAATTTGAATCCTATAAAGAAGAGTTATTAAAAAACCATAGGATCCTCAATATTAGTTGTGGTCAGGCAGTTCCATTTAACGAAGATTATAAAACCAATGGGATCTCCTGGCGTGGTAAAGATCCTGAATATGCTCCATTATTCCGATATTCTATTACGACCAACGGTTTCATTGAGACATTCGGAATGAATATTTCCGAAGGAAGGAATTTTTATGAGGATTATTCTTCTGATAATACAAATTATATAATCAACGAAGAAGCGGTAAAATATATGGGTCTGGAAAATCCAATTGGGGAAAAAATCTCCTTTTGGGATGATCCTGGAGAAATCATTGGGATAGTAAAAGATTTTCATCATGTTTCTTTACATCGAAAAATTCTACCTCATATTATTTCGATAAATCCAAAACATTTCAATGCACTTAAATATGTATTTATTAAGATTTCCTCCAATGAAATAAATGCCACCTTAAAGTATATTCAATCAATCACATCTTACATCCTCCCTGATCTTTCATTTGAATTTAGTTTTATTGACCAGGAGATTGAAGATCTTTATCAATCAGAGCAAAGATTTGCTGACGTTATCATGTATTTTACTATCATTACTTTAATTATTTGTGCCCTTGGGGTATTCGGGATCACAGCTTTCCTTGGTGAACAAAGGTCTAAAGAAATTGGGATCCGGAAAGTCTACGGAGCAACCAACTTTAGCATTGTTTCCTTATTTAATCTAAAGATCATAAGATGGGTAACTATATCTTCTATGATCGCATTTCCAATTTCATACGGAATATCTTTAATCTGGCTGAACAACTTTGCTTATAAGACCACACTTTCCTGGTGGGTTATAGTCTTATCAGGATTCATCGCAGTATTTATAGGCTTGAGTACCTCCAGTTATGAAACAATAAAAGCCGCATTGAAAAATCCGGTTAAATCTCTTCGTTATGAATGAAGATTTGGAAAAATTCTAACCTTCTGCTATTCTAAGGTCTAAAACCAGGTGACTGTTGGTTGCTTGAAAGGACTTAATTTGAAATATATAACTGAGGTCATATTGCACTGGTTCAGTGTGAAACGTGTTTTCTGTAGTTTAAACATTGTTTTATGGTGTTTTTAACAAAATTCAGTGTCATCTTTTGTGGTTCTTATCTGGTTTCAGGAACATTTTTATAGCCTTCCTTCAAATCAATAAACAGGAAGGATTTGTCATTCCATTCAATTTCTTCTGATTGATTTTAATTAAACGTTTAAAAACCCATGGATTTGTTGGGTGGCTATTTGTCACGGAGTAATTTTATCTATTCGTTCAATGATGATTTCATCTCCTAAACATGCATTTTCATCAGCAATCCAATCGAGGTACACTTGAATTGGAAATTCTTCAATATTTAAATCAAGGTTGCTGTTCTCAGGAAGTTTATTAAAACGGTATGTTTCTGAATTTATATCGATAAACCACCCTCCACAACACATACATCTTCGAAAATCTTCTCCTGTTATTGTACCCATATCTTTGAAGTCACTATTTACTTCATCAGAGCACGCACTAATTAATATTACAGTCACTACGATCAAAAACTTACGCATAATCCTGGGTTTTAATTGAATCCATCATTTTTAAAGAAACAAGAAATGTAAAAAAAGTTGGAACATCCTAATATAAGGATTAGAAACCTGGTTCAATTTTTTTTGATCTTCTATTGCTGAATGGCATTGAATGGAAGCAGTTTAAATTAATGTAAAAACAGTTATTATTTTCTGAGCAAGCAAATAAGCTAATAAAGATAGTAAAGCGTAAAATATATCTGATTAACGCTCTCTCCATTTATTGTTTACAAAAGTATTATAATCGTAAGTAATCCAAATCAAATATATTGTTATATCTATTCATTTATTATGCAATAACTGAGAATAAGAATGTCATAAACCCTTTCTTTTGCTGGATATTAGCCCCGCTATAATATGGATCTTAAGCCTTAGATGGTGGTTTTATCAAACTTTCCCCAAATTTTTCGTAAATTGCATCACCCTCCGGAGCTTTAGCGAAGGAGATATTATAGACAGGTTATCCTGTGATTGATTTTTTTATTATAAATTAACATCGTCTTCACTGTTTAAGCGAATGAAACATCCAACAAAGACGCCTTGCAGCCATTATGTTCAATGACAATTTTGGCGATAACTCTTTATGGGTGCCTGTTTATACGATCGGTACTTTCAAATATTTCAATGTAAAAACCAATTAAAATTCTTTAAAACTAAAATTATGAATATAAAAATTGTACTTCTAATTGCATTGGTCTTATGCGGTTTAAATTTAATGGCCCAGCGCGTAGGTTCCTCGCCTGAATACATAAAAGCCCTGACTGCAGAATGGACAGGTGAACGATTTCCTGATGGAAGGCCTAATGTATCGGATGCCCTGCTTGAAAGATTAAAGAATATCTCTATTGAAGAAGCATGGGGTGTATTGCGAAACAAAGGATTTCAGAACCAGTTCGAAGGTGACTGGAAAATTATTCACCCTGAGGAGGTCATGACAGGACGTGTAGTTACTGCCCAGTATATGCCGCTGAGGCCCGATTTCCAAAAGCAAATTAAAGAACAAGGTAAAACTGAGGAAAGAGCACAAAAGGGAGGGACCAATTCATGGCCAATTGATATCCTGACTACAGGAGATATTTATGTAGCTGATAGTTATGGAAAAATAGCTGATGGCACTTTAATTGGGGATAACCTTGGAAATGCAATTTATGCCAATTCACAACGGGGCGTAATTTTTTATGGATCAGTAAGAGATGAGCAGGGTCTGGCGGAAATAAAAGGTTTTAACGGATGGATAAAAGGATCAGATCCTTCATACATTCAACAGATGATGCTGACTTCAATAAATGCACCAATTCGGGTTGGGCGTGCAATAGTATTACCTGGCGATGTTGTATTGGCCAATAAGTATGGCGTAATTTTCATACCCGCCTATCTGGTTGAAAATCTGATTTTGACTTCTGAAGTTACCGGACTTCGCGACGAATTTGGACATCAGCGGCTGCGAGAAAATAAATATCTACCCGGTCAGATTGATAGTGAATGGACTGAAGAAATCAAAGAAGATTTTCTGAACTGGTTAAATAATTATCCAGGTAAATTACCGATGTCGAAAGAAGAATTGGATAACTATCTGAAAGAAAGAAATTATTAATGCAATTTGAATCATAAATAACAGTTGAAATCAAAAGATTCAATACATATTGAAACCCACATGTTAAACTATGTTAAACACAAAGGCGGATGGATACTATTTCGGCACCTTACTACTTGGAACATTGTATCCGATACATATAGGATCTCCCACTAACGGGGGACAGGCTATCCGACCTTTGAAAATAAATTATATAAGGATGAAAAATATTATACAAGAGATTACTGCTCAAAACAAAAAGATAGAGAGTAAAGAAGCCGAAAGCATAAAGGCTGAAATAGAAAATCCTGCCACAAGCAATAAGCGGCGAAATTTTCTTAAAAAAACTGCATTTGGAGGAATCGCATTGGGCGGGATGATGAATTTATCCATTGAAGATACCCTTGCCCAGACCACTGCAAAAGTATCGCGTGCATCGAAACCTTCAGAATTGAAAATAACAGATATGCGTTATGCTGTGACCTCAGTCCTTGGAGGGACAGCTATTATTCGAATTGACACCAATCAAGGAGTTTACGGCTTGGGTGAAGTTAGAGATGGAGCTGATGTCCGCTATGCACTGTGGCTCAAAAGCCGCATTCTTGGACTTAATCCATGTAATGTAGAAATGATTTTTAAAATCATCAAACAATTTGGTGGACAAGGCCGACAGGCTGGGGGTGTTTGTGGTGTAGAAATGGCACTTTGGGATATCGTCGGCAAAGCATATGGAGTTCCGGCCTGGCAATTGTTAGGCGGAAGATACCGAAACAGTATCAGGTTATACGCTGATACACCGCAGGGAAAATCGCATGATGAACAAACAGAACGCATTAAATATCGCATTGAGGAACAGGGATACACCTGGCTAAAAATGGATCTTTCTATTAATTCGCTGAGGGATATTCCGGATACTTTGGTAAACCATAAATTCTGGCAAGGGGGCCAATATGATATGAGTAAGTATATGGGATACGGTAATACGAAACACCCATTTACGCAGATACAAATAACGGATAAAGGACTGGATGAACTGGTTAAAATTGCAGCGGATACTCGTGAGCATATTGGTTGGGATATTCCTATTTCAACGGACCATTATGGCCATTTTGATTTAAATAACGGTATCCGATTAGGAAAAGCGATTGAAAAGTACCGGTTGGCGTGGTTAGAAGATATGGTTTCATGGGAATATGCAGACCAATGGAAAACAATTACAGATGCACTCGAAACGCCTACGACTACCGGTGAAGATATTTATCTGCTGAAATACTTTAAACCGCTTATCGATACCCATGCGGTTGATATAGTCCATCCTGATTTAGCATCTTCCGGTGGGCTTTTAGAGACTAAAAAAATTGGAGATTACGCCGAGGAAAACGGAATAGCGATGGCCATGCACCAGGCAGGAACCCCGGTTTCCTTTATGGCAAATGTACACTGTGCCGCAGCTACACAGAATTTCCTGGCCACTGGAACATCATTCTGTTGATTTGCCATGGTGGGAAGATTTAGTAACGATGACTGATGGTAATCCAATAATTACAAAAGGATTTGCCCCTGTCCCCGAATCACCTGGCTTGGGAATTGAATTAAATGAAGATGTTGTTAAAGAACATTTAGACAGAAGAGATAAAAGTTTTTTTGCTCCAACTGATGAGTGGAACGAAAAACGTTCACATGACAGGCCCTGGAGTTAAATGACCAAGGCAAAATAATCATAAATGGTGCTGTGAATAAATATTCATAGCACCATTTATTTAAAATTGAATAGCAAACAGCTGGTATTCAGGTAAAATCTGCCGGATTTTGCTCAAAAAATTTCAAAAGCCGGAACATTCAAATGTTTCTCCTTGAAAATCATACAGAAAGGAATACAGAATTTTGTTTAAAATTATTTCTCGAGAGTAAAATCATTATTATAATCAATACCTTCCATGTTGCCATCATCATCAATATCAGCATAATAAACTTGATCGAAACGAAGTTTCATCATTTTTTCATCCACAGAAACAATATTAAAATTCATGTATTGTCTAAGTAAAAGAACATGTATTGTCTTTTCATCATCACTTAGAGCCCAGGCACCTGAGAAATATTCCCCTCCTATGTTAAATTCATAATTGCCATCTTGTTTGAAGTTCATGGTTCCTGTCCAGGATTCCCGATAAGAATTCTCCGTTTCTTCTAATTGGACCTGGGCTTCTCCCTCGGTGAAACCATAAGTGTCCATTAAATAATTAACGTAGCTTTGACCCCCTACCGTAACCTCGAACTGTATATTTGTCACTGACCATTTACCGCAAATCAAATTGTAGGTCTCCGATATATCATCTTCGTTGTTGCAATTGCTGTTGAAAAGCATAAATATTGACGATATAACAATCAGGTAATAAAATCGAGTTTTCATAAGTCTACTAATAGTATAATAAATGTCTTAAGATTTATTTTTACTTATTTTAAAAATTAATTCAATTATATCTCTAATTATAATTGCATCTAATCAATATCCTTCCGGTGTAAATTGAGTATTAATCGTTATAATAAGGTAACATAAGAAAATCCGAAATAGTTCATCGTTACAGATTTGTTACAATACAAATAACTGATTGAATAACAACTATTCAATAACTAGCTGACATATAACATATTAGCTACAATAAAAATATCTAAAACAAGAATGATCAAATGTTTCACAATGAATCAAGATAGCGTTCTAAATGACAAATGAGATTTTCTGAATTTTCTTTGATTTTTATAACCTGAAATCATACTGATATTAGATAGCATTTAAGTCTTAGGAAGTGGAGATTATTAGAGTTTTCCCAATTTTTCTTAACTTGCATCGCTTTCCGAAGCTTTCACCTACGGCCGGAGCCTTTGGCGAAGGACTTAGAGGAGGAAATTTTGTATCGCATTGCTTGGAAAAGCAGAGTATGGCCTTCCAAAGCTTTTCTTGAGCGCAGAAGCTGCTCAGGAGAAGCCCCACAGAAGGCAAGATGAAAATTGCAATTGGCTTTGGGAAAGTTGTTTTTATAATAATTAAAATATACAGTGTTGAAGGAACGCCGCTTAGCAGCCATAATGTTTACTGACATACAGGGATATACTGCCCTTATGCAGCAGAATGAGGAAAAAGCAATCCAGGCAAGGGATAAACACAGGTGGATATTTAAGTCAATTACCGAAATACATAATGGCAAGATTTTACAGTATTATGGCGACGGCACTTTAAGTATTTTTGATAGTGCAATTGATGCTGTAAAATGCGCGACCGAGATGCAACTGGGCTTCCAGAAAGATCCTGTCGTACCGGTAAGAATAGGAATTCACACTGGGGATATAATTTTCAGTGATGAGGAGATTATTGGGGACAGTGTGAATATTGCATCTCGTATAGAATCCTTAGCAATCGCTGGGAGTATTTTTATTTCAGGCAAGGTATATGATGAAATCAAGAACCAGAAATCTATCAAAACCCAAAAGCTGAGATCATTTAAGTTGAAGAATGTTGAAAAACCAATCGAAGTATATGCTATTTCGAACGTAGGTTTGATCGTCCCAAATCCTGAAACCATTGATTGTAAATCAGCCCTGGATGATGCTTCCTCATCTCTGGTACAAGAACGACAAAAATCAAAATTCTTAATCAGATTATCAGTCGTTTTAACTGTTATTACCATTATTGCAACCTTGTTATTCGTCTTTTTGAAATTTGGAACTGGTAAAAAAACAGACCTGGATAAACTGGAAAAATCGATAGCTGTTCTTCCTTTGAATTACTTAAGCGAGGATCCGAGCAAAAAATACATAAATGACGGAATTCTGGACGCCATCACCGGACATCTCTCTACCATAGAAGGATTAAGGGTCATGCCCCGAACATCGGTCGAGCAATATCGTGGAACCACAAAAACGGCTAAGGAAATTGGCAAAGAGTTAGACGTAAGCTATTTAATTGAGGGGAATTTCTTAATAGTAGAGGATCAGGTGTCGATTACCATTCAATTGGTAATTGCGGATGATGAGGCTCATATATATTATAACGAATATCAAAGAGATTATAAAGATATAATTGCAGTACAAAGTGAGGTAGCCCAAACCATTGCCAGGGAGATTGAAGTAGCCATTTCTCCTGAAGTCCGAAACAGAATAGAGAAAATACCGACCCGGAACCAGCAGGCCTATGACTTATACCTGAAGGGACGGGATTCTTTTTTCAGATTTTATATGAATAGAAATAGTGCTGACCTTGAGAATTGCATTCAACAGTTTGAGCAGGCAATAAGTTTGGATAGTACATTCGCTCTACCCTATGCATGGCTTGGCCGGGCCATTGAATACCAGATTGGACAAAAAATATTTATTGATTATGATGAAAATACTATTATATCACTGTGTAACAAGGCATTATCTCTGGACCCTAATCTTGCTGATGGATATTGGATAAGAGGGAGGTATTACAGAAATATTGGAGAGTTTCAGAAAGCTATTATTGATCTTACGAAAGCAATCGACATAAATCCAAATAATGTACTGGCATACCGCTATCTTGGATCTACTTACTTTTTCAATCGGGATTATATTAATGCAGTTGTAAATCTGAAAAAGGCTGAAAAATTAGAAAGAGGAAATGAGTTGACCCAACTATACAGTGATATTGGCCAGGTATATGTTTCAATTGGCGAATTTCAAAAAGCAGAGAAATATTATAAGGAATCTTTAAAGTTACAACCAAATTTTATTGAAGGTTACAGGAACCTGATCTGGGCATACATAAGACAAGGTGAATTTGAAATTGCATATAATTACGCTGAAAAACTGCTATCCCTTTATCCGGACAACTTGGCCAGTTTAAGTATAATGGCTGAAACACTTAC
Source organism: uncultured Cytophagales bacterium (assembly GCA_942491935.1). Taxonomy (GTDB): domain Bacteria; phylum Bacteroidota; class Bacteroidia; order Cytophagales; family Cyclobacteriaceae; genus JAGTVG01. Next base: position 90,305 of record CALOCZ010000053.1, read on the forward strand.
CAATATGAGAAAATATAGTGAAGCGGAGACATACTACTTGAAATGGTCGGCTAAATCGCAAGAGTCAGGTGAAAAAACAATATTTAACCAACATCGTTTCGCCCTGATACTGTGGATGACCGGTAATAAAGAAGAGGCAATTGAATTGTTCTATGAACACATGGAAGTATGTAGAAATAGCATAAGCAGTGGTGGTTTGTATGGAAAAACATTGGCAGCCTATGATCTGGCAGGGATACATGCTATCATTGGTGAAAAAAGGGAAGCATATAACTGGCTCAAAATGTATGAAAAGGATGGATTTATTTATGGATTACATAAATATATACTAATAGATCAATTATTTGAAAGTCTTTGGGAAGATGAAGAATTCAAAGCCATCACAAAGCGGGAGGAAAGTAAATTTGCTGAGATAAGAGCTGAAATTGACCAGCTGGATGAAACAAAAGATACGGATTTGTAATTAAACAATTTATATCCTGAAATCGATTTGCGAACTCATCATTTGAACTAATCATAGAAAGCCAAGCACTCCGGTTATATCTAAAATTATTCCTCACTGACTAGTACAGGAACAACAAATGCCTGGTTTATCCAGGCATTATATTGTATTAAACTTCTATAGGATTTTGAATTAACTATATAAAATTTTCATTAAATTATTCAATTGGCATTAATAAGATTAAGAGATCCCGACACTTCTTGATTAATAGTTGGATTGCCTTTATATGATACTGTAGCAATTCCACTCACATCAAGATCTAATGTGTTAGCAGTAGATATTTCAAAATCGCCAGATCCCGATACATTTATTGTTGTTGAATTTGTTTGTAGTTCAAAATTTTTGACCGCAACAAGACCGGATGAAATAATAGTTTGTTCATTGACAAAACCACTCAATTCGATATTTGAAGTTCCGGAAATATCCATATTCAGATTGGCAAGATCCAGATCACCATCAGATACAATATCGCTTACCCCGGAGCTGGTTATGTTTGTAATTTCTGGTATGGTGACATTCACCCAAACACCGTAGTCTGTTTCAAAACATGTCACATTCTCTTTGAAGCCTATCTCCAAGGTTCCGTTCTTTACTTCATATGACAGTTCTGAAAAGATTTCCGCTTCGGCATCAACCATCACTTCGAAATTGGGAGCTTGCTTTATTCGAAGATTTACAGGTCCGATTAAGGATATGTTTTCGAACTCATCAACCTGGAGTTGATATTGTGTTACAGTGCCCGAACCAATCAGGCATAGGTCTTCTTCTTTACAGCCTTGTGAAAGAAGTAATGCAAATACTGAGATTACAAATAGATTTTTCATTTAATTATAGTTTAGTTGTTAAGGTTCCGGAATATCCGGCAACCGATTTATTTATTTTTTCTTTGGGAATATCATTGTCGAGAAGACAATGATAAAATTTTGAAGATTAAGCTTTAAAATTCGACCCTGTAACTCAAAATGGGTATCAATCCAGACATGGGATAGTCAATAATTGATTCATTTTCTGCGTCATAGACCTGGGTCCAGGTATTTAGTCGATTAGTTACATTTTGGATATCCAATGAAAGTACATGTTCAGTTTTCTTTTTGTAGAAATGCAGGCGCACGCCAATGTCCAATCTTAAATAATCCTTATTCTTTTCGGAATATATCTTATCCCATTCATATACGGCTTCTCCTTCTTCTATAGATGCTTCGAGGTCAATTGGAGTCTGCCGCTTACCTCCCGACCATATCAGCTTGGCATTAAGCCCTACCATCCGTTTTTCACCCCATTTAAACTCTTTCCCACCAACAAAATTATTTATATAATGGATGTTGTATCTTGTATCATGCCATTGATCATCAGCTGGTTTGTATTTAGAATCAAAGAGTGAACTTGTTACCAGAAAATAGTAGTTATTGCTAAAGAATTTCTGAAGTGTAATTTCTAAACCATAGTTCCTTCCTTTTCCATTATTGGCAAGTGTATCATTTGGATCAACTCCCCCAAAAATGGGTGACCAGTATTTATCAGGATTGTGTAGGCTACAGGTAAATTGTCGATGTACTGGTAATATGCTTCTGCTTTAAAAGAATATCCTTTCCAATCAGTTTTTCATAAGATGCTACAAAATGATGGGCTCTGGACAGTTGCTAAAGATTCATTGGGCATATAAATGGAGCCATCCGGCAATTCATTTTCCACCAGATATACTGGTAAATTTTCATGCTTGCTGTGTTTCCCATAGCCAAAACCAAGCTTTTGTTCGTTAGGTAAACCAATTACCAAACCAAGTCTCGGCTCAATTGAATTGTCATTGCTCAAAGCAAAATGAACGTAGTTCAATCCAGCTGTAAAGATGACATTGTCAGAAAATTTATATTTTCCTTGTGCCATACGCCTGGTACAGATTCGTTTGCCCATCACTATTTAGAAAAGTATTCCAGATTTGAGTGCTGTCATATCTGGTCACGTGAATAGTAATTGTAGTTTAAACGGTTTAGTTTCACTCCTGTCCGGAAGCTCAATTTGCTTGATACTTTTCTGTTGAAGTAGGAGCTAAGCCGGATAGCATTGTTTTGGAGATCGTCGAAGAAACTTCCATAATATTGTCCTTCAGTGTCCATGTCCTCAAAGTTTTGGGAGCTATAGGAAGTTGAAGATGAGATAACTGTCTGGATATATGATTTGCTCCCGGTAAAAATTGTATGACTAATACCAGTTGCATACATTCCCGTTTTGGTATAATCAATGTATCCATCATCAAAATATTCAACAGAGTCTGGTAAATATTCTTCATCATCCGACGAAAGCCCACCTATTCCCCATATTGAGAAGGTGCCCGCTTTTTTTGTTGGCAAATTAATTTTAAAATTCAGATCCTGATAATCAGCTATGGTATTCTCAGATACCTGGATACCAAAATCATTCAATAATGATAAAGTTGAATAACGATAATTGAAAAGAAATGAACCACCATATCCTTTTTTAAAGGGCCCTTCGGCAGATAAATCAATACCCAATACACCTGCTTGAATAGTAAACTCATTTTCCTGGTTATTACCGTTGCGTAGATTGATATCAAATACACCAGACAGGGCATTCCCATATTCTGCAGGGAATGCCCCTGTATAAAAATCCGAACTTCCGAGCATATTGGCACTCAAAATACTAATCGAACCAGAAGAATATCCTTCCTCGGCGAAGTGATTTGGACTGGGAATTTCAACACCTTCCAGCCTAAAAATGAACCAATTTGGCGAGTTGCCCCGGATTACGATCTCGTTGGATGCATCATCGGTTCCGGAAACACCTGCAAAAACCTGGGCCATCCTTGCCGGATCCCCAATAGTTGCAGCATATCGTTTTGTTTCCTCTGCATTGAATTGTTTAGCATTTATAATGGCCATTTCATTAACAGGTTCTCCATTTGAACCTACAATTGTTACACCACCTAATGATTGTACCTGTTCTGACAATTCAATACTTAGAACAACCTCCTTTGCCGATCCCAACAGTATCTCTGGAATATAAGCCTCAGCATATCCCACAAATGATACCTTCAGGGTATGGCGTCCGACAGGTACATTTTCAATAGTGAAATAAACATCTATATCTGTTGTAGCACCAATAGCAGGATCAGTATTCACAACATATACTGTAGCAAAGGGTAGAGCGGCTTTAGAATCTTTATCAAATACCTTCCCTCGTATTGTCTGCCTCAAGATATTGGGATTTTCAGCTGGATTTAATTGAGGTTTCTTTTACCGGCTTTATGACAATGGTATTATTTACCTTTTCAAAGGTCAAGCCTGTATTCTTAAGAATTTCAGTTAAGGCCTCTTCAACAGTTACATCATCAAGAGATACAGATATCTTAGGAGCCTGGCTTATCTCTTCATCATTTAAAATGAAACTGACATCTGTTTGATTCCTGATCTCATCGATTGCAGTTTCAATACTTACATCATTCAATTTCAGACTGATGTATCAGATTGTGCCTGAACTGCAGCAATCAAGATGAATGTTGAGGCTATTATAAGGCAGTATTTAATCATCAGGTCCATGCGTTTTTCGACGCTATTCGTCAGATTTTTTATGCAATATATTTCCATATACTTAATTATTTAAGAATTTCAATTTTTTTTAAAATGATTACTGATTTAAGATGCGATGAGCATCTACGGATTCTTATAGTATTACAATGGTTTGGTCTTTTATTTCAAACTTCACATCGGTGGTCATTTCAAGCATTTCAAGAATGGAAGAGATGCTTTGGCTATTATTTATTCGGGCAGTAAAATGAAAGTCTTTAGCTGTAAGTGATTCAAATCGATATTCGAAGTTGTACCATCTGGCTAACCTTTTCATTACCTGATCAAGATCTGTATTTTTGAATTCAAATTTCCCCTGGATCCAGGATGTAAATTGAGAAGTATTCACCTGGATGATTTCCACTGAAGCATCGTTTCTATGGAAAATTGCCTGGTCGTTAGGAGCAAGTACTTTCCCTCCAGAAGCCAATGCAATATCTTCAGCTGTTGTGATTTTCACTTTCCCTTCTACCAGAGTAGTTTTCACTACAGAATCATCAGAATAAGAAGATATGTTAAAACTTGTTCCAAGCACTCGCACATCAATGTTATCACATGACACGATAAATGGCTTGCCATTATGACTTACATCAAAATATGCTTCTCCTACTAAAAACACCTGCCTGATACTATCCGTAAAGGAAACAGGGTATTTAAGTGATGACCCGGCATTCAAGGTAACCATTGTGCCATCCGCAAGCTGTAATCTATATCCTCCACCCCTTGGAGTTATAAGCTCATTATGAACAATGGGCCGATCCTCTATACTTTCTTCTTCAGTGGAATAGACAAGTGAATTCTGCTGATTAACTATCCTAGTTTCTCCTTGTTTCATTTCAACTAAAAGTTTATCCTCATCCAGCTCATGTATCTGCCCATCAGATAATACCAATGTTGCTTTTTGCGATCCTGGGATATAAACTTTGTCCAGACTTGATAATGGCGGAGTATTTAAATCATTTATATAGTACCATGAAACGCCGGCAAGGATCATGAATGGAACAAGGACAGCAGCGTAGCGCAACATAGTTTTAGGAGCAAGCCAGATTGTTTTGGTTTTAAAGAGCTCATTTTCAAGTGAGGCTTTAACTTCATTTTTATTAAAGAGTTGATACACTTCAAGCTTTTTGATCAGATATTTGTAATCTGTTGCTCTGGTATATATTTTGAGATTTTCCTCGCTTTCGTTCAACCACTCGTCCAGGGTTTTCCTTTCCTCAGAAGAAATAGTTCCTTTGTTCTTTTTTGCGATAAGACCTGATATATAAAATTGCTTATTCATATTTTAATTTCCATTCGATAGTAAAACAACCACAATTGGAAAGTGGGTGAAGAGAAAATGATTTTTTTATAAATAAAAATTACAGACTCCATAAAATTGCTTGTATAACATGACCTAAACTGACCTTTAATTTTGCGTAGGCAATTTTTTTTTGAGTTTTTACTGTATTCACAGAAATGTTAAGTTCTTCGGCAATCTCTTGGTTTTTTAAACCTTTAAGTGCCAGGATCATGATGTTTTGTGCTGATTCAGGGAGCCTACTAATCTCTGAATAAAGTTGATTAAAAGCATCTTCCTCTATAATATGGTTTGTGAAAAACTGTTCAGATTCCAACTCATAGATCAACGCGGATTGATGCTTTTTTAGAACAATCTGATGTTTGAGATAATTGAGGCATTTATTTCTGGCAGAGGTATAGAGAAAGGCTTTTACTGCATTTATGCTATCAAAATCTTTATTGCGCTTCCAGAACGCAATAAAAACATCTTGAATGATGTCTTCAACCTCCGATTGATCTGGTATGTATTTATAACTGAATGCACATAATGCATTAAAAAACTCATCAAATACTTGACCAAAGGCCTTTTTATCTCCAGCATTTATGCGTTGAATGAACTCTTTATTCACGTAATTCTTATTAGATCAATCGTTGATTAACCTTAAATTTGACTAATAATTCACAGAAAACAAAATTGAAAGTACGATTTCGTGGCTATTCTGAAACCATAAATGCTGAATGTAAATGTGATCAAAACAATTTAATATTCTCTATATATCTTCATACCAGCAATCTTATTGGCAGCTGAATTTTACATTTGAAAAAGGTCGAACTGCAAGCGAATCGGAGTTGCAAAAGTTCCTGATTTCTTCAGGTATTCTCTTCTGTGGATGAGTTGATTACCAGCAAATAGTATTTAAAAGCAATCAATTATTTTTTAATTCTTTATAAGTTTAATAGAACAGAATTCTCCAAGGTGATCGATATGTAAAGTATTACGATCTACCTGGATTATTGTGCTTTTGTCTAAAAGAGATTCATGATGTGCAATATTGAAAGGCAAAACAACTTCTATACCGGATACAGGTACAAGGTCACGCAAAGGACGGTGGGTTGAAGAAGAGGTATTGACCAATGACAATTGATAAAGCATCGGATCTTCATCGCTTTGATTAAGATGAACGTGTACACTGGCTGGTGCATTCGTTTTAAGCACAGTATGGTTTCCCATAAGTATATCAATCGAATTCACTAATAGATCCCGGTAATCCGGATGACCGATCGTATAGTTTAAGCGGGCTGCCTCATTGGCAAAATATACGACCTGCCCATTGCCAAAGTTATTCGATATCATAATCGGATTAGGGCTATCCCAGTTTTCAGGAAAGGCATTTTCAGGAGGCTGATTATTAATCTTGGGTAAATACCCGGTAATGGCTATGGCCTCTGGTCCAGGATTAACCGTCAAAGTATTTCCACTGTTATGGAGCAATTCTGTCTTTTCAAATCCTCTCATGAAAGGATTTTGGGTCAATATCTTCTGATAACAATCAATTTTCGTATTTATAATATTACCCCCATAGTTGACCCCAAACACATCAGATAATCCAAAGTCTTCCCTTTGTACACCTAACTCATCAAAAAGCGAGGTTTGAAAAGTAGCAATCAGCTTCCCTCCTCCTGCAACCCAATCCTGTATGATGCCAATATGTTCATCGCTCAGGGCAGTAACATTGGGCATGATCAATACCTTGAACTGATTCAGTTTTTCTGTACTCAGTTGATTATCTGAGACAAATCCATATTGGTAATGCCCTTCTTCGAGCAACCTGAAGATACCTTTAAGCGGTAAAGAAAAATCATCATCTCCCAACATCTGACCTGATGCCTTGGAGTAAAATATGGCAATATCCGTAACAGGTTGTAAATTTTGAATTAGTTCTTGATTATCTAATATATATTTATAGGCGTCACTTGCCAGATAGGCATTGCGCCTGTCAAGCGTTTTTGCAGGGTAAGGCCCATTGAAATAGCAATTCCAGAAACCGCCTCCCGTCCCTGCCGTTTCCCACAACCAGAGCCTGGACTCCAAAGGTGGATCATATATGTATCTGTGCTCCGTACCATTCCCACCAAACAGGATCACCGGGGGTTTATCCGGGTTCAGAGATTTCAAAAACCTGACGATAGCTGATGGATAGTATATATCCTTATAATCAATTGGGAAACTATTATTGGCTATAAAGCTAACAGTGACCAGGAAATCAAAATATTCCGCGGCACTATACAGACTGATACCCGTATGTTTCTGCTGTTCCACACGGTACATGTCAAATACCTCCGCTGAGTAGCATTTATCCTGTCCATATTTCTTGACGGTTGCCCGCATTTTTTCCAGCTGGTTACTTGCTATTTTTTCATTCCATTGGTAGTACATCTCCCATTCATCCCTGGAAGCTGTTTTTACCGGGATCTTCCTCTGGTATACTTCAAAATATAATTCCTGGCATCGATCACAATAGCAAACATCATGAAAATTCACAGCGTTATGCCAGATGCCATCTATTTTATACTTTTCAAATAACTGGGAGATAAACGAAACAGCATGTTCATTGCGGTAATAACCGTTATAACAGGGGGCATACAAACCAGGTGTCGTGTAGTTTAATATAATGGGTTCATTCTGCTCATTCCGTGCAAACCAGTCAGGATGCAGATCATAACGCACTTTATGCACCCCTCTGAAATCGATCCTGGCGATCACCTTGATGCCGGCCTGATGGCACCCATTAACTATGTCTGCTAAAAGGTCCCTCTCCCCTATGTACGGATTCACATTCGCCATGGGAAGCGTATTCTGGAAATAATCCACAACCCCTCCTCCATTGATCACCAATACATTTGCATGTACTTCCTGCATGTATTGAACCATGCTATCAACATTATAATTAGCTGCATCGGGCTGCCTTAATACGGTTTGAAGAATACGCAATGGCTGTTGATGCCAGTATCCTTCCAAAGACTCATCAATTGAATCTTTATTCCCATCCTGACCTTTAGGCTGACAGGAAAAAATGCATAGAATAAGAAAAATAGAATAGTATTTCAGCATGATTAATTATGTAAAATTGTTTATTTCTTTTGATTTCCCTTTTATTGCGATAGCCCTACCCAACAGCTTTATCAATCCATTTGACTCTATGGGCAATTTATTAAAAATACGATTTCTTAGTTCCTCTTTTGAATCTTCACTGAGCGATGCCAGATAACTTGGTGCTGGCCCCTGTCCACCCAGGAATGGATTCCAATAGTCTTCAAAGTCGTTAAAAACAGTCACAATATCAAGTGTCGTGACAGTTACGTCAGTCAATCCCGCCTTTATGAAAGCTTTTTTAAGGTTTTCAGAATTACAGATCGGGAAACGAACTCCCTCGTCAAGATGATGGGATTGCGGATCAATCGAAATGACTGTATCCCAAAAATATCTAAGTAAGTCAATTCTGCCTGAATAATCCCAGACATATGCGGATATAAGTCCATTGGATTTTGATACCCTTTTCATTTCAGCTAAAGAAAGAGATATATCCTCAAAAAAGTTTAATGCCAATCCTGAAACAACAATGTTGAATACATCATTTTCAAATGGAAGTTCAGATACATGGCCCAGCATAAACTCTCCTTTGCCATTTAGCCTGGCTTTCGCCCTGGCTAAAAATCCTTCAGATGGATCAATACTAAACAATTGCTTAGGTTTCGAATATGTAAAGATTGCTTCACCTAGAACTCCGGTTCCACATCCAATATCAAGCCAGGTTAAATTTTCAGGCACTTTCAACCAGGCAAGAAACTCCCTGGCTACCAGTTTGCTCCACCTTCCCATGAAGTATTCATAAGGATCTCCTTCATTCCAACTATCTTTTAATTTATTCATATGTGATTCTTTCCATCACTTATTAATACCTAAACATAATTGGTCAGGATATGAAAATTTCATGGCAATACCAAAGTTTAAATAGTAATAATTTGATCGACCAGTGACGCATCAATCGATGATATCAAAAGAAAAGATATTATATGTTATTCAGGCTTGGGATTATTGAAATACTTTATTGGGTTATCTTCTCTTTTGACCATCAAAAAAGATAGCTTTAAATCTATTATTTGGCTGCTTGTTGTGTGTATTATATGATATTTTATGTCCTAGTTTAATTGAAAATTTTGATTTAACTTCATTTTCCTTATCTTGTCATTCTATGCCAGAGCAAACCCGCCAATTAGCTGCTATTATGTTTACTGATATCGTCGGCTATACTGCCCTGATGGGTAAAAGTTCTTCTAAAGCACTTGAGTTGGTTCGTATCAGTAAAGAAATTCAAAAACCACTTGTTCAGAAACATAAAGGGAAATGGTTGAAGGAAATGGGTGATGGAGCGATGGCACAGTTTAACACCGCACTTGATGCAATTAATTGTGCTATTGAGATTCAGGAACATGCAAGAGCAAAATTTGATGGTAAATTACGTATTGGAATTCATCTAGGAGACATTACCATCGAAAAAGATGATGTTTATGGTGACGGAGTAAATGTTGCAGCAAGATTAGAATCTATTACCGATCCTGGAGGTATTTACATCTCAGAATCAATCGAGAAGGCCATCAAAGGACAAAGTAATATTCAGGCTAAGTATTTGGGAGAAATTAAGCTTAAGAATGTGACTTACACTGTCAGGACTTATGCTGTTCAGGGAATAGGATTACCAATACCGGATTTTAAAGACAAAAAAGGACTCGGTGGGCACTTGTTGGCCGAGATCCAACGAAGAGGTGTTGCCCGGGTGGGAATTATATATATCTTAATTTCTCTATTACTAATTTTGATACTTCCTTATACTCAAGCATGGTTCAACATTCCTGGTTGGCTCAGAAACGCATTGATTATTGTCCTGGGGATTGGATTTCCTATCGCACTCTTTCTGGCATGGCGGTACGAAAGAAGTCCGGATGGATTTGTGCGTTCTTCTTCGGATAAATCCTGGCAAAATCCGCTGAAAGCCAGTCAGCGAAAACCTCTTACAGGCAATATTATTATGGGTAGCCTGGCAATTGTCATACTAATTTTAATTATCATCCCGGCATATAAAAATACCACTGATGTTACAGAAACAATACCCGCTATTTCATTACAAGAAAAATCCATTGCAGTCCTGCCTTTTACCAATATGAGCAATGATCCGAACCAGGAATATTTCAGTGATGGCATGATGGAGGAAATACTCAACCATCTTTTTAAAATTGGAGATATAAATGTTACCTCAAGAACTTCAGTTATGCGGTATAAGGGTACTACTAAACCAATACCCGAGATTGCCAAAGAATTGGGGGTCTCAACAATTCTGGAAGGAAGTGTAAGGAAATCAGGGAACAGAGTTCGGATCACTGTACAGTTAATAGACGGAATAACGGATAAACATCTTTGGGCCGAAACCTATGACAAGCAACTAAATGATGTTTTTGCAATTCAGAGTGAGGTTGCACAAACCATTGCCAATGCTTTACAGGCTGAAGTAAAGCCTGAAGTATTGCAACGAATTGAATCTCAACCCACAGAAAATACATCAGCTTACAATCTATATCTGGAAGCCAGAAATCTTAATCTTTATGATGAAGAAGAAAATATAAAAGCCATTAATATGTTCCATGAAGTGATCAGAATGGATCCCAATTTCAGTTATCCATATGTAGAACTTGGTCTCCGGCTCCAAACGGGCGCAACATTATTTGCAACGGATGGCGGGATGGATCCGGCAAGAGCCTGGATCATTTCTAAACCATATTTTGAGAAAGCCTTGTTACTGGATCCTGATAATCCTCAGGCGCATCTGAGAATGGCCTGGTCAATATTATGGTTTGAATGGGATTTTGAAGGTGCGGAAACTGAATATAAGAAAACCAAAAAAATATACCCTAATTATAGCTGGACAGATTTCTTGATTGCAACTGGACAATTCGAAGAAGCTGTTCAGGGTGCTGAGAGAAGTATGGAAATCGATCCTTCGTCAGCACTTTCATGGGCTGGCATAATCACAGCACAATATTTTTCCGGACAACATCAGGAAGTACTGAATACGATACAGAAAGCACTGGATGATCCTGTACAGTTTTACTCTTTATTTACCTTGTCAGAATCAAGCAGGGTATATTTGTATCTGGAAAAATATGAAGAAGCACTTGAAATAGTTAGAAATATTAAGAATAAAAGTCCTGATATCAAATCTCCCAGGCTGGATGCAATTGAGGCTATTTCTGAGTTTAAATTGGGGAATCAAAAAGAAACAGATAAGATCCTGGAGAAATTAATGGTTAAAAGTCAGGAAAATGCTGGTGGGAGCCCATCGTTTTACCTGGCTATGGTCTATTCGGAAATGGGTGAGATTGAATTGGCCTTTAAATGGCTTGAAAAGTCCTACCAGGATCACGAAGTAGAGATGTATTGGCTTAAAGTTGAACCTCCTTTTGAATCCCTTCGTTCTGATATCCGCTACCAGGAAATGTTGGATAAAGTAGGATTTCCTAATTAACACAATATCTGTATTTTAAAACTTCCCAGCAGCCCAACTGTTCATTAATGAACACACTTATGCCTTAAAATATTCTAGAATATATCTGTACAGGTACTTCAGCAAAAGTGTCCAAAAATATTACAGTCTCAATTTTTTGTGTTTGAATTTAATGTAGGTACCTCAGACCCTATTGGACAATTTTAACTAAATTGTAAAGAGTAAAATAGAGGTCTAAATGAAAAATCTTGATAAAATAACACAAAATAACAACGCGGTTTTCTTATGGTGATTATATTGGGTTGGAGGAATTTGTTTCTATGTGTACCTTATGCTGACTAGAAACAGCTAAGGTAGTAATATGATTTTTAAGACTGAATTATATCGCATTGATTTGTAAAAACACAAGCTGTATCTATAAACATTATGTATACAAGGCATTTAACTAGGGATCTATTATTTTAGTCTTATAGGAAAAAACCTTCATATGTTTCATCCCGAAACATTAACATATTTTATCGCCAAAGGATTATAAGATGTGGCATATATTATCTAATCCTGAGGGAAACCTATACCATAAACCTGGTCGACTCCTCTAAAAACCAAAACACCTCCTGCAATTGCAGTGGAAGACCAGAAATTGTCATCCAATTCGTTCGTTGCCACTACATTAAATTCAGGCCCGGCTTTCAATACATGAGTCGTGCCTGTATCATCCAGGCAAAAAACCAGATCATTATAAGCCCATGGAGAAGCCCAGAAAGACTTGGCCCCCTCCAATTTTTCCCTCTTATAGGCATACTCACCGGTTTTGGCATTGAAACAGCTAACCGTTCCCCCGTTTCTTGCCAATCCATACAAATATCCCTTATACAAAACGGGAGTGGCCATTGCAATTCTGGATTTGGGTTGTGTCCAGGCTACCCATTCATTGCTGCTTTGTTCAGGCTCCAGTGATATATTCCCCGAGGCCCCGGCTTTAATGGCAAACAAGGTCCCTCCCCCATCGCGTCTTTCTTCATTACATACATAGATCATCTCCTTATCTCCCACTGGGGATGTAATATCCCTGCCCCCCTGCATACCAATCTCCCACAGAAGTTCACCATTATCAGGATTATATGACCGGGTTTTCTTTCCACCTGTAATTAATTCGACGCGCTCATTATTCCTCCAGATGTAGGGGGTGCTCCATGTTGAGATCTCATCCCGCATTGTCCGCCATTTTTCTTCGCCAGTTTTTTTATCTAATGCCAGGACCTGTGAATTCTCTTCGTTATCAAACTGCAGGATTAACAGGTTTTTATACAAAATAGGTGAACTTGAAGTTCCCCAGTTCGATTGCATAGGATATATCCCGATATTCTTTTCCCAAATCTTATTGCCTTCCAGATCATAGCAAAACAGGCCCCTCATTCCAAAGTAAACATACAGGTTTTTGCCATCTGTAACGGGGGTCTCTGAAGCATAGGTATTGTCCCTGTGTGTTACAATTCCGGGTTTCCCTAAGTAAGCTGTTTCATTCCAGATCACTTCCCCCGTCTTTTTATTCAGACAATAGATTTCGAACCTGTAATCTTTATCCGGCTGGATTCTATTTTCTGCCCCATCAGGATTTTCCTTTTCTCCTTCTTTTTCAAGGTTCTCCTTCTTGTCTTTGTAAGCAGTAGTAATAAACACTTTTTCTTCCCACACAACAGGACTTGACCATCCCTTTCCAGGTACTTTGAACTTCCAGAGCATGTTTTTATTATCTCCCCATTCTACCGGCAAGTCGACTTCTGTTGAAATGTTATTCCCGTCCGGTCCCAGAAACTGTGGCCAGTTGCTATTGGAAGAACATGATGCCAGGAAAAAGACGAAAATCAGGATTTTTATATGCTTAAATTCTCTCATAACAATGGAATTATTTATTAAACTTTTTATAATCTGTATTCATTTTGAACTATTTCATTCTTTTTAAGATGTCCTTCATATGTGTAAATCTCATATTCTTCGAGAATCTCATGAACCTTGACATCCGGATGGCGGCTTTCAATGGATATCCAGTTCTCCGGATGGTAAATTTCGATTTTTACTTTATCTCTGTATTTTTCCCTGATGTCCTTAACCTTTCTTATATAGGGCCAGACATGGATTAAAACCTTTTCAAGGTTGATTGTTCCACAAACCCATCTTTCAAATTGCCCGCTTACAGCCATTTCATCTCCGGTAATATCTATGATCCTTGCTCCCTCGCCAGTACTGGAGACTATATATGCCTGGTTTATCCATGCGTGATATTTAAGCACGTTAATAAAAGGGGCCTGGGATGGGAAACAGATGATTTCAGCGCCCTCCTTTTTAAGATAATCCCAGCAGTCAAACCAGTTGGCATCATAACAGATCTGCATACCCAATTTCCCAAAATCGGTATTGAATACCGGAGGCTCCAGGGTGCCTGGCTTAAGGTTTCCATCCTCAATCTCTGAAGGGACCAGGTGTGCTTTGTGGTAAACACCCTCAATTTTTCCCTTTCTGTTAAGGAGAATGGCACTGTTATAATAATTCCCTTCATTTTTTGTCACCAATGGACAAACAATATAGCAATTATGTCTTTTAGCTTCTTCAGCAATGATACTTGTAATTGGTCCGGGTGTTGATTCACCCTCCGCAATATCCTCCGCCTTTGCATTCTCTCTAACCCATGAAGTCTGAAAGGTTTCCGGAAGGCAGATCAGGTCAGGCTCAAACACATAGACATTCTCCATCCTTTCCAGCATGTCACCAATTCTTTCCTCAATGGTGTCCACAGGCCAGATACCCCTTAGATCGATTCCTGCAACAACAACTTCCCGTGGCAACCTGTCTTTCTTATTATTGATATTCATAAATTCAGTTTTTAGAATTAAACTGTATTGTTTCTAAGTAATCATCTACTACATACCCGCTTCTACCTGTACCTCGCCTGAATCACCTCTGATTCCCTTAATTCATCACGGTATGTAGGAATTTTATATTCTTTAAGTATATCCCTCACGAAAAGATCCGGATCCAGGCTTTCAATCGTGATATGGCCCGCCCCGGTACCAGCTCCCCCTCCTGTATCCCTGAAAACTTTAATCTTAACACGTTCCTTATATTTGCTTAAAATGTCCGGCACACTATATTTTGCCGGGAAAGTCGGTACGTATTCCTTTTCAAGATTTATAGTAGCCCATGTATACCCCAGTTGAAAACTGCTGGAATCAATATCTATACCTGTTATATCAATTATTCGTGCATCTTCACCAGTACTAGAAACTATATAATACTCGTTTTTCCAGGCAAGGAAATTCAGTATTCTCCCACCTGGAAATTGGGATGGGAAAAACACGATCTCCGCCCCATCCTCTTTTAAATGGGCCCAGCTTTCAAACCAGTTTGCGTCAAAACATATCTGCATCCCAATTTTTCCAAAATCAGTTTCAAAAACCGGGGGTCTTAAAGGTCCGGGAATAATCCCTTCCCCATTCTGTATTTCAGTATCCACAGGATGAGCCTTATGATACGCCCCGGCAATACTCCCCTGTCGGTCAATTAATAGGGCACTGTTATAAAATCGGCCTTCATTTTTCGTAACAATGGGACATATTACGTAACAATTGTGTTTTCGGGCGAAATCCGACACTTTTCTCGTCACAGGACCCGGTGAATGTTCATCTTCAGCGATCTCTGCATAAGGTTTCTGTTCATCGACATAAGATGTGTCAAACGTTTCTGTCAGGCACATAATATCAGGTTCACAGCCAGTCGCTTTTTCCATTCTATCAAGCATATTATTGATCCTGGATTTAATAGATTTTTCAGGATATAAATGTTGAAGATCCACCGAGGCAACCTTTAGATTTCTCCTTAATATTTCCCTGTCAGGATTGGACTTCGGATTTGCGCAGGACTGGGCATTTAAGCTGCCGACGATTCCAAGTCCAATACCACTTGCCGATTTCCCCAGAAAATTCCGACGGGTGATTTCCTTTTTCTTCATGGTCTTTTTTTTCTGATTATCATGTGCCAGTATCTCTTTAGTGTAATCTATACATTATCAGAACCAGCACATTATTTTTATTTGAACCTCCCAGGAGTTCATTAATTTTATAAGTGATAACATATTAATCCATAGATTGAGCAAAAATTGTGTCTTTTCAATCAGTTAAGTTCATTTCCTTCAAAAAGTATTTTAAGTTACGGGATATGATTGTTAATTGCAATGCCCTGATTTTAAGAGTGCGCATATTTTATTTTGAAATATGCATTTAAAGGATATTTTAAGCTTTCTTCTGATATTATTCGAGTTAATTTAATCGAGTTTAATCAGATCCTTTCCCTGATCCAGAGAGGATTAATCAGGATGACTGGGAAATTGAACCATCTTTTTGTAAATTTTAAGTCATTCAAGGAAATTATTTATGAGGAAAAAATCTAAAATCTATACTTGCCGTTTTATACCTTTCAGATTGCTATATTTTTTAGGATTTCTGGCATTCCTAAATTTTTATCCTTACTCGTCGGAAGCCCAGGAGGAGGAAGATCCTGAAGACCTTAATGTTTTCTGGAAATGGATACGCTGGAATGATCCGGGCAGCTTTTTAATCGATCATTATATTCAGCAAGCTGATGTTTTTTATGAACTCAGAAACAGGGAAATCGGGCAATTAAAGACAAAACAAGACTGGCAGAACCGACAAACATTTGTGAAGGAAAAGCTTGAGCACCTGATTGGCCCTTTCCCTGAAAAAACGGCCCTGAATCCCCGAATTACAGGTGTATTGCAAAAAGATGGATACCAGGTGGAAAAGCTGGTTTATGAATCCATGCCAGGATTTTATGTAACTGGCTGTGTTTTTATTCCTGACAATTTAAAAGGGAAAGCTCCGGCTATTCTGAATGTGATCGGGCATGAACAGGAAGGATTTCGCGCAGAACTGGATCAATTGGTTTACCTTAACCTTGTAAAGAAGGGATTTATAGTATTGGCCATCGATCCGATTGGCCAGGGTGAATCTGTTCAGTTTTACGATCCGGAAATTGGATTTTCGAAAGTAGGATATTCAGTAGTTGAACATTGTTATGCCGGAAATCTAACTTTCCTCTCCGGGATCTCATTGGCCCGTTATTTTACATGGAACGGTGTTCGGGGAATTGATTATCTCATAAGCCGGGATGATGTGGACGCTGACAGAATAGGTATGACAGGATTTTCCGGTGGCGGGACAGTGACCTCATATGTTGCCGCAATAGATGAGAGGGTAAAGGTTTCTGTACCCTGTAGCTGGTCGACATATTCTAAAAGTCTGACTGAAACAAAAGGGACACAAGATCCTGATTCCTTTTTTTATCGAGGACTGGAAGAAGGGATCTCTTTTGAAGATCTGCTCGAAGTACGTGCACCGGTTCCAACCCTTATGACTTTTACCTCTCGTGACCAGTATCTTTCAATACAGGGTGCTCGTGATGCCTACCAGGAAGCCAAAGAAGTATATAAGACCTTTGGCAAGGAAGATAACATACAGTTCGTTGAAGATGATTATAAACACTGGCTTACGCCAAAAATAAGATTGGCTATTTATTCATTTTTTATGAAACACCTTAACGTTAAGGGGGATCCTGCTGAAACGGAGGTTGAATTATTATCTGTAGATGAACTCCAGGTAACACCTACCGGACAAGTTTCCACATGGCTGGAAACTGAGAATGTTCAGACCATCAATGCAAAGGAAACAGAAGCTTTATTGAACGACCTGGATGAATCCAGGAAAGATATTTCTGGTCATTTGGAGAAGGTCAAGCGTAAAGCAATGGAACTTTCCGGATTCATACAGCCGACCTTTACTGACGGCAATCCATTTTTCAATGGCAGGTATCAAAGGGATGGTTATTCAGTAGGGAAATATGCTATCGAAGGAGAAGGGGATTATGTCATTCCATTGCTGCTATTCGTCCCGAATAGCGACAGAGAAAAGTTTCCGGCGATTATCTACCTCAATCCGGACGGGAAAGCTGCAGAAGCAGGACCAGGAGGTGAAATAGAAAAGCTCGTAAAAAGGGGGTATATTGTTGCAGCTGTAGATGTTCTGGGTATTGGGGAAGTGAAAAATACTGCAACCCGGGAAGGTGCTGATGATTATACAGGTGTGCTTATCGGAAGAAGTACACCTGGTATCCAGGCGGGCGATATAGTCAGGGTGGTAAACTACCTGAAACACCTCGAAATAGTTGGTACCAAAATTGGTGCAATCGGAATCGATGAGATGTGTATCCCCTTATTACATGCCGCGGCTTTTGAACCTCAGATCAATAACCTGACTCTAATCGGGTCGCCAGTATCATACCGTTCCATTGTTATGAATGATATATATAAAATTGGTCTTGTATTCAATGATGATGGCTACTGGCATCCATGGGAAATTGATTTCTCCTGGGGGGTAGCTGGCGTTCTTACAGCTTATGATCTTCCGGACCTGATAGGGAGTCTGGCACCTAGAAAAGTAGTATTATCCGGATTGAAAAATCAATTACTCGAGCCTGCATCGGACCAGGTCATTCAATTGGATATGGCTTTTCCTGGAGAAGTTTATTCTACAATGAATGCCAGGGAAAACTTAAAGATCGTTTCATCAGAAGAGGACATCAGTTCTTTGGCGGACTGGTGTTTTGAATAATAGAAAAATATGATAAAGAGTAAAAGTCGTCGTAAATTTTTAGCAAATGCAAGCATTTCCACCACCGGTATCTTGCTTGGGAATGCCATAACTGCATGCACATCCAGGCAAAAATCAGAAGAATCAGGATATAACCTTATGCAAGAAGTGCTTAAATACAGAAAAATAGATGCCCATGCCCATGTAGGCCTGAAACCTGCGGAAGCTGACGAACAGATCGATATAGCAGACAGGCTGGGAATTGATAAATTATGTATTTCAATGCCCATTACCAACTATTCCGGAACTGAACCTGAAGATCCGGACCAGGTAAGAAAAAACAACGACATAGTCCTTGAAGCGGTTCGAAAGTACCCGGACAGGTATATTGGATTTATGACCTTAAATCCAGTCTATCAGAAAGAAGCACTTGAAGAAATTGACCGTTGTGTAGATCTTGGAATGGCAGGGTATAAAGGATATCCACAGGTTAAAATCAATGATCCTTTGTATTATCCAATTGTTGAAAAGTTCATAGATCTAAATATGATATGCTCATGCATGCGTTCGTACAAGATCGGCGTTGGAGGATATCCGCATGAAATATGATGAGGGCCAGTCAGCAGCCAATACCACAATA
The DNA here is from genome assembly GCA_942491935.1 of uncultured Cytophagales bacterium. Classification (GTDB taxonomy): domain Bacteria; phylum Bacteroidota; class Bacteroidia; order Cytophagales; family Cyclobacteriaceae; genus JAGTVG01. The sequence continues at coordinate 109,525 of CALOCZ010000053.1, forward strand.
CCAGAAGATATGGTCGATATCGCCAGAAGATATCCTGAAGGTATGTTCCAGTATGCCCATATTGGTGGTGGTGGCGATTGGGAATATGCATGTAAAGCCTTCCGTGACTACCCGAATATCTATGTGGATACTTCCGGAAGCAACAATGAAGAGCATATGATCAATTTCGCTATTGACTGTCTGGGAGAAGATCGCTTATTTTTTGGATGTGATGGCAGTCATTACCAGGGTGTAGGGAAATTCTTTGCTGCTGAACTATCTGAATCTCAGAAGAAAAAGATCTTTTTTGATAACTACAATAATATTTTAAGAAAATCAGGAAACCATGTTGCTTGATATAAACGCCTACGTAGGCCATTGGCCTTTCAAACAAGTGAAATTCAACACCTGTGAAGCATTGATGGAAAGAATGGACCAATATAATGTGGATATTTCCGTCATCAGCAACCTGAATGGTATTTTCTATAAGAATACACAACCTGCAAACCAGGAATTATTTGATGAGATTAGCTCTGACAAACAATTCAGACAAAAATTCATTCCCTTTGCCGTAATAAATCCAATATATCCAGGGTGGAAACATGATATGGAAGAATGCAGGAATAAATTTGGCATGAAAGGGATCAGGTTGTATCCAAAATATCATGATTATGAGCTTACAGATCCTGCATGCATAGAAGTTGTGCAGCTTGCTAGAGACTTTGAAATGCCTGTGGCATTTTCATTCCGCATGGTAGACAGCCGTCAGCGATCATGGATGGACATAGAGAAAGAATGGGACTTAAGGGATATTATTCCCATAGTAAAAGAAGTCCCTGATGCGAGATACATATTTTTAAACCTCTGCAATAGCACAAAACTCAGCGAAGAGGAAGAATTGCTTTTGAAAGATGCCAATATGGTGATAGACACCTCTGGCAGGTCCGTTAATTCATTTATCGAACTGTTGGAAAGGTTTGGCAGGGAAAAGTTTGCTTTTGGCTCCCATTCTCCCATATTAGATTATATGACTGGCTTATTAAGAATAGAATCCCTTAGAGATGAAGAAGCCGCTAAAAAGACAAAAGACCTTTTCAGATATGGCAATGCGAAGAGAATATTGGGCATATGAAAAAAATAATCATCCAGGGAATTAAATATGACGAAAAATCTTCCTATCAAAAAGGCCCCGGACTAGCCCCTCCTTTGATCAGGGAAGTCATGCATTGTGGATCATCAAATTATTTTGCAGAAAATGAAGTCAGCATTGAAAACGCAAACATTGTGGATAAGGGTGACTTCGATATTTCTGAATATTTCGAAATTGAGCATATTACAGAAGAGCATCTTAAGCTTAATGGCAGAATCTTTACCCTCGGGGGAGATCATTCCATAACCTATCCTATTATCAAGGCCCACCATCAGAAATACCCAATCCTTGACATTTTACAGATCGATGCGCACTTTGACCTTATGCGATCACTCTTGAAGGCGACAAATATTCCAATGAAAATGTCCATTTGCCAGTATCCTTCAAAACGGGTATGCTGCCAGACTTGTCCCAGAGGTTGGGATACGGACATTAAATACCCACCAGGCTGAGCAGAGCGAATAAATTCCAGGTGGGAAATCCATAACATGAAGAATCTGGACCTTGCCAAAATTCCGAAATTTGAAAATCCTTTATACATATCACTGGATATGGATGGATTTGATCCGGCTTTCGCACCGGGCGTATCTCATC
>CALOCZ010000054.1:0-5522 GCA_942491935.1 uncultured Cytophagales bacterium
CCTTTTTTTCTTCTTAAGGAGCAAGGATTCAGATGGATTTGCATACTGGATTCAACAAAATTAAAGAGTGGCTCATTTCAACAGCTTCCAGGTCAATTCAACTTTTTTTTCACATTGTTGTACATTTTTTCAAATGGGCTTTGGGCTAATCAGTTTGACGTGACCATGCAATTTGTTGATTATGAATCGATTAAACTATTAAATGTACGATAATTAGCCATTGAAATGCCGATAATAGGTGTCGAAATATTTCAATACAACTATCTTTTTATTCTGCGCTGTCTGATAGCTTCGAACAATACAATCCCAGTGCTGACAGAAACATTCATTGAATCAACTATCCCTTCCATTGGAATAATGACATTTTGATCTGATTGTATTAGCCAGGATTCAGACAGTCCGGTAGCTTCAGTGCCCATTACGATCGCAGAAGGAAGAGTGTAATTGATTTCAGTATAAGGTATTGAGGCAGTCAGGGCTGTACAAAAGATTTTGATTTTATTCATCTTCAACCAATTGATAACCGCTTCAGATTCACCAACACCCACCTGTGTGGAAAAAACAGCCCCTAAACTCGACCGGATAACGTTAGGGTTATATATATCAGTCCGTGTATCACTGATGATCAATGCATCGATGCCAGCTGCATCTGCGGTTCTTAATATCGCGCCCAGGTTACCCGGTTTCTCCACCGCATCGACAACCAGAATTAAAGGATTATCTGATAGTCTGATCTCATTCAGTTCGTGGCTTTTTGGTATAGCCCAGGCAATAATCCCTTCAGTACTTCCCCGGTAAGCCATATGTGCATAAACTTTTGTGCTTACAAAATCTACTTCACAGTTTTCCGGAATCTGATTTAGATCAAGCTCAGAGCTTGAGGGTTCAAGTCCTGCCTCTATTGCCTCAGGATTCAGATCATCATTAAAAGTTGAAGTTTCCCCATCCCCACCATACAATTCTTTGCAAATGAAAAGTCTCTTAAAAGTATAGCCCGCCCGGATCGCTCTGGCGACTTCTTTTCGTCCTTCCACAAGAAACAAATTCTGCTTTCTCCGTTCCCTGGGTTTTTGAAGCAGAATGGTGTTTTTTACTTTCGGGTTTTGCGTACTGGCTATTGTCTCCATGGAATATGCCTTATGATCTATATAGTTTAATAGATAAATAAACAATCACTGTTTTAATTAGCAAACATCCTCAACCCGTTGAGTTTTATACCGGAATCACCTTACTAATACCCTTTTACGATGCATAGTTTCTTTGTTACTATGTTGACTTTTTGCTTCCAAGACAAGTTGATAGGGTCTGTTAAAAGCCTCCTGAGAAATTCCAAAATGATCGGATAGTTTTCGGATGGTTTCCTTTGATAAACCTTTATGATAGTTTAAAATCTTGGATACTGTTCCTTTGGACAAACCTAAAGTATTGGCAAGATGAACGGCCTTCCTTATATTGTTTTCAACCATTAATGCCTTTACTAATTCAACAGGATCAAGGTCTTTCAAATTATTATGATCTTCATCCCATTTCTCAATTAAGAATGTAAGCAACTCAATTTCATCCTCTACTTCGTCATTTTTACTTTCCACAAAGTTTTTCAATATATCACAATACTTCTGATATTGCTTTTTCGATTTAATAATTGTGTATTTTAAAGAACCCATCACCTTTCATTTTTACTAAATATCCTCAATGTTGTATTGCCCATTCTTATTACAAAGTTTTGAATTGGCACTGTGTGTACCAATCCAGGAAATAAACAAATGAAATTTCATAACTGGTTATTCAAATATACGTAAAAGTTTCACATAATGAAACCCTTTGCATTAAATAAATACCGGATCTTATTATCTCAAATACCCAATCCCATCATAAATAAACTTCAGGGCAAGGGCGAATAAAATAATACCCAGTGCAATATTAATGTAGCGCATCACCTTCGGGTTGATCTTACCGGTCTTACTGATTAAAATGGCCATCAGGATCTTCGAGCCTACCAGCAAAACGTAAAACGGAATTACAAATAATAAAGCATGGGCAAGGCTTTCGTTAAGTCCTTTAATAACAGTGGGTATACCAACGGTAATCCAGAAAATATATGGTGCCGGGTTTAAAAAATTGGCAATTACGCCCTTTCGAATCGATTGGGCCTTAACATTGGCAGGGACATTAAATTCTTTTGGTTTAAAACTATGAAATGCCAGAAAACCAAGAAACAATCCTCCACCCAGGGATAGTATTCCATAAACCAAATCACTGTTAGCAAACTGATCAATAACAAAATAGCTGATCACCACGATCGGGATATCAGTGATCAAGGGGGTAATAGCAACTTTTATCCCCTCCTTGCGCCCGTAATTCAAGGTTTCAGATATGACCAGTGCAAAAAGAGGCCCAGGTGATAGTCCTGAGGAAAGACCAAGCGCAATTCCTGTTATCAGATAGAAGATCATTTAAAATATTATATTCTTGCCTGATAAGTGTAAAGATCGTAGTATCTACCCTTTAATGTAATTAACTCATCGTGCGTACCGCGTTCAACAATATTTCCACCTTCAACTACCAGGATCTGATTTGCCTGTCGGATGGTACTTAGACGGTGGGCAATTACAATGGTCGTTCTTCCTTTCATTAGTTGGGAAAGGCTATCCTGAATAAAAGCTTCACTTTCTGTGTCGAGGTTGGATGTAGCCTCATCCAATATCAATATCCGTGGATTTGCCAAAATCGCGCGGGCAATAGCGACACGCTGACGCTGGCCACCAGACAATTTCACACCCCGCTCTCCGATCATTGTGTCCAGTCCATCTTCAAATCGATCTGTAAACTCGCTAACATGGGCAGCTTTTGCAGCATGAGACAGTTCCTCTTCAGTGGCATCCGGACGGGGGAATAGAATATTTTCCTTTATAGTACCTTCAAACAGAAAATCATCCTGCATAACGACGCCCAATTGCGCACGGTAGCTATCCAGAGTTACAGTCGAAAGATCCGCACCATCAATCGATATGGTCCCTTCCTGCGGTATAAGAAAAGAAGCAGAAAGTCCTGCGATGGTGGTCTTTCCAGAACCAGAACTACCAACAAGGGCAGTTACTGATCCTGCAGGACTATCAAATGAAATGTCTTCGATTACTTTTTTCCCTTCTTCATATGCAAATCCTACCCCGGAGAATTTCAAATCTCCACGAATCTTTGGAATTTCTATCTTTCTCTTTGGATCATCAATTTCCCGTTCCCTGTTTATTATTTCCTCAGTCCGGTCAAGTCCGGCTAAAGCTTCTGTCATTTGGCTGCCAATGTTGCTCATTTGAATGATCGGTGCGATCATAAAACCAAGATAAAGCGTAAACGCAAAAAAGTCCCCAACTGTCATTTCTTCATTAATGATCATATATCCGCTGATGCCCATGATACCTACAGTTGCCAGCCCCAGTAGTAAAGTGGCCGAACTGGTAACCAGACTGGTAGATGTCAGGCTTTTACGAACATTTCTGAAAATTCGTTCCACTCCATCGGAAAAGTTATTGATTTCTTGCTTTCCGCATTGAATCCCTTAATGATACGTATACCTCCCAGGACTTCTGTCAGCCTTCCTGTAACCTCGGCATTGATCTTTCCTCTTTCCCTGAATATCGGTCTGATATACGCAAATGCCTTAAGGGATATAAAACCAAATATGGAAAGTGGAATGACTACATACAAAGTAAGCAAGGGGCTTATATTAATCAGAAGTGCAAGAGCAAGAATTGAAGTTAAAACACCACCAAATAATTGCACAAGACCGGTGCCAACGAGATTGCGGACACCCTCCACATCTGTCATGATCCGGGAGACCAGTTCTCCTGATTTGCTATTGTCAAAGAACCTCACAGGTTGATAGATAATATGTTGCTGAACCTGCGATCGTAATTTCGAAATCAGATGCTGTGCCTCCACGCTCAATAGCCTGGTAAGAAAAAAGGAAGTGGTAGACTGGATGATTATCGCACCTGAGACTCCCAGCAATAGCAATTTCATAAATTCCAGATCTCCCTTGGCAATGACTTCATCGATAAGGTATTTGGAAGCTCCCGGTAAGACCAATCCGGAAAGGCGGTTGATGATGATGAGGACCAATCCTAACAATAAAAGTCTTCGCCTTGGCCAGATAATGGTTCTAAAAACTTTTTTAAGTGAAGCACGATATTTTGCCATATTTCAGATTATTTGATTCGCGAATTAAATTTATAACAAGTGGACATAGAACCTGCAAAGTAATTCAATTTCCATGAGCTAATAACATCTATTAGTCATAAATGTTATTTTTCTTCAGGTTTAACTAAAATTGATTAAAAAATACCAAGATCAACGTTTTTCAAGTACTTTTAAACTTTCAGGGATGAACTTATGGGGAAAATTACATCGGAAGAGAAGAAAAAAACGAATAAAGAGATCATATGCTTCCATTGCGGTGACTTATGCAGGGAAGATCATGTGATTTTTGAAGAAAAGGACTTTTGCTGTAATGGTTGTAAGACAGTTTATGAGATATTAAAAGAGAACGATCTCTGCAATTACTACGACCTTGAAAACAGTCCCGGAATCACCCTGAAAAGCAGGGATTTTGGAGACAAATATAATTATCTGGATAATTCCGAGATCCAGGAGCAGGTATTGGATTTTAAAGACGGGAATACCGCCAAAGCAAATTTCTATATTCCTGTGATCCATTGCTCTTCATGCATATGGCTGCTGGAAAACCTGTATAAATTGAAAGAAGGGATCCGATATTCACGGGTAAATTTTACCAGAAAAGAAGTCTACATCGATTTTAATCCCAATGAAATAAGCCTCAAAGAAGTGGTAATGACCTTGACCACCATTGGCTATGAACCCTTTATCAGCCTTGAACAGGAAGAAAGAAAGACCAGGAAGTCAATTAACCGCAGTTTGATCACTAAAATTGGAGTAGCTGGATTCAGTTTCGGGAACATCATGCTGCTGAGTTTCCCTGAATATTTTGGTTTTGAAGGGATTGATGATGTAATGATCCAGAAGTTCATACTCTGGCTTAATGTTCTACTGTCGATACCTGTCGTTTTTTATTTCAGTACGGATTATTTTAAATCCGCTTTTGCAGGGCTGAAACAGAAATACATCAATATAGATCTACCGATCTCCCTTGGGATCATCACATTGTTTCTGGTAAGTTTATTTCATGTCATTTTGGACCTGGGCCCTGGTTATTTTGATTCCTTATCCGGCCTCTTATTCTTTTTATTGATCGGTCGATGGGTTCAAAACAAAACCTATGAAGGATTGTCATTTGAAAGAGATTATCGTTCTTATTTCCCCCTTGCTGTAAATCGCGTTCAAAATGGAAAAGAAGAACCGGTGCCGGTCAAAAACCTTCAGAAATCAGATATTATAAGAGTAAGAAATGGCGAGATCATTCCGTCGGACAGTATCCTGGTCAGTGAAAAGGCAAATATTGATTACAGTTTTGTAACAGGGGAAGCAACAATGCACCGAACGAAGTA
>CALOCZ010000055.1:0-289353 GCA_942491935.1 uncultured Cytophagales bacterium
TAGTTGCCACCAAATTATAGACATCAAATTATATTTGAGAAGCAAGCTCAGCGGCAAAGAACATGTTCAAGAACTGCAACTGATTCAAATATAGAATTCCAGTGGAGATGTGGCAAATCATCGAAGTGATCATAAATTGGGTTGATGCAAACATGCTCGGCTCAACCCATCATTTTGCCAACATAAATCCATCTCGAGCATCCATAGTAGATGCCACGATTTGTGAAAATGAAACCGCTAATCTATCCTTAACTGTAACAGGAGGTGCTCAACCTTATAATGTTTTCCTATCGACTGACGGGGGAACCACAATTGCGGATACGGTGCTGATTCCGGATTCAAATCCATTTACTTACAATACGGGACCAGTTCCCATAACAACCTCATATTCAGTGGTTGGTGTCAATGACCTGAATGGATGTACGCTTGATCCTGCTAATCTACCAGCAGATGTAACTATTACTGTAAATCCACGTGAAGATGTTGTAATGTCCATACCTAATTCTTCCGGGAATCTAGGAGACCAGCTCGTAATGCCCGTAGCTGTTCAGGGATTTAACAATATAATAACCACCAATTTGACGATTACATGGGACGAAACTATTATACGTTTTATTGGAGTAGAAAATATAGCTGGAATAAGTGAACTGGATCCGACTGATTTCAACTTAAATGATTCTTCTACTTTAACATTATTTTGGACAGAATCAGGTTCAATCGGACAATCATTGGCAGATGGGCAGAGTTTATTCGAGATTCGATATGAATTGATCGGTCCGGATTGTTTTGCTTCTTCGATAGCATTTTCTAATAGCCCGATTAGCATTTCGGTAATTGATGCAAATCTCTGCGATGCTGACCTTACACTTAATGATGGATCTATAAATGTTGGGGGATCTGGTATGTCCGCTGCCCCTGTTTTGGCTTTCTCTGATACCCTTAACTGTCTTACTGATCCAATTCCACAACTTATTGCATCCGGAGTAAATATACAATGGTATTCTGATCTGGCTCTCACTAACCTAATTGGAACCGGTAATACATATACACCGGTAATAGACAATGCAAACCCGCTTGACACCTTCTTTTATGCCACTCAGACTATTGGATTATGCTCAGAAAGTTTACCTGATTCAAGTAGGATTCAATATATTGACTTACCAACAAATCCGCCGTCTCCAGGACAGCTACGATATGAAATATGTGTTAATGATGCTCCACCAACACTTGCGGCAATTGGTACTAACATATTATGGTATTCAGATCCAGGATTAACTAACCTCGTTGGTACAGGCAATACTTATACACCAGGACCAGGGGACTTGGATACTTCAGTTCCTGATACGACCTATTTCTATATGGCTCAGTCTAATAAATGCGGGAATGGGCCTTATGATTCTACCGCTGTTCATGTAAAAAGCCAATCGTATCCTCCAATTGTGAATTCACTTACGACTGTATGCGTTGGTGATCCTGCACCGAATTTAACGGCCTTAGGCAGCAATATCAGATGGTATAGCGATGCAGGTCTTACCACTCTGGTGGGTACAGGAAATAGCTTTATGCCTGACTCCACACTGCTTGATATGTCTGCTTCTGGTAATACTTCATTCTATGCTACACAAGATGACGGATGTGGGGAAAGTATTGGTGCAGAAGTAATAGTTAATGTGATTTGGTGTATAGTTGATTGTAGTGCTATTTCCACTACTGTAGCAACGGTAGATCCCGGATGTAATACCAGTGATGGCGAAATTCAGATTGTTGCATCGGGCGGTACTGGTTTCTATACCTATCAACTAATAACTCCCGATAGCATACTTATTTCAAATAAAACTGGATTTTTTGATAATCTGTCTGATGGGATGTATGTGTATGATATTGTAGATGATACCGCAATGTGTATCACGGAAAGAGATACGGTAATATTGACCAACCCATCAAATATTTTGGCATTAGCCGACACAGCTTCCTTCGTTAATTCTTTCTGTTATGATCAGCCATGGGGCAGGGCCATCATTAATGTAACAGGTGGTTCTGATCCTTATGAGTATTCACTTAACGGATTTGAATGGAATACATTTGTTTCAGGTCAATATATTGATAGTCTGCCCCCTTTGGGAACTTACCTTATTCTTGTTCGTGAGGATGCCAGCTCAATATGTATTGACCAAGTACAGGTAACCATCAATAATGAATATTCGGAAATTGAATTTACTTATTCAACCATTGATGCAACTTGCAGTAATGACGATGGGGAGGTGGTAATTGAAACTCTAACCGGTGGATTGGAACCTTATGAAATGTCGATTGATTTTGAAGATTTTACTCCGGTAGACCTGAATGATTTACCAGTATACAACAATCTTTCAGCAGGATTTAAAAATATCAGAGTAAGGGATATAAATAATTGTATTATCGAAGATCCTGATGTTTTGGTTGATTTTCCAGGGAATTTACAATCTATTATTCAAACAATATCTCCCTCGTGTGCTGGCGATGGCGAGGATGGACAGGTCAGAATATTTGTTGATTCAGCTGCAAACACACATCAACCACCCTATCTCTATGGTTTTGCCAATGATGATACTCCGGAAACTGAAGTCAATATGCAGTCCCTCCCTTCAAATACCTGGATCATCATTGATACCTTAACCAATGGATATTATTATGTTCTATTGTCTGGTTCTACTGCATGTGAGAGTCGTACTGATGTAACTGTAAGCGGAGGTCCCACTGCTATTTCATCAGATATTACTGATATAAGCCGGGTGCCCTGCAAAGGGGAAAATGGAACGGGATCTGTAACTATCGATAATGTAATTGGTGATTCGACACAAATTTATCTTTTGGAATTAATCTCGGTGCCCTCAATGAATATCGTGTATAGTGCATCATTGACACAAGATGACTTTATTGGAGGATATACCATCGATGGATCAGTAACTGACCAGATTGTAGCCGGACAATACCAGATCAAATTATCTCAGAATCAATCCGGATGTAATTTATCCTCGACCTCAGAAGTATTTGAGATTGTAGAGCCGGAATATGAACTTGCTTTCAGTATTACTGGTACTACTGATTCGTGGGTGGATATTGCAAGTGGAACCGTATCGATTGAAGTTACACCAAGCGGGGGTGACCCCTATGAAACAAGGATAGAGACGGTGATGTCTCATTTTCCGGGACAGGACATTGACAGAGATTGGGATGAAGTAATTTGGGATGGAATAAACTCTACATATACTCACGAAAAACTATACAGTGGCGTTTATGAGGTTTCAGTTAGGGATGCTTATGGATGTGAATTATTTCAAGAAATTACCGTTGGACATGATACGGCTATTTTTGTGCCGAATGTATTTACTCCTAATGATGATTCCCATAACGATTACTTTTTTATAAGGAATCTGCCTGGCCCAGGTTCCGGAACAGTTCTTATAGTATCCAATAGATGGGGGAAAATCATATTTGAATCAGATGATTATAACTATGATAATCTTTGGGATGGCGGAGATAATCCAGATGGGACTTACTTTTATAAAATAGATATTCCTGGCAGAGGAGGATTTAGTGGTTGGGTTGAGATTTGGCGGGGAGAAAGAAGATGATCCCTTATAACGATTCCAAAAAAGTCATAGTATCCACATTATCAGCATAATCCCATAGTTCTGGCCGTTGTGCTTTTCCAAAAGTTAAGCTTTCCGGAAACCATCCTCCCCTGGAAACTATACATTGGATTTTTGATTTTTCTTTCTCCAGAATCAACTTAAGGTCTTTAAGATCATCATACATTTCATAGTAAACACAAGATATCGGAGAAACAAGATCCTCGTTTTCCAAAAGTGTAAAAAATCCTGCATCGATAAACGATTTGTTTTCAAGAGGGTATTTTGATTTTAAATAGCGATAGTTGTTATTGTATTTTGAATGTTTTAAAATCCAGTTGTAGGTGTTAAAATATGAATGGAGATCATGAATTTTGAAATTCTTTGGGATATAGATCTTTGAAACATTCCTGCACCCCAGGCCAAAGTAACTAAAAATATCATCACCCAATTGTTTAATTTCATCCTCACGTTCCTTTCCATCAATAATGCCGCAACTAGTCCGGTTTTTTCTAATGATATGTGGGATGTGTTTAAAAGCATATTTAAAATACCTCGCCGTATTGTCACTGCCAGTAGCGATAACAGCATGTACGTTATCAATCGAATCCCTGAAAAATACTTGATTTCCAAAATCCGGATCAATAGATGTCAATAGTTTAACGATGTATGGGATTAAAATATCGTCATTATGACTTAGTTTAATGATTGCTTGATTGCCGCTTAATAATACCGAAATCAGATCATGAAATCCCACCAATGGGATATTGCCAGCCATAATGATCCCAATATTCAATTTATCATCTTTATTTATTTGATATTTGGAAATCCATGTTTCCAGTTTTTCCTCTTCAAGCATGTATGAAATCCCGTATATCGCTTTATGGATGAATTCCTGGACAAACCATGGATTTCTGCTGCAAGCTTGGTTTATTATATCTTCATCATTATCAATGATATTAAGAATACTGTTACCCAGACTGGCTAAAGATTTAACTTTTTTCTCAATATTCATAAAAATTATTTCTCAGAATATTCATACATAAACATTATGCGTTTAGATTTGTTAATTAAAAATAGTGAAATTAATATAATTCCTGCATATGGCTATTATTATTACGGATGAATGTATCAATTGTGGTGCTTGCGAACCCGAATGCCCAAATACGGCTATTTATGAAGGTGGTGTTGAATGGACCTGGGGAGGTGGCACCAAACTAACTGAGGTGGAATTAGAAGATGGTTCGGTTGTAGACTCCAAAGATAAACAGGAGCCGTTCTCAGATGAGTTTTATTACATTGTATCAATGAAATGTACTGAATGTACTGGATTCCATGAAGAACCGCAATGCGCTGCTGTATGTCCTGTAGATTGCTGTGTGCCGGATCCTGATTACGTAGAAGAGTTAGAGGTGCTTCAGGAAAAAAAGGATTGGTTACATGGAAGTTGATTGACAAATAGAATTGTCTAGTTCATTCTTGCCCGTTTGATCAGGTACGAAGAGAGAATTTTGTCAAAATCTTCATTCACATCGGCCTCAATAAAATCTATTTTAAATTGGCCGCACTTCAATTTAAGGTCGTAGTAATATTTTTTAATTTCCTTTTTGTAGAACTCTTTAACTTCTGATGGTTGCACCTTCACCTTTTCCCTGGTCTCAAGGTCTATAAACAGATATGGCCTTTCTTCAAAGTCAAACTCGTATTCTGTCTTTGGATCTGTTACATGAAAGAGCAGAACCTCGTGGTTATTATGTTTTAAGTGGTGCAATGCATTGATAATGTCTTTAATCTTCTCCTTATTGTCAAACATATCGCTGAAGATGATTACCAGGGATCGTTTATGTATCTTATTGGCGATCTGGTGCAGAACATCTGCGACCGCCGTTTTTTTTGATGGAGGACTCTGATCAAGCAATTTCTGTAATTCAAGAAACATTTTATGAAGATGGGTCTTTGTAGATTTAACCTGGCTTTGATATTCTATTGTGTCTGAAAAGGTAGTTATGCCTACAGCATCCCTTTGCTTATGGAGCAGGTAAGCCAGAGCAGCAGAGGCCATTACGCTGAATGTAATTTTTGCTTTGTTTTTTACTGGATAATACATTGACGAAGAATTGTCGATTACCAAATGGCACCTCAGGTTGGTTTCTTCTTCGTATCTTTTAGTGAATAACTTATCGGTTCTGGCATATACCTTCCAGTCAATATCTCTGGTACTCTCGCCTGCATTATATAGTCTGTGTTCAGCAAATTCAACTGAAAAACCATGGTATGGTGATTTATGCAAGCCAGTTATAAATCCTTCAACCATTTGTTTTGCTAGAAGGTCTATAGTACTTATCTCCCTGATTTTATTTAATTCAAGCTTCATTAAGTTGTTAATTTATTAAAAAAAAAGTGAAATTTTAAAAATGTCATAATATGTCTCTTTAATAAATTCTAGAATGCGGCATGATATTGGATTCTTAGCATTAATTTACCTTAGATTTGCATCTTACCTAAATAATATACTATATTTAATTCGATTTTACGGATTTTGTTTCTTAATCAACCAAAAATATAAGGATTGTGGAAGAGAATAAGGAAAATGGAAAAAATGAAATTTACTCGCAAAGGGTGAGGGCTGGTAAAAGAACATATTTTTTTGATGTTAAATCAACCAGATCTAATGATTATTACCTGACGATTACGGAAAGTAAGAGGCGCTATAAAGAGGACGGTTATTATTATGAAAAGCACAAAATCTTTTTATATAAGGAAGATTTTGACAAATTTGTTAATGCGTTACAGGGGACTATCGATCATGTGAAGACAGAATTATTGCCTGAATATGATTTTTCACAGTTGGAATCAAGTAATGCCGAAAAAAAGGCGGATTCAACTGAAAGTGAGTTAAAGTGGGAATAGAAAAATTAAATGAAATTGATGGCCCTTGATTTTGTCAAGGGCTTTTTTATTTAGCTCTACTATTTAGATATGAGGAAACCTATACTTATTATCATCCTTGGAATTTGCTTGTTTGTTTTCCTGGCCTGGTATTTTTCTAATATTTTTTTCTATCTGGTCATTTCAGGCATCCTGGCAACCATACTTCGACCATTGGTTGATTACATAGATAAAGCCCAGATATACAGGCTCCATATTCCAAGGGTTCTTTCCGTTCTGGCTTCATTTGCAGCGTTTATATTAATTGTATTTCTATTCATTTCAGTTTTTATTCCTCTGATAAATGAACAGATTGGAATTTTGTCATCACTGAACTATGAGAATATAATATCACAGGTAAGTGTTCCGATAGATAATCTTGAGGATTTTCTGATCAAGAATAATCTCTACGATCAACCTGAAGGCACTTTAATGACGAATATAAAGGAAAGTGTTGCTGCATTTATTAATGAGGGAGGAGCAATAAATATAGGCCTGATCATCAATAACCTTTTCACAGTTGCCGGAAGCGTGACGATCGGCATATTGGCTGTAATATTCATTACCTTCTTTTTATTATATGAAAAGGGCATTTTTAGAAAGGTTGCCTTAAAGATGGTTCCGAACAATTATTTTGAAATGGTCATCACAGCCTTTGCTAAGATTGAAAAACTCCTATCAAATTATTTAATTGGTTTATTAGTCCAGATGACAGCCGTATTCACGCTCGCTACTATTGGATTATCTATTGTAGGTGTCAAGTATGCCGCATCGATCGCTCTTTTTGCTGCAGTTGCAAATTTGATACCTTACCTTGGCCCGATTTTAGGAGCAGCTTTTGGTATAGTAATATCTTTGTCAGTTTCTGATTTTACTTCTGTAAATGATATGCTTTTTATGATTATAAAAATAGTCACTGTTTTTGGAATCGTGCAAATAAATGACAATCTGGTATTTCAACCTCTTATTTTTTCGAAAAGTATAAAAGCACATCCATTAGAAATTTTTATCATTATTTTTGTGGGGGCAACGCTGGGTGGGATCATTGGCATGATTGCTGCCATACCTGTCTACACAGTTGTCCGTGTTAGTTTTATTGAATTCTCGAGTGGATTTAAACAATATCAGATCTTTAAAAATTAATTGAGATATGGGATTACGTTGCGGGATAGTTGGATTACCGAATGTTGGTAAATCTACCTTATTCAATTGTTTGTCAAATGCAAAAGCTGAAGCTGCGAATTACCCATTTTGTACGATCGAACCTAATGTGGGTATTATTACCGTTCCTGATGAACGGATCAATAAACTCGCTGAACTGGTACAACCGAAGAAAATAACGCCAACCGTAATCGAATTTGTTGATATAGCCGGACTGGTAAAAGGAGCCAGTAAAGGTGAAGGGCTTGGCAACCAGTTTCTGGGAAATATCAGAGAAGTGGATGCTATAATTCATGTTATCCGTTGTTTTGAAGACGAAAATATATCTCATGTTGATGGCGGAATAGATCCTGTTTCGGATAAGGAAATTATAGAAACAGAATTGCAGTTAAAAGATCTTGAAACTATAGAAAAGCGGATTCTTAAAACGGAAAAAACAGCTAAATCGGGAGATGCGAATTCAAGAAAGGAAATGCTTGTCCTGGAGAAGGCAAAAAATCATCTGGAAGAAGGGAAAAGCATCAGGACCATGGAATTGGGCCCTTTAGAATCTCAATTGTTAAAGAAGGAACTTCAATTATTAACCTCAAAACCAGAAATTTATGTGGCTAATGTGGATGAAGATTCAATTCATGAAAACAAATATACCCAGCAATTAAGAGACTCGATCACTGATAAGAATCGTGAGGTGATCACCATCTGCGCTTCACTTGAAGCTCAAATTGTTGAACTTGATGAAGATGATAAACATATGTTTTTAAAGGAATACGGCTTAAAAGAGTCTGGATTAGTCCGGTTGATCCATGCTAGCTAGAATATCCTCGACCTGATTACATTTTTTACAGCGGGAGAAAAAGAGGTGAGGGCATGGACAGTACGAAAGGGCTCTAAAGCGCCTCAGGCAGCCGGGGTAATTCATACGGATTTTGAACGTGGTTTTATAAGGGCTGAAGTTATAAAATATAATAATTACCTTCTTTATAAAAATGAAAACGCCTGTAAAGAAGCAGGGAAATTATTTGTAGAAGGTAAAGATTATGTAGTGGAGGATGGGGATGTAATGTATTTCAGGTTCAATGTATAAAGTGGTCATTCCATTTTATAATATTGAAAAAAAATATTAATTTATTATCTGAAAAAGATATTGGTATTATTTAAATTTAACATTATATTGAAAAAACTCTTTTTAAGGAGATTTTTTATTTAAAATACAAACAATTTTTTATCTTATTAGTTTACTTTTATAACTTAAATCCATTTCTATTGTAAATTTTTACTAGTACTTTTTAACACTTATAAATTTTTAGAGAATTGAGGATCAGATTAATTTTTATTTTAAAAAATAAAGGTGGCTATGTCCCATTTCATCACCAATACCTACTTACTCAACTAATAAAAGGCATTTTGCTTAAAGGAGGTAGGGAGGAATACTTCAATTATACGGGATATAATTTTTCAGGGCTAAAAGGCCAGACAAAGATCAGTCGTAATGGACTGCATTTTTTCTCAAGTCGTGTAACCCTGGTTATTTCTTGTATGAATAAAGATTTTGTTGACTATTTGGTGAAAAACGTTTTTGATTTTCCTCAGCTTGAGGTTGGAAACCTAACCTTAATTCCTGAAATGGTGGAAGAGGAACAAATGGTTGAGTTCGAAAATGTCAATAAGTATATTTGTATTTCTCCTATTGTATTGACTTCACCAAAGTTTAACGATTCTGAAGGAAAGAGATTTATTCATCCGGAAACAGATGAGTTTTCTGACCTCTTATATGAATCTACCATTCTTAGGATGAACCAGTCAAATCTTTTTACTCCTGAACAACTAAAAACGTTTTTTAAGTTTCAACTTGTGCCCGATCATTCATATTTAGTGAAAATTGAACAAAACCAAAAGAAATTTGCCAGGATATATCCTGTATTTGATCAGGATGTAAAATATGAAGTACGTGGCTATACATTTCCGTTTACTTTATATGCAGCCCCTGAAGTACAACGATTCGTATTTATCCTGGGATTAGGGGCTTTTACTCACAAAGGGTTTGGAATGCTGGACCTGGCTAACATTGACCCCACGAAAAGGACTAAAGAATATAAGGTCGAAAACTATCTCTAGTTCAACGAATCGAATTATTATTAAAGAATACGTAGCCTGCTAGAATACTATATGTTTTCCCTTGTGGTTTAACATAAACAAGAATGTCGTAATCGTTCTCAGTTTCAAAGTGGCTTCCCTCAATAACGTATGGATCGCCAGGTGTATAATATATGTAATCATACCAACCTTGTTTTAAGAGCGCATCCCCTCTGTATCCTCTAAGCTCATTATCATATTCCAGTTTAAATTCGGGTAGTAAATCATAATTACTTAATTTTCCAAAGATGTAAACATCCGTAGAGAGCTTTTGTGGAGATTGGAGAAAAAAATGCACGTTAGCGTAATCTGATTCCAGTCTTGGATCCTGTGCATCTATATTTGATATTATAAAACCACCATTAAGGTCATCCCATATGCTGTAAAATTCATTTTTCCTAATCTTATCCTGTAGAAGAAATGCGTCCACTCTATCTTCTTTTAAGAATACCCTGTCTACATTTCTACCAGGGGCAATTACAGAATTCAAATCGAAAAACCTGAATTCATTTCCTCCGAAAAAATTATTTTCAAGATTGAAAGGTCTATATTCAAGTTCTTTTTTGAATTCGTCAATTTTGGTCGCTTGTAAATTGTAAATTGCTGTTAACCATGATTGATTTTGGCGCACTACTACCTTAATGTCACTCTGAGGATTGAAAATATCGATTTTATTATAATTTAAAACAAAATCGATCTGTTGGTGGGTTCTTCTTTCCTGGATTCCCATAGATTCTCCAACTGAGTATGCAATGCCAATTATCTGATCATAGACCAAAAACCTTTTGGAAAAAGCAAGCTCATCCGGATTGTCTTTATTGTAAACAACAAGAAGGTAATTCCCGGGCAGCGTTACCCGAGGCAGCACGAAAGTATAATGTGTATAAGGTATTCTTGAATATACACTGTATTCATAATCGAATATTTCGAATTCATTATAGGAGTTCAGATATTCTATAGGCCTGAGATCTGAAGGTGTCCAATCCCAGTTACAATGTATGATATTGGCTTGAAAATACCTGGCATCCTCATATAATTCATCAAATTCGAGTATTAGCTGGTTTGGGGAAGCAATGTTTATGGCTGCTGGCTCGATTTTTGATCTGATATTTTTATCTGAATACAGGTTTACTGTTTTTATATTAGGGTTATATATGCGGTCTTTGTACTCAAGGTCAACGTTATTAGTTAAGTTGATTTTAGTTTTAGCATAGACTTTTTTACATGAAAAATCGTTAAAAAGGATAATAAGGGCGAAAATAAGGATGGTTACTTTTTTCATTTGTTATATTTAAACGATAAAAATAGAAATTAATTTAATTTCCAACCAAATATATCATATTGGTGTCATTAGATAAAATCGATGCCAATTGAATGTCAGGCATTGAATGGAAGATTTCAAACAATTAATTAATGACTGCATCGCTGAAGATCGAAAAGCTCAAAAGAGACTTTACGATCTTTTTGCATCGAAAATGATGATGATCTGTTTACGATATTCAAAATCAGATCTTGAAGCAGAGGATATATTGCAGGAATCGTTCATTAAAATATTTAAGAACCTAAAAAATCTTAGAGAGTATACAAATGTGGCAGCCTGGATTAAAAAGATAGTGATAAACACTGCCTTAAATTATCAACGAAGCAAGTTGTATTTATATCCCATGGTCAATGTCGAACATTTGAAGATTTCTTATGATGAAAATGTCGCCCTTTCAAATTTTCATCTTGAGGAATTACTGAATATGATCCAGGAACTACCGCTTGGATGCCAGGTGATTTTTAACCTTTATGCAATTGAAGGGTACACGCATAAAGAAATTGCTGAGCAATTAAAAATTAGCGAAGGGACTTCAAAATCTCAGTATTCCCGGGCTAAATCTTTATTGCAGTTGAAATTAATTGAGAGTGATAGAGGAAATTATGAAGA
Organism: uncultured Cytophagales bacterium; assembly: GCA_942491935.1. Lineage (GTDB taxonomy): Bacteria > Bacteroidota > Bacteroidia > Cytophagales > Cyclobacteriaceae > JAGTVG01. Next base: position 11,764 of record CALOCZ010000055.1, read on the forward strand.
AGCTGAACGATAATTTCGAAAATAGATGGAAGGAGCAGTTTGGGGATGCTGAGGCAACTCCGTCCGCGTCCGTGTGGGATAGGATTGATGCGAATTTAGCAGGGAGTGAAGTAAATCGCTATAAAAAGAAATTATTCTATTATCAAATTACGGCGGCTGCGTCAATTCTATTGGCTTTGCTATTCGGTTCTTATACTCTATACAACTTGATTTCTGATTCAAAATCTGAACAACTGGTGCAATTACCTTCCACTGCTATTGAAAGCGCTAATGGTAATACTGATACTCAGGTTAATGCTATTGAACAAATTCAGAATTCTGATGTAGCTAATATTAATGAACCTGGAATTACATCAAACCAGGCCACTCAGAGTAATAAGGCCAATAAAGAAGAGTCTATCCATGACAAAACTTCCCCAGTCAAGACCACAACTGAAAATAAGGCTGATATATTGCCATTATATCTTACCTCAAACCTGGATGAAGTGAATGCTCAATTATCTGATGAAAGAATAAATACAAATGAAATTATGGTCGAATCTTATACTCTTGAATCTTCCTTTAATGTTCCTTATGAAAAACCAGGGCGAAAGTATTACCTTCAGAAAAAGGTGAATCCATATGAAATGCCTTATCTAATGCCTTTTGTTGAGGAAGATCAGAAAGAAGAGGATTCCCAAAAATTGTGGGCAGGAGTAATTGTTTCTTCCGGGGTATTTGATCCGAATATTAATTATAACAGTTCTCAGGACATTGTAGCTGATGCACCTTCTAATACCCTTGGTTCTGTTGAATACATTAATGCAGCCAGTGCTGATTTTCAAAACCATTCCAATTCTTTGGCTTCATATAAGCCGGAAGAATCAGGTTATAAGTCTGAAATGTCCGTTTCCTATGGATTGGATTTTGGCTATAAATTCAGCAAAAAATTTGTTTTGTTTAGTGGGGTCGGATATCAGCATAATTTTGGGTCTACATCAGTGAATACCTATATTGAGCCGACAGAAAGTCATGCTAAATATGCCAACCATGCGATAGTTATTGAGCGTGCCAATCCGGAATCAGGTCTAAATTCCTATAATGAATTGAGTTCAGAGGTTCAATTGAATAGTACTTTTGAGTTTATTAGTATTCCTGTCAACTTTGGATACTATCTGATCGATAAAAAATTCAAATGGTTGATGACCGCAGGAGTCAATACCGATATCTTTATCAAAAACAGCATTGAAGACTCACAGAACCTTTTAGATCCGATTCAATATAATATGGGCGATGATTCACCTTATAACCCAATATATTTTAATGGAAAGTTTGGAACAATGCTGAATTATACTTTCTTAAAAAATTATCAGCTTAGTCTTGAGCCATCCTACCGGATAGGTTTAAATGAATTAACAAATAATAATGCAGCCTTTAGCAGCCGACCTTCCTCATTTATGATCTCAGCGGGCTTAGCTTATGTTTTCTAGTATAAAATGGATTAAAACCGTTAGTAAATTCAAATAGATTAAATGAAGTAATTTTGTCAAGTAAATATTAAAACTATGAATATGTTAAGATTAGGAAGTATTTTGGTGTTGTTTTCCATAGTTTTATTTGGATGCAGTTTAGATAGCCCAGGTCCTTCAGGTGATGGATTATTGGTAGAGCGAAGTTTTTTTGATGAGGGCGATGAAGGATGGACTGCCGAATTTGCTGACTATCCCGAAGGATTAGAAGATTCGATGAAGTTGGAATTCAGGCCAAGTACTTTGTTCATTTCTGACGCAATTGGGAGTGTTTCGGCCATTAAGCAAAGCGGCTATGCTACAAATTCCGATTTATTTATGTTCGTTAAACAACAGATATCAGGCCTCCAGCCAAATTCTAGATATACCGTTAAAATAGAGGTTGAACTAAATTCTCAGTTGAAAGAAGAATACAAGGGCGATCTCAGTAATGATGCTTACGGATCCTTCCTGAAAGTTGGGGCTTTTAAAACTGAACCAGCGACGACCTTAGTCCAGGACGAGAATATTGCGGATGTCTCAATTGTCAGGACTAATTTTGACAAAGGGGAAAGCGACGATAAGGGAGGTTTAGATATGACTATGATTGGGCGTTTGGAATATACCAACTTAGGAGCTTCCCCCATTTTGTTGAATGGTTCAAACACCGATTTCCCGATTTATACTGCGACGGATTCCGAAGGTAAGCTTTGGATTGCCGTAGGAGTTGATACAAACATCCCTGTTTACCAGGAAGTTTCTTATACTTACATTAATGCAGAGTTCAAATTCGAAGATAGTCTCTAATATCTAAGCTATTGCAACCATAGGATTTCTATGGGTGTCATTATATCAAAACCCAGGAAACCAAATATTATGAAAAGGATTGGAATTTATGTGACTGTATTTTTTCTGTTAGGTATTTTTTTAAATGGTTGCACTGATGATTGTGATTCGAAACTCTACTATACCTATCTCGAACCGGTATATCAGACCACACAGGAAATCCGTGATGCTTTTGAATATCGTAAACCCATTGAACTTTCTATTCCAGGTAAGATATATCTTTTTGGGAACTATTTATTTGTTAATGAAGTTAACAGAGGCATTCACGTTATTAATAACACCGATAAAAGGAACCCGGTAAATATTGGCTTTATTAATATTCCCGGCAACCTGGATATGGCTGTAAAAGGCAATATTCTCTATGCGGATAATTATATAGATCTTCTTGCTCTGGATATTTCCAATGCTAATGATGTAAAACTGATCAAAAGGCTGGAGGGAGTTTTCAATGATCATTATCATTATGAATATCTTGATCAAGCCCAAGAATCAATTATCGTTTCTTATGAGGAAACAGATACTGTCTGGTATGATAATCCGGATTGTGGTGCCATCATGCCCCCATTTTTGAGATCTGAAGGTGGGTTCATCATGTTTGGTGCTGCAGATGCAGCTATGAATTCAGCAATGCCGCCTTCTGCCTCACCCACTGGCATGGGAGGATCCATGGCCAGATTTGCCATAGTAAATGATATATTATATACAGTTGGCAGCTATGATCTTGGAGTATTTGATATCGCTACAAATTCGGATCCCGTTTTTGGGAATAAAGTAAATATTGGTTGGAATATAGAAACAATCTTTCCATATAAAAACAATTTGTTTATAGGTGCCCAAAATGGAATGTATATCTATGATATATCTGAACCATCGGCACCCACGCATATGTCAACTTTTGCGCATGTGACCAGTTGTGATCCTGTTGTTGTAAATGATAATTACGCCTTTGTAACGCTGAGGTCAGGAACTGAGTGTCAGGGTTTTACTAATCAGTTGGATATTATTGATATTAGCAACTTGAACAATCCATATCTAATAAAGAGCTATCCTATGAATAATCCGCATGGTCTGGGATTAGATGGAGACGCACTCTTTATTTGTGAAGGAGATTGGGGGCTGAAAATATTCAATGCATCAGATGTTAATGCTATAGCTAATAATCTGATTAAACACTATACGGACATGCATTCCTATGATGTCATCCCGTTTAATGATAATTTAATTATGATTGGGATGGATGGATTGTATCAATATGATTATACCTCTCTTGAAAACATTCAATTATTAAGCCATCTCCCAATCAATAACGAGAACCGGTAAACATGATTAAGTATATTTTAATTGTACTGATGCTGGTAATATTGGTAGAAGGTCAGGCCTATGCGCAGGAAGAAACCAGATTGAAAATATCGACTACCACTACAAAGGGAGACAGGATCAATGGGTATGTCAAAATTAAATCCCTGCCACCATATCTTACTGTATACTATAATTCAATGGACAGCATTGTGTTAAATCCCCGACTGTTAAGAACAGCAAGTTTCCGGATTTATAATCAGTCCGATTCACAAAATGAATTGGATAGGATTAATCCTCGAAAAATAAACTTAAAATACTTTAATAATACCTATGTCGGCATTTTATCAGGCAAAAGCAATAATGATTCTCAACCTGTCGCCAGTCTTACAGTAGAAACAATAAATGGGATTCGAATTTACCGGTACTTGTCTCTGGGGCTGGGGATTGCATATGATCAGTATAATTCAACAGCCACTTTGCCTTTTTTTATTTCAGTCAGGGGAGATATCTTAGATCATTCTTTTACGCCTTATTATTTCGTTGACCTTGGCTATGGAAGTGCATGGGATACCAATCAGGAAAATAATGGATGGGAATTCATTGATGTTGAAGGAGGCCTCATGTTTCATTCCGGTATAGGATTTAAAATGTATAGTGGAGACAGGGTGAATGTCATGATAGCACTGGGCTATAAGCTTCAAAAAACGGTTTACAGCCAGGATTGGGGTGGTGGTGAACGTGTAACGGATCGGACTTACAAGCGGTTGAGCTTTAGAATTGGAATTGGTTTTTAGCCAATTGTTTCCTCGAGTTTATCAATTTCATTAAGCATCCTTTCCCAAGCTTTATGTTTCTTGTTTATACTTAACTCAAGGTTTTCAAAATCCGTGGTCATGGAAGAAAGTTTTTCATAATTCGTATACACATCGGGGTTAAGCATTTGTTCTTCCACTTGTTCTTTCCTTGCTTCAAGCGTTGATATTTCTTCCTCGAGATTTTCCAGCTTGCTGTGTAAGGAATTTAATTTGTTTTTTAACCTTTTTTGCTCTTCAAAAGATCTGGATTTAATGTTCTTTTTGGAAAGTTGCTCAGGTTTCGATGGTTTTAGCTTCTTAGGCTGAACTGAATTACCCTCCCAATATTCATATTCTGAGTAAGAGCCTGGATATTCTTTTATCTTTTTGTTATCTATAAACCAAATTTTATTGGCAACAGCTTCTATAAACTGGCGATCATGGGATACCATTATTAATGATCCCTGATATTTTTGCAGTGCTTCAGTTAAAATGTCCACAGAAGAAATATCCAGGTGGTTTGTAGGTTCATCCATAACAAGGAAATTAGCCTTCGATATTAAGGCCTTAGCTAGTGCCACCCGAGCCTTTTCACCTCCTGATAGATTATTGATCTTTTTAAAAACATCGTCACCGCTAAACAAAAATGAACCCAGGATTGATCTTAGTTCCAGTTCTGTATAATCTGAAACAGTTTGGGCAAGCTCCTCAAGGATATTGTTTTTGTAATTCAGAGCGTCAATCTGATGTTGTGCGTAATAAGATATAATCACATTATGACCCGGAGTACAGGCACCTTCATAAGGTACAGTATTAGAAATGATCTTAAGAAGTGTACTCTTCCCTAAACCATTTGCACCGATCAATGCAATTTTGTCATTCCTCATGATGCTTGCTGAAGTTTGATCAAAAATGTTTACAGTATCGTAAGATTTCGAAACGTGCTTTAAATCCAGAACATGCTTTCCAGAGGTTTGCCCATATCTGAATTCAAACCTTATATCCTTCTGATTATCTCTTGATTTTTCAACCAGATCTATTTTATCCATCAGCTTGATCTTCGACTGCACTTGCCTTGCTTTGGTCGCTTTCGCCCTGAATCGGTTTATAAACCTCTCCGCTTCCTTTATTTTTTTCTGCTGGTTCATATGGGCATTATTCTGAACTTCCTGACGCATTGTTTTTTCCTCAATATAGTTTGAATAATTGCCTGTATATTGTGTGAGTTTCAGATCCTCTATCTCAATTATTTTATTGGCAGTGTTATCAAGAAACCTTTTGTCGTGTGATACAATGATCACTGATCCTTCGTATGACTTAATATAATTTTCAAACCATTTGATAGAAGGTAGGTCCAGATGATTTGTAGGTTCATCAAGCATCAGGATAGAAGGTTTTTCCAATAATAGTTTTGCCAGCATTACACGCATTCTCCATCCACCTGAAAATTCACTGATAGGTCTTGCTAAATCCATTGTTTTAAATCCTATTCCTTCCAGTATTTCTTCAGCTTTAGATTGAAGTGAATATCCTCCCTTGATCTCAAATTCTTCTTGTAACCTGGCTAATGTGTCTATTTTTTTTGCATCGTGGTCATTTTCTATTTCCAGGATCAAGCCATCAATTTTCTCCTTTATTTTTAAAATTGAATCAAATGCTTGTAAGGCGATGGAAAGAATAGGTAATGATTCATCCGTTATGCTGATCTCCTGATTTAATACCCCTATTGTGCAATCTCTCTGCTTTGATATTGACCCACCATCAACTTGCAAATCACCTAATACAATTCTCAGCAAAGTTGTTTTCCCACTACCGTTAGGGCCGACCAGTCCTACTTTGTCTCTTTCATTTATATGCAAGGATGCATTCTCGTAAATTGGCCGACCTCCAATATAATATGACAAATCGTTTATTGATAACATATCTTCTGATTAGCGATTCTGCAAAAATAAGGATATTTGATTGATTATTTATGAAAATGGATATTCTGGAGGTTAAATGATGTTTACTTCGGGTTGAAGTGCGATCCCATATTTTTGAGCAATATCTTTCCTGATTTTTTCTGAAAGATTCTGAATGTCTTTTCCTGAAGCTTTACCTAAATTGACAAGCACAAGAGGTTGATTTGGATTTACACCTGCATCACCAATACGTTTTCCTTTCCATCCACAATCTTCAATCAGCCAGGCGGCGGGAATTTTAAAATGAAACTTATCAATCTGATAAGCAGGTAGTTCCGGGAATACAGCTTTCAATCCTTCGTAATCCGTTTTGTCTATGATCGGATTTTTAAAAAAACTTCCAGCATTTCCGATTTTCATGGGATCAGGAAGTTTACTTTTCCTTATATGGATTACTGCATCGCTAATATTCCTGGCATTTATTTCAGTTAAATTGAGCAGGTCCAGGGTTTCCTTGATCTTTTCATAAGATATATTGTAAGATGGCTTTTTATTAAGTCTAAGTGTTATTGATTTTATAAGAAACCTGTTTTTATACTTATCCTTAAAAATGCTTGATCGATAGTCAAATTCACAGTCCATGGCATCGAAATGAAAAATCTCACCACCCTTGATATCAAGTGCTTCCACTTGATCAATAAACTGACTGATTTCAATTCCATATGCTCCGATATTCTGTACGGGCGCGGCACCCACGGTTCCGGGTATTAAGGAAAGGTTTTCCAAACCCTGTAATCCCATATCCAGGGTTTTAATTACAAGGTTATGCCAGTTCATGCCAGCTTCGATATGCAACCATACATATTCTTTGCTTTCTTTTACCTTCGTAATGTCCGATAAAACCGTTTTAATACATGTACCGTTGAAATCTTTTGTAAAAAGAATGTTAGATCCATCACCGATTATTAAACATGGCGCTTTGTCAAAGTTTGATTTTTGGATAAGGTCTACATAATCCTCCTCTTTTTCAATAAGGATGAGCTCACGTACATAGGCACGAACTTTGAAGTAATTTAAAGTGAATACAGAATGATTATGCAGTATTTTCATTTCATTTCTTTTATTTGTGCCTTTATGACCAGATCAGCAATAATCAATTATTTGATATTTGGGCATTTTATTTTTACCCTAATGTACGATCCTGATTTTAAAGATAAAATTTATTATTTAACGGGCCTTAATTTAAATTAATGAGCAAATGTAAAATTGACATTCATTTTAATGAAATTTGTAGAATAGTGTTTAGTAAATTAATTGAAATTGTTGTGAAAACATTTTGTATTGCCTTTTTATTTATGATGTCATTCATGGTACATCCTCTTTTGGCCCAAAAGATGTTCTGGAGTGATATGACCCTGGAAGACAAAGATCAAGCAATTAATATTGCGAATCAATTCATAGAGTATGCAGGGTCGACAAATCTTAGTGGTATGGAGAAATTGAGTGCAAAGGATAAAATCTTTACTGGGAATGGACGTTGGGTTGATTTCAGAGAAATTAAATCCGGATTTGAAGGCATATCTAATTCAATTGATTTCTCAGTATCCGAAACATACGCATATACCTTTGATGAATTTCTGGATGACCATATAAATAATACATTGATTAATAAGTGTTATGAAGTATTTGATAATCATTCGGTACTAGTAATATTTAATTTTAAAAAGGATGGAAATATTGAGGATTGCCTTCTTTCAATAAAGAAGAATAGAAACTCAACCTGGGAAATACAGGGAATAATTGGCTTGTTTTCTAATTTGGGATCAAGTTCATACATCGATATGGATTTGTTTAATGAAGAGAAAATAGCCGACGCAGGGATCAGTATCCCTATTCCTAAAGAATTTGATAAATCTGACAATATAAACGGACAAACAATTTTCTACTATGAAGGAAAGTCTGGACGTGATGCCGCCATCCAAATAATGATGGACGAATTAAAGGCTAAAATATATTATTATACCTACAAATTTGTGGAACATAATAATCAACAGTTTAAAATGAGTAATTTAATAGTAAAATATATTCCTGCAGGGATAAAATATGAATATGAGGTTATAGATCCTAGTGGAGCAACTAACAAAGGAATTACCGTAGGAATTGAAAGGTCAGATAAAGTTGTATTGATACAGTATTATTCTTTTCTAAATGTGTATACTAAAATTAAGTCTAAGATCGACTATGCTCTGACCAATGTAAAATGATAGGAAACAGGCGTTGAAATTGCTGATCTTATTAAGCTATTAGAATGATCGTTTAAGATTGACTTTTGAAGAAATAACCGATGATTGATTTCCGGCCTCATCCCTAAATCGTATAAATATAATTTTTTCGCCATCATCACCTGGCAATACATAGTCACGGACCTCCGGTTTGTAAGGCTCCCAAGAGACACTTTTCAAAGTCGGATCTGTACTAATCACCATTTCATTTGCGCCTTCTGCCTTTATCTGCAGGTTTACTTTTTTGTCCGGATCATTTACCCAACCCTGTCCATTTCCTATAATAAAGGATTCAGGTTTTGGAGGAGTCCTGTCAAGAGTAATTGTTGAATTAATAGGTTTTGTTACATTTCCGGCTTCGTCTCTAAAAGCAATCCCGATCTGTTTTTCACCATCATCTCCTAAAAGTGCATAGTCCTTTTCAAAGGAATAGGGCTCCCATTTTCCTGGTGCCTCGCCTTTCTGGACTATTTTCATTTCTGTCGCTTCAGAAGCCTCGATCTTCAAGGTAATATTTTTGTTTTTACTATTTGTAAACTTATCACCCTCATTTATGGTGAATTTGATTGCTTCAGGAGGTTTAGTATCCAGAGTAACTGATCCGGAGATTACGTCTGTTTCATTCAAAGCTTTATCCCTGAATTTTATATATATATTTTTGATACCATCGCCATCTGATACTTCAAAAACCTTCTTAGGGACGAATAATTCCCATCTTCCATTTTCAAATTTAGGATCTTCGGTTATAAATACCTTATCTGCCCCCTCCGCGGCTAGTTCGATCGGGACCTTCCTGGCACCTGGCGGAACAAATTTTTGGTTCGCATTAAAAATTACAGTTGGATTAGTCGGGCCAACCCTGTCTAATATTATGCGATCATCATATCTCCCTGAGTAATTCCCTGCTTCATCCTGCAGAACAAGGTATATGGTTTTTAATCCATCTTCACCTTCAAGGGTCCATTCTTTTTCTTCGGCATATTCCTCCCATATAGTTGAGGGACTAGTAGGATCGGATATAGTTGTGTTTGAAATGGCCATTTTTAAAGCGTCGGGTGCTTTTATTTTTAGATGAACTTTTTTCTGAGGATTATTACAGAAATCAGATCCATCCTCAATTTCAAACTCTTCACAAATTGGAGGAGAGTAATCCAGCTTAATTTTATTTGTGATCAATTCCGAAACATTTCCAACAGGATCTTTGAATTTTGCGTAAAGTTCTTTTTCCCCTTCTTCCTCGGAAAACACCCAGGTAGTCACATTTTTGAATACCTCCCATTCTAATCCTGTAAATTCAGGATCCTCACTGAGCATAAAATGAGAAGCTCCCCTGGCAGAAAGCTGAACAGCTGTTTTACGTGCAGTGTTTGTCAACCATTCATTTCCTTCGTTAATAAGCATTTTCAGTTCAGTGGGAGGTTGCCTATCAAGGATAATTGAGGATGTTATGACGTTTGAAAAATTCCCCGCTTCATCCCTAAGTCGTACGAAAACTGTTTTCACACCATCTTCTCCATCAAGGGCCCAATTATTTATATCTGGAACAAATGGTTCAAGTTTAATATCTGTAAAGTCTGGTCTATTGGTGATCTGTATGCCTTTTCCATCTTCAGAGATAATTTTTATATTTACCAGCCCATCTGCGTGGTTAACAAATTTTGAGCCTTCATTTATTGTTATTTCTCCAATCGGTGGTTTCGTGTCAAGGGTTATTTCTGTAGTTATTATATCTGAAATATTATTGGATTCATCTTTAAATCTCATGTAAACGGTTTTAGGACCATCTCCCGGAATTAGCGTCCAGTCGACTTTTGTAGGTTCAAATCTCTCCCAAATCTCCATATTTGATATGGCAGTTGTATTGTTGAACTGCATATGGGATACATCTACTACATCCATATTAATATTTACTTTTACCGAAGTGGTCCATGCACTTCCGTCATTAATATTAATTTCATTGACCTTGGGCGGGATCCTGTCAAGAATGATTTTTGCCTGAGCTATTTCTGAGTGGTTGCCAGCTTCATCAATAAGTTTTGCATAAATCGTTTTCATACCATCTTCCTCAGCTGGTAACTGCCAGTTATTGATCAAATCTCGGAAGTTTTGCGGATCAGCATCCTCAAAGTTCATATGGTTACTGATCATTAGTTTTACCGTTTGAGGATTAACCCTGGTTGCTAACCTTATATTAACTTTTCCATCTTTTTGATTTGTGAACCGGGTGTCTCCATTTATTGTAATAATAGGTGGTGCCGGGCCTGATCTGTCAAATATAATTTCATCCTGAATTACCTCAGTTGTCCTGTTTTTAGCTTCATCCATAAAATATACCCTGACAACCTTAGTTCCTTCAGCAGAATCAAGAGACCATACAATTTCCATGTGTTCCTGGCCATCTTTTAATTCGTAGGGAATTGTTTCTGATTTACCAGGACTAACAATACGGACCATTGCTGCATCTTTCGCATGTATCTTTAAAACGATTTGATTTTCTTTGGTGAATTTGGAATCATTATTAATCACAACAGATCCCTGTGTTGGCGGTTGTGTGTCAAGTATGATATCATCGCTATAAACTTGACTCATATTTCCAGCTCGATCTTTAAATTTTGCATAAACTGTTTTGTTCCCGTCTCCACTTGTGCCATCCAGGATCCACTTCTTTGTTCCGGCCATCTTCTCCCATTTCGCATCACTGAAATCACTTTTATTGCTGAAAATCATTTCCTCAAGATCTTCCTCTGTGGATCGAATATATATCAATACTCTTCGCTTTTCATCACCTGAGTATTTCTCATCATTATTGATTGATATCTCAATATCCTGGGGTGGGGTTGTGTCAAGAATTATTTTGGAAGACTCAACAGGAGAAATGTTTCCGGCAATATCCCGGAGTTGTGCATATACAGTCTTTTCTCCATCGCCTCCCGAAAGGGTAAGACTGATTTTTTCAGGTGAGTATTTCACCCAGGGGACACCATTTAATGAAGGATCCAGACCCACTTTCATTTCAGCAATCAAGCTATCACCTAGTTTTAATGATTTAACCTCAAGTGAGATTTCAGTTTGATTGGTATATCGACTGCCGTCGTTAATTCTGAAGGCAATTAAAGGGGGTAAGCTACTTGATAAAAGTGGGATAGATACAACTATCTGAAAAAGTATACTTAGTAGAAAACCATGTAGAATCTTTACTCCGAATAATTTCTTTTCCTGCATTTTATCGATCAAAACCTGCTTTACCTTTATGTATTTACATGTTTAATGAACGTAAAATAGCATTATATAATATATTAAAAAAGTATAATTTATAGAAAAAGCATAATTTATATAACTTTTTTAAGAAAAGTCTAGCTCTAATAATGCTAAATGAACAACTGAAATTATCTTTCGGTTAGGATAAAAATGAGAAGCTGAAAGTCTGAGAATTCAGCTATATTTAGATAAAAAATCAAGTTTAGTTCAAGTATTCACTCAAATTGGTATAGTCCAGATTAAAGGCATCAGCTACTGCTTCATAAACTACTTTTCCATTAATTATATTTAAGCCCTGCGCCAATTCACTGTTTGAACTGCATGCTGATTTCCAACCTTTGTTTGCAAGCTGGATAGCATAGGGTAAAGTCGCGTTTGTCAAGGCTAAAGTAGAAGTATAAGGAACAGCTCCAGGCATATTTGCAACACAATAGTGAATTACATTATCAATGATATATGTTGGATTTTTATGCGTTGTTGGCTGACATGTTTCAATACATCCGCCCTGGTCAACTGCCACATCAACTAAAACTGTACCTGGTCTCATGTCGCTTAGCATATCCCTGGTAATCAGATGAGGAGCCTTAGCACCATGAATAAGCACAGCTCCAACTATTAAATCAGCAGTAGGAATATGTTCACGGATATTGTATTCATTAGATACGAGTGTACTTACATTTGCAGGCATAATATCAGCAAGATATCTGAGTCTTGGAAGACTAATGTCTAATATTATAACATCAGCGCCTAATCCGGCAGCCATTTTAGCCGATTGGGTACCAACAATCCCACCGCCAAGTATCAGCACCTTGGCAGGATTTACACCAGGTACGCCACCTAACAATACACCTCTGCCTTTGAGTGGTTTTTCCAAATATTTTGCTCCTTGTTGTACAGCCATCCTCCCGGCTACTTCTGACATAGGAACCAATAAGGGTAGGGTTCCATCACTGGACTCGACAGTTTCATAAGCAAGACATATTGACTTGCTGTCGATCATAGCGCGGGTAAGTGTTTCACTTGAAGCAAAATGAAAATAAGTAAAAACCAGCTGATTTTCCTTGATCAATGGATATTCTGGTTCGATAGGTTCTTTTACCTTCATGATCATCTCTGCAGATTGATATACCTCTTCAATAGTATTTAGTATATCGGCGCCAGCATCCATGTATATCTGATCACTGAATCCGCTACCATCACCAGCGGTTGATTGGACGAAAACTTGATGACCTCTCTTTTTTAATTCCTTAGCACCTGCAGGGGTCAGGGCAACACGGTTTTCATTGTCTTTTATCTCTTTTGGTACGCCAATTATCATTTCTCTATGCTATTTGATTATAAAATACCTTGCAATTGAATAAAAATTTAAGACGAATAAATTATCATTTCAAGGTCATAAAAATATATGTAAATGTAATGAAATTTAGAATTAATCAAGAATAGAATTAAATTTTATAATATTGATTTATGCAAAATATTATTCTGTTTTATGGAACTATATTAATTTTATTATTAACTTATTATTGCAATAATTTGAAATAAATTCGTTAAAATATTGATTTATTCAATCTAACAATCTTTGAGAGAAATTTTTTTTTCTTTAAGTTTGTTTAGCTTGCTATATAGAAAAAGCACTATTTTGATTCAATCTTAACTTAAAGAAGCTCGAATTGGCTGAAGCAAAAGTTCTCAATCATATAAAGATCCCAGCAAAAGAAATTCTGGAAGATTACAGGATTTCTGTATTAAGCCGGGAGACAAGTTTGATTGGAAGAAAGGAAGTATTTATGGGGAAAGCCAAATTTGGGATCTTTGGAGATGGGAAGGAGGTGCCACAGTTGGCTATGGCACGGGTTTTCAGGAATGGAGACCACCGATCAGGGTATTACCGTGATCAAACCTTTATGTTTGCAATTGGGGAATTAACTGTTCAACAATATTTCGCTCAACTTTTTGCCCATACCGATATAGAAGCAGATCCATCTTCAGCCGGAAGGTTAATGAACAGTCATTTTGCAACTCGTATGCTTGATGAAGCTGGGAATTGGGAAAAGCAAACATCCCTAAAGAATTCATCTTCTGATATTTCTCCCACTGGTGCACAGATGTCCCGACTTATTGGACTAGCCTTTGCATCTAAATTGTACCGAAACAATCCTGATCTTAAAGAACTAAAGGATTTCTCTGCAAACGGGAATGAAATTGCGTTTGGAACAATTGGAAATGCAGCAACTTCAGAAGGGTGTTTTTTTGAAGCTGTTAATGCTGCCGGTGTATTGCAGATCCCAATGGTTTTATCTGTATGGGATGATGGATACGGGATTTCAGTTCCAAATAAATATCATACCGTTAAAGAGGATATTGGAAAGGTAATGATGGGTTTTCAACGGGATAATAATAGTAAGGGGCTAGAAATTTTTCAAGTCAAAGGCTGGGATTACCTGGCATGTGTGGAAGTATTTGAAAAAGCTACTAAGCTGGCCCGTGAAGATCATATACCTTCATTGATCCATTTTACGGAATTGACACAACCCTTGGGGCACTCTACATCCGGATCACATGAACGTTATAAATCAAAAGAACGTCTTGAATGGGAAAGTGAGTACGACTGTATAAGAAGGTTTAGGGAATGGATTCTGGAATCCCAGATTGCTACAGAGGCAGAACTGGAAATAATAGAAAAAGAATCAAAATTCCAGGCAAAATCGGAAAAGGAATTGGCTTGGGCAGAATATCTGGAAAGTATTAAACATGATCAAATAGAAGCAGCAAAAATAATTACTACCGTTGCCCAAAAATCAAAATACCGAAGGGAGATCCTGAAGATCAAAGCAGATTTAACAAAAATTCATAATCCTTTGAAAATGGATTTCTTCAAGGCAGTAAAACAAACACTAATACTGACAAGAAAGGAAAAAATTCCACAAAGGCAAAGACTAATAAATTGGCTTTCTAAAATTAATGATGATAATCAGAAGTTTTATTCTAGTCATTTATATAGCGAGTCTAATAATTCATCGCTAAAAATACAGGAAGTAAAGCCAGTTTATTCAGAGGATTCCAAAATTGTAGATGGAAGGGAGGTCTTACAGGCATTTTTTGATAAAGCCCTTGAAAGGGATAAGACAGTTCTGGCCTTTGGTGAAGATGTGGGAAAAATCGGGGATGTGAACCAGGCGTTTGCTGGATTGCAAAAGAAACACGGTGATATGCGTGTTATGGATACTGGAATTCGTGAAACAACTATAATTGGAGAGGGTATAGGATTATCCATGCGTGGATTAAGGCCAATTGCAGAAATTCAATATTTGGATTATTTGATATTTGCAATTCAAACCTTGTCAGATGACCTGGCAACATTGCATTACCGGACTAAAGGTGGCCAAAAAGCTCCAATGATCATTAGGACAAGGGGGCATAGGCTGGAAGGAGTATGGCATTCCGGCTCACCAATGGGTATGATCCTGAATAGTTTAAGAGGGATCAATGTGCTTGTTCCAAGGGATATGACAAGGGCAGCTGGATTTTATAATACTATGTTACAATCGGACGATCCGGCTTTAATTATTGAAGTATTAAATGGTTATCGATTGAAAGAAAGAATTCCTGATAATCTGATGGATTTTACGGTACCGGTTGGTGTACCTGAGATCCTGAGAAGGGGTTCAGATATAACAATAGTAACCTATGGCGCCATGTGCAAGATTGTTATGAGCGCTGCCGAAGAACTTGAAAAGATCGGAATCTCACTTGAAGTTATCGATGTGCAAACGCTGATCCCATTTGACGTAAATCATAAAATTGTAGAATCACTTAAGAAAACAAATAGAATTGTATTTGCAGATGAGGATGTGCCAGGTGGCGCATCTGCTTATATGATGCAAAAAGTGCTTGAAGAACAGAACGGATATCATTATTTGGATTCAAAGCCTATCACTTTGACTTCTAAAGAGCATCGTCCAGCTTATGGTTCTGATGGTGACTACTTCTCTAAGGCCAACGCAGAAGATGTATTTGATTACGTATATGCCATGATGAATGAGGCTGATCCTGACCGCTTCCCGGAAATATATAATAAAAACTACCATATTCCTCAATGGAATCCAGAGGTAATGGATAATTAGGATTTGATTTTTTGAAATTCAGGATTTAAGGATCAACCTGGATCATATCTAAAGTAAAATCAGGTGTACTGACTACATTGGACTTGTTAAGTGCTCTGTCCTGTATCATAACCTCAATTTTCAATGTATCTCTGAAAAGAAATAACCAACCCGAAGATGTCATTCCATACCTGAGTGACCCTTCGAGGGGTCTGATAACTAATCTTTGATCTTCTATTTTAGTGTTTAATAAGGGAAACCTTCCATCAAATGTTTGATAGTAAGGGGGATCACGCCAGTCAAATTCTTCATATTCACCGTTTCTCTTTTCGAAAAACCGTACAAATATATTGTAATGGTTGGGATTTAGTTCTACCCAGACAGTATCTCTAGGATTCCCGTCATCATCCCTTGTGACTATATAATCTATTGGATTGTATGGTGGCATATCAGGACTATCGCCATAAAATATAGTATCTCCGTTTTGATCCAGAATTACATCAAAAGCCTGATATGGTTCGAGAATATCAAATGAAGTTTATCCCAGGTCACCATCGCCATCCTGAAAAAAGACACTTAAGATCAATGAATCCGGTCCTTCTACCTCTTTAAATTGAATAGATTCAAAATTAATTTCGGGTACAACCGGGAGTTCAGGTGGACGGGTGCAAAATGATAGTACAAAGAAAGAAATAACACCAATGTATACTAATATCCGCTTCATCCAAGATCCGTTCTTTCTTACAAATTTCAAACTTTATTTGAAAATTGAGTTATTTTATGAGGAAATTATTTAAATAATAACGATGAATAGGTTGAAAAGTTTTAAAGATCGTCTGAAATTAGTGGATAAAGCTAACTTTTACGGCTTTTGTAACGACCTTTTTAATTTTCAATTTGAAAATAATCCTGTTTATAACAAATATGTTAAGTCGTTGGGAATAGATCCCGGTTCCATTAAACTGATTGAGGACATTCCCTTTTTGCCAATTTCTGCCTTCAAGTATCAGGAAGTCAAAACATCGGATTGGAATAATGCTTTTACTTTTGAAAGCTCAGGTTCGACCGGAATGGAATTGAGCAAACATTATATAGAAGATATTGATTTTTACCGGGATGTCTCATCGTCAATATTCGAAAAGTTTTACGGTGATCCTGAAGGTTATATTATACTGGCTGTTCTACCGACTTATTTGGAAAGGAACAATTCCTCCCTGA
Source organism: uncultured Cytophagales bacterium (assembly GCA_942491935.1). GTDB lineage: Bacteria > Bacteroidota > Bacteroidia > Cytophagales > Cyclobacteriaceae > JAGTVG01. Next base: position 28,952 of record CALOCZ010000055.1, read on the forward strand.
TCTACATGGTAAAACATTTGATTGAATTAACAGGGTCAGAGCATTCTGGATTCTATTTATCAAACCTGAACGAATTAAAGATGAAGATCAAATCTCTAAAAGGATTTACTGATAAAAGGATAATGCTATGGGGTGTTACTTTTGCCCTTTTGGATTTTGCCAATAATTACTCCCTTAATATTGAGAATATGATTGTAATAGAAACAGGGGGGATGAAAGGAAGGGGAGAGGAGATTGTCAGAACTGAACTGCATGAACAACTGATCAAGAATCTAAATATAGATTCTATTCATTCAGAATATGGAATGACTGAGTTATTATCCCAGGCTTACGCTTTGAAAAATGGTCTATTTCATTGTCCTGCCTGGATGAGGGTGTTTACAAGGGAGATCAATGATCCATTTTGTATAGTGCCAGATGGTCGGCAGGGAGTGATTAACATCATTGATCTGGCAAATATTCATTCCTGTGCCTTTATTGCTACTGAAGACCTGGGCAGGGTGTACCCTGATGGTACCTTTGAAGTTCTTGGCAGATTGGATAATTCTGATATGAGAGGATGTAATCTTCTTATAAGCTGATAAATTGGCCAGTAGAAGTTGAATTATTGGCTAAACTTATTCATATTGGAGTATAATATTTTTTAAATTAAATCTTCAAAATATGTCTCCTTATTCCCGTAGGTCATGGATCAAGAAAAATGTATTAATTGCATCTTCCGGGTCTGTTTTTTCAATTCTCCCCACGAAATCCTTCGCATCCAGAAAAGGAAACCTGAAATTAGCGATGCATTTAAACCTTAAAAATACTGATAGGCTTCAGATTTGTCAACAAATGGGTGTTACCCATGCCATCACAGGATCAAATTTCTGGGACATTGGCAGGGATCAGTATGCCGCTGCTGCAAAAAAGCTCAAAGAAGATTTCGAAACAGCTGGTTTTAAAATTGCCGGCATTGAAGGGCATCCAGTCCGCTTTGAAAAGATCAAACTGGGACTTGATGGACGGGATGAGGAAATTGAAAATACCAATGCGGCCATTGAAGCACTTAGCAAAGCTGGCATTGATATGATTTGCTATAATTTTATGGCTGGTTTGGGATGGTATCGTACAACATTTGATATCCCGGAAAGAGGAGGAGCAATGACAAGCGAGTTTAGTTTAAGCGACTCCGTACAGGAAGGATTAACCGAATGGGGTGAGGTAAGTGAGGATAAAATGTGGGATAATATTACTTATTTTCTGGAAAGGGTGATTCCTGTGGCAGAAAAATATAATGTAAAGATGGCATTACATCCTGATGATCCGCCGATTTCACCTCTTCGTGGAATTGCCCGCATTTGTACCAGCGCAAATAACTTTCGACGGATAATGAATATTGCTCCAAGTCCAATAAATGGAGTTACTTTTTGTCAAGCAAATTTCAGAGCAATGGGTGAAAATATATATGATCTTGCGAGGGAATTTTGTGAGTCAGGGAAAGTATTCTTTGTTCATTTCAGGGATATTGAAGGGAAAGCTAGTCGATTTCACGAAACATTCCATGATAATGGTCCTACAGACATGGCTAAAATGCTGGAAATATATTCCAGGTCTGGTTTTGTAGGCCCAATCAGGCCGGATCATGCTCCTACTATGGCCGGAGAGAGTGATGAAAGTAAAGGCTATGGTATGACAGGAAAGGTATTCGCATTTGGCTACATGAAAGGATTGATGGATGCGAGGAATGTATCATATGAATAAATGTACCATTAATATGCTTGTCACTCAGAAAGAGTCTTGTTAAATAGTAGCAATAATTTCTAATGAAACAAGATCCCTTTCGGAATGACATCAAACAAAATTGGGTTTAAAATATTTTGTATGCACAGAAATAAACATTTTTTGTTATGAAGCCCATTTTTAAACAATGTTAAACACAAAGGCAGTTGAATACAATTTCGGTACCATCCTAAGCAGAGAATTGTATCCGGCACATGTGGATTCCCTAATTGCCGGCAAGCAGACCTGTCTATGGATTGGTAGGCTTGTTTATATAGAAGTAGACATCCGAATTGAAATTAAATTTTATACCTATGAAAAAGATGCACTTTAATCGTCGCGAATTTATTAAAACTTCAGTTGCCGCATCAGTATTGAGTACAGTTGGGATCGGTTGTGATCAGAAAAAGCAACCATCACAAATTGAGAAAGATATAAATGCCTCTAATATCCCCAGATGGCGGGGATTTAACTTGTTAGAAAAATTCATCGCCACCCGCATGAATGATCCGTTCAGGGAGTCGGATTTTGAGATGATAGCTGAAATGGGCTTTGATTTCGTCCGCCTTCCCATGTCATACTGGTGTTGGTCAGATCCCAACAACTGGAAAGAATTGAGGGAGAAGCCATTAATGGAAATTGATCAGGCTGTTGAATTCGGGAAACAATATGGAATCCATGTCAGCCTTAATTTTCACCGTGCCCCCGGCTATTCAGTGGACCGGTCAGCTGAGGAACCTTTCAACCTTTGGACAGATGAGGAAGCACAGGAAGCGTTTGATTACCATTGGGGCCATTTTGCTGACCGATATAAAGGGATTCCAAATAAGCAGGTGAGCTTCAACCTGGTAAATGAACCAGCTACATTGACCATAGAGCGCAACGAACCGGTGCCAGTTGAATTGCATGATAAGGTGATGAGACGTGTAGTGAAAGCCATTCGGGACATAGATCCGAACCGGTTAATAATTGCTGATGGCCTATGGTGGTCGCGAGAGCCTATCCCAACATTGGCTGACCTCGATGTCGTGCAAAGTACGCGGGGCTATGAACCTTCACAAATCACCCATTACTTAGCCTCCTGGGTAGATGGCGCCAGCGAATGGCCCTTGCCAACCTGGCCCCTTGAACCTTTGGAATCTACCGAATTGCGGTGGGCTACAGAGGTGATGAATCAGCATTATTTAGATAATCTCAAGAAATGGGGTGTTTCCTGGGATCAAATCTGGGACGCCGACAGGATCAGGATGCAAATGATCGATCCCTGGAAAAGGCTTGAAGCAATGGGTGTGAGTGTTCATGTGGGAGAGTTTGGTGCGTATAGCAAAACACCGCATCATGTGGTATTGGCCTGGCTGCGTGAACTGATGTCTCAATGGAAATCAGCTGGCTGGGGTTGGGCAATGTGGAACTTCAGAGGTGCTTTTGGTATATTGGATAGTGGAAGGGAGGATATTAATTATGAGGATTATAAGGGGCACAAGCTGGATCGGGAAATGCTGGAGATTTTGAAAGAGTTTTAAAAATCCAGTCTGATCCCAAGAAATTCATTTAGATTTATATAGGCTAGTTAAACAATACATGAATACTTTTTATCATTTGGTTCAAGAAGAAAAGTGGAATAAAACAGACATAAATATTTTTAAGACTATTTTGAAGAAATTTATGAAATAACGTTTTTTCATATGTCTGAGGAGCCATATAATTGTCTTTAGTGATTTTAATTATTAATTTATCATTGTAGGATTGTGTTATTGCAATACTTCGTGAATTTTTTATTAATATAGTTGAAAAAAGATATGCCCAAAACAAAAATGGAGGAAGTGCGATGGGGAATAATTGGAGCAGGCGATGTTTGTGAGGTAAAAAGCGGTCCAGCTTTTAATCTGATTAACCATTCAAAATTGGTGGCCGTTATGCGCCGAAATTCGGATAAAGCTGCAGATTATGCTATGAGGCATAATGTGCCAAAATGGTATAACAATGCTGAAAAGCTGATCAATGATCCAGATATCAATGCAATTTATATCGCAACTCCTCCTGACTCTCATATGGAGTATACCCTCTTGTCAGCAAATGCAGGTAAACCTGTATATGTTGAGAAACCAATGGCAAGATCATACGAAGAATGTATGAAAATGGTTGAAGCCTGTAAAATAGCCAGAGTACCGTTATTTGTAGCCTATTATAGAAGAAGATTGCCGAATTTCCTTAAAATCAAAGAATTAGTCGATGAAGGAGCTATTGGTGATATACGTCATGTAAATATTAAATTATATAAAACCCTGAATCCGGATATAGTTGGGGCAAGTGGTACAAGGGATAATTGGCGTATTTTTCCTGAAATTGCAGGTGGGGGGTATTTTTATGACCTGGCGTCTCACCAACTGGATTTTCTTGACTATCTTTTTGGTCCAATAATTGAAGCAAAAGGTATTGCAAATAACCAGGCAGGATTATACCCCGCGGAAGACATTGTTTCAGGAACATTTTATTTTGAGAATGGGGTATTAGGGCAGGGTACCTGGTGTTTTTCAACTTCCAATGTGTCCAGCATGGAAGAAACAACAATTATTGGAAGCAAAGGACAGATTCGCTTCAGCTATTTTGGAGATGGATCCGTTCACGTAGAAATAGAAGGACAGGATAAGGAAACAATTCCTTTTATGTTACCAAGGCATATTCAATTGCCACTGATTAATACTATTGTCAGGGATTTAAGAGGTAAGGAAAATGTCCAAGTACAGGCGAAAGCGGTGCAAGAACAAATTGGGTAATGGAAAAGCTTTGTCAACGTATTTTTTAAGTCTTTTCTCCATTTATGAATATTAAAAATACTAAAATGGTGTCAATTGCGTTTACTTTTATTAGAATAGGGATATTAATTGTTGAATTATTCATTAAGCAGTTTTGAATAGCTCAGCGATTATATATATTTGTTCACCATAAAAATGTTAAACTATGTATAAATTAAGAATCATAGCATTACTTCTCGCATTTGGCGTATTTGGGATATCAGCATGTGCTCAAAAAACCTGTCCAACCTATACGGAAGACAGTATTCAAAAGCAGGAGTTAAATGAGCAGGATGTTTAGATAGGAATATCCTTATAGCATTGCATATTTGGATATATCATCTTTTGTAATTTCGGTATTACACATAATAACCAGTCTTTCTATAACATTCCGGATTTCTCGGATATTGCCCGTCCATGGCATATCTTGAAGCATTTTGATAGCTTCAGGAGTGATCGATTTTTGCTTGTCACCATATTCATTGGCTATATCATGTAAAAATCTGTCAACCAGCAGTGGAACATCATCCTTTCTTTCCCGTAAAGGAGGGACATTTATGATTATCACGCCGATCCTATGGTATAAGTCTTCACGAAATTTATTTTCGCTAATCTCCTTTTTTAGGTCTTTATTAGTAGCTGCTATTACTCTTGTATCAACCTTTATATCTTTGTCACCCCCCACTCTGTTGACTCTATTTTCCTGGAGCGCCCTAAGAACTTTAGCCTGTGCAGAAAGGCTCATGTCACCTATCTCATCAAGAAACAAAGTGCCTCCATTTGCTTGTTCGAATTTTCCTATTCTTTGTTTAACAGCCGAGGTAAAAGAGCCTTTTTCATGACCAAATAGCTCACTTTCAATTAATTCAGATGGGATTGCAGCACAGTTGACCTCTACAAGGGGTAACTTGTGCCGGTTGCTTTTTTCATGTATCCACCGGGCAACCAACTCTTTCCCTGTACCATTTTCACCAGTTATTAATACTCTGGCATCAGTTGGAGCTACCTTTTCAATGGTTTCTTTTACCTGATTGATCGCAGCCGATTCACCCACAATGTCATAGGCTTTGGATATCTTTCTCTTCAGCGTTTTTGTTTCATTTACGAGATGCGATTTATCCTGAGCATTCCTGATTGTTAAAAGAAGCCTGTTTAGATCTGGTGGTTTTTGGATAAAGTCAAAAGCTCCCTTCTTGGTAGCCTCTACAGCTGTTTCTATGGTGCCATGTGCCGATATCATGATAAATGGAGTATCGACACCAGAAGAAATTGATCGTTCCAGGACCTCTATTCCATCGAGTTTTGGCATTTTAATATCGCATAGAACAACATCGAATTTGTTGTTTTCCAGCATTTCAAGTCCTATTTCTCCATCCGAAGCTTCCTCTACCTGGTATTTTTCGTATTCTAATATTTCCCGCAAGGTATTTCTTATACTTGCTTCATCATCAATAATTAATATTTTGGGCATAATTTAAAGTAATTTAAAAATGCAGGTTTATAAGCCGGGTTCTGTTCCCCCCGCTTTTGACGGGGGAATCTTATCATTTATCTAGCCCTGTTATCACTAACAGGATCAATCGACCTACCCATTCTGCCTCATAACGATTGAGCGAGCAACTCAATTCTGCTAAAGCAGAAGACAGAACCTATTTGGTCTTTCAACCCGTAAGGTTTACCTTGCCTCCAATGTCACCATTGAAGCGGTGGGCTCTTACCCCACCTTTTCACCCTTATCCCACCTGCGGCGGGACGGTATATTTTCTGTGGCACTATCTGTTCCCGCTATAAACGGGACCTTCCTGTTAGGAAGTACGGTGCTCTATGTTGCCCGGACTTTCCTCCCCGATCTTATCGGGGCGATAAGAAAACCTGCATTTAATTCAAGAATACGAAGATAATAAAAAAGGGTTGATAATTTGGGATGATTAGTGTACATCCATGCCTGTTAATTTCAATTCCCAGGCATCAGCCATATTGGCTACTTCATCGATAATTTCTTTAATGCCACTTTCAGTTACACTTTCAAGAAAAGTTGATCCCTCCACACGAACGTAATCATCGATAATAACAAATCTTGCATAACAGGTCTTAGCATTTTCCATTAATAACTCCTTAAGATCTACACTTTCAGAAAGCTGACATACTTTAGAGGAGAATTCTAGCCTGGTTTTGTTCATTTTATCGTTGTGTTTCAGAACACCAACAACAGCCTGATATCGATTTTGTTCCAGCGGTACAATAATTACCGATTTGTATTTATCGTATTCCGAATATTGACCGCCAATATCCTCGGCGATTTTTTCCATTAATTCATTAAAATTAAAGTCCATAGGTCCGGTTAGTTAATTATTAAAATATTTTATTGTATTATTCCTTACTAAAGTTAACGAAACAAAATAAGATTTCTTATTTCAAATGCACTTTTGTAGCACCATAACCGAATTTTTCCTTCCTCGCATCTTCAAAGTACTTTATGTGAGGATATTGGCTTAATTTCTTGTGTATTTTATTACGGAGTATACCATTTCCTATTCCATGGATAAAAATAATTTGATCTGCTCCGTCTACAACAGCATTTTCAAGGCATGAATTAAATTCTGACAATTGAATATCTAAAATCTCTTGTCTGTCAAGCGAAAGAAAATCATCTACCAGTGCTTCTATATGTAAATCAACTTCCCTTACATGATCCTTTTTGACTGAATCTTTAATACGGATTTCAGGTTCTTTTGAAAATAAAGCTTCTTTTAAAACTTCTGGGTCAGGAATGGTCATTTGATCGTTTAAGGCAATTAGCTTTCCGGATGATTTGAGTAAAGGCAATTGGGTTTGTTCGTTTTGTGATGTAAATGATCCTAAATCCAATTTTCTTGTATAAGGATCATTATGCTCTTGTGTCCTTCTCTTATACTTAATGATGTCGATAATTATTGATGGAAGCTTTTGCGAAACGCCAGTGCTCCAGTCTGCAATTTTGGCATATGTATGGTCGTTTAGAGCTCCATGGGATAAACCAATTACAGCATCAACTTTATTTTCATAAACAGCAAATAAAACGATGTCTTTGGTATTATTTATTACCCATCCGGAACACATATTTTGCTTAAAAGTGATACCAAGAAAAATGCCTTCCTGATGTTTGTCATCCTCTATATTGGTTTTCTCTATATCCAAAGATGGATATATGTTTTGTGAAGAACGTTCATGATCTTCATCTGATGATATTAATACTACTTCTTTTCTTAAAACGGGAATAAGAAAACCATCTTCTATCTCAATTTCAACTGTTCTTTTGTCAATTATTCTACGAATTACCCCTTCCTCAGTTCCATGAAGTAGTCTTACTTTGTCTCCGATATTCATCTGACCAATTATAAAAGTGCTTTTTTATAGGTATTAATTGCCCTTTGTCTAGCAAAGGTATGTTCAATTATTGGCTTTGGGTAATTATTGTTTGGATATTCAGGAAGCCATTTAGCTATATAGATGTTTTCAGGATCGAATTTTTTAGCTTGAGCTGAAGGATTAAATATTCTGAAATATGGTTGAGCATCAGTGCCTGTTCCTGCTGCCCATTGCCAGCTGCCATTATTTGAAGCAAGTTCATAATCAAGTAATTTCTTTGCAAAATAGGCTTCCCCCCAACGCCAGTCTATTAGAAGGTGTTTTGTTAGGAATGAAGCTGTTATCATTCTTACCCGATTATGCATAAATCCTGTGGCGTTCAACTGGCGCATTCCTGCATCTACAATAGGATAACCAGTTTTTCCATTACACCATTTTTCGAAATCCTCTGAATTATTTATCCAGTCAATTTTATCATACTTGATCTTAAATGAGCTGGTCACCACGTGAGGAAAATGAAATAATATCATAGAATAGAATTCACGCCAAATTAACTGATCAACCCAAGTCTGGCTATATCTAAATCCAACATTAAAAGCTTTACGAATACTTATGGTTCCATACCGGAGATGAACTCCTAGCCTTGTTGTGTTATCCAGGTAAGGGAAATCCCTCTCCTGACTATAATTTTGAATCCTATTAAGATCAAATGTCTTTGATGGGAATAAGATCTTTTTTTTTCTGAGACCAATATCCTCCAGTCTGAATGTATTTCTAACAGGACCTTTGTGGAAGTTATGTAGTGATTTTTCTGATGGAAAAGATCTTGTCATTGATTTTTCGAAATTGTTGATCCATTTTTTCCTATAGGCAGAATATACTTTAAAGGGTAATCCGCTATTGTTTAGGATATCATTTTTGTGGAATATCACATGATCCTTATAACAATTAAATTCAACGCCATTTAGATCAAGAAAGTCTTTCAGTGTTTTATCTCTCGAGATTGTGTATGGTTCATATTCGTCATTTAAAAAAACTGCCTTAATTCTGTACTTTTTCAGAAGAAATTTAAATGCAGATAAAGGATTGTCATATATAATCTGGATACTAGTTTCATATTGCAGTAAACTCTTATTCAATTTAGATAGCTGGTTAAATATGAATGTAAGCCTCGCATCGGATTGGTCTTCAATATCATCCAAGAGATCCTTATCGAAGATAAAGATAGGAAGCACTTCCTCTCCACTCTTGAGGGCATAGTATAAGGCAGTGTTATCCTCAAACCTCAAATCCCGTCTAAACCAGAATATGTTTATGTAAGAAATATTAGACAATTTTTTTTAATACTAACTGATTAGAAGCCAATTTGTTAGAATTTATTTGAGCGAGGATGTGTCTTCCTCTTTTTCCTTCTTTTCATTGCTTGGAAGCACTCCTTCATCAAATTCTATATATTGCTTTTCTTCCTTACGCTTCTTTTTACCTGATTTAAATAAATCCCTGAACTTATTAAAACTCTGAGTATGCATGAAACTAAATCCTGCGGTTGCGGTGGTAGTACTCCGGCTATCACCATAAAGACTATTATAATTGAACCTGTTATACATTTTTGCCCTGTATTTCCCATCAGGTGATAATAAATATTCGAGGGTCCAGTCACCTATTATATTTGAAAGATCATTTGGATTGTCTTCATTAGAAATATTCCCAGATCTGGTAACTCGAAAACGCCCCTCATTAAAAGAATAAGAGAGACGGTATTGGAAGGTATTGAATGCATTCTGGTCAAGCGTCCCCAGGTCTAGGTCAATTTCCAGATTTTCATCAATTTGGGTTATCCAATAGCTTAACTGGTTACTAATAAATTCGCTTACACTGTTCCCAAAGGAATTACCTACACTAAATGATCCTTGTTCAGCAAATTTTCTCAGGATGATCAAACTGAAGACCTGTCGTTTGAGTTCTTGTTCATTGGAATGAATTTCAGACTTAAATGCAGACACAACAGTCTCAAAGCTTACACCGTCAATGACGAGGTGTCTGGGATAATCCGATATATCAATGTCAAAATCAATTTCTGGAGATAGAAGTGGGCCAGTCAATTTCAATACAACATTTGCGGGATATTTTCTCCTGGCTTCAGGATTATTATTAAAGGAGCTGTCTTCGCGGGCGAACAATGGTGATAAGGCAGCTAATTGTCTGTAGGTTGCAACGAGGTCAAGTCTTGCTTCATAGGGGTCTCCGGACCAGGATATTCGGCTGTTGGGCTCAATAGAGAATTCTTTATTGATGACATTATACAAGGTAAAATTGTATCCTCCTTCCTGAATCTCATAGTCGCCGAACATATTGAATTCTCCTTTTGTATCAACACTTAAACTTAATTTTCCATTTCCTCTACCTCGAATAATATCTCCAGCCTTCAGATCAAATATGATCTCACAATATGCATCAGGTGTTACTTCGAGGTCAAAATCCAATTTAATTCCTTTTAACTTCATAACATATTTCCCTTTGTCTTCATCAGAAACTTCAACTTCCCCAATTTTAGCAAACTGAATGTAGTTTTCCTGAATGACTTCAGTATTGCCGCTACTTAGAGGGATAAAAAATCTGGTTCCTGAATTTGTTATGACATCCACTTTAATGTTTATATTTTTTTCCTGACCTGTTATAAGGAGGTTGCCTGTCCCAAAAGCTGTTCCGTAATATAAATTATTATCAGAGGAAGTGGTATTTAAAACCAGTAGATTATTAAATTTGCCAGCTAAATCAAATCGGATGTTTCTGAAATAATTGTGGATTATTCCGCCATTTAAAATTCCAACATTTTCAAATCTGTCTTCTAACTTCATATCCCTGACACTTATTTTATTTTCCGTGAACAATACATTCCCCTCAAAATCATATGAGGTGTTCAAATAATCAAGGGTGATTTTACCTTCATTAACATATGCCTGGCCGTTAATAACAGGTTCCCGGATATTTCCTGCAATTGAAAAGGTGCCTTTTGTTTTGCCATCCAGGTCAGATATCAGATTTTCATAAAATGGTTCTATAAAGTTTATATTAGCGTTGTTGAAAGACGCAGTAAGATCAAGTTTGTTTTGTTCTTTATCGGGGTAATAACTTCCCTGTACATCTATTACCTTAACATTTTCTTCCTTAAATACTTCGAAAATAATCCCCATTCGCTGTTCCTTAGCATTCCATTGGCTTGAGGCATGTACATCTCCAGAGGGAAATCGCTCAAATACCAGATCTTGAATTACCAAATCGCTAATTATTATTGGATTTTGATAATATCTTTTCAAAGAAGTATAACCGTTTAGGATGCCATGAAACTCTCGGGGCAATACCGGGTTGAGATTAGTTATGACGAAATCATTAATATTTAAATAAAGTGCTTTGCTGGAGTCAGTAGATATTTGCCCAATAAGTTCGATATATTGATCTTCATTCGACAAATGAACGTTAGAGAATTGGATCTCTTTACCTTTGATTTCTATTTCATTTTCTGATGAAAAATTCCATCGATCATTCAATACTATAATTTTAGAGGGTTGAAATTTTATTTTAGTAGATCCCGGTAATAGATCAACGGTATTAATGATATCGATTTCATTGCCTTTGTCAATCTGATCAACACTAAAATTTAGATCTATGTGAGCAATATTCCAATCGGCTTTGACCAGCAAATTTTTGGTCTGGTTATTATTAGCGTTTTCCTGGGACTCGGATGTGACCAATAACTCTGCCTTTATCAATGTAGTATCCGCGTCTTTTCTGGTAGATAATTCGAAATTATTATTGTAAAACTTTATGGTTTTATAACCTATTGTATCAATCTGACTTTTTACGGATATTAGAGACTTGGGGCCAATAATTAAATCTCCGGAAACATAAGAGTTTTGCGCTATATAGAAATCCGGAAGAAAAAGTTGCATAACGGGATTGATATTAAACAATGAGAGATTAAAGTCAATCATATAATTACTTGAATCAGTTGGTTCCTTCTGTGCATAAAAAGTATTGATCTCACTACTGTCATTCTTTAGAATCATTAAATATTCCCTGACAATTTGCGGAATGTCCTGGAATAAATGATCCAGTTTAAAATTACCTGATATATGGCCATCTATATCATTGGAAGAAATCTCCAAAAAGCTTATTGAATCAGAATTTTCTGAAATTAGTTTCAAATTTTGTATGTTGGCATATTGATTATCATACATTAGATTGGTTTCTGGTGCCGTTACGATGCCAGAGATTGAATTAATATCAAGTCCCTTCAAATCAACTTTTATCTGAGTGGAAATACTTGCTGGTTTTTTCGATATATTTATATTATTCAAAATAGCAGTATCAACTGCCGCAACAATATTGATTCTTTCATTCCCCTCGCGAAGGTCGATCTCGCCATTCATTTCAAAATCAAGATTGGGATCATTAATGGCTAATAATCCATTAAATATTTCACTTGAGAGCCTCCCGTCTATCAGGATATTTCGATAATTATAGCCAAGGAATCCAAAGTTCTCAATGGTGGCATCCAGCAGGAAATCTGCATTGGATTTAGAAAAACCTTTACCCTCGATTTTCCCATTCAAGTCAATATCCTGGTATTTCTCTTCATTATCCAGTAAAATGCCCAGATCAAGGCCTTGCGCTATAATATTCCCTGAATAATGTGGTAAGTTATCTGTCTGATCTAATTTCAGGTTGATATCACTGTCGAAATAGCCAATCTGCGTATAGAATTCAGCATCAGCTACAAAGTCAATAGGAAAGCCAGTAAACCTCCCTGAAAAACTTAAACGACCAAATTTGGCCAGGTTTTGAACAGATTCCTCCCCAAAATAAGGTCCAAGATCTTCAGGATTAATAATCGAATTTTCGATTTTCATATCGATGAATGTATTATTGAAATCAGGTAATCCTGACAAACTTGCTGATCCTCGAAATCTACTCATTGAGCCTAAAGCCAGGTTAAAATCATCTAATTTGAATCGATTAACCGATCCTGAAAAAAAGCCGGATAGTCTGTAGTATTGATAATATCTTTTAAATACTGTAGCGAAGTACCCCAGGTCTCTTGAATATATACGCGAACTTTTCACATCAGCAATAATGGTAACTAATTCATTGAACTCTTTCATCTGTTGAATACTGTCAAATTGAAAAACAAATGAAGCTTCGATGTTGCTACGGCCTACATCCATATTAAAAGTCCTGAAAACCATTGAGTTTTTGGTGATCTGGTAAAATCCTGATAAGCTATTTATCTTGAGTTGACTTGCTGAGTCTATTCCGGTTAAGGATTCAAATTGGATTTCAAAATTTTTCCCCTTTGAGGATAAGTTAAGGCCTTTCGCATTCAGATCCTGTATCTTAAACTGGTTATAATTGAATTTATTTATGATGGAGTCTTTGGTTGGATCCGATAATGTAAATTCTGAATCATATAATTCAATTTCTTTAATTAAAAATGTGCCCTTCAAGGAATCTGGTCTGTTTGATCCTAAAAGTTTCTTTAATCCATCATCAAACAAATTAATATTAAACCGTCCGTCGGGCGCATTTCTCACGACCCTGACATCTGCACCTTCCACAATTGCTTTGTTAAAGGTAATGTCCCGGCCCATAATTAAACTGGTTGCTCCATAATTTAGCCTGGCACTTTTAACATAAATCAGGGTATCAGCTTCTGTATCCAGCACCTTTACATCCTCAAGATGTATCTGGCTCAACCAATAAATGTTGATATAGCCAACAGAAACTTCTAATCCTATTTCTTTGGACAAGTATTGAGCGAGCTGTTGAGTTACTCTGGTTTGAATTTCAGGGAATTGCAAGGCAGCAGTTATTCCGACCATAATAGTGGCAATAAACATAATGATAATTGCCAATACTTTTATGAGGGGTCTTCTATATGACCCCCAAAACATTAATCTGAATAAACTCTTTTTAGCCACTTAATTAATCTTCCTTTCTAATTAATATACGAAAGAAATTGGTTTTATTTAATTTTGCGCACAATACTTGATAAAAAAACCTAATTAATATTACGAAAGACATCAGTTAATGGCTTCAAATATAATTGCTTTGGAAAGTTCATGTGATGAAACATCCGCTTCAATAATACAGGATGGTAAAGTACTCAGCAATACCATATTAAGTCAATCAATACATGAAATTTATGGAGGTGTAGTTCCTGAACTTGCCTCAAGGGCTCATCAGCAGCATATTATATCTGTTGTAAACCAGGCACTTAAAGAGGCAGGAGTCTCGATCGACGAACTTGATGCAATTGCCGTCACACAAGGGCCAGGTTTGTTGGGAGCTTTACTTGTCGGGATATCTTTTGCAAAAGGACTCTCAATAGCAAAAAATATTCCTTTAATATCTGTGAATCATATGCAGGCACATATTCTTGCTCATTTCATTGACGAACCCAGGCCGAACTTCCCTTTCTTATGTTTGACAATAAGTGGAGGACATACACAGCTCGTATTGGTAAAAGATTATCTTGACATGAAGATTTTGGGAGAAACTCAGGATGATGCAGTGGGGGAAGCATTTGATAAAATAGGGAAGATGTTGGGATTCCCCTATCCGAGTGGATACTTAATAGATGAGCATGCAAAAACGGGAGATCCTGAAAAATTTAAATTTCCATTAACATCAATGCCTGGATATAATTATTCATTCAGTGGCATCAAGACTGCGGTGCTTTATTTTTTACGAGATCAACTCAAAGATGATAGCTCATTTATAGAAAAGAACCTGAATGATCTTTGTGCAAGCATACAACATACCTTAATAGCAATGTTGATGGATAAATTAATTCTATGTGCAAATGAAAAGGATATAAAGGATATTGCAATAGCTGGTGGTGTGGCGGCAAATTCCCAAATCAGGAACTTTGTTAGAGGTCTTTCAGATCAGTATAATTGGAAAACCTATATCCCAAAACTTGAATACTGTACTGATAATGCTGCTATGATCGGAATTGCAGGTTATTATAAATATTTGCAGAGAGCATTCAGTGATCTTACAGTTGTACCTGATGCCAGATTGAAATTTTAAATGGAGGATTCATTTATTTGTAATATCTTTATTTTTTAATGGGTCCCTTGTCGTAATTTTAATCAATTCGAAATAATAAGCATATGTCCTCAGGAAAATTGAATTTCCAGAAGAATGTTAACATAAGAAATAAAAAAGCTTCTTATGAGTATCAATTTATTGATAAATATATCGCTGGAATTGTTCTTCTGGGAAGTGAAATCAAATCTATTAGACTAGGTAAGGTAAACCTTCAGGATAGTTATTGTGCATTTTTTAATAAAGAACTATTTGTTAAGGAACTACATATTTCCCCCTACGAATTGGCCAGGAATTTTAACCATGAAGCCAAAAGAGACCGTAAATTGTTGTTGAATAAAAGAGAGTTAAAAAAACTGCTTACAAAAAACAAGGAAAAAGGACTTACAATAATTCCTATAAGGATATTTATTAATGAAAAAGGACTGGCCAAACTCGAGATAGCTTTAGCTAAAGGCAAAAAGATCTATGATAAAAGAGAAGATATAAAAGCAAAAGATATTAAGCGGGATATGGCAAGATTAAATATTAAATAATGATGGATAAATTACAGAAAGGAATTTGTCGATTGAGTATAGTGCCTGTAAGAAAGGAACCAGCACATGAAAGTGAACTGGTTACACAATTATTGTTTGGCGACCATTATACAGTTCTTTCTGCTACCCCCGATAAAAACTGGCTTCATATTAAAACATACTTTGATGAATATGAGGGGTGGGTTGATCACAAACAACATAAATTCATAAGTGAGGAGTATTTTCATGATATGATCAACAACGAATTTAAGATATCAACCGAATTAACAACTTCAATATTATACAAAAAAAAGCCCTTGCAAATTGTAATGGGAAGTATTCTCCCAATAGCCCATACAGAATTATTTCATTTTGATGAACAATTTGCCTTTAACGGTGAAGCAAAGAATCTTGGTCAGAAAAGAGATTTTGATTTTATCCGATCCACAGCCTTAAAATATTTAAATACTCCCTATCTATGGGGTGGTAAAACACCTTTTGGGATTGATTGTTCAGGATTTGTTCAAATGGTATTTAAAATATCTGGGTACCAACTAAAAAGGGATACATCTGAACAAGTTAGGCAGGGATCTATTATAAAAGAATTTGATGAAGCAATTCCCGGAGATCTTGCATTTTTCTCAGATTCAAAAGGAAAGATCAGTCATGTTGGAATAATTCTTGATGATAATAAGATAATTCATGCCCATGGACTTGTGCGAATAGATCAAATTAATGAAGAAGGTATAATTAATGTAAAAAACAATATTCAGACTCATAAGTTAGAGTTTATAAAGAGGATTCTGAGATGATGAACAGACGAGTTTTGGTGTTGAATCAGGATTATAATCCAATATCAATATGTACTATACAACGTGCATTTTTATTGGTGTATTTTGAAAAAGCTGAATTGATTTCAAAATGCAATGGTACTCTATTAAGAACAGTAAATCGTTCTTTCCCGATGCCAGCAGTTATTAAACTCAGAAGTTATGTTAATATCCCTTATAAGGGTGTTGTGCTCACCCGGCAGAATGTGTTTAAAAGAGATGGTTTTGAATGTCAGTATTGTGGTACGAATAAAGATCTAACGCTTGATCATGTTGTCCCTAAGGCAAAAGGCGGGAAGAGCACCTGGATGAACCTCATCACCGCTTGCAGAAAATGTAATACCAGAAAAGGAGATTATATGCCTGAGGAAATTGGATTATCCTTACGGAACTCACCATATAGACCAAATTACATACTATTTCTAAGAGATTTTTCAGGGTATGCTCATGATGAATGGATACCTTACCTTAAAACCGGCACAAATAATTGATACCAAATTAAATTAATTTGTTACCCTTATAGTTCAGGAAAACCACATTTTTTATAAATTGGGATTTTGAATTGAAAATGGGGGTTTCCTCAGAGTTATGATATTAAAAACTCGACTACAGTTATCATCACTAATGTTTCTACAGTATTTTATCTGGGGAACCTGGTACGTTACTTTAAATACCTATTTAGGAGAAACTCTCAACTTTACTGGTACCCAAATTGGCTTGTCATATGGCACTTTTGCCATTGCGGCTATGATATCTCCCTTTTTTGTGGGTTTGGTAGCAGATAAGTTTTTCTCAACTGAGAAGGTGCTCGGTTCATTACATATTCTTGGGGCCATTCTTTTAATCGTAACAGCCCAAGCAAAGACCTTTGCTTTGTTTTACCCCAGTTTGCTAATATATACCCTAAGTTATACACCCACAATGGCCTTGTCAAATTCGATCTCCTTCCATAAAATGGACAATCCGTCACAGGAATTCCCCAGTATTCGGGTATTAGGAACAATAGGTTGGATCGTAGCTAATAATATCATTGGATATCTGGATTATGGTTCATCGGTGAATCAACTCTATGTAGGTGCTGTTGCCTCTCTATTGCTAGGAATGTATTGTTTCACTCTTCCGCATGTACCTCCTAAAAAAGAAATCCATGTCAGCTTCAAAGAAATCATCGGGTTGGATGCGCTTGGTTTATTAAAAAAGCCGGCTTTTCTTATCATAATTGTGGCTTCTGTTCTGACATGTATACCTTTATCTTTCTATTTTGGATTTACAGCTTCATTCTTATCTGATATAGGCATGAATTATATAGCGAATAAGATAAGTATGGGTCAGGTGGCCGAGATCCTGTTTCTATTAATATTGCCGATCTTTCTGAAGAAGTATGGCGTAAAAAAGGTATTTATAATTGGCATGTCAGCCTGGTTCATCAGGTATTTATTCTTCTCTTATGGCGATAACGGATCTATGGCATGGATGATATATGCAGGGATCTTATTACATGGCTTGTGTTATGATTTCTTTTTTGTCGCAGGCCAGATATATGTGGATAATGAAGCTCCGTCATATTTGAAAAGTTCAGCTCAGGGAATGATAACCTTTGCTACTTATGGTTTGGGTATGTTTATTGGTACCTGGTTTGCTGGCAACACTGTTGATTTTTATACTACGGACGGAATTAAAAACTGGCCTGATATCTGGATTGTGCCGGCTGTAATTGCTGCTTTCGTTCTCGCTTTGTTTATTTTCGCTTTTAAACAGAGAAAACACAAGAATACATTTAAATAATATGAACTTTTAATAGGTTTGGAATCCTTTATCAAAAACATATTACTTTAAGCAAAATGGGCATAATATGTTTTTGTAAAAAGGATTTGGATCAGGGAATAATCTATAATTCCCTTTGAATTATTTCTCCACTAGCCTTATCCTTTAAAATCAGTTTCTTAGAACCATTTGGAAGGATCTCTTCTTTGATTAAATAATACTTATCATCATAATCAACCATTTTAGGACCTTTCTTTATTTCCTCACTACCTCGCCATATTTCTAATTCAACAGGTTCCCATTTCTTTGATTTTGAGGACTTATAACATGCGTCGATAATTGCATTAACTACATATCCATCATAAAAATCTTCCATAGGCTTGCGACCCTCATCAATTGCATCGAACATATCAGTGAACATAAAATCGTATCCCAGGGCATTTACTTCATCACCTACGGGGAATAACCATCCGGTTGCGGATTCGGCCTTTTCAGCTACATAATCACCTTCACCTACAGCTGTGAAAACTTCAAGGCCCGTTCTAAGAAAATGATTCAGAAATATTGTGCCCTCAACACCCATTACCTCATCTCTAAGGTCCATGCCTCCTCTGAAACACCAACTCACTTCAAATTGCCCGATTGCCCCTGAAGCATATTTTACAAGTGCTATCGCATGGTCTTCAGCCTGGATGGGTTTAACCTGCGTGTCCGCCCAACACATTACCTCCAGGGGTTTTACATCTTTCCCAATAAAATTACGGGCTATTTCTATGCAGTGGCATCCAAGGTCAATTATGGCCCCACCACCGGATAATTCAGGATTCCAAAACCAGTCACTATGTGGCCCAGGATGAGTCTCACGTGACCGTACCCATAAGATATCACCCAGAGCCCCATTCTTTACAGACTCCAGGGATTTTAAAGTTTTCGGAGTATAGCATAGATCTTCAAGGTATCCATGAAAAATGCCATGTTTTTCTACCAAGGCCAGCATTTCCTTTGATTCTTTTGCATTTCGTCCTAAAGGTTTGGTCACCAATACAGCTTTCCCCGCTTCTGCACATAGTCTTACTGCTTCCAAATGTAGATGATTCGGAAGAGCAATTACCACAGTATCTATATCAGGATCGTTGATAGCTTCCTCCATATTGGTGGTCCATTTAGGGATAATCCAGCGATCGGCAATTCTTTTTGCAGAACTTTCACTTCTCGAATATATCACTTGAACCCGGTCTTGCCTGCGTTGCCCATGAAGGGTATGGGTATAGAAATCACCGATAAAACCTCCGCCAAGCATTGCTATTTTTTTGGTTTTCATATGTGAAAGGATTTTGTGTAAAAATCTTTTATTTCAGTAAAATTTGAATATAAATAAAAATAGGTAATTCAATAAAATTTTGATTAAGAATAATTGATAAATTTATTTTAATCACTTTATGGACAAAAAAATGAAATGTATAGAATTGGTAAAAATAATAATTTGACTGTATTATTCATCTTTAAGTTTTAATATTAATGCTCTACCTACTACAAATAAAAATGGATTTTTTACACAGACAATTAATCCTGTTTAGTTCCTGTAATTTCTATCATATTTCAGATTGTATTGAATGTAACTTAAAAGATTGCACAATTTCCATTTATGGCATTCTTAAGAGTGTGTTATTGTTTGATAAAATTGCTTATAAATGATTAATTTAGATTTTATGTTTAAGTGAAATCAAGGATAATTTAAAAAACTTATCTCATTATAAATGAAAAAAGAAAAGGATTCAATATCTATGAACAGACGGCAATTTATTTGGAAGACCTCCTTAACTACAATAGCTCTGCCTTCATTATTGACCAGCCCTTTGGCAATTTCCGGGGAAACCAAAAGTGCTATTGTCCCACAATGGAGAAATAAACAATCTGACATGTCCTACCGGATGCTAGGAAGAACAGGATATATGGTCTCTGAAGTTGTTTGTGGTGGAGATCCTGTTTCCCCCACAAGCTATGCACAGGTAGAGTTAGCCATGGAAATGGGTCTTAATTACTTTGACACTGCCCCGGCATATGGAAATGGGAAATCTGAAAAGGGATATGGAGAAATTCTGAAATCCTCGTCAAAACGTGAAAAGGTGTTTTTAAATACGAAAATAAGCGGATTTACCTCTATAAGAAACAGGATGTATAAAGAAATATTCGACAGTTTGCCATCTGGGAAGCAGGAGAATATTATCAAAAGAGCCTGGCAAATGCGAAGTGACAGAGGGGTCGATAAGCCTGGATATTTCTATATTTATTGGCCTGGACAGGAACGATCGATGGATCCGTCTTATTTAAGTAATGCCATGATGAGCGACTATGGACATAAAGTTGATGGGAGTAAAAAGTTCAAAGAGTTCATTTTTAATTCCATTGAAGGGAGTTTGGAAAGGACCAGAACCGATTATTTTGATCTTGCTATGTGCCCACATGGGGCGAATTGTCCTGAAGAAGTTAACATACCTGAAATCTATGAAGCATTCGATGAATTAAAAAAGCAAGGTAAGGTCAGGTTTTTGGGTGTTTCAAGTCATAATGATCCTGCAGGAGTTTTAAATGCAGCAGTTGATACCGGGAAGTATGATGTAGCTATGGTGGCCTATAATTTCCTCAATGATGGCTTTCTGGATGGGGCAATAAGAAAGGCACATGAAGCGAATGTTGGCGTAATTGGGATGAAAGTAGCAATGAGTGTTGCAACACAACACGAGGAATTAAAACCATTACCCGAATGGCGTGCAGAAAAATTGAATAAAATAGTCCCAGGCGATATGAAAGCCCCGGTTAAGGCATATCTGTGGGCATTACAGAATCCAAGGATATCAGCCGTAATTTCGAATCTGTGGGATGAAAATTATGTTAAGGAAAATTTATCCGTAGCAGGAAAGAAAATTGACTTGCAAAGAGGGTAATTTGTTACATCTATATTTGATTCAATCTATCCCAGCCTGAAATTCTCGTAATGAGGATTGTTAAAACAATTCGTCTGTTTATTAATAATTTATACAGATCTTCTCACTAATATAGCCACCTGACAAAGGCTTCCATTGCTTCATATTCCGCCATCCCAAGCAAATTGTATAGTTTTGCCGTTTCCCGGTTCCTGTCCTGTGCTCTTTCCCAGAATTCCCTTGCATCAGTTCCGGGGAATAATGCGCTATCTTTTTGAGATTGATGTTTGAAGATAGCCTTTGTTTTTTTCTGAAGTTCATCAGGACTTAGTGGAATACACATCTCAACTTTGTCGATCTCCCATTCCTGCCAGGCTCCTCTATATAGCCATAACCAGCAATCTTTCATCCATGGCTCAGTTTCTTTCAATTCTGCTAAAGCTAAGAATACTGATTCAAGGCAAACCCTGTGTGTGCCATGTGGATCTGAAAGATCACCGGCAGCATAAATTTGATGTGGTTTTACTTTCTTGATTAATTCTTTTGTGATCTCAATATCATCTCTTCCAACTGGATTTTTCTTTACTTTTCCTGTTTCATAAAAGGGTAAATTAAGAAAATGGATTTGTTCGTCTGGAATTCCTACAAACTTACACCCAGCCCAGGCTTCTGCTTGTCGAATTAAGCCTTTAATTTCTTTCACTTCATCAGAATCGACCTGCCCGGGTTCTTTGTTGGCCAGGAATTCTGAAACTTTACCAAATAAATTGGAAGCCAGTTCCTTGTTTCCCTCAAAAGCTTGTGCATATTCATTAACAAAATAGGCAAACCGCAGTGTGTCATCGTCAAAAACAGCAATATTGCCAGATGTCTGATAAGCAACATGTACTTCATGTCCCTGATCAACAAGCCTGATGAACGTTCCACCCATAGAAATTACATCATCATCCGGATGAGGGGAGAATAAAATGATCCGCTTAGGGAAAGGTTCGGCCCTTTCTGGCCGGTTGGAATCATCGGCATTCGGTTTCCCGCCAGGCCAACCAGTTATTGTTCTTTGTAGGTCATTGAAAACCTTTATATTAATTGAATATGCATCAGGCCCTTTTTCAGCAATAAGATCGCTCATCCCATTATCATTATAATCTCTATCCGTAAGCTTAAGGATGGGTTTGTTTACTTTTTGACATAGCCATACTACCCCTTTCCTGATTAATTGATCATCCCACTCACAAGGGCCAACCAACCATGGAGTTTTAATTCTAATAAGATCCGCAGCTGCACCTTCATCTAGGATTATTTTAGTATTTCCATGCTTTTGAAGATAACTCGCCGGAACATGATCGGTGATTTCACCTTCTACTGCTTTTTGAATGATGGCAGATTTACCCTCACCCCAGGCCAGCAGAAATATTGTTTTAGCACTAAAAATAGTGCCTATTCCCATAGTTATAGCTCTTTTTGGCACATTGTCTTCTCCAAAAAAGTCGCTGGCTGCGTCAACTCTTGTAACATGATCAAGAGTGATCAACCTGGTTCGAGAATCTATAGGAGAACCAGGTTCATTGAATCCAATATGTCCTGTTTTTCCAATGCCAAGTAACTGTATATCAATTCCGCCCGCATCTATGATCTTCTGCTCATACTTGTCGCAATATTCATGGATCTCTTCGACAGGAATAGAACCATCAGGGATGTTTATATTTTCTTTTGGTATATCTATATGGTCGAAGAAATTCTCATTCATAAACCTGACATAGCTCTGAAGCTTTGTTTTCGGCATTGGATAATATTCATCCAGATTGAAGGTGATCACGTTTTTAAAGCTCAAGCCTTCTTCTTCATGCAGACGAATAAGCTCTTCATATATAAAAATAGGAGTAGAGCCTGTTGGAAGGCCCAACACACAGTTGCCTTTTTTGGAAATTATAATTTTAGCTATCGCTTTTGCTACATCTTTCGAGGCGGCTATGGCATCTTCAAAGATCAAAGCAGGTATCTTTTCGTACCTGAGAAGGTGCTTGTCCAGTGATTTATACTGCTTTTTAAGAGATTTTTTAACCATCGAATTACATTGTTTAGAACGCAAAAATAAAAATTATACAGAACAATTTAACATAGTTTAGATATTAAAGAGCGCAGAGATGAAACTTTAACAATGTTAACCGAAAGAATCAATCATTTAATCCAGGTAGCCCATTTTTCCAGATTCATAGTCATTTATTGCACTTATTACTTCATCTTTCGAATTCAGGACGAATGGTCCGTAATGATAAACAGGCTCATTAAATGGTCTGCCAGCTAAAATTAGTAACTTGGATGTTTGCAAAGACTGGATATTTGCCTTCTTCCCATCTCTGCTCAAAATTGCAAGTTGTTTATCCTCGACATCTACATTATCTGTTCTCACATGACCATTTAGTACATAGAAAATAACATTTTCTTCCTCTTCAAATTCCAGATTGAGGTTTGACATTGCATCCATTTTGGCGGTAAATGCAGTTATCCCACTTATTGAATCTACGGGCCCTTTAATATCCTTAAATTTACCTGCTACTACATTCAATCTGACTTTTTTATCTGTTGAAAGATAAAAAGGGATATCATCAGCGTCATAGCCATAATATTTAGGTTCTGTCTTCTTAAATTTTTTTGGAAGGTTTATCCAGAGCTGAATGATTTCAAAATCACCACCGTTTAGTTGAAAATCAGGTGATGCTTTTTCAGAATGGACGATACCTTTACCCGCGGTGATCCATTGAACTCCTCCAGATTTGATTATACTTTCATTGCCCAAAGAGTCACGATGTTCGACCTCTCCACTAAAAACAAAGGTAACAGGCTCGAACCCAGTATGTGGGTGTGCTTCTACATTTAATCCTTTATCACCAGGACTTTGGTACTTTGGACCTGCATGATGCAGCAATAAAAAGGGATCGACTTGCCTAACTTCTTTAACAGGTAAAGGTTGTGAAATCTTGAATTTCCCCATCATTACATTTTCCGCATTAACCACCTTTTCAATAGATCTCATGATTGGATTATTAAATTATTTGTCAATAAACTAAATATTATAATACATTTATTCATGATATTGTTTAAACTATTCCGTGTATTTTTGTGTCTGTATGTAAAACAAAGTAATTCGAAATGAGAGATATCAATATGGGAAAGATTAGAATTTTACTTTATGGAACGTCAATATTATTTTTATTGAACTTTACAAGTTGTTCTTTAGACATACCAGAAACAGCCAAGAAAATCTATGGAGAGGGGCCCTTAGTAACGGAGTATATAAATGCCGATTCCTTTAAAATATTCCAACATATTGGAGTTGGCAGTGTAATAATAAAAACGGGAGACTCTCTAGAAATTACGGTCAGAGCCCAACAAAATATCCTTGACGAGATGGCTTATGGATTCGGTGATGATATTTTTGCCTGGGGATTTAAAGAAGAAGTGGATATTGTTGAAGCTGACACAATTCTGCTGACCATTAAAATGCCAAATGAAATTGAGGCTATCTACGTTAGTGGATTAGGGAACATAATTGTTGTTGGGGAAAAACAGGAATCGATTTATGTCGAAATTATTGGACTAGCAGAAATTGCTGCTTTTGACCTGGAAGTTGATGTATGCGAATTACATATATCGGGAAGTGCCAAATGTCGATTTTTTGTTAACGAAGAAATAAAAGGATCGATATCTGGAAGTGGAGAAATATGGTACAAAGGTGATCCTGAAATTAATGTCGATTTATACGGTGAAGGAAAGTTTTGGGATGCTAACTAGCTAAGAACTTGGAAATAACCGCATCAAATCGTATAAATAGGTCACATTTTCAAAAATATGATTAAATTCCGGCAAAAAAACTCGTGATTGCCAGGAAGTTTTTAGTCATCGTAAATCCAACTGCCGGAAAAGGTAAACACCTGGATAGGCTTGAGCAGATAAAATCTGAATTCGTACAGAGATCTATTTCTTATGATCTTTATTTCACATCTGAAAACAGGAAAGCAGATTTGCTTGCAAACTCTATAATTAAAGATAAAGAGTATACTGATTTAATGGTTGTAGGTGGTGATGGTACTATCAACGAGGCTATAAATGGTATAAGGGATAAACAACTTGTGGTAAGTGTCATTTCCTTTGGTACGGGCAATGATACGATCAAACACATCCAATCCAGATTTGATTTCAAATCCCAGATTGAAACAGCATTTAATGGGGATATAAAAAAAATAGACCTTGGAGAATGCAATGGCAGACTTTTTAAATGGTGTAGGAATTGGTTTTGATGGGAAAGTTGTAGAAAGAATGGCTGCAAAAGGAAGGAAGTTTCAAGGGTATTTTTCCTACCTTTCTGAAGTACTTCGAATACTATTTACTTATCGGGAAAAGGAGATATCCGCCATTTTCAATGATAATGCAATAAAGGAAGACGTCCTTTTAATGACAATTGCTAAGGGGACTACATTTGGAGGAGGATTTAAAATAAATCCATATGCTTTAAATGATGATGGTCTTCTTGACATATGTCTTATTGGCAAAGTCCCCAACTTGACCAGGATTAACTATGTTTTAAAAATGAAGGACGGGGCCCATAGAAAGTTGAATGCAGTTTCTTTTTATAAATCCAGGAAAGTAACAATTGAGGGAAATCCAGCAGTAGTTGCTCATATGGATGGAGAAGCTATCGGTAGTCCGCCTTTCGATATAAATATTTTCCCAAAAGCTGCCAATTTTAGAATTTAGTGAGAGAGAAAATACAGCATGTAATCATTTTGAATTTAGAGCCTGTTTTTTATAGAACTTGTAGTAAAAATAAATAGCTGCTATAATTACCAAGATTGAGATGAATTGCGAATTGGTCAGGATGCTATCAAGCACATAACCCCTTGAAAGATCTCCTCTAAAAACTTCCAGGATCATACGGCCAACTGAATATAGAATCAGGTATAAGAGAAAGATCTGACCTGCAAATTGCTTTCTGTTTGAAACCAAAATTAGGAGGATCATGATGCCGTATATTAAGCTCATACTATAAAGCTGGGTTGGGTGAAGCGGAGTATTTAAAGGATCTGCCTGACACATAGGATCTGTAAATACTACAGATAAGAATCCGTCATAAGGGATTCCATGACAGCATCCGGCCAGGAAACATCCAATTCTGCCAGTTCCATGTACTATGCATGTAGTAATGGCCATTATATCCAGCATTGGTAGTGTTGGGATCTTTCTAACTTTGAAAAAGATGAGCATAGTCGGAATAGCAAATAATAGGGATCCATAAAAAACAAAACCGCTACTGAAGTTCCTGAAAAGTTGACCTGGATCTGATATGAAACCCTTAAAATCTTCAAATATTATGAAGAATTTACCTCCGATAATAGAAAATATAAGTATAAAGAGTATTAATTCATTTGTAGTCTCAAATTTTACATTCAACTGTTTTTTTGCCTGCCAGGCAGTATATGCGAATCCAAGAAGAGCACCCAGTGCAATCATAGCACCATACGAATATATAGTAACAGTATCAGGAAATAAAAACCTTAAAAAACCAGGCGTGTTAAATTCGAATAATACAGGATGCATAATTATATTGGCTTTTGATGATCAGCAAATCAAGTAATGATCTATAGATTTCTGTATAAATCTAAACTCAATATGGTCCAATCACGCGTGAATTTAAGAATTTTCAAACTTATTTCATGGTTCAAAATTCAAAATTGAAAAATAATCCTAACCCAAAATGGGGGAGGCGTAAGTTTTCTGATTTAAAAAATTGACCTGGAATTTAAAGTAAAAGGAAAAAACCTTCCCAGACAAATTCGAGGGTGTATGAAGAGAGTTCTGAATCGAAGTCCGGGAAGGTTATAAAAGATCGATTACGAATTCGGGTGAAAGATTGTAAAAATTTCGGGAATGAGAAATACCCAAATTGGGGGATTTTGCTATTGCAGTAATATTCTTATCCTTGTAAACATTATTTTCTATTTGAGTTCTGAGTATGATTAAACTTATTTTTAGTCAAAAGGGGTGAAATGTCTGTTGAGAGAATCTTAATATTCTTTGTGGTTTTTCTA
Organism: uncultured Cytophagales bacterium; assembly: GCA_942491935.1. Classification (GTDB taxonomy): domain Bacteria; phylum Bacteroidota; class Bacteroidia; order Cytophagales; family Cyclobacteriaceae; genus JAGTVG01. The sequence goes on from CALOCZ010000055.1 coordinate 56,085, forward strand.
TTTCCAGTATTTGGGATGTCCCAATCTTTTTTTTTCAATCAATATGACCTGGATGATGGATTGACCAGTTTAGATATTAACTGTATCACACAGGATAAGTATGGGTACATATGGCTCGGGAGTAAAGAAGGATTGATTCGGTTTAATGGGGAAGTGTTTGAAGAGATTGAATATTCACATGATCAGAAAAATGATCAAGTGTTTGATATTATGATAGATGAAAGAGGGATTCTATGGATCGCAGGCAAAAATGGTGTAAGCTCATATGATGGATTGAATTTCAAATATTATAGCATTTCAAATATAGATGGTCCCTATAACTGTTATGGATTGAATAGCAATAATGCAGGGGATATATTTTTCTTTCATGGAGGCAAATCGCTATATAGTATTGAAAATGATGAAATTGCCAATTTTAGTCATTTGCTTGAATCAATAAATGGCTCAATTATTAATGTCTCGGGCAGAACCCTCGCACAATTGAAGATACTATCGTCATATGATCAGTTATGGCTAAACTCTGATAAAGGATTTGAAAGGGCTGCGGAAGATCTTGCTGGATACGACAAAATATTAACTTCCAATGGAGAAGTGTTTCTCAATAACTCCGGGATTCTTTCAAAACTGGACATAGATAATGGTGAAATTATTATCAATGAAATTTGCCGTGTTAATAATGAGTATATATATGATGTTCTGGCTTTGAATAATGGAAACATATGGATCAGCTCTGATAAGGGATTAATGATGATCAGTGATGGTAACGCGATTGAATTCAACAAATCTACAGGATTTGATGAAAAAACTGTTTCGCGGATCTTTCAGGATCAGGAAGGGAGTATTTGGATCGTTAGCAAACAAAATGGTTTATATAGTTATCATGGTGAAGCGCTTAAGTATCTTGAGTTTTCAAGAAATCAAAGATTTACCCCTTCTTCTTTTTTTATGAATGATGATGGCCAGTTGTTTATCAGTTATTTTGGTAAGGGTATCGATATTTTTGATGGAAAAAATGTCAAAAAGATTAATACGAATAATGGATTAACTAGTAACTATATCAGGTCGATTTCAGTGTATGAGGATTCGTATTGGATTGCTGGTGCTAGGGGAGTTACTGTTTTTAAAGACAATTCCTACATTTCTTATACTACCAGTAATGGATTGCCGCATAATTATTGTTTCCATACATGTATAGATAATAAAGGTCGAACCTGGGTTGGAACTGAAGGAGGAGTAGCGGTTTTTGAAAACAATAAAATATGGTCCTTATCACAGGATGACGGACTCTTAAGCAATCGAATTAAATTTTTAAGACAAATTGATGAGGGGGAAATGCTTTTGTTGTCAGATAATGGTATAGACAAATATGTAAATGGGGGAATAATTCCTTATATAAATCGGGGATTTAAAAATAAAGAGATACTAAACACAGTTATTCCCGATACGTCAGGGAATATGTGGATTGGAAGTGATATTAATGGTTTAATTTTTTATGAAAGCAGTTCAGGAAAAGTTAGATATGTTAATGAATATGTAAGCCTACCTTTCAACAGGGTAAGATCAATGATTTTTCATAAGGATAACCATTTATGTATTGGAACAGATAGGGGAATATATTATTTAGAAGTGAAGCAAAATGGAAATATCCAGTCAATTACATCGGCAGGAATGGAGCAAGGATTCCCGGATTTCGAAACTATACAAAATGCAGTATTCCAGGATGATAAATTAATATACTTTGGAACTTCAATAGGAGTTGTCACTTTTAACCCTGAAAAACTCAATAAAAATAATTTTATTCCTGTAAATATATCATCTCTAAAGATAGAATTTAAAGACACAGATTGGGGGAAAAAAACATAAGGATGGATACATGGTCTGGAGTTCCTATTAATCCATTATTAAAATATGACCAGAACGATCTTCAAATTGATTTCAAGGGCGTTTCCCTACAAAGCAAGGATCGTCTTTGGTATCGTTACAGGCTTGACAATTATGACCAGGATTGGTCAATTCCTATGACTAATGAATCAGTCTTATATGCTAATCTTAGTCCCGGGAAATACCAGTTTAATGTATCGGCTTCTTATGACGGATTAAATTGGAGTGATTCTTATTCCTCCATGAACTTTATTATTGCACCTCCTTTTTGGAGAACCTGGTGGTTTTATGTTTTACTATTCGCATCCCTTTTACTAGGGTTTGTTATTGTTAATAACTACAGGATTAAAATTAGAATAAATCAACTTCTGTTAATTGAAAAGTTGAATAAAGAAGAATTTGAACGTATTCAGAAGAAAGTAGCTATGGATTTCCATGATGAGATCGGCAATCATCTCACAAGCATTTCAATGCTGGTACAACTTATAAGAAATAAGAATTGGGAAGTGCCCGGGGAATTAAAAGATTATCTTGAAAAAATTGATTTGGAATCAAAGAATCTTTTCCTCGGAACTAAAGATTTTATCTGGTCCATAGACCCTAAAAATAATAACCTAAAAGAAGTCTTTTATAAGATCAGAGATTATGGCGAGGAAGTTTTTGATAATACAGATATAAAATTCCAGGTAAAAAATGGGTTTACGAGTGATTCAAATATCAGCCTACCACCTGGATTTACCCGGCAAATTGTATTAATCTTTAAGGAAGCTATAAATAACACCATTAAGCATGCAGGTTGTAGTATTGTATCATTTTCAGTTTCAATGTATCCAAATATGTTTGAGGTAAGGCTTTCGGATGATGGGATAGGCTTTAATACTGATGAGATTGAATACTACAATGGATTAAAAAAAATGAAGTTCCGCGGTGAAAAAATCAGGGGAGATCTCATTTTTAATTCAGATCCAGATAAAGGAACCGAGATTATACTGAAAGCTGATCTGAATAAGAATATAGCCAATTAAAGAAGATTTATTATGGTTATCAAATATCTATTTTACTTAAAGAGATTTTTTTTTAATATTGTTTAGGCCAATAACTCATGGATACTATGGATGCAACTACCAGTAAGATCGTCATTGTAGAAGACAATGATGTTGTAAGAGATGGATTTACTCTTTTAATAAGCAGTTTAAGCGAACATGAAGTTATAGCTGCTTATGAATCTTGTGAAGAAGCTATTAAGAACCTTGAAAAAGACAATCCTGATCTGGTCCTCATGGACATTGAGTTGCCAGGTATGAATGGCATAGAAGGTACAAGGGTGATCAAAAAAGCCAGGCCGGAAACAGAGATACTTGTAATTACTGTTCATGATGATAGTGACCTTGTGTTCCAGGCTCTTGTGGCAGGCGCTTCAGGATATATTACGAAAAATGCCCCCCATAACAGGATCCTGGATGCTATTAATGAAGTTGGCAAAGGTGGTGCACCTATGAGCAGTAATATAGCCAGAATGGTAGTGGAATCCTTCCAGCGCAACCAGAATTCCCCATTAAGTCCGAGAGAAACCGAAGTTCTTGAACTTCTTTCGGAAGGGAAAAGCTATTCGGTTATTGCTGATGAATTATTTATACATAAGGAAACAGTAAAATCCCACATAAAAAATATCTACTTTAAGTTACAGGTTAATTCAAAAGCAGCGGCTATTGAAGTAGCAAAAAAAAATAAACTAATTTAGTTTCAAATCTATATATTTAATGTATCCAGCAAATTGGGGGATAGGTTAAATATAGCCTGATTTTTCTTACAGGGTCATTTTCCTGTCTAAGACTTAATATTCAAGTCATATTGAAAATTTAAGCACTTTTTTAAGTAAATAAAATCCCACCTTTTAGGGGATACCCTCGCAAATCAAATATCCCCAACTTTGAGGTAGAAACAGCAGATAATTCTGCCAATTCAAAAATTCGAGGTGCAATCTTTTGTATTTAACAGGATTTAAATCTCGCATATTATGTGTGGGCTGGAATATACTGTTTAATGTTTTTTTAATCTTAATCATTCATTTATGAGAAACTTTTTACGAATTAGCATTACGTTATTTGCGCTATTGGTTTTGCAGGTGACGTATGCACAAGAAACAGCAGTTACTGGAAAAGTAACTGCATCGGAAGATGGTTCTCCAATTCCCGGAGTTAATGTCTTCGTTAAAGGAACAACTGCAGGAACAGTTACCGATTTTGATGGTAACTACCGATTGGATGTTCCAGCCGACGGAGGCGTACTCGTATTCCGGTTTATTGGATTGTCTACCGTAGAGGAAGATATCGGATCCAGGTCCGTTATTGATGTATCAATGGATTATGAATCCACACAGCTATCTGAAGTTGTGGTGACTGCCGTTGGAATTGAAAGGAGCTCGCGTGCTCTTGGATATTCAATCGAGCAGGTAAATAATGAAGATGTAGCACAGGTTTCAGAACCAGATGTGCTTAGAGCGTTACAGGGAAAAATACCTGGTGTAAATATTAGTGGATCCAGTGGAGCCCCGGGTAGTGCCACAAGAATTAACATCAGAGGTAATTCATCATTACTTGGGAGTAATCAGCCTTTGTTTGTAGTTGATGGTATACCCTATAATAACTCTGAGTTCCGAACCTTTAACCAATTGGGGGATGGAACAGCTTACAGTAGTCGGATTGCTGATATTGATCCCAACAACATAGCTTCAATGACTGTTTTAAAAGGAGCAGCCGCTGCAGCGCTTTATGGAACACGGGCCGCAAACGGAGTTATATTGATTACAACTAAAACAGGTAGTGCAAAGGCTTCAAGAAAGAAGTTGGAGATGACATTCAGCTCATCTTATGCTTTCGAACAAATATCTAATCTTCCGGATTTTCAGAATACCTATGGAACTGGAACAAACTTTGGTTATCAACAGGCAAACGGTTCCTGGGGAGCGCCATTTATTGGTGCCAAGGATTATGCTTCGGTTGACTCAATAACCCACTGGTTTTCTGGTAGACCAGGGATGTCAGCATATGATGGTGTGATGGTTCCATATCAGGCATATCCTGATAACGTAAAGGATCTGTTCCAGACTGGCCAGATGTTTGATAATTCCTTGAATATAACAGCTGGGAATGAACGATCTGTATTATCCGTTACTGCAACTTATACGATGAATGAAGGTTATGTGCCGAACACGAGTTTTGACAGATTTATTCTAAGTGCTGGAGGCAATACAGAACTTGAAAATGGATTTATAATTGGAGCGAATCTTTCATATACAAATAGTGTTCAAAAAGCCATACAAAGTGGAGTGGGCGCTCTTGGTGCTAATAACCAATCAGCTTTTGCCCGTGCACTGTTTCTTGGCAGAAACTGGGATGTACAGGGACAACCCTACCAGAATCCTGTAGATAATGGAAGTGAATTTATGGTAGGAAGAGGCCAGGCTGATAACCCATACTGGTCTTATGAAAACGCAGGTGGAAAAACAGATGTATCCAGGATTGTCAGTCAGATTAGCCTAGGGTACGATATAACAGACTGGTTTAATTTGTCATATAAACTGGGAATAAATTCCTACAGTCAGTTTAATAAAGATTTTATTCGTCCTGGTTCTACTGGTGCCCAGGGTATAGGAAGGGTTACTACTGATGATATCCTGTTTACTGAATTAGAATCCAATTTGATTGCTACTTTCACTAAAGACATCAGTGAAGACTTTTCATTCCGCGGAATTCTGGGACAAAACATCAACCAGAGAACTTTGAATAGACAAGTTGTTCAGGGAACTCAGTATGTAGTGTTTGATATAGATCAACTGGATAATACGAATAACGTTATTCCGTATGGAAGTCAGTTGCCTTCAAATGAGCCTTTCGGATACCAACAACGAAGATTGATTGGATTATTCTTCGATCTGAACTTTGGTTATAAAAACTGGGCATTTTTAACCTTGACCGGAAGAAATGATTGGAGTTCTACTTTGCCACAAGGAGCTAATAGCTTCTTCTACCCGGCAATAACAGGTTCAGTAATATTGACGGATGCCTTGGGTATGAATTCCAGCGCATTACCATTCCTGAAACTAAGAGCAGGCTGGTCACAGGTGGGTAATGATACGGCACCTTATCAGCTTCAACCAGTGTATTTTATAAATTCTGTCTTAGTAACATCTCCCAGCCCAACGGCCCAGTTACCTATAACACCTTCAGGAGGGCAAACAGTACCTGGTGCCACCCTGGAAAATACAGAAAGAGATCCTCTCTTAAAGCCTGAAAGAACATCAGAATTTGAGGCAGGAATGGAATCGCAATGGGTAAATGGCAAGATAAAATTGGATGTAACTTATTACAAGAGACGTTCCTTTGATCAAATTGCAAACCTTACACTACCTGATGAGTCAGGTTTTACAAGTTTCTTTACAAACTTTGGTGAGATATCAAATGAAGGTGTTGAAATAGGCCTGGGATTGACTCCAGTAAGTTCAGGAGGAGGTTTCGTTTGGGATATCTATGGAACATTCACTCATAATAAAAATGTGGTTGTTGAGCTTATTGAAGGGGTTGATGAAATCCAACTCTTGCAACAATTCTTCGCCGGCGGCCCTTCTGCTGTACTCAGACCTGGTCAGGAATATGGACTTTTAAAGGGAACAGTAAATGATCGCGACCAGGATGGAAACTTATTGATAGATCCTGCCAATGGACAGATGATCCTGGCCTTGGAGGAAGAAATTATTGGAAATCCAAATCCCGATTTTATTGCTGGTTTAATAAATACATTTACTTTTAAAGGATTTACATTGAATGCAGTGTTTGACTGGAGACAGGGAGGGGATTTATTCTCCAATACTATAGAATCCTTGCTTGGTAGAGGCGTACTGGCGGAAACGGAAGATAGGGAGATCAATAAAATTATACCCGGGGTTTATGGTGATCCAAATACTCATGAACCCATAAGGAATGAAAATGGTCAGAAAATTCCAAATCAGACCATGGTTGAAGTCAACACACTTTGGTTTGGGAACACTTTTGCCATTAATGGTGCAAATGAATGGGTAACCTTCGATGCAACAACTTTCAGGTTGAGGGAATTGAGTCTAGCATATGATTTCCCTAAAAAATTAATTGAATCCACACCATTTGGGTCTATTAGTTTATCTGTTGTGGGAAGGAATTTGTGGTTTTCGGCTCCTAACTTTCCGAAATCTATCAATTTTGATCCGGAAATTAACCAGTTTGGTTCAACGAATACACAGGGTATTGAATATGGAGCAACCCCTTCAGTACGCAGGTTCGCAGTCAATTTGAGAGTATCCTTCTAAGAAAAATTTTAGAACAATGAAAAATATACGAAAATTAATATATACGTTATTTGTTGGATTATTCCTGATCCTTTCAGGATGTTCGGAATGGTTAGATATAAATGAAGATCCCAATAATCCAACCGATGTGCCGTTGAACCAATTGATGGTATCTGCTCAGGTTCATCTGGCAGGTGCAGTGGGAGCTTCAACAGGTGGATTGGGCGATTTCACAAGCTTATATACACATTATACAGTACAACGGGGTACGAGCCAGAATGATTATGCTTTCAATGGAAATGATTTTGGTGTGACAACTCCCTGGGCCTTGATATATCCATTTGCCTTGACAGACATAAATAAGATGATTGATAAGGGAATTGAAAGTGAATCATGGCATTATGTAGGTGTGGGTCAAATCATGAAAGCCTATCTGTTTAGTGTATTGGTAGATATTTATGGTGAGGTGCCCTATTTTGATGCCAATAAAGGTTCAGAAGTTCCCTATCCGGCTTATGATGATGATGAGGCGGTATACCAGGAAATTTTTAACCTTTTAGATGAAGGGATCGCAAATCTAGCGATGTCTTCGACTCTTACTCCATTGAATGACGATATATTCTATGGTGGGGGTCCTGAAGCAATCATCAAATGGAGAAAATTTGCTAAAACCCTTAAGCTTAAATTGTATAACCAAACACGCCTTGTTTGGGATAACACTTCAGAAGTTAATGCACTGTTATCTGGGGCAGATCTCATTGACGAAGGCGAGGATTTTGAATTTCAATATGGAGGAAGCATTGCTCCTGATAACCGAAATCCAGCTTATACCCAGGAATATACACCTGGCGGAGCTTATAATAATTGTAGCCCGTATTTTTATGAGATTTTGAAGGGAATCAATACATTTTTCCCTGAGAATATATATCAGGGGATTGTTGATCCAAGAGTGCCCTATTATTTTTATAATCAACTAGCCCCAGGTGAGCCTGCAGAAAATCCTACCGCTTATAGAAATGGAGATTTTGTATCCATTTACATGTTCTCCTATAATATAGATCCAAATGAAGGCTTTGATCAAGCTTCATCACAAACCATTATGGGATTATACCCTATTGGAGGCAGGTATGATTTTGGAACAGGTGGAGCAGCAAATTTTAATGGAGCAGGAGATGTGCCGCAAAGGATTTTAACCTATTTCCAAAGGAAATATATTGAAGCTGAATTGGCCTTAACCGGAGTATCAAATGAAAATGCAAGGAATGCATTTGAAGATGCAATGGAGGCTTCCTTTGCTAAAGTAAATGAAGTAGCTGCAAATGCCGGGGTTCCGTCGATCTCACAAACGGATATTGATGCCTACATGACTTCAGTACTTGCTCTATATGATGCTGCTGATGACGATGGGAAGCTGGAGCATATTATAACTCAAAAGTGGATTGCAAGCTATGGATATGCAATAGATCCATATAATGATTACAGAAGGACAGGATTTCCAATTTTACACGATGGTAATACTGATGATCTTAATGTTACCGTAAGGACAAGGGAATATGCCTTATCATTTCCCTGGGTAAGCACAAATTTGGAGGTAAATCCAAACGCTCCATCACAAAAACTTGTGAATTCGTATCGTGTTTTCTGGGATGCAAACTAAAATTAAAGAACAATGAAAAATACAATCAAATATAGTTTTCTGATATTCACTTTATTGGGATTATTCATAAGTTGTGAAGATCCTGATGCCATCAGATTACCTGAGTTCAAGGACGCAGTAAATGTTAGGATAGTTATTGATCCTGATTATACCTTTCTTGATTTTGAAAATCTGGAAAATGCCAAATTTATTTTCGATGCATATACCGAAAGTACAAATCTGCAATCTGCCATATTTTATATGTCATATTATGATCTGAGTGAAGATAGTGCATATAATGAGGTTTCTGTAGAATTCACAGAATTTCCGAAACAACATTATGAGTACACATCTCAGGATCTCGCACAGATCTTTAATCTTCCGGGGGGAATTGACTATCTGGATGGTGGTGATTTGTTTAATTTCAGAACAGAAGCTATTACCGTAGATGGTTTTATTTATCCTGATACGGTGTTACAAGGACTTTCTCAGGAATCCCTAAATGTTACGCCCAATATAATAAATGCAGCGGCTACTACAAGTTTTACAATTGCGTTTAATACGTTTGTTGGTTGTCCATCCAGTTTAGAGGGTGTTTATTCTACTGTGGTAAATGGGACATCAACTGATGAATGTTGTGGAACGAATCCGGCTGTTGATGTTGAAAGCCTGTTACTTTTACAAGAACAGGCCCAACGTCTTTTGATCTCACCAATTTTGCAGCCGGAGCTTATGATTACTGGTATTGTGATGCTTATGGATTTTGTTCGGCAGATTTTGATGGCTTGGGAGCTCAATTATTAGATATCTGCGGAAATGTACAGTTGACTGCCGGATACTGGGGAAGTGCTGGAGCTGGAACTTTGGATCCAAATACTGGTGTTATTACCATTGACTGGCAAAATGCTTTTGGTGATCAGGGTACAACTGTATACACTCCACAGTAATAGATTTAAAAATTAAACAAGAAATACAATGAGAAATATAGTTTCATTAATATTTATATTGGTAATTGGCTTGATATTAAATGCCTGTGTGGATGATTATCAGGATGCTAATCCCCCTCTTTTGCTGGACGCACCAGCAGTATCTTCTGTTACTGCGGCTGATGATTTGATCTTTGACGGGCAGAGTACACAGATCACTATTGTAGTAGTGGATTGCCCAGCTGGGATTGATTCTGTAGGGTATGAGATAGCTGATGAAAATGGCGATCCTATTGGTTCTGTAACCATCGATAATTTAAATGAGATGAAAGGTCAGACCAAAGGGGATATAGTTGCTACATATACTTCAGTTGCCAAAACCGCAGCGGAAGTTACTTTGACTTTCACGGTTTACGATCTACAGGAAAGAGACGGAGAGGAATTGCGAAAATCCTCAGTTCCCCAAAGTGCGGAAGTCTCCGTAGTTTGTGCATCTGACCTCGCAGGGACCTATAATGCCGTTTCAGGCGGAACTTCTACTGATGGAGGTGCTGCTGTGAATCCTGCAGTGGACATACAATCCGTTATTACTTTGACAGCTACCACTACACCTGGGGAGTACACCATAGATAAGTCTACCGGAAAGGTATTTGACGCATGGTATCTGGGCGTTTACTATGATGATCCAACCGACGTAGCCGGGGTATTAAAAGATGCATGTGGAAGCATTACTCTTGACTCCTATGAAAGTCTCTTTGGAGATGGAATAATTAGCTCCAGTGGGTCGACTGATGCCAATGGGGTAATTACCTTTACGGCCATGAATGAATATGGTGATGAATGGACTGTCGTTATGACACCACAATAAATCTTATTAAATGAATGAAAAGCAGTTTCTTTATGGGAGACTGCTTTTTTATTAAATATACAATGAAAGGCCTTAGTCTACTGGTATTCAGCCTATCCTTCCATCAAGTGATAGGACAAGGCATAAGTTCAATCGTTGATAATTCAGTTAATCCCGGCGAGGTCCTGATGGAATTTGATAACAGGTCACCTCAGATAGAAGGTAGTTTTTACCTCTTCAATGACTGGAAGATCGGAGAATTGACATTAAAATCAGGGGCATCAATCTTAGAGCAATGGTTAAACTTTGATGTGGAGTACGATTTGCTTGAGATAAAGCTGGATAAAGAAATAAAAATCGTTCCTCTATTAATGCTTCAGGAATTCTCGATCAATACCCCTGGTCAAGAGCAAGTGTTTTACCAGCCTTGTGATAATTATTATTATGAGCAGAAGGTGCCTCTGACTGGATTATGTGAGGTTTTAGAACCAAATTATTATGGATTGATATTACGATTTATGACAGATATAAAGGAATCAACTTATATTCCTGTTCTGGATATGGGGAATAAGGAAGATGAAATGATTGTACGAAAAAAGTTGTATATAACAAAAGGGGATTTTGCCATCGAGATACCACAAAAAAAGCAATCCTTTGTTAAACTGTATCCTGAAAGTATCGATGATTTAAACTCTTATATAAAGGAACGCAAGTTAAATCATAGAAATGTGAGAGATCTCTTAATTATTCTCAGTTTTTTGAATGAGAACAAAGCATTTCAATAGTTTTAATATGTATAAAACCACTCCATATGATTTAACCTGGAATTTGTCCCGAAATTGACAAAAATGGTGCTCCGGATATAAAAAATATAAATAAAGTCCTATAAAAACAATAAAAAGTTATATACGCGCTTCCTTTTGAAAAGTATCGTTATTATTAATAAACATGTTGTTTAGCACAATAAACGAAAAAATAAGCTAAATATTTTCAAAAATTGAATTAATGCCTGAAATAAGACATATAATATTTTTAAAATAGTAAGTTTAAATTATAAATATAATATCTTTCGGTGATAATTTTTTAATTTATTGATTTGGGTAGGTAAGTATGGGTCAGAAAATTTGTAATACTAACAATTTCTTACTTGTGTAAGATATCTCAAAATATTTTCTTAAAAAATGTTAAATATTGGTTAATTTAGATGCGTAATAAGTGTTATAAATACATTTTTTAAACTATCAGGTAATTCGTAAGAATATTTTTTTAGCTGTACTTTTAGGTACCTGATAACTTAATATATATATAAGCCGGGGAAACCCGGCTTTTATATTATAACGACTTCAGTTTTAAATTGTTTAAAAATTATTGTGGGGTTGAATCAAAGGTGCCATTACACATGCTCCTCAATAATTGGAATTCAGCGTTAACAATTGTCCCGGATAACTGATCGGGTTTGCTTATCCCTACATTAACCTCGCCACTGGAAGCTGAAAATGACAAGTTTCCATCAATAAAATCAACCAATACTTCAGATGGGAGATTGTTGCCAAATTGAGGTACTATCGTATATGTACCTGGTTCAATAAAAATCTGATTGGGGCTTGCATTGGGAAGAGAGAGCCGTATGAAAATATCGTCCGATTCTTTTAGTTGAATAATTACTATTCCATTGGTTCCCGAAGCTTGTAATGAAAACCGGGCATTTCCTTCTAATGACTCTGTAAAATCTCCAGTGAATTCAGCATCAAATAGTCCGGTAGGGTCCGGATTATCATTTGTGCATGCTAAAAAAACAGGAATTATGAAAAGAAGTAATCCAATTTTTCTTATGCGTATTCTTATGGTTTCGAACATGTTTTCTCTTTTTTTATGATGGCAAATGTATTAAAAAATAAACATATTCAAAGGATTGGCCGGATATAAAAAAATCCCGGTGGTCTGCGGTAGGCAGACCATCGGGATTTAATATTTTGTGATCAGATTTTGGCAGCCAGAAGGAATAAATCCTTCAATTAACGTCTCAATCAAATATACATAATTAGTTTGTAAATTGTTTTATGTACTCATTAATATTTTATCAAATATGTAATTATTGCGAGATAATATTAAAAAATATGAAATATATATAAAACAACTCGCTTATTATTGCCTATGTTATAATTAAATGTCAAAATGTCTGAAAAATTGTCAATTAAGAACTTTTGGATTTTGGGAAGTCTTTTTGATCATTGGCAATTTGATCATATAGCTTATCTCAACCATAGGATATCCGAAATCTTCAACTACCTTTCCCTTCAAAAGATATAGCCCTCTGCCTCGAAATGGATATCGCCTGGCCGTATCAGGGAAATGAGTCGTATCAAAAACATGGCCTTCTTCATCCAGGAAAGTTCCGAAGTGCATCAATTTATGATCTACTGTCCTTGTGTTTTTTGTTGTTACAAGATATCCGACTATTGATACAAGGCGGTTTATCTTTTCCTTAAGCTGGCTGGCTTTTGCATTTTGCTTGTATTTTTTGTCCATTAAAAGAAAAGGATTGCACAGCGGGAATCCGAGCAGTTCCAGTTCGTCATATGCGTCTTCGAGTTTGTCTTTTTCAAGATTAGGGAAATTGAACTTTCTAATAGTATTGTTAAACATCACTTTCTCGCCATTTTTTCTTTTTGTTTTATTGTAATAAAAATGCGTCTGCCATAGTAGCTCGCGTTTTGTTTTTCCTGTAAAGCGTAAAGCCCCAATCCGGATCAGGATACTTGTCTGCTCCAGGCCTGATGGTATTCTCTGTATGAAGTCCTCAAAACTCCTGTAAGGTCCATTTCGAGCCCTTTCGATCGGGATCTTTTCACCCATTTTCTTTTCAAGACTTTTGAGGTGAATAAATCCAATGTATACGGTATCATGATATATGTTTGTCAGGTAATCACTTTTATTTACACAGGGGGGCTCGATTTGTGCTCCAGCCATTCTGGCCTCATGAAAATAAAACTCGGTCCGGTAAAATCCTCCAAAATTATTGATAACACCTACCATGAATTCGAAAGGGAAATAGGTTTTAAGGAATAGGCTTTGATAACTTTCAACTGCATAGCTTGCCGAATGGGCTTTGGAGAATGAGTACCCTGAGAAGCTTTCGATCTGCCGCCACACTTCTTTGGTAATTTCATCAGCGTATCCCCTGGCTTTACAATTGCTGAAGAAATTTTCTTCAACTCTCTGGAATTCCTTCCTTGATCTGAACTTGCCGGACATTCCACGTCTGAGAATATCAGCTTCGGCAAGGTCTAGGCCGGCAAAATGGTGAGCTACTTTGATCACATCCTCCTGGTATACCATAATGCCGTATGTCTCTTTCATTAATTCCTGCATTTTAGGATGTATATAATCATGTTGTCCGGGGTTCAGGTGCCTGTATATATATTCCCTCATCATGCCGGACCGGGCCACACCAGGACGGATTATTGAACTTGCGGCTACCAGTGTAAGGTAATCGCTGCAATGAAGTTTGCCAAGAAGCATCCGCATTGCCGGGGATTCAATATAAAAGCATCCCATTGCCTTTCCATTCTCAAGAAGTTCATTCACCTTTCGGTCCTCTTTTATCTTTATGAAATCGCTGATGTCTATCTGTTCCCCTTTGTTCCTGGCTATGATCTCGATTGAGTCTTTAATATGTCCCAGGCCTCTTTGACTTAAAATGTCAAATTTATGAAGCCCAATATCTTCTGCTGAGATCATGTCAAACTGAGTTATTGGGAACCCCTTGGGGGGCAGTTCAAGGGCAGTATAGGCGGTGATTGGCTTTTCAGAGATCACAATGCCCCCGGCATGAATGGATAGATTTCGCGGCATATCATGCAGACGGTCCGCGTAATTAAAGATCAGCCTTGTGATTTTGTCGCGATCCTTATTTTGTGCCGGGTGGTCGATGATCTCATCGATTTCATTTTTCGGAAGTCCAAAGACCTTGCCCAATTCCCTTATAATAGACCTGCCTTGAAAGGTAGTATATGTGGCAAGTAGGGCGGAATGGCCTGGATATTTGTTCAGTACATAAGCGGTTACTTCGTCTCTGTCTTTCCAGGAGAAATCAATGTCGAAATCAGGCGGAGAACTTCTGTATGGATTTAAAAACCGTTCGAAATACAAATCAAGCTCTATGGGATCAACGTCAGTGATCCCGAGACAATAAGCCACCATGCTGTTTGCGCCGCTGCCCCTTCCTACATGGGCAAATCCCTGGCTTTGGGAAAATTCAATGATGTCTAACGCGATCAGGAAATAAGCTTCAAATTTCCGGTCAGCAATTACTTCAAGCTCTTTAAGAAGGCGGCTCATGGCATAGCTGTCGTATTCCTGGTATCGGCGTTGAAAACCGGAAAGCGCTTTGCTTCTGAGTATATAGTGGTCTTTTTCCTGGTTCCCTGCAAATGACTGCTTATTTTTAGGTGTGCCAAGTTCGAGATCAACGGAACAGTGTTCCAGGATCATTTTAGTGTTTGATATAATTCCAGGATATTGCCAGTAGTGTTTTAGCAATTCCGGTTCAGGAAACATTTGCTCTGAATTAAGAGCCTGCGCTGTTTCAGGTAATTTACTCAATAAAGTGTTGATATCTATGGCCCGAAGGAGCCGGTGTACATTATGGCCTTTTCTGTCTTTGAAAGTCACCGGTTGCCATATAACCATTTTATTAATGTGCTGATCCAGGTTCAGGTTTGAAAGCAGGGGAACCTCATGTGTCTTTATTCCGATATATTCCCGTTCTCCAAGATCGAGTGGCGGGGATTGGTCAAAGGGAAAAATTGTAAATGCATTCGAAAAAGCTGGGGGTGAGGCAGGAAGTTTGGCTCTGTCCAGCCTATGCTTGGAAAGAAAATAATTGATCTCTTCAAAACCATCGTTGTTCATGGCGATAGCAGTATACAGAAATTTGCCATCCTCCCGGAATTCGATTCCCGGGATTACCTCAAGCCCGAACTCGTCCTTGTTTTCTTTGCATATTCTGATCATCTCAATAAATGCAGATGTATTGTTGATGTCGGTTAATACAAGCTTCCTGACCTGGTTCTTTTGAGCTTCCAGGTATAGCTCTTTTGGGGCCAAGGTTCCATAAAGTAAACTGAAATGTGTGTGACACGATAAATACATATACTAAAATAATTAGTATTATTGATAAAAACAATTCGATGAAAGCTAAATAAATTAGTAATTCAATAAACATTAAATTCGTTGAGTAATAATGACCTGCTTCTGATAAATTAAAAGGGTGATTGAATATTACGAAACTTAACAATAATTGAATCAGAACATTTAACTTCGTATATAGTTATTAAAAAAATAGCTTATCAAGCAAATGATCAAAAAGAAGACTATCGGAAGTCCTGAAAAAAAGTATTGTAATAGCTTAACCAGGTATGACAGGCGTCAATCTGTAGAAGTCGTAATTGGGGATCTTCCTTTGGGAGGAGATAATCCCATACGTATACAGTCAATGACCACTGTGGATACGATGGATACTATTGGTTCAGTTGAACAATCAATAAGAATGATCGAAGCAGGATGTGAATATGTCCGCATTACAGCGCCTTCGATTAATGAAGCCAGGAATCTCGAAAATATTAAATCAGAATTACGATCAAGGGGATATGATACTCCGTTGATTGCCGATATACATTTCACCCCTAATGCGGCAGAACTGGCAGCCCGGATTGTTGAGAAGGTTCGTATCAATCCTGGTAATTACGCAGATAAGAAAAAATTTGAAAACATCCGTTACACTAAAGATACGTACAATTCTGAACTGGACCGAATACGTGAAAAGTTTTCCCCACTTGTAAATATTTGCAGGGAATATGGAACAGCGATGCGTATTGGCACAAATCATGGATCCCTGTCTGATCGGATCATGAGCCGATATGGCGATACACCCATGGGAATGGTTGAGTCCGCGCTTGAATTTGTCAGAATATGTGAAGATTTGAATTATTATGATATAGTGCTTTCTATGAAGGCTAGTAATCCCAAAGTAATGATTCAGGCATACAGATTGCTGGTTAACAGGCTTGATGAAGAAAAACTTAAACCATATCCTTTACATTTGGGTGTTACAGAAGCTGGAGAGGCGGAAGATGGAAGGATTAAATCAGCCGTAGGGATTGGGACTTTGCTAGAGGATGGATTGGGAGACACAATTCGTGTCTCATTGACGGAAGAACCTGAAGCTGAGATACCGGTAGCAAAAAGGCTTGCACAAAGGTATGAAAACCGCCATGGGCACAAGAAAATTCCGGAGATAAACAAATTGCCATTTAATCCTTTCGAATATGAAAAGCGCAGAACACTTCCAGTGGCAGATATTGGTGGGTCAAATGTTCCTTGTATAATTGCTGATTATTCGAATATGAGTGTGGACGATTTTGCCGACATACGTCCTATAGGCCATGTCTATCTTCCTGAACCCGATAAATTTGCAAGAAAGGATATAAGTGCTGATTACATCTACTCAGGCACAAATCCATGTTCAATTGAGTTGCCCCCGGGACTCAAAGAAATTCTGAATTTTGAAATATGGAGAACGCTTGAAAACCAGGAATATAAATATCCGCTATTTGATAAGGCCTCTTATATCAAGTCTGATTTGTTCCATCCTAAATTGAATTTTCTCAAATTAAGGACAGACGATTTAGATTCAGTGCTTATGGATATCCTGAGAAAAAATGAAAATGTAGTTATTATCCTAGAATCAGGGAATACACACATGTTAGCAGATATTCGAAGGTTCATTATAGAACTAATCGAAAATGAAATAATGCAGCCTGTAATATTTCAGGCAAAATATATGTCTGAGGATGAGGATGAATTCAGGCTGTTTGCTGCAACGGATCTGGGCGGATTGCTAACTGATGGATTAGGAGATGGATTGATGCTCAACACTTCCGTGAGATCCCCGGAAAAAAGAGACGAAATGAAGGGAAAACTGCAGTTTTGTAATGAGACCGCATTTGGGATACTTCAGGCTACCCGGACTAGAATCACCAAAACAGAATACATATCCTGCCCTTCATGCGGAAGAACATTATTTGATCTACAGGAGACAACGGCCCTCATAAGGAAGAGAACCGATCATCTCAAGGGAGTAAAGATAGGTATCATGGGTTGTATAGTAAATGGTCCTGGTGAAATGGCTGATGCTGATTATGGTTATGTTGGTTCCGGTAAAGGTAAAATCACACTATATAAAGGCAAGGAAGTAGTTAAGCGTGGAGTTCCTTCTCAGGATGCGGTAGATGAACTTATAAATCTGATCCGGCAGGATGGGAATTGGATTGATATGCCTTTGGAAAATTAATTATTTCTTCTAAAATTATGGCTGATCAAAGAAAGAAAAATCCAATCAGGGAAATCTTTAATTTTAATGATGTATTCAGTTATTTTTTTCGTAAAAAGGGAAATCAAAAAAAGCCAGATTTCAATTTGCGAATTATGCATATGATTAATAAGATCAGCATAATTATCTTCATTATAGCTTTGATCATTCTCTTATTCAGAAACCTTATCTTACATTAATCTTAAAGCATTCCTTCCATTCGGTTAAAAAGTTTAAAAATAAACTTATAATTCCCTTTCTTAAATTAAACAGGTTAAATAGAATTATGGCAATTACTGTTATATTTGCGCCAGTTGAAAGGATGATTTTCAGGGAGTTAACCTTTATATTATAATCGACCAAATGCAATATAAGAATACACCTGCCGTTTTTTAAGAGATATGTTCCGTCTATATAATATATGGCCCTTAATTGTGTTCATGATACTTCTTGTTTCATGCCACAACAAGATTACCTGTCCCGCATATCAAAGTAAATTTATATTAGATGAAGATGTTTTTAAGGAACAATTCTCACTTTTTGAAGCCGATTCCACTCCTAAGCAAAAACTGGGAAAAGTAAAAAAGAGCAAATTTGGAATTATAGTTGAGAAAACACATAAGAAAAAACTCAATGAGATGAAAACCATTGCTATGGAAACTGTATATCCGCAAACTGCGGATTCACTTCTAATAGCCTGGGTGACTCCTGATTCTTTAAGTACTGATTCTCTTGGAGTTGGTCGGGTATATCATTCGCCTTATTTAACGCTTTTCAATAATGACCAGGCCTTGTACGATGCTATGTATGGTCATCTTCTCCAGGCACCTCGTAGTTCAATGCAGGAAGTTCAGGAAGATCTAAAGGTTGAAAGTCAAGATCCTGAAATAGTACCGGAAGAAGAGAAAAAGAAGAAAAAATTCAGACTCTTTAAAAAGAAGAATAAAACAGAAGAAGAACCCGAAGAAGAAGGAGAAGGTTCTGAATAATCCCTCTAAATAGTTCAGCGAGTAGAATTCATTATTCCACTTATCAAAGTTTATACCACTACATTTATTATCTTCTTTGGAACGATTATAATCTTTTTGGGATCTTTCCCACTCAACCACTTTTGAACCACTTCTGAAGCGAGGATCTCACGTTCCATATCCTCTTTTGGCATATCCAGGTTAAAATTGATCCTTGTTCTTAGTTTACCATTTATAGATACTGGGTATTCAAATGAATCTTCCTGAATATATTTTTCATTATACTCAGGATATGACGCATTCATAATACTATCCTTATGGCCAAGCAGTGACCAGAGCTCTTCAGTAATATGTGGAGCGTATGGTGAAATGATGATATTTAAAGGTTCGAGTATTTCTCTTTTATTACATTTCAAACTTGATAATTCGTTTACACAGATCATAAAATTGCTGACTGAGGTATTAAATGAATAGCGGTCGACATCCTCTGTAGCCTTTTTTATCGCTTTATGTAGTATTTTTAATTCCTGTTCACCGGCGTGTTCTTCAGAAACACTAAATTGATTGTTCTTATCATGGAACAATCGCCAGAATTTTCTCAGAAATTTACTAACTCCGTCAATACCATGTGTATTCCAGGGCTTGGATTGTTCAAGTGGGCCAAGAAACATTTCATATAATCTTAGCGTGTCTGCCCCATAATTTTCAATTATCACGTCAGGATTGACCACATTATAAAGTGACTTGGACATTTTCTCAACTTCACTACCGCATATATACTTTCCATCTTCGAGAATGAATGTGGCATTTTCAAAATCAGGGCTCCATTTCTTAAAGGCATCAAGATCCAGGATGTCATTGTCAACGATATTAACATCCACATGAAGTTCCTGAACATCATAATCACTTTTTAAATTGTATGAAACAAACTGATCAGTCCCTTTAATTCTATAAACAAAATTGGACCTTCCCTGTATCATGCCCTGATTGATCAGTTTCTTAAAAGGTTCTTCAACTGATAAGTATCCCCGGTCAAAAAGGAATTTTGTCCAGAATCGTGAATACATCAAATGACCTGTAGCATGTTCAGAGCCGCCAATATAAAGGTCAACATTTTGCCAGTACTCCTGCGCCTTTTTACTCACGAATTCCTTCTCATTATGAGGGTCCATGTACCTGAAGAGGTACCAGCTTGATCCGGCCCAGCCTGGCATAGTACTTAATTCATAGGAATATTTATTTTTGTATTTCCAATCAGTTGCCCGCCCCAATGGTGGATCACCTTTCTCTGTAGGAAGATAGGCATCTATTTCAGGAAGAATTAATGGCAATTCATTTTCATCCATAGGAACAGGAATATCATTGTCATAGTATATTGGAAAAGGTTCTCCCCAATATCTTTGTCTGCCAAAGACAGCATCTCTCAATCTGAAATTTGTTTTAGCTACCCCAATTCCCTTTTCTTCTACACGTTTTGTAGCTAAGTCAATGGCCTCAGCAACGGGTAATCCATTCAAAAAATCAGAATTGATCATTGTGCCGGCTTTTGGATCAAAATCCGGACTTGAAATATCGGTATGCTTACCTTCCTGAACTGGAATGATCGGGATGTTGAAATGATTTGCAAACGCGTAATCCCGTGTATCTGAAGAAGGCACACCCATTACCATACCGGTTCCATAGGCTGCCAGTACATAATCAGCGATCCATATGGGTATTTTTTCCCCAGAAAAAGGGTGGGTGACATATGAACCAGTAAATACGCCTGAAACGGTTTTTACATCGCTCATTCTTTCCCTTTCAGACCGGTTTTTAGCAATTTGAATATATTCTTTGACTGCTTCTTCCTGATCTGGAGTAGTAAGTTTATCTACCATCTCATGTTCCGGGGCAATGGTCATAAATGTTACTCCGAAAATTGTATCAACTCGGGTTGTGAAAACGGTCATTTCCAGATCAGAATCCGAAACATCAAAGGTTACAGAACAACCAAAAGATTTTCCAATCCAATTTCGTTGCATTTCCTTTAATGCTTCAGTCCAATCGATATGGTTTAATCCTTCAAGCAGTCGGTCAGCATACGCTGTAATGCGCATACTCCATTGTTTCATTTTTTTTCGTTCTACCGGATGACCTCCTCTGACAGATAGACCGTCCCGAACTTCATCATTTGCGAGAACGGTTCCTAAAGCAGGGCACCAATTCACAGTAGTTTCGGCAAGGTAGGTTAGTCTGTATTTAAGCAAAAAGAATGATTTTTCCTGTTCTGAATAATTATGCCATTCTTCTGATGAAATAACGGGTGTATCTTCATCACATGCTGCCTTAATATTCTTATTTCCTTCTTCCTCCAGAATTCTGACCAGGGATTCTATTGGTTCGGCTTTTTTTGTTTTATTGTTATACCAACTTTTAAATAATTGAAGAAATATCCATTGTGTCCATTTATAATAATCTGGAGCACAAGTTTGTACTTCCGTATCCCAGTCATAAGAAAATCCTATATTCAACAACTGTTCTTTATATCTAGATATATTCTGATCTGTGGTTTTAGCAGGATGCTGACCGGTTTGGATTGCATACTGTTCGGCGGGGAGGCCAAATGCATCAAAACCCATTGGGTGAAGGACATTAAATCCATTAAGCCTCTTAAACCTGGAAACGATATCGCTTGCAATATATCCAAGTGGATGGCCAACATGTAATCCGGCCCCAGAGGGATACGGAAACATATCTAAAACATAATATTTTGGTTTTGAGGTATCTATATTGGTCTTATAGGTTTGGTTTGAATCCCAGTATACTTGCCACCTTTTCTCGATTTCCTTATAATTATAATCAGCCATCTTTTAATAATAAAGCGTTAGAGCATGCAAAAATAATAGTTTTAATACTAGATAGAGGTATATATCACTATTTTTAAAAAGTCACATATTATATTGTTTCAACCACTTATCCTTTTATGCAGTGTTTAGGATAAATAGATTCTCCTTTAATTTCATTTATATGTAATTCTTAGAATGTATTTTTGAACAAATGAAAATGCGAATATTGAATTTATTTAAGTTCTGGATAAAGCCCGTCTACTTTTTTCTATTTCTTTTTGCATCATGTGGTGATAATGAAAATATTGTTGTATTCACGGAATCTGAAGTGGTGCGTTTGCTCTCAAACGACTCCTCCAAATCATGGATTAGAAAAGGCATTACGATTGATGGGCAATCCCCGGAAATATCAGAATGTGAATTGTTAATAGAAACCAAATATTTTTCCTCGAATACAGATCAAATTTATATCATTGAGTCAATTGATAATTATTGTGGCGGGACCACCGAAAGGCTTGATTCGGGCTCCTGGGATGCCCTTGTGGAAAGTAATATAAGCGACAGAATTGATAGAATTGCCTATTATTCAGGAAATGGAGAAACAAAGATTAAAAAAATATTGGAGATAACTTCTATCTTTCTGACGACTGAAGTGGATTCCCTGGGACTCGTTGTTCAGGAGTCCTTTGAATCAACTTTGTCCAATTAGACATACTTTTTAAGTAATATATCTCTTACTTTTAGCATTCCTGTGCTTGCTTTTTCTTCAATTAAATGCAGATTAGGCCTACTACTTACTTCTGGCATATTAGGATCCACAATGAATTTCGGGATACCAGAGCTTACATAATCTAATAGTCCGGCAGCAGGATATACCACCAGCGAAGTTCCAACCACAATATAAATATCAGCTTTCATAGTTACCCTGACTGCGGCTTCCATCATTGGGACCATTTCCCCAAACCAAACGATATCTGGCCTTAATTGTCCTCCTTTTTCACAGGTATCTCCCAGGTTTAATTCAAAGCCATCTATGTCGTAAACCAGGTTTTCATCTAATGTGCTTCTTGATTTGAAAAGTTCACCATGTAAATGAATGATATCACTTGAGCCGGCCTTTTCCTGGAGATTATCTACATTCTGGGTTATTATTGTAACGTTAAAATTAGCTTCAAGGTCTGCTAAGATATTATGTCCATCATTTGGTTCAGCTTCAAGGGCCTGTTTTCGCCTCTCATTATAGAAATCCAATACTAGTGCGGGATTTTTATGCCAGCCTTCAGGAGTGGCTACTTCATATACATCATATCCTTCCCATAATCCCCCGGATTCCCGGAATGTTTTAATCCCACTCTCAGCACTGATGCCTGATCCGGTCAGTACTACAAGTTTTTTCATTGTATTTATTTTTTAGTAAATCTGCCCTTTTTGGTAGGTGCTTTCTCTAAAATTTCAACACATTCTTCATAGGTCAATTCTTCAGGAATTTTACCTTTTGGTATTTTTAAGTTCTTCTTACCAAATTTTATGTATGGACCGTACTTGCCTTTTAATACTTTTACGTCAGGTTGCTCTTCAAATACTTTTATGATATTATTTGATTCTTCTTTTCTTTTCTCCTCTATTAATTGAATGGAAGTTTCAATATTTACCTGGTGTGGATCTTCTTCTCCTAAAGAGATAAATTTATTATCGTGCCTTATGTACGGGCCAAACCTTCCAATTCCTGCTATAACCTCTTTATCTTCATATTCTCCAACTTTACGAGGTAGTTTAAACAAGTCAAGAGCGTCTTCAAGGCTGATGCTATCAAGAAATTGTCCTTTTCTAAGGCTAGCATATCTGGGTTTCTCATCTTCATTATTTTCGCCAATTTGAACCATTGGGCCGAATTTACCCAGCCGGGCGTATACTGTTTTTCCACTTTCCGGGTCCGTGCCTAATTCTTTTGAAGAATTAACCTCAGAACGTGAAATCGTTTCTGTTTTTTCAACCATTGGGTGGAATTTCCCATAAAATGAGTTGATCATGCTTTCCCAGGGCATTTGACCCTGTGCAATTTCATCAAATTCTTCTTCAACATTGGCAGTAAACGAATAATCTATAATAGATGGAAAGTGGTTTACAAGGAAATCGTTAACTACAATGCCTATATTGGTTGGGGAAAGTTTATTTTTATCATACCCATATGTTTCAGAGGATTCCTTGGAGGTGATTTTCTCTCCTTTCAAAGACATTTCCTTAATATTCCGGTTTTTACCTTCAATAATTTCTTTAACAACATAATTCCTTTTTTGAATTGTTGATATTGTAGGTGCATAAGTTGATGGTCTTCCTATTCCAAGCTCTTCCAGTTTTTTAACGAGGCTGGCTTCGGTATACCTTAATGGGGGCCGGGTAAATCCCTGCTTGGCGATCATCTCTTTAAGCTTTAACAACTGGCCTTCACTTAAAGGTGGAAGGAGAGTTTGCTTGCCGTTTTCAACATTCTCTTCATCACTGGATTCCTGATATAGTTTTAAGAACCCACTAAACTTAATAATTTCACCTGTAGCAATTAACTTATCTGGTCTGGTACTTATTCCTATAGTAACTATTGTTTTTTCTAATTGCGCAGAAGCCATTTGAGATGCAACTGTGCGCTTCCATATCAATTCATAAAGTCTTTTGGCATTTCTGTCAGGGCCTGCATCACGAACTGAAAAATTTGTAGGGCGAATAGCCTCGTGAGCCTCCTGGGCCGATTGCGACTTGGTTTTAAATTGCCTTGTTTTAAGGTAGTCCTCCCCGAACTCTTTTAATATTTCATTTTTAGCTCCTGATATGGCCTCAAGTGATAGGTTAAGCGAATCAGTTCTCATATATGAGATCTTACCAGCCTCATATAACTTCTGGGCGATGGTCATTGTTTGAGTTACTGAAAAACCAAGTTTTCTGCTGGCTTCCTGTTGAAGTGTAGAGGTAGTAAAAGGAGGGGCAGGAGATTTTTTTAAAGGTTTCTTCTCAAGTTTCTCTATATTATATGCAGCGCCGATTGTTGACTGTAGGAATTCAACTGCATCCTCCTCTGTTTTTAATCTTTTTTGCAGATCTGCTTTCAGTATAACATCACCTTCGACGAGAAAATAAGCGGATATTTTATAAAAACTTTCAATTTTAAATTTCTCAATCTCCCGTTCTCTTTCAACTACGAGTTTAACGGCCACGGATTGTACACGCCCGGCTGAAAGGCCGGTTTTAATTTTTTTCCATAATATAGGAGATAATTCAAATCCTACCAATCTGTCAAGTACCCTTCTTGCCTGCTGGGCATTAACAAGGTCAATGTTAATCCCTCGTGGACTTTCCAGGGCATTCAATATGGCATTTTTTGTAATTTCCCGGAAAACAATCCTCCTGACCTTATTGTCGGATAAGTCTAAAGCCTCCTTTAAATGCCAGGAAATAGCTTCTCCTTCACGGTCATCATCACTGGCTAAATATACTAGTTCAGAATTTTCCGCCTCTTTTTTTAATTGTTTTATAACATCCTTTTTATCCTTAGGAATTTCATATGTTGGCTTAAAACCATTTTGTATGTCGATAGCCTCATTGTCTTTTGGAAGATCTCTAACATGCCCAAAGCTGGATTTCACTACAAATTCTTTACCGAGATAACTCTCGATAGTTTTTGCCTTAGCTGGCGATTCTACTATAACAAGATTTTTGGTCATTCCTGATTATTTTGAAAGCTTCAAATATCAATATTTTTAACAAAAAAAATAAGAAAATGATTTTTTACTCGTAAATCTTAATAAATTCATAGATGATTTTGTATTGGTCTGGTATGACAAGATCAGAAATATAATTCTAAATATTGAATAATGAAGCGCAGTTTAATTTTAATTCGTCATGCTCAAAGCAGGAACATTGAGCCCGGACAAAAAGATATAGAACGAGAATTAACGGATTCAGGAATTCAGGATGCTTCAAGATTGGCCAGATATATGTATTTAGAAGAAATTATTCCTGATGTCATATTAACCAGTCATGCTGCACGCGCTTTAGATACGGCTCAACTTTTTGCCGATCAACTTAAACTAGATCATTCTGAAATTAAAATTGATGAGGATTTATATGAGGCCTCGGTGCGAACTTTGCTTGGATTCATTTCCAATCTGGATAATTCCCTCAAATCAGTCTTAATAATAGGACATAATCCCTCTATAACGCACCTATGCGAACATATATCCACCGATGTTATAGGGTTTTTACCCCCAGGAGGTATGGTCCATCTGACTTTCGAAGATCTATTATGGTCACAGTTAGATAAAGGCACCGGACAACTAAAAGAGATAAAACTTCCGGATCAGATTTCACTTTAATGGGAAACGCAAAATAGTTCAGTCAAATAAAGTCTTATTTGATTAAATGATAATTTTCATTTCTAAAACCTCAAATTATTTTTGAAAAGTAAAATTTACTTTATTCAAGAGTTCCATTGAATGATAAATCAATATCTATACTGGAATAAAGATTTGGCATGTAATTTGCATTTTAAACAATAAAATTCAAGATTCATTCGTTTATTTTTTGTGAATTGAAAGAAAATTGTAAAATATCTAGAATTATTATTATTTATTTATAATATTTGTGATTAATTGAAGTTCTAACTAGCATGTAATATTAGTACCTACAGAGCGCTTGATTCAGGGAATGGTTATTGGTATTGTGTTTTACATTCAATTATTAACAATTGATTGAGTAAATCTAAAGTCTAGAGATTCATAGTTGAAAAATTGAAAAAGTTATTATTCAAAGTACATTAGTGATCAACCTGTTATGAAATTTCGTTTGACCTTATTCTTCGTATTCCAAATCGTAGCCTGGACTGCATACTTCAATATGAATACTGGAGTCTTGAATCCAAATAATCAAAGTTTTGCTGAAAAGGTTATGCAAGTTGAGGAGATGACAGCCAATCAATTCGCTTCGATTGAAACTCGTAAAGAATTATATAAAATAATTCTTCGTAACGATGGATTTTTTACCAGGATTAACAAAGATAATTCTGTAGAGACTGGTTTATGGTCTGTAAATCGTGATATTCCCACTTTGGTTCTAAGATCACCTGTCATGTCTCAGAAATTCAAGATCCTTGATAATTCCGAGAATATTCTACAACTTGAATTATTGAATACTGACGAATTGTTACAAGCCAACAATACAAAAATTAAGGAACGAAACCTTTATTCTTCCATTCAGTAATCTAATTTTAATTACCTTATTTTCTTATAATAATTAATCAGGTTATTGGTTGAGCCATCGTGTGTTTCAATTTCCTTATCACCATCCAGCTCCGGCAATATTTTCTGGGCAAGCTGTTTCCCTAGTTCAACTCCCCATTGGTCAAAGCTGAAAATATTCCAAATCACGCCCTGAACAAAGATCTTATGCTCATACATTGCTATTATACCTCCCAATGTCCTTGGCGTAAGTTCCTTAAAGAGAATTGAATTCGTAGGCCGGTTTCCATTAAAAACTTTATAAGGAACCAAATGAATGATGTCTTCTATTTTTTTTCCTCCTCTTTCAAACTCTTCTATAACTTCTTTTTCCGTTTTACCTTTCATTAATGCTTCTGTTTGAGCAAAGAAATTAGAAATCAATTTCATATGATGATCACCTACCTCGTCAAAACTTTTAGCAGGGATTAAAAAATCACATGGAACCAATTTTGTGCCTTGGTGAATCAGTTGATAAAAAGCATGTTGGCCATCCGTTCCGGGTTCTCCCCATATTATAGGGCCTGTCTGGTAGTTCACCATGTTTTCATTCCTGTCAACACTCTTGCCATTGCTCTCCATATCTCCTTGTTGTAGATATGTAGGAAGATATTGCAGATCCTGACTATATGGAAGAATAGCATATGTTTCAGCATCAAAAAAATTGTTGTACCAGATACCCAGTAATGCCAAAATTACAGGTAGGTTATTTTCAAATTCAGTATTAAGGAAATGCAGGTCCATCTCATGAGCGCCTTTGTGTAACTCCAGAAAATTATCAAATCCTATACTGAGGATTATGGATAATCCAATTGCTGACCAGAGTGAATATCTTCCACCAACCCAATTCCAGAATTCGAACATGTTTTTTGGATCAATACCGAATTTCTTAACAGCTTCTTTATTGGTGGAAATGGCTACAAAATGTTTTTTAATAAATTCTTCATCCAGTGCTGAATTAAGGAACCAATCCCTTGCAGTATGGGCATTGGTCATCGTCTCTTGCGTTGTAAATGTTTTCGAAGAGATCAGGAACAATGTTTGCTCTGGATTTACCTTTTTTAAGGTTTCAGCTATTTGTGAACCATCAACATTTGAAACAAAATGAACATTTATATGTGGGATCTTAAAGGGACGAAGAGCCTTTGTTACCATCAGAGGTCCAAGAGCTGAGCCACCAATACCAATATTTACTATATCTGTAATCTTTTTACCGGTATAACCTTTCCAATTGCCGGAAATAACCTCTTCGGAAAAGGACTTCATTTTGTCCAGCACCTTATTGATATCTGGCATGACGTCCTGCTTGTCTACATAAATAGGGGCATTCAACCTGTTCCTCAGTGCAACATGTAATACCGCGCGCCTTTCAGTCAAATTAATCTTTTCACCGGTAAACATTGAATTGATCGCATCTTTTAAATCAACTTCCTCTGCCAATTCAATTAGCAGCATTTTAGTCTCTGAGTTTATTCGGTTTTTAGAATAATCAATTAAAATATCATTAAATATTAGTGAAAATTTATCTGCTCTTTCCGGATCTTTCCTAAACATATCTACCATATGTTTATCATGAATATCTTTAAAGTGGTTTTTGAGCTTTGCCCACGCTTTTGTTTCAGTTGGATTTATTTTATTTAGCATTCTTAAATCTGTTAAAAATTATGTTCAAAATTATACATGAAAACAGGAATTTGGAAGATGTTAATATAATTGTCCTTTAAAACTATACTTCCAATTCTCTTAAGTCAACAGGGACTACTTTTGATATCCCTTGCTCCACCATAGTTATTCCGTAAATAACATCTGTGGAGACCATTGTCCGCTTATTATGCGTTACAATAATAAACTGTGAGTCTTTAGAGAACTTTCTGATTATCAGGTTGAATTTATCAAGATTGGCATCATCAAGTGGTGCGTCAACCTCGTCAAAAATACAGAAGGGTGCTGGCTTCATTAGATATATAGCAAATAGAAGAGAAGTAGCAGTAAGTGTTTTTTCCCCACCCGAAAGTTGATTGATAGTTAAAGGTTTCTTCCCTTTTGGTTTTGCTATAATATCAATACTTGAGCTTAATGGATCTTCAATATTGGTTAGAATAAGGTCGCAATCATCTTCCTCCCCAAACAAGGTTCTGAATACGTTAATGAAATTATCTTTAATTATTCTGAAAGCTTCCATAAAATTGGCCCTGGCAGCAAGGTCGATTTCATCGATTGTGGCCTTTAATGATTCCTTGGCTTGTATTAAATCTTCTCTTTGTTCAGTTATAAAATCATTACGTTTTTTAACTTCCTCGTAGGCTTCCATAGCCATGGGGTTAATGGGGCCGATTCTTTCCAGTTTATTTTTTATAGCATCAACCTTTTCTCTTAAGGATTCTTCATTTTCAGGAATACCTTCTTCCTCGATTTCAGGCTCTTTCAGTATGTCGTCAAGGCTTACCTGGAACTCAACTGATAATCTTTCTTTTATACTATTTAACTGAAGTTTTATATCATTGAGCTTGTCTTTTAACTCAATAATAATCGTATCTATATTTTCCTTGTTGTGCTGTAAATCACGAACCTGGTTTTCAATTTCATCGATTTGTCCTCGTGCCGAATAATATTCTTTCTCAGATTCATTCAGAACTTTTTCCAGACTTTCTTTTTCTTCATACATACCCAGAAGAACATCCTCGCTGTTTTCGTCGGAGGCAAGAAGGTCTTTTATTTCTTTTTCATTTATTTCTAATGATTCCTGGTTTTTACTTATTCTTTCTTTGGAGTTTTCAAATGCAATTGTTTTGAAATTAATTTCCTGATCAATGCTGTTGATCTTATTTTTTTGCTGGTGAAATATAATATTCTCCTCATTGTAACCGGTCGATTTCAAGGAGAGCATTTCCTGCTGGTTTTTAAGTTCACTTTGCAGGCTGATTATCTTTTCACCTAATATTTCAAGATCAACTTTCCCTTTTTCGGTAATAGGTGAGAGTTTTGCAAGATCCATATTCAGGTCTTCAATCCTTTCCAGTATGTTTTCTTTTTTAGTGGATTGGTTTGAAAGAAGTTGTGAATATTGTTCTTCCCTGGTTTTGAGTGATATCAGACTTTCATTAAGATGGTTAATTTCTGTCTGAAGTATTTCAATTTTATCCTTTTTAGTGGATTCTTTAAGTTTAACAAGAGCTTTTAATTCCTCATTCAGCTTATTTTTGATATCCTGATGTTTCTTGTTCAATCTTTTGATGTCCCGGTCCAGTTTTTCAAGGTTTTTAGCCCTTCCAATTCTTTTTCCTTCAAACAAACCTACCGAACCCCCTGAAATACTAAACCTCCTTTTTGTAAACTTTCCATTAGCCGTTATAAATATGGCTTCTTCATCTTCTGGGAAATCACCAGAGGTTTGAGAAATCAAATAAACATTATTTAATATATAACTTACCAGTTTCTGATACTTGAGATCAAACTCAACAATTTCAGTGGCAGGTGTAGCATTATCATAAATTTTGATTTGAGACGGCGTGAATTTTTCAAAGCTATCAAGTATAAAAAAATGGGCCCTTCCTTTAGATGCTTCACTTAATAAGTTTACTGCTTTAAATGCATCAGCCTCAGAATCAACCACATAATAATTCATATATGGTTCCAAATAATTCTCGATTGTAGCTCTGTATTTTTCTTCTGTCGTTAGAATATCGCTTAAAAGCGGGGCTTTCTTCCCCCAATTTTTCTGTAATTTTAAAAACCGGATGGCTTCAGGGAAACCCTCCAAATTATCAACCAGAGATTTTGTTAGGTTGTACTCATTTTGCTTTGAATCAAGAATGCGGTTTGTGGCAGACAATTCATCTTTTATTTTCTCAATCAGTTTATCAGAGGATTCAATTCTTTCAACAATTTGATTTTCTCCCTTCTTTAGAGAATTCAGATACTTCGATTTTGTATCCAGCTCAGATCGGATCTCTTTGATCTTTTTGTCAAATTCAACCAGACTTTCCGATTGTTCAGTCGTATCGCTTGTTGTCTTTTCTAACTCCTGTTTCAGGGTGTTCAGTTGTATTTCCTTTATTTCATATTCCTTATTGAACTGGAAGACTTCTTCGTGCTTTACTTTGTATACCTCATTCATTGAGTCCACTTCATCCCGAAGAACTTGCGTTCTGTTTTTTTCTTCCAGATGTTCGTCCTGAAGGCCCTTAAGTTTTTTCTCGATTTCCTGAAGAGAGATTTCAGCAGATTTTTTCTCTTGTTTTAAACTTTGAATGCTGAATGCAGCTCTTTCATTACTTTTTTTATCCTGCTCAATCTGGTCTTTTAGATTTTCACTCTTATCATTCAGAAATCTTAACTTTTCATTCTTTATCTTTTTATCGCTTTCAAACTGCCTGATCCTCCCTACATATTCATTTAAAGCCTTCTGCTTTTGCGATAAAACCTTTTCTTTATCCAGAAGTTCTTTTTTGGCATTTTCAATCTCTGCCTCTTTTTCATTAACCTTCTTCGACAGGTCCAGCTTTTTGTCGTTTTCTTTCGCTGTCTGTGTGTTTATATTCTCAAGCTGTTCCTTTTGGAGGGCTACTGTCTTCTTTGCAAGTAATATGCTTATATCTTTATACTCTTCCTTAATCTTGAAATAACGCTGCGTTTGCTTGGCCTGCCTTTCTAAAGACCGCATATTCTTTTGAATCTCATAGATAAGATCCTCAACTCTTTCGAGGTCAAGATCAGTAGCTTCAAGCTTACGCAATGTTTCTTTTTTACGAACCCTGAATTTCGAAATCCCGGCCGCCTCTTCGAAAAGATGCCGTCTGCTGTTGTCCTTGTCATTAAGGATCTCATCAACCATGGCTAATTCGATTATAGCATAACTATGAGATGCAATCCCGGTGTCTAGAAATAGGTTGGTGATGTCCTTTAACCTGCAGGGTACTCCGTTTAATAAATATTCGCTATCACCAGATCTGTAATACCTTCTTGTTATTGTTACTGATGAATATTCTGTTGGAAGGATATTCTTTGTGTTTTCGAAGGTAATTGAAGCCTCGGCTAATTGAAGGGCCTTTCTGCTCTTTGTGCCATTAAAGATGATGTTTTCCATCTTTTCAGAACGAAGAGTCTTGATCTTCTGTTCTCCTAGAACCCAGCGGATAGCGTCGACAATATTGGATTTGCCGCATCCATTGGGCCCAACAATGCCAGTTATACCCTTGTTGAAGTTAATAACAACTTTGTCACCAAAACTTTTAAATCCCTTTACTTCGAGTTTGGTCAGCTCCATCCGGCAAGTTTGATCATAAATAAATTATAGAAGGCAAATATAAAATTATTTATTAGATTTGTGTTACCATGGATGATCTTGAATTATACATTTATATTGCATTAGGAGTAATTTATTTTTTAAGTCGTGCATTTCGTAAAAAAAAGCCAGTTACGCCACCCCGAAAACAACAGGATGCTAATTCAAGAGAAGGGCATGAACAGGACCATAGAACAGAAAAACAAGTAACTTTTGAAGACCTTTTAAGAGAGTTTACCGGACAAAAGAAAGAGCCGGAGTATGAGTATGAGGAGGGACCTGAAGAGCATGAGCAATCCTATGATGAGGAAAAATATTATCAGGAAGAAGAAAGTGCTGAAGAATATGCGACAGAAGAGGAGGTTGGATATAAGAGTTATGAAGAGGTTTACAGTATGAATAAGGATCTCAAAACTCTTGATGAACAGGTTAATCTGGAAATAGCTGAGAAGAAAAGATTTAATGAATATAAGATAGAGGAAGGCCGTAATATCCACGTAGCTAAAAGGTTTAGGGAAATGTTACATAATAAAGACAGTGTTAAAGATGCCATCATTTTAAAAGAAATATTGGATCACAAATATTTTTAGTAAATATTGTCTTTAAATCTTTATTAATTGTTTTTTTTTGATTCTCTTTGCATAAATTGTTCAAAAATTGAATTATATCAAGATTCATATTACACGCCGTTTAAATGCTTTTCTCAGGCCTTAGGGCCGGTTGATTTTTACTGCCATTTACGTAATGGTAATCCACATATTCAATATCCCCAAAATTTAAATTAAAATATAAAGCATTTGATTTATGCCCGATTTTAAGATATATATATCAAATAACAACTTTCTGAAATATACCAGTACAATCTGTGAGCATATCGAAACCTCAGCAAAAGAAAGAGGGACTGGAATAGCTAAAAGGCCGGAAGAGTATATCCGTAAGAAAATTGAAAATGGACATGCAATTATTTGTTTAACAAATGACAACAAGTTTGCAGGTTTCTGCTATATAGAAAAATGGAGCAAATCCAATTATGTAGCAAATTCGGGACTCATTGTACATCCGGATTTCAGGAAGATGGGGCTTGCAAAAACAATCAAGAAGAAAGCTTTTGAGCTTTCCAGGGAACTCTATCCAAAGGCAAAATTATTTGGCTTGACCACAAATCTTGCTGTAATGCATATAAACTCAGAACTTGGATATCGACCGGTTACTTTTTCTGAACTCACTCAGGATGATCAGTTTTGGTATGGTTGCTCCAGTTGCGTCAATTATGATATTCTGAATCGGATGAATAGAGTTCACTGCTTATGTACAGGAATGTTGTTTGATCCCGATAGATCCCCCAATAATGGAAAAAAATTCAATCTAAAAGGATTAAGGATTTATGATAGGTGGATCAGATTCAAAAAACATGTACTTTTAAAAGGAATTCAAAAATCAAAAGATAATTCATAGAATTTTTTAATCTATAATAAAATGAAAAATCAAAAAGTAGTTCTTGCTTATAGTGGAGGATTAGATACCTCATATTGTGTCAAATACCTTTCGCAGGATAGAGGCCTGGATGTTTATACCGTATTGGTTGATACAGGCGGGTTTGATCAGGATGAATTAAAATCAATAGGAGAGAAATCTCTTTTAATGGGTGCTAAACAACATGAAGTAATTGATGCCACCCAGCTTTATTATGATGAAGGTATTAAATATTTGATATTTGGGAATGTGCTTAAATACAGCACTTATCCTCTTTCAGTCAGTTCTGAAAGGATTTTTCAGGCGAAAATGATTGCAGCCAAGGCCAAAGAGCTGCAGGCCGATTATGTAGCACATGGATCCACAGGTGCTGGGAATGACCAGGTGCGATTCGATCTGATTTTCAGAATCCTTATTCCGGAGATCCCTATTATAACGCCAATTCGGGATCTTAGACTTTCCCGCCAGGAAGAAATAGACTATTTAAAGAAACATGATGTCAAATTAGATTGGCAAAAAGCTAAATATTCAATTAATAAAGGCTTATGGGGTACTTCTGTAGGTGGAGAGGAAACCCTTACTTCTAACAAGTTTTTACCTGGTTCAGCTTTTCCCACTCAATTGCAGACCGAGTCGATTGAAGATATAAACCTTAATTTCAAAAAGGGTGAACTTATTGGTTTCAATGACAAAATTTATGACGATCCACTAAAGGCTTTGGTAAAGTTGTCAAAATTTATAGAACCATGGGCAATGGGGCGTGACATACACGTGGGCGATACAGTTATTGGAATTAAAGGACGAGTTGGGTTTGAAGCTGGTTTGCCACTGCTTGTCATAAAGGCACATCAACATCTCGAAAAACATAATCTTACAAAAGGACAGATATACTGGAAAGATCAAATGGCTAACTGGTATGGAATGATGATCCATGAAGGGCAATTCCTTGATCCACTGGCACGTAACATTGAAAGATTCCTCCAGGACACACAGGAATATGTGTCCGGGACTGTTTATGTTCGATTGGCGCCATATCGTTTCTTTATATTGGGTATGGAATCTGAACATGATCTAATGTCATCAGAATTTGGAGCTTACGGCGAGATGAACACGGCCTGGTCTGGTGATGATGTAAAAGGATTTACAAAAATAATGGCCAACCAGACAATGATCTATAATAAAGTAAACAATATCGATGAGTAAAATTCAGGTTGGTATTATTGGAGCTGCCGGATATACTGCCGGTGAGTTATTGAGGATATTGATCAATCATCCGGATGTTGAGATACGCTATATCCAAAGCGATAGCAATGCTGGAAATCCCGTTGGATCTGTTCACTCAGACCTGTTTCATGTCCGGGATCTGAGTTTTGTGTCAGATATAAAAGAAGAAGTCGATGTTGTTTTCCTTTGTAAAGGCCATGGCGAATCCTTTAAAATCCTGCAGTCAGGAGAAATACCTAAATCGAATAGGATCATCGATTTGAGCCAGGATTTCAGACTGAACGATAGCTATCCTGAGATCCAGAAAGAATATGGGCATTTCGTTTATGGTTTACCGGAATTAAACAGATCTGAAATAATCAATGCAAAAAATATAGCCAATCCGGGATGTTTTGCAACTTGTTTGCAACTGGGATTGATACCACTGGCAAAAAATGAATTAATAAATGCTGATATCCACATTAGTGCAGTAACAGGATCAACAGGGGCCGGACAAAAGCTTAGCCCAACATCTCATTTCAGCTGGAGAAATAACAATATGTCTGTATATAAGGCATTTGAACATCAGCATCTGAAAGAAATACGACAAAGCCTGAGTAAGGCTGATCCCAATATCAAAAATAATCTGTTCTTTATTCCCTATAGAGGAAATTTCACCAGGGGGATTATAGCTACTATATATTTAAGTATTAAAGCAGATGTTGAAAAGGTAAAGCAAGAATATTCAGATTTTTATAAAGGACATCCGTTTGTGCGTATAAGTGAATCTAATATTGATCTAAAACAGGTTGTAAATACAAATTATTGTCAGTTATTTATCGATAAGTTTAAGGACAATTTAATGGTTATCAGTACAATTGATAATCTTGTAAAAGGGGCTTCAGGCCAGGCGGTTCAGAATATGAATCTCATGTGTGGACTTGAAGAGACCACAGGATTGAAACTAAAGGGGATAGCATTCTGATATGAGAAATTTTACTTCAGTAAACGATGTTAAGGATCTGAACGCATTGGTTCAGTCAGCAAGATCATGTAAAATATTTGATCCTCTTCAAACAAAAAAGGGAAAAGGGAAAACCCTTGGACTGATATTTATGAACCCAAGCCTAAGGACCCGCTTAAGTACCCAGAAAGCAGGGATTAACCTTGGCATGGATGTTATGGTAATGAATTTCAGTGGTGAAGGGTGGGCTCTGGAAACAAAAGAAGGGGTTGTAATGGACGGGGATAAAGCTGAGCACATTATAGAAGCAGCAGGTGTATTGGGCGAATATTGTGATATCATTGGCTTAAGATCCTTCCCTGGCTTAAAAGACCGGGAAGCTGATTATAGCGAAGTGATATTAAATAGCCTGATTAAATATTCTGGTGTACCTGTCATCAGCCTTGAGTCTGCCACACGACATCCATTGCAGTCCCTGGCTGATATGGTTACTATTGAAGAATTCAAAAAGGTCAACAAACCCAAAGTTGTTATGTCCTGGGCACCTCACCCAAGGGCATTGCCACAATCTGTCCCAAATTCCTTCATGGAATGGGCATCAAAAATGGACTATGAATTGATCGTTACTCATCCTGAAGGCTATGAGCTATCGGAATCATTTATGAATGGAGTTCAGATTGAATATGACCAGAATAAAGCTTTAGAAGGAGCCGATTTCGTATATGTTAAGAATTGGTCATCTTTTGAGGAATATGGAAAAGTCTTAACTTCTGACCAGGACTGGATGATTTCGGCACGAAAACTCCGGAACTCTA
Organism: uncultured Cytophagales bacterium; assembly: GCA_942491935.1. Taxonomy (GTDB): domain Bacteria; phylum Bacteroidota; class Bacteroidia; order Cytophagales; family Cyclobacteriaceae; genus JAGTVG01. The sequence continues at coordinate 92,863 of CALOCZ010000055.1, forward strand.
GAGATGCTAAAGTTATGCACTGTCTTCCTGTTCGAAGAAACGTTGTAATTGCCGATGATATACTTGACGGTCCACAATCCATTGTCGTAGAAGAAGCGGGAAACCGTGTCTGCGCCGCCCAGGCAGTTATTCAGGAGATATTAAAATCATTATAATGATTGAAAGATTATCCATTATTAAAATAGGGGGAAAGGTAATTGATGATAACAATGAATTGAAGATCTTTCTAAAAGATTTTGCAGGTATCCCTGGTAAAAAAATATTAGTCCATGGTGGAGGCAAGTGGATAACTGATACCTGCAGGCGTCTGGGTATTGAAGTAAAAATGACCAATGGAAGACGAATTACTGATGAAAGAACTCTAGAAGTGGTCACTATGATATTGCCTGGATTGGCCAATAAAAAGATTGTAGCAACCCTTCAAAAATACGGATGCAATGCACTTGGCCTGACAGGTGCTGATGGTAATATGATTTTGGCAACAAGAAGACCTGTTAAAAATGGTGTTGACTTTGGGTTTGTGGGGGATGTTGAGGAGGTTAATGTAAAAAACCTTCAGGAGATACTAAAATCTGGATTTGTTCCAATTTTTACGGCTATGACGCATGATAAAAATGGGCAACTGTTTAATACCAATGCCGACACTATTGCCTCTTGTCTTGCAGTTGGGTTGACTAAAGAATACAGTGTTGACCTTTATTATTGTTTTGAAAAACCAGGGGTATTAAAGGATCTTGCAGATGAAAACACACTTGTAAGCCATATACATCATGGAAATTACAATGATCTCAAAAATGAAGGCGTAATTCACACTGGGATGCTCCCAAAAGTGGACAATGCTTTTGATGCAATTGATTCCGGGGTCAATCGCGTTTATATCTGTCACTATGGCGATGTTAAGAAGCTATCGGATGGTGTTGAAGAATTTGGCACACAAATATCGGGATAATTGGAAGTCTCTTTTAACCATATTGTAGAACTACTTAAAAGCCTTATTAGAAATCCTTCTTTCAGTAAAGAGGAAGAAGCCACTGCTGATGTGCTTGAATCATTTTTAAAGTTCCGGGACCTGAAAGTGAACAGAAAGGATAATAATCTATGGGTTCGGAACAAATATTTCAATCCTGCAAAGCAAACCATTCTTCTTAATTCTCATCATGATACTGTTAGACCCGGGCCTGATTGGACCATCGATCCGTTCGGCCCTGTGATGGAGGGTGATAAGCTATTCGGACTCGGAAGTAACGATGCCGGTGGGGCCCTCGTGTGTCTGATCGGGATTTTTCTTAAATACTATGATCTGAAGAACCTTGATTATAATTTGATCCTTCTAGCTTCTTCTGAGGAGGAGATTTCTGGGAAGAATGGTGTTGAATCTGTATTAGAAGATTTAGGAAAGGTTGATTTTGGAATTATCGGTGAACCTACGGGTATGGAAATGGCTATAGCAGAGAAAGGCTTGATGGTTTTGGATTGCATTGCTAAAGGGAAATCAGGACATGCTGCGAGAGATTCCGGGGGAAATGCCATCTATATTGCTTTGGATGATATTGCTTGGATAAAAAAATACAGGTTTTCCCTGATTTCAAAAAATATTAGGTCCCGTTAAAATGACTGCTACGATGATTGAATCGGGCTGTCAGCACAATGTCATCCCGGATTTATGCAAATTTGTTGTTGATGTACGCAATACAGATTCATATAGCAATGAAGAAGTCCTTCAAATAGTTAAAGACAGCCTGAAAAGCAAGGTAACTGCCCGGTCTACACGGCTCCAGCCATCTACCATATCGGGAGATCACATTTTAGTAAAAACAGCTAAGAGCCTGGGAATTAATACTTTTGGTTCTGATACCTTATCCGATCAGGCTTTAATGAAATTCCCAACAATTAAAATGGGACCTGGTGATTCGCGTCGTTCACATACAGCGGATGAATATATATATTTGAATGAGATCCGGGAAGGAATTGAAATATATAAGCGGGTTTTGGATAAAATCATATGCTCATGATTATAATAGCATTTGGGTATAATAAAATAAAAACCAATAAATGAAGATCTGGCAAAAAAACTATGATGTTAACAAGATCATAGAAGATTTTACTATAGGTAAAGACAATGAATTGGATATGGAGCTGGCCAAGTATGATGTCCTTGGCTCACTGGCTCATATTGCTATGTTGAAAGACATTAATTTACTTACGGAGGAAGAGCATAATGTGCTGCGCTCTGGATTGATCGACATTTCTGAAGATATAAAGAATGATAGGTTTTCAATTCAAGATGGTGTAGAAGATATCCATTCACAGATCGAAATCATTCTAACTGAGAAACTTGGCGATATAGGTAAAAAGATCCATAGCGGCCGTAGTCGTAATGATCAGGTATTGCTGGATTTAAAGCTTTTTATGAGGAATGAAATTCAGGAGATTGTAGCCTTAGCACAGAATTTATTTAATAGACTGATAAACCTCAGTGAAGCGTATCAGGATATTCTCATGCCAGGGTATACTCATTTTCAGGTTGCTATGCCATCTTCGTTCGGGTTGTGGTTTGGGGCATATGCCGAAAGTCTATCTGATGATCTGCTCAACTTAAAAGCGGCATTTGAAATAATCAATCAGAATCCTTTAGGTTCTGCAGCTGGTTATGGGAGTTCCTTCCCTCTGAAACGGCAGCTGACAACTGACTTGCTGGGATTCGATTCTATGAATTATAATGTAGTTTATGCACAAATGGGTCGGGGAAAGGCCGAAAAAATCTTTGCAAATGCAATGGGCCTGATTGCCGATACAATTGGGAAACTAGCCGCTGATATATGTCTTTATATGGGCCAGGATTTTGGATTTATGAGCTTTCCAGATGAATATACCACAGGTTCAAGCATCATGCCTCATAAAAAGAATCCGGATGTGTTCGAACTGATTAGGGGGAAATGCAACCAGATAAAAGCTGTTTCTAATGAGATCAGCCTGTTGACCGCGAATCTTCCTGTTGGTTATCACAGAGATATGCAATTGCTTAAGGAAAGTTTGATAAATTCTATTGGAACTCTTAAGAACTGCCTGTATATGTCAGAGTTTATGATGTCACAAATTAAAGTGAATGATTCAATTGTTCAACAGGATAAATATAAATACCTGTTCAGTGTTGAAAAAGTGAATCAATTGGTTTTAGAAGGGATGTCATTTCGCGATGCTTATAGAAAAGTGGGAGAAATGATCGAAGATGGATCATTTCAGCCTGATTTTGATCTTAATCATACTCACGAGGGAAGTATAGGCAACCTGTGTAATGATCGGATCATCGAAAAAATGAAGGGCTTGGTTCAGTTCTTTACGAACAAATCTGAGCAGATCGATCTGGCTTTTCAAAGTTTATCCGAACCTAAGGCTTTATAAATCCGAGAATTTCATAACCAATTTTACCTGAATCTCAAACATCCTGCAACTCATGCATCCAGGTTCTAATGTTGATTGAAACAGAGGATATAGTACTAATGGCAGCATCCAAGGTTGAACTAAAAAGTTTTATAAACAAGTTCCTGAACAAATAGCTATCCGGAAAACCACCTGTATTTAAGATCGCCTAAACATTTGGCTACCTGGATCTAAGCCTTTCAGAATTTTAGCCCTCAAGCAGTTACGTCTCCTGGAATTTATACCTCAATGAATTTTAACCTTCCCGAATCTGAGCTTTTCCGAATCTAACTTAATCGAACCTTAAAGGTTTATAAATTTTCCATTCTGACAAATTCAACGCGTCTGTTTTCCGCTTTTCCCTCAGCTGTATCATTTGAGGTTATTGGTGCGGTTTCACCGAGCCCTTTATAGCTTAATCTATCTTGATTAATACCCATTGATATTAATTTATCCATTACTGTTTTGGCCCTTTCTTCTGATAAAGTCTGGTTAAATGCATCATCTCCGTCGCTGTCGGTATGTCCTTCCACACTGAATTTCAGATCCGGATATTTTTCCAATAATGAATAGATCTCGTTTATAATACCCATTGATTCAGGTTTCAAGGTTGACTTGTTTACATCAAACCGGATGCCATTTGCAATGATCTTGCCATCTTCCATGATGCGGTCATAGTATTTCACGCCCCCTTCTGCTATGCGAATGTTTTTGATATAATATAGATTGTCATTTCTTGCATGATATGTATATAAGGTTAGGCCTTTTGGATCAAAATCAATTCTGGGAATGTTTAATAGCCGGGTTTCATCCATATATGCTTTTAATTTTCCATTAGTATAGGCAATGGCTATATGCATCCATCGGGCTTTTTCAATGTTTTCATCAGGTAGTTTACTTTTAAAAGAGGCCATCCGCATCTCATTTTGATATATATCTATACTCGTATATCCGGTAGGACTTCCTGATTTCTGGTTTTTCCTATCATACAGATGAGTTTCAAATGTTCCACTGCCAGGATCATACAGATCAAATTCAATGGTGAACACATCAGGGAGATAGTCACTTTGTGGGTCCTTAAAATAGGGGATAATAGCTGGATGACCATCCCTCATCATGATTACCATATCTCCACCAAATTCAGCTACTTCTGCGTTCCCGGCTACTAAATCCCACCTGGAAGGAAATTCACCGTTTTCTTCAAACAACAAATCATCTTCAAAAATGATCTGGTCACCTGGGACAAAATCATACTTGGCCCACTTTAATACAGCTTTTTCTTCTTCCGTTGTTGTGGCAGTTTTCTGAGAATTTTCATCCGTATTAGATCCTGTTTCCTCCTTCGTATCTGCTTCAGAATTCTCCTTTTCTTTTTTTCTTATTACCAAAAAGATTATTAACCCCTTCCTCAACAGCATCTTCAGTTTTACGTTTAAATTTATTCTTTAATTGAGCCTCACAAAATATTGAAGCAAAAATAGAATTAGAATTGCGAAAGTCATTTTATTTTTCATGGCATCAAAGGTTTTGGATCCTACTACTTCTAAAACACATTTTATTAAAAGATAATTTCTAGAATTGATGTTTTTTTTGCTAGACTTAAAAAATTTTGTACTTCTAAATTATTAATCCTGGCGGATTGTGAACTAATGTACCTGTATATATTAATCTAATCCTGTTACTATTAGTTTTTTTTAAATTTTTATTTAATATTAAATATATATTGTAAAGCTTGAATTTGATCCATTTTAAACCATATAATTTCTTAATTTATAATCATGATAGTTACTTTCGTACATGTCTGGGTTAAGGAACAGCACATTGAGGACTTTAAAATTGCCTCCATCGAAAATCATAAGGAATCGATAAAGGAGCCGGGAAATCTCCGCTTTGATGTTTTGCAGGATGACGCGGATCCTTCTAAGTTTGTTTTATATGAGGCTTATGTGTCTGAAGAAGCTTCTTCTGAACATAAAAAAACCCCGCAGTATCTAACCTGGCGGGAAAAAGTTGCCGATTGGATGGCTCAACCGCGTAAAGGTGTTAAGCACCAAATACTTGCTCCTATAAATAAAGAGCTCTGGTAATGAATTTCAGAGTCTTATTGCCTCGTATTATTGAATTTGGAATTGGTAAGCGCCAATTGTTGACAGAGAAAATCCTTGATTTTGGACAGAAAGTATTGCTTGTTTCCGGGGGATCATCATTTCTGGAATCCAATAATTGGGATATTCTATCTAAGTCTTTTGAGAGGAATCAGATAATCTGTGAAACTGTAAGGATTGGCAAAGAACCTGCGCCAGAAATCATTGATGAAGCTGTAAAAACATTTGGTAATTTTAATCCTGATGTTATAGTTGCAATAGGTGGAGGAAGTACACTTGATGCCGGTAAGGCTATTTCAGCTATGCTTCCATTAAAAGAAAGTGTTATTAAATACCTTGAAGGTGTTGGTGATGGGAGCATTCACCCAGGTGTAAAAATTCCTTTTATCGCTCTTCCAACCACATCCGGAACAGGGAGTGAAGCTACGAAAAATGCGGTTATCAGTCGTGTTGGCAATTATGGTTTTAAAAAATCTTTACGCCATGATAATTTTATTCCGGATCTGGCACTGATTGATCCCGAATTAACCATTCATTGTCCTGAAAACATTACAGCCTGGAGTGGGATGGATGCCTTTACACAACTTTTGGAAAGTTACTTGTCAACTTCTTCGAATCCTTTAACTGATGCAATTGCTGTATCGGGACTGGAAATGGTTCAGAAGTGCCTGGAGCGAGCGGTGGATGATGGTTCCGACCTTGAGGCCAGATCTGGAATGGCATATGCCGCATTTTGTTCAGGAATTACCCTTGCTAATGCCGGATTAGGTGTGGTTCATGGCTTTGCTTCCTCAATAGGAGGGAAGATTGATATACCCCATGGATTGGTATGCGCTTCATTAATGGGTGTATCGAATGAGATTACATTGAATAAGCTTTTAAAAGAGAATCCGGATGATCCAGCGATTCAGAAATATGCGAGAATTGGTAAGATTTTCCATGGATCGTCAGATAGGGACAGAATGTTTTACGCCGAATTTCTTATCAATAAAATATATGACTTGAGCTTGAAATTCAGGTTGCCAAAACTGAGAGCTTTCGGATTAAAACCGGATGATATGGAGGGTATCGTTAAGATAACCTCGAACAAGAACAATCCAGTTAAACTGTTAAGGGAAGACATGATGGAAATTTTGATTAAAACAGTATAATCCTAGATTTTGGATCTAAATAGATAGACTGTTTAAAAATGCACATTAATTAGATCAGGATCTCTTAAATGAATCGAATATTAGGTTTTAGCATTTGTCTGGTAATTGCCTTGGTCCATATCTTCCATTTAGGCAGTTATCTAAACAGGGATTTCATTATTTTATATTACAGTTATGCATCTGATATTCTTGTCCCAATTGCTTTTTATTTTTTACTCTGCGTGAATATTATTCAGATCCGGTTTTTAGGAAATGGTATGTTAAAGTACTTATCATTTACGGGCTAACGACCTCTACGGAGATGATGCATGACTTAGGCGTTTACATACTGGGTGTAATTTTGATGTAGTGGATATTCTTATGTTTGCTAATGGGGTATTTGTGGCTGCAGTATTGGATGTGCAAATATTTGAAAGATTAATGCCGGGATATAAAATTACTGAGTAGTGTATGAGAGATAAAATGGTGAATTAGAATTGCTATCGAAGTTTTCAATCTACAAAAGAAATTATCCCTCCAGGATTTGGGATAATTTCTATAATTTAAATTGTATATGTTATACTTAAAAATACTACTCTTTTTTCTCACCTGAGCCACCCAGCTTGAAGGTGATGGGCAGGACCATCCTGACATTCACTTTTTGTCCTTTTTCAATTCCTGGAATCCATAGAGGGCTGTTTTTTATCACTCTGACAGCTTCGTCATCGCATAATTGGCCAATACCCCTAAGACATTTTACATTGGCCACTCTGCCTTCTTTGGTGACAATGAATTCGATAAATACCTTTCCTTGAATTCCTTGATTTCGGGCTTCTTCAGGGTACTTCAGATTCTCCGATATATACTTATAATATCCTGGCAAGCCTCCAATTGGAACGGGTTGTTCCTCAACGACCTTAAAAATTTCCTCTCCCTCAAAGTCAATAATATCTTCTGAAGTAGATAATTCTAATTGTTCCTTATCTATCTTGCCTAAAACCACGTAAACATGGTTTGTTTCACTAGTAAGATAGAATGATTGAAAGGAGTACTTTTCCAAAATATCATTAAAATTGAAATCGGCAACATTTCCTTGTGCACCTTTAGCTACATAAAACTCAGTAGAAGGATATTCTTCCTTGAGTTTATTTAACTTTTCAGAAATCCCTGGTGACAAGGACTCTAAAGATTCGTAGGACCAGCCATTTCCAAGGACAGGAAGGTCCTTGTCAGCCTGGACCATTTCGTTCAAAGTATAGCCCTGTTCACATGAAAAGAAGTAAAACATGGCAATAACAACAGTAACCATTACTGTCCATCTAAGGAAAGCAGGTTTCTTTTTTTCTGATTTGATCATCTTGATTCTTTTTACTGTTTGAGATTTACTGAAATGGTTACTTAAGGTCAGGTTATGTTTTTGCAGAACCTGTTGGCCTAGTAGCGCAATGAAACCATGCTGATTGGTATTTGCTAAAGCAAATTCATCGGCAAGAAATTCATGAACACTCAGCATGGCCTTTTTGTAACCATGGAAAATTGGATTAAACCAGAAAATAATGCGCAAAATTTCCAGATAAATTAAGTCAAATGTATGCTTTTGACGTATATGGCCTTCTTCATGTTTAATAATGAAGTTGGATTCTTTCTCATTTAAATTCTGAGTGTCATCCCAGAATAAGTATTTGTAGAAACTACTTGTTGGCAATTCTCCTTTCGTCCTTATAATTGTATATTTTTCAGCCCTCTGAGATTTGTCGGAGTTGACCCTGATGTGTTTAAAAGTGAAATACAATTCATATAGAAACCGGCTAAAGAAAAACAGCAAGCCCGTAATATATATTATCGAAATGGCATAAGTAAGATTAAACAGCGATTGTGAGGCTATACTGGCATTCCCATCACTTATAATAATTTCAGGCAGCTGAATCGCATGATGTATGGTGTTTGAATACTCAATTTTCTCTCCACCTAATATTGGGAACCTTAAAATGGGAAGAATTACTGCCAGGAATGAACTTGATATCAGGTAAATGCGGTTAAACATTGAATTTTTATCTCCCAGATATACTGTAATATATATCAGATAAAATACACTGATGATAATACTTGTTTCTATCAGATATTTTAATATTTCATTCATTCTTTATCCGATTTTAGATCCTCCTCAACATATTTCATAATCTCTTCCATATCATTTATATCCATGTCATTTTCACGGGCAAAAAATGAAACCAGATTCTTGATGGATCCGCCAAAATAGTTGCCCATGAAATTTCTGAGGAAGAAGCTACGGTATTCATCTTTTGCTATTAATGGGAAATATTCATGGGTTTTTCCAAAAGAGTTGTATCCAACAAATCCTTTTTTTTCAAGAATCCGTATAATGGTGGAGACCGTATTGTAGGCAGGTTTCGGTTCTGGCATTTTTTCAATCACCTCCTTCACAAATCCTTTTTTTATCTCCCAAAGGATCTGCATCACCTGTTCTTCTGCTTTTGTAAGTTCTTTAATGTCCATCATATTTAAATTCTACGATAAACATACAACTAAGGTTTTAGTTTTGCAACTAAAAGATTAGTTAATTTATCAAAAAATGTAAAATTTTACATTTCAATGAAATATATGAGTGTATATATAACCTGATTAAGGTCGCAATACTATATTTGTGGTTCGAATTTATTGAGATATGATATTGAAGCCAATTTTTTTTATATACAGAAGACTATATCTGGTAGTTTTTATTTCGATTATATTATTCAGTTGCAATTCAAAGCGAAGCAGGATAGATGATGATACCCTTCACGAGGGAGGCGAGTTAGCCCAGATTCACTGTACTTCGTGTCATGTTTTTACTCCCCCCACGCTTTTAGATAAAGATACCTGGCAATTAAATGTTTTGCCTCGAATGGGTCGCAGGCTGGGAATGGATCATCATTCTATTTTACATTATCCGAAAATTAGTCCGATCTGGCAATTGGATCAACCAGTAATGGAGCAATTGGAATGGGAGAAGATTGTTGCCTACTTTATCGAAAGAAGTCCAAAGGAAATGCCTAAAGCTATTTTACCTGTTGAACCTGAGGTTGACCCACAGATATTCAAGGTTTCGAATTTTGCCGACAGTTTATCGGGGAGTTCCATTATTACAATGCTAATGTATGATTCTATATCAGAGAAAGTTTTTGCGGCGGATGGGATGACAAATACTTTATACAAATTAGATGTAACTGGTAATATCGAGCAAAAACTAATACTGGATAGCCCTCCAACTGATATGACTATACTGGAAAACGGATTTGATGTTACACTTCCAGGAATATTACACCCAAATAATCAGAATAAAGGAACGATTTTGAGACATGAAGAGTCTATGCATTTTGACCTGGAATCCATAGATGTGATTTTAGATTCTTTATTCAGACCTGTCAGAAGTATACATAAGGACTTTTCAGGGGATGGAATAGCTGATTACCTGGTTTGTGAATATGGAAACGATATTGGCCGTCTGACTTTTTACAGGGCCATATCATCTGAAGAATTCTCACGAGAAGTAATTGAAGAAATTCCTGGGTCCATATCGATGGAGGCTTATGACTTTAATAAAGATGGATATGATGATGTAATCGTTCTGTTTGCTCAGGGTGATGAGCGGATTGTAATTTATTATAATGATGGTAGGGGAAATTTCAATGCCGACAACATGAAAATTGTGGAAAGATATCCAGCCGTATATGGTTCTATGTTTATAGATCTTCAGGATTTCAATAATGATGGCCATATCGATATCCTATATGTATGTGGAGATAATTTTGATTATTCCATGATCTTGAAACCATATCATGGAATCCGGATCCTTGAAAATGATGGGAATGATAATTTCTCCCAGAAATATTTTTTCTCCATATATGGCGCAGCTAAAGCAGATGTAAATGACTATGACGGTGATGGAGATCTGGATATGATGGTCGCTGCCAATTTTGCCGACATGAATAAGAATCCGGAAAGGGGCATTATGTATTTTGAATGTCTTGGGCTTTATAATTATAAGCCCTACTCTTTTAGTGCTTCCAGCGATAACCAGTGGAATACGATTACAACGGGAGATTTTGATATGGATGGCGACCTCGACGTTCTGGTTGGGGCTATGTATCTTCAAAATGTATTAACCATTCAGAAGGTCAATAATGCGGAGGAAATCGAAAAGAAGAGGGCCTCAATATTACATTTTGAGAATACTAGATATTAGAATTGATCAATATTGGGTAAAAGCAAAAGTCAATATATTCGCTCCCATTTTCAGGGCTTCCAACCGCAATTCTTCCGGATCATTGTATATGCTCTGGTCTTCCCAACCATTCCCAAGATCGCATTCATATGAGTAGAAGCATACTACTTTTCCTTCATGTATAATTGCAAAGCCCTGTGAAGGTTTGCCATCATGTTCATGGATTTTAGGCAATCCTTTTGGAAAATTATACATTTGCATGTAGATCGGATGCGAGTAGGGTAGTTCAATGAATTCCAGTTCAGGGAAGACCTTTTTCATTTCGAGCCGCACGAACTGGTCCAGACCATAATTATCATCAATATGGAGAAATCCCCCGCCAATTAGATAATTTCTCAGGTTTTCAGCTTCCTGTGTTGAAAAAACAACATTGCCATGACCAGTCATATATATATAAGGATATAGAAAAAGATCAGTACTCCCAACTTCCACAATATCTTCCTCCAACGCCAGACCCATATTAAGTTTGCTGTTACAATAGTTGATCAGATTAGGGAGTGCTGTTTTATTTGCGTACCAATCGCCCCCACCATTATACTTTAGTTTGGCAATTTTAATTCCCTGTGAATGGACCTGGCTATGCCCTGCAAGGAGAAAAAATAGTAGAAATAATATAGCTTTTGTTTTTTTCAATGACGGTTTATTATGAACCAGTATCAAAGATATAAAATTCATATTAATTTATGGCCCAATGGTTAGTCAGAGAATCCTTCCTGATTCCACAATTCCCCTTTTCCTCAGTTTCACAATGCCCAGGTCCCTCAGTTATCCCTTAAACAGGTTCTGGTTCATCCTGATTCTGTTGCTTGTGTCCAGAGTAACTGCCCTGATCACACTTTTCGGTCCATATTTCACCTTCATCCTGTCCATGGCGCTGTGCAGGTTAATATCCCCTATGGTATCGTCAAAAAGGGTGATCTGGTAATTGCCATGTACCAGTCCGCTGAAGCGTACTCCCACAAGACGTATCAGCAGGCGTTTGGTATAAAGTTTATCAAATAGTTCCAGTGCCTGATAGATCAATGTTTTATCTGATGAAGTATATGCGATCTTTCGTTGCATGGATACATTTTCGAAATTGCTGTACCGGATTTTAACTGCAATGCATGAAGTAAGCTTTTGTTCTTTCCGCAGCTGGAAGGCTATCTTCTCTACCATTGCCGTGATCACAGACTTCATCATTTTTACATCTATGGTGTCAGATTCAAAAGTCATTTCAGTAGAGATGGATTTTTGCTCACTATGAGGTATTACCGGTGAGTGGTCTATGCCATTAGCCCTTTTCCAGAGTTCAGTGCCATTTTTCCCGAATGCTGCCTGGAGCATTTCTATCGGCATCAACCTGAGCGTATGTACGGTCTTAATCCCCATCTCCATAAGAAACTGTCCGGTCTTTTCTCCAACCATGGGGATCTTACGAATGGGAAGTGGGTCCAGAAATGTTTTCTCATGACCTTCCAGAATATGTCGTTGCCCATTTGGTTTGGATTCACCGGTAGCTACTTTTGATACAAGCTTGTTGATGGATAATCCCATGGATATGGGAAGGCCACTTTCATGAATGATCCTTTTTCTCAACCAGCTTCCCCACTTATAACAGCCAAAAAACCGATCCATTCCTGTAACATCGATATAGAATTCATCGATAGAAGATTTTTCAAACAAGGGCGATGATTCGGCGATGATCTCTGTGACTGAACGGGAATATTTACTATAAGCATCCATGTCACCTGAAATAATGATGGCATCAGGACAGAGCTGACGTGCAAGCCTCATGGGCATACCTGAATATACTCCAAAATACCGGGACTCATAACTGCATGCAGCAACCACACCCCGGTCACCCGAACCCCCGATGATCAAGGGTTTGCCTTTCAGGCGATTGTCCCGGAGACATTCGACCGATACAAAAAACGTGTCGAGATCCATATGGATGATGGACCTGTGTTTGGGAGGGTATAACATATTGTATCTGCCCGATAATTAAACGTTTAAGTTTTTTTTAGCACAAAATACTAAAAATATTAACAATATTTTGTCTTGTAAAACTATTTTAGCTAAATTTATATACTAAAATACTAAAAATAATAGTAATATTGAAATAATAAAACTGCTTTTTAAAACAACACATGCTATGTCAAATGCTCAGAAAATAAAAATCTATTCTAAAAAATTACCCTCAGGGAATTGCCAGGTTAAATTTTATCTGACTACCCAGAATGGGAATCCATACTATGGATATATACTGGTGGAACCAGGCAAAACCGTCCGCTATATAGTGGAAACAATACTAAAAAAATTAGATGGTATAGATCAACCGGATGAATATTATCATAAACATCTGTATAATGTTGGGACCAGGTCGATTTTTGATTCTACATTTATGGTGTTTAATCAATTGATATAAGATATGTTCCAGTCTTATTGCTTAAGATTACAAAATCCATTTCGCTTGAGATCCTAAGGGTATTTCGATGATAAATTTGATTGTTTAGCCAATATTTTTAATATTTCTTGCTAAAATGATTGGAAATCCCGAATTTAGATTAACCAAATTGCTAAAATTATTATGAGCCTCGTTAGTGATAACATTAAATTTTTACGTAAAAATGACCATCTTACCCAGGAACAATTAGCTGAGAAAATTGGAATTAAGAGATCTTTGCTCGGTGCTTATGAAGAGGGTAGGGCTGATCCCAGGTTAAATAACCTTTTAAAAATTTCTGAAGTTTTTAAGGTATCAGTTGATACTTTGATTAGTGAAGATGTATCCGGATTTGAGAGTACTTTTGGAAATGTCTTTATTCAAAAACCTAAATCAAGAGTTTTGGCTATAACGGTTGATGAGGAAGGAGAGGAGTATATTGATTTAATCCCACAAAAAGCATCAGCGGGTTATTTGAATGGATATGCCGATCCTGAATATCTCGAAGATATGCCCAAATTCAAATTGCCATTCCTTGCAAAAAACGGTACGTACAGGGCTTTTGAAATCAGTGGGGATTCTATGTTGCCTTTGTTACCAGGAACCGTGATTATATGTAAATATCTTGAATCCGCCAATGATATAAAAAAGGGGAAACCATATATATTATTAACTTCATCGGAAGGGATTGTTTTTAAAAGAGTATACATAGATGATTTAAAGGAAAATATATTTGAACTGGTCTCAGATAATAAATATTATCAACCATATGAAGTGAATGTTGAAGACATTATGGAAGTCTGGGAGGCAGTCATGTTCATAAGCCAGAATTTTCCTGATCCTTCTTCTGAACCCAATTCGGATATAGAGAATCTTAAAAATATTGTTCTCGACCTGCAGCAGGAAGTAATGAAGTTAAAGGATAGAGACTAAGAGATTATTTGGTTCTTCGGATTTAATAGTGGTTGATTCCAATTTAGTTTTTGATAGTCCAGGGATTAACTTTAAAACTTGTTTCCTGTTTAAATTCCGGGAAATTATTTTACAATGGCTTCGTTTTTGGTTTACTCGAATCTTCTATAAAATCAGCTGTTTGATTTCTTTTCAGTGATTTAATTTAATATTAGATTCTTGTTTACTGTTATGTAATTTGCTTTATTATCCGCTTCCTGTCTACTTTTCCGGAATTTGTTAGCGAAAATTTCTCAACAATATAGATGTTCTTGGGCATCTCAAATTTTGTTAGCTGTTTCTTTAATATTTCTTTCAATGGCTCAAGCTCAATTTCACTATCTCCTGATTCGATTATTATTACAATTCTTTCCCCTAGCTTTTCATCAGGGATGTGATCAATGAAAAAGTTGTTATTGAAGTCCCTTGATTCAAGTATTTCCAGAATTTTAGTCTCCAGGGAATTTAAATTGATCATGATCCCCCCTGTATTGATGACATGGTCAAATCTTCCTTTCCAGATAAATTCATTATTACTATTAATTTGTACAAGATCATTGGTTACGATTGTTTCTTCCCTCGTAATTTTACCCTTTACAGTCAGGCAACCCCTGCTGTCAGTTCCAATTTCTATACCGTGTAATACCTTAAAATATTGAGATTGATCTCTTCCAGATAGCTGCTTTAATGCAATGTGAGACACAGTCTCAGTCATTCCAAAACTATGGTAGACCTTGTTATTCAGAAGCCTCAGCTTTTCTTCAAGTTCCAGGGAGATCCCGGCTCCTCCAATGATAACATTTTCTATCTTTTTGAATTTCGAGAAAGAATAGGAATTCTTTATGATATTAACCATTTGATACGGAACAAAGGAAGCGAGGTCAATAGAATGTTCAATTTTATTTTCGGATAGGGGATTGGCCGTAGGATTAATGGCGTAAAGATCAAGATTTCCAATCAATGATCTGACGATCACCATCTTTCCAGCAATATGCCGTGGATCCAAACATAATAATGCTTTGCACCCCGATGAGATATTCAGGTAATCAAGCGTGGATTCAGCACTTGCAATCATTTGATCACGGTGAAGTGTAATGCTTTTCGGTTCGCCTGTTGATCCGGAAGATTGAAGTTTGAAGGTATCTTTACCTGATCTCCACTCGATAATAAAAGATATTACCTCCTTTTCAAATGCCGGAAGCATATTTATCCTGTGATAATCCTTATTGTAATCTTCCAGGAGGTGGCAAATCCCATTGAGCCATACTGATTCCACAAAGAGAGATTTAATCAGGGAAATTTAGGAAATTTTGAAAAATCTGGTTTTCTCTTTTCCATAAATGCATTCTTGCCTTCCTTAGCTTCGTCGGAAAGATAATAAAGTAATGTGGCATTCCCAGCCAATTCCTGGATGCCAGCCTGTCCATCTAACTCTGCGTTAAAAGCTGACTTAAGCATCCGGATCGCAATCGGGCTCTTTTCCATAATCTTTATTGCCCATTCAACATAAGTTTCTTCCAGCTTATCAAGTGGAACAACCTTGTTTACTAATCCCATATCAAGCGCCTCTTGTGCATTGTATTGATCACATAGGTACCAGATCTCTCTTGCTTTTTTCTGTCCGACAATACGCGCCAGATATGATGCGCCAAATCCACCATCAAAGCTGCCTACAATCGGCCCTGTTTGACCAAATTTGGCATTTTCTGCAGCAATGGTAAGATCACATATTACGTGGAGAACATGTCCTCCACCAATGGCCCAACCTGCAACAGCCGCAATGACTACCTTTGGGATAGATCTGATTTGCTTTTGCAGATCAAGTACATTTAATCTTGGAACTTCATCATCACCTACATATCCACCTTCTCCTCTCACGCTTTGATCACCTCCGGAACAGAAAGCTTTTCCACCTTCACCGGTAAAAACAATAACCCGGATATCATGGTTTTGGCGACATAATTCAACTGCATCGCTCATCTCCTGTACGGTTAATGGAGTAAACGCATTGTGTTTTTCTGGCCGGTTGATGCTGATCCGGGCGATACCTTTATAATATTGGAATAGTATTTCCTTATAGTGAACAATTTCTTTCCAAGGGTAAGTAAGTTCCATTTTATTAAAATTGTGATATATACTTATCAAATATAGTTTTATTAATTTGACTATTGGTTTCTATCTCAAGAATTTTTGATTTCCCATCATCCACCAATAAATGTGGAAGATTGATTTTTAATCCACTTAAATCGTTACAGAAATAGTAATCAAATTGGAAATCAGAAGCTGTATTTTCAGCCTTTAATTTTTGATCGGTTTCAAAAAAGGTCTTAAGCTCAGGTTGTTTTGAAGGCCCTTCTATCATTCTGAATATTCCTCCTCCGTGATTGTTCAAAATGATTATGCGTAAATTCCCGGGATCAATATCATGCCACAATCCATTCCGGTCATAGAAAAAAGCCATATCTCCAATAAGGATAAAATTCAATCGACTGGAATGTACTGAAATTCCAACCGAAGTACTTAAACAACCATCAATTCCACTTACACCACGGTTAGCGAAGACCTCCATACCCGGCTTTAACAATCCAATCAGGTTTGCAAGTCGAACCGGCATACTGTTAGCCAGGTGCAGGTTAATTTGGTCAGGGAGGGATTGGATAAGCTCGTGAACTGCTTCCAGTTCAGAGAATTCCAACTTAGCATTAAAAAAACTATTAATGATCTTTGCATTATTTTTTTCATCTCCGACCCACCGTTTGAGGTATTCTGCGGATCTTGTATTTCTGTTAAGAAGCTTTAAGGCTTTTTGGAAGAAAACAATCGGCCTTAACTGGATTCTATGGGTGAGACACTGAAAAGTATCCCGGTAATATCCTGTTTCCTGAATATGCCAATGATTAGCAGGCCTGACATCACGAAGGAAAGTTTTCAGGTTTTTTGAAATGACAGAATTGCCATACGTGATAAGCAGATCCGGCACAAGAGATCCATTCATCTTACCGCCAGAGCATAAACTTAAGTCATGATGCGTAATAGTGTTCTTATTAATACCCTGGATATTGGCAATGGTGTCGCCTATTAAGGGGAGATCAAATGTAGTGATAAACTTTTCTAAACTTTTATTCAGGTCAATACTCGATCTGGATTGACCTGCAACTACCAGAATATTTTGAGCTTTATTCCAGATTTCTGAAAGAATTTCCCAGGAATCAGGATCTGGATTCATATCTCCCCTGACTGTTTCAATAATTTGGGGTTTAATATTAAAATTATAATCATCCGTATTGCTGGGATAAAATGGTTCCCGGATTGGGATGTTCAGATGAACAGGACCTTGAATTGGATCAATTGCTGTATTGATGGCATCATTGATTATTCTGTCAATATGCCATTGTAGATCTTTGTGTTTTGGGTCAGAAGGAAGGTTGAAATATTTCTTTACATGCTTACCGTATAAATTGTCCTGATGAATTGTCTGTCCATCTGCCTGATCAATCCATTCAGCCGGGCGGTCAGCGGTAAAGCTTATTAATGGTACATTTTGGTAATATGCCTCAGCTATTGCAGGATATAGATTGATGGCTGCAGTACCCGAAGTACTGATTAATCCGATAGGTTGGCCCAATTTTATAGACATCCCTAATGCAATATATCCGGCAGATCGTTCATCTGGGATCACATATGTTTTAATATCAGGATGTCTCGCGAAAGCTATTGTTATAGGAGCAGACCTTGAGCCCGGGGAAATGACTACATGTTGTATGCCTTTCAAATATGCAATCTCTGCAAGCCTTATAGATATAGAAATAATGCTATTATTCATATTGGATACAAATTATCAGGAAATTAATTCCGGTTCATTTTTATATCGGGTATTAAAAACGTTCAAATCAGATAATAATTTTCATTCATAGATAGAATAGCAATATTAGGAAATTAATCGAACCATACCCTAATTTGGGCAGCAGAAATTTGATCTTTTAATAATTTCAAAGGCCATCCAAAATTCCACAATATCAGAATTATACAATTATTACATTTTTAAGTTAATCTTTCTTTTTAAGCGGTTATACAGTATGTTTACTCACATGTTTGACCTTGGTTCGGTTTATGATCGTTTGAGTATATGTTAAACCGGTTGATAAAATATTATATACTTTTTATTATTCAATCATTCTTTGTTGTTCAATCCTGGGCTCAGAGTCAGATTTTATCCACTAACCCGCCCAATTTGAAATGGTATCAGATAAACTCTCCTCATTTTAATATTTTGTTCGAAGGAGGATTTTTAAAAGAAGGTCAACGGATTGCTAATACTATGGAGGAATTATATAGACCTGTAAGCCAGAGCCTTGGCATTACTCCTAAAAAGATATCTATTATTCTTCAAAACCATAATTCCATCTCAAATGGATTTGTATCCCAGACTCCGAGAAGATCTGAGTTTTTTACCATGCCCACTCAGGACTATAATTTCGCAGGTGTTCTGGACTGGATGGACCTTCTGGCTGTTCATGAATTCAGGCATGTGGTTCAATTCGATAAAAGTATTACTAAATTCAATAAAGCTGTTTTTTATGTATTAGGATATAATGCCTCAAGCAGCCTGGCTCATATAGCCGTTCCAGAGTGGTTCTGGGAAGGGGATGCAGTGGTAATTGAAACAGCCCTGACCAAAGGAGGTAGAGGCAGGATACCTAATTTTGGGATGTTAATGAGGACAAATACTTTGGAAAGGGGCACATTCAATTATTATCGACAATATCTTAGATCATATAAATACGAGGTTCAGGATCATTATACCTTTGGCTATTACATGACAAGTTATTTGAGAAATCACTATGGAGATAAGATAATTAATGAAACGACCAGACAAACCTGGGCATGGCCATTTATTCCCTTTCGGTTCTCAAACAGAATAAAAAAATACAGCGGCAAAAGTCTATTGCAGAATTATAATTCAATGATGACTGAGCTTGACAGCCTGTGGCGGGATCAAATAAGACAAAGGAATTTTACCCGGTATAGTCAGATTAATTTCAGGTATTCTAAAGCCTACACGGATTACACATACCCGCATTATCTTAACGACGGATCTGTTGTGTCACTTAAATCCGGAATAGGAGATATCCCCACTTTTGTTAAGTTTGACCAGTCTGGAAAGGGTAGAAAAGTATCGGTCCCCGGAATTGTAAACAACACAGGAATGCTTTCTGTTGCCAGTGATATTATAGTATGGAATGAAATTGAATTCGATCCAAGATGGGGAAATCAAACCTATTCCGTAATAAAAATATATGATTTGCATAATAAGAAATTAAACAGAGTATCCAGGAAAAGCAGATATTCATCCGCAGCTTTATCTCCCGATGGAAAAGTGATAGTAACTGTTGAAACAACTCATGATTCAAAATATAGAATTGTGATCATTGATACGGGTACAGGAAATGTTATTGGCGAGATCCCTAATCCCCAAAATTATTTTTTCCAGAATCCACGATGGTCTGATGACGGAAACAAGATTGTAGCTGTAAAACAATCAAGGGCTGGAAAAACCATTTGGATCTATGACCTCGAAAACTCCGCTGGGGAAGATCTATGGGATTTAAGCGAGGAGAATATTGGGTATCCGGTATTATATAAAAATTATGTTTTCTACAATTCTCCTTTTGATGGTTTAGATAATGTATATGTCATTAATATTGTAACAAAAATACGATATCGCGTAACGTCAGGAAAATTTGGATCCTATAATGCTGTAATTTCTCAAAACGGGGATAAGATATTATATAATAATTTTTCAAAGGAGGGATTCGATGTTGTTGAAATGGATTTCGATTCTTCCACCTGGGTGCCAGTACGTCAAATAATTCCCAATCCCGAAAATTACTTTGAACCCGTTGCTTTTCAAGAGGGAAATAGAAACATATTAGATAGTGTTAATAATGAATCCTATCCTGTCAAAAGATATCGTCTCGGCGCAAAGATCCTTAATCCCTATAGTTGGGGACCGATTTTGGAGTCAACCAATCTGGATTTGTTTATTGGATTAAGTTCAAGAGATATTATGGGAACCTCAATTTTAGACCTGGGGTATCAATTTAATTCTAATGAAGGAACCGGGCAGTGGATTGGTAATTTTAGTTACCAGGGGATATATCCCGTATTGAATGCACAGGGATACATCGGCAACCGGGCAGTTACTGAACGGTTTGCTGTGCGGGATGAAGCAGGCAACATTGTTGGGGATACACTATCCCGGGTTACATGGGATGAAAGAGGATTTCTACTTGGAGCCGAGTTGCCATTTAAGTTAACACGATCAAAATATCTTCAGGACTTAAGTCTTGGATTTAATTACAATTACACTTATGTCAAAGACTATACATCTTATGAATCGTTAAGATATCCTGATATGCTTGGTGATGGGTCTTTATTATCGAATGAATACTATTTCTCATATAGAAGAATGCTGAGAGCAAGTAAGCGGGACCTTTATGGAAAATTTGGTCAATTTCTTTACTTGCAGTATGAAAATACTCCCTGGAAAGCAAGCGATTATGAAGGGGAAATGTTTGCTGCTCAATTGCGTTTATTTTTCCCTGGTCTGTTCAAGCATCATTCTTTTAATTATAGGGTTGGATATCAATGGCAGAATTATGATAGAAACAATAATGATATTTATCTGTTCAGTAGCCCAATATTTTGGACAAGGGGATATCCATACAGGATCTTTGATAAATATCTGAATAATTCGTTTAACTATGCCTTTCCAGTGATTTATCCAGATCTTCATATATGGTCATTGCTAAATATTCAGAGAATATACACCAATTTTTTTGTAGATGTAGGCACAGGGTATATATATGAAAGGCCACTTGAAGGTATCCCAAAGCAAATTAACTATTATCGATCGGTGGGAGTTGAAGTATCATTTGATTTTAATCTGATGAGATTCTTGTCATTATTCAATATGGGTGTCAGATATGTTTATGCAATTGATAATGAAAACCAACCACATCAATGGTCGCTGTTAATTGGTGATTTTGGATTCTAGAAATTAATTAAATTTTTTTACCAGTAGATAATTCCCGCTGTATATTTGAATTACGGAAGAATTAAATATATTTTTGCCTTCTAAAATCAAAAAAAATATGGCTGAAGTTATACGTATGCCCCGAATGAGTGATACCATGGAAGAAGGTGTTATTGCTTCATGGTTAAAGAAAGTAGGTGATGAGGTAAAATCAGGTGATGTCCTGGCTGAAGTTGAAACTGACAAAGCCACGATGGAACTTGAAGCCTATGATGATGGGGTATTATTGTATATTGGTGTGGAAGACAAAAAATCGGTACCCGTAGATGGGGTATTGGCCGTAATTGGTGAAAAAGGCGAAAACATCGATGACCTTATTGCTGAATTAAAATCTGAAACCTCTCCGGTTTCTAAATCTGAATCTGTGAAAGAATCAGAGATAAAAGAAGATAGCAATGAGGAACCAGAAGCCATTCCAGATTTTGATTCATCCAAGATCAACGCATCTCTAATTACTATGCCGAAGATGAGTGATACTATGACTGATGGAACCATTGCAGCCTGGCATAAAAAAGTTGGTGATCCTGTCCAATCAGGTGATATTCTTGCAGAGGTTGAAACGGATAAGGCAACGATGGAATTAGAGGCCTATGAAGATGGGACATTATTATATGTTGGTGTAAAAGAAGGAGAATCTGTAGCAGTTGATGGCATTATTGCTGTTATTGGTGAAAAGGGAGCAGATTTTCAAAAACTCATTGATGCTCAATCCAAAAAAACAAAGACAACTGAGCCTGTTACAAAATCTAAAACTCCTGAAGCATCCGCTGTTTCCGACTCATCAGTTAACCAGCAAAAAGTTCAGGTCGTTGAAAGTAAAGAACCCGAAAAAGACCAGGAAATCAAGACTAAACCTGATGGAAAGATTAAAGCTTCACCCCTTGCCAAAAAACTGGCAAAGGATATGGGATATGATTTGAGCAAGATTAATGGAACAGGCGATTTTGGCAGAATTATAAAAAGGGATGTGGAATCATATACTCCTTCGGCTGAAGTGCCGGTATCAGCGACCACTGAAGAACAAGCGGGGAAATCGGCCCCAATTCAATTGCCAAAGGTTGTAGGTGAAGAATCTTACGATGAAATTAGTATCTCTCAAATGCGTAAGACCATTGCTAAAAGATTGTCAGAAAGCAAATTCACATCACCTCATTTTTACCTGACAATGGAGATAAATATGGACAAGGCCATTGAAGCCAGAAAAAGCATGAATGAGGTAGCTCCTGTGAAAATATCATTCAATGATCTGGTTGTAAAGGCTGCTGCTTCTTCCTTAAGGAGACATCCTAAAGTAAATGCTTCCTGGTTGGGAGATAAGATCAGATTCAATCATCATATTCAGATTGGAATCGCTGTAGCCGTTGATGAAGGGCTTCTGGTTCCTGTCGTCAGGTTTGCTGATAACAAAAGTCTTTCTCATATTTCTGTTGAAGTAAAAGAATTCGGAGAAAAAGCAAGAAACAAGCAACTTCAACCAAGTGATTGGGAAGGGAATACGTTTACAATATCTAATCTAGGGATGTTTGGTATTGAAGAATTTACAGCCATCATTAATCCTCCCGATGCTTGCATAATGGCAGTTGGTGGTATAAAACAAACGGCTATTGTAAAAGACGGACAACTTGTTCCAGGGAATGTTATGAAAGTCACCCTATCCTGTGATCACCGTGTGGTAGATGGAGCTACTGGTGCTGCTTTCCTACAGACTTTCAAAGAAATTCTTGAAGATCCGGTTCGTATATTGATTTAATGACATTATAGCACAAATATTAATGTCCTGCTGACAAATTGGACCTTTTTTATATCAGGAATGATATTTGAAGTGTCAAAATAAAAAAGAATATGGCTAAATACAGATCTACAACAGTAATTGCAGTAAAACATAATGACAGTATCGCAATTGGAGCTGATGGACAAGCAACTTTTGGAAATACTGTAGCTAAAAGTAATGTTAAGAAGATTCGCAAGCTTTTGGATGGAAAGATCCTTGCTGGATTTGCTGGATCTACAGCTGATGCATTTACACTTATTGAGAGGTTTGAAGAAAAGTTAAGTGCATATGGTGGCAATATGAAACGTGCGGCAATTGAATTAGCCAAAGATTGGAGGCTTGATAGGGTGCTCAGGCGTCTTGAGGCAATGCTTATAGTTGCCGACAAACAGGAAATATTAATGATTTCAGGGAATGGTGATGTGATCGAGCCTGATAATCAGATTGCAGCTATCGGGTCCGGTAGCATGTATGCGCTTGCTGCTGCGACAGCCTTGAAAAAGCATAGCAAGCAGCTTAGCGCTAAAGAAATTGTAAAGGAAAGTCTGAATATCGCAGCTGATATTTGTATATACACAAACAACAACCTTACCATAGAAACACTATAAATGAGTGATTTCTTATAAGTTAAAAAACCAGACTTAAAACTAGATCAGTTTTTCTCCGGGTTCAGACAACACTTTTCTCTACATCCTCGGATATTTTAATCCGACCGATTGTAAACAATTTTCTTTCCTTATGACTGCAATATGTACATTCATAATACTTCATCAGTTCACCCTTTTCATTGGCAGTGGGTGACGTTAAAATTTCTTCCTTAACGACTTTAAGTGTCTGAAAATTACAGTTATCACATTTTTCAGCATGCAAATGTCCATCATATTTCTCAATCTGTGTGTAATTGGATTCTTCATCAATCCATACATCATAATCTACAGAAAAGACATCCTCTTCAGCTTGCATGCCTTCGGATAGATACACATCCTCTTCTTCTTCACTTAGTAATTTCATAAGCTTGCCTGATTCTGGTGACTTTCGCGGTGTATACCTCAATTTATGAAGTTTCCTTTCAAGAATTGAAGGGTAGTAAATTTTAAGAACATTATACACCACTACAAGAAAAATAGAAGCAAAAATTAAGGTGCCTAATAATCTTGCGATGAAAATTCCAGCTTCTACCTGAACTTCATCACTAAAAAGTGAGTTGAGAAAAAACCAACCAGCTATCACAACTAAATATCCTCCGATCATCAAATAGTTGATCTCGTTAATATTAACGAAATCATACTTCGATTTAGGATCTTTAATGGTTACTAGTCTGGTAAAGTAAAACAAAAAAACAAGAAAGCTCAGCACAATACTGGCGGCAGCACCAAATTGCATCCAGACTTTCCATGACTGAAAGAATAATAGTAGACCTGCATTCATACTCGGTTAATTTAAGGATTAAACATTCAAATTCAGGGCACATCTCCCCAACTATGAATACTATTTACACAGGAAAGGTAAACCCAAAGGATTTTTTTTTTAGCTGGCATATATGATTGTTTGCTGATTTTAGATAGATTTTAAATAATGTTTTTCTTAAAATCAGATTAAACATCGTCAGGTCTTTGAATAACCTTTAATATCAACGTATGTTCATCTCCATCTTCATCTATTATTTTAGCTTTCAAAGTTGGGTTATCAATATTTATATTATGTTCAAAAGATTGAACTTCACTCTTGTCAAGTCTTTTATTAATGTCTTGTTGAAGCGATTCGATCACACTTACGAATTCAACTTCAAGAGGGCTTGGGTTATATGATTTTGTTTTCATAGTATATTAATTTGAACTTTGCTTTACCACCGGATAAGAGCTGATGCCCAGGTAAATCCACTTCCAAACGCAGCTAAACACACAAGGTCACCTTTTTTAACTACACCCGCCTGTATTGCTTCACTTAATGCAATTGGAATTGAAGCTGCAGTTGTATTACCATATTTCTGAATGTTATTCCAAATTTGTTCGTCTTTTAGTCCCAATCTTCTTTGTACAAACTGGGAAATACGTAAGTTAGCCTGATGTGGGATCAGCAGCTTTAAGTTTTCAATTGATTCTCCGGATTTTTTAAAAGCCTCCATTATCACTTCGGGGAATTTCACTACAGCAGTTTTAAACACAAACTGGCCTTCCATATGAGGATAAAGCATGCCCTCATCTACCATTTTCTGGGTTACGAAAACCTCACCAAGGACGTCTTTCGGAAAATCATAATCTATTTTTTCATCTGTGTATTTTTGATAATATCCACCATGGGCACCGGGACTGATAAAGGCAAGTTTTTCTGCATAAGTCCCATTACTATGCATATGAGTGGTAAGTATTCCGCTATTTTTATCGTCAGTAGGTTGAACGATAACAGCTCCGGCACCATCTCCAAAGATCACTGTGACATTTCTACCCCGGGTACTGAAATCAAGGCCCATAGAATGCATTTCCCCACCAACTAGTAAAACGTTTTTGTACATACCGGTTTTAACAAACTGATCAGCGATGGATAATCCATAAACAAACCCAGAACATTGATTCCTTATATCCAAAGCACCGATTTCAGTATTCGTTATACCAAGTTCTCTCTGGAGTAATACTCCATTGCCAGGAAAATAATAATCCGGACTTAGCGTAGCGAAAATAATAAAATCAACATCCTCCTTACTTATTCCAGCATTTTGTATAGCCATTTCGGCTGCTTTGGCCCCCATCGTTGTAGAAGTTTCTACGTGTTTTTTCCCATATCTTCTCTCTTCAATTCCTGTTCTTTCAACAATCCACTCATTAGAAGTATCCATAACTTCTTCCAAATCCGAGTTTTTTACGACCGTTTCCGGAACATAGTGACCAACGCCAACAATTATGCTATTTTTCATATTTATTAAAATTCAATTCTATTATTATTTGTCAAAACTAAAAGTAAAACTTTTAATTTATTTCTTGTAGACATTTCGAGAAAAATCTTTGCATCTTTTTATCTAGTTCAATACCTCCTTTATTTGCTTCAGATAGATCCGAACAAGCTTCATTTACGTTATTCAATTTCATATTTGTATACCCCGAATAATAATAAAGTTCCGGAAAATCGAGTCCTTTCTCTTTCGCTTTATTATAGTCTACAATGGCACGTTCATATTCTTTCCTTTGCAGGAAATAATTTCCTCTAATATAATATCCCTCAGTTTCATTTTGGTTGATTGCTATTAAGCGGTTTAGATCTGATTCAGCTGGTTCATAATTTTTTAGAATTAGGTTTGATTGTGCCCGTTTCCTAAGTGCATCGAAATTGCTGCTATCCATTGATATAACCTTGTCAAGGTCATTCAGGGCATATTTGTAGTTACCCGATGCCATATAAGCCAGACTTCTTTGATAGAAAATCTGTGAATTGTTTGGCCATAAATTGATTGCATTGTTGAAATCAGTTATTGCCAATTCATGCTTCCCCAATTCATTATGGATGGTTCCTT
Organism: uncultured Cytophagales bacterium; assembly: GCA_942491935.1. Lineage (GTDB taxonomy): Bacteria > Bacteroidota > Bacteroidia > Cytophagales > Cyclobacteriaceae > JAGTVG01. The sequence goes on from CALOCZ010000055.1 coordinate 119,551, forward strand.
TATAAAAATAAACATAGGCGAAATCTGAATTTATTTGTAGACTGGCATCATAGTAATACAAAGCACTATCATAGTTTTTCCTTACATAATAAACATTAGCGATATTGAATTTTGATTTAAAACTTAATGAATCAAACTGTTCAGCAAGCCGGAAATAGTACATTGCAGAATCATATTCAGATTGATTGTAATAAAGGTTCCCGATGTCGATCAATAAATCGCCATCAGTTCTATTGTATGATAAAGCCTTGTCATATTCATCCATTGCTCTTCCAAGCATTCCTAATTTATGTCTGGATTTTCCTCTTGTTTGATAAATGTAAAACATAAAAAATTCATGGTTTTTATGTCTTTTATCAGATCTTTCAAGATTTAGTAATATATCCTCTGAAATGTTTGCATACAATATACATTTCTGAAAATTTTCATTTCGGTAATATGATTCAACTAAGGATACAGATGCATTGAAATCCTGTGGATCATTTTGCAATTTTGAGAGGTTGAAATTGATAATCTCTGATAAAGAGACTTCATTGTCAGAATGTAATGGAATCTGAGCCATCATTCCTGTTGAAAAAGCAAATAGCTGAATGAACAGGATGATTGTGAAATAATTTATCTTATTTATTAAAAAATTCATCAATCAAATAGTGTGTAATTTCCATACTGGTCTGAAGGTGGTACTGGTTTAATTAATTCTGGTTTATCAATTTTAATATTTTCCAAAGCTGGTGATACTGGATGATGAGTTAACAGAGCCCAGTCTTCAATTTCCATCAGATCCATCATTTTTTGGTCACTAAGTTTTTTCCCATCTAACCAATACATCTCTTTCCCTGTTTCTATGATTACAGGCATACTCCCACTTAATTCATTAACTGGTTTGTAAGCTGATCGTGTTAGCATCATAAATGATATTACTTGGGAGTTATTATTGTGATCAGTTAGTTCATCCCAAATGCCAGCAAAACATATAAGTTTTTTTTGCTTTGGGAAAACCCGATATGGTATTTTCTTATCTTTTCCTACACTTTTCCAGCAATAAAAAGCATCAGCCAATATAAGGCATCGTTTAGATTGCAAAGATTTTTTCCAAAGGTTACTTGATTTAACTGTATCAAGTGGCTTGTTATAAAGTTCTGGACTTAAGCCTGTATCTGAACTTTTGCTTGGCAAAAACCCCCAGCGTGCCATAACAACCTCACGGGTATTATTATTAGTAATAATCGGAAGAAACTGAGACGGGGCAGCATTATATCTGGGTTTGTAATTATATGGTGATTTAACATTTAACCATAGTTCCAAATCTGAAGGTAAGACAGTAATTGTATATCTATCACACATAATAACAAGTATATACTAATTTTAAAACTAAGAAAACTTATTTTTATTTTACTTGGAAAGGAATTCCAATGATTTTATTTCATGATAGTATTTATTTTTATTTCCGGACATCTTAAATCCAAGATGTCCCCCATATATAGGATAATCACAAGTTATATATCTCGGATTGATGTTCTCAGGATAACACTCCTTTGATAAAAAAGGATCATTCCTGGCATTAATTATGAGCGTCGGTACTTTGATATTCTTCAAAAAATGTATTGAACTACATTGAGTATAATAATCCAGGGCATCTATAAATCCATGTAGAGGAGCTGTATATCGGTCATCAAACTCCCAAAGATTCGAAATTTTATTTATGTTTTCTATATTTATTTCCTTTGGAAAAAGCTTTGCTTTTTCTGTGATTTTTCTTTTTAGCGTATTAAGAAACCTTTTTGTATATATCCAGTTCGATGGCTTTGATATTTCCAAAACGCTGTTATACAAATCAAGTGGTGTTGAGATTGCAACAGCCTTAGATATTTTGGGATGTAATGGATTTTCCCCAAGATATTTTAAAGTTAGATTTCCCCCCAAGCTGAATCCAATCAAAAATATATTTGATGCCGGGAATTTATCTATGGCTACCTTAACAACATAATCAAGATCCTGAGAAGCTCCGCTATGGTAAGAATAAGGATAATTATTACTGGTTCCTGAACATCCTCTCAAATTCCAGGCAACACAATTGAAACCTGCATTGAGTAAGATATTAATCATTCCAGTCATATATGGTTTTCGACTGTTTCCCTCTAATCCATGACTCAATACAACTGTTTTATTTCCTTTTATATCATATAAATCCAAATCGATGAAATCATTATCGCGTGTAATGATTCTTTTTGATGTGTTGGGTCTTTTTATAACCTTACGAAATAAGGCAGGGTAAATGGTTTCGAGGTGTTTATTTAATAAATACCATGGAGGGGTAGATGTTATTTTTGTTTGTGTTACCACTTATTGGGGTTAAATATTCTAAATTTTTTAAAATTATTAGAATTTATTTGATAAAACTTCTCATCAATTGAAGATAAATAAAAATCCCGCCTCTCTGCTTTCAGGCAGGAAGAAGCGGGACTAATTCCATATTGGCTTTTGTTAAGCCATTTTTGGCACTTACCACAAAAATGCTAGTAAGCATGCAGTGACATGGTCACTGTCATAAAAGAACTAATAAATCCAACAAATAATACTCCATCTGATATATAATACGCGATGAAAAGAAATTGGTTTACTACAATCATCGCTTAATTAATAAAATGTAAAAAGCGCAATAAATATTACATTCGTGATTTTGCTGAATAATCTAATTATTTTGTTTGATAAATAAGTAGTCACTTTGAAGAGGTTGAACAAAAAGCTACGCTGGGCGATCAGACCGGTTTTGATAACACCACATCAAAACCATTCAACCAAAAAGGGTAGTGCTTGGTTGTAAATCCCGCCGACGGCGGGATTTACTTTTTATAATTACTCAAGAAATTGGATCTTCTTAATTGTCAATCCTTCCTCATTAGGTATATAAATAATCTCTGCATAATCACTCCAAAGATTGATCTTTGTGTTTGCAATCATATACCTGTTATCAAGAAAGCCAACCAGATGGACCTCCTCATATTCAATCTTTGCTATTATGTTTAAACATTTTCCTTTTGTTGAAATTACTAAGGGGAGGGTATAATTTTCGATATCTTCAATTTTCAACAAAACCTTCTGTGGTTTAATTCCATATAATGAATCAGCCATAAGGTTATGCTGTGGGTCGGAATTGATTTCATTTTGAATCTTTGATTCTAATTCTGCAACAAGTTCTTCCAATGTATGACGTGGACTATAAACCTCATTAAAACAACTTTGAATTAAATCACTGGCAATTTCTGAGTTAATTAATTTCACTTGTTCAAAAATAACTTTTGATGGATACATTTTAATATTAAGTTTTAAAGTTGAACACAAGTGTATAAAATTGAATCAAAAAGATAAAAAAAGGGGCTATATAAAACGACTTATATAGCCCTATTTTGATAGTTAATACAAAGTTTTACTCAGACAGATTATGCTCTTTAAGATATCCTTCAGCAATTACCGTCATATTGATATTGTCTCTATTCACAACCATGGATTCAAGAAGAATCGATTGAACCATTTTCTGACCATTATTCGTTGTATGAATAGCTTCAGTAATCGGTTCCCCTCTTCCTACTTTTATAGCCAGGTTTGCAGCTGTAATAGCAATGGCTTCAATCGGTTTATAAACAGTCATTGTCTGATAACCAGCCATTATATTCTGAATGGCAACGGTCTCAGCATCCTGTCCGGATACCAGAACTTGTCCAGCAAGGTTATTTTCTTTTAGAGCATCAATAACACCGTGGGCTAAGGCATCGTTTCCGCATAGCACAGCATCTATTTTTTCATTGGCAGCCAAACACTTTTTCATCAGCCTGTATCCTTCTTCTGGACTCCATTCATCCACACATTCATCAAAAACCAGCTTAATGTCTCCTTTTTCAATGAAAGGTTGAATTGACTGCATCTGACCAAGTTTAAGCATACGTGAATTATTATCTGAAGCGGGGCCACAAATTACAGCATAATTGCCAACCGGGCACCTTTTGCTTAAATAATCAGCCATTAATTCGCCAACTCTGGTATTCTCGAAAGAAACATAGTAATCAAGATCACAATTTTTTATCAGTCTGTCATAAGAGATCACAGGGACTTCATACCTGTGGGCAAGTTTTACAATAGCAGCAGCAGCTTCACTATTGGCTGGAACTACAACAAGGACATCAACTCCTTTTTCAAGCATTGTTTTAGCCTGCTCGAACTGTTTTTTGATGTCGCCCATGGCTGAATCTACCGTGATTTTGCCCCCCAATTCTTCCGTTTTCTCTATGAACAAATCACGGTCACGATACCATCTTTCAGATGAAAAATCATCAAGTAAAAATCCGACTTTCACCTTGCCTTTCTGGCAATCCTGCAATAGGAAAGCCAAAGGAATTAGAATTATTATAAGTTTTATATATTTTAAGATCATGGTATTAATATTTTGAAATTGTTAAAAATCCCTTCACCAATACCTTCGGTTCTTAGAATTTATAATATAGGAATTTTTTAATAACATTCAAAGGTCAGAATATCTTTATTGTTCTTATCTCTTTCCGATTTTTGCTTTATATTAATTAGCCAATTAATATTTGAAAAAAAGGGCCTAAAATTCAAAATATAAGAGGTTTTTGTTCGTTAAGTCATTGAGAATCATTATAATTGTAATAATTACACTTATTGATAATTATTAGTATTTTCATAGATTTGAGATTTGTAATTATTTTTTTATTCTTTGTTCAACTGACAAACTCAGCAATCGCACAAAAGAGTTTGAATGCAATTCGTATTGATAAACAAATCAAGGTAGATGGAATTCTAGATGAATCTTACTGGTCTGTGGCAGATAAAGCCAATGATTTTATACAACGAAGTCCCGAACCAGGAGGAAGACCTTCGCAGAGGACTGAAGTTGCCGTATTGTATAACGATGCTTATATATATGTCGGTGCCTGGTTATATGATGACAGACCTGACGGAATTCTTACTGAACTGACTTCCAGGGATCATGGGGGTAATTCGGATCGGTTTTCAGTATATTTTGACACCTACGATGATGATCTTAATGCATATGAATTTTCAGTTTCAGCAGCTGGAGTTCAGAGTGACGCCCGAATTAGCCCAGGTAGTTTTGATAGAAACTGGGATGCTGGATGGTATAGTGATGTAAGCATTACGGATGAAGGCTGGTTTGTGGAAATTGAGATTCCATTATCCTCATTGCGTTTCCCTGATACCGAAGTTCAACATTGGGGTGCTAACTTCAGCAGGGTCATAAGGAGGGATAATGAATCGGTGTACTGGGATGAGATCAATCCAAAGGTTAGTGGTTTTGTGAACCAGTTTGGGAATATGAGTGGAATTAAAAAAATCAAAACTCCTCTTCGGCTTTCTATAATGCCCTACGTATCAGCTTACATTAATCGCCACACCAATCCTGATGCAAATTTGTCTCGTACCTTTACAAACATTAGAGGCGGATTGGATATTCAATATGGGATTAATGATGCTTTTACCTTAAATATGATGCTTATACCTGATTTTGGTCAAGTAATTTCTGATAATAATGTATTAAACCTTGGGCCATATGAAGTGTACAATGAAGAACGACGCCAGTTCTTCACCGAAGGAACAGAATTGTTTAGCAAAGCAGGTATTTTTTATTCCAGAAGGATAGGGGGGCGACCCCTGCGATTCTACGATATAGAAGATCAGTTGAACAATGGAGAAGAAATCATACAAAATCCAGTTGAATCAAGAATAATAAATGCTACCAAAATTACAGGAAGAACAAAATCGGGTTTAGGAATCGGATTTCTCAATGCAATTACAAACAGAACCTATGCTACGGTAAAAGATTCAGATGGAATTGAAAGGGAAATTCAGACTGCCCCACTGATTAATTACAATGTAATAGTTCTGGATCAATCATTGAAAAACAATTCATTTGTAAGTTTTACAAATTCGAATGTTACCAGAGAGGGTAATTATTACGATGCCAATGTATCAGCTGCCAATTTCAAGGTGGCTGATAAATCTAATACTTATGCTGTAGGAGGTACAGCGGCTTTGTCACATAGGTATGGATTTGTTGAAGAAGGAGATGATACTGGATTCAAGACAAATTTCTGGTTAGGCAAGACAAGTGGAAACTTTTTATATAGTTTTAGGCATAGAATTGAATCAGATAAATACAATCCGAATGATCTTGGATTTAACCGTGCACCCAATGATCACAGTGCTTCTGCGAATTTTGAATATGTTGAATATGATCCATTTTCAAAATTTCTTAATTTTAATGCAGAATTATCAATAAATTATAATAGGATATATAATCCAAATGTATTTACCGGGATGAATATTGAATCATCCGTGCGTGCAACTTTTACTAATTTTCTTACCACACGGGTCTGGTACGAATATTCACCTGTCGAAAGAAAGGATTTTAACGATACCCGTACACCCGGACGATTTATTTACCGGCCAACATACCACAGCACTGGGATATCATTGTATACAGATTCCAGGAAAAGATTTAGAATTTCAGGTTGGGCATATTACGCTCTTACCTCAGAAGAACAACGAAACTCATTATCTTTAAGCCTTGCTCCCAGGGTAAGAATTAATGATAGATTATCCCTTTCAACAAGCATAACAGGAAGTAATAGCAATAATAGTGTAGGATATGTTTATTCGGATGAGAATGAAATAAACTTTGGTGTTCGCGATATGAGAACAATAACCAATGTCTTTACAACAAGGTTTTCATTTACTAAAGACATGGACATCTACTTCAGGATGCGACATTATTGGTCAAGCGCCCAATACAATGAATTTTGGAAATTGGAAGAAGATGGACGGCTAGGGCCAACAGATTATAATGAGTCACATGACATTAATTATAATGCCTTTAATGTTGATATGGTGTATAGATGGATCTTCTCTCCCGCAAGTGAATTCAGCATTGTCTGGAAAAGCAGTGCCTTGAGCGATAATAATATTGTTGATTATAACTACCCGAATAATTTTATAAATACTTTTGATGCACCCAGGGATAACAGCATATCTTTTAAGGTCCTCTATTACCTTGACTACTTAATGCTTACAAGACTTAAGAAATCAAGGATCTGAATCTATAACCAATATTATCCCCAATTTTCGTAGATCAGCAATAGAATTTACTCAATGATCCTTATAGGATAAATCAGAATTTATTTATAAATCTCCTCAAATATCCTTATAATTGATGAACAATAATTTTATTGCGATTTTTAATGTTTCATTCCATGATGAAGCTTTTTAAACTTAACATTTTATGTACAATTAAATCCAAATAATTCTTATGAGTAGAAAGATAAAAATGGGTATGATTGGCGGCGGAAGAGGTGCTTTTATCGGAGCCGTTCATCGTATGGCGGCTGGTATTGATGGTCAGATCGAATTAATTGCCGGGGCCTTAGATGTAAATCCCGATATTGCTATACTCTCTGGCCAGGACCTATTTCTTAGTCCGGATCGAACCTATGGAACATACCAGGAAATGATCGAAAAGGAAAGTAAGCTTCCTTCAGGTGAGCGAATTGATTTTGTAAGCATTGTAACCCCAAACCATGTTCATTTTGATCCGGCAAAATTGGCTCTAGAAAATGGATTCCATGTAGTATGTGAAAAGCCAATGACGTATTCTTATGAAGAAGCTTTAGCGCTTGAGAAGCTTGTTGAAGAGTCAGGATTGGTATTTGCACTAACACATACTTACACTGGCTATCCTATGATTAAACAGGCCAGGGAAATGATACAATCGGGTGTATTTGGTAAAATCCGGAAGGTAGTGGTTGAATATCCACAGGGTTGGCTCTCAACACCTCTTGAAACGACAGGTCAACAGCAAGCTTCCTGGAGAACTGATCCTAAACAATCAGGCAAGGCTGGATCAGTAGGTGACATTGGAACTCATGCTGAAAATCTGGCTGAAACCATTACCGGATTAAAAATTGTTGAACTATGCGCTGATGTGAGCACTTTTGTGGAAGGTCGCCAGTTAGATGATGACGCTAATGTTTTAATTCGATTTGATAATGGTGCCAAGGGCGTATTGCACGTTAGCCAGGTAAGTGCCGGCGAAGAAAATCCAGTAAACATAAGGGTATATGGAGAAAAAGGTGGTATTCAATGGCATCAACATGATCCAAATACCATGTATGTTAAATGGTTAGATAAACCGATGGAAGTATATCGTACAGGTAACGGATATATGGGTAGTATGGCCCAGGCACATACCCGTACACCATCAGGTCACCCGGAGGGATACTTGGAAGCTTTTGCCAATATATACCGGAATTTTGCTAAAGTTGTACAAGCAAAAATTGATGGGAAGGAACCTGAGCCGGAATATCTCGATTTCCCAACTGTACATGATGGAGTTCGTGGCATGAGATTTATAGATGCGGTTATTGAATCAGGCGAGAAAAACGCCGAATGGATAAAATTATAAACCTAAACATTGAATAAAATGAAAGGACCAGGAATATATCTCGCTCAATTTATGGGAGATGATCGTCCATATAATAGTCTTGAGAACATTTGCAGATACATGGCTGGACTTGGGTATGTTGGTGTTCAATTGCCGGCCTGGGATCCAAGATGTGTAGATCTTAAGAAACTTGCCGAAAGTAAAGACTATGCTGTTGAATTTAAGGGGACAGTAGAAAGTACAGGCCTTGAGGTTTCAGAACTTGGTACGCATTTACAGGGCCAATTGGTAGCTGTTCATCCCGCATACGACATTATGTTCGACGGGTTCGCACCCCCCGAATACCATAAAAATCCTAAAAAACGAACAGCATGGGCAGTTGAACAAATGATGTATGCAGCTCAAGCCAGCATGAATTTAGGCTTAAATGCTGTTGTTACCTTTTCAGGGGCATTTTTATGGCCCTATATGTACCCCTGGCCCCAGAGACCTCCCGGATTGGTAGAATCAGGGTTTAAGGAACTTGCAAAAAGATGGGAACCAATACTTAATAAATTTGATGAGTGTGGCGTTGACCTTTGCTACGAAATCCATCCCGGTGAGGACCTGCATGATGGAATAACGTTTGAAAGATTTCTTGAAGCTACAAATAAACATCCAAGAGTTAATATGTTATATGATCCGAGTCATTTCGTGCTTCAACAGTTGGATTATATTCAACATATTGATCTCTACCATGAGTTCATTAAAATGTTTCACGTGAAAGATGCAGAGTTCAATCCAACGGCTAAATCAGGAGTATATGGCGGATACCAGGACTGGGTAGAACGACCGGGACGGTTCAGGTCCCTTGGAGATGGCCAGGTAGACTTCAACGATATATTCTCCAGGCTGGCTCAGTACGACTATGATGGATGGGCAGTGGTAGAATGGGAATGCTGCCTGAAGAATCCGGAAGATGGCGCCAGGGAAGGGGCTCAGTTCGTTAAGGATTACATGATAAAAAAGACAAAGAAAACATTTGATGATTTTGCTTCTGCAGGATCTGATGATGAGACCAATAAGAAGATTTTAGGTATTTGAATATACTTGCTCAATAATGGGGGAAAATTGATTTCCCCATTTTGTTTTGAGAAGGACCTGTAAATCAATCAAATCTACATGGGGAATTTAGCTGTGTTTATAATTCAACTTATGTGTAGTATCATATTGTGCAATGAAAACCACATTGGTTTTGCAGTAAAGAAAGTATTAAGAACTGACTCCTAAGGTTTTTATAGTATAAATATTCAATGATATGGCTTTAGCAAATCCAAATTAATTGACAATAAGCTTTTTTGAGGATTTACCATAAGGTGAGTGAAGTTCAAGTATATATACACCTGATTCAAATCTCCTGTTTAAAGATATTTTATCTCCGAGGGTATTAGGAGGAATGATTTGCTGATATACCAGTTCGCCGGTTATGCTTCTCACAAGAATATAGGTCTGATTATTCTCACCCTTAAGCAGATCCGGATTAATGATAATATTTACATATTGATCAGTAACCGGATTAGGGTAGATCTTCATCATGGATCCTTCTTCCTTATATTGAACCATGATAGGTTTAAACACCTCATAGGTTCCGTCAAAATCCGTTTGGGATAAGCGATAATAATTGTTGCCCTGGTAAGGAAGTGGATCAATGTATGTGTAATCTGAGATAAATTCAGTTGTTCCTTTTCCTCCTACAGTAGCAAGTTCCATATAATTGAGGCCATTAGAGGACTTTTCAATAGTATAAAAATCATTATTCTTCTCCCAGCTGGTCTGCCATTTCAATTCTATAATCTCCTCAATCACCTTACCATCAAAACTGATCAAATTTACCGGGGTGGGGACGGTGTAATCAATTGTTACAGTAACATGGTCAACAAAAGCTGATAAAGTATTGTTACCTAAGAATCCAATTTTCCAGCTAAATGCCTGAATATAAACGCCGAAATTACTACTATTGATTTCAGCAGGTGTCCATGTGGTTCCCCAAAGATCAGAAATGCTTCCATATAATTGAATTCCATCACTTGTGGGCCAGTTGGTTGTCGTTAATGCCCGATTGGCACCAACTGCTGTTGTTCCATCCTTTGTTAATTGAATTGTCTGATCTCTTATGGCTCTTGTAACTATAATAAACGTTGTTCTTGTACCATATCTTTCAATGTTTACGGTAATCCCATCAATAGTAGCATTAGCCGGGATAGCAAATCCAAAATTTGTAGCGACCAAAGCATCTGAAGTTTGCCCGGAAACCAATGTAGCGGATGCTCGATTATTATCACTAGCAGTAATATTCCCTGGATTTGACCAGGCAGGATTCGTGCCGACATTTACATTTGTACCTGTACCAGGACTGAATGGGCCAGCAGTTTGGGCAATTATCTCATTGAAAGATATGATGCCAATTAAAATAAATCCGATGATAACTTTATGGTTAATCCGCATAGCACGAGCATTGAACAATTTCCAGCAATAAAAGTAGAGAAATTATTACTTATATCAAAAACGAAAATTGTAATTGACTTTTAATAGGGCTGAATTTTCAGAAAGCAGATGCTGGTCTCTTTCAATAGAAGGTAATACTAATGAATTCCAGACAAAGTGAATTTCGTTCCCGGGTTTCAGGATCCACTGGAATCGCGACTGCCAACCCCAGCTTTGTGACAGGTTGTCGTATTGCACAAAATTCGTCAAAGTTATATCAGGACTGAAATATATATCTCCTTTAATACGATAAACATTCACCGTAAAACTGCCACGCGGAAGATCAATCTTGTTATACTCGTATTCCAATCCAATAAAAACAGGTATTCCGATTTTTAAACCTGATTTTAGTTCTATATCCGTACGTTTACCATCGAAAAAATTGCCCCAGTTAATTTCGGTAGATACCCAGAACATTCTTCTCGGAGCTGTGCTCAATTCTATGCCCTGACGCCAGAATGAATACGTACCCTCATCAATCCAGATCGAATCCTGTGGGAAAATATGAAAATCTTCATCGAGGTATTCATACGTATTATTTAAAGAATATTCAGCAACCTCGCCGGATAAAAATTCAAACTCGGCGATTTTAAAAAAGACATCTCTTGTTAAAAGGGTATTGTCCATATCCGTTATGTAGTTGATCATACCCCCGGTATTAATTTTCATAATTCCCCATTTGTTTGGTCGTGGTCCCAAAAATAAATTTGCATATGATTCCCGTATTCCGGGTCGCGGGACAAAACCCAGACCAGCAATATAATTTTCACCAATCTGCTGGTATCCAACTTTGAAATTCAAAAAATCATTGGGATAGTTTACCTCTGCCCCAAATGAAAAATCATCTCCTTCGTATCCTGCTGTACTCGATTTTGCTCCATAACCAGTAAACATCAGGTTTTTGTCTCCCCTGAATGTGGCTGTTCCGATTTTGAAATCTACACCAGCAAGCCAATTGCTTTCAGGACCAATAGCATTACCCTTAGTTCCAATCATCCCAATGTAGGATTGCTTACCTATATTGTGGCTGACCCGGGCCACCGTAAAATTCTGATAGGATGAATCTGTCTTTTGTGTACTGTTTAAAGCTCCGATATTCCAGTTTCCGGCCTGTCCAATCATTTTCAGACCGACAATTATTGGGATCGGATTCCCATTCTCGTCGAGGCCTATCCTCCGGGAAAAGTAAGGGATCATCATTCGACCGTTCCTGTTCTCACTGCTTGTATTGAATCCGAAATTGAAATAATTGGCCCCATCCAGAAAAAAATCACGTTTCTCTGGAAAAAATAAAGAAAATCTTGTCAGGTTGATCTGGCGGTCATCAGCCTCAGTCTGTGCAAAATCTGTATTTATAGTCAAGGCAGCATTTAATCCTGAAGATATTTGATAAAAAGCATCACCTCCTATATCATATTTAAAAGTACTTGACTCACCAGCATTCTTTTCGACACCTACTAAAGCGTAAGGTTGTATATCCAATCCAAAGCCCTGGGAGATCCCTTTCATCCCTTTCATCAATCCAGCATCTGATACCTGAAATCCATAGGTATTAAGATTAGCTACAGGCCAGTAAGATCTTTCGAGATTGCGTTTGATATGCCGAATTAATTTCAGTCCCCAAACATCTTTGTCAGGTCTGAAATTCAATGTTTTAAAAGGAATGGCCATTTCAGCATCCCAGCCATGATCGTTAATCTTTGCTTTTCCTTCCCAGATGCCATCCCATTGCTTGTTAAATCCCGCACCATTATCACTTACAAGTGCATCCCCGATGGATCCTAAAGGCCCTATTTGAAACCAGAATGCATTTCGCCCATCAAGATATGTGTCCAGTATTACCTGTACTCGGTCGTCTTCACCAAGACTAATATCCCTGAGTAGCTCCTTAGCAGTAATTTTGTCTGGATCATCAAAGCATTGAAATCCGATGTATAGAGTTTTTTCATCAAAGCAGATAAAAACTTTAGTGGGTTTGGTAATTGGTTGGCCATTATTTGGTTCTCTCTGATAAAATTCGTCAATAAATGGAGCTGTTTTCCAGACCATATCATTCAATACTCCATCAATTTTCGGTGGATCGTCTATTAAAAAAACATCGATACTTTTTTTCGAATTCTTTAAAGTATCTCCAACTTGATCAAGTTGAGTTTGCCCCAAAGCAAATCGTGTTATAAACGCAAGAAACAATAATATAAAAAATCTCCTTATCACAATTCAGTTTAAAAAAATTACAAAAAATTAACAGACTCGAAATTAATTCCAAAATCTATACAAATTCTGATTAAAGCTCCTTTAAATACTTTAATCATTAAATTAAAAGTCTTTAAATACTATATTATACCAAATCTATTCCTTTTATAATGATTTTTATCATGAGAAATTCTTCATCTACTATATTCAATGGTTAAATTGCGAGATACAACTAAATTATATGAATAATTAAAAGCTTTTGTTAATTTAGTCGGATACAATAAAATGATAATAAACTTTTTGATCTAAAAATTAAGACATGAACAGTTCCAGAAGAAAATTTATTAATAGCTCCGGTAAAATAATCACTGGTGCAGGTATGTTATCTACCCTGTCTGCAGGGAGCTTGTTAGCAAAGAGTTGTGTTTCAGGTGCTAACGATAAAGTAGTTGTTGGACTCATCGGATGTAAAGGTATGGGATTTTCTGATCTACAAGTCTTTTTAGATCAGCCTGGTGTGGAATGTGCTGCATTATGTGATGTTGATCAAAGCGTACTTGATCAAAGAACAAAAGATGTTGAAAAGAAAACCGGTAAAAAGCCATTGCAATACAAGGATTATCGCAAGCTAATTGAAAATAAGGATATTGATGTAGTAATCATAGGAACACCGGATCACTGGCATTGTCTTCCTATGGTAGAAGCCTGTGAAGCAGGTAAAGATGTATATTGTGAAAAGCCCCTTGCCAATTCAATAGAGGAATTAGATATAATGGTCAAGGCAGCTCAAAAATATAATAGGGTTGTTCAGGTAGGTCAATGGCAGAGAAGTGGACCTCATTGGCGCGATGCAATGGATTTTGTTTTCTCAGGTAAACTTGGAAAGATTAGAACGGTTAAGACATGGGCCTATCAGGGGTGGATGAAACCAGTACCGGTTCTTCCTGATGAGTCTGTTCCCGAAGGTGTGGATTATGATTTCTGGTTAGGGCCAGCTCCGAAAAGACCTTTTAATAAGAATCGTTTTCATTTTAATTTCAGATGGTTCTGGGATTATGCAGGTGGATTAATGACTGACTGGGGTGTGCATATAATCGACTTTGGTTTATATGGAATGAAAGTAGAGGCGCCAAAATCCGTAATGGCATCAGGAGGGAAATTTGCCTATCCTGATGATGCTTCCGAAACGCCTGATACTTTACAGGCTATTTATGAATTTGACGGTTTTACAATGATGTGGGAACATGCCACTGGTATTGATGGGGGACCTTATGGTCGTACTCATGGTGTTGGATTCATAGGGAATAATGGAACACTTGTTGTGGATAGAGGCGGCTGGGAAGTTATTCCGGAGCAGGAAAACAGTAAAGATAAGATGGAGAAAGTCCCACTTCAGAAAGGATCTGGGAAAGATCTGGATTATCATGTTAAGAATTTCCTGGAATGCCTCGAAACAAGAGAAAAACCAAACTGTGATGTAGGAATTGCTGCGAATACAGCCCGGGTTGCACATATGGGTAATGTTGCATTCAAAACCGGAAGAAAAATTTATTGGGACCAGTCGAAATCTGAATTTATAAATGATAACGAAGCAAATGAGTTAACAAAAGCAACTTATAGAAGTCCATGGGTGTTGCCTAAGGTATAGAAACCGGGATAATTCTGTAGAGCGAATAATAAATAACAGATATTATTCGTCCTTTTCATATATAACATAGTTTGAGCCAGAACATCAGTTTTCATAAAGTCGGATTAACAACAGCTTTTTCCATCGTAGTGGCCAATATGGTTGGGACTGGGATATTCACCAGTCTGGGATTTCAAATTGCAGATATTAAATCCGTATTTGCACTTTTGATGCTGTGGATTGTCGGTGGAATAGTGGCCATGAGCGGTGCATTGAGTTATGGGGAACTTGCCTCAAAACTCCCCAGGTCTGGAGGGGAATATCATTTCCTATCTAAGATTTATCATCCATTGCTAGGATTCCTCGCTGGTTGGGTTTCTTTTCTTGTAGCTTTCTCTGCACCAACCGCCCTTGCTGCTATGGCCATGGCGAGTTATTCAAATGCATTCTTTGGGTATGGAAATGAAATTCTTTTTGCCTTGGCGATTGTCATTATCTTATCCTTGATACATTCCTTTCAAATTAGATTTGGAGGGCAGTTTCAACGCATTGTTACCTTTTTAAAAATTGCATTGATTTTGTTTTTCATCATTGCGGGATTTTTTGTTTCCGATCATCAGAGCTTAAACTTATTACCTCAAAAAGGAGATTGGGGGCAGGTTTTTTCAGCTTCATTTGCCGTTTCTCTCATATACGTATCATATGCTTTTTCTGGCTGGAATGCTTCGGTTTACATAACGGATGAGATTAAAAATCCTGCTAAAAATATTCCCAGGTCTTTAATTTTGGGGACATCTATTGTAATCATATTATACTTTCTCTTAAATTATATTTTTCTGTTTACCACTCCTATGGAAGAAATGGAAGGCAAGATTGAGATTGGCTTTTTATCAGCCACGTATATTTTTGGTGATTATGGTGGAAGATTAATGGCTTTACTGATAACCTTATTGTTGATTTCCACGGTAAGTGCTATGATTTGGATCGGGCCGAGGGTTACTATGGTTATGGGTGAAGATTATCCCATCTTAAGGTTTTTATCTAAGAAAAACAAGTTCAATGTTCCAGTAATGGCAATTTGGGTACAGACCACAATTACCGTAGTGCTTATAGTATCCTCTACATTTGACAAGGTTTTGGTTTATGCAGGCTTTATCATGAACTTATTTACCTTGCTATCTGTTATTGGTTTATTTATATTACGATTAAAACATCCAGAAATAAAAAGCAAGTATAGAGTCACTGGATATCCGGTTACACCTTTGATCTTTATTATACTAAGTTTGTGGACACTAGCTTATTTATTACTTGAAAGGCCATTAGAATCCATTTTAGGTTTATTGACTGTCGGTGCGGGATTGATAATTTTTTATTTGAATAAGATATATATAAAACGAACACAATAAGAACATGAAGAAAAAAGATCTAATTCAGATATTAACCGTTTTTTTAATATTTGAATTATCCTTGACCTGTTCATATGGACAAGATGAGGGGAAGGATAAGGATAATGAAGCCAATCAATTCATGCACAGAAATAGTATTGAATCATTAGTAAATGCATTTGATTCCCCCGATCGTGCTGAATGGCAGCAACCTGATAAAGTGATTGCAGTGTTCGGTGATGTGAATCAGCAAAAAATCATGGATTTGGGAGCAGGGTCAGGGTATTTTACTTTACGTTTAGCTGCTAAGGGAGCAAAGGTGATTGCTGCGGATGTAAATGAAAACTTTCAGGAAGTAATTCAGGAAAAACTTGAAAATGAGGATCTTCAGGAGCTTTCAGCCAATATAGAATTGCGTAAGGTGGCTTATGATGATCCTAACTTAGGAAGTCAGGAAGTTAATGGCATTTTGGTGGTAAATACCTGGCATCACATAGATGATAGGCGTTCTTATATGAAAAAGGCCATAAAAGGCGTAAAGGATGGAGGAAAGATCGTTATAGTGGATTTTAAACTTGGTGTACCTGGTGGACCGCCTGATAGTCATAGGTTAGGCCTGGCTGATGCCATGAAAGAAATTGAAAATCTAAACTTTTCTGAAATTCAGGTAGATACCCTTTTGTTAGAGCGACAATATATAATCATTGGGGTAAAATAGTCGATCCATCTTTATGGCCTGTGTTTAATTCAAGGAAAACTTTGTTTATTGTACCTCTCTACCTAAAACAAATGCTCCAAATCCCGAAATTTTAGAGTAAACATACATTTGATCATCAATTTGAACACAATGATCCAGTAAGGCAATATCGCTAACACGTATAAGCAATTCTTCGTTGTCATTGCTTTCCAGAAGAGGATAATCTCTTTTCAGTTTATAAATTTTCAGATTGGTTGTATTAAACTGAGGAGCAAATTCCTCATGTGTATATTTAATACTAATTATGAAATCTTTATCAAATACGATATTCGCTGGTTTGATAATCCAGATATTATTTGAGAAGAATTCATCTTTTTGACATTTGAAATGAAGTTTTTCAATAGACAAGGTGTTTTTTAAATTGAACTCCGACTGGTATTCATTAAAGTCATCTTTAATGAAAGTCAAAATAAGATTATTGTCTGGAGTTTCAACATGAAATTCATTACCTTCCTCAGTAAAATTTAAGGAAGTCAGATTGTCAACCGGTGTAGGTTCAACTTTTGAATTGTCACAGGCGAAAAGTAGCAGACCAATCAGTGGTAAACTACAAAATAAGAGGAAAATCGGTTTGGCATTTTTCATGACATTGAATTTTGGGTTATAAATGTTTGCTATAGGTATAAATTCAATACATATATGTAAGCGATATTTTCAAAGAACATTTGGCCAGAATATGAATATTCCGTGTTTATCTCATTTTATGCAAGAGATCTTCTTGTATAGTTATATAAATTATGAAAAAATTTGGTTAAATGCAAGTATTTCGGAAGATTAATTGGAATGATAAATCGGAATGATAGAAGAATAAAATCATTAATATTTTTACTGATTGAATCAGGAAATATCGAGATCATATTGACTGAAGATCAAACTATTGCAAATAATTCAATTTTGTTATTGTTGGAAAATAGACACATTATATAGACATTTGATTTGCTATGATGATCATAATACAGGTAGCCTTTGTTGTTTTATTTCCAGCACTAGTTCTTTATTTGGAACGGCGGTCTAAAGTGGTTCAGGTTGTCAGCCCGATAGTTATTTGCTATTTCATGGGAATAGTACTTGCTAATCTGCCTTTTCTAGACTTGAATAAAACAGTCTTTACCAAAATTTCGGATATCAGTATCAGTCTTGCCATTCCACTACTTTTGTTTAATTCTAATATACTCGATTGGGTCAGTCATGCTGGAAAATCAATACTCAGTTATATCCTGAGCGTTTTTTCTGTAGTAGTATCAGCCATCTTTTTTTATTACGTATATCGTAACAGCATGCCCGAAGCATGGAGAATTTCCGGAATGTTAATAGGCGTATATACTGGCGGCACCCCTAATATGAGTGCCATCGGGATGGCTTTTGATACCCCTAAAGAGGTTTATGTTTTATTAAATAGTTCAGATGTAGTGTTGGGTAGTATATACTTTATATTTATCATCACTTTTATGAAAAAATTACTTGGACTATTCCTGCCTGATTATAAATCAAAGGCAACAAAGAAATCCAGCTTAAAAATAGAGTCTAAGAATAAAATCTCAAAACGTCAACTTGCCCTCAACATAATTATTGTCTTACTACTGGGAATGATTATTCTAGGATTGGCTGCCTGGATATCGATTTTTATAAAGGGTAAGATTGAAGAGCTCTGGGTTATTTTAGTATTAACAACTCTTGGTATAGCCGTGAGTTTTATCAAGAAAATACAGAAATTGAAGGGATCATATGAAACGGCTTTTTATTTATTACTGATCTTTTCTCTTTCAATTGGTGCAATGGCTGATGTCAAAGAACTACTAAGCAAAAGTTCAGATCTGTTCGTATATACAACCTTCGTTATGTTCACATCGATCATACTTCACTTCCTGCTTGCTTCCATTTTCAGGATTGATCGGGACACCGTAATAATTACCTCTACCGCCGCAATATATGGCCCCGCCTTTATAGGCCCTGTAGCAAATGCCATTAAAAACAAGGAGGTCATTGTAACTGGTATAACAATGGGATTATTGGGTTACGCAATTGGAAATTACATTGGAATTGGTGTTGCGATGTTGTTACGCTGAAATCCTGCTAGGATTTCTTTCATGAAGAAGGAACCATTTAGATGTAAAACAAAAGGGAGAAATTATTCCGGTAAGAATTCAATTTTAAGTCCTTAATATGTAATAGTTCCCTTGTATACCGTAGATTCTTCTAAAGAAACAAATTTTCCCTGGAAAGTGATTCTTTCCCCCCAATTACCGCTAACAGTGGCACGGCCATTTCCATCACCCGTAACTGTCATAAATATGTCAACGACTCCTAAGCCAGATCCCATGGCCGACATAGTAATGTTTAGCGATTTGCCGTCATTGGAATACTCATATTTTCCGATCTTTCCTTCAAGAGTAACACCTCCAACTCCATTCCAACCCATCAGACCAGTAAATGATAATTGAACTGTTGTTTCATCTTTGTCAACACCTACAAAATTTATATTTGGATCCATCTGATAACTCTGTCCTTGTTTGTCGAAAACAGTATGAGCCTCAACTACCCATTCCCTCATTTCAGCATATTTTTCAAATTCTATTAAAGCCTCTTTCCGTTTTCTCTTATCTTCTTCTTTTTTGGCTTTTCTCATTGCTTTTTTTTCCTCC
This sequence comes from uncultured Cytophagales bacterium, assembly GCA_942491935.1. Classification (GTDB taxonomy): domain Bacteria; phylum Bacteroidota; class Bacteroidia; order Cytophagales; family Cyclobacteriaceae; genus JAGTVG01. The sequence continues at coordinate 139,148 of CALOCZ010000055.1, forward strand.
TTAGTGAGATTCTTACTATCAGGATTTTCAGTCTGAGCATATCCAGTGTAAGAAATACAAACTGCTAATGAAAGAAGCAAGAATAATTTTTTCATGACTAAAGTTTTCATTTAGTATTAAATATAATTTTTTTAATTGTCCTTTCATAGATTAAAAATTCCAATTTAACCGGAAATCTTCCAGTTGACTACAATTATTATACCTCAATCTGATAATCACTGTCAGACTAGCGTATTTAATAGTGTGTAGAGTGATAGAGGGGACGATTCATGGTAGTAGGTTTTGGGTTTTCGAGGCTGCTCTTTTCAAGGGCAGCCTCATTTTTTATATATTATTTAAGTCCTCTATAAAATCAGCATCTTCAAGCCACCAAATTTTTTCAGGATTTTTTGAAATAACATGGATATAGAATTATATATCCTTTATTTTTGAACTACTTTTTTATAATTCAAAACTTTATCAAAAATGAGGAAGACTTTTATAATCACTGTGATATTCCTAATACCATTATTTGTTTACTCACAGGACGAAAATGGCTGGATAGATCTTTTTAATGGCAAAAATCTGGATGGTTGGAAACAATTGAATGGAAATGCTGATTATGTTGTGGAAAATAATGAAATCATTGGGATCTCAGTCCCAAAGGAACCTAATAGTTTTCTATGCACAGAAAAAGATTATGGTGATTTTATTCTTGAGTTGGATGTCAATGTGGAACCGCCCCTTAACTCCGGTATACAGTTCAGAAGTTTGAGTATGGATAACTACATGAAGGGCCGTGTGCATGGTTATCAATGTGAGATCGATCCCAGCAACAGGGCATGGAGTGGTGGCATATACGATGAGGCACGGAGGGATTGGTTATATAATCTGGCAAGAAATGAAAAAGGCTCCGCAGCTTTTATACCTGGCGAATGGAACACATATAGAATTGAAGCGATTGGAAATCATATTCGGACCTGGATCAATGGTGTGATGTGTGCCAATCTTGTCGATAATGAAACCGCTTCCGGTTTTATCGCCCTGCAGGTTCATGGAGTCGGCGATGATACTGAAAAAATCGGTAAGAAAGTTAGATGGAAAAATATTCGTATTAAAACAACTGACCTGGAAAGCAGTCGCTTCGATCCTGATCCCGATGTTCCAGAGATAAATTTTATTCCGAATACGCTTACAAATGCAGAGAAAAGGTTAGGCTGGCGTTTATTATGGGATGGAGAAACCACCAATGGATGGCGCGGAGCAAAACTCGATCATTTTCCAGAAGGCGGATGGCAAATTGAAGATGGAGTTCTAGCCGTTCTTGAAAGTGGAGGAGGAGAATCAGAAAATGGAGGGGATATAGTTACTATAGATAAGTTCAGCAACTTTGAATTAGAACTTGAATTCATGTTAACTCCAGGCGCCAATAGTGGGATAAAATATTTCGTTGATCCTGATTTAAATAAAGGAACTGGTTCTGCCATTGGTCTTGAGTATCAGCTTCTTGACGATAATTTACATCCTGATGCAAAGGAAGGTGTTAATAACAATAGAACACTGGCATCATTATATGACATGATCCCGGCAGAAAACTTGTCAGAAGAGAACAGCAACAAGAGGTTTTACGGTATAGGCAAGTGGAATAAAGCAAGGATCGTTGTAAAAGATAATCATATTGAACACTGGTTGAATAATATAAAAGTCGTTGAATACGAGCGGAGTACACAAATATATAGGGCCCTGGTTGCCAAATCCAAATACAAAGTCTGGCCTGATTTTGGAGAATCACCTGCAGGTCATATTCTGCTTCAGGACCATGGCAATACTGTCCGTTTTAGAAGTATAAAAATCCGGGAATTTTAATTTTTCTGATATATTGAAAACCTGCTCTCATGAGATTTTTTAAACGCTTTTTCACCATTGGAATTTTAATCGCTCTCCTATTTTACACATCTGCTTTTTCGCAGGAAACTAATAGAGTCTATTTATCGGGTAAGGGATTTGATGATGCCAAAGAATGGGATTTTTATTGCACAGATGGTCGAAAAAGTGGAGAATGGACAAAGATCCCCGTGCCCTCATGCTGGGAGCAACATGGTTTTGGAACCTATAATTACGGGCATGATAGTGATGATGAAAGGGGTAAGGAAAAGGGCATTTATAAGGTTACTTTCTTTGCTTCTTCTGAATGGCGAGATAAAGAGGTCCATATTGTATTTGAAGGATCAATGACAGATACGGAAGTAAAAATCAATGGTAAAACTGCAGGAGAAATTCATCAAGGTGCATTTTACCGTTTTTCTTATAACATCACAAAACTTTTAAAGCTAAACGCCGAAAATGAGTTGGAAGTAACTGTAAGTAAACATTCCTCCGATACCTCAGTAAATAGTGCTGAAAGATATGCTGACTATTGGATCTTCGGAGGTATCTTCCGACCAGTTTACCTTGAGGTGAGGCCAAAGCAACACATTGAACGGATTGCTCTAAATCCCCTGGCAGACGGAAACTTTTTTGCTGAAGTATATTTGTCAAATGTGAGATCAGCAAATAAGGTAAGAGCTAGAATTATCGACGTCAAAGGAAATCAGGTTGGCGAGGATTTTAGTGGGGAAATTTCGAAAGGAACTCTTAAAGCTAATCTATCCATCAAAGTAGAAAATATACAGCAATGGTCTCCTGAATTTCCCAATTTATATTTCGTCGAGTTCAATCTGCAAAAGGATGATTTGCTACTTCATACTTTAACTGAAAGATTTGGATTCAGGACAGTTGAAGTCAGGGAGAGAGATGGTATTTACGTAAACGGTGTTAAAATCAAATTCAAGGGAGTTTGCCGGCATTCGTTCTGGCCTGAGACTGGAAGAACCTTAAATAAGGAATTGAGCGTTAAGGATGTGCTTCTTATGAAGGAAATGAATATGAATTCAGTAAGAATGTCTCACTATCCTCCTGATCCGCATTTCCTGGATGTTTGTGATTCTATCGGACTTTTTGTTTTGGATGAATTGGCGGGTTGGCAAGCTGCTTATAATACTGAGGTTGGCAAAAAGCTTGTAAAGGAAATGGTTATAAGGGATGTAAATCATCCCAGCATAGTTATATGGGATAATGGAAATGAAGGTGGGTGGAATACTGAATTAGACGATGAATTCATTAAATATGATCCCCAGAAAAGAGAACTTATCCATCCCTACGAAAATTTTCGAAAAACAGATACCAATCATTATATTGAGTACAATTACGGAACGAATGATTCATTTAATGGGAGCCAGATATTTTTCCCGACTGAAGTGCTTCATGGATTATACGATGGTGGCAATGGTGCCGGATTAGATGATTTCTGGGACCTTATGTGGACGAAACCCACATCCGCTGGGGGCTTTTTGTGGGTATTTTCCGATGAATCAATAAGCCGTACTGATCAGCAAGGTTTTCTAGACAGTGATGGCAACCATGGACCGGATGGGATTCTCGGTCCATATCGGGAGAAAGAAGGAAGTTTTTACACTATTAAAGAAATTTGGGCTCCAGTGTATTTTGAAGAAAAATATATCACAGAGGCCTTTGATGGGAAATTCAAGATTGAGAATCGATATCATTATACGAATTTAAATCAATGTAGGATTTCCTATAAACTTGTGAAATATAGGTATCCAAATGATGAAGGAAGTGGTTTTAATGTGTTGCTGGAAAACGATATAATAGCTCCTGAAATCTTGCCTGGAAATTGGGGAGAATTAAATCTTGATCTGCCTTCAAACTGGAAAGATGCGGAAGCCCTTTTGATAACCATTACAGATCCATATGATAGGGAAATTTATACCTGGGATTGGCCTATACAATTACCTGAAGATAAATTATCGGATTATTTCGATTCGGATACAACATCATTGGCGAAAGGGAAATCTTTGGACGGTAAAATAGTCATGCAGGCTGGTGATGTGGAGATTCATATAGAAGAACGATCAGGACTTCTGCAAAAAGTAATTAGCTCTGGCTCAGAGATATCAATATTTGGTGGGCCTGAATTAGCTGAAGGCAATTCAAAATTTGTAAGTTTTAATATCTCGCAGGAAGGAAATTCATTTGTCTATCATGCTGATTATGAAGGAAATTTAAAATCCGTTACCTGGACCTTATCAGGAAATGGAATTCTTCAACTTACAGTAGTTTATGTTCCCAATAATTACCAACCCTATTTCGGGATAAACTTCAATTATCCGGAAAATAAGATGAAAGGAGCTAAGTGGCTGGGTAATGGACCTTACAGGGTATGGAAAAACCGCCTAAAGGGCGTTAGCCTGAATGTTTGGGAAAAGGATTATAACAATACAATAACTGGGGAAACGTATTTATACCCGGAATTTAAGGGGTATTACTCAAATATGTATTGGCTGAAATTATTGAATGAGGAAAAACCATTCACAATTTATACAAGTACTGAAAACCTGTTTTTCAGATTGTATACTCCTGATGATCCACAAGCAGATCCCAGATACACAAAAGTTGAATTCCCTGAGGGTGATATTTCATTTTTACAAGGTATAAATCCAGTGGGCACTAAGTTTAAAAAACCAGAGATGCTTGGACCCCAATCTCAAACCAATATGTATCGCCGGCATAGAAAGGATGGAGACTTGTACATAAAGTTATATTTTGATTTCAGATAAATTAAGCCATATTATACATGATCATAGATTATAATATTAGAATTGAAGATTTACATGAAGATCTGAAAAGGTTTTGGAATTTATCAGGTGATAAGATCCTTTCAATTGATAAGTCTTTCGATCCATCCAAGGGAGCCCCTGTCTTTACAGCTAATGGGGAATACACGACGCGAGGATGGACAGAATGGACCCATGGATTTATGTACGGTTCTGCAATACTACAATATGATGCAACGGGAGAGGAACAGTTTCTGAATATCGGCCGGGAAGGAACCTTAAAAAACATGGCATCACATATAAGTCATATTGGAGTTCATGATCACGGTTTTAATAACATAAGTACATATGGGAATCTATTGCGGCTAATAAAGGAAGGAAAAATAGAAGGAAATGAATGGGAAGCTAATTTTTACAAACAGGCCATAATGATATCCGGGGCAGTTCAGGCTTCCAGGTGGCAGGAAATTATGGAAGGCGGATATATATATTCCTTTAATGGGCCTCATTCTTTATTTGTTGATACAATTAGGTCAGTTAGAATTCTTGCTTTAAGTCATTTATTAGGGCATAAATTGCATGCTGAAAATGACAAAATAATAAATCTCCTGAAAAGAGGGATACAGCATACTATGGCCACTGCTAAATATTCTGTATTTTATGGTGATGGAAGGGACAGGTATGATGTGTCAGGAAGAACGGCTCATGAAAGTATTTTCAATATTAATGATGGCAATTATAGATGTCCTGGAACCCAACAGGGATATTCAGGATTCACAACATGGACTCGTGGTTTGGCATGGGCGATTTGCGGATTTACTGAAGAACTTGAATTGATTGATGCACTTTCTGACAAAGAACTTGAAATAGCCGGCGGCCGGCACGAAATTGAAGATTTCATGGTTAAGGCAGCAATAGCCACATCCGATTATTATATTTCAGAAACCCCTACGGATGGGATCCCTTATTGGGATACTGGAGCTCCAGGGCTTGGTCAAATCGGCGAATTCAGGGATAGCCCTTCTGATCCTTTTAATGGATTTGAGCCGGTTGATAGTTCTGCGGCATCAATCGCCTGTCAGGGATTACTTCGACTCGGGCGGCATTTTGAAGAACTTGGCCAATTTGAGGAAAGCAGAAAATATACTCAGGCTGGTTTAACTGTAATTAAAACTTTGCTATCTGACAAATATCTGTCATTGGACCCCGCGCACCAGGGTTTGATCCTTCATTCAATATACCACTATCCAAATGATTGGGATTATATACCAGAGGGTGGTAAGATCCCATATGGAGAATCTAGTATGTGGGGTGATTATCATGCGAGGGAGTTTGCTATTTATCTTCAGAAAATAATTAATAAGGAACCCTATTACACCTTCTTTAATAGCGTAATTTAATTGAATTATGAATCAAGATCTTTCGAAACTATGTATACATACCATTACCACAAGGGATTGGAGGCTTGAAACCACTGTTGAAAAATATCTTGAAAGAGGAATTAGAGGAATATCCGTTTGGAGAAATTATATTGAATCGAAAGATTTGAGAAAAGTTAGATCCTTATTTGAGGATAATCATATGCATGTAGTCTCTCTGGTTAGAGGAGGTTTTTTCACAGGTTTAAATCAATCTGAAAGAGATAAGAAAGTAGAAGAAAATAAAATAGCAATTGAAGAAGCAGCTTCAATAGGTGCGGAAATGGTTGTTCTTGTTTGTGGTGCAACACCTGGCCAATCATTGGAAGTATCACGTAACCAGATTCGGGATGGCATTGAGCAAATACTGCCATTAGCTGAGAATTTGAATATAAAGTTAGCTATTGAACCCTTGCACCCAATGTACGCTGATACCCGATCTGCTATTAATACAATGAACCAGGCCAATACAATGGCTGAATATTTTAAATCAGAGTATGTTGGAGTTGCTGTTGATGTTTACCACATATGGTGGGATGAAAATTTAAGGGAAGAGGTCATAAGGTGTGGAAGTCAAAATAATCTTTTTGCATTCCATTTATGTGATTGGCGTAATCCTACTAGAGACATGCTCAATGACCGGACAATTATGGGAGAGGGGATTATACAGATCCAGGAAATGATAAATCTGGTAAAAGAAGCTGGATTTAATGGATATAATGAAGTTGAAATCTTTTCTGAACAGCATTGGTTAGAAGATCAGGATGCTTTTTTGGATCGGATTGAGAAAGCGTATTTGAATTATGAATATTAAAAATATAAAGATATGAAAACCATCATGGCAGGAATAATAATGAACGGAGTTACCGGCAGAATGGGGACCAATCAACATTTGATGCGTTCAATTGTTGAGATTATCAAACAAGGCGGAGTCAGGTTGAAAGATGGAAACACCATAATGCCCGAGGTTGTTCTTGTTGGAAGAAATAGAAATAAGCTTAAAAAACTTTCAGAATTATCCGGAATAACAAATTTTACAACAGACCTCAATGAAGTGCTTTCGGATTCGAAATATGATATATATTTTGATGCTCAGACAACGGGTAGGAGGGAAATTGCAGTAAAAGAAGCGATCAAGAAAGGGAAGCATATATATTGTGAAAAGCCGTCTGCCACAAATCCACAAGCTGCGATAGAATTATTTGAGCTAGCTGAAAAGGCAGGACTTAAGAATGGAGTTGTGATGGATAAATTATGGCTGCCCGGATTATTAAAAATCAAAGCATTGATCGACCAGGGATTTTTTGGAGATATATTATCCGTGAGGGGGGAATTCGGATATTGGGTCTTTGAAGGATTTACCGTACCAGCGCAAAGACCTTCCTGGAATTATAAAAAGGAAGAAGATGGCGGAATAATCCTGGACATGCTATGCCACTGGCGATATGTGCTTGACAACATATTCGGGAAGGTGGAATCTGTTTCCTGCCTTGGCACGACCCATATCGATGAGCGTGTAGATGAATCGGGAGATGTATATAAATGTACCGCAGATGATGCCGCGTATGCAACCTTTCAGTTAGAAAATGGAATAATTGCTCAGTTTAACTCGTCCTGGTGCACAAGAGTAAGACGAGAAGACCTTCTGACAATTCAGGTTGATGGAACTTTGGGATCTGCAGTTGCTGGTTTAAGGGAATGCTATATTCAACACTATAATGCTACACCAAAGCCTGTTTGGAATCCCGACATACCTCAGCCAATTGATTTCTTCGAGAATTGGACTAAAATTCCGGAACAACAGCCTTTTGACAATGCATTTAAGGCGGAATGGGAACTTTTTTTAAAACATGTATATGGTGATGAACCATTTCCTTGGAATCTATTACAAGGAGCTAAAGGAGTTCAGCTGGCTCAGTTAGGTTATGAAAGTTGGAGAAAAAAATCATGGGTGAATATTCCTGAACTTAAATTAAAATGAAAAAGGTAGCATTAATAACTGGGGGTACAAGAGGAATTGGACTTGGCATTGCTCAGAATCTTGCCTTAAAGGGATATTCCTTGGCACTTAATGGGGTTCGCGATAAGAACGACATAAAGCCAATCATAGGAGATTTGGAGAAACAAGGAGTTGAGGTTATATATTGTCAGGGTAATATTGGAAGTTCAGGCGATAGAGAATCCATCATTAATACTATTAAGGAAAAATACGGGCAATTGAATGTTCTGGTGAATAATGCTGGTATTGCCCCAAAAGAAAGAAAGGATATACTGGAAACATCAGAAAGCAGTTATGATGAGGTTATGGGCGTAAATCTACGGGGGCCTTATTTCCTAACCCAAACGGTTGCAAATTGGCTTATTGAACAAAAAGGGAAAAATCCTGAATTTAAGTCCTGCATTATTAATGTATCTTCAATTTCAGCGACAGTTGCATCTGTGAATCGCGGGGAATACTGCATATCAAAAGCTGGAATAAGTATGGTTACACAGTTATTTGCTGTTCGATTGGGGGAATACAGTATTCCGGTGTATGAGGTGCGTCCCGGGCTTATTCAAACAGATATGACTTCAGGAGTAAAAGAAAAGTATGATAAACTTCTTGAAGAAGGTCTTTGTGTATTCTCCAGGTGGGGAACTCCAAAAGACGTTGGCAAAGCAGTAGCTTCCCTTTCCGAAGGAGAATTGCCTTATAGTACCGGACAGGTTATAATGATCGATGGAGGGATGACAATTCAGAGATTATAAATTCTAATACTCAGAACTAAAGAATTTCTCAGTTTATAAAACAAGTATGCACCTGAAGGGATTTGTTCAATTATCAAATCCAATTGATCAGATTTTAGAAAAAATTCAGAAATATCCTTCCGGAAATGCAATGTCTTATCATTTCGGTCAATTTTTATCATTTAATTATTATATTTAAAGATTGATGATAATTTAATACCTGATTTAATCATGAACACAAGCACTTCGCATACAAGAATATTGAATCAAATAAAGACTGGAATTGTATTATTCTTTTTTGTATTTGCGGCAGCACCACAATTATTTGGTCAGGCTGATCTGGATAGTCTATTTAAATCTGATGATCTTTTATCAATTGAACTTCATGCTGATTTCAAAGCTATTCTTGACACGCGATGGAGTGATGATTCAATAAAAGGTGGTGAAACAGAATATTATGAAGCGAAGATTTTATACGGAAATGAAGGGAATCAGGTAGAAGTCCCATTGAGAATTAAAGCAAGAGGACAATTCAGGCGGAACCCGAAGTACTGTAAATTTCCCCCCTTAATGCTAAATTTTAAAAAGAAAGAGGTTGAAAATACATTATTTGACAATCAGGATAAAATTAAGATGGTAACTTTTTGCCAGGACGAGCCAGAGGTTATCAAGGAGTATGTAATCTATAAAATGTATAATTTGATTACAGATTGGAGTTTTAATGTAAGACTGGTAAATGTCCTATACATTAATATTGACAAGAATAAAAAAATGTATGAAAAAATAGGATTTCTGATCGAGGAAGATACAAAAGTTGCCAAAAGGCATGACTCCAAGATTGTCGCAAAACACCATTTCCCATTTGATTTAAATCCTGATAATGAAGCAAAACTATCAATGTTTCAGTTTATGATCGGTAATCCTGACTGGTTTTACACAACAGGACAGAATACAGATATCATGCATCCGAAGGATACGACTTTATCACCCTTTGCTGTCCCATACGATTTTGATTATTCTGAGTTTGTTAATGCGGCATATACTAAACCAGCGGGAGTTCCGGATGAATATCTAGCCAAGAAACAGATTTTTAAGGGCATGTGTTTATCGAATGAAAAACTCACTGAAGTCATTGAGTATTATAATATGATGAAGCCTCAGTTTATGGAGGTTATTAATACTAATGAATATTTGCCAAAATTTTCAAAGAAGGAATGTGTTAAATATCTTGAGGATTTCTATACCATCATAAATACCCGGGACCTGCTTCAAACTGAAGTTCTTGATACATGCTATACCAGAAAGGACTATTTGCCTTTTGAGTAAATAGTACCCATATTGCTTTAATTCACCTATTAAATCTGATAGGTTAACTATTCATGTTTATTTAAGCTGAGTTTTATCATCTTAACAAAATTTTAATTTCTACGTTTACCTTATAGTATGTATTGATTTTGACAAAATCAGTATTTTTGTATTTCAAATATTATAAAGGATAGTAAAGTGGTGCATAAGGTGGATAATTTGAATCAAAAAAAACAGTTAGGATCTATTTTCAGTCGTCTTAATTTAATCTCGTTTCTTGTATTAATACTTATTACAGCTTGTTCAAAAGAAGAAATAGCCCCGGGCCCTATTTTACCGGATGATACTAAGTCCATAAATAATTATATCTGGGAAAATATGGATAATTATTATTTATGGAGAGAATTTCTGCCGACTGATCTGGATCCAAACAAACAGCCAGATCCTGCTGAATATTTTCATGAGCTTGTTTATTCTGATGAGGATAGGTGGTCATTTATTACAGACAGCTATAGTGACCTTGTAAATAAGCTGCAGGGAATCAGTAAAACTTATGGGCATGAATATCAATTGTTCAGAAAATCGGGAACGAAGGAGATTTATGGGATAGTAGAATACGTAATAAAAGACTCTCCTGCCAAATTTAGTGGGATTAAACGTGGAGATATTTTCAATAGAATTAATGGGATTTTACTGGATACATTGAATTATCGGGAATTATTATTTAGCAATGAAGCTTATGAAATTGGCTTTGCCGATATGATAGAAGATGAAGTGGTTTCAAACGAAACTGAAATCTATATTACGCCGGTAGTTATGCAGGAAGATCCAATATTGCTTGATACAGTCTATTTTCTTGAAGGGAGGAATATTGGGTATTTAGTTTACAATAGATTCACCTCATCGCTTAATGGCGATCTGAATACTGTATTTTCCAGATTTAAATCTGGTGGAGTTAATGAATTGGTGCTTGATTTGAGGTATAATCCCGGGGGATCAGTAGGAACGGCTACTTTACTTGCAAGCCTCATCGCTCCAATTCAGGTTACGAGTAATGAAGAGATATTTGTTAAATATATCTGGAATGACAGAATCGACAAAGCAATAAGAGAAGATGAAGGGGATGAGTCATCAAATCTACTTATAAGGTTTCTGAATACTGCTCAGAATATTAATATGGAACGATTGTATGTAATCGTATCAGGTAGCTCTGCCTCAGCCAGTGAATTGATCATTAATGGCTTGAAGCCATATATGAATGTTACGTTAATTGGAGATACGACGCATGGAAAATATACAGCATCTATAACCTTGCACAATGAAGAAAGATCTTTTGATTGGGCAATTCAACCCATCGTACTTAAGACTGCCAATATTAATAATGAAACCGATTATAAGGATGGCTTTTTTCCAGAATATTTAGTGGATGATGGTTATTTTTCAGAATTGGGAGACATTGAGGAAAACCGGTTGGCACAGGCAATTTCACTAATTACTGGAATTCCAATTGGTCCTGTCGCCAGGAGATCTGATTACGAACAATTAAAACAATCTATTCCTGTGATTTCAGGGGGTACAGAGGATCGGAGGAACAAAATGGAACTCGATGCTGATAATGTGATTATCTATTAGGCTTCAAATCCTGGCAGGGGGAAATGAATTATCTATTCGAAATTGAATACATTTAATCGGATCATCAATTGGCAACGATTATCTGACCATCATCTTCAGTCTGAATTCCTTTTTTCAATTCCGGGAAAATCAATTTAAACTTAGTAGGCTTTTTATTATGTATCAGCTCGATTTTACCTTTCAGTTTCTGAGTAGCCAGAAGAGTTTGGTACAGACCGATTCCTGAACCCCTTTCTGTTTCGTTGGCCACGAAAAACAGATCAAATATCTTATCTTTATATTCTGATTCAATCCCAACTCCATTATCGGTAATTATCAATTCAAGGTTGCCATTTTGTTGTATATCAAGTTTCACAAATGAATTCCTTTCGTTTGAATCTGAGAACTTGAAAGAATTATGTAACAAGTTCTCAAGAATTATTTTCAAAAGGATTTTGTCTGTATTTACATGAGTGGGTGGAGGGCCAGCGAGTTTAAAAGATACGCCATTCAGTTCTTCCTTTTTCAAATTACTGACTACTTCATTAATGGTATAATAGACATCGGTATCTTGTACGTTTAAAGGTTGTGAGTTAATCTGACTTACATTTGTTAATCGGCTGATCACTTCGTTCAGTTTGTCTGCAGTAACATTTATTTTATCCAGATAAGTTGACATAAGGGAGTCTTTAGCTTCCAGTTTTGCTAGGCTGGTAAGCCCAAGTAATGTGGCGATAGGTCCCCTGATATCATGTGATGTTCGATACAGGAAGGAATCCAGCTCGCTTCTGGATTTGACCAGTTGTATATTTGATTCCAGCAGTTCCTTGGTTTTCTCCTTAACCATTGAATCTAATTTCTTATTTAACCGGCTTCGGAAGGTAAGGGATCGATATGCGAATACCAGGACTACAACAAGAAGCAGAAGGATTATGCCAAGCATAATCATAAACTGGTTCGATCGTTGTATTACTATATTCTGTCCAGCTATGATTTCATCTGATTGGTATTTCTGAAAATCTATATAGCTCTCTTTAAGATTTTGGATAAGTTCAGCAGATTTGATTTCAGTTTCAAGTTCAATATATGAGTTGTTATACGCCAGTGCTTTTCTATAATTGCCCAAATTCTCATATATATTTGAATAGAGCAGGTAATTCTCTCTTAAACTCGGCTTTAAATCAAATTCTTTTGCTATAGATGTGCTATTGTTTAAATGATTTAGGGCAGCATTGTAACTATTTTTTCTAGTGTATATTTTAGCTAAATATAAATCTGAACTTACAATCGTTTTTGTATAATTAACTGTTTTAGACATGCTATTGGCTTTATTAAAATAAATTAAAGCATCTTCATCTCTATTTAATTCATAATAAGCTTTGCCAAGCCCATAATTTGAATCAATTATTAGATTATCTTCACAATCATCACAATGCTCAATAACATGTTGAAAGGACTCTATAGCTTGATTATAATCATTTAAAAAATTATAGCATAATCCAATATTATTGTAATTAATGAAGATCCCGGATGATATATTGTTCTCTTTCTTGAGTTCTAAACATTTTAAATAATTGTTAAGTGCCCCAGCGAAATCACTAAGTCTATAATGAATTAGGCCAATATTATTATACAAAGCTGCAATCGTGGAAACATCATTGATCTTTTCTGCATATTTCAAAGCTTTTAGGTAAAAGTCAATCGCTAGATCATATTTTCCAATTTTAGAATTAAGAATACCTAAGTTTGAGTATCCAATTAAAACTCTTTCATTAAGATTATACTTTAGTGCTATATCTAGACTTTGATTGAAATTATTTTCGGCAAGTTCATAATCGAAGTTTGCTAGGTGAATAGAGCCTATTGCGTAATGTGCTATAGAAATATATTTGTGATGATTAAATCTAGTTGAAAATTCTAATGATTTTTCAGCATAAGATAATGCAAGATCAGAGTTGTCTTTCTTTAACTCATAATATAGTTCTAAATATAGTGAGTCAAGAAATATTGCATCTGAGATCTCTATATTATACTCAATTTGATTCACCTTTTCTTGGCTAATAGCAAAATGAGAACACAGAATTAAAATAAGAATTATCAGTTTTTTCATTCCAATGACAAATATAACGAACTTCTATAAGATTGAAAATATTAGTTAATTACAACTTTTAATACTTTTCGTAATAATTTGGTCACCACGAAATCAAGAAAAATTAATTTAGAATTTTTTTATTTATCTAAAATATTGAAATAGTACAATAATCTTAAAAAAATTCAATTTTAATTTTTCATTTTAAAAAAAAATGCTATAAATTGGAGTTTTAGATCGAAAATATTTCTTATTGTAAAATATGTATTAAAAAAGTACAAGTGTAGGATTAAGAGGTATTTTGGATTTTATTAATAAAAAAATAATAATATTATTAAGATTATTCAGAGTTTATTAAGAAATAAAACAGTAAAAGTGAAATCATATATTGAAATAATGCAAAAACAAGTTAATTTGAAGTGAAAGAATGTACCTGGATAATCTATATGCTAAGAATAATCTTATGTATAGATAGACCGAAAAGTAATATTTTGACCTTGAAAAATATAAAAAAGTAATAAAAATAAATGATCATGAAAAAGCGGATAATTATTTCTTTAATGTTGGTTGTAGCCATAATTACATTATCAACAGCTTTTATTCCAACAAAGGAAAAAGCAAAGAACAAAGCTCAGCTTCAATTAACACATCCAGAAGCTGGTTATTTTGAAAGTATAGGCAATTAATGAAAAATTTAAAATAATAACAGATATGAAAAAAATAATAATCGTATTAGCCATGGTCTTCACAGCAGGTATATTAACCAGTTGCGCTGACGAGGAAGTTTCACCTGTAGATCCTAGTGATGGCACAGAAGAACCAATAGGTGATAGAAGATAAATTTTTAAGCAATAACCAACTATTTAAAAAATGAAAAAAATAATAATCGTAATAGCCATGGTCTTCACAGCAGGGATATTAACCAGTTGTGCTGACGAGGAAGTTTCACCTGTAGATCCTAGTGATGGTACAGAAGAACCAATAGGTGATAGAAGATAAATTTTTAAGCAATAACCAACTATTTAAAAAATGAAAAAAATAATAATCGTATTAGCAATGGTTTTCACAGCAGGGATATTAACCAGTTGTGCTGACGAGGAAGTTTCACCTGTAGATCCTAGTGATGGCACAGAAGAACCAATAGGTGATAGAAGATAAATTTTTAAGCAATAACCAACTATTTAAAAAATGAAAAAAATAATAATCGTATTAGCAATGGTTTTCACAGCAGGGATATTAACCAGTTGTGCTGACGAGGAAGTTTCACCTGTAGATCCTAGTGATGGTACAGAAGAACCAATAGGTGATAGAAGATAAATAGTTTATTTAAAACTTAATATTATGACTCCATATGAATATTTACAGCAAAAGGGGATAAAAAAGGTTCATCAACCCTGGAAGAGATATAATTTTTCTATTGAAGAGCTAGTTTCTTTTTTAACTGAGTATTCAAGTAGGAAGAACATATCTTTAAAGGAAGTGTATGATGGTTTTTCGAATAATACAAATGAAAAAGTAAACCTCAATTATTCAAATCCTACTTCATCTCAAATAATCTCACATATGGAGTGATATTGTTTTAAATGTGTAAAAAAGAATAATATGAAGAAAAGATTTTACATAGTTATTTTAAGCATACTTGCTGTTGTTATTGTTAGCACTGCTTTTATTCCACTTACTAAAAATTTTAAAATGGAAAAAGGAAAAAGTAATGCTAAGGTAGTTCATACCGATCCTGAATCAGGATATTTTGAGGAAATAGGAAATTAATCCTGGTCCTGTTGAAATATTTTTTTTCTTTACTAAGAGCTTAATAAAGGTAATTATCCATTATCATTTTGTGCTAAATGGATAAGTTTTTTTCTGTGTTTTTGAATTGAGATTTCAAAAGTAATTGGTTTTTTATTCGAGATTAGCTTTATATCACCCTTCAACCTCTGGGCAGCAAGTTTAGCCTGATATAGCCCCAGACCATTACCTTGTGCTTTATCGGTAGCGACATAAAATAAATCAAATATTTTATGTGAATAATTTGGCTCGATACCTTTTCCATTGTCAGAGATTTTCACAGTTAAATTACCATTATTTGAAATATCAACTTTTACCTCATGCTTTTCTTCCCGATGGTCTGAATGTTGCAGGCTATTAAGCAAAATGTTTCTTAATATAGTATGAATTAAAGTTTTATCAGTTCTGAATATTTTTTCTCCATTATAGTCTATTTTGATTTTGTTTTTATATTCATCATCAAAGTCATTAATAATATCCAAAATGATCAAGTGTATATCGATATTCTCGAACTCTAGGGTCTTTGAATTTATCTTTGATACCGTATTTAATTTCTGAATAATTTCCTCAAGTCTTTTATTTGTTATATTCAATCTTAAAAGAAAACCTTCAATGTTATTTTTATATATGCTCATTGTCATTAATCCAAGTAAACCCTTAATTGTTGCAACAGGGCCAGCCAGATCGTGTGAAAATCTATAAAGTAGTGAATTGAATTCTTGAGTACGTTGTTGGACTAAGCTGCTTAATTTATCATTTAGTTTTTTACGAATTTTAATATTTCGATAAGCAAACAACAAGACTATTGAAATTAGAAATATTAATACACCGAACATGTATACAAATTGCCTGTTTCGTTTAACTTGTATTTCTTTTTCTTTGATAATTGCTTCATTTTCAGATTGCTGATAATCAATTAGAAGGTTTTTTATTTCAGACACCGTTCTGTCAGAAAGCACACTTTCTTTTAAAAAGATATATTGATTTTTATAATAGAGCGCTTTTTCAAAATTCTGTCTTTTCTCATAAATTATTGAATATAATAGCATGATTTTATATTCAATACGAGATGGGAAACTAATATTTTCGTCTTCGAGGACGTCCAAATACCTAATAGCCTCATCAAAATCATTTTTATTAATTAGGATTTCCGAAACTAGAATATTTGAATTTGCATATGAGAGGTAATTAGAATTTTTTAAAGCCATCTCTGAAGACAAATTAAGATAATTCATCGCTTTGTTGTAATCTTTCATTTTACTATATGCTTTACCAATACCATAGAAAGCATCAATAAGTATTTTCTTGTCGCAATTAATACAATTGTTAATTATTTTTTTAAAATAGATAATTGCATCAGAGTATTGTTGAATACCTATGTAGCACAATCCAATATTGAGGTAGTTTAGCATCATTCCTTTTGTGAGGCTGTAATTTCTTTTAGTATTGAGGCACTTTAAGTAAAAATCTAAAGCAGTATAATAGTCACCTATCCTATAATAAATTAATCCTAAATTATTATAACCAATAGCTATATATTGTGGAAGATTTTCTGTTTTAGATAATTCAAGAAATTTAAGATAATATTCAACAGATTTTTTATAATTATCAAAATGGATATAGCATCCACCCATTTGAGCACAAGTTTTTATAATTTCTAGTTTGATATTCATACTATCTGCTAAATGATATGCCTTTCTCGAAAAGTACAATGCACTATCAAACTCATTAATATTCATATGGCTAATTCCCATAATGCGATAAGAAACTACCTGCTCATTGATATCCTGAAATCTTATGCTGTGGGCAAGATGCTGACGGGCATAATATAATGCTTTTGAAGGCTCAGTATCTCTGTTAATTAGAAATAATTCGTAATAAATGCTATCATGATCTGCATCGTCTAAATAATTTAATTGAACAAGCAGAGAATCCTCGGCGGTTTGACTATAGCCACCAAATGTGCTAAAAATCATCAATATTAGGAAGTATCTCTTCATAGCCAACAATGCTGAATAGCATTGAGTATTTAAAATAAAAAAATCCTGTTAAATACACAACTAAATAGTCTACCAATTTTGATATCTATATTAAAGAAATAAACTCATTGGGAATTCTTAGGAATAAGAAAGATAAAACCTTGCTTAATCAAGAAAGAAACAAAATATAATCCAGCTTAAATTCTGACGAATTCATTAATGATCTTTCATCAGCTTCAGGTTCTTCTCTATCATTTTTACCCGCTGGTCGACACATATGGCACTTTGCAAGCCGTCTTCAGGCGTATTAATTACATAGTCTAATAATTTATCAACAGTAGAAACAGCAACATGCGACCTTGTGTCCGAAGAGGCGTAATATATATACACTCTTCCATCATCTTTTTTTACCCAACCATTAGCAAAAACAACATTACTGACATCTCCTACACGTTCCTGACCCTCAGGAGCCATAAAATATCCGCCTGGTTTACGTATCATTTTGCATGGTTCTTTAAGGACGGTCAGGAACATGTATAATACATACCTCAAGCCAGCTGCTGTGTTTCGAACTCCATGTGCAAGATGTAACCAGCCTTTTTCTGTTTTGATTGGTGCGGGACCCTGCCCGTTCTTCAATTCATTTATAGTATGGTAGGTTTTGGGATCTATAATGATTTCTTCATCCATAACTGCAGGGTCCATGCTATCACATAATCCCCAGCCAATTCCACCTCCCTTGCCGGTATCAATAAATCCTTCCTGTGGCCTTGTATAAAATGCGTATTTCCCATCAACAAATTCCGGATGTAAAACACAATTACGCTGTTGTGGAGAAGGAGTCTTTAAGTCAGGCAACCTTTCCCAATCTTTCAAATCCCTGGATCTGATAATTCCACATTGCGCAACGGCTGAGTGTTCATCACCTGGAGGCGCATCCGGGTCCTTCCTCTCTGTACAGAACAATCCATAAATCCAGCCATCCTCATGAGCAACCAGTCGCATATCATAAACATTTGTATCGGGATCATCGGTTTGAGGAAGTTCAATTGGCTTATCCCAGAATTTAAAATTATCTATCCCGTTCTTGCTCTCTGCAATAGCAAAAAATGATTTTCTATCCCATCCTTCAACTCTTACACATAAATATACCTTATCGTCTAAAGCAATAGCTCCAGGATTAAATGTGGCATTAATTCCCATCCTTTCAATTAAATGTGGATTGGTATTAGGATCCAAATCATAACGCCAGAAAACAGGTGTATGTCGGGCAGTTATTACAGGAAATTCATATTTGTCATATATGCCATAGCTATAAGACCGTTTGATATTACGTCTTGTGATCAGTTTGTTGTGATCTGTATTAAGTTTTTTGAGATTTTCTTGAAAATCAGAATCAATCATAACTAAGAATTTGAAGGATTATAAAAATATGGCTAAAGTTAATGAAAAAATCTATATCCTTTGAATACCACTTTAATGTAAATATTAATACTCAATCTTATTTTTAATAGATTATAAGATATTGGAGTTCAGCCAGGCTTTTACTAAATTGACCAATCATTTTTAGGTTTAAATTTTTTTACATCATGCGATATTTTAGATTTGTAATTTTATTTTTCCTTATCCTATCATGCCGTTTAGCTTTTGCTGATGTTTCCATGCCATATGTGTTCAGCTCTAACATGGTTCTTCAAAGAAATATGGATATTCCAGTCTGGGGTTGGGCAAGCCCCGGGGAACGGATAACTATTTCACTTGGTGAGCAGAAAATTAGGACAAAGACCGAAGAAAGTGGAAAATGGCTTGTGAAACTGTCAGCACTAGAAGCAGGAGGGCCATATGAGATGACTATTGAAGGTAAAAACGAAATTAAGTTCTCGAATGTGATGATCGGAGATGTCTGGGTTTGCTCTGGCCAATCGAATATGGAATGGCGGGTTCTGCAATCCAATAATGCGGAAGAAGAGATAGCATCTGCCAATCACCCCAGCATCAGGTTGTTTACTGTTCCCAATAAAATTGATAAAGAACCACAGAATAATACCGATCCAACGGAATGGCTTGTTTGTACACCCGAGGTTATTGGCTCATTTTCAGCAGTAGGTTACTTTTTTGGTCGGCAACTTAATAAAGACCTCGGAATACCTATTGGCTTGATAAATACAACATGGGGTGGAACTGAGTCGGAATCCTGGACAAGTGCTGAGAGTATTCAAGATGATCCTGATTTTGCTGAGGAATTGATTGAGCTCAGATCCCTGGATATGGACAAGTCCAATGAAGATATGGAAAAGGAATTTGAAAACTGGCATGAGGCCCTTAGGGAATTAGATGCAGGATATAATGATGGCGTATATGAATGGGCATCTTCAGATCAATATTACTCAGATTGGGATCAGATGGAATTGCCGGGATTATGGGAAGATCTGGGTTTGGAAGGATTAGATGGTGTGGTCTGGTTTGTGAAAGAGGTGGACCTGTCAGATCAGGATATTGATAATGGATTTGATATGAATCTTGGTCCTATCGATGATAGCGATATCGTTTGGGTTAATGGAAGTAAAGTCGGCGAAACTTTTAATATTTACAATAAGAACAGGAAGTATGATGTCACACCCGAAGTTCTAAAACAAGGATTAAATACGATCCTTGTGCGTGTGGAAGATTATGCCGGAGGAGGAGGAATATACGGGGACAGGAATCAGATGTTTCTTGAATCTAAGGATTCAAAAATTTCATTGGCAGGTTCCTGGAAATATAAAGTTGGAACCAACAAAATACCTCCGGGTCAACCCAGAAGTGATTTTGGCCCAAATAGTTATCCAACGCTTCTGTTTAATGCTATGATCAATCCCCTGTTACCCTATGGTATAAAAGGAGCTATATGGTACCAGGGTGAATCAAATGCTGGCAGGGCTTATCAGTACAGAAGAATATTTCCTCTGATGATCAATGACTGGAGATCACACTGGGGACAGGGAGATTTCCCGTTCCTATTTGTACAACTGGCCAATTTCATGCAGCCCAAAGATCCGCCGGCAGAATCAACATGGGCCGAATTAAGGGAAGCGCAGACCATGACTTTGTCCTTACCTGCAACTGGAATGGCAACAATTATTGATATTGGAGAAGCAGATGATATACATCCCAGAAATAAACAGGATGTCGGTATACGTCTGGCGCTGTCAGCCTATAAAGTAGCCTATGGAAAAGACATAGTGTATACAGGACCAACATATGAATCGATGGAGGTAGAAGGTAATAAAGTATATATAAAACTTTCAAATACCGGTTCCGGATTGGACGTTCGGGATCCATATGGATATCTGAAAGGTTTCACTGTTGCCGGCAAAGACAAAAAGTTTTATTGGGCAAAAGCCCAGAAAATTGATGACAATACCGTTGTTGTTCATTCTGATAAGGTTTCAACACCAGTAGCTGTTCGCTATGGCTGGGCCGATAATCCAATTGACCTGAACCTTTATAATAAGGAAGGATTACCTGCTAATCCTTTCCGGACGGATGAATGGCAGGGAGTAACTTATGGTAAGAAATAATAACCAAAAAATATAACGTATTTCTATAATAAACCTAATCTAAGACACAAAATTGGCATATCCTATATTATGGTTTTGGATCATCAGAGAACACTATTTTTCCTTATGAAAAAATATCTTTTTCTAACTTTTATTTTAAACTGGGCTTGTACTTCCAGCCAGAATATTCCACCCATGGTAGATACTGAAAATGTTATAACATATTCAGGAGATTCCCTTAAAAATATTTCAATACCCCTTGGCGGAATAGGAACTGGAGATATTCTTATAGGGGGGCGCGGAAATATTAAGGCAATGGAGATATTTAACCGGGCTGCCCAAACCGGTGAATTACCTTATATGACATTCTTTTCCTTATGGTTAAAGGAAGAAAATAAAGAACCTGTCTCGAGAATATTGGAATCTAAGCTTTCTGACGATTCTCCAGGCCCGTACGGTATTGAAAGAAGACAGCTGGCGGGATTGCCACGGTTTGAAAAATCGGAATTTATTTGCAAATACCCCTTTGTCAATATTAATCTTATGGATAGATCGGTCCCACTTCAAATTGAAGGTGAATATTTCAATCCTTTTATACCTCTTGATGTCCAAAATAGCAGCTTACCATTGGTGCAATTCAACTGGAAAATAACCAATACCAGCTCGAAGGACATTGAATTGTCCCTTGCTATGAACCTTTTTAATCCCTTAGTTAATATTGATGGAAATAATAAAGCATCGCATGAAGGAAATTTGAATAGGCACTTTAAAAATGGAAAGATAGAAGGAATATCTTTCTTGAATGAAGAACCGGTTTCTTCGCCGTTGTATGGGAATTTGCTAATGGCAACATCTTTTCATCAGACCACTATTCAAACTGCCTGGTATGAAGGTGCCTGGTGGGATGATGCCACTATATTCTGGGATGATTTCTCAGAAGATGGGAGAATCACAGAACGGCTCGAAGATGTTACTTGGGAGGGAAGTGACTGGTATGGCAGCGAAAATCAATCAATCGTTGGAAATATAACGACGAATTTTTCATTGAAACCCGGAGAATCTATTAAAATTCCATTTTACCTGTCCTGGTATATCCCAAACCGGGTATTGGAATCATCTCAGGCCTTTGGTAATAACGAAGTTGTGAATAACCAGATGAAGAATCATTATGCAACCAGATTCGAATCATCCTCTGATGTATTGGATTATTATCTTGAAGAAGAACAACAGCTTTATGGCCTTACCCGAAAATATGTTGATATACTTTATAACTCTTCATTGCCCTCTTATGCCATCGATGCTGTTTCAGCAAATTCAGCCATTTTAAAATCGACTTTAATAATGAGGACTGAGGAAGGCTGGGTTCATGGCTTTGAAGGAATGGGACAAAACTCAGGTTGCTGTCCGGGGAATTGTACCCATGTCTGGAATTATGCTCAGACCATGGCATCACTTTTTCCAGAACTTGAACAGAAGGTGCGTGAAGTTTCATTCATTCATGATACTCATCCAAACGGATATCAGTGCTTTCGAACAGTTTTCCCACTTAGTGATAATTGGTTTAAAAGCGTAGCGGCTGATGGACAAATGGGGAATATAATCAGGGTTTACCGCGAATGGAAAAACTGCGGAAACACCGAATGGCTGAAAAAGCTCTGGCCAAAAGTAAAACTGGCCCTTGAATTTGCATGGAAGGGATCAGGAGAAGTTCCGGGGAAATACAACTGGCAGGAGCATGCAAAAATACCCTGGGATCCCTACAAGGAGGGTGTGATGAGAGGTCGTCAGCATAATACCTATGATATAGATTTTTTCGGGCCGAATATGATGACCGGTTCATTGTATCTCGCAGCTTTGAAAGCCTGTTCTGAAATGGCTTTTCATCTGGGAGAAGAGGAAAAGTATAAAGAATATTGGGCCCTATATCAAAGTGGAAAAGAAAAGTATGAATCACTTTTATGGAATGGATCTTACTTTATTCAAGAGGTAGAAGTGGTGGAAGGAATTGAGATACCTGATCGACTTAAATCCCCCCCTGATGTAAATGGGAAGGTAATCCCCAAATACCAGTTTGCTGATGGTTGTTTAACTGATCAATTGCTTGGTCAATTCCTGGCATTTAATAGTGGTCTGGGATATGTGGTCGATGAGGAAAAGGTAAAAAAAGCCATGCATTCTGTATATAAATATAACTTTATCCCTGATTTCTCTGAAGTTCATAATGTTCAACGTGTATTTGCAGTAAACAATGAAGGGGGGATGGTAATTGGAACGTGGCCTAACGGCAACAGGCCAAGGATACCTTTTGTTTATGCTGATGAAGTATGGACTGGCGTAGAGTATGAAGCAGCCGCTAATATGATCTGGTCAGGACTGGTAGATGAAGGTCTTGAAGTTGTAAAGGCCCTCAGGCAAAGATATAGGGGATATAACCGGAATCCCTGGGGAGAAATAGAATCCGGGATGTATTACGCTAGAGCTATGGCCAGTTGGTCAGTTTTGCTGGCACTGTCGGGATTTGAGTATGATGGTGTTCAGCATGAAATAAGATTTGAACCTAAAATAAATGAGGACAATTTCTCAACATTCTGGTCATGTGGCAATGCCTGGGGTAGTTATAGACAATCTGAAAGTTCGGCAAGTATTGAGGTCGAATATGGGAAACTAAAATTAATTTCTTTACATATCCCTTTAGAATCAGCAAGTGAAGTATTCTTGAATGACAAAAAAATTAAATTCAGCAGAGAGAACCAATTGATAAATTTCCCGGAACCAATTTTAATAAATCAGGGCGAGGTATTGATAATGGAATAGCTTTCATTCGAGTTATTTCCCAAAGTCCACCTAGGAGCCATCCGGTAATTGTCCCGATATTATATAAATTTAGTGGCCTCTTTGACATTGCCTCAAATTTGGATTAAAATAGTGTTTAAATATGGGAAATTTATCTTTTTGCTGAACCCAAATAACCAAAAAAAATAAAACTGATGTTTCCTTTCGATAAGAGTTCATATCTTGATAAATATATAAAGATCAGAAAGCAGACCATTAATATTTGTAAACCTCTCGCTGTTGAAGATTTTGTTGCCCAACCTGTCGTAGATGTAAGCCCTCCTAAATGGCATATGGGTCATACTACCTGGTTTTTTGAAGCTCTGGTGCTGGAGAACTATTCTTCAGATTACAAAGAATTCGATCATCGATATGGGTTTTTGTTTAATAGCTATTACAATACTGTAGGAGACAGGGTTCAACGGCCAGATCGTGGACATATGACGAGACCAACAGTAGAAGAGATAATCCATTATAGAGAATATGTGGATGAAAAAATGATTCACTTCATAAATAATGAATCCGATAAAATAGACAATAACCTGTCATATATACTTGAACTAGGTTTACAACATGAACAACAGCATCAGGAACTTCTTATTACGGACCTGAAATATATACTGGGTATGAATCCTATATTTCCAGTTTATAAAGATTATATAGAAGAAGAGGCGGATATAAAGAGCACAGAGATTAAATATATTAGTGTCAAAGAAGGAATATACGAGATTGGTTATCAGGGAAAAGAATTCTGTTTTGATAATGAAAAAGCCCGGCATAAGGTATTCCTAAATCCATTTCGATTTATGAACCGCTTGGTTAATAATGAGGAATACCTTGAATTTATTGAAGATGGTGGCTATAGCCGGTTCAATTTCTGGTTATCTGAAGGTTGGGATTGGGTTAAGAATGAGAACATTCATGCCCCGTTGTATTGGCATAAGATAGACCATAAATGGTACCATTATACATTATCAGGTTTGGAAGAGATTAATCCTAATGACCCGGTAACTCATATCAGTTACTTTGAAGCGGATGCTTATGCCAGCTGGAAAGGGAAACGATTGTTGACAGAAGCAGAATGGGAGGTGGTTTGCCAGGATCATGAGCCAACTCCCAATGAAAACTCAAATTTTGTTGAAAGTGAGAACTTCAGACCTCTTCAATGTAAAAATGGGATGATGCAGCTTTTAGGTGACGTATGGGAATGGACAGGAAGCGCATATCTTCCTTACCCGAATTTTCAAAAATCAGACGGAGCCATTGGAGAATATAATGGCAAGTTCATGGTTAACCAGATGGTTTAAGAGGAGGGTCTTGTGCGACACCACAAAGACTATATATAAGAACTAGTTACAGGAATTTCTTTCATCTAATCTTCGCTGGCAATTTACAGGCATCAGGCTTGCAGAAAGTTTATAAAATGGAACATACAGATAGATTTGCCGAAGATGTTCGGGAAGGATTGTCTTCTGAACCAAAATATTTACACTCCAAATATTTTTATGATGAGGTAGGCGATGACCTTTTTCAGCAGATTATGGAACTGGAGGAATATTATCTGACGGATTGTGAGGCCAAAATATTTGAAAGTCAGAAAGATGAGATCCTTCAATATTTCTTAGCTGAAGAAGAGTTTTTTGATCTGATAGAATTTGGCGCTGGAGATGGTTTTAAAACCAAAATATTACTTAATCATTTTGTCGATAACAATGTAAATTTTAATTACATACCTATCGATATATCAAAATCCGTTTTAGCCGGTCTGACAAAAGATCTTAATAACACTTTACCCGAATTGGTTATAAAGCCTATTTGCGACGACTATTTTCATGCCTTGGAGGAATTAAATAAGGTAGATTATAATAAAAAGGTTATTCTCTTTCTGGGATCGAATATTGGGAATTTCAGGGGAGATAATGCTATTCCTTTTCTGAAGCATTTACGTGCTGACATGAACGAAAAAGACCTATTGTTTATTGGCTTTGATTTAATGAAGGATCCTAAAGTTATTCTGGATGCCTACAATGATAAAAAGGGAATTACCTCAGATTTTAATTTTAATTTATTGGACAGAATTAATAAGGAATTGGGAGGAAATTTCAATCGGGCGAATTTCAGCCATTATCCTACCTATAATCCAATATCAGGGGAAACTAAAAGTTATCTTATAAGCCTTCAAAATCAAACTGTTTGGATAGAAGGGCTGTCCCAGTCGTTTAATTTTGAGCAATGGGAACCAGTATTTACAGAGATTTCCCAGAAATATAACCTCAATGATATTGACCGTTTAGCCGCCCACTCAGGTTTTAAAGTCATGAAAAACTTCTTTGACACAAGGAAATACTTTGTTGATTCTCTCTGGCAATTAGCATAAGATAAACCATTTTAATATACATTAGTTTTATACATTAAAGCAGAATACAAGTGATCAGATTATTCAAGCGATTTAAAGAATATACCGATACTGGATTCAGTACCATCCCGGAGGGTCAACCTGAAAGACTTATAAACCAGGATGGATCTCTTAATGTGAAGAGAACAGGACTTGGTTTTTTTGCTCACCTGAGTGTTTTCAGGGAACTGATCGAAATGAACTGGTGGAGATTTAATTTGATCGTTATAGTCTCATACTTTGTTATCAATCTGTTTTTTGCATTGATCTATTTATGGATAGGAGTTGAAGGTTTGAATGTTCAAAATACGGAAAATGAAACAAATGATTTTCTCAATGCTTTCTATTTTAGTGCACAGACCTTCTCCACTGTTGGTTACGGCCGTGAGAATCCGATAAGTCATACTTCTAACATTGTGGCTGTTTTTGAAATGCTAATAGGAATGATGTACCTGGCCCTCGCAGCTGGATTATTATATGGGCGATTCTCAAAACCTGTTTCAAAAATCATATTTTCTGCAAATGCACTCATTTCGCCCTACAGAGATGGGAAAGGATTAATGTTAAGGTTGGCGAACGCAAAAAGTAATTTATTGATTGAGGTCGGGGTCCAGGTTCTTATGTCCATGAATGTGCAGGAAAATGGAAACCAGATAAGAAAATTCTATAAGCTAGGGCTGGAAAGAGAAAATATAAACATGCTGGCAATGACCTGGACGGTAGTTCATCCGATCGACGGAGATAGCCCTCTACAAAATCTGACCGAGACTGATTTCATTGAATCAGAACCCGAATTTCTTGTATTTGTAAATGCCATAAATGATACTAATTCACAGCCTATCCATGCCAGAACCTCCTATAAGAGTAATGAGATTGTATGGGGGGCTAAATTCAAATCAATTTATAAAACCCAGTATAAAAAAACTGTTGTACGCATTGACAAAATCAACGAATTTACGAGGGTATAGAAGAGAATTATTTTTTGAAATAACTACAATTACATCTCAAACAATATATTGATGCAACAATAGCTATGGAGTATAATCCGTTTAGAAGATAGTAAAAAGTTAATGTGGAAAATCCGGCCACATAAGATACTTACCCTTTCAAAACAACCATTGGTGGATTTATTCACTGGTTGCTTTTTTATGCTCATATGAATGATAAATTTGCTACAAATTTTCAATTCAATACCCTTTTCAGATAAATTTAAATAGATTAACTTTGTCCCCCGAATGCTGCGCGCACGTGGCGGAACTGGTAGACGCGCTAGGTTGAGGGCCTAGTGGGAGATTATTCCCGTGGAGGTTCGATTCCTCTCGTGCACTTTTTTTCATATTGTCTTCTTTATTTTGTCAATCTTTCTGTGAATAGAATCATTTAAATTTTTGTTAAAAGGAGATACGGTGTTTTTTGATATATGATTCATTTTATAGATATAAAATAGATCATTTATTCTTAGATAATTTCATTGCAATTTTCCACACTGTTCATAAAAAAAGCTCTCTTAGCTAAGAGAGCCTTTGTAATTAGTTAATAATCATTTTAAGTTATCATCCTAATCCCAGGAATAGGTGTAGCCAAACAACAAAACATTGGGCCCATGCTGGGAGGGACAGCGTCCAATCATGTAATTTGTCATGCCAGCCACCGGCTAATGCATTTTGTGAAAATAACAGTAACATTGGCATCAATAGGATTAAGGTCATTTTGAATTTTCTCATAACGATTTGGGTTTAACGTGAAAAATTGAAAAAAGCGTAATTAATTTAAGTTTTATTAAAAAAAAAGTCAAGTTTATAATAATAAATCCATTCGATCTGAGTGGGATTATTAATTTATTGCAGCCATAAAAGTACTCGAAAGAAATACTGAACTCTTTTTTATTTTTTGTATCTTTCCTTTCATCATTAAAAATGCCATATCATGAAGTTAAATGTGATAATTACCGGTGCAACTGGCATGGTGGGTAAAGGAGTTCTACTGGAATGTCTTGAAAGTCCCGATATTGAATCTGTCCTGCTTATAAACCGGAGATCCATTGAAATGGAACATGATAAGCTGAAAGAAATTCTGCACAAGGATTTTTATGATCTATCAACAATTGAAGAACAGCTGAAAGGCTATAATGCCTGTTTCTTCTGGCTCGGGCGTTTCTTATCGGATGTCTGAGAATGACTATACGAAAATTACTCATGATTTGACCCTGCATTTTGCTGATACCCTTTTAAATTTAAATCCCCAGATGACTTTCTGTTATGTATCGGGTCAGGGGACTGACGGTACTGAAAAGAGCCGAATGATGTGGGCCAGGGTAAAAGGAAAGACAGAAAATGACTTACTGGCAATGCCTTTCAAAAAAGCCTATATGTTCCGTCCAGGATTTATTCAACCCATGAAAGGAATTAAATCAAGCACTAAAATGTACAATACGATGTATTCCATTATCAAGCCTCTAATGCCTGTACTTAAATTTCTTTTTCCAAAATCTATAACCAATACCGATCGGGTTGGAAAGGCTATGATAAATTCTGTAACAATTGGTTATAGCAAGACGCATTTAGACAACCATGATATAAATCTGCTTGCGGCCAGCTGAAATGATAATGTATTAATTTAATAAAATGAAAGCACTCGTTCTTGAGGAGTATAATAAGCTGGTTTATAAAGATGTACCAGTTCCAGAAATCAAAAGTAATGAAGTTCTGGTCCGGGTAAAAGCCTGTGGGATATGCGGCAGTGATGTACATGGAATGGATGGCAGCTCTGGCCGGCGTATTCCGCCAATAATAATGGGGCATGAAGCATCGGGAGTAATTGAGAATATTGGTACAAATGTAACTGATTGGAAACCGGATGACCGGGTAACGTTTGATTCGACTATTTATCCGCTGAATGACTGGTTCACCTTAAAAGGGATGTACAATCTCAGTGAAAACCGTAAGGTCCTCGGTGTTTCACCGGGAGAATATCGTCAACACGGTGCATTTGCAGAATATGTAGCTGTTCCCGAGCATATTCTATATAAGTTGCCGGAAGATGTTGATTTCGTTCAGGCTGCGATGGTTGAACCTGTTGCAGTAGCCTGTCATGCGATTGAATTGACAAAACTATCAATTGAAGACTCGGTCGTGGTGATAGGAGCCGGAATGATCGGATTGTTTTTAATTCAGGTTCTTACAAACACGCATGCTGGTCAAGTAATAGCCCTTGATATCGATGATAAGAAACTGGAACTGGCCAGGCAATTTGGGGCCAACCTTTGTCTGAATCCAAAAAACCAGAATGTACAAAAAGAAATTTATAAGGTAACTGAAAACAGGGGTGCCGATATTGCATTTGAGGCAGTTGGAAATACTGAAAGCCTGAATTTATCCATAAATAGTGTGAGAAAAGGAGGGACAGTTACTTTAATTGGAAACCTGGCTGCTGAAGTGCAATTCCCACTACAGTCAGTAGTGACACGGCAGATCAGGGTACAGGGTAGTTGTGCTATAGCTGGCGAATATCCAATGGTCTTATCAATGATGCAAAAAAGATTGATCGATATTGGCCCAATGTTAAGCGCTACCGCGCCTTTATCTGAAGGAGCTTCCTGGTTTAAAAGACTTTATGATAAGGAGCCCGGTCTCTATAAAGTAGTTCTCATCCCATAATTATTATTTATAATGTATAGAACAGGTATCATTGGTTGCGGTAAGGTAGCTCACTTGCATGCAAAAGCTCTTCAAAACCTGCCCGAATCGGATTTCGCAGCTGTTTGGAGCCGGACTCCATCGACTGCTGTGAAATTTTCAGATCAATATGGCGTAAAATCCTATACGGATATTTCAAAAATGGTAAAGCAGGAAGGTCTTGACCTGGTTATTGTATGTACCCCACACCCTTTTCATAGAGATCCGACGAACCAGGCAATAAAAGCCGGAGCAAATGTATTGGTTGAAAAAACCATTGGCATCTTCTCTTGAAGACTGTGATTCAATGATTGGAACAGCAGATAGGTTCGGTAAAATGCTGGGTGTTATAAGCCAGAGAAGGTGGTTGGCCCCTGTAATGCGTGTGAAACAGGCCATCGATCAGGGAAAGATAGGGGATCCTATTTTAGGGACCGTCAATATGTTGGGTTGGAGAGATGAAGCTTATTACAATGCTGATCCCTGGAGGGGAACCTGGCAGGAGGAGGGAGGGGGTGTTCTTGTGAACCAGGCACCTCATCAGTTGGATATATTATTATGGTATATGGGTGAAATTGAAGAATTATTCGGTTTATGGGGGAATTTGAACCATCCCTACATAGAAGTAGAAGATACTGCCCTTGCTGTAATACGGTTTAAAAATGGGGCATTGGGTAATATTATAGTTAGTAATTCGGAGAAACCCGGGATTTATGGTAAAGTCCATGTCCATGGAAAAAACGGAGCCTCAGCTGGTGTACAGACCGATGGAGGTGCCATGTTTGTCGCTGGAATGTCAAGTGTTCTTGAACCACCAGTCAATGACTTCTGGACAATACCAGGAGAAGAAAACTTGCTCCAAAACTGGATAAAAGAGGACTCCGAATTTTTCAATACCATTGATCCAACCGTGTATTATATGGAACGCCAAATTGAAGATTTTCTACAATCCCTGGATGAAAAGCGTGTACCCTTGGTTACTGGCTCAGATGGAAGAAAAACTGTTGAATTATTCACCGCCGTATATCGTTCTCAAAGGGATAATAAAGTGATCAGGTTTCCCCTTAGTCCGGAATCCAACAGGACTGATTTTGACGGAAGGATAAAAAGATGAATTCGGGATCAGAACAAATCGATTCAATAAATCTGGTTGTCAGATCTGATGACTACTAATCTTACTGAAATACTTTTTAAACTCTCTTCTCACCCTTGGAGCTAGCAAAAGTGTTGAGATCATTGTAGGGATTGCCATTAGTGCATAAACACCATCTACGAAGCTGATCAATACATTTAGTGAGGTTATCGCAGAAACAAAGATCCCTGCCAGATATATATAATTATATATTTTCTTGTGTTTCGCACCGAAGACGAAGGCAAAACATTTTGTGCCATAATACGGAAATGCAAATAATGTAGTCAGTGCAAAAAATAACACACAAACCATTAATAAGTAAGTCCCAACACCAGGCAGGGCCTTTTCAAATGCGGTGGCCGTAAGTGTTATGCCATCTGTATCTGGATTTATCCAAACGCCTGTTATAATCAACGCCAGTGCAGTTAAGGTACAAACAACAAGGGTGTCGATTGCTGGCCCGATCATTGCGACAAGTCCTTCCCTTATGGGCTCGTTGGTTTTGGCGGCACTATGTGCCATTGGCGCAGTACCGATTCCTGCTTCGTTGGAAAAAGTACCGCGTCGCACACCTGTTATGATCAATTGACCCAGGGCACCACCCAGTAAAGCATTCCCGGTAAAGGCATCCGCGAAAATTGATTGAAAGGCTGGAAGAATTTCTGTAGTATTCAGGATTAAAATCAATATGACCAGCAGAAAATATATCACAATCATAATCGGCACAAGTTTGCCTACAACTTTCCCAATTCGTTTAATTCCACCAAAAATGACCATAGCGGAAATGCCAGCCAATGAAAGTCCCATTACTACATTGATGCCCATGATATTACTGATACCGGATGGGATCAGGAATATATCTCGGACGGCCTGCGTAAACTGATTTACCTGGAATAATGGCAATACACCTATCATGCCCGCTAAAGAAAAGAAAACAGCCAGGGGTTTCCAATTCCTGCCTAATCCCTCTGTGATAACATACATTGGCCCTCCCTGAAGCTCATTATTTTCATCTTTTTTCCGGTACATTACGGCAAGAGAACAACTAAAAAATTTGGTAGCCATTCCAAAAAAAGCACTTATCCACATCCAGAATATGGCCCCAGGACCTCCAGTTGCAATAGCTATAGCTACACCACTTATATTACCCATCCCTATGGTTGACGCAAGGGCAGTTGATAAGGCTTCATAATGATTAATATCTCCCGGATCCTCAGGATTATCATACTTTCCGATTAATATTTGTAATGCGTGTTTGAAATACCTGAAAGGAGCCAGACCGGAATAAAAGAAAAAGAAAATTCCCCCTCCAATTAACAGGATAAGTAAAGGCAATCCCCAGATAATATTTGTGAATTCTATTATATAATGTCCCAAAACCCTAAAAACTTAAATATTAATAATAAAAATATTATCTTGTACATGGGGATGATATTTGCATAAAAATATTCTAATTATCTTATAAAACTTCAAATAAAAGATTTTTTATAAAATTGAATACTTTTGTTGATACACTTATTTACATATATGAAATTATCAACCATTTATTATATTCTGGGAATAAGTATTATTCTGGCAACGGGTTGTAAGAAAAGATACAGTGATAGTCCCATGGACTTGTCTATTTTTGAACGAATCGCTCATGAAAGGACAGACGATGATGTAATGGAAGACTTTATCGATAGCCTTTTATTAAGAATGACCCTAACAGAAAAGGTGGGCCAAATGATACAACTCAATGAAGCTTTTTTTGGGATGGATAATGCCAGTGATGATGCTACGGGTACTCTAGCGATAAATTTGGATACAGGTAAACTGGCAGCAGTTATAAGCCGATACCAGATTGGTTCTATTTTACAGGGCGGAACGAGAACTGCTGAAGAATGGGCCAGGGCATGCCGTGTTTTTCAGGAAATAAATTTGAAGAATTCTGCGAATAAGATCCCTGTGATTTTTGGTATTGACCATATTCACGGGACCAATTTTCTGGCAGAAGGAACGGTCTTCCCACATCAGATGAATATTGGATCTACATTCAATCCTGCTTTTGCTTATGAAATGGGTAAATATACAGCTCTTGAAGCAGCTCCTTTAGGGCATCACTGGAATTTTGCACCTGTCCTTGGAATAGGAGAAAAGAAAAATTGGTCCAGGTTATATGAAACATTTGGAGAGGATTCATATCTCTCATCAGTTATGGGAGAACAATATATAACAGGATTACAGGGAACAAAGTTTGGGGATTATAAAATGGCTGCATGTGCAAAGCATTTCATTGGGTATTCTATTCCGAACAGTGGCTGGGACCGGACCGACGCAGATATCAATCCTCAGAAGTTATATGAATTTTTAGTACCCCCATTTAAGGCAGCTATAAAAAGTGGGGTAATGACAGTAATGGCCAATAGTGGTGCCATCAATGGGATACCAGTACATGCATCATTCCATTATCTAACTTCTTTATTACGGGATGAGCTTGGCTTTGAAGGGGTATTAATAACTGATTACCAGGATATTATAAAACTAAATTCTGAACATTTTGTAACGGAAAATGAAAAGGAGTCCACCTTTAAAGCTATTATGGCCGGTGTTGACATGGCCATGACTCCCTTATCCACTGAATTTTGTGATTATTTAATATCCCTAGTAGATGAAGGCAGGATACCGGAGGATAGGATAAATCTTTCTGTAAAACGAATATTACGTTTAAAGTATAGACTTGGTTTATTTCAGAATCCATACCCCTCTGAACGATTTAGTGAAACAATAAATATGGAAGAAGCAAAAAAAGCTGCAAAGGACGCTGCGGCGGAATCCATTGTGCTAATGAAAAATGAAAACCGGCTTTTGCCATTGGTGAAACCAAACCGATTAACGATTATTGGAGCAAATGCAGATTCAAAGATGGGGCTATGCGGTGGTTGGACATATTCCTGGCAAGGCGATGATGAAAGTTTATATCCTGATTCAATGCTAACATTTTATGAAGCTCTACAGGAGGAATTCGACAACTCAAGGATTACGCTTTCCGATAGGGCACATCTCCGGTATTATGCTGGCATTTCAGATGCAGTAATAATTGTTACAGGTGAGAAACCATACGCTGAGGGATTTGGAAATGTTGATAATATGTCGCTTCCTTCTGAAGAAATAGAATTAATCGAAGCAGCCATAGCTACAAAAAAGCCAGTTATATTAATATTATTGGAAGGAAGGCCCCGAATTATTGCTGACCTGTTCGATCAATGCCATGCAGTAATATTTGCTGGATTACCCGGAATCTTTGGAGGAGAAGCTATTTCAGGGATCTTAAGTGGTAGGATAAATCCGAGTGCCAAAAT
Source organism: uncultured Cytophagales bacterium (assembly GCA_942491935.1). GTDB lineage: Bacteria > Bacteroidota > Bacteroidia > Cytophagales > Cyclobacteriaceae > JAGTVG01. Next base: position 173,630 of record CALOCZ010000055.1, read on the forward strand.
GTCTATTACCTATCCGTATCAGGGAGGTCATATGTTGTCTTACAATCATGGGCATATGGCTTTTAATGGCTTGAACGCCCTCAATACTGAATTGATGAAATATACAATCGGAGCTTTTGGTACAGGATTAAGTTATACTCGGTATGAATATTCTGACCTCACTTTGAGTGATACCATAGTTACAGAAAATGATAAAATACAGATTTCTATAAAGGTGAAAAACACCGGGAATCGGGAAGGGAGAGAAGCTGTTCTATGGTATATTGCTGATGAAATGGGTACTTATAGCAGACCTGTTAAACAATTAAAGCATTTTGAAAAGCAGTTTTTACTGCCTGGAGAAATGAAAGAGTATTCATTTACAATTGATCCTGAAGAACATTTGGGGTATCCAGATGACAAGGGAAGAAAAATCCTGGAAGATGGTTATTTTCAGATTATGGCAGGACCTCTCCAGGCTAGATTTAGACTTCAATCCGACTAGGCTCACTCAACATATTTTTATAGTGAACGCGAACACAAAGAAAAGTGTTCAGTTATGCACACATTTTGAATTTCTAAAAATGCAGTAAAATGTTGATTTATAGAACTTTATAAATTGTGGCACGTTGTTGGAAATACAATTTATATTATCGCTGATAATTTAAATTTTACTGCCATGAAAAAGGTTCCATATTTAATCCTGCTGATCGTAACAGTTACTTTCAGCTCGACAATGGCCGGTAGTAATGAGGGAGAAGGATCTGCATTAAATACTAAAGTCTCAATGGCTGAATTGGAGTTTGTCGATCAGATTCATGAATTAAACGAGATATGCATGAATAAACTCGATAACCTTGAGGAATGTCTGCCAAAGGTGATCATACTGGACAGGGATTGTAAGATCATTGCAGCAGGGGTGAGGGCAAATTATATAATTGATCAATTAATGCCCAATAGTAATTTTGTAACCAATGTTCTGGGAACAGATTACTATTCCTTGAATTTCAGTATTTCAGAACCGATTAAACAGCTTATTACATCTAACAAATAGCCCAGCGGTTCTTAATTGTTTTATTTTATGAGAATTAAACATCAGGGAAAAGTAATTGTCTCTATTTAATAATTACTTGATTATTCCCGGACAGGATCCTGATGGATCAATTCCGAATTACAGGATACACCAAATTCAGGTTGAAATGTGGTGTGATGTATGTGATATTTCTTGCTGAGATGCAACCGCATATTGTTCATTATTGTGCAGGCTTTACTGATTGGCAGATCTTTTTCAAAATCAATGTGTGCCTCAAACATATATTCATGATCCGTAAGCTGCCATAAATGACCATGGTGTATATTTTTTACCTCTTTAAATTCTGAAAGATCTTTGGCAATACGCTCAATGTCCATTCCGGGAGGAGTAAATTGCATAAGGACCTTTAAACTTTGTACTACTAGTTTCCAACCAAAGATCATCAGATATATAGCGATAGCAATGGATAAGATGGGATCTACAATAGTTAGATTGAAAAAGTAAATGGCACCCCCGCCGAAAAGAACGGCAACGGAAGAGAGCATATCTGTGAATAAGTGGAGATAAGACGACCTGATATTCATATTATCCCGGGCATCTTGTTTCAGGATTAAAAAACTCAAGCCGTTAGCCAGAATGCTGAATGCTGCCATTGACATAACCAGGATTGCATTAACTTCCGACTCAGAAGAAAAGAAGATCCTTTCTATAGCTTCATAAATTAGAAGGGCACCAACGATTAATAGTATACTGGAATTTATAAATGCAGCAATTATCTCAGCTCTTTTATAACCGAAGGTTTGCTCTTTTGTAGATTTTCTTCTTGTCATTCGGTTGGCTATGTAGCTCAGAAGGAGGGATGAAGTATCACTGAAGTTATGAAAAGCATCAGATAACAATGCAAGTGAATTGGCAAATATTGCTCCAATAATCTGTACAATTGTAATAAGAAGGTTTAGAAAAATTGTAATGATCAATTTTCTACCTCTTAAATTAATGCGAGAATTGTGATTGTGTTGGTGCATTGTCCACTTCTGTATGATGCAAAAGTATGACATCCAGATCATTTCTCAAATTTCCCGGATATGGTATAGGCAAATCACAGCTTGTATAGAGGAAATATATATCTTACATTCAAAGTTCACCAAAACCCTATTATCATGACAAAAGCAATTGTCAGTACTAATGTGGAAGACTCTGCAAAATGAGAAGCTGGCTTCCGATCTCGTGCTGATTTGTTTAGAGGCTAAAACAATTCAATTTTCTGCCTATGATAACAATGATTTGCCATTTGCGTCGATCCCGATGATCTGAGCCTTTACCCTAGGGGCTTTATTTACAGGAAATGGCTGAAGCGATGGCTTAAAATGGTTTGAAAAGGGAAACAGTTAAGATTTTCATTCACGATAAAGAACTGTTTCTGTAAAATAAATATTAGGCCGGTATGATTATTAAAAGTATTGATTCTTGACGTACTGGTTCTTTTTGATGAGAAAAAGTAGAAATTCATTTTAAAGGAGGTTGAAAACTTTTATTGCTGTTCTTTATTAGGAAGATGGAATAAAATTGGCCTGTCAAAAGGTGTCCAGAAACTGGTCCGTACTCCGGCTGCTTTTAAACCATTATTAGTCCAGACATTACAGGTTTTAAATAGATGGAATTTAAGGGAAGATTTAAAGAATAGATCATAATCACCATATCCAGAGTGATCGATTTTCAAGACATTCCCATCTTCTCCCATAGCAAATGAGTTTAATATATATTCCACAATTTCTTCATAATCTTTATCAGAGATTGTTATTTTTTTTGTCAAATCATCTTCTTCAGGTTGCGGCCAGAGTGATACATGCATAGCGGAGGCACTTGGGATGAATAATGCGTTAATGGCTGTGCTTATCTCCAGATCCGACCATTCAGGTGTGTTAAGGTAAAAGCCTCTGTCACCCCACCCAAAAGCAATATAGGTCGCATATAACCATCCATTCCCAAAATGTTCAGACTCAAAAATATCCTGCCAATCGATGATCTCCGTTTTAATGGGAAGTATGAAATCGGTATGAACTCCATTTGAAGAAATATAAACAGGAATGCCATCCTTTGCTGGCGAAAATGAGGTATTCACGGGAATACCACTTATTATAACCGTCAGGATTAAAAAGAGTATTATTTTAAAGAAAAAAGCAGACAAGAAATATTTATTTAGTCTATACCTATAAACGTGGTAATTGACCTGGAAGGTGCTTCATAAATAATCGATCCATCCTCTACTTTGTAAACACCTATATCCGTATAGGATTCTATATTGTCAATCGTTCTCAAGGCCTTAAAAGATGTATACTTTGTCCCATGAAGATCAATTTTTATTTTTCTCGCTTGGAGGTTAGTGTCATCTGTTATATCAATTAAGAAATACAGGTTTTCAGTGTCGTAACAGGCCTCCCAAGTGGCAGAAAATCCATCTTTGGTATTGGGATGACTTTTCTCCTTTATCATATATTCTTTAGTGTTCACCCATTCTGTTTCAATAATTCCTTCAAAATCTGATTTAGTGGGATTATAGTGAATTGAATATTCATATGAATCGTAACCTGTTGATAGGACAAAAGGACCTCCTTCTGCCCATTTAATTTCACCCGCCAGTGCATAGGCTCCATCTTTGACTTTGATCTCTAAATTAATAGGAATTCCTGTCTTTGGACTTAGATTTATTTGTTTAAATGGGAAAACAACTTCCAGTAGATAACCTTTTTCAGTTCTGATCGATTTAGCATTAATATTCCTGTATTTCTCTCTTTGATTTTCTTCGCGGTAAAGATTATATAAAGGGTCCTGGTTGCTGAAAGTATAGTTAACGTTATTTAAGCTAATGTCAACAGCATCAGCACGGTTTGCCACCCAGTTGTTTACATTCACCACTACAAAAGCATCAGGATTCTTAGTTTTGTTTTCCGAAAATCCCAGGATCTGAACTTCTGAATCCCGGCATTCAGTGTAGGCGACGCCCATTCCGGGCTGACCTACTCTCGTGAAATGCTTATACACATAATAACCAGGTAATACCTTATAGGTACTGTCTTCGGATACTAAAATTGCTGTATTTGGATTCGGATCATCCGATTTCCAATGTGTCGGTCGTTTAATTATAACCCAGGGTATAAAAGCATTTACCTTTGCTAAATAAATATTCATCCAGATCTGCCAGGCAAAATCGGCATCCATATTACCCCAACTTGCTGAGGTTACCCAGGCATGAATATCAGGTTTAACCTCCCGAATCATGTCAGTTCCTATGTTGCTGGTGCCTGCAAACCATCGATGGCCACCGGGTTTAATGCTATAAAAATTATGAGAAGTAATTAATGACAGATTTTGTAACGATTTTGGATTGTCCAGTATGCTTTGTGCATAACCGCTATAGTAAAACTGAAACCATCTTGAGCATTCACCGGGGGTCAGACCAACATCGTTTAATCCATGTTCCTTCATCAGAGGGGGCATGAAATCAAGAAAATCAGCTACTTCTTCAGGCCTCCAATAGAGATTGTAGTCATGACCATGGTCAAAATTAGCATAATCTCCCTTTACAGGCCACCTTCTCCAGTCTTCCCCTTCATTATGTAGTGATAGATACTTGACCGGATATCCTTTGTTTTTGAGGTATTTGGTCCAATCGATCATGTAAAGGGCAAGATCTTCCTTATGATCAGGGTCAATATCACGGCCCCGTAATGTTTTCTGTTTTGTCATATAGGCTGGTGGACTATAAAGTGTTGTAATCACGGAAAGATCACCTCCCCATTCCCTTGTTTTTGCCAATCCCAATTTAAAAAACTCTTGCATATATTGCGTGGTGGTTTCATGATCATAAACCCCCCCATGCTCTTTTTGATGCAATGGATCCAGGAACATCTTTACAATTCCAGGTTTTAAACCATCCGCCCCAAATATCATCTCAATGATTTCATTTTTCTGGTTCTTATTCAAAATGCTGAATCCACCGTATTCCTGTGGAAAATCCTGGTAATCCCGGGTATGCGCAGTCTGGACATAATTCACCCCAAAACCATCCCACTCCCTGAGTTGGTTTGAAAAGTCTATTTTAGCCTTGACAGTACTCAAATCCTCATATTGACCATAAGATGTGGTATTGGCCAGAAGGCTAAAACATATACATAAAACAGTAATTCCAGCAGTCTGAATATAATTCATATTAATTTCCAAAGAAGGTTGTAACAGAACCTTTAGGTGAATCAAATATTATTTTACCTTCTTTCAGAGTGTGATTTCCTGATGGACTATATAATTTTGACTCATCCTCTGTAGTTTGAAAGGATTCGAAATTCGTACTTGCGGTTCCCGAAACAGCAATCGATACTTTTTTATCCTCTTCACCCCAGTTGACCACAATAAATGCATCTGCGTTTTTTGTGCCATTCGCAGAAAATGCAATCATGGCTACCTGAGAATCCATCGACATAGTACGGGCCACTTTCATGCCTGGCTGTCCTGCCCTAGAACATTGCTTATAAAAATAATAGCCACGTCTTACATCGTATGATCCGTCTTCACGTACTGTGAATGCAGATCCTGGATTTGGATCGCCGCCTACCCATAGTGGTGGGCGTTGTATACCTGACCATGGAATGATGCCATTGACTTTTGATGTATAAATATTTCCATGCATTTCTTTTATATTCTTGGCATCCATGTTGCTCCAGCTCGTAGAGGTCACCCATGCTTTAAGCATTGGACGCTTTTCACGGAGCAGGTCAATTCCTTCAGACGTATGTGGACCAAACCAACGGTTCCTGTATCCTCCGCTATAAAATCCATGTGATGTGATCAAGCCAAGTTTCTGAAGCGCTTCTTCATCCCTGTAAAGGGCATCAGCATATCCCCAGGTGGAGAATCTGTACCAATTAGTAGGTTCGCCATTCGTAATACCAATCATTCCAAGTCCCTGGGCATCCATTTTATCCCTCATGGCTTTAACAAATTCTGTTACCAGCTCAGGCGGCCAGTACATGTTATAATCATGCCCTTCACCTATGTTTCCGTGGCTGCCATCAGCAGGCCATCTCCACCAGTCTTCCCCTTCGTTGTGCAGTGAGATATATTTTAAAGGAAATCCTTCTTCATTTCTCAGGTATTTTGCCCAATCAATCAGATAATTGCATAGTTCGTCTTTCATTTCCGGATCAAAATCCCGGCCACGCAGGAATTTTTGTTTAGTTGCCCAGGGTGGGGGGCCGTATAAGGTAGTGATTATCTCAAGGTCTGCACCTCTTGCTCGTGTGATTTTTAACCCCTCCCTGACGAAATAACGCATATTTGCGGTGGTTTTTTGATGATCAAATGGGCCACCAGGCGTATCCTGATGCCAGGAATCATAGAACATTTTAACCAGGCCAACTTTGAGGCCATCTTCTCCAAAGATCATGTTCACGATCTCCATTTTTTCATTTTCCTCAAGCAGGCTGAAACCGCCATATTCCTGTGGATCTTCATCGTAATCCATAGTTTGTGCAGTTTCCACATAATTAAAACCAAATCCATCCCAGTCCCTTATGGTTTCATCAAAATGGACTTCTGTCCGAATAGCGGTGAAATCTTCTGCCTGAGCTAATAAATCATAATTAAAAAGAAATATATTTCCTGTAGAAAATAGACTGACAAATGCCAGGAAACAAAAGCGCTTGTAGTTCTTCATATTAGTAAGAATAAAAAAATAATTAATGAATCATTACCAAATCACCTCCAATATAGGAAAATTAATTTTCAAATAACTGGGGGAATTTTATTTTATATCCATCAATAATTAATTCTGCCAGGTTCCGTCCCATAAAATTTTGCTGCATGTCTTCATTGAAAGCTTCAGGATTATTCCTGACCCGATTATCCGTATGTTCTCCGCTGTTCTGAAGACTTTTAAACATCATCCTGTAGCCCCCATAATTCCAGGTTTGTCTTCCATAGGGTGCATCACTCGCGCAGGCTATATTTTTACTGAATGGTTTTCCCTCAAGGGTATATGTAATAAAATCACTTTCTATGTGGGTGTCTCTTTTTGCGCTTTGGACGAAAAACAGATTAGGGTATTTCAATCCCAGTTCCCTGGTTTGGTTATAGAGTTCCTCTCCTTCATTGTAACTGGCACCACCACCTCCCATGTGAATGCCGATAATTCTTGTATCCGGGAAAGACCGTGCGATTTTTTCCAGTCCTGATGCTGGTGTATAGGGTGTGTCAGCGCCATAATGAAAGGCAGCAATTCCCTTGTTTTTTGAGATTTTATCGACAATGGTGATTACTTCCTCACTGTCTATCGGGAAAGCATTTTGTGCTGGATTCATTTTTACAACAAGGAATCCGAATTCATCCATAAATACATCTACGATCTTTAATGCATTATCCAATCCGAGTGCCTTTGGATCAGTCCAGCCAGCTGGAATGAATTTCTCGGGATAGCTCTGACCAAGCTTATAAATATATTCGTTGGCCAGGAGAAGCCGATTGTAGTTTTCATTTTGATCTGTGGTATAGGGTGTTGCAGCAGGATTTTGCCAAATCAAGGCCATATCCACGCCAGCCATTTTCATTTCCCTTAAAAGATCATCTCCTGAAATAGGCCTACCATGATAATAATTCGGAGTCCTAGTGTATTTGTCAAGGAGACTGCCTGATAAAAGCTCAAGATCAGTAGGATGCGTATCTGCATCTATTGTTAGGTGATTTTTGTTTTTTGTTAGGAAGTTGACCTGACGAACTATACGTTCGATAACATCAGCAATCATATAGAGGTTTTTAATATTGGTAAACTGTACTCTTCTCTAAGAATTCTTTATCCGGTTTTATGTTTATTATATCAGCTAAAGTAGGATTAAACCAGATCTGAGTCTGTTTGTTCTTAGCCTGAGGTATAGTAGCTGGGTCTTTGCCTTCCAAAATGCTAATAGCTGTTTCAGCAGCCCAGACCCCCTGCTCTGATTGAACTTTTGTTAATCCAAATACACAATATGGCATCATGAAATCATCACAGGACATCACAGGTTTTTGAATATTTTCTTTAATAAAAATAATGGCTTGCTCATCGTCCCAATCCGATATGGCACCATTTGTAGGAATATATACAAGGTCACTCGATTCGTTACCTTCAAGGAATCCTTTTTTCCAGGCATCGAAATCTTCAACAAGTTTATAATGTAGATCAAGATCCAGGGCATCACAAATTTCAGCAATATATTCTATGTTTTTTTGTTCTGAATTTGAGTTTTCTGATAGAACATACACATTTTGGATCTCAGGATGGAATGTCTTCGTTAATTCAATGCCTTGTTCAAAAGGAAGAACCTCCAGCATCCCTGTAATATGGCTTTCTGGAAGATCGTACTGGTCTGCGGTCCAGTTGACACCACAATACACAACAGGAGTGGGGACATCCTTTAAATAAGCACTTACAACATAAGCTACGGCGTTATCATCTGATGCAATAATCAGGTCCGGGGATTTTTGTTTTATGGAATTAGCAATTTGCCGGGAGATCCTTTCTATATATTCAGGCTCCAGATTTCGTTTGGTATCCATATAAATTACTTCCAGATCAATTTCTTTCCCCTCAAGCGTTTCAAATATTCCACGCGCAATGTCATCACTGGATCCGTATCCCTCATGATAAGAGTTGATATATAAAATACTTTTTTTTGCTGGAGGCTGAGAACATCCTGCAATCAGCAAAACCAAAATCAAATACGTAAAGAATTTATAAAATCTTTTCATACCATTGAAATTAATCAATATTTCTTATAGCCTGAACAATTCGCCTGGCATTTTCACCTAAAATTTTATACATTTCTTCATAAGCTGGTTCAGAAGCAAGTGCAAATTCCTCCTGATCAGGATATGTGAAGTTCACTCCTTCGCTTTTCATTTTTTCCTCAAGCTCCATATCCAGTTTTTTCATATATTCAAGCTGCCACTTAGTGGATTGTTCAACACAATCGACTATTAATTCCCTATCTGCCTTCTCTAATCTGTCCCATAGACGTTTGCTTGCAGTAATATAAACACTATTGTAGATATGTTGAGTTTTTGCAATGAATTTTTGTGATTCATATAATCGCCCGAACCAGATGTTTTGTAAGGGATTTTCCTGTCCGTCAGCTACGCCCTGAATGAGAGCAGTATATAGTTCGGAGAAACTCAATGGAGTTGGTATTCCTCCAAAAGCCTTGATGGTTTGAATCTGGGCTGGATTTTCAGGGGTTCTGATCTTTAATCCGGCCAGGTCCGATGGGTGGTTGATAGGTTTATTGGAGGTTGATATGTTCCTAAACCCATTTTCATAAAAACCAATAAGAACGATACCATTATCTTCAAGGCTTGAGGCCACATCTTTCATTATCGGGCCTTTATTAACCATAAACGCATGATCCCGGTTTCTATAAAGATATGGCATCTCAAACAGTGTAAATAAAGGCTCATATGTATTTAGTATCCCACTGAGACAGATATCCAGACTGCCTATAGTGAGCATTTCCTGCATTTCTTTTTCACTACCTATCTGAGAACTATGGAATATTTTGACTTTTAGTTTTCCATTACTTCTATCTTCAAGACATTTTCTGAAATATTCCAGGGCCTGAGAGAATGAATGACTTTTTCCATGTGTCAGCCCAACGGTGATAATATTGGATTTTTGTTCAGGCCTGCAACCATTCATAATCCCTGCTACGACAATCAATATGGTCAGAAATGTCCTCACTATTTCATGATTAAGTTTGGCAAATAGGTTGATAAAACAGGTATATATGTAATTATAAGTAATATTAAAATCAATGGTATCAGAAATACAAGGATTGATCTCATTAATACCTCCACTTTTAATCCACTAATGTGTGACATAACGAACAAACAAACGCCAATAGGGGGTGTGGCCACTCCAATCATCAGGTTCACAACCATTATTACTCCGAAATGGATTGGATCAATATTTAGAGACATAGCCAGTGGATATAGAATCGGTGTGAATATAATCAATACTACACCGGCTTCCATGATAGCCCCGAATACTAATAGAAGAATATTGATCATGAATAGTACAGCGTATGGGTTCGATGTGAATGCAGTTACAAATCCGGTTATTCTTTCTCCGGCAGATTCAATTGTTAATACGTAGGAAAATGAAGCTGTTGTAGAAATGATGAAAGTGACCACAGATGTTGTGATCATAGTATCCACAAAGATCTGTGGCAGGTGTTTTAATTTTATCGTCTTATAAACAAAAAAACTAATGATCAGGGCATATGCTACTGCTACGGCAGCTGCTTCAGTCGGTGTAAAAATACCAGTGGCAATCCCGCCGAGCATTATGACCGGCATTAGGAGGGGCAGTATAGCCTCTTTAAAAGCAATAATGAACTCTTTCAGGCTCTTTCTTCTGTCGGTCGGATAGTTTCGCAATGCACTAACAATATATATGGTGATCATAAGAGCAAAAGCCAGTAATACACCCGGGATGATCCCTGCCAGAAAAAGCTTCCCGACTGAGTTTTCTGTTATGGCTGCATACAGTATGAAAGGTATGCTTGGGGGAATTACCGGTCCGAGTACAGAAGCAGCAATTATCACAGAAGAAGAAAATTTACTGTCAAATCCATTTTCTTTCATCGCTTTCAACTCAATTTCTCCAAGCCCTCCAACCGCCGCGACAGCCGAACCTGACATCCAGGCAAAAATTATGCTGGCCACTACATTTGCATGAGCCAGACCTCCTTTAATACCACCTACCAACACCCTGGCAAAATTAAAAATACGGTCAGTAATGCCGCCTGCATTCATCAGTTTACCTGCAAGAAGGAACAGTGGGATAGCCAGGAAGACATAAGAATCGATACCATTAACCATTTTATGGGGTACTGCTGCCAGAGAGATGTCGCTGAAAAACCAGATAGCAAGAATCGTAGCAAATCCCAAAGATATTGCCACCGGCACTCTGAATATTGCGAGTATTATGAATCCTATTATAAGAACATATAGCATTATACTAACCTGGTTTTAGTTTGGAAATCTTCTTCAAGGAATTCAATGCTGAAAAGAAACATTAAAAGAGAAGTAATTGGGACCGGTATATAAAGCCATGATTGTGAGATACCCAATATCGGTAACTCTGTATTCCATATTAATATTACCACATCAATGGACCATACAGTGATCAAAGCAAAAAATAAAATGGATAAGATGTTGATCGCAATTGAAATCCATTTTTTTGCGCTTTCAGAAAACTTATCATATATAAAAGAGATGACGATATGACCCTTTTTATAATAAGTAATCCCCGCAGCCAGGAAGCATGCCCATACAAAAAATATCCTGCTTAGTTCGATGGATGCAATGAAGGGGGTTTTCAGTACATATCTAGTAAACACGTTGATACATACCATTAGAAAGAAAGTGATGGCTGAAAAGGCAGTTGCCCAGTATAATGCTTTGTAAGAAAAATTGTTGAACTTTTTAATCAATCTATAAGATATTAAAAAATATTTCCTGCCAAATATATGGGGAATATTGGAAATTTTGAAATCCAATAGTAGTCACCAACAGGTTTTGCGCATTTTTTAAGTTTTCGGGATGAAATATAGCGTAAATAGTATTTGGGATGAGGTAGTAATACGCGGATCATATTGTGGATTTCATTGGGCCTATAAACCTAATTCTATGTTGAGGATTCCTTTAACAGATTAATTTGTGAAATATTTGTTTTATACTTATTTTTCATAGCTTAAAGAAAGCCACCTGATTTTTACTTAATTTTTTAATTAGAAAAATATTATGATCAACCGCAGGAAAGCAATATCGAACATCGCCCTGATCACATCTTCATCAATGTTTACAAATGCCTGCTCATCACAGGGGAAAACACCGGAGGGGAATTTTCGGTATTGCCTGAACACAAGCACCATAAGCGGGAAAAATCCCGGAATATTAAAGTATATAGAAATAGCCTCCGAAGCTGGATACGATGGCATTGAGGTTTGGATAAGGGACATTAAGGCCTTCCTGGATGAAGGCCATTCTATTGAAGAACTGAAAAAGTTCATTGAGGATCATGGAATTTCTGTAGAAAATGCAATTGGTTTTGCTCCATGGATCAGCGGAGGTAGTTCGGGAATGGAACAAATGAAAGAGGAAATGGAAATACTTGCTTCGATAGGGGGTAAGCGAATAGCAGCTCCACCGGCAGGTGTTCCGACAGATCAACCCCTGGATTTTTTTATGGCCGGTGAAAAATATGCTGAAATCCTGGAACTTGGTAGAAGCACCGGAGTAATGCCGCAACTTGAATTTTGGGGAGCTTCCCCGGTTATGTGGCATATAGGACAGGCCTTGACAGTGGCCGCCTCAGCCAATGACCCGGATGTGCGACTTCTTCCGGATGTATATCATATGTTTCGAGGTGGATCTGGTTTTGATAGTCTGAAAATGCTGAATGGAAGTGTAATCGAGATTTTCCATATGAATGACTATGTGGGTACTATACCTCGTCTTGAACAAACCGATGCGGATAGAGTATATCCCGGGGATGGTGTTGGTCCGGTTAAGCAGGTTCTGCGTGACCTAAAAAAAATGGGCGGAGTGAAAGTTCTTTCACTCGAACTTTTCAATAGGAAATATTGGGAGGAAGATCCTCTTCTTGTGGCCAAAACAGGACTTGATAAGATGAGATCTTTAGCAAATAGTGATTAATCCAAATCCTAATGATTAGGAAAAGGAATAATTATTGTATGCGGTAGTACCTGATTATTTAATGCTTTAAAAAAAATCTTCCAGCTCAATTCATTTTTCTGATTCTGACCTGAATTTCTTTGTGGTTCTCCAATAATTTTACCAACTCATCGGTATCCGTATTGCCGAAATGATATGGATAAAGGATCTTTGGGTTTAGCCTGAGTGCCGCATCTGCAACCATTTCAGGAGTCATTGTATAGGGGAGGTTCATTGGCAGAAAAGCAACATCCACCTGGGGTATATCATCCATTTCAGGGAAATTTTCTGTATCGCCAGCAACATATACCTTAATGTCAGAAAAGGTCATTACATATCCATTCCCCTCGCCTTTAGGATGATAAGGGCTTCCATTATCTCTTTTGTGTACAAGATTATAGGCGGGTACTGCCAGGATCTCAATGGCTTTAACATTTCGTTTGTCCCAGTTTTTCATTATAATTCCCCCGTCAAGTTCCTGTGAAACCTTCTCGGTTACGATAATTTCCGTATCGGATTTACTAATAAGGTCAATGGCTTCCTTGTTCAGATGATCACCATGCTGATGAGTGATCAGAATGATGTCTGCATCCGGTAAATTTGAATAATCTGCATAACTGCTCACAGGGTCAATATGGATTATAAGATCATTGAAATTAAACATCATAGTGCCATGTCCGATGAAGGTGATTTCCAGAGCACCACCGGAGTTTTTGATTATATCTTTCTCAAAACTATCCTGAGCATTGGAGAATGTCCATAAAAAGATAAAGAGGAGGGTAAAAATTTTAAACTTTTTCATGATAATAAATGTATTGTGATTTTATGGATCAATTATATTCTAATATACGATTTTGTCTTGTGATATTTATATTTCTATGAAGCCAGCTATTGCAGGATGCATAAAAATAATCAAATATGCCTAAGGTCAACTCTTTTAATATCTCATAAATATTTTGTAAATATCTTTTACCTAAGGATAGACCTGATCACCTAAATTTCATTTTTTGAATCTTAAATAAACCATAAGAGATAAGATTAAATATCTCTTTAAGTATAAAGTTAATTTTCGCCAGGCTGTTATGGAAATAATATATTACTTTTCAGAATAACTAATCAGGCTCACGAAATATACTGTTAAAGAGGCCAGGATAAAAGAAGAAAACCTGGCACTTATAACTGAGTCGAGCCAGTTGATTTCACTCCAGATCACTGTTGATACCGTACCGACAATCATGCCAGCCAAAACACCTTGCCAGGAAGTTTTCTTCCATTTAAGTGTGAGGAATAATGCCGGACCAAAGGAAGCACCCAATCCTGCCCAGGCATATGATACCATTGAAAAAATAAGTTTTCCTGAGGAAATGGCAATAATGAATCCAAGTATACCAACAACAATGGTAATTGCACGGCTCAATTTCAACAATAGCTTATCTGATACCTTTTTGTTGAGCGTTTTATGATAAATATCTTCAATTACTGATGAAGATATTACAAGCAATTGACTATCGGCTGTAGACATCATAGCAGCTATAGCTCCTGAAATAAATATTCCTGCAATCCATGAAGGCAACAATTCATTGGCAAGATGAGGCATGACTTGTTCGACATCTTCAAAATAACCTTTCCCGTACAGTGCCAGACCAACCAGACCGATGACCAATCCACCCGTAAAGGCCGGGATAACCCATGCAATGGCTATCCTGCGGCTAATTTTAATCTTTGCCGGATTTTTTATCGACATGAACCTGGTTAACAGATGGGGTTGTCCCATATATCCAAATCCCCAGCTGAGGCCACTGATAATAAATGCAAAGGCCAGCCAGCCTGATTTATTACCCGTTAGGCTAATATAGCTTTCGCCTGATGAAGCTATGGCCTGTGCAAATTCACCTTTCGTGGCAAGAATCTCAGCCAGCCCGGCCAGGGGAAGTATGACTAGGGCACTGATCATTATAATTCCCTGTATCATATCAGTGAAGGCTACAGCAAAAAATCCTCCCAGCATGGTGTATACGATAATAAATGAAGCTCCTATCACCATGCCCCAGAACTGGTCTATTCCAAAAGTCACAAACAAGACCTTGCCTGCTCCATTGAATTGTGCTGAAAGATAAAATGTAAAAAAGAATATGATGATAAGGGTAGCCGTAACCCGTATAGCTGTTTTACCCTTTTCAAATTTCTGAGCAAAGAAATCCGGTAAAGTCATCGAAGCTACTTTCTCTGATTCTCTTCGAAGGTCTTCCGCAATAACGTACCAATAAAAAATAATACCCCAGACACATCCAAGAGCAGTCCAGACCTCAACAACACCCATGGCGTAGGCTGCACCTGGCAGGCCTAGCAGCAACCAGGCTGATTCACCGGAAGCCCGTTCACTAAAAGCAACAACCCAGTGATTTACCCTGCGTCCACCCAAAAAGAAATCATAATGACTTTTATTTGACTTATATGTGATCAATCCTACAATCAGAATGATAAGTAGATATATGATAAATCCCAGAAGAGTATAGCTCATTTTGAAAAATTTGAATCAGATCGAAAGATAATCAATATTGGAATAAATCATAAGTTAAAATAAGAGTGCTCAGACAAAATGTATGAAAAATACTTGTACGGTTAATATTGACTTAGTCTAATTGGTATGCCGTCGAAGGAAAGATAAGGATATGCCTGTATTACGTCTTCTAGATGAAGGAATTACATAGCTTGTTAGTTTCACATCTGGTAATCAAAGGAAAGTATTTGTCTAAATTGTATCTGGTAATCAAAGGAAATTCTATGACCTGTATGTTACAGTACAGATAATTAAAGGAAGTTCCCGGACTTATTTTTTGTATGAGATAATGAGGCCACATTTATCCACCTGTTTACTATGGAATCGGGTGGTAAAAGATCAGTTTGCCTTTTTTAACGTTTTCCTGATTGAAATCACTTAATGCCACTTTTCTGCCACCGAAGCTTGTGTTCTGATGTGCAAGTTCGAAATAGCCGTTTTCTTTAATACGAAATACGATAGCCGTATGATGTTTATAATTTTCAGTAAAGATCATATTCCCGTCTTTATAGGATAGCATAACGTCTTCAAACTGGATAATATCTCCGGGAAAGACTTTTTCTTTTTCCGGATTATATTGTTTTCCAAAAATGTATATGGTTTCAGGTGAGGTCTTATCAAACTGCGCATTTGCAAAAGTTAACGCCTGGTCGGCCAGGTCCCAGCACTCACCCCGACCCACTGTTGATCCAATCACTGTTTTAACATAAGTTAATACCCTGGAATTTACATCCGGTATCTCAGACTGGCCATTAACTTTTACCGGAATGCTTGAGAGGAATAGTAATAGTAGTATAAAATTGTTACGAACCATATCACATTATTACGGAATTGCGGGAAGGAGGATATATTTAATCAACAATATCCTTTGCCTGAAAGATTATCGATTGATTGGAATTATTTCAAATATCTGAATGCTGATTTCATCAGCGCTTCCCGGTCGGAGGTAATTACAGGGTCACTGTAGATCTTGGACGACAATTCTGCCACCACACCTTTTTTAAAACCCAGTTTATCTGCCAGGTCCTTACAGAATTCAACCTCTGATTTAAATATTTTCCGGTCAATTTTCATCATTTGTATGACCATATACAGATATTGAAATTTCTCATCATTTGTCAATGCTTCAATGGGCCCGATTGGCTCAGGTTTTTTAATCAGCTCTTTTACTTCGGCTTCTGAAATATTGTGAAGCTTTCCTAAATTGAATATCAACCTTTCTTCACGTTCAGATAGCATTTTGTCTGTTATTGCCAATTGAATCATTAAACTAAGTTGCTTTTTGCGCATAACCAGGTCAGTTAAAAATTTTCCGCAAAATATTAAATATTATCTAATATATGAAGTAAAGCCGTATTAATATAAATTCTTCGAAATCGTTTGTCTAATTTGTGAAGAAGTCAAACACGTTGGCCAGTTGACTACTCTTGGTTTTATATAATTCAGTATAGGTGCATTGTTCACATATTACAGCTGTAAATTTACGATGCTGAATATCGAATATTTTGGTAAATAATCCACCCGTTGTACTTACAATTTCTGTACGATATTGCCTGCTGTTACATTTTGGGCATCGGTAATTGATATGTGCTAAATTGTTTTTCATCAGTATATAGATTTATTTTCAAGATATTATTTTTTATTTCGTTTTCTTCCAGATTCTTTTAATGCTTTATCGATGATCCATTCTAATTGTCCATTTGCGCTCCTGAACTCATCAGAAGCCCATTTTTCAACTGCTTCCATCGATTCCTCGCTGATCCTTAATACGAATGGTTTTTTCTTTGCCATTATTGAATTCTGTTTGTGATTTAATCAGCCCTTACCATTTTACTTATGGCCCATTTTACCTGCTCTCCCTTTTGTGTTCCTATGAGGAGATTCTTGCCGTTCTTAAAATTGAATTGCAAACCTATATTTCCTTTCACGTTATAGGCTTTTCCTCTAAATCCATATCTTAATCCCCAGCCTCCAAATTCTGTTATTGGGTTGTATTTACGTACTTCCATCTTTTTGATCATCTGGATAGGAATTGTTTTCTCTTTCGAAAAGAAAGGAGGGAATCTGATCCGGATCTCATTATCATAAATAGAAGTGATCAATTTTGTTTTCTCAAAAAGAAAAAATACTGCCCCCCAAATCAGAAACACTAGGCCTGTTGCAAAAACAAGTCCAATATCTGACATGGGATTGTCCCCCCACGGTTCGCCAACTATCAGTTGATGGTAAAATCCATAAGCAAACAATACCACATTTCCGATAGCAAGGATATAAAGGGGGACTTTCAACCACAATTGATCAAATCGTTGTTCTTCTTTAAACAATTCCTTATCCATGATTTTCAATTACTGATGAAGTGTGCCAGTATTTATAACAGGGCTTGCATCCTTATCGGCGCATAATACCACCATCAGGTTGCTGACCATTGCTGCCTTTCTTTCTTCATCTAAATCAATGATTTCCTTTTTATTCAATTCAGCCAGGGCCATTTCAACCATTCCTACAGCACCTTCCACGATCTTCAACCTTGCTGATACAATTGCTGTGGCCTGCTGCCGCCTCAGCATAGCACTTGCGATTTCAGGGGCATAGGCAAGATATCCTATCCTGGCTTCGATCACATGGAGCCCGGCAATATCCAATCGTTCTGATAGTTCTTTTTCAAGTGCATGATTGATCTCCTTCAAACCGGACCTCAATGTGATTTCTGCCTGTTCGTCATCGAAATTATCGTAAGGATATAAACCAGCCAGCCCTCTGACGGCTGCGTCAGATTGTACTCTGACAAAATGTTCATAATCATTGACTTGAAAAGCCGCTTTAAATGTATTTTCAACTTTCCAGACCAGGATGACGCTAATTTGTATAGGATTGCCCAATTTGTCATTTACCTTGATCTTTTCACTATCGAAATTCTGAGCTCTCAGACTGACCTTCTTACGGATGAAGAAGGGATTAACCCAATGGAAACCATTTTTCTTAATTGTTCCCTTATATTTTCCAAATAAGGTCAGAACACTCGAATAATTCGGGTACACAATTACAAATCCAATGACCATCAATATGGTAAAAAGTACCAGTAAAACGATAAACACAGGATTTGGTATCATTACTAAGGAATAAATTCCAAATATCAATACGACGGCTAATACAGTTAGCATTAAATAGCCGGAGATGGGGTTATAATCTTTTTCTTGTTCCATTGTATTATAATTTAAATTGATATTAAAATGATATCATAAAGATACTATTAATTACGGAGGATTTAAAAAAAGGTTGAGGATTTTTATAAATAATAATCCATCAGTTGGGTATATTTGATTTGAACATATTCAGGAACAACCAAAAACATTATGTTTAATTTTTTTAAGAGGAAAGGGAAGTCTGATAAAACATCCAATCTTCGTATGGCCGATCTTGATCAGAATCCCATAAAAGCGGGTGATGTTGTAGACGCTCTCAGGTATGACCTGGGCAAATCGAAAGTGATTGAAACGGAGAAGGGGCTTGCCTACGAGTCTATTGAAACCGGCAAGGTGGTGACCTGGCATTTGATGGTAGATGCAGCTACAGAATTGCAGAAGGTCAAAAAACTTGAAAAATAGGATTTATTTTTCTGATCTGTAAAATCTTATTCAAGTATACCGGGCATATCACATTTAACGATATCAATAAATAAATGCAATCTTTTCCTGGAGCTTTATTATTTAACAACAATTTCTATTTAGCAGCATCACTCCCAAATACTTTCTTGATAATATCGTTTGCATATTTATAAGGGTCAGCCCTGATCTCTTTTTCTTCATCCGCAATTTTAATATACAATCCATCCAGTGCTTTATTCGTTACATACATTGAAAGGTCAGGCTCATTTATTGGATCAAGGTTCATAAGAAAGTTAGCCGGACTTTTCTGAACTGCATTATAAGCGCGTAAGAACTTATCCCATATTGTATTTGCCGAAGTATTTCCTAGCAAGGGTTTGTTTAGAGAAGTTTCAATACTGGGTTCAAATAAGTTACTCAGATCCTGAGAGGTTTTATCCTGGAAATATCTTGTAGCTGACGAATTTCCAGCATTTTTATAATCCCCTTTTAATATGGACCAACCATCCTGTATGGTCATTTCTTTTACAGCATTTTTAAAAATTGGAATGGCTGCGGATGCAGCGTCTGAAGCCGAACGGTTTATAGCAATTATCAGGTCTTCAATCACTGGCTTTATCGTGGCATTGTAAATCTGCTCTCCCCCGGGAGCCTCGCGCAGATCATTTATTATCTTATTCAATTCCGGTGGTAATAAGATCTTTATTGCCTGGTCATTAAGATAACCATTCGGAGCAGAAACCAGTTTTACAGCATTGTCAGTCCCAATATCTAAAGCGGTTTTTAAACCATCTATTACTTCAGTTTCCGATAATCCGTCATCTCCATACATGATCGACTGCATGAGGGTACTACTTGTGCTACAAGAAGTTAGGACGCCGGCAATAAGTAATTTAATCAGTACATGTTTCATCCTCTTATTAATTTGTTAATGTATAACGCTTAGAATGTATTTAAATTAGATTTGGGGTGACAATTATCGATCCCATTTGTATAGTTTTGCTTTTATAATATGAATCAAATATGAATACCTCAAGAATCATTTTTGTCATTGATTTTGACAGTACATTTATAAAATCTGAGACCTTTGAATTGCTTGGGAAGTTTTCATTGGCTGAACAGCCTGAAGCTGAAATTATACTGAAGGAAATTCATCAAATTACCGATGAAGCGATGGAAGGGAAAATTGATTTTTCGGAGTCCTTGTCCAGGCGCATAGATCTATTGAAGGCAACAAAACATCATATTGAACCCTTGATTGAAAAAATCAGGGGCAATATCTCATCTTCCTTCTCAAGGAATAAGCAATTTTTTAAAGACTATTCCAATCAGATATATATTATCTCAAATGGATTCCGCGAGATCATTGTTCCTGTTGTTCAGGATTTTGGCATCCCTGAGAAAAATGTATTTGCGAATACATTTAATTTTTCTAAAGACGGCAAAATCAAGGGATTCGATACAAAAAATATTTTAAGTAAAGACAATGGGAAGGTGGAGTTGTTAAAATCCCTGAACCTCCAAGGCGATATATATGTTATTGGGGATGGATATTCTGACTATCAGATTAAAGAGGCCGGATTGGCAAATACTTTCTATGCATTTACTGAGAACGTGGAACGGAATTCAATCGTTGAGAAGGCGGATCATATTGCACCAAGTTTGGATGAGATCTTGTTTCAGAACAAAATTGAAGCTTCCATCTCGTATCCTAAGAACCGAATTTCAGTTCTTCTACTGGAAAATGTTCATGCTCAGGCAGCTGAATTGCTCCGGCAGGAGGGCTATCAGGTTGAAACTATTTCTTCTGGGTATGATGAAAATGAATTGTGTGAGAAAATAAAAGATGTATCAATTCTTGGAATACGATCAAAGACTGTGATTTCCAGGAAAGTCCTTGAACATGCTAATCGTCTTATGGCAATAGGGGCGTTTTGCATTGGCACAAATCATATCGATCTTGAGGCCTGTCAGGAAAAAGGAGTTGTTGTTTTTAATGCTCCTTTCAGCAACACCCGTTCTGTAGTTGAGCTGGCGATAGGGGAGATCATCATGCTAATTCGAAATATCCCCGATAAATCCCGAGGTATGCACAAAGGGATCTGGAATAAATCCGCAAAGGGAAGCTATGAGATACGCGGGAAAAAACTTGGTATAATAGGATATGGGAACATAGGATCACAATTGTCCATACTTGCTGAATCACTGGGATTGAAGGTCTTTTATTATGACATCAGGGAGAAACTTGCTTTAGGGAATGCCCGAAAAACAAATTCCATGAAGGAGTTACTAGAACATGCGGATGTCGTTTCAATTCATGTAGATGGCCGGGAAGAGAATACGAATTTGATTGGTGATCATGAATTTGGATTAATGAAAGACGGAGTTGTTTTTCTGAATTTAAGCAGAGGCCAGGTTGTAGATATTAATGCTTTACATAAACATATTGAATCGGGTAAGGTAGCTGGTACGGCTATTGATGTTTTTCCATATGAGCCAAAAAACAATGAAGAAGCATTTGTTTCCAAACTCAGAAATCTGCCAAACACCATTTTAACACCCCATGTGGGAGGATCTACACTTGAAGCACAGGAGAATATCGCTCAATTTGTGCCAAATAAAATGATTGATTACATTAATACAGGTAACACGCATAACAGTGTGAATTTTCCAGAACTACAGTTGCCAGTATTTAAAGATGCCCACAGACTTATTCATATTCATCATAATGTGCCGGGCATTTTGGCCAGGATCAATAATGTACTCGCCGGTCATGACATCAATGTAGTTGGTCAATATTTAAAGACCAATGAAAAGATAGGGTATATGATTCTCGCTGTTGATAAGGAATATGACAGGCAGGTAATTAAGGAATTCAGGGAAATTGAGCATACGATTAGATTCCGTGTACTTTATTAAAATAAAAAAACCCACCGAGCTAAATAAGGTAATCAAACCTCAAATTGACAGGATTTGAGCTTCTCAACTGTATCAACAATCCACTGTTAACTCCGAATAACCGGAGACCTGAAAACAGGTTGAGGCCCGGTTTAAACAGCAAGAATTACTCGGTAAATTTATAGTGTTAAGTTTGATTAATATAATGTCAGCACCGATGGGTAATCTTAAATATCTTTATCAAAGAACAATCGCTATAACTAAACTAAAGATACAAATATATTTAAAATGATCAATCCATTTTGAATAGTTTATTATATTTATTTGAGCCATTACTAATCCATTTGATATGATAAGTACATTATCCTTCAACGCCGATCCACCCCAGCCATATCATACATTCAGTTATCATCGGAAAAAAGCCATTAGGGAAGGATATCAAAACCCCGACCTGGATTTGGAAACGCAATCTAATATTATTAAAGATACCCTTTTCGGATTGATTGATCTGTTTGAAATTCCCTCAGATTATCATTTCATTTTATTAAAAGATAATGACTTATTGTATAAAATGCTGGTAAGCATCGTTCCTGCAGGCATATCTGTGGCAGGATCTTCCGTGTTTGCAGACATACAGAATAAGTACAAAGACAAAATTGTTTTTCTGCCGGACCCCAAAAAGGATCTGTCAAGAGTGAAAATTGCGAAAATGCCACTGTTCATACAGGATATTGATCTGATGACTGGCCGGGAAGTCCTTCACACTAAGCTCACGGAAATTCTGGATCTTAATAATTTGCCTTTTATACATCAGGATATTTCATACTCAAGCCCAACCTATCCCCTGGATTTTGATGAAATTGATTCATTCTGCTTCCAGACAGGCTATGGCTTCGGGATGAGTCAGGATCTGGTGGTCTGGATTTTAAGAAGTGATCTTTTTAATAAAGTAATAAGGCAATTTGATCTCAGATATATGGATCTGGATCCTGGCTCTTCAAAAACCCGGAAATATTTTATTCAGGATAAATTGGAGATCTACCGTATATATATTCTTGGTATGATTGTTCAGGATTTTCTGAATAGAAGCCTTTCCATTATTAGAAATGAAATTAAATATAAATCAATCATCCTTTACAATTCCATAAATGATAATCCAAATCTGGAACCTTTAGTAAAAGATCAGTCCGACCGATCGCAGAACATCATATGTGCCAAAACAAATGTAAAAAATGAAAAAGTCCTCAATTTTATGTCAGAAAACAGGATCGAATTTGATGTTTTGAGGGATCCAGGAAATTCAACTACAATCCGGATAGCTAATTACCCATTACATTCAAAGGAACAGATGGAGTACCTTGCAGATCTTATGGTGAAACTCTGAATTATTCCCCTTCCGGCATGGCTATCCACAGGGCTGCATAGACAATTATGCCAGTTAATACTGCTGTTGCAATAGATAATACTACAAATAAAATTCTAACCCATACAGGATCCCAATCGAGGTAATCTGCTATTCCTCCACAAACCCCGGCTATTACTTTCCTGCTTGACCGAACCAATTTTGCCATAATTTTTTAAATTTATCCCAATTTGGGAATATTTTCCAAAAATAATATCTTATTGTTTATTGATAGCCAATAAAATCGCCAAATGAATGGGTTTTATACTTTGGCCCGTAATTTGATTTTGAATATATGAAATTATTCTAAAATGAAATATAAAAATATATAAAATACTGACGGCCGTCTAATGGTGTAGAATAAAATTGTGTATCGGTTGCAGTAATCCCGCCTTCCCAGGCGGGATTTTTCGTTATCGCCCTTTTGGCAAAAGGAATGAGGAATCCCCATAGCTTAAAAAACGGTAGTCATTGTTCAAGGCTTCATTGTAAATTTTTTTCCAATCATCTCCCACGAAAGCGGCCACCAGAAGCATAAGTGTAGAGCCGGGCATATGATAGTTCGTGATCAATCCATCACATATTTTGAATTGATAACCTGGCAATATGAAGATCTGAGTTTCTCCATGTATTCTGCAAATATTCATTTGGTTCATGTGATCGATTATAGCCTGCAGGGATTTATTTACATCAGGGAGGTTAATATCAAAATTATTATATGGGTAAAGCTTTTCAATAAAGAACAATTTATCTTTCCCCAATATTAGTTTTACTCCATACCAGTATAGACTTTCCAGCGTCCGCATTGATGTTGTCCCAACAGCCACGATGTTTCCCAGATTAGATATCAGTTTCTCTATATTTGCTCGCGTTATCACAACCGCTTCTTTATGCATATCATGTTTTCTGACATCCTTCTCTTTTATTGGTTGAAAAGTGCCCGCACTAACATGCAGGGTTACATAATCAGTAACATGTTTTAATGACTTTATTTCATTGATAATTTCTTCTGTGAAATGCAATCCGGCCGTTGGGGCAGCGACAGCACCTTTATTTTTAGAGTATACGGTTTGGTATCTTGGTTTATCCAGGGGTATGGGTTCACGTTTTAAATAGGGGGGAGAGGAACTTTTCCTGAATATTCAAGGATGTCAGCAAAGGTAAGCATGGGGTTTATCCAACTGATCTCAACATGATTTTTTTCCTTATTAACTAGCTTAGCCTCGATGTCGGATATTTCATCATTTATAGATATTCTCGTTAAAAGTATTTGTTCAGGCTTCCATTTTTTCAAATTTTTCACCATACATTCCCAGGTAACTTTGCTTTGAGAACTCATGGTAATATTAATATCATTTGATGGTTTCAGAGGATTGAGAAGCATAATCTCAATGGTTGCGCCGGTTTCCTTGATAAAGGTTAACCTGGCTGGAATAACTTTGGTTTCATTGAATACAAGAAGACTTTTTTCCGGTAATAAACCACTTAATTCACGAAAAGAGTGATGGGTAATTACACCTTTGTTATAAAGCAATAATTTAGATTGATCCCTTTTCTCAAGCGGGAACCTGGCTATCCTGGATTCCGGCAGATCATATTTGAATTTATCCAGTTCCAGATCTGACATTTCGAAGTTTTAAAAGAGGGTCTAATTTGGAGATTATACCTTTGAGGTACCAAGGGCATCCCCATCTAAAGCCAAAGTTTCCGGGACAAAACCGTAATCACTGGGATAGTGCATCGATGAAAAGATCATCCGGTCATATCTTATCACTTTTTTAACCTTATCATATTCATATTTGTTCCTGCTGCCTTTGGGAATTTCAATCAATACATCTATGGTCATTTCCGTTTCTGACATAAGATAAAATTTAGTACTTTTAGTTCATCTAATTTGCAAATATAGAAAAGGATTTATCTAAAGATGCGATCTTTATCAAATACCTTGATGTAGGATGAGAGTACACTTTACAAAATATAACCTCAGGTTTAAGTTTGATGCTGGTACTTCAAGAGGGATTTTGAAGAAAAAAACATCGTACTATGTTTTTGTGGAAGGTGACTCAGGTACAATTGGTGTTGGAGAATGCAGTTTATTGCCCGGATTGAGCATAGATGACAGACCAGATTATAAAAAGCAATTAAGAAAGGTATGTAATGATTTTCAGGACTTAAATATTGACGATTACAGTTCTTTGATCCGGTTTATTGACGATCAATTAGGGCAGGATTGGCCTTCCATCCGGATGGGGCTGGAAACTGCATTTCTGGATCATAAGAATGGAGGTGTAAGGAGAGTCTTCATTAACAATTTTTTTAATGGCAAGGGTATCCCTATTAATGGATTGGTATGGATGGGGAATAAACAATTTATGCTGGATCAGGTAAGGGAAAAGATTGAATCCGGATTTAATTGTATAAAGGTCAAGATAGGCACGATTGATTTTGAAACCGAACTGGAAGTACTTAGATATGTTCGTAATCAATTTTCAGAGCGGGATATCACTTTGAGGGTTGATGCGAACGGAGCATTTAGCATGCAAAACGTATTGGGAAAATTATCTCGTCTTGAAAAACTGAAAATTCATTCAATAGAACAGCCCATAATGCCCGGTCAATGGGAATCAATGCATCATTTATGTAAACAATCTCCAATTCCGGTTGGATTGGATGAGGAATTAATAGGCGCTTTTTCTTATAATCAGAAAAAAGAACTTATAGAACAAATAAAACCACACTATCTTATTTTAAAACCAAGCCTCCTGGGAGGATTCAGCTCATCAAGGGAATGGATCGAACTTGCAAGATCAAATAATATTGGATGGTGGATTACTTCAGCACTTGAATCGAACATAGGCCTTAATGCGATTTGTCAGTATACTTTTGGGTTTGATGTAAAGATGTATCAGGGACTTGGAACCGGGGTTTTATTTCATAATAACATCAAATCACCCCTGATGGTTGAAGAAGGGAATATTCTTTATAAAAAAGAGCTGCCCTGGGACCTTTCAAGTCTTCATATTAAGGGCATTGAGTAATACACAAGCAACTAAACCTGCTGTTTCAGTTCTTAAACGTGAATCACCTAAAGATACAGGAAGAAATCCCTTTTTCTCCGCCATAGTTACTTCTTCTTTGGTAAAATCACCTTCGGGCCCGATAAGTACCTGGTAAGAGGCATGTTTATTTGCTGCATTTAAAAGAAAATTTTCTTTGCCACTCGAAGCATGACATATATATTTTTCAGAATCCTGGTCAGCAGAATTTAAATAATCCTTGAGTGAAAACATATCATTAACAACAGGAATGAAAGGATTTTGACACTGCTTAATTGCGCTTATTACCTTTTTCTTAATTCTTGATATATTAAGACGATGCCTTTCCGAATTTTGACAATTAATGAAAGATATCTGATGCACGCCAACTTCAATGGATTTTTCAAGAAACCACTCAATACGATCTGCATTTTTTGTGGGAGCAATGATCAGGTGAATAGAATGCCTGGTTTTATTAATGGTTTCCTTTTTAATAATTTCGAATTCAACCTTCTTATGGTGTAAAACAGTAATTCTACAAGTATAAACTCCCCCATCACCATCAAAGACAATTATTTGATCTTCAATTTTCTTTCTGAGTACTCTTGCACAATGCTTTGACTCCTCTTCATCCAGATATAAAGTATCAGTAATTATGTTTGGCTGGTAAAAGTATTCCACCTTATTATTCTAATGAATTAACCAGCTGAATATATTCCTTTTTACAAGCATCCATTGATTTACCTTTCATGGACTCCCAGGAACTGTATTTTGCTGCAGCTTTGAAATCCATTGCACCTGGAGGATCACCTTGTACATCACCAACGGTCGATTGCTTATAGAGAGCATACAATTTCAATAGAATATCATTTGATGGGCGCTGAGTAAGTTCCTTGGTGCGATTTACAGCCTTATCGAATTCTTCCTGTAATGACATAGTATCTTATTTTGAGACACTGAAAAGTAGTAAATTTCTTTGAGAACTGATACGGCAAAACAGAATAATCGTACCAATAACATAGTATTTTATACCGTTAGATAGGTAATCCTCTGGAAAAGCCAATTATCTTTTTCTGTTTACTGCAGATATTTATAATTTTTCTTCCAAAGTGGATCCTGTCAAATCAGGTAGAATGATTTTCCTGTAAAGTATTGGACCAGTATCTTATTTTGCAGAGTCGATGATCCTGTTTAATACTTCAAAACTACCTCTTATCAATCGAAACGTAATCTCTTTCCGTTGCCCCAACATAGATCTGTCTCGGTCTTCCTATCGGTTCCTGGTGCTCCCTCATTTCCTTCCATTGTGCGATCCAACCAGGCAAACGGCCAATCGAGAACATTACCGGGAACATTTCTATTGGAATACCAATCGATTTCATTATAATCCCGGAATAGAAATCCACATTCGGGTATAGTTTTCTTTTTACGAAATATTCATCTTCCAATGCTACATCTTCAAGATGCTTGGCGATATCAAGCATAGGATCGTCTATATTAAGTTTTTCAAATATCTGGTCTGCCGATTTTTTCAATATGGTTGCGCGTGGATCGAAATTCTTATATACCCTGTGACCAAATCCCATCAAACGGAATGGATCATCAGGATCTTTTGCTTTTGATATAAATTTTTGTACATCGCCACCATTTTCTTCAATATGGTTTAACATCTCGATTACCTTTTGATTTGCTCCGCCATGTAACGGACCCCAGAGTGCATTTACGCCTGCGGCAATAGAAGCATACAAGGAAGCATGTGAAGAACCTACAATTCGAACCGTTGAGGTAGAGCAGTTTTGCTCGTGATCGGCATGAAGAATAAAGATCTTATCCATGGCATCTTTTATAATCGGATCAACTTCGTATTCCTGTGCCCGTGTGGAGAACATCATTTTGAGGAAATTCTCAACGTATCCTAGGTTATTATCTGGATAGTTACTCAGTCTGCCTTTTGATCTTGTGTATGCCCAGGCAACCATGGTAGGCATTTTTGCGATTAGCCTGATGATTGTCCGGTTAACCTTATCAGCTGACCTGTAAGGATCAAGGGATTCAGGGAAGAAGGCGGTTTGTGCAGTTACAAGTGATGATAAAACACCCATCGGATGTGCATCTGCAGGAAATCCTGTCAAAATGGTTTTAATATCTTCATGAACCAGCCATTCTTCTTTTATGGCTTCCATAAACTGGTTTAATTCCGCCTGTGAAGGAAGTTGTCCATAAATCAGTAAATAGGCTACCTCCAGGAATGATGATTTTTCGGCTATCTGTTCAATGGGATAACCCCTGTATCTTAATATTCCTTTTTCCCCATCCAGGAAAGTAATAGAGCTTTGCGTGGACCCCGTATTCTTGAAACCGGTGTCTACGGTAATATACCCTGATGAAGCTCTTAATTTGGAAATATCTAATCCTTTTTCTTGTTCAGTTCCCTCGATAATGGGTAGTTTGTAGCTATTCCCCTCGATGTTTAATTCTGCGTAGTCTGACATTTTATAATGATGTTATAATTGCTAAAAAAAATTTTCGACTCTAGATAATTATTGTTTCCCCCAGTCAGTTGCCAAAAATAATAAATTTTAGCTAAATCCCATTTAAATACGGATCTATCTGTAAAACTTATAAAAAAGTCTATTGTTTGATAAAATTTGAATTATGCCAGATTTATTGGGAAGGATATCTTGAATATATTGTTCTATAAACGAACAATATATTATTTAGACAAATATGAAATTAAAATATTCTTACAATAGGGCGTAAATAAAGGCTTTTATAAAAGACTCTAAATATTAGTATCATAAAAATATTACAAAAAATCGATGAAAAATTATCAATTTTTTGAATTAATGATTAAATTAAACTACCGTAATTGTCATTTATACTTTTTTAACATTTTATAAATGTCAAGGAACTATTCTAGATTTACTATACGTTCTTATATTATAGTGCAAATATTTTTAATGGATTGAAGTAATCCGTATGCTGATAGATTGGTAATTTTTTATAGAGGGATTGTCCAAAGGGCATAGAAATTGAGAAAATCTGAACAATTACCATCTGTTTAATCAATTTTATTCATTCAATATATACAATAGATATTTTAATTATTAATCTTTTCTAACATGTCGATATTAAAACAAACACTCGCAAAAAAGATCGAAGCCTGGCGACCAAGGACCATCAAGTTAATTAAAGAGCATGGTGATCTCGAAATTGGCACGGTTACGATTGGACAAGCAATAGGCGGTATGCGGGGAGTCAAATGCCTGGTAACAGATATTTCCTACCTCGATCCGTTTGAAGGGATCAGGTTCAGGGGATATACCATTCCTGAGGTTCTCGAAAAGCTGCCCAAACCTCCAGGTGCTGAAGTGCCTTACGTAGAAGGTTTCATTTATTTATTACTTACCGGAGACATTCCAACCAAGAAGGAAGTGAAGGAAGTAATGCACGAATTGGCCACGAGAAGGAATGTGCCAGATTACGTATATAAGGTATTGGATGATTTGGCAGAATGCCATCCGATGGTCATGTTCTCAGCGGCTGTAGTTTCTATGGAGAAGGAATCGATCTTTACTCCGAAATACAAGAAGATGGAGATCGGGAAAATGGATCTTTGGGATTCAACCTTTGAAGATTCTCTCAACCTTTTGGCAAAGTTGCCTAGAATTGGGGCTTACATATACAGGAAAAAGTATAAGAACGGAAATATAATCCCCGGAGATCCCAAATTAGACTGGGGTGGAAATTTTGCAAAAATGATGGGGATTGGCAAACCATATGATGATTTAGCTAGATTGTATTTCATCCTTCATAGCGATCATGAAAGTGGAAATGTAAGTGCTCATACGGGGCACCTGGTAGCAAGTGCACTTTCTGATGTATATTATTCTATTTCATCTATGATAAATGGCCTGGCTGGCCCACTGCATGGTTTAGCTAATGAAATGGTTCTAAGATGGATACAGGATGTGATGAAGAAAATGGGAGGGAAGGTCCCGACCAAGGATGAAATGAAGCAGTTTGTATGGGATACTCTAAAGTCTGGTCAGGTGGTGCCAGGATATGGTCATGCTGTGTTGAGAAAAACTGACCCGAGGTATACGGCACAAAGGGAATTCTGCCTCAAACATTTACCTGATGATCTGATCTTCAAATATGTAAGTTTAATCTATGAGGTTACACCTGACATATTGACCGAGCAGGGTAAGGCTAAAAATCCATGGCCAAATGTTGATGCTCAATCAGGTGTAATACAATGGTATTATGGGGTTACTGAATATGATTTCTATACCGTTTTGTTTGGAATAGGCCGATCCATTGGAGTGCTGTCAAATATTATCTGGGACAGGGCATTGGGTTATCCTATTGAAAGACCAAAATCATTAACCACTGATATGCTTGAAGAACTGGTACATCAGAAGGAACTGTCACATCAAAATTAGTAAATATTGAAATGGAATAAATCCCGCTTAAATGCTAATTGCTTTTTTGGCGGGATTTTTTTTTAGTTGTTACCAAGTATCAGCGGTAAACCTTCGCTTCCACTTCCAATTACAATTACCTTAGAATTCGGGGATTCGGCAAGTTTTATCGTTGCCTCTATGCCTCTCATTTTTAGCAAACTTGCTGTAAGGCTACTATTAATGATCTGGTTTGCCTTTGCTTCTCCTTCTGCCTGAATGCGCATTCTTTCGGCCTCACTTTTTTCGCGATCCAGTCTGTACTGATATGCCAGGGCTTCCTGTTCCTGCTTCAATTTATTTTCAATAGCTGTTTTAATCTGTTCAGGAAGGTTGATGGATCTAATCAATAGGGCTTTCATTATAATATAGTTCTCTGCTAATATGTCTTCAGTTTCCCTGATAATAGATTCCTCCACCTCGCTTCTTTTTGTGGAATATATCTCTTCTGCTGTATAACGGCCCATAACCTTTCTGACCGTTGACCTGGCTTCAGGGATTACGAGGCGATCAATATAGTCGCCACGAAAGATTTCTTCAAGATAACCCACCCGATCGAAGATAGGATGAAAACGAATTGATACGTCTACTTTGATGGACAATCCACTTTTATCAAGTACATCCATTGTTTCCTCGATCTTGGATTCAGCAACGTCATAGATAATCATGTCATTCCAGGGCGCTTTCACATGAAATCCAGGCTGATAGATATTATCTTTCTTTAATCCTGAAAAACGGTCAAATATAACGCCTCTTTCACCTGGTCTGATGGTCAGGAACAAACTTGAAGAAAGAAGAATTACAATAAACAAAACAATAAAGGTAATAATGATAACAGGTAAAAATTTTCGATTATTCATATTTTGATATTTTATAATGTACTATTTCATTACTAAGTTTAAAGTACTCCAGATTAGCCTTTAATAACCATATAATATTTATTGATACTAAAGAAGCTATCGTTCTAATTCTTTCCAGGCAAGGGCACTGGCACCGAGAACTGCTGCATTAGTTTCCTGTAACCCGGAAGGAATAATTTTAATTTTGTTTTTATACACTTTAAGTAAGTTTTCTTCAAAACTTTTCCTGGTTGGAACAAACAATATATCCCCCGCATTTGTAAGTCCTCCAAAAAGGAAAATGGCTTCAGGACTGGTATGTGCAACTGTGTCGGCAAGCTTCATGCCCAGGATCTTAGCGGTTATCTCAAAAGCCTGAATAGCGATCTCATCACCTTCTTTTGCTGCGTCGGCAATCATTTTGGCAGTCATGTCATTGAAATTAACATTTCGGAGTCTTGAAGGAGTGGTCTCACTACATATTAATTCAAAGACGGTTCTTCTTAATCCACTGGCAGAGGCGTATGTTTCAAAGCATCCTCTATGACCACATCCACACATACGGCCGTTTTCATAAACCTGAACATGGCCCACTTCACCTGCAAAACCGTCATGCCCATAGACAACCTCTCCATTTACTACAATTCCACTTCCCAATCCTGTGCCAAGTGTAATAATCACAAAATCCTTCATTCCAACTGCAGATCCATAGATCATTTCTCCAATTGCAGCAGCATTCGCATCATTGGTCAGGGCCATTGGCAAGTCAAAGTGTTCTTTAAACATTTCAACAAAAGGCACAACTTCTTTCCAATCCAGGTTAGGGGCAAATTCTATCGTTCCTTTATAATAATTGCCATTCGGGGCTCCAATACCCACACCAACTAATTTGTATTCATCCTGAAAATTAGCAAATGAGCTTTTAATCTCATTGGCAAGGGCTTTCTGATAAGATGCAATACTTTTATGTCCACTGGTAGTTACTGAACTGTCAAAAATGGCTTCACCGTTTCTTTGAATAAATCCAAATTTGGTAAAGGTTCCTCCTATATCTATTCCTAAAGCAACTTCTTTCATGCGTTTAATTTTATTTTTTAAGGTCACATGGAACTCGTCTTGTTACAGAGGGACTCGTTTCATATGATTTTATAATTTTTTATCTATAAGTTTTTAATTCCAATTTTTGACATGGTTTACAGAACCGCAAAGATATTCAAATCTCATTTTTGTTCATGTATTAGAGCCCTGAATCACATCATTTTAATTAAACTTTTTTACTATGTGCCCTTTCCATCCGTAATATGCCAAATAAATATAGCTGAATATTGGTATAAAGAAAGAATAATGATAGCCATTAAATGAATCAGCTATGGCACCCTGTGCCAATGGTATCAGGGCACCTCCAAGTATCGCCATGACCAGCAATGATGATCCCTGGCTGGTATATTTTCCAAGATCCTTAATTGCAAGGGTGAAAATATTAGACCACATAATGGAGTTAAAAAGGCCGATGCTGATAACAGTCCATATTGCGACCATACCGCCGGTCAATAAAGTTATTACCAGCAATATAATTACGATCAAAGAAAATACAAGCAGGGTACGCGCCGGAATAGATCTTCCAAGTAAAAAGGCAAATAAGTTTAATACGAGGAAGCCAATAAAAGGAAGCACATCTGTAAAAGGAAAACTAAATCCACTTTCTACATATACTGCCAGGTAAATTACCAGGAAGCTTAGAAAAGCCAATCCCACCATTATTAGCAATTTCCTGGAATTGTTTTCCATGCTACTTAATGAAATAGCACCCAGGAACCTGCCAATCATTGCACCTCCCCAATAAAATGCCAGGAAGGATTTTGCTTTCATTTCTGTAAATCCTACCGTTTCATTCATGTAATTGATCAATACACTTCCAATGCTTACTTCACCTCCAACATACATGAATATAGCAATGATCCCCAGTACAAGATGTCTGTATTTAAGTGCACCAGCTCCTTTCTGAATACTTTCAATTCCATCCAGTTTTGGTAATTTGGTGAACTTGATCAATATGGCCAATAACAAAAATATCCCGGCGAAGATGAGGTAGGGTAACTGGACTCCCTGGGCAGATATAGGGTCACCTGAGTCTGTCAGGATAGGCAGGCCAGCATTACTGATCAGTGGTTCTCCCCATTTAGCAAAATAATGGAAAACAAGGTAACCCCCGAAAATAGGAGCAATGGTTGTTCCGAATGAGTTAAACCCTTGAGAAAGGTTCAGCCTGCTGGAGGCGGTTTCTGGTTTACCCAATACAGCTACATATGGGTTGGCAGCAATTTGCAGTAAGGTAAATCCTAATGCCAGTACAAAAAGTGCTGTAAGAAAGAGTCCGAAGATATGAAGTTCTGCTGCCGGATAGAATAAAAGACATCCAATGGCAGAAATAAACAATCCCGCCAGTATACCATTTTTGTAACCGATCCTGTTGATCGGATCACCTGTCCTGGCGGAAACCAGGAAATATATAAGTGCACCTATAAAATATGCAGTAAAAAAGCTGAATTGAACAAGCATTGACTGGGTCCTGTCCAGTTCAAAGGCCTTTTTTAAGAAGGGAATTAGAATATCATTCATGCAGGTAATGAAACCCCACATGAAAAATAAGGTGGTCAATACAATTAAAGCTGTGCGGTTAGAAGCTCCGCTGCTCTGAGATTGAGTATCTGCACTGATAATATTACCCGCCATATTTGTATTGATTTTAAGAATTAAAAAAATCTCCATTCCGGAAAAAAATTTAGCAGTTCAGACTGCATTATTTTTATTAGAATTTTGACACGGATTATGGTATGTGCTGATCAGAATTTCCAACCGCGATCAATTTTTATAATTCTGCCTATAAATTTTCATAAAAATACTTAAAAAATATCTAACGATTGACTTAGCCAAATTAAAATCGATAATTCCATAACGGGGGACATCTTATTTCAAAAGATCTAATTTTAAGATTGATCCTGAATATGCATTTGCAGCAAGCGACCGTACCTGTTTATTCGGTATAGCCTAAATTTGCACTTGCCTCTTTTAATTTTTTTTTATAGCCATTATCACTTTAATGGTCTGAAAATCAGCAAATAATGAGAATTATTTTGTCATTAAAGATTAGCCGCGAATTTATATTTTCATTTTTGGAACAGTAATTGCCTGTATTGTTTTATAACCAAAAATTTATTAAAAAATGAAACGTTTACACTCATTAATTTCGTTAATGTTCCTGGTCATATTTATTGCTGGAATGGGCAATGTGGTCCAGGCGAAAAATCCCGATCGAAAGCTTTCTAAAGAAATCAAGAAGAAAGCTGCCAAACAAGCACGCAAGGAGGCTAAAAAATTTAAGAGAGGTCACTGGTATGTAGCTCCGGGTGCTTTACCAATGGATAAGCAGATTGAGAAGTCATGGGAACTTCAGTATATGGATGATGAAGATGGATATCCACTTTATATAGTGGCTACCGGAAACTCTGTTGCTGAAACCCAGTCTGCTGCCAAACTGCAAGCTATGGAATTAGCAAAGCTTGAATTGGCAGGTCTTGTTCAAACTAATGTAGCTGCCCTGATTGAGAATAGCGTGGCTAACAGTCAGCTAAATAATGAAGAAGCTGCTTCTGTAACAAAAACTGTTGCCGCTTCAAAGAACATTATTGCACAAGAAATCGGACGTGTGATTACCATGTTTGAGATTTACAAAAAGATCAATAAAAATGTGGAAGCATCGGTACGAATTGGCTACAATACTGATATAGCTATGGAAACAGCCAAGAAGACTATCCGAAAGAAACTGGAGGAAGAAACTGAGATCCTTCATGATAAGTTAGATAAACTTCTTGACTTTTAATAATTCTCAATCATTCAACATGTTTCGTAATGTTATCATATTATTATTCATCGCCTGTGGTGCGTTCGGTCAGAAGGTAGTTGATGCCTCAGGTGAAGCCCAGGTCAGGATTGAAAGTGACATGAGCAAAGAGGAAGCTATGGAACTGGCTAAGCAGCAGGCGATGATTAACGCGATTGATAACGCTTTCGGATCTTATGTTGAACAGGATTCAGATATGATGATTGAGGAGGGGAAAGCCAATTTTAAAATAATAGGGCATACGCTCGTAAAAGGTGATTGGCTTAAAACCCTTAAAGAACAATATAAAGAAGAATCCCGGATCGTAAAAGGGGGGAAAGGTAAAGAAACAGAGATCTGGATCATTTGTAAAATTAAAGGCATGGTAAGAGAGATTGTAAAACCGCAGATAAATTTAAGTTTTGAGCCAAGAAGTTGTCTGACTGATTTGTGCAGAACTTATTCATTTAATAGCGGATCTCCTATGTACCTGAAATTTTCAAGTCCGGTTGATGGATACCTTAGTATTTATATTGTGGAGGATGACCACATGGCGTACAGACTGCTTCCTTATCAGGAAATGCCTGAACAGTATCTTCATGCAATCCCGGTAAAAGCAGATAAGGAATACATGTTCTTTGCCATTGGTGAATCCTATAATTATTTTGAAAATTTTTCTTATCTGATGATTGATGAGATATATCTGGAAACGGCAATGGATAAGGAATTTATTGACTTGTATGTGATATTTTCTTCTGAGAATTATAAAAAGCCATTGTTAAGGGCTTCAGAAAATATTGCTGATGTGTATGTTTTGCCCAAGATGTTAGAGGAAGGCGATTTTAAGGAGTGGTTGCAGGACAGCAGAGTATATGATTCCGAATTCCAGTATAATCGTATTACCCTAACTGTTTCAAAATGAAAAAATTAATAATTACCATACTTTATGTCATATTTATCCTGCTTGCCGGAGCATCTCATGGTCAGAATTATCTGATTCCTGCCCAGAAAGATGGTTTGTGGGGCTTTATTGACAAAAATGAACACTGGATTATCAGGGAACGGTTTGATCATGTATTCCCTTATTCTCAAGGGCTGGCTTGTGTTCAGTATTATGACAAATGGGGATACATTGACCAAAAAGGCCAATGGGTAATTCAGCCAAGATTCGACAAAGCAAAACCGTTTTCAGAAGGCCTCGCCTGTGTAAAAACAGGTGATATCTGGGGCTTTATTGATAAGTCCGGCTCGATTGTTATTACCCCTGCATTTTATGCAGTAAGCTCATTCTCAGAAGGATTTGCGGTTGTCTATAATGGCAGTGCCTTTCATTATATCGATAAAGGGGGCAATAAAGTAATAGACAAAGAATTTGACATTGCAAAACCTTTTACCGATGGCCTGGCTTCAGTAGTATATAAAGGGGAGAGAGGCTATATTGATTTTAATGGGAACTGGATCATCAAGCACAATTTCAGTAAAGCTGATGCTTTTTCAGAAGGGCTTGCACTTGTAAAAAGAGGTGATAAATATGGGTTTATTAATCATCGAGGAGATATTGTAATTCCATTAATTTATGCCAATGCAAACCACTTCAGTGATGGTCTGGCAAGCGTTAAGATGGATAATAAGTGGGGATACATTGATCGCCGAGGCATCGAAATTCGAGATGCTGAATTTGAATTTGCTGGAGAGTTTATAAACAACCTTGCGGTAGTTAGAAAAAATGGCAGGTATGGAATCATCAATAAAAACGGTGTTTGGATTATTAACCCTGTTTACCAGGACCTTTGTAATGTTAGCAATACAGCATCCATTGAAGAGGAATTGCGTAAACTCATCGAACTTAAAATCAGGCAATGGGAATTAAAAGGAGAGTTTGAGAAATCAGAAGATTATTATCTCAGGGTTACCGAAGAAAACCGTAAAGAGGAAGTAAGGAGACAAACATCACTGGCTGTTAATGAAATAGCCGGAAAATATGTTAAATTGAATGAGGCCGAATTAGGCTTATACAACGCTGATGCTGAGATCTTTACATTATTTGTTCCTGGAGCTATAACCACCCTGATACCGGTACCTATAGATGAGGCCGTTTGGTTTAAAGATAACTGGAATTATGTTGAAATCATGGATCCTGAATTTTCCATATACGACGACAAGTTTGTTGTTACAAAATTTTCGGCAAATCTCTTTGGATCTTTGTATAATTATGACGCATATCAGCATGGTGTTTATGTTAGTACATTTAATGGAAAACCTGAATTAGGTAATTTGAATATCACACTTCCTGAACTGGAAATACCTGTTCTAAAGGAATTCCCTACTCCGGTAGTTAGTTCAGAAGTACTTTCAGAAATTGATGATCTTATCCCGGTAAACAATATCATTCAGGAAAATGTATTTGCCCTTGTAATTGGAAATGAGAACTATAGTTCTTATCAATTGGGAAATGAGAGTAGCATCAATGTAGAATTTGCTGAACATGATGCCCGGGTATTCTCTGAGTACCTTATGAAAACTTTTGGTGTTCCAAGAGAGAATATCTCATTATTGATTGATGCAACGGCAGGGCAGATTAACCAGGCCTTATCAAAAATGAGTGCGCTGGCAAAAGCTTATGAAGGAAAAGCTGAATTTGTATTTTATTATGCAGGACATGGCCTGCCTGATGAAAAATCAAGAGAGCCTTATATTGTTCCTGTAGATGTTAGCCCTTCAGATCTGGATTTTGCTATTTCACTTGAAGAAATATACAATAGCTATACTGCCCACGAAACAAAACGTGTAAGTATTTTCTTAGATGCCTGCTTTCAGTGGTGGTGCAAGAAGTGAAAGCTTGTTGGCTTCAAGGGGCATAAGAATAAGACCAAAGTCACCTTTTGTGATGGGTAATTTAGTCGTATTTTCGGCTTCTCGTGGCGATCAGACTGCTTACGCTTATAAGGAAAAGAAACATGGTATGTTTACCTATCATATGCTCAAGAAGATCCAGGAAACTGGCGGTATGGTTTCATATGGTGATCTGGCAAAATATCTTGAGTTTGAAGTAAATAAAAGATCATTGTTAATCAACAACCGTGAACAGGAACCAACCATTAAGGTTAGCCCGATTCTCGAGTATACCTGGCGTGACTTTTCATTTCTGAATTCAGATAAAGTATTGTTTACCGAATTAACTGAGGATTATTAATAAACGGTTATGTAAACTTATTTTAGCGCATCCCGTCGGCTTCACCCAAGCAGGCGGGATTTTTATTTTATATTCATATCTGTTAACATTGTATGACCTAATGTTCGGATTATCAGGATGAACTATAATTTTGATGAAATAATTGACCGGCAAAAAACAGATTCAATCAAATACGATCTGAGGAAACTAATCTTTGGCAGGGAGGATGTATTGCCCATGTGGGTTGCAGATATGGATTTCAAAACCCCGGATTTTATTATTGAGGCCATTCAGAAACGGCTAAAACATCCGGTTTTAGGATATACCCTTGAACCTTCCGGAATGGATGAAACAATTATCGATTGGATGAGAACACGCCATACCTGGGATATTAAAAAGGAATGGATAGTTGCGGGCCCGGCTGTTGTTCCCTCAATGGCAATCCTGGTGCATGCATTTTCAGAACCCGGGGATGAGATTATTGTTCAGAGACCAGTGTATTTTCCCTTTTTCAGGACCATTACAAATCACGGCAGGAAGTTATTGAATAATCCACTAGTAAATAGGAATGGCAGATATGAAATGGATCTGGATGATCTCATAGCGAAAATAACCCCCAGGACCAGAATGATCTTTCTATGCAACCCCCATAATCCCGGGGGCAGGGTATGGACCGAGAGTGAATTAAAATCCTTGGCAAATATCTGCATTGATAAGAACATTTTAATAATTTCAGATGAGATCCATTCTGATCTGGTCTTGTTCGGGAATAAGCATATTCCAACAGCTTCGATAAATGAAGATATCGCTAAAAAATACTATAACCTGTATGTCTTCCAGTAAAACCTTCAACACTGTTGGTTTGGCCACTTCTTACGTGATCATTCCAAACTTACAGAACAGAAGGATATACAAAGAGAAACTGGATGATTTTCACCTCAATATTGGCAATATCCCAGGATTAATAGCGCAGGAAGCAGCTTATCGTAATGGGGCTGAATGGTTGGATCAATTATTGGATTACCTTGAAGGAAATATCATTTACCTTGTGGATTATTTACAACAGAATCTTCCTGATATTAAAGTTATGAAACCGGAAGGGACTTACCTGGTCTGGATGGATTTTCGGGATACGAAAATTGATCTGAAGAAGCTAAAGAGATTTATTATTGAAGAAGCGGGCCTTGGATTGAGTGATGGTTTTCTTTTTGGTGAGGAGGGATCAGGTTATCAACGAATAAATGTTGCCTGTCCAGGATCAGTTTTAAAGCAGGGTTTGGAAGGGCTATCAAGGGCATATTTCAATTTGCAGAAAGATGAAACGCAGTAATAAGAATCTTCCAGATGTTGAGATCATCAGTTATGGAAAATATACAAGGTGGAATGCCAGTAGCCGGGATCTGCCTGAGCTAGAGGAACTCACCTATGAGATTAAGGCTGAATTAGATGTGGAATTTGGTATGCTGGTAGAGATCAGGCATGGAAAAGGAAGATATCTGGAGTATATCATAAATCATCCTCCCTTTAATGACAAAAGTGGTGAACCGGCACCTTCATTTGTGGGTGAATATCAGATTAAAAGCAATCCTTTCCGGTTTTTTCTCGGGGACACAGTTTGGGAACCAGTGGATGATAAAAAAGGGATCTGGGAATTGATCATTAAAATCGATAAGCAAGTTGTTGCTCAAAAACTCATTGCATTAATTCAAAATTTTGAAATCAGAAAGAAATATGATATCCAAACTGCACATGTATTTCAGTCGTAATTAAATAAATGTAATTATTCTAACATAATTATTCTTGCATTTATGGTTTTTTGCTAAAATTGTAAATTATTGAGATTACTGGATTACTCACAAATAAGAAATTACTTTTTTATTCATTGATGTATTAATTATAAAAAAAAATGGATTTTCTTATAGAAATGCGAGATTATTTCGTTCTAGAAAGAAACGTGGAGATAATATGAGGAACAGGATATTTATTTTTAGTATAATTTGTATCCTTCTGGGACCAGGAAAATTGTTCTCCCAGGTATCTCCATCATCCACAATGTTTTTAGCAAATCCTATCAGATCAATCCTTCCTATGCCGGACTTGAAGGAAAACCAGTTTTTAACCTAAACCATAGAAGACAGTGGGTAAGTATTGATGGCGCACCGGTTACAACAAAGTTTACTTTTGATATGCCTGTCAAATATGGAGTTTCGGTAGGTGCTGAATTTTACAATGATAAAAGAGGTATCCTTTCCACGAACTCATTTAAATTTACCGCCGGATATGCGGTTCAGTTTAGTCAGAAAAGTATTCTTCGTTTTGGATTATCCGGAGGTATGGGCTTTAAATATAGACATGAGTCAAGTTGATAATCCTTCGGATCCAGCGTTAGGAGATATGCTGGATAAAAATACTATCTTGATGGGAACTTTGGAATTTCTTACCAGTTAGAATATTTCTTCCTTGGATTAGCCCTACCTAATTTTTTCGAGCCAAACTTGAATAACGTCTCAAGTTTTGAGAACGGTAACTTCGCACCATTTGACGAAATACTTTTAAACGCCAGCTACGAATTTTATTTTGCTCTTGATGATATGTTTTTCGAGCCTCAATTCATCTATCGATATAACCAGGTCATGCCAAACAGTTTGGTTTGCGGGTATTTTTTATATGCGAAATTTATTATGGTTTGGTGGTTCTTATCGACAGGATTATGGCCTTTCAGGATTTGTTGGAGTTACTTTAAACAAGAAATTTTTAATCGGGTATAGTTATGGTTTTGGTTCAGAATCATTGCCGGGTATCGGCGCAAGTACACATGAAATCAATTTGCGTATATCCTTGGGACAAAGGAATCAAAGGAGTAATAATAATCCTGATTTTTTTGTTTCATACGTTGATACCGAAAGGGTATATGCTGATCAAC
The DNA here is from genome assembly GCA_942491935.1 of uncultured Cytophagales bacterium. Taxonomy (GTDB): domain Bacteria; phylum Bacteroidota; class Bacteroidia; order Cytophagales; family Cyclobacteriaceae; genus JAGTVG01. Next base: position 215,179 of record CALOCZ010000055.1, read on the forward strand.
GTGTTAAAAAGCAGAAGAGTTCTGAAGAAATTGCTAAGGCCAATGAACCAACTCCTATTATTGTCGAAATAGTAGAACCCATCGTTGAAGAAACTGTTGAAGAACCTGAAGTGCCAAGCAACGCGGTTAGAACTTCGGAACATGATGACCCCAGACTGGTTATGACAAGAGGAAGGAGTGTGACTACAATAAGATCTGAAACCGTATATGTAGGAACCAGTGATTTTGAATTGCCAAAGGGAAATTACATTATCGTAGGGGAATATGCGGATGAAGTTGATGCAAAGCAGTATCACAGCAGGTTAGAAAATGAAGGATACAGGGCTGAATATGGTTATGTCTCGAGTAAATGGCACTGGATGGTTTATATTTACAGAAGTGAATAAAATATTGGTTTCAGAAAAAAAGCCTTGAACACAAGAACCAATCCTGATTTTAAAGATGCCTGGATACTGTCGGTTCTATAACTATTTTTAGTAGGGCTATAATTTTTTTAGATCACAAATCCCATCTTTTATTGAAAAAATTGGCAACTCTATACAATTTTATACCAGATTTTATTGTTTTTATAGTGTTACCCTAATATAAAAACCAGTATATATGAGTGAAGGTAAGACTAAAGAGTAAGATTGATTGTTCAAGCTATGTATGGAGGAAGGTTAATAGCACTATGTTTTTTATATTTTTGTTCACTTACGCTAGCATCAGCACAGGAGATTTGTAATAATGGTATTGATGATGATCTCGATGGATTTGTAGACTGCTACGATAGGGATTGTCCTGATACTCCTGAATGTGAAGGTTTTTTCGTGAGCGAAGATCCTGCCTGTGAGGCAACACCCACAGCCTTTCCTACTTTTTCTATAAGGAACACATGGCGATCAGCGAATCGAACAGCCACAAATAACAGTCTTTCATCCATCGGAGATATCGACAGTGACGGCATTCCTGAAATCATTACCACCAATGGAAATGACAACAATTTATTTATTTTAAGTAGTCTTGATGGATCCATATTGAATCAAATAAATCTTCCTGATGAGCCTTATTATGAGGTGATGCATGCCGATATAGACAGGGATGGTTGTGCAGAAATATTTGTCCCCACAAGGAATAACTATGGTATTACAGCCTTGGATTGTAATTTGAATATCCTTTGGACTACATCAACTGTAGGTCGACCAGGCAATATCGGGATTGCTGATTTTGATGAAGATGGATTTGCTGAGATATATGCTAAGGATGAAATTTTTGATGCCCTCACCGGGACAAAGATGCGCGTAAGTGATTTCAACAATACAGTAGCCAGTCCAAATTATATTGAGAAAAACATTAGTAATAACGGGACAGCAGTTGATATCCTGGATGATTCTGAGTGCGCAAACTGTGCCGGATTGGAATATGTGGTTGGAGGGAGAATTTATTCCGTTTCCATCAACAGAGGTGCACTGACAGCTACAATGACTCTGGAAAGATCTTTCGATCATTTTCCGGTTTATTATGCACCATGGGAACAGAACAGAAGTGGTACCAGTGTAGCTGATTATAATCTTGACGGATATCTAGATGTACTGGTAACAGGGATTACTTCTACGAATACCGCAACACAGGTTTTTTTCTGGGATGTATTCAATGACGTTGTATTATCGTATGCTGATCCCGGTTATAACTGGAGTCGTGGAACCGGAAGATTGAATGTGGCCGATTTAGATGGGGATGGGCAATTGAATGTTACCTACGTAACTGGTCAATATCTATATGCGCTTGATGAAAACTGGCAACTGCTGTGGAGATCCGGTATTACGGAAAACTCTTCCGGAACGACAGGTACCTCAGTATTTGATTTCAATGGAGATGGAACTTTTGAAACCGTTTATAGAGATGAAGCCTTTATCTATATTGTAAATGGGGTAAATGGTACATTCTTTCAGGCAATTCCGTGTAAATCACTAACCTATACGGAATATCCAATTGTGGCCGACCTTGATGGAGATGGATCAACAGAGATATGTGTAACATGTTCAACAAATGATGCAGCCAGCATCTGGGATAACGAACTTGGGCAGGTACGGGTTTACGAATCAAATGGTGAGCAATGGGTTACCGCCCGGAAGATATGGAACCAGCATGGTTATTTCAATGTAAATATTAATGATGATGGAACCATTCCAATCGAAATGCAGAAGCACCACCTTATATTTTCAAGTGGCGTCTGTGATACAGGAGGGGATATTCGTCCTTTAAATACTTTTTTGAATCAAGCACCCTATATAACCAGTAATGGATGTGCCAATTATTCAGCACCTGATCTAAATTTTGCAGGTAATGTTTCTATTGTACCTCCTCAATGTCCCCAAACCAATTTTACGATTTCATTTGATATATCCAACGACGGTGATCGTGAGGTTACCGCCTCCTTGCCCATTACTTTTTATGATGGTGATCCAAGGTTAATAACGTCAACAAAACTTAATACAATTTCTCAAGTAATTACCATCGGGATAGGTGAGACGATTACTTTGAATAACCTTACAGTAATTGGCCCGGGGGGTGATTTTGATCTATTCATAAGTATAAATGATGAGGGCACACAAATTCCGCCTATAAATTTCCCGGCTGGAGGAATCCTGGAATGTGAATTCAATAATAATATTGGCTCTACTCCAGCATTCTCTATCCCATTTTCAATACAGATACAAAAACTTACGGATAATAATAAATGTGATCCTTCAGTTCCAAATAATGGATCAGCCAGTGTAAGTACGAGTGGATACGCCACGATATATTATGAAGATTTCGAGGATCTGCCTGATGGAACTACCAATGATGTGGGTTCAACGGCATGGACTAGTACGCCGGATCCCAGTTCAGATTATGCGGAAGTCCAAACAAATTCCGGGAATAAGGAATTTGAGACCAGGGATACTAATGGTGAAGTAGTCTGGCGGTCGGCTTCCATAGATATATCCAACTATACAACTGTGGATGCATCAGTGCTCTTAAGAAGTGAAAGCACTGGTGGGGATGTGTTTGAGGGATCAGATTATATCAGAGCCTATTATTCCATTGATGGAGGTGCAGAAGTAGCACTTGATAATGGTGATTTTACTGGAGCTGTAGGCGCAACAATAGCAGGTAGCGGATCCGATTCAGAAGTAGCATCTGTTCTTGGTCTTGTGGGAGGTACATTGGAAATCATTGTACGAATGGCAAATTCTGTAAATAGTGAATTTTATTTTATTGACAATGTAGATATACAGGGATTTGGAATGGTTACAGCTGGTTATACATTTAACTGGTATTTTGGAGGCAGTATATCAGAGCCACCTGATTTCGTGGGACCTACCCATACAGGAATGGCTGAGGGATTATGGACAGTATACAGCCAACATACGGCAACCGGTTGTGCATCTGATACTGTACAGATAACAATTGATAGAACCAGTCTGAATCCTACTGTTGACATTTCGGTGATAAATGAATTCAGCAATTGCCAGAATCCTGATGGTCAGTTACTGGCTGTAGTTAATGGAGGGGCTCCTGAGACTGAATTCAACTTTGAATGGTATGAAGGATTGGACGTATTTACCTCTCCAGTAATCGGAATAAATGCCCTGGCTACAAATTTAAATCCTACAACCTATACCGTTCTGGTTACAGAGATTTCATCAACCTGTCAGACCATACGCTCAGGAACTGTACCGGCCTCTGCTTCTTTTCCCGTAGTGGATCCTGTTGTGGATGCAGAAATTACTAATTGTGCAAGTGTTGATGGGGCAGTAAGCGCTACAGTTTCGGGTTTCGGTATACGCTGGCTTGAAGATTTTGAAGATCTTGCCAGTGGGACGGAGGTAGATAATGGATCAACAGCCTGGAGCAGAACACCAGATATAGGTGGTAGTGATTGGGCAGAGGTTCGGAATGTAAATGGAACCCAGGTTTTTGAGGGAAGAGATGTAGATAATGAAGTGGTATTTTCCACGGAAGTAATAGATATAGCGGGCTTGTCAAATGTGGATATATCCATAAATCTTTCAGCTTCTTCCAGAATGGAAGTATGGGAAGATTACCTGAGAGTTTATTACAGGTTGGATGGTGGCCCGGAAGTAGCTCTTGACAGTGGATTGCAGGCAGGTAGTTTTGGAAGTATCCAGGCAATAGCCCAGGGATTGAATGGTTCCTCACTGCAAATCGTTGCCAGAATGTTTAATGACAACAATGATGAAAGATATAGAATAGACAACATAACTGTTTCCGGTATAGGGACGTTTTCCTCTGATTACGTATTTGACTGGTACGAGGGAGATAATGTGAAACCATCACCGGACTATACAGGAGAATCAGTAACTGGCCTGCCAGCAGGGAATTATACTGTAACGGCTAGTTCGGCTTCTACCGGGTGTACATCTAGTCCTGTGACAGTGACCATTGGAGATCAGACAACCAATCCGGTTATAGCGACCAATATTATCACTCAGCAGACATCTTGTGATCCAACGAATCCAAATGGATCGGCATCAGCAAATGTAGGTGGAATCATAGCAGGACATACATTCCAGTGGTTTGCCGGGCAGAATACAGTTCCAGCCAATGAACTTCCTGGTTCTCCGGGACCTTCCGTAACAGGATTAGCAGCCGGCATATATACTGTATTGGCTACAGTTGACAGCACTTCATGTTTTTCAACAGCGGAAATTACCATAGTGGACAATATAGTGAATCCAGTTGTAACTGCAGTTGTCGATGCTGATCAATCCATATGCACACCAGGTGCTCAGGAGGGACAGGTTAGTGCAAGTATTGCTGGAGTAACAGCAGGGTATACCTTTTACTGGTTTAACGGTAGCATAGCAGTACCAGACATCAATAATCCGGATTTTACCGGAGATACTTATGCAGGCTTAACAGCCGGAGATTATACAGTTGTGGCGGTTGATGATGCCTTAAGCTGCCCCTCCAATCCGGTTGTTGTAACCGTTAACGATAATACTGCTCTTCCAGTGATTTCAGAAACTCTTACAGACCAGACTTCATGCGATTTGGTAAATCCAAATGGTATGATATCAGTTTTAGCTGATGGAACTACTGTTGGATATACTTTTAATATATATGCTGGTCAAAATACCCTCCCGGCAAGCGAGGTTCCTGGCAGCCCAAATCCAATTATTTCAGGTTTATCTGCAGGAATTTATACAGTACTTGCATCCAACGATGCAACCGGTTGCTTTTCCACAAGAGAAGTAACTATTGTTGACAATATTACAAATCCGATTGTTACGGCTATTGTAGATATGCATCAAACAATTTGTACACCAGTATCAGTCGATGGTCAGGTCCGGGCTAATGTGGGAGGCGTAACAGGAAGTTATACTTTCTATTGGTTTGATGGAAATATCCCTGTTCCGGACATTAACAATCCTGATTTTACAGGGATAACCTATGTTGGACTTCAGGCAGGGGACTATACAGTAGTGGCTGTTGACGATGCAACATTTTGTCCAAGCATTCCAGTTGTTGTTACAATAAATGACAATACCGTAGCACCGGTTGTAACAGCAGCATTAACAGACCAGACGTCTTGTGATCCAGCCAATCCCAATGGGGAAATATCAGCTCTGGCAGATGGAACAACCACTGGGTATACTTTCAATATATATGCAGGGCAGAACACGAATCCGGCGAATGAAGTAGCAGGCAGTCCGAACGCAATAGTAACAGGACTTTCAGCCGGCATTTATACGATATTGGCAACGAATACAGCCACTGGATGTACAGGAACCACAGAGGTAACGATAGTAGATAATATAGTAGATCCGGTAGTAGCTGCGGCAGTAGATTTCAATCAGACGATCTGTACACCGGCATCCTATGACGGCCAGGTAAGTGCTAATGTAGGAGGCGTAACAGCAGGATATACCTTCTACTGGTTTGATGGCAACATAGCTGTACCAGACATCAACAATCCGGATTTCACGGGAGATATTTATACAGGGCTATCCGCAGGGGATTACACGGTAGTTGCCGTAGACAATGCCTTGACCTGTGCATCGAACCCTGCCGTAGTCACGATAATAGACAATACAGTAGCACCGGTAATAACAGCAGCATTAACAGACCAGACGTCTTGTGATCCAGCCAATCCGAATGGTGGGATATCATCAGATGTAGGCGGTTTGACAGCAGGGTTTACATTTAATGTATATGCAGGCCAGAACACGAATCCGGCGAATGAAGTAGCGGGCAGTCCGAATGCAGTAGTAACAGGACTTTCAGCCGGCATTTATACGATATTGGCAACGAATACAGCCACAGGATGTACAGGAACCACAGAGGTAACGATAGTAGATAATATAGTAGATCCGGTAGTAGCAGCGGCAGTAGATTTCAATCAGACGATCTGTACGCCGGCATCCTATGACGGCCAGGTAAGTGCTAATGTAGGCGGAGTAACAGCAGGATATACCTTCTACTGGTTTGATGGCAACATAGCTGTACCGGACATCAACAATCCGGATTTCACGGGAGATATTTATACAGGGCTATCCGCAGGGGATTACACGGTAGTTGCCGTAGACAATGCCTTGACGTGTGCATCGAACCCTGCCGTAGTCACGATAATAGACAATACAGTAGCACCGGTAATAACAGCAGCATTAACAGACCAGACGTCTTGTGATCCAGCCAATCCGAATGGTGGGATATCATCAGATGTAGGCGGTTTGACAGTCGGGTATACCTTTAACGTATATGCAGGGCAGAACACGAATCCGGCGAATGAAGCAGCAGGCAGTCCGAACGCAATAGTAACAGGACTTTCAGCCGGCATTTATACGATATTGGCAACGAATACAGCCACAGGATGTACAGGAACCACAGAGGTAACGATAGTAGATAATATAGTAGATCCGGTAGTAGTAGCGGCAGTAGATTTCAATCAGACGATTTGTACGCCGGCATCCTATGACGGCCAGGTAAGTGCTAATGTAGGCGGAGTAACAGCAGGATATACCTTCTACTGGTTTGATGGCAACATAGCTGTACCAGACATCAACAATCCGGATTTCACGGGAGATATTTATACAGGGCTATCCGCAGGGGATTACACGGTAGTTGCCGTAGACAATGCCTTGACGTGTGCATCGAACCCTGCCGTAGTCACGATAATAGACAATACAGTAGCACCGGTAATAACAGCAGCATTAACAGACCAGACGTCTTGTGATCCAGCCAATCCGAATGGTGGGATATCATCAGATGTAGGCGGCGTTGACAGCCGGGTTTATCTTTAATGTATATGCAGGCCAGAACACGAATCCGGCGAATGAAGTAGCAGGCAGTCCGAATGCAGTAGTAACAGGACTTTCAGCCGGCATTTATACGATATTGGCAACGAATACAGCCACAGGATGTACAGGAACCACAGAGGTAACGATAGTAGATAATATAGTAGATCCGGTAGTAGCAGCGGCAGTAGATTTCAATCAGACGATCTGTACGCCGGCATCCTATGACGGACAGGTAAGTGCTAATGTAGGCGGAGTAACAGCAGGATATACCTTCTACTGGTTTGATGGCAACATAGCTGTACCAGACATCAACAATCCGGATTTCACGGGAGATATTTATACAGGGCTATCCGCAGGGGATTACACGGTAGTTGCCGTAGACAATGCCTTGACGTGTGCATCGAACCCTGCCGTAGTCACGATAATAGACAATACAGTAGCACCGGTAATAACAGCAGCATTAACAGACCAGACGTCTTGCGATCCAGCCAATCCGAATGGTGGGATATCATCAGATGTAGGCGGTTTGACAGCAGGGTTTACATTTAATGTATATGCAGGGCAGAACACGAATCCGGCGAATGAAGTAGCAGGCAGTCCGAACGCAATAGTAACAGGACTTTCAGCCGGCATTTATACGATATTGGCAACGAATACAGCCACAGGATGTACAGGAACCACAGAGGTAACGATAGTAGATAATATAGTAGATCCGGTAGTAGTAGCGGCAGTAGATTTCAATCAGACGATTTGTACGCCGGCATCCTATGACGGCCAGGTAAGTGCTAATGTAGGCGGAGTAACAGCAGGATATACCTTCTACTGGTTTGATGGCAACATAGCTGTACCAGACATCAACAATCCGGATTTCACGGGAGATATTTATACAGGGCTATCCGCAGGGGATTACACGGTAGTTGCCGTAGACAATGCCTTGACGTGTGCATCGAACCCTGCCGTAGTCACGATAATAGACAATACAGTAGCACCGGTAATAACAGCAGCATTAACAGACCAGACGTCTTGCGATCCAGCCAATCCGAATGGTGGGATATCATCAGATGTAGGAGGCGTTACAGTCGGGTATATCTTTAACGTATATGCAGGGCAGAACACGAATCCGGCGAATGAAGTAGCAGGCAGTCCGAACGCAGTAGTAACAGGACTTTCAGCCGGCATTTATACGATATTGGCAACGAATACAGCCACAGGATGTACAGGAACCACAGAGGTAACGAGAGTAGATAATATAGTAGATCCGGTAGTAGTAGCGGCAGTAGATTTCAATCAGACGATTTGTACGCCGGCATCCTATGACGGCCAGGTAAGTGCTAATGTAGGCGGAGTAACAGCAGGATATACCTTCTACTGGTTTGATGGCAACATAGCTGTACCAGACATCAACAATCCGGATTTCACGGGAGATATTTATACAGGGCTATCCGCAGGGGATTACACGGTAGTTGCCGTAGACAATGCCTTGACGTGTGCATCGAATCCGGCCGTAGTCACAATTATAGACAATACAGTTTTACCAGTTGTTACAGCTGTTTCAACAGACCAGACAGCTTGTGATCCATTGCTTGCAAATGGGCAGATATCAGCTGATGTAGGAGGAGGAACAGCTGGGTATACATTCAATATGTATTTAGGTCAAACTACGAATCCTGCCAATGAGGTCCCAGGTAGTCCGAACCCGACTGTTACGGATTTAGCCGCAGGAATTTATACAGTCATGGCAACTGATATATTAACTGGTTGTGCTGGCACAGTTGAAACAACTATTAATGATAATATTGTCCTACCGGTAATTACCAGTTTGACTCCAACCAATCAATTTAATTGTAATATAGCGGATGGTACTATTACCGTAGCTATGAGCATGCCCAATGCAGCTGTAGATTATACATATGATTTATATGTGGGGGCATCGGTTATTGGAGCTCCAATTGACAACATTGGTCCTGGAACAAATGTCTTTAATGATTTGGATGCCGGCACATATACTGTAACAGCCTACAACTCAACACTTGGATGTACAGTAATTAATCCAATGACTGTAGTAGTAGACCGGGATCCCAGTTCAATAGTTACAATAACAGAAGATGTTGGTGCCAGAGTGGTTCCGGCAGATTGTGCAGCAAATTCAGGGGTACTGGTTGTTGATGCATCATCTCCAGGAAATATTGCCGGATTTACATTCGGTTGGTACGATAATCAATTTACAGGATTGGTTTTTATTAGCAACGGAACAGATCTAAATGGGCCACCTGTAACACGAAATTCTTTAAATAATCTAGTAAGCGGTCCATATTCTGTAATTGTTGAAGATAATGACAATGGATGTTTGGATACCCTTGACCTAAGTCTGCCATTTATTGATCAACATTCAGCTTCCATCGGATTAGCTGCTTTAACACATCAATCTGATTGTGTGGTTCCAAATGGCTCTGCAGCAGTGGATATAAATATTCATCCTAATACAATTTTAGCTTTTCCATTGGTTAATCCTTCTGACTATATAATTGATGTATACAAAGATGGTGCTTTATTCATTGATGATGGACCAGGCAGTGCTATAAATCCCACAAACATCCCAAATCTGGAAGCAGGTGATTACACTGTTATTGTAATCGAGAATAATCCAGTCTATTTCCCATTTGGATGTACTTCTGAACCTTTGAATTTTACAGTAAATCAGTTAGCCACAGTACCAACTGTTCTTGCAGATGTTATCATAGATAATACAAATTGTACAGGTGCAGCTACAGAAAATGGAAGTGTAGCTCTTGAAGTCAATGGTGTAGCCACCCCGGCTGCAGGATATTCTTATAGCTGGTATGATGGTATGGATAGTACAGATCCAGCCTTGCCTGGTGGAAATATCCTTGCCCCAGGTCATACAGCTATAAATATTGGTGGCGGATTTTATCATGTAGAAGTAACTGACCTTTCTAATAATTGTGTGGGTACGGAGACATTTAATGTGTTGGATGCGCCTCCTGTTTTATCGATATCAGCAGCAGATCTGGCCTTGACCGACCAGGATGATTGTAGTCCGTTCAATGGCTCGGCACAGGTAACAGATATCACAGTAGATGGAGCGCCAGCCGGATCAGTAGTAGGGTATACTTTCGAGTGGTTTGAGAGTGACGGAGTGACACTTGTAGCCGGAGGAGGGAATGCAGCGACAGTAGGCACGGCCCTTGATGGAGGAATACAGGGAGGCTCAGGCATAGATTATTATGTACAGGCAACCAATACGACATCAAATTGTGCGACGAGTCAAGCTCAGTTCACAATCAATAATATAGCGACTTCACCACTGGTAGCAGAGCTGGCCATAACACCGAACACACAATGTACAGGAGCAGTTCTGCCAGATGGTAGCATTACAATAGATATAGATGGTGGAACCTCACCAGCCAATTACCTGATCGAATGGTTTGAGGGTAATGTAGTAGGGACCGCACTGGGCACGACAGTAGCAACAGCGGCCACAGGGGGTGTAAATGGAGAGATCGTGACAGGACTTACAGCAGGCGACTATACGGTACGAGTAACCGACCAGGTGAATCCGGATGTAGGCTGTGAGACGGTAGCAGTATTTACGATAGTAGATGATCAGCCAATCTTATCGATATCGGCAGCAGATCTGGCCTTGACTGACCAGGATGATTGTAGTCCGTTCAATGGCTCGGCCGATGTAACAGACATCACAGTAGATGGTGCGCCAGCCGGATCAGTAGTAGGGTATACTTTCGAGTGGTTTGAGAGTGACGGAGTGACGCTTGTAGCCGGAGGAGGGAATGCAGCGACAGTAGGCACCGCCCTTGATGGAGGAATACAGGGAGGCTCAGGCATAGATTATTATGTACAGGCAACCAATACGACATCAAATTGTGCGACGAGTCTAGCTCAGTTCACAATCAATAATATAGCGACTTCACCACTGGTAGCAGAGCTGGCCATAACACCGAACACACAATGTACAGGAGCAGTTCTGCCAGATGGTAGCATTACAATAGATATAGATGGTGGAACCTCACCAGCCAATTACCTGATCGAATGGTTTGAGGGTAATGTAGTAGGGACCGCACTGGGCACGACAGTAGCAACAGCGGCCACAGGGGGTGTAAATGGAGAGATCGTGACAGGACTTACAGCAGGCGACTATACGGTACGAGTAACCGACCAGGTGAATCCGGATGTAGGCTGTGAGACGGTAGCAGTATTTAGGATAGTAGACGATCAGCCTGTTTTATCGATATCAGCAGCAGATCTGGCCTTGACCGACCAGGATGATTGTAGTCCGTTCAATGGCTCGGCCCAGGTAACAGACATCACAGTTGATGGTGCGCCAGCCGGATCAGTAGTAGGGTATACTTTCGAGTGGTTTGAGAGTGACGGAGTGACGCTTGTAGCCGGAGGAGGCAATGCAGCGACAGTAGGCACCGCCCTTGATGGAGGAATACAGGGAGGCTCGGGCATAGATTATTATGTACAGGCAACCAATACGACATCAAATTGTGCGACGAGTCTAGCACAGTTTACAATCAATAATATAGCGACATCACCTTTGGTAGCAGAGCTGGCCATAACACCGAACACACAATGTACAGGAGCAGTTCTGCCAGATGGTAGCATTACAATAGATATAGATGGTGGAACCTCACCAGCCAATTACCTGATCGAATGGTTTGAGGGTAATGTAGTAGGGACCGCACTGGGCACGACAGTAGCAACAGCGGCCACAGGGGGTGTAAATGGAGAGATCGTGACAGGACTTACAGCAGGCGACTATACGGTACGAGTAACCGACCAGGTGAATCCGGATGTAGGCTGTGAGACGGTAGCAGTATTTAGGATAGTAGACGATCAGCCAATCTTATCGATATCAGCAGCAGATCTGGCCTTGACTGACCAGGATGATTGTAGTCCGTTCAATGGCTCGGCCGATGTAACAGACATCACAGTAGATGGAGCGCCAGCCGGATCAGTAGTAGGGTATACTTTCGAGTGGTTTGAGAGTGACGGCGTGACGCTTGTAGCCGGAGGAGGCAATGCAGCGACAGTAGGCACGGCCCTTGATGGAGGAATACAGGGAGGCTCAGGCATAGATTATTATGTACAGGCAACCAATACGACATCAAATTGTGCGACGAGTCTGGCACAGTTTACAATTAATAATATAGCGACATCACCACTGGTAGCAGAGCTGGCCATAACACCGAACACACAATGTACAGGAGCAGTTCTGCCAGATGGTAGCATTACAATAGATATAGATGGTGGAACCTCACCAGCCAATTACCTGATCGAATGGTTTGAGGGTAAGTAGTAGGGATCCCGCACTGGGCACGACAGTAGCAACAGCGGCCGCAGGGGGTGTAAATGGAGAGATCGTGACCGGGCTTACGGCAGGAAACTATACGGTACGTGTAACCGACCAGGTGAATCCGGATGTAGGCTGTGAGACGGTAGCGGTATTTACGATAGTAGACGATCAGCCTGTTTTATCGATATCAGCAGCAGATCTGGCCTTGACCGACCAGGATGATTGTAGTCCGTTCAATGGCTCGGCCCAGGTAACAGACATCACAGTTGATGGAGCGCCAGCCGGATCAGTAGTAGGGTATACTTTCGAGTGGTTTGAGAGTGACGGAGTGACGCTTGTAGCCGGAGGAGGCAATGCAGCGACAGTAGGCACGGCCCTTGATGGAGGAATACAGGGAGGCTCAGGCATAGATTATTATGTACAGGCAACCAATACGACATCAAATTGTGCGACGAGTCTAGCTCAGTTTACAATTAATAATATAGCGACTTCACCACTGGTAGCAGAGCTAGCCATAACACCGAACACACAATGTACAGGAGCAGCGCTGCCGGATGGAAGCATAACAATAGATATAGATGGTGGTACATCACCAGCCAATTACCTGATCGAATGGTTTGAGGGTAATGTAGTGGGTACCGCACTTGGTACGACAGTACTTACAGCGGCCACAGGGGGTGTAAATGGAGAGATCGTGACAGGACTTACAGCAGGCGACTATACGGTACGAGTAACCGACCAGGTGAATCCGGATGTAGGCTGTGAGACGGTAGCAGTATTTAGGATAGTAGACGATCAGCCAATCTTATCGATATCAGCAGCAGATCTGGCCTTGACTGACCAGGATGATTGTAGTCCGTTCAATGGCTCGGCCGATGTAACAGACATCACAGTAGATGGAGCGCCAGCCGGATCAGTAGTAGGGTATACTTTCGAGTGGTTTGAGAGTGACGGAGTGACGCTTGTAGCCGGAGGAGGCAATGCAGCGACAGTAGGCACCGCCCTTGATGGAGGAATACAGGGAGGCTCAGGCATAGATTATTATGTACAGGCAACCAATACGACATCAAATTGTGCGACGAGTCTAGCTCAGTTTACAATTAATAATAGAGCGACTTCACCACTGGTAGCAGAGCTAGCCATAACACCGAACACACAATGTACAGGCGCAGCGCTGCCGGATGGAAGCATTACAATAGATATAGATGGTGGAACATCACCAGCCAATTACCTGATCGAATGGTTTGAGGGTAATGTAGTAGGGACCGCACTGGGTACGACAGTACTTACAGCCTCGGCAGGCGGTGTAAATGGAGAGATCGTGACAGGACTTACAGCAGGAAACTATACGGTACGAGTAACCGACCAGGTGAATCCGGATGTAGGCTGTGAGACGGTAGCAGTATTTAGGATAGTAGACGATCAGCCAATTTTATCGATATCGGCAGCAGATCTGGCCTTGACCGACCAGGATGATTGTAGTCCGTTCAATGGCTCGGCCGAGGTAACAGACATCACAGTTGATGGTGCGCCAGCCGGATCAGTAGTAGGGTATACTTTCGAGTGGTTTGAGAGTGACGGAGTGACGCTTGTAGCCGGAGGAGGCAATGCAGCGACAGTAGGCACCGCCCTTGATGGAGGAATACAGGGAGGCTCAGGCATAGATTATTATGTACAGGCAACCAATACGACATCAAATTGTGCGACGAGTCTGGCACAGTTTACAATTAATAATATAGCGACATCACCACTGGTAGCAGAGCTGGCCATAACACCGAACACACAATGTACAGGCGCAGTTCTGCCAGATGGTAGCATAACAATAGATATAGATGGTGGAACCTCACCAGCCAATTACCTGATCGAATGGTTTGAGGGTAATGTAGTAGGGACCGCACTGGGCACGACAGTAGCAACAGCGGCCACAGGGGGTGTAAATGGAGAGATCGTGACAGGACTTACAGCAGGCGACTATACGGTACGAGTAACCGACCAGGTGAATCCGGATGTAGGCTGTGAGACGGTAGCAGTATTTAGGATAGTAGACGATCAGCCAATCTTATCGATATCAGCAGCAGATCTGGCCTTGACCGACCAGGATGATTGTAGTCCGTTCAATGGCTCGGCCGATGTAACAGACATCACAGTAGATGGAGCGCCAGCCGGATCAGTAGTAGGGTATACTTTCGAGTGGTTTGAGAGTGACGGCGTGACGCTTGTAGCCGGAGGAGGCAATACAGCGACAGTAGGCACGGCCCTTGATGGAGGAATACAGGGAGGATCAGGCATAGATTATTATGTACAGGCAACCAATACGACATCAAATTGTGCGACGAGTCTAGCTCAGTTTACGATCAATAATATAGCGACATCACCTTTGGTAGCAGAGCTGGCGATAACACCGAACACACAATGTACAGGCGCAGTTCTGCCGGATGGAAGCATAACAATAGATATAGATGGCGGTACATCACCAGCCAATTACCTGATCGAATGGTTTGAGGGTAATGTAGTAGGGACCGCACTGGGTACGACGGTACTTACAGCCTCAGCAGGGGGTGTAAATGGAGAGATCGTGACAGGACTTACAGCAGGCGACTATACGGTACGAGTAACCGACCAGGTGAATCCGGATGTAGGCTGTGAGACGATAGCAGTATTTAGGATAATGGATAATCAACCGATTATCACAATTCGGGCAAGCGATGTTATCATAACGCAAAATACAAATTGTCTGAATCCAGATGGTTCGATGATCGTCAATTCTGTATTGGAAGATGGAATACCCATGCCAATTGCAAATTATGAATTTGAATTACTTGATGATACCTATACCGTAATTTCAGCCTGGGCTCCAATTAGTTCGTATAGTAACCTGAATCCTGGAACTTATTATATAGATGTAAGAAATAATAATTCTCAATGTGTAATAGGTACACCATTTGAATTTGATATTGATGATGATACTCAACACCCGATCGTAAGTTTATTCGACTTCGCTAATCCAACCCGATGTGAAGGAACAAATTCGCAAGGGAACTTGAGGGTTTCAGCTGATGGAAGTACGAGTATCGCGGATTATACATTTACATGGTATGCAGGTGGGACACCTGTGGCAGGACCTCCGATAGTTCCGAATAATTACGAAGCAATAAACCTCTCTGGTGGAGATTATACTGTCGAAGTAACCAATAATACGACAGGGTGTGCTACTACAGAAACGTATACATTAGTAACTGAGGTAACAGAAGTTCTGGTAGCTGTATCTTCATCTCCGATAACCAGCTGTATAGCTGATAACGGAAGTATTTTCGCAGCGGTAACGAATACAACAAGTACCTATGATTACTATTGGTATATTGGAAATGATACTCTGGCAGCTCCTGACTATACTACACAACAAGTAATTGACTTACCGGAAGGTGATTATACGGTAGTATTAGTTGATCAGGCAGATCCTTTCTGTAAGTCCAGACCAGCAACCGTAAGAGTAGAAAATCAACAAATGATACCAGAAGTATCAATTGTTTCTACCGCTCCGTTAACTCACTGTGATCCTAATCTGGCGAATGCACAATTAACTGCTTCCGCTGGTGGCCAAATTAACGGATATACATTTGAATGGAGAGCGGGTATAGATTCAACTAGTGCTAATATACTTTATACCGGATCAACCCTCGATAACCTGTATTTAGGAGATTATACAGTAGTTGGAACGGATGTAATAACAGGGTGCTCACAGGCTGAGGTATATACAGTAATTGATGAAACCAGCCCAGTTCCGGCACCAGATGCTGAGGTTATTTCTGATTTGACCAGTTGTGTCACCCTAAATGGTGCTGTTCAGGCAACTGTTGGAGGAATAACCAGGGAGCATACTTTTAACTGGTATGATGGCAATTCAGTGAATGTAACACCTGATTTTGAAGGTTCATTATATACAGAATTGGATGTTGGTTCTTATACAGTCACAGCAACGGAAAAGACAAGTGGTTGTGTATCCTTGCCAGTCACCGTTGAAGTAATGGAAGATATTGTATACCCGGATTTCGAAATCGTTACAGGAAATTCAGTATGCAGTGAAAATTCAGGATTTGCATTGGTGAACTTCCTGCCTGGATATGCTTATCAGCGAGTGGAATGGGACATTTATGGTGAAATTATTCCTGCTCCGGCTATATACGATCTTGAGGCAGGCACATATGATGTAACTGTATATGGTGTAGGAAGTTGTGCGACAACAAAGTCTGCAATCATTGAAACAGACATATTTGTATACAATGGTGTTTCTCCTAATGGGGATGGCTTAAATGATGTTTGGGTTATAGATTGTATTGATAACTTCTTTAATAATAATGTAAAGATATTTAACAGAAGCGGCCAATTGGTCTATGAGTCTGATTATTATAACAATGATGATGTAAGTTTTGATGGTGTAGGAAACAGAGGTATTTACCTTATGGGTAATAACGTTCCTGATGGAACGTATTTCTACATTATTGATAAAGGAGATGGATCTGATGCAAGATCCGGATATTTAGAGCTGTTTAGATAAAACCAAGATGATAAAAACTCTTTTTATAGCACTATTATTAATACTGGGATTCATTTCGACGGAAGTAAATGCTCAGCAGCGACCGGTATTTTCTCAATATTATTTCAATCCATTAGCCATTAATCCAGCCTTTGCAGGAAGCCAACAGGACTTTAATGGATCTCTACTTTACAGACACCAATGGGTTAATGTGGAAGGAGCGCCCAGGCTATTGACGGCCACGGCAAATACAGGGATCAGAGGGAAAAAAATAGGTCTTGGATTCGTACTCAGTAATGAACGGATCGGGGTACATACTGATATTAGTCTTTACTTTAGTTATGCTTATCAAATTCGATTCAAGGACGGTGCGTTCTCAATGGGGATACAGGGTGGTTTCACACAATTACGATCTGATTTTACCCAGTTGACTTTATTAAACTTGAATGACCCGAATTTGTCAGGGGTAATGAGCAAGTTCAATCCAAATTTTGGAGCAGGCTTATTGTTCGAAAAGAGTAGGTTTTATGCAGGTTTTTCTATTCCATATATACTGAATAACAAACTACAAGGTGGAGAAGATATTCAGATTGCAGAAGCCAGAACAAGAAGATATTACTTTCTGGTTGTGGGTAAGCTATTTGACTTGAATCCGCGTTTGCAAATCAGACCAGAGCTTGTGATTCGAATGCAGGAAGAGGCACCTTTCGGATATGATGTTAACTTTAAATTTATTATCGATCAAAGAATAGGGCTCGGTGTTATCTACAGAAGTGGTGATGCC
The DNA here is from genome assembly GCA_942491935.1 of uncultured Cytophagales bacterium. GTDB lineage: Bacteria > Bacteroidota > Bacteroidia > Cytophagales > Cyclobacteriaceae > JAGTVG01. The sequence goes on from CALOCZ010000055.1 coordinate 233,121, forward strand.
ATTATTTCGACGTTCGAGTTTCAGTTAAATCAAAATTTAAGGATCGGTTATGCTTACGAATGGACCCTCTCTGATTTAAATCAGTTTTCACGGGGTACTCATGAGTTCATGCTAAGCTATAGATTCAAGATACGTGGGCTTAACCGACCGGATTACTGTGCTACATATTTCTAAGACTTATTCTTACCTTTAATTCTATTTATAAATTACTCAAAGGAAAATTTATTCTATTACTAAAGAATAAATTGAGAATTTAACCTACACAATTGCCGACGACCTAAACGCTATTTCGCTGTAAGGATATTGGCTGAAACTTTTGACAGTAAGCAAGGAAATCCTGCATGACCGAAGTCAAATTGTTTTCAGCGATTTGATTTATATGTTTTGAGTCAGTGTCCAGTTAATGTTGATGATTGTAAGATCATACAAAGCAATTTGGTTTAGCACGAAGTTCCAGTAAATGATCAAAAAACTGTGTAATAACTGCACATAGATATTATGATCAGTTTTAACTGAATATGTTTGAACTTATAACTTTGTACGATTTGATTTTATTTATCATTAAGAAAATCCTCTAGCTTCCAGATGGTCCAAATAGACAATTTGAAATAAACATATAGTTAAATTTTGAGTACAAAATATCGATAAAGGCAAGAATGGTAATGGATTAAAAATTGAACTAGAAAGCTAATTCTTTTTGTTCTTTTTGATCTTATTAATGTTTTGCCCCTTACCTGAGGATGGTTTACCAGCGTTTTTGGTTTTGATTTTAGCTCCCCCCGTAGAACCACCCCGCCTTCCCTGGCCAAAATTATATTCAAATAAATAGGCTATGTTAAAGCTGATAATATGTTCCATTGTTCTGAAATCTTCATAATATTCAGAAAGGCCTACATCAATTTCATAATCTCTTCCCAACCAGGATTGTCGGAAGGTATATCTTAAATCAGTCATTAATATATGATGTGGACTGATATCAAACAGTAATCCTCCTCCAAAGACCAATCCTGCTTGTATTTTGGTTGGTTCTGAAATATAAATAACAAAGGTTTGGTCAATCTGGTTTTCAGGCTTTTCATGGAACTTTATGGTATAATCCAGTTGGTCAACATTACTTTCATCAAATTCAAAACTCTTAATATGACCTGAACCACTGAGCCAGAAGTTAAGCGAACCTCCTGCGTTTACATACCACTTGAAATATCTCTTCTTTATACGGCCTTTATACGTTAAACGAGCTAATACCGGAAATTCTAAATATCGATATGTAGCTTTGTGCTCAAACATATTGTTAATTCCTCCGCTTAGATATTTTCCCCGTTGAGAATAGGTCAGCTCTGTAAAGAAGGAGAATACTTTATTGACATTGTAATCAAGTCCTAATCCGACATTAAAACCTAATCCCGGTCTTGAGGAGATGTCTTCGTATTTGATGGCATCCTTGAAAATAGGGGAATAAAATTGCATTCCTAATTTAGGCCCAATATGTAACTGACCCATTGAGTCAAAGCCAATTGAAACAAAAAGAAGGACGAAAAAGTAACGAATAATAATTTGCCTGGTTGTTTTATTCACCTTTAGTTTTACAATTTAATATCATTATGAATATATAATGATTACCCCTATAAGGTAAACGGTTTAAAATTGATTAATATTATATTTTACCAAGGCAAAATCGAAAATATTCAGTTACTTTATATCGCTAAAAAGAATAAATCTATAGAAATTAGACATTAGGTGTGCGAATGTGATGTTATGAAGAAAAGAACTCACAAAAAATATCTTTTTATACTCCTTTTGATTGTTAGCAATGCAGTTGTTGCTCAGAAACCTGTAATTACCAGCATTTCTGCTGAATCAGCTTCCACAGGAACTGAAATAACTCTTTTAGGTAGCGGATTCAGTGCAAATGCAGCTGAACTGGTAGTTCATTTTGGATCAGCAGATGGAACCATAACACAAGCTGCAGCCGACAGGCTGGTGGTAAGTACACCACCGGGTTCAACTTTTCAATCAATATCTGTTACTAACCTGAACAGTGGTTTAACTGGTTTTTCACTATCTCCCTTTCTCTTTAGTTACTCAGGAAGTGGATTTGATGAGAGCGCTGTTTCGGCGCCTATAGATTTCTCTTCTGAAAGCGAATTATATGATTTGTCATTAAATGATTTTGACAGGGATGGACGTATCGATATTATAACCGCGAACAATAACTCAAATCTTGTTACGGTTTATCAAAATGGCAGTACAATTGGTGCAATTAGTTTTACAAAGAAATTTATTACTATTAACTCCCATACTTTAAATGTAAACAGTAGAGATCTTGATGGAGATGGTAAACCTGATGCAGTAATATCCAAAAGTGGTAATCCAGGGGATAGGATTTATATTTTACGGAATACAAGCGTTGTAGGCAATATCACTTTCGATACACCTAGTTTCCTGATTGTTGATGGGAATATAGCGAGACGTATTGAAATTGAAGATCTGGATAATGATGGGAAACCGGATCTTATTGTTACTAACCAGGCAAATTCGAAAATATCAATATTTAAAAATTCCAGCACCCCTGGTTCAATTAGCTTTAGCCCATTACAGACAATTGAAATTATTGATCCAAACGAAGCAAATATTAATTTTGCCGGACTTGCGGTTCGGGATCTTAATGATGATGGGTTCCCTGAGATCACCTGCGCGCGATTTCTTGAAAAGAACATTTATATTCTGCCCAATCTTAGCCAGGTTGGAATGCTTCAATTTGGAACGGAACAGATCATTAGCGTTTCCGGGAACCTTATGAATATTGTTGTAGGGGATATCAATATTGATGGTAAACCTGATATTGTTATCGCAAAACTTCAGCAGAACCAGATTTCTGTCTTACCCAACACGGGTAGCAGCGGATCTATCAGTTTTGGTGCAGAGCAATTGTTCACTGTTAATGACAGGCCATGGGGCTTGGACCTGGGAGATGTTGATGGAGATGGGAAGGTCGATATTATTGCTTCTTCCATTAACTATTCAGACAGGAAGATCTCAATTTTAGAAAACCAATCCAGTGGTGGCTCTTTAAACCTCAACGTAAAATACGTCCCAACACCTGAAATTACCAGAAACCTGAAATTTGGTGATGTGGACAACGATGGGATACCAGATTTCATTCTGACTAGTGTAGAAACCTTTAATGTTACAATCCTCAGAAATGAGAATTGCTTTATTCCTCATATTTCTCCCGAAGGTCCATTAAGTATATGTGTAGGAACTTCGGTTGATGTTCAGGCAACGAAAGGAGTTAATATTATATACCAATGGGATAAGGATAATTCTGTATTTAAAACCGGGGTTGAAGATACCATTATTATCAACGACCCCGGAGTATACAAGGTTATAGCTACAAGTGCAGGGGGTAGTTGCGTTACCGTATCGAATGCTATTATTGCAAATTCTGGATCAGGAACTGTTCCAACGAATCCTGTAATTTACAATGGTGGTCCGTTCTGCCTTGGAGGAGATATTCTTTTATCAACAGACCTGGTTACAGATGGAACCTATCTTTGGACTGGCCCAAATGGATTTACATCAACAAATCCAACGGTTACTATCCCCACTGCCACAATTTCGATGGCTGGCCAGTACTATTTGCAAGTTACTGTTGGGGGTTGTTCCAGCGAGGTGACGTCTACCATTGTTGATATTATTACATTACCTACAATTACTATTTCAAGCAGCGGATCTACTGCATTCTGTGAGGGAGATAGCGTTCAGCTGTCCACAATCCCAATTGCAGGCTACACATATCAGTGGTTATCGGATGGAATTCCAATATCAGGAGAAACAGGAAGTAGTATTTCTGCAAAAGCTGAAGGTGATCATACAATTGAAGCAACCCAAACAAGCAGTGGATGTTTTACTATAAGTGCGAATTCGATTTTTGTAAATACGATACTGGAGCCAATAGCCAGTTTTGAGTATACCGATCCTGAATGTGCAACCACAGCCATGCAGTTTGTAAATACTTCGACCTATGAACAAGGGGAGACTGTTAATTTTACATGGGATTTTGGTGATGGATCCTTTCCGGTTAACAATGAAAATCCTATTTATACATATGCGAATCCGGGAGATTATGTAATTCAGTTAACTGTCGCATATACTACAGGTACTTGTGGCAATTCAACTTCCGTTCCAATTACCATAAATCCTCAGCCTGACTTTACCATCAGCAACACCCCTGATGAAACTTTATGTGAAGGAGAAGAGGTGGTTCTTTCAACCTCAGGAACCTTTCAATCTTATTTATGGAATACTGGGTGAAACATCTCCTGAAATTATTGTTACCAGACCAATGGAATATAGTGTAACCGTAGTGGATGTTAACCGATGTTCCAATAATCAATATATGACAATCGATATGTGGCCAAAACCCGAAATTACAGCTTCAGCGGATCAAACAGATGTAGAAGAAGATGCAGAGGTTCAATTGGAAGCAACCGGGGCCTTATCTTACCGTTGGTCGCCTGTTCTTCTTCTTAATGATCCAAATATTGCAAATCCAATTGCTACGGTTACTGAAACTACTTTATTTACGGTTCGGGGCCAGAGTGCTGATGGATGTAGTGATACAACCACTGTATTGATTACGGTTATTCAAGATAATGCTATTAAGGTGGAGCCCCGGAATCTATTTTCTCCAAATGGGGATGGTATTGATGATTATTGGGTAATCGAAAATATAGAAAGATATCCTGGTTCAAATGTTACCATTTATAATGGCATGGGGAGTATTGTATATGAATCAAACAATTACAATAACGATTGGGATGCCGTTTATAATGGAAAAAATCTCCCTGAAACTGCTTACTTTTTTGTGATTAAATACGAGGATAAAAACCCTAAAACAGGAAGTGTTACCATTATCAGGTAGTTAAAAAAATCCAATGTTTCATCTTATTAAATAGCTCCGGTATCCGTATAGCAATCATCAATGAAAGCAATCACGCTACTTATATTCTTCTATTACAGCGTTTGGATTGCTGGCACATATCAACAAATATATACTAATGAGTTGAAGGGTAAATGGCAAGTAGTGAAGATTACTGAGAATGGCGAAGATATAAGTTCCTCAATTGATAATAAGGCCCAAAGATGGATCGAATTTATCGGCGACGACAGGTATGAAAGTGATGGCTATCCATTTGGTCGATACGAAGGAGAATACATCCTGGATGAAAAATCTGGTGAATTGGAACTTAAATCAGGATCAACTTCTAACAAAAGCATGAAGTGGCGGATCAGGTATGATGGCGAATACCTTATTTTAAATGGCACAAGTCAGCTGCAGCCTTATAAATTCTTTCTTAAAAGAACATTTTAAAAGAATCACCCAGGAATTATTTCGAATTTGCAGATTGGGGTGGTTGGGTTGGGTTGGGGTGGGGGGTGGTGGGGGGGGGTGGTGTGGGGTGGTGGTTTGGGTGTGTGTGGTTGGTGTTTTTTTTTTTTTTTTTTTTTTTTTTTTTTTTTTTTTTTTTTTTTTTTTTTTTTTTTTTTTTTTTTTTTGTTTTGTTTTTGTGGGTTTTTTTTTTTTTTATATTTTTTGTCTCTATATATTTTATATATCTCTCTCTCTCTCTCTCTTTTTTTTTTTTTTTTTTTTTTTTTTTTTTTTTTTTTTTTTTTTTTTTTTTTTTTTTTTTTTTTTTTTTTTGGGTTTGTGTGGTATTATTTTTTTGGGGCGCCTATATTCTTTTACCCCAAATCGATAATTAAACAAAGCAATCTAATATGATGGTAAATAATTTAATATTTAGACTACTTATATCATTGCCGAATACATATCTCCCCAAAAATTTTTATTTCGGACAGGTTTTATAGAATTTTATGAAAATTAGACAAAATCATGATTATAGGTATCGATATAGGGGGAACAACAACGGATATTGTCGGGCTAAAGGATGGAAAAATTATAAATCCACTTACAGTAAAAGCCGATGATCCGATTACTTCTGCGGCAGGTGCGTTGGGTAAGTTTCTTGAAACTATGAATATATCTCTTGGAGAGATTAAGATCATATCTGCAACAGGGGTAGGGGCCAGTAAGGTGAAAGATAAATTATTTGGAATTCCTGTTAAGGTTGTTGATGAGTTTCATGCGATTGGCACCGCCGGATCATTTCTTTCGGGATTGAAAAAAGCAGTTGTTGTAAGTATGGGTACTGGTACGGCCTTTGTTACAGTTAATGGTTCTGAGATTGAACATTGGGGGGGTAGTGGTGTTGGGGGAGGTACCTTGATAGGTCTTGCAGGGAAAATGTTGAATATTAAAAGCCTTAACACGCTCGTTGATAAAGCCCAAAGAGGAAATCTTGAAAATGTGGATCTTACCGTAGGTGATATTGCTGGTCGGGCCCTTGATAATCTGCCCGCATCAATTACCGCATCAAATTTTGGCAAAATGTCCGACCAGGCAAAAGACGAAGATATAGCACTGGCTATCATCAACCTGGTGGCCCAAACTATTGGGGTAATGGGGATTGCTGCTGCCCGGGCAAGCAATATTAAGGATATCATTTTAACCGGGAAGTTGGCTGGAATAGGCCCACTCAAAGCCATATTGGAAAGGGTTGCTGAACTTTATAATACTAAATTTATCATACCTGAAAACGCAGGATTTGCCACTGCAATAGGAGCAGCAATCTTCATTGATCGTGCATAAATAAATTAGGATCGAACAAATTAAACTTAGGACGCGGGATTTAGAAGCTCCATCTGAATCGCCAGTATAATAAATTCGGCAAGTCTCCATATTGGGTATTCTCATCTCCCAGAAAGAATTGAGCGAACAATAATAATTCCAGATTATCCTTCAAGGAGAAGGTGAGTCCCGGGCCAAAAAACAGGGAACCATCAAATGGATTAACAATGGCAGCAAAGTTTCCATTGAACAAAGGAGTAAATGGATAGGATATCTGACCAAATATTTCAGCACGTGAAGGTGTAAGGTTTTGAGCAGTCGTCCCCCCGATAAACATTTCTTCACTAAAACTTATGTCTTCGGTATCTCCCTGGCTGTTAAAGATAATTGACAACTGACTGTATAACTGGTTTTTAAAGGTATAGTCTCCCGATATAGAAAAGACCACCTGGTGCCGGTTTGTAACAGTATCGTCATTATTGTAAAAATAAGATACTTCACCCCTGAAAGCACCTCCTCCAAGGTTGCCTGACCAACCTGATCCTATTACCCAGTCATTTCTTACAAATCCTCCCAAAAACTGGATGTCGTATTGCCATTTGTTAAATTCATACAAACCGGAAAAAGCCATCCCTTCAACCGAATCAGCAAGTTGATAAACCAGCTCAGTATGAGATGTAAATCCAGTATAATATTTCAGCCTGACAGCATCGGCTCCTGGCCTTTCTTCATAGTCAAAATCAAAATAGGAATAAGCGTTAAACAGGTCATTTGGGTTCCAGATTAAATTCTTGCCCCAATTTATTCTTTGTCTGCCTACAGTGGCTTCAAAATTTCCTGTCTGATAATTGACATAGAGGCGGTCAATTGTTGTGTTCAAGATGTATGAATTGCCTTCAACCCAGTTAAAGGAGAGATCGAAAAAACCCGGGTCAAAAGTGACATTTTGAGCATAATCCGGACTTAGTTTTACGAAATCGCCATAGAAAAAACGGTTCCTGATACCAGCAGCAATCTTCCAGTTTTCGCCGGGATAATATCTCAGATTGAATCTGTTGTGGATCAAATTATCAATCAGCCAGGTCTCCTGAAAATCATCATATGCTATGGTCTGCATAAATTTCAGATACCCATCATATGAAAATTTCTTTGGCTTATAATCCTGACTGTATATTTCTAATGAGGAGGCACAGATAAAGCTGAATACTAATAGAAAGAATTTAAAAAAATGTTTCATTTTTATCCATCAAAGACTATCTCGATTCGTCACTTAGTATCTGCCCATCTTCAATAGTTATAACCCTTCTGGCTTTTTTTACTACTCTGGCATCATGCGTGGAGAAAATAAAAGTGATCTTTTCTTCTTTATTTAATTTCTCCATGATATCAAGAAGCGTTTCAGTCGACTTTGAATCCAGATTGGCTGTTGGTTCATCCGCCAATATGAATTTCGGTTTTGAAGCAAGTGCCCTGGCAACAGCCACTCTCTGTTGCTGACCTCCGGATAATTTGGAAGGTCTGCTATCAAGACGGTCTCCAAGACCCACTTCATTCAATAACTCCTTTGTTCTCTGTTCACGTTCTTGTTTTGACTTGCCCTGAAGTTGCATAATGAATTCCACATTTTCTTTGGCAGTAAGAACCGGAATTAAGTTATAGGCTTGAAATACAAATCCAATATTTCTTAACCGGAAGTCAATTAATTTCCTTGATTTCAGATTCCAGACATTCACTCCGTCAACAATCACTTCACCAGAAGTGGGGCGGTCTAAGCCTCCCAGCAAATTCAAAAATGTGGTTTTACCCGAACCAGAAGGCCCTACAATGGCAGTAAATTCACCTTCTTCTACCATTAAATTTATTCCGTTAACAGCCCGGACTTCTACTGAGCTGCCGTTGTATATTTTAAAAAGGTCTTTTATTTCAATTACGTTCATAATATTAAATTTTCAGTTCAAAATTATTCAGTTCTTAAGGCGTCAGCAGGATCATTTTTCAATGCTTTATAAGCAGGGTAGAGCGAAGCGAGAATCCCGGTTAAAATAACCAGGATTGTTACGTTGATCAATAAAGATGTATCAAGACTGGTATAGGTAAATGATCCATATCCGATGTCAGAATAGGCTTCTCCCCAGACAGTTAAATCAATTTTATGAGTTTCAAAATATTTGGAGACTAAGGAGCCCATAATTATTCCGAATACTCCCCCTGTTAATGAGAGCAGAATAGTTTCAATAACTATCATCATGAAAACCCTTAGTTTGTTCATCCCAATAGCCATTAACATGCCGATTTCTTTTACTCTTTCGAGTACAGCCATAAGCATGGTATTGATTATACCAAAGAGCAAAGCAAAAAGTATAATAATGATGAAAATGTACATCATTAAATCCATGGCTTCATTCAAGTAGCTCATTTCAGGACTTAATTCGAGCCATGACATGACTTCCAGGTCACTGAATTCCTTTTTGATACTATCCTGAATTCCAGTAACGTTTTCATTGTTGTCTGCAAGGATGGCTATCTCATGCGATGCATTTTCAGGGAGGTTCATGAGTTTTCGAATACTCTTGTCCAGAACGAAGACGTTGGCTTCATCAAAGATATTATTCTCGGTAATAAAAATGCCCACTATCCTGAAAGCCCCGGCGGTAATATTATTATCTATATCCTGAAGCGTCAGAACTACTTTTGAGCCCAGTTTTACATTTAGTTTTTCAGCCAGTTTACGTCCGATAATGATGGGATTTCGCCGTTTTTCTTCAAAATAGTTACCCTCAATAAGTTTTGAATACAGGTTTGAGACTATTTCTCTCATTTTCAGGTGAAATACCTGATATTTTTACCCCGCTGGCCGTTTCTGCAGAAGCTATCATTGAGAATATGGTAATTCTGTTGCTTACTCCCACAACGCCAGGTATCTCAGAAATTTTATCAGCTACTGTATTGCCATTGGTAATGAACTTGGAAATATCATTAGCCTGCCGGTATTCAGGCAGGTGAATTTGAATATGCGATATTTCTGTCTTTATCACTTTATCAATTCGTTGTATTGCAAGGCCTTTAAAAAACGCTGAAGAAAATACGCCCGCACATATACCCAAGGCAAGGGCAATGATAATTACAGTGCTTCTTAATTTATTTCTCCAGACATTACGCCATGATATTGAAAAAAGCATGTCTATATATTTATATTTTTTATGCCCGAAGGGCTAAATGTACTTTCATTTTATTTGCTGTTATCACCGGATAAATGGCGATGACTGCCGTTATCACAAATACTGTAATTACCTGATTATAAAAAACAGACGGTAACCAGGAAAAATACAATAATGGTTCAATGCCCATATCTGTGAAAGTCTTTCCGGCATCTCCAGGAATAGGGATTGGATTATTGTAATAATAAGCTATGATCGGTATTGATACAGCAAATCCAGCTAAGTACCCCTATAAATCCAATATAAACTGTCTCGAAAAACAGAATCGTCGCTAAACTGAATCTTTGCATCCCGATTGCGATCATTACTCCCATTTCTCTTTTTCGATCGGCAACCATCATCATAATAGTTCCAAAGATTCCAAATCCGATCACCACATATAGGATAGCTTTCATAAAAACACCACCGGCGCGATCAGCCTCTACCATCTGCAGGATCTCCGGATGCATTTCATCCCATGACATTATGCTGTATGGGGAATCAATTACAGCTTCAAGTTTTCTTTTAGTTCTCTGAAGTTGATACTGGTTGTCTATCATCAGGACAAATGAAGTGAGCCGGTTCTCGCAAGTGAAGAACTCCTGGCAATTGTTGAGTTCCATATAAATGGTTTGCTTATTAAGTTCAGGGGAAGGAAATTTTAGAATTCCACGAATGGGATATTTCCCGGCAGCACTAACACCATGATATCCCTGCCCGATCATTACCAATGTATCCCCAACAGAAAGTTGCAGATATTTTGCCAGGTCAAAACCTACAAGGAGACCGTCATCTTTTTCAATAAGATATTCCCCTTCCGCGATCCATTTACTTATTTCTGTGATCTGGTTTTCTTTTTCCGGATCGATGCCCAGAATAATGGATCCCCGGGTGATCTCCTCACTGGATGCGAGGGCAAAAAATTCCAGCCTTGGGGCGTAATTTACTATCTCCGGTACATTTTCAATATGATTAACCAGCATTTCGTCAGCCTCGAAAGTGTTATTTATGGTTTTATTCTCCCAATATTTTTCATTATGGACCTGAATATATCCTGAATAGAACTTTACAATGTTATCGATCATGGAGCTGTATGATCCTTCCTGCATCGAAGACATGATGGTGGAAAGAAGAACTCCGAAAAATATAGAAGCAACAGTAATTAATGTTCTCCTTTTATTTCGCCAGAGGTTTCTCCATGCTATGACTATATTTGATTTCATGATTTATTGATTTAATAGAGTATAATATATTGTCAAAAGCATTGCCATATTATCTTACCCTTTGCATATTCTGCTGAGAGAAAAAATTCTCAGGAATTGGATCATCAAAAGACGCTGAAAGTATATTTATCACAGTTTTTTTCCCTTCTTCATCAGCAGGGATCATTTCAAGGTGAGTTGGGATTTCACGATCGTCCATCCTCCTGATATCGGTTTGATTCATAATATTCACCAGGTATCCATCTTCATCGAAATACTCAACTTTTAGCTGGTTATATTCCTTATCTACCCAGGAAATAATCTTGCCCCATACCACCGGTGCTTCTGGTTTCGGATCGAGTTCCAATTTCCAGCAAGTGATCCCGTTGATATCCTCCTCTCCTAAATAATTATGCTCATAGTCAACTACAATTGAAGATTCCCTTACAAGATCATCATTTGTAAAATCCGAACCCATCCATGATTGCATCATCATAGAAGGGGGAATTTTGATCATACGTTCAATAGAAGGCACCCAGTTCCACATCTCCTTATCCCTTTTCAAGAATACCTGTCCTTTTTCTTTTGCAGGGGCTGTAATAAGGATTATGGCATAAGTAGTGCCTTTTGTCCAGCTTTTCATTGTTATAGATCGTTCCCAGTCAGGACGAACGATCTTCATCTCCATTTCCTGGTAGCTATAATTTCCACGCATCTTCTGGTCTACCTTTTTTATGATCTCCAATGCGTCTTGGGCGTAGGTATATCCAGGTAGAACTATGAAATTAAAACTGCCAGGACGGTTACTGCTCTAACTGTTTTCATTCAAATTTTTGTTTTTTATAAGTTCGAAAAATTGATGAAATATTTCATTAAAATATTTCTCAAGGTTATTTTCTTTGTTTTGAAACGAATAGATAATCATTACCCCTTCCATCAGGCCACTGATGTGCTTGCTTAATATCTCCGGATCTAAACCTGGATCTATCTCATTGTTTGTTTGAGCAAGTTCTATCCATCCGGTAATCCTATTAAGCCAGAATTCGTAATAGTTACTTACCTTCTTTTTGATATCATCTGACCGGATCGCACTTTCCAAAAGCGTATGGTAATAACTTATCATTGGGTTTTCCGGACCAATCATACTTTCAATCTCTGCAGCAAACTCAATAAACATGGTAAAAACCTGGAATAGATTCGATCTAAAAGAGAGGGCTTTGTTATAAGTCAGGTCGAAGGATGCCATATAAGAGAAAAAGTACTTGTCGAGCGTTTCATAATAAATCTGATCTTTGCTTTTAAAATAATGATAAAACGCACCTTTCGACATTCCACTTGCTTCCACCAACTCATTCATGGTTACATTGCCATAACCTTTCTGTAATATTAATTTGAGGGCGGTAAAAAGTATGTGTTCTTTAGTACTTGTCATTACAAACCGACCGTTTGGTATGTTCTAATAAAAATAACGAAAGAAATCGCTCAAGGTTGTGCTTTTATTAGAAAATGTTATGCCAGAAATAAAAAAAAGCGATCATGAGATCATGGCCGCTTTTATATTTTAAAGGTAAATTTTATCCTTTGCTTAGTTCCTCTACTTTCTTGCGAAGTTCTTCTCCCCTCAGGTTTTTCGCAACAATGATACCTTCCGAATTAATCAATACAGTATGAGGAATGCTTCTTACACCATACAGTTTTCCGGCTGCGCTATTCCAATATTGTAAATCAGATACATGCTGCCAGGTAAGGCCATCATCTTCAATAGCTTTTTTCCATTTTTCACCATCACTATCAAATGAAACCCCAAAGATCTCAAAATTCTTATCCTTATACTCATTATACAAGTGCTACCACATTAGGGTTTTCCCTTCGGCATGGACCACACCAGGAGGCCCAGAAATCGACAAGGACTAATTTTCCTGTCAGGTCTGAGAGTTTCTTTACATTGCCATCAGGATCTTCCATAATTATATCGGTGAATGGCTGTCCAATGGCTACCTTCTGCAGGGTTAACACATGATTATTAATTTGCTCAACATATATTGACTGTGCAATTTCAGGGGAGAACCCATTTGCCAATCCTTCTAATTCTTCAACTGTAAGGTCATAAACCAGGGTGCCCCAAACTAAATATGGCCCCAGAACGTTATCTGAATTTTCTGAAACCACCTGAAGGGATACTTTTTTCTGATCCTCTGAAATCACATCGAACTTTTGTTCAAATTTTTTAGCCAATTCCTGATCGCCATCTTTATTAGCTTTCAAGTATTTCCTGTAATAGGATCTTAAGCTGTCTTCAAATGGTTTGATCTTTTCATTATATGCTTCGAGGTTATCCTGCATTACCGATCCGGATATTGCCGGTGTTCTCAGGCTGTCAATGTGTGCCTGAAGGGTAATTGCAGAATTTTCAAGGAATATCCTCATAGATGGCAGGGTATCACTTATGGTGATATAACACATCTCCGGTAATCCAAGCTTTCCTTTAAATTGAAACTTTCCATCCTTAATCGATGTTGAATCAAGTGTTATAAATTCACTATTAATCCGTTGTTTCAATACAGCAGTTCCTTCAGGATATCCTGAAATAGATCCATTCACAATAAATCCATCATGCTTCGTTTCACAAGCACTTAAAATTAGAATTACGATAATTGGTATTATTATTCTCTTCATAGCTCTATTTATTTATCTCACAACTAAAAAGTATGGGATATATGTTAATTCATGGGTATTAAACAGTGATCCCATTAAATTTAATAATGCTATTCAAAAAATAGCAGAACAGCATTGTTAAAAACATCTAATCCAGATCATTTCTGATTTTCCGTTCAGCGCAAAGGAGTAAAAAATATTGGATAAATTGAAATCTGAAGAGAAAATTAAGCTCAAAAAGGAAAACAAAGGGTGGGTTTTCCCAGGAACCCTAAAACTTATATGTAGCTTTGCTGTTTCTTAAAATCCTTTGAAATGAAAAATGTTGAATGGCTTAAGGTATATAATTTCCAATTCTGGATAATGTGCCTTGGGTCATTTCTGTTTTTCGCAAGCTTTAATATGATTATCCCGGAATTGCCTGATTATCTTGATTCTTTGGGAGGAGGTGAATATAAAGGACTGATCATTGCATTATTTACCTTAACTGCAGGGATATCAAGACCTTTCAGCGGGAAGTTGACCGATACAGTGGGGAGAATTCCTATCATGGTATTTGGTTCAGTCATTTGTTTAGTCTCTGGACTTTTATATCCTGTTTTAGGCACATTGGCAGGATTTTTTGCATTACGACTATTTCATGGCCTTTCCACAGGATTTAAACCAACCGCAACCAGTGCTTATATTGCAGATATTGCTCCTGCAAACAGAAGGGGGGAAGCCATGGGAATTTTAGGACTTTTCAGCAGTATAGGTATGGCTTCGGGACCAGTATTAGGGAGTTATATTGCTTTATACTATTCTCTGAATGCAATGTTTTATGCATCGTCAATTTTAGCGCTTGCCTCTGTGTTTGTGTTAATCGGTATGAAGGAAACCCTGAAAGAACGGGAACCCTTTAAACCCAGACTATTAAAAATTAAAAGAGTAGATATACTTGAACCGCGGGTATATTCATCTTCTTTTGTCCTGATGCTAAACGTATTTGCTTTTGGTGTGATATTAACGATTATACCGGATCTGAGTATTCATTTAGGATTGACCAATAAAGGAGTGTTTTTTGCAATATTTACTATCACTTCCCTGTTGATACGGATATTTGCCGGCCAGGCATCAGATCGTTACGGTCGAATACCTTTATTGATGATCGCTTCAATAATAATTGTGATCTCACTCATATTGATCGCTTTTTCAGAAAATCTGATGTTGTTTTATATTGCCGCTGGTTTGTACGGCATAGGAGTGGGTATTAGCACTCCTACAGCTTATGCATGGACGATCGACCTGAGTGAAGAGAAACACCGGGGCAGGGCACTTGCAACGATGTTTATTGCGCTTGAGACGGGTATTGGGGCTGGTGCTTTGATGTCTGCCTGGATCTATAATAATAATGCCGATAACTTCAGCATTACATTTTTAATTTCATCAATTATGTCGGCCTTGGCATTAATTTATTTGTTTTATTATACTATAAAACAAAAAAAGGTGTTCAAGCTCAAAGTTCCTGTTATAGATACCAGGGAAAAATAATTTAAAACCATTTGCTGCTTTCATTCGTTTTTAATCTAAACTGAACCTTTTTGTTTATGAATCAAAATCCGAATATTTGGTATTTCGAAAATGTGGACTTATATGAATTATTATGTCCTCATAAGGTGCCAAATATGAAGGACAAACATTCTTTTCATTATTTCAAAAAGAACCAGTATATATATTTTGAGGAAGAACCTTCAAAATACATATATATGATCGCATCAGGCCGCATAAAAATTGGAAGTTATAAAGAAGATGGGACAGAAGTAATCAAAGCTATTCTGGGTACAGGAGAGATATTTGGCGAACTTGCCCTGGCCGGTGAGGACATGCGGCAGGATTTTGCACAGGCTCTTGACGATGATACGGCCGTTTGTCCGATGGACATTGAAGATATGAAGGAATTAATGGCTAACAATAAGCCTTTAAATCTCAAAATATTTAAACTGATAGGAATCAGAATTAAAAAACTGGAGCGCAGAATAGATGCTCTTGTTTTTAAGGATGCCAGGACAAGGATAATTGATTTTCTAAGGGAAATGGCTTTGGAAAAGGGTAAAAAAGTAGGATTTGAAGTTATGTTCCGGAATTACCTTACCCATAAGGATATTGCCAGTTTAACGGGGACTTCAAGACAGACAGTAACAACGGTTCTAAATGAATTAAAAGAAAAAAACCTGATCAATTTTGACAGGCGTCGATTTCTGATCAGGGATATTGATAAATTGAAATAAAAAATCCCACCTATCTGTGGTAAGCGGGATTTTTATCTATCTTTTATATAGCTCGTTTTCAGTATCTAATTCTTCCTGATACTTTTTCAAGAAATTCTCTGCTTGTTCAAGGTTCGGGAATTCATAGGCCTTAGATGAACCATCGTTCATGTAAACTTCCAGCCTAATTGTTTCAACCGCTTTTTCACCTTTAAAATGCATTTCAGCAGGCAGTATGAATTCCTGGCCTTTTTCAAGTTTGGCAATTTTAACCTGTTTGGTTCTTTTTGCACCACAATACCCACATTCATACTTTTGAATCATTTCACCTTCAGTCACATCGGAAGCAGGTGATAAGATTTCCTCATTTTTAAGTTTCATAGTATAGAAACCACATGTATTACATTTACTGGCTTCAAGTCTACCTGCATACTTTTCAATCTTAATCTCTCCTGTAGCTTCATCAACCCAGACATCATAGTCAACTGAAAAAACATCCTCTTCCGCCTGCATACCTTCATCAAGATGTACGTCTTCTTCTTCTTCACTTAACAGCCTCATTTGGTTACCTGCTGATGATACTCTTGGTTTAAACCTCAGATGTTTCAACTTCTTATCAAGAGTTGAAGGATAAGAATATTTATACAGCAGATATGAAATATACACTATCAGTGTTGAAATACAGAAGGTAATGAAGAATCGTACCAGGAACCACACATAATGAACTTCCATGGTTTTTTTATAGGATGTGTTCAACATGAGTAAAACGGCTCCGGCAAACAACCAAATGGTGGTCATTTGCATTTTGATATCATTCTCCGTCAAATAATCATATTTCTTTTTAAGATCTTTAATTGAACTAATACGGATTTTGTGATATACTAAGGTTAAAACAGAAGCGATAACCAGTACAATAGCTCCAACTACCATTGCATTATTCCAAATGTCCAGGAAATTCAGATAGAATTCATTATTCATGATAATTTTTGTTATTTGTTTTAAAAATTTGTTTCTAATTTATTCGCTTTAAACTTAATCAAAATTCGAAAAAGTTTCAATATTTTAATTTTATTAAAATGATATTTAAGTGGAATACTTATATATCTAAACGACCAGACATAGCTGACATTTGAATAATGATAATTTCATCCCTTTATTGCCAATTAAATTTCATTTTGTTAATTAACGATAATAATTTATAAATAGTACTTTTCCAAGTTAAAAATACCAATTTTTTTATATGAATTAATTTTAAGGTAAATACTGATTACCTGACAATGGTAACAAGTAGTAAGTAATTCTTTAATTTAATGGTGTTTTGTTGGAAGCTAGAAGATACAGAACCGACATTCTAATAGCCACTCCATTTTCCACCTGATGAAGAATAATGGCAGCATCTGAATCAGCCACATCACTATTAAGTTCAACGCCACGGTTTATCGGTCCGGGGTGCATAATCGTTACAGGTTTCCCTATTTTATCGAGCAGAGCTTTGTTTATGCCGTAATAAATGGAATATTCTCGCAATGATGGGAAGTATTTTATTTCCTGTCGTTCGAGCTGTATTCTTAGAACGTTTGCTATATCGCACCATTGCAGAGCTTTCTCAACATCCAGTTCAACCTCTACACCAAGTGTTTTTATAAATTTAGGTAAAAGAGTATTCGGACCACATACCATAACTTCGGCGCCTAGTTTCTGGAGTGCATAAATATTGGATATTGCAACTCTGGAATGCAAAATGTCGCCTATAATCGCAATTTTCTTTCCTTTTACCTCGCCAAATTTCTCACGTATTGAATAAGAATCCAGTAAAGCCTGAGTAGGATGTTCATGTGTGCCATCACCTGCATTTATAATATTGGCTTTAATATGTTTAGATAAGAAATGTGGTGCTCCTGGACTTGCATGCCTCATTACGATCATGTCAACCTTCATCGCAAGAATGTTATTGATGGTATCCAGAAGTGTTTCGCCTTTTTTTACGGAGCTCGATGATGAAGAAAAATTAATTACATCCGCAGATAATCTTTTTTCAGCGAGTTCAAAACTTAATCTTGTCCTGGTTGAATTTTCAAAAAATACGTTTGCGATGGTAATATCCCTTAAAGAAGGCACTTTTTTAATGGGGCGATTTATTATTTCTTTAAAATAGTCGGCAGTTTCAAATATTAGTTCAATATCATTTTTAGAAATGTCTTTAATCCCTAACAAATGGTTTACACTAAGACTTGTCATTCGGTATCGGTTTTATTTATTAACCAAATATTGTCATTTTTTGCCCCTTGAATACTCCATTCAACCTGAACACGTTGAGATTGCATTGTGTTTACGCTTTTTCCTATATAATTAGGCTGGATGGGTAAATGGCGAGTATATTTCCTTTCGATCAGCACCAGTAATTCAACCAGTTCAGGTCTTCCAAAAGCTGACATGGCATCAAGAGCTGCGCGTATCGAACGGCCTGTATACAATACATCATCTATCAACACGACTTTTTTATCTTCAAGAATAAATGGCATACTTGTGGCATTTGCTCGCAGTGGTTTTTCTCTGCGTCTGAAATCATCCCTATAGAATGTTATATCCAGGTATCCGAGATCAATTTTATGACCCAGATTTGCTTCAAGGGTTGATTTTATCCTGTCGGCTAAGAAAATTCCCCTTGGCTGTAAGCCTATTAATACGGTATTCTTGAAGTTATTATGATTTTCAATGAGTTGCTGGCAAAGACGTTGTATTGTAATTTCAAATAATTGATGATCGAGAAGTAATTTTTTTTGCATCAGAAAATTTAAAAAATCAACATTAACTATGCAAACATAAGGAATACAAAACTAATTGTATAAAATTTTATTAATAAAAAACACTTTTCTGTTAAGTTTAACTCCAGAGTCTTTTAGATTCTTAATTTTCTGCACTCCATAAGCATAAAACCGGTCTTTATACCATGCCTCAAGTCCCCCAAAATCAGAGTCGTCGTTTTCAACTTCATCATCATCAAATTTCAGATTTATATCATCAAAAGATTTTCCTTCAACCACTTCTTCATCCTTAATTAGTTTTGATCTAATTACGCTTTCATAGTTATATAACAGAACAATTTCATCCTCTTGTGGGTCGACCTCAACAAATTGCTTCAAATCATAGCTCGTGATATCATTAATCTCAAAACTATTATCCCAATGTAATTCTCCCTGTTTGCCAAACCCGATAACAATGGCATGCGTGTATTTGTATCCCGCAAAATAGGAGTTGTTTTGGCTTCGTCTGGGGGAATAATTCGGGTAGTAGTTGGTGTAACCATAACCTCCATAGAAACTGGTACTGTTGTATTTTGGATAATACGCTTCACCAACTAGTATGTATTCGTTCTCATACTTAATGATGTCATGAACTAGCAAACGGTAGTTAAATTTGAGTTTCTTCCCTTTGATCTTTTTCCTTTTAATCCGTTCCTGAACCCTCTTCTCCCTTTTTGCTTTCATATAACTAAAGAAGTTTTGCAATTCCCCGTAATTATAATACTTCAGGGTTTGTTCCTCATTTTCATCTATATGGGCAAGGAATATTCCACGGGAAGACCTGAAATTCTTATTTGAATATGTCCCGGCAATAAGGTCTATATCATTATCAATTGTAACATATCTGGCATCTAAAAGACTGGTATTGTTTTCAGGCACTATAGTTGTATTCTCAATCATTGTCCCATCTTTCTCGAATTGTCTTACAACTATGGAGTAATTCTTATTTACGGTCCTTATGGTTGTTAAAACAGTTAATATGCCCTTTTCATCATTAATATGAACATCAACAAGACGGCTTCTTTCCTCATAAAAACCAGGTAAAGCCAGTGTTTTACCTTCCTTAAAAATATATTGGAGTATAGTGGGTTTATTATTGAAATATCCGCCAAAAATTGCTGAATTATCTAAAATTTCAAATTCCGTTAATTGAATGTTTAATGACCTCTTCACATTATATGTCTGATATAATCCAGAGATCATATCGACTTCCAGAATGATATGATCATCTTTATAGGATTCAGGCATTGCAAACAGAAGGAATACTTTATTCTTATAATAATCGTAGCCTAGCAGATCATAGCTTAGATTAAGATAAAGATCTTTTCGCCATTTTACCATTAAGGTTGTATCCAGGACAGTAATTTCCCACGTCAAATCACTTTTTTGAATCTTTTCTACATTTTTGCGAATTAAGAATAATCCATTCTCTTCAGCAGAAATGATATTAAAATATTCGTCCTGCCATTCTACCTCAATTTCAAACCTAGAGGGTTGTTCTACCTGAGCATAACCCCGATTCGATAAGTGCAGACTTATAAGGATAATTAGAATTAAAATTATATTTAAGATTCGCCTCATTCCAAACTAACATATATAATATCAACCCTATCAAATGGGCTGATCTCAAACATTATTTAAAATTAATAAAAGAATGTTAAGTATGTTTTATAAAGTAGATATTATTGTAAACTAAATAAGTGAATATCTTGTTATAAAAAATCTTAATTTATTGGGAGAGAGTGAATCAAATATTGCCAAGTGCTATATCCTTTTTGATAAGGATGAAAGGAACAAGTGTGAAATTACAGATAGAAGATTATATGTGACCTTCAAAGGTAAAAGATCTGAATTCCCGATAGAATATTTGATTTCTCTAACCATTAACCAAAGGAAATTACTTATACCCATTATACTCAGCGGTATTCTTACTCCTCTCATCTCCGTAGGATTTTTTAAGGGATTGTTTCATCCGTTTATTGCGTTAATATTTATTATTGGAGGTGTATTTGCATTTTATTTTGGTTGGCTTGGAGAAAAAGCCCTTACTGTTAACCTTGTAAATGCTCATCGCGATTTTTCAATAAAAATGGTTTCAGGTAACCTGAATGAATTTATAAATTTTGTAAATCAGTATTTAAAAAAGGAACCTATTGAAAAGCGGGTATTGTATCTTGAGGTTTTGGATAATCAAGATCAAATTGATATAAATAAATACCTCGCAAAAGATGCGAAAAACAGAAAGCTGTATTCTTTCTGGCATTTAAAAGATCTGTTTATGGAGAATAAGATTGATCCGAATACAAGGTATATTGTCATCGATCCTTTAAAATCAGGCACCGAGGTTAAATACAATACAGGGCATAATAATCAAATACTCATTCCAATGATAAAGGGTGAAATTAACTCTGAAGCAGTACTTCGCATAATAGATTCTGGAGGCATACAATTACTTTTCGATTGATCGAATTATCCCTTATACTTACAATAATGTAAGATTTTTAGATATATTAGCCTTTGGATGATTGAAAGTAAATACGATACAAAAGCCAAAACGTATGATCCAATTTTACCTGCTCCAAAAGAATGGCCGGTAGTAAGGTTGGGTAAAAACAGAAAAGAATTCATTGAGGAGGTAGTAAATGCAAGTTTTTCTAAAATAGTCCAGTTAAGAGGCAGTACTGAACTACTAAAAGAAGAACTTGAAATTACTATGTTCAAAGAACGATTAAGGGTGAAGGAGAATCCATGGAAGGTTGATCCGGAAGATGAATCGTTGTTCTGGTCGAACGTAAAGAAGAATTTATTGCATCTGTCATCTGATAATGATGCGGATGTAGAACGGGAAACTCATGATATTCTAAAAGAGATCATTTCAAGATATGCCAATGAAATAGCGGGTAATTTTAAACCTTCCCACTACAGCATGGCAAGAACAATCGTCACCTTCGGCTTTGGGCGTTTGTTTAATGCTGCCAAACTTGGATCTTTTAAAGGTTTATTCAAAGGAAAACTTACACTTCAGGATAAAATCCACATTGAAGGAGAGACAGAACAATTAAGAAATCTGGCCAAGATCGGAACCATAGTTATGGTCCCAACACATTTTAGCAATCTGGACTCCATTACAATCGGTTTCGTTATTCATTCCCTTGGATTGCCTCCCTTTATCTATGGGGCTGGATTAAACCTGTTTAATATAGCATTGTTCGCTTATTTTATGAATAGCCTTGGTGCCTATAAGGTGGATCGCAGAAAAAAGAATATGATCTATCTGGAGACCTTGAAAATGTATTCAGATCTGGCCTTGCAAAATGGAATACATAGTTTGTTTTTCCCAGGAGGTACCCGATCCCGCTCAGGCAAACTGGAAAGACATTTAAAATTAGGGCTTTTAAGTACTGCCATGGATGCACAGCGATTAAACTATCTAAAGGCCAATGGTGGAAAGGTGGATAAAATTTTTATAGTACCGGTTGTTTTGAATTATAACTTTGTGCTTGAAGCTGTTCATTTGATATCTGATTATCTTGAGAAAAAGGGTCAGGAACGGTATTATACTGAATCCGACCAATTTTCATCATCTTATAAGATCCTTTCGTTTTTAACCAAATTTTTTACGCGGGGAGCAGATATGTCAGTTAGTATTGGCGCGGCCATGGATTTGTTTGGGAATAGTGTGGATGCCTCCGGGAATAGTCTGGATAAAAGCGGCAATATAATTGATATTAAGGATTACTTTACTTCCAATAGTATTATCACGGAAAATGTGCAACGTGATGGGGAATATACACGAATGCTTGGGGAGAAGATTGTAGCTGATTTTTATAGGAATGCGCAATGTTCTCCTAGTCATTTAGCGGCCTTTGTAGGATTTGAGTTAATCAGGAAAAAGAACACTAAACTTGATCTCTACAGTCTCTTTAGAATTCCAACAGAGGATCTTGAGATAGAATATGATGAATTTGCCAGGATTTATGCTAAGCTTCGGGACACTGTTATAGAATATGAGGTTTTAGGAAAGATCAAAGTAAATAAAGCATTAAAGATGAATAATCTGGAGATGCTTATACGGTCAGGAGTGAATAGCGTTGGCACCTTTCATGCACAAAGACCATTATTATTTAGTAAGGAGGGGAATATCATTACAAACGACCTTAAAACCCTGTTTTATTATAGAAATCGATTAGATGGGTATGGCTTTGAAAAATACATATAATCCAGTAGGAGTTATAGGGATTGGAAGTTTTGGAACTGCAGTTTCAAATTTGTTGTCGAATAATACAGATGTGATCTTGTATGGGAGAAATCCTGAACAGGTTGAAGAAGTTCGCAGCAGCCGGATAAGCAACAATCAAAGATTGAATAAAAACATTGAATTAACAAATGATCTTGAGTACCTGGCTGGCAAATGTTCAATAATCTTTCCTATAATTCCAGCGCCAACATTTCGGTCATTAATGAAAAGCCTATCACAATATTTGAAGCCATATCACATACTGATTCATGGTATCAAAGGGCTCGATTTAAAAGGGGAACTTTCGGATTTAACGGAGGACACGGTCATATCACGTAGTGATGTCAAAACAATGAGTGAGGTCGTTTTGGAGGAAAGTGTTGTGGTTCGTGTTGGTTGTCTGGCCGGACCTAATCTTGCTGATGAATTGGCGCAGGGTCAACCTTCCGCTACCGTTGTCGCTTCCAGATTTAATGAAGTTATATTAGCAGGCCAAAAATTATTGCGAACTGACAGGTTTCAGGTGTACGGCAGTAATGATCTGATTGGAATTGAATTAAGCGGAGCATTAAAAAATATAATTGCCATTGCCTCAGGTGCTCTAACAGGTTTAGGTCTCGGGGAAAATTCGAGGGGCTTTTTAATTAGCCGGGGGATGGTTGAAATGATCTATTTGGGGAAAGTTCTTGGCGGTAATACCCAAGCTTTCTTGGGATTGGCTGGTATTGGTGACCTGGTAACTACTTGTTCCAGTCAACTCAGCAGAAACTTTACTGTTGGTTATAGGTTGGCGAAGGGAGAATCGTTGGATTCTATTACTGAATCCATGGAAGAAACCGCTGAAGGAATTAACACAGTAAAGGTTACGCGTAGTTTAGCTAAATATTATAAGATTAGAGCGCCGATAACTGAGAAATTATATGATGTCATGTTTGAAGACCTTTCTCCAGATACTGCTTTGCAATATCTAATGAAATATCCTTTTAATGTAGATATTGACTTTTTATAGATCAAGCATTTTGCCTAATTTAAGAATACCTGCTATACTTATGGAATCTGTTATTTTGTTATCAAGAACCATGGCGTATGCATTTTTGAAAGGAATTTTCTTTATGGCAATCTTCTCTGTATCATCAAATTCAGGCGTGGATTGCAGTAGGTCTTCAGCCAGATAAACATATCCTTCTTCATCAGTTACAGAGTTTGAGGTGTGAATTCTTAAAATCCTGCTCCATTTATTAGCGATCAGTCCAGTTTCCTCGAGCAATTCCCTTTTAGCGGAAACCAGGGGATCTAATGAAAGGGGGCCACCACCCATTGGTATTTCCCAGGAATATTCATCAAGTGTATACCTATATTGTCCAACCAGCCAGGTATAACCATTTTCATCTAAGGGTATAATCCCAATAGCTTTATTCTTAAAACTGACTTTTCCGTAAATACCTTTATTTCCGTTTGGATTAATTACCTGGAATTCAACGAGTTTGATCCAATCATTTTCGTAGATCTGTTTTGATGCCAGGGTTCTCCATGGATTTTTAATTTCACTCATTTTTAAAATGTAATTATGTTTCTATTTTTATGAGTGTAAAATACTAAATAATCATGCTTTTACCATTTTATAAAGAAGGAATGCATGAAGCCGGCTGTGATGAAGCGGGAAGAGGATGTTTAGCAGGGCCCGTGGTCGCAGCAGCTGTAATCTTACCTCCGGATTTCAGAAATCCAGTATTAAATGATTCAAAAAAACTAACTTCCGCCAAGAGAGAGCAGTTAAGAGATGTTATTTATGATTCTGCAATAAGCTATGGTATAGGAATAGTTGACAACGAAGAAATAGATAAAATCAATATTCTAAATGCATCCATTAAAGCTATGCACCTTGCCTTGGAACAATTGAAACCTGATGGTTTTAATTTAATTCTAGTAGATGGCAACCGATTTAAGCCGTATAAATCAATTGATCACCAGTGCATTATAAAAGGCGATGGGAAGTATATGTCGATAGCCGCGGCTTCAATACTGGCAAAGACTTACAGAGATCAGCTAATGAAGGCATATTCGAAAAAATATTCACATTATGGCTGGGATAAAAATGCCGGTTACCCCACGCAGTATCACCGAAAGGCCATTCAATTGCATGGAGTTACCAGGCTTCATCGAAAATCCTTCAGGTTGTTGAAAGATCAACTGGATATATTTACAGGAATTGTTAAATGATCATCTCATCTAAATTTGTGTTTTAAAGGAAATGGGGGCAATTTAGGATATCAGGCTCTGAATTTTAATAGTAGGTCATTTGTTAAGCCATTCCTTAAAATCGCCGGATTTTTCAACACTTACAATTGCTTCCATAGAGTAGGGAAGAGGTGGTTCTAGCTCAAGTTTTACCCTGCTTTTAGTATGGCTTGTCATTTTAGAGATGGCTTTAAAATTGACGATAAATTTCCTGTTAATTCGAAAAAATTGTTTAGGATCGATCTTTTCTTCCAATTCAGATAAGTTAAAATTTATAATATGCTGTTTGCCGGATTTTGTAACCAGATAGGTATACCGGTCTTCACTGAAAAAATATGCTATTTCTTCAGTGGGAATAGAAAGATAGGTGTCTCCATAATTCACCCGGAATCTTTCCTGATATTTTTCATTCCTTTGAATAAGCAGATTTTTTATTGCTACCAATTCTGACAAATCTATTGCGGAATTTAGTTTCTCAAACTTTTCAATTGCGTTTTCGAACTCTACCGGTTCAATTGGTTTCAATAGGTAGTCAATACTGAGCTCTTTAAAAGCTTGAATAGCATATTGGTTGTATGCAGTAATAAAGATTATCGGAATTTCTTTATTAATCTTCTCAAAAATCTCGAAACACGTACCATCGGCAAGCTGTATATCTGACAGGATAAGATCAGGATTATTGTTTTTTAACCATGTAACAGCCTTTTTTACGGATCCGATAATTTCCTGGATCTGATAATCCGGTCTGAACCTCAATACTATTTGTTTGATTTCATTTGCTGCCAGCGGTTCATCTTCCAATAAAAGAATTTCAGTCATCTTTGTCATTATTTGGTGGTAGTAGAGGAATTAATGCAATGTACAATCCGTTTTCAACTATAAATTTTGGTTTTTTATCGCATATTAGGTTATATCGTTCAATAAGATTTATTTGCCCTATACCAGAGCTTTCAAAAAGATTATTTTTAGGGTGTAAAGTATTGGTTATTGCCAGATATTCATCCGGATTAACAAAAACACTTATATCCATAGTATAATCTTCTGAGACAGCGTTATGCTTAAAAATGTTCTCAATCAAAATTTGCATCGAGTAACTAGGTATTAGGTAATCCAGGTATATTTCCGGGATATTAATTCTCATTTCAATACCATTTGTAAATCTGATTTTTTGAAGAAAAATGTATTCCTGGATAAACTCCAATTCAGACTTAAGAGAACTGGTGGTATGATCACTGCTTTGGAGCAGATATCTATATACATGGGCTAGTTTCAGGATATATGTTTTAGCCTGATCGTTGTCCTGTACGAGTGCACTTAAAATGTTTAATGAATTGAATAAGAAATGAGGGTTGATATGAGATCGGAGATTTTGTAATTGAGATTTTATTAATTCCTTTTCTTCCCTCTCTGATTTTATTAACAACTTTTCTCTTTCCTTGGTCAGTATTTTATTGTTTAGTTGAAGATGATAGGTATCAAAGGCTTTCTTAAGAATAAGTTTTACTTCTTCCGGATTTATTGGTTTTGATATATAGTAAAATATTTTTCCTTTGTTTATCGCTTCGATGGTAGATTCAAGATCAGCATATCCTGTAATCAATATCCTTATAGAATCCGGGAATCTGTGGGATACTTCTTCCAGAAATTCGGAACCGGTTGTCTTTGGCATTCTTTGATCGCTGATTACAATGGGAATATTTGGAAGGTTTTTCAAAATTTCCATACCTTCAGCAGCAGACAAGGCTAAACTAATTTTAAAATCTCGTCTAAAAGAGGCTTTAAATGCATCCAGATTGTTTTGTTCATCATCAACATATAAGATATCAATATATTGCTCTTCCATTTTGCCTTTAAGAAACTAGATTTATTAATAAATTCAAAAAAAAATCCCGCTTTTAGCGGGATTTTAATAGTATCATGTTTTTGCCAGATTATCTAGCACAAAATTCTTTCAATAATTTCTGCCTACTGGTAGACTTTAATTTCTTGAGAGCCTTCTCCCGTATTTGTCTTACCCTTTCTCTAGTTAATCCCATTCTTTCTCCAATTTCTTCAAAGTTCATTGCATGGTCATAATTAATTCCAAATGACATTTTAATAACTTCCATTTCTCTTGCATCAAGAGTTTTCAAAGTTCTTAATGTTTCATGTTGAAGTGACTGGGTATATTCCATCTTGTAATCAGTACCTTCGATGGCGCTATTCTCCATGACATCATAAAGATTACCTTCTCCATCATCTCCAAAGGGAGCATCCAGTGAGGTCTTATTAATATCGGCATTCAGGGTATTATATATATCAGATGGTTCCTGGTCAAGTATTTCTGCTAACTCTTCAGGGGTTGGCTCCCTTTCATATACTTGCTCGAAGGAAGAATATGCCTTCTTGATTTGATTAAAATGACCTTTTTTATTTGCAGGAATCCTGACAATTTTCGAATGATTATTTATGGCTTGAAGGATCGACTGTCGGATCCACCATACTGCATATGAAATAAATTTAAAACCTTTAGTTTCATCAAATTTCTGGGCAGCTTTGATTAAGCCAATGTTCCCTTCATTTATAAGATCATTTAAAGGGATATTTCTGTTTTGATATTGTTTTGCAACTGAGATTACAAATCGCAAATTGGCTTTAACTAATTTTTCGAGGGCAACATTGTCGCCGGTTCTAATTCTTCTCGCTAATTCAGCTTCTTCTTCTGGGGTGATTGTTTCTTCTTTACTTAAATCATTGAAATACTTTTCAATTGTATGACTTTCTTTTCTGTTGGTAATAGATTGTGTAATTTTTAACTGCCTCATGCTAAAGTTTTTGTTTTATATCACGTTTTATCACTGTAAATCATATCTGGGAAAGGTAATTATGGTTGTAAATGGGAAATTATCCGGTTGAACATGCAGAATAGCTGAATAAGTAATTTGCATTTTTCCAACATTAAACCAGCACAAATCCAAGATATTTTCAATTTCCTAATGTCTAGTACTCAGCCCTTTAAGGAACGATAAATACGAAACTTTGTTGCCGTTTTTATGATTATTTTAACTGAAGTAAGTAAACGAACCAAAGAATGCAGCCGCAAAATTAAGATTATATATGTTAATTGCAAATAATATTTAATTTTTTTTTGAAGTTAATCACTTGATAGTGAGTGTATTTCAGAAAATACATTCTAACTTCTTTCTTTGAGGTATCCATCTGCAAAAACCCGGTATTTGTCGAAGATCAAGCGAACGCTTCCTTTGATAAATCTTTCGTTTTCGATGGTATTCACATCGATCAATCCGCTATTATATCCCTGCCACACGGTTTTATTCATTTTTCTGTCTACAAGGAGTATCATTAATGTACCTTCCTGCATATTATACTTCACTTTGTCAAATTGTTCTTTTACAAAACCATGTTCTTCTAGCCAAACCTCAATTTCAGGCTGTTTCCATCCGTTGAATTTGAAGTCATTATAATACATTCTGAAACCAATTAAAAGATTGGGTTTTTCTTCAGTATGCTTGTATCCAAGTAGGGACATACGATTCTTTATCGTATTCATAATTAATTCTTCGGGAATAAGACTATCCAAATCAAGGCGTTGTTGGTTTATGAAAGAAAAGGTTTTGTACTTCTTGAAGTTTCCGGCATAGCTATAGTCAGACTCAACCAGATAATCTTTTGATCCGAAACAAGATACCATTGAGAAGACAATCAATAACAAAAGATAACTTACATTTTTCATTTTCAGTTACACTAGTTCAGGGTTGTATTTAAATGAGTTCTATCTAACAATTTACGATATTGAAATTTAATTACCTATCTTGAAAGACAAATTAGTTTCAAAAATTTTGAGATCATGTCATCTTGTTGACATTGTTATCAAATCCTTCGAAACTGCTAGAACTTAGTATCCTGATGAATAACATTAATCTTCCGAAAAATGTTTTAGTAACTTGCGATATTTTGATAAAACATTTGCTCTTGATACGAATCCAACGTACTTGCCTTCTTTAAGAACTGGTAAGTTAAAGTGGCCACTGGATTGAAATTTTTGAACGATATCTTCCATTGAGTCGTCGGGTGAAACAAAGTTAACCGGGAAATACATGAGGTTGCTGACTTTTGTTGATTCATACAACTCAGGTTTAAAAATCACATGCCTAACATTGTTTAAATGTATTATTCCATGAAGGTGATTATCCTTGTCGATGACTGGGAAAATATTTCTATTAGAGTTTTGAATAATTTTAACTAGATCCCCTAAGGTAGCATCCTCATCAATTGTTTTAAATTTTGTTTCAAGGAGATCCTTGACATTCATAAGGGATAACACCACTTTATCTTTGTCATGTGTAAAAAGTTCACCACGTCTGGCAAGCTGATATGTATAAACAGAAGTTTTCTCAAAAGTACTCATGGTGCCATAGGACAAGGTTGCAACAATCATTAATGGTAAGAATAACTCATACCCACCGGTTATCTCCGCAATGAGGAATATGCCGGTTAGGGGTGCATGCAAAATTCCTGCAATCACACCACCCATCCCAACCAGGGCAAAATTTGTGAGTGAAACATTGCTCCCGAAAACAGTATTTAAAAGAAAAGCAAAAAGAAGTCCTGCATGCGCTCCGGTGAAGAGAGAAGGCGCAAAAATACCTCCTATTCCTCCTCCTCCAAAAGTAACGGAAGTAGCAACTCCCTTGAATAATATCAGAGCGAGGAGAATCAGGATAATAACACTTTTATTATCCTTAAAATCGAAATAAAAAGTGTTATTGAACAGATGATCAAAATCAGCATGGAGACTTGAATTAATGGCTTCATATCCTTCACCGTAGAGAGAGGGTAGCAAGAAAATCAGAAGTCCGAGTATTCCAGCCCCAATCAGGTACCGCAGGTACCACTTATTTACTTTCTCAAATTTTTGAGCAATGAACAGATATATCTTGGTAAAGTACAGAGAAATGAATCCACATAAAATCCCAAGAATGATATACAAGTGAATTTCTGATAAAGCAAATTGATTTACAACCTCAAATGGATATATCACTTTTTGGCCAAGAAAGAAGTAGGAAGTGACTGCCCCTGAAACAGCTGCAATTAAAAGTGGCAATAAAGAAGCCATAGTAAGGTCAAGCATAAGAACTTCCAGGGCAAATACAATAGCTGTTATGGGTGCTTTAAATATGGCCGCGACAGCGCCAGTTGAAGCACATGCAATTAGCAGAGTGATATTTTTATAATCAAGTCGCAGGAACCGCCCAATATTTGATCCAAATGCCGCTCCGGTAGAGACTGTAGGCCCTTCAAGTCCAACTGAACCACCAAATCCAACTGTTATTGAGCTGGTAATTATGGAAGCATACATTTGAAAAGAGCGTATAATCCCGTTGTTTTTTGAGATGGCGTATAATACATTTGGAACCCCATGACCGACTTTATTACGGATAATATATCGTACGATCAGCGCTGAAGCAAGAAGTCCAATTGCCGGATAAACTATGTACATGATCTGGAAGTAATCATCTGAAAATCCCTTGGTCAAAAAATTCTGAATTAGTCTTACAGAATTCTTAATGATAACAGCCCCTAGTCCACCTGCTGTGCCAGCAACAATACTCAGGAGTATCATAAACCTTTTGTCAGATATACTTCGTTTCCTCCAAAGTAAAATTCGTGTGATCAGTGGTAATTTCTTCATCTTTCAAAAAATCGCCTTAGATGCGTCATAGGTTCAAATTTACTTGGAGTTTTTAATAACATAAAAAAGATAGAACATTTCAGTGGCAATTTCTTTACTTTTTTCCAGATATAAGTCGGTAGCATCAGGAGTGCCGTCAAATGCCGAAGGATCAAAATAGTATAGTGGAGTTCTGAAATTGTTTCCTTTTACAACAGGTAAATTAATATCAGCATTCGGGCAAACTATTATTGAACCAAAGTTAGCATCGGGATTGCTCTTGTCATTATATTTGATTGATCGCAGAATCAGTGGTTTAACGTTATATGAATATTTTATTTCATATTCGGGATTATTCTCTTCCTTGATCTTATAGATTATAAATCCAGCTTTTTCCAAAGCAATTATAGCATTTTGAGAAATTCCATGAGCATTTATTCCTCCCGAATAAATGTTTACATTTTCAATGCCATAATAATACGAAGCCGCCACAGCCCAGGCATGAACCAGAACCGATCTGGCTAAATAATCAGTTTCAATAAATATGATCTTACCGGAAGTATCAAGCTGTTGTGCTCCTATAATGTAATTTGCGATTTCTTCAAGTATTGCCTTCCTTTCAAAAGGGATTTTAACATATTCCGGGTATAAATCTCGTGCATAATTGAATAGAATAGGATATAATTTGTTAGGGCCTGTTGTAGATTGCTGGGAATATGATGAAAAGGAGAGGATAAGGGCAAAAATTATGGGCACATTCTTCATTGGCATTAAGAATTTATTGCTATTAAATACGATATTAAGCATATATATGCATTATTGACCTATTTGAATAATAATATTGTGCTGTATTGACAAAATATTAATTTTTCCGAATATTTTTTCACATTTAGCAACCACTTTTTGGCAAGACGTTAATTTAGTACTAATTTCGCAACATTGAATTGGAGTTTACAGTTTATAACAAAACTTGAG
This sequence comes from uncultured Cytophagales bacterium, assembly GCA_942491935.1. Taxonomy (GTDB): domain Bacteria; phylum Bacteroidota; class Bacteroidia; order Cytophagales; family Cyclobacteriaceae; genus JAGTVG01. The sequence goes on from CALOCZ010000055.1 coordinate 265,040, forward strand.
AGAAGGTGGATATTTTTAATAAAAGAATTAATAATCAGAGTCCCCTTGGTCATTACGCACATGTTCAACCGGGATATTTCATGTTCCCTAAATTAGAAGGGGAAATTGCACCAAGAATGTTTTTTAGAGGTAATAAGGTGCTTACATGGAGTTTAAACAACTATCTAGGACTGGCAAATCATCCTGAGGTGAGGAAAGTTGATGCGCAGGCGGCTAAAGACTGGGGTTTGGGATATCCGATGGGTGCCAGAATCATGTCTGGTAATTCAAAATATCATGAGCAATTTGAAAATGAACTGGCGGATTTTGTCCAAAAGGAATCTGCTCTATTATTAAATTATGGATATCAGGGTATTATGTCAATTATAGATACACTGGTTGACAGGAAAGATGTAATTGTTTATGATGCTGAAGCCCATGCTAGTATTATTGATGGGGTCAGATTACATATTGGCAAAAGATTCGTATATCATCATAATGATATGGAGAGTCTTGAAAAACAGCTCATAAGAGCAGAAAAAATTTGCAAAGAGACAGAAGGCGGGATATTGGTCATTACAGAGGGTGTATTTGGAATGTCAGGGAATAATGGTGATTTGAAAGGCATTGTGGCCCTTAAAGAAAAATATTCCTTTAGAATACTTGTTGACGATGCGCATGGTTTTGGGACCATGGGCAAAACGGGAGCAGGTCTGCCGGAAGAACAGGGTGTAAGTAATGAAATAGACTTGTATTTCTCAACTTTCGCGAAGTCTATGGCCAGCATCGGAGGGTTTGTTGCAGGCGACAAAAACATCATTGAATATTTAAGATTTGGAATACGATCTCAAATTTTTGCAAAATCGCTACCAATGCCCCTTGTGATTGGTAATCTTAAGAGATTAGAATTGTTAAGAACAAAACCAGAGCTCAAAGAGAATTTATGGAAAATAGTAAATGCGTTGCAATCTGGCTTAAGAAAAAGAGGATTTAATATTGGAACGACCGAATCGCCGGTAACTCCTGTTTTCCTGAGTGGCGGTATTGTAGAAGCGGCTAATTTAATCCTTGATATCAGAGAAACGTATAAAATATTCTGCTCAGTAGTCATTTATCCCGTAGTTCCTAAGGATGTGATCATGCTGAGATTAATTCCAACAGCTGTTCATACTTTGGAAGATGTGAATGAGACCATTGCGGCATTTGAAGCCATTAGCGATAAGCTTAGAAGTGGGAAGTATCAACACGATGGTATGGAAGCTGTAATTAATGAATAATAAAAAAAACAGGCTTATTTATTGATTTATAACTATTTTCATTAAATTGCCACAGAAATTATCCATTTTAATAACTAATAAATCATATAACATATGAAAAGATTCGATGAACTTCGTGATTTAGTAATGAATTTAGAGGCGGATTTCCAAAAATTCTATGACAAAGGTAATTCAGCTGCTGGCACCCGAGTAAGAAAAGGGATGCAAGAACTTAAAAATTTGGCCCAAGACATCCGAGTTGAAGTTCAAGATATTAAAAACAAAGAATAGGGAAAACCTCTAAAAATTGTTAGAATCCCGTCAATTGACGGGATTTTTTATTTCTTTTAATGCAGATTTAATCTTTTCCTGCAGTTCCTTGCTGGCTTTATAAAGTGGTGGCCGCACATCTCCTGAACAAATCCCCAATAGCTCCATCAGAAATTTCACACCTGTAGGATTTCCTTCCAAGTACATCAGATTATTAATCATTGAAATTGAATACAATAGCTTTTGTGCTTCAGAATAATTATTGTCTAATGCGTAATTAACTATATTGCACATTTGACTAGTTAAAGCATTCGCAAGTACACTAATTACGCCAACCGCTCCAATGGAAATTAATGGCAGGGTCAAAAAATCATCACCTGAAATCAGAAGAAAATCATCACTACTAAGTTTTATGATCTCAACTGCCTGATTAAAATCGCCTGATGCCTCTTTTACACCTATAATATTCGGATGTTGAGAAAGTTCAGCAGTAGATTGGGCAGATAAATTAATAGAAGTCCTGCCTGGTACGTTATATAATATTACCGGTTTTGGGGACTTGTCTGCGATCATAATAAAATGCTTGATCAAACCCGTTTGCGATGGTTTATTATAATATGGGCATACAGACAATACGGCATCAAATGATTCTTTTGACAGAGCTTCAATCTGAGAAAGTACCTTATCTGTATCATTTCCGCCAATTCCCATTATTACAGGTTTATCGATATTGACTTGATTAACTTTTCGTAAAATCTCAATTTTTTCATTCTCTTTAACTGTTACTGATTCTCCTGTCGTGCCCTGTACTACTAGATAATCAATCCCCTGATGGAGGGTATGTGTAACTACCTTCTCAAGCTCACGGAAGTTTACTTTTAATTGACTGTCAAAAGGCGTGACTAAGGCCACACCTGTTCCCTTAAATTTCTTATACATTATTTGCTAAAGCTTTTGTATAGTGAAGAATTTCATGACAAAGTTTTTCGATCCCTACATTTCCCCTTATCTGTATCATAAAATCATATAAATCTTTCCTTGTATAATCTGCTCTTGAAACCCGACAACGCGCATTGCTCAATGCCATTATGTTATCAATATATACATTTGGAAGTGTATCCAGATGATATAAAAAATCAAACCTTAAATTTTTGAAGTTTTTAAGCTTTTCACTTTTTAAATTTCCAAAATTATCAAAATCTTTTTCGCTGAAGAAGTCAACCTCAACAGGTACGATTTTCAAATCCACGCGACTATAACACAAGATCTGTACTTTTTTACCCGACATATCCATCTCCTTAGCAAATTCATTGATGATCTCTGCTTTCCTTTTTCCCTCCCAGGAATAAATAATGCCTATTGATTGGGCCTTTTTGAATGAAATATTATCCCTGGATACAGTACTTTTCTTAATAGCACGCTTGGTATTACGTTCAATAAAAAGTTTCTTAAAAAGCATGCAATATTATTATTTCAACATTTCTGTAAACTCCGTTTCGGAAATTATGGTAATTCCCAGCTCGGTAGCTTTTTTTAGTTTAGCAGGTCCCATTTTTTCCCCTGCGATAAGAAAATCCAACTTATTGGAAATCGAAGATAACACTTTTCCACCATGTTTCTTAATGAGCGTTTTTAATTCTTCTCTGTCGAAATTTTGAAAAACACCAGAAACTACAAATCCTTTTCCATCAAGGGATTTATTTACGTTTTCGACCATGATCTCATCTACTTGAAATTTCAGACCATGGTTTTTAAGATTTTCAATTAAATCTATGTTTTCAGTTTTACCAAAGAATTCAACTAGACTTTCAGCTATTTTTTGGCCAATCTCCGGCGCTTCGATTAATTTCTCATATGAAGCTTCCATTATCTGATCAATATTGCCAAAATGATTCGCCAGTTTTTCAGCAACAGTACGTCCGACATATCTTATTCCAAGTCCAAATAATACATTTTCGAAGGGTCTGTTTTTTGAATTTTCAATTCCATCGAGCAGGTTTTTGGTAGACAGGTCCTTAAAACCTTCAAGTTTCAGAATATCTTCTGCTTTCAGTCGATACAGGTCAGCGACATTCCTTACCAGATCATTTCTATACAGGGCAGATATCGTTTTTTCTCCAAGCGAGTTAATGTCCATCGCATTGCGTTGAATAAAATGTTCAATTTTACCCATGATCTGCGGTGGGCAATTTTTATCATTTGGACAATAATGATTGGCTTCTCCTTCAATCCGGATCAGTGGAGTGCCACATTCCGGACAATTCGTAATAAAATGTACAGGAACAGTTTCCTTTTTCCTTTTTGTATAGTCAACTCCAGTAATTTTAGGAATGATTTCTCCTCCTTTTTCAATGTAGACGTAATCGCCGATATTTAAATCCAGACGTTCAATTTCGTTAGCATTATGAAGAGATGCGCGTTTTACGGTAGTGCCTGCAAGTACTACCGACTCAAGTTGTGCAACAGGCGTAATAGACCCGGTCCTGCCAACCTGGTAAGTTATATCATTTAATTTGGTAATGGCATTTTGCGCTTTATATTTATAGGCGATTGCCCAACGTGGGAATTTAGAGGTAAAACCTAGTTTTTCCTGTAGGTTGTATCTATTTACTTTTATTACGATGCCATCAGTGTCCAGAGGTAAATCATTTCTTTTAAACTCCCATTTTTTAATATATTCGAAGATCTCTTTTAAATCATTGCATTTGATGTATGTTTTTGATGTATTGAATCCCCATTCAGAAAGTTTTTCCAATGCATTATAATGTGTATCAATATCAATATTCTCTCCAAGTAAACCATACATAAAGCAATCTAGTTTCCGTTGGGCAACAATAGAGGAATCCTGCATTTTCAAAGTTCCGGAGGCTGTATTACGTGGATTGGCTAATAATGCTTCATCATTCTTTTTCCTTTCGAGGTTTAGCTGGTCAAAGATTTTATGGGGCATAAAAACTTCACCTCTAACTTCAAATAAACCGGGATGGCCGCTGCCTTTTAGCTTCAAGGGTATATTCCTGATGGTCTTAACATTGGCTGTTACATCATCACCCTTTACACCATCCCCTCGCGTTACGGCTTGTACGAGGATGCCCTTCTCATATCTAATGCTAATAGCAACTCCGTCGAATTTGAGTTCACATATATATTCTATGTGCTCATCACCGATCATTTTATGTATTCTTTTATCAAATTCCCTGATTTCGTCCTCTGAATATGTATTGCCTAAAGACAACATTGGAAATTTATGATAAACTGTATTAAAGTTTTTGGTTACTGTTCCGCCTACTCTCTGGGTAGGTGAATAATTATATTTGAATTCAGGGAACTCGGTTTCCAGTCTATTTAGAGTTTCAAGAAGTTGATCGAATTCATAATCAGAAATTTCAGATGTGTGGTGTTGATAATACTTATCGTTGTAATAATTGATTTTCTCAATTAATTCTAAAATCTCTTTTTGAGCTTGTTTTTTATCCATATAACCTTATTATTTTACAGCTTAAGATTATTTTAACAAATGTATAAAAATAAAAATGTATTTTTTACATTTACATTAACCCTAAGTTTACGATTATATGCCACGTAATAATGAGATAGAAAAAGATATACTTAAAGAGGCTACACAATTATTTTTTGATAAGGGATACAAAAAAGTTACGGTAGATGAAATAGCGTCAAATTTATCAATCAGCAAAAAAACCATTTACAAGTATTACGAGAGTAAACAGGACCTTCTGGAAAAGACTTTTGACAACTGGAGAATAAGTATATCCTCTGAAATCAATGAGATATTAGATAGAAAGAATATCGCATTTATTGAAAAGCTTAAGAATATGATGAGTCATATAGGAGTAGCTATGGGAAGGATGAATTCAGATTTGATCGCAGATATTCAGGAGAATGTTCCCCATCTGTGGATCAAAATTAACAACTATAAACACGAGGCAGCCTTCCTTAGGTTTAATCGACTTATTGATGAAGGTATTGCAAAGGGTAAGATCAAAGAAAACATCAATAAAAATCTCGTAGTTGCCCTTTATGCATGTGCAATTGAAACCTTGCTGGACCCAAACTTCCTCAATACCTTACCTCCAGATATAAAAAAGAAATTACCTAAATACCATTCCGATATTTTTGATCAAACTCTAAAGATCATTTATGAGGGGATATTAACTGATGATGCTTTGGATTCTTTGAGTAATTCAAAATAAGATGAGTAAAATATAATGTACAAGAAACTGATATTCAAGTTTCCTTTTTAACATAGTTACTTATTCATGAACCGATAAATCATCTCACTGATAAAATCAATCTTATCATCGGAAAGACCCGGGTATATGGGTAAGCTTAATTGCATCCCTGATATTTTTTCAGCGATTGGCATGCTGCCTTTACTATATCCCAGATAAGTCATGCTTTGCTGTAGGTGAAGGGGAGTGCTATAGTGTACCAATGTTTCTATACCTGCATCTTCTAGGTGCTCTTGTAATGCATCTCTTTTCTCGCATAGAATTGAGAATATATGAAATACAGGCAGGGTATTAATTTTATGTTCTGGTAATCGTAAACCGAGGATTCCTGATAGGTTATCTATATATTTTTCAGCAATTGATCTTCTTTCATTATTCCAGATATCAAGCCATGGGATCTTCACACTTAAAAATGCCGCCTGGAGTTCATCTAACCTTGAATTATGTCCAATTAATTTATGCTGACCATCACTCGTGAATCCGTAGTTTCTTAATGACCGGCATTTATCTGCAAGTTTTTTATCATCGGTTGTAATAATTCCTCCATCCCCCAAGGCACCTATTGATTTAGTAGGATAGAAGCTGGAGCCATTTATCAGACCAAATGATCCAGTTTTCTTACCTTCAAATTCAGCTCCAACAGATTGAGCATAGTCCTCAACTACGACGATCCCTTTTTCTTTTGTGTTTTTTATAATTTCAGGTATGTTGCAGGGATAACCATATAAATGGACCGGAATGATCGCTTTTGTTTTGGGTCCGATAAGTGATTCAATGGACGAATAATCAAGCACGTATGTTTCAGGATTTACATCAGCCAAAACCGGCTTTGCGCCAGCTTTTATCACCGCCAGCAAAGTGGCGATAAATGTCAGGCTTGGAAGGATGACTTCGTCATCTTTTTTAAGTTCCAGGGCCTCCAGGCTTATTTTTAATGCATCAAAACCGTTTCCAACACCTATAGCATATTTAACACCGATATATTTAGCGAATTCATTTTCAAAATCATTCAGATTACGGCCAAGAATATACCATTTTGAATCCAATAGTTCCCTGAAGACCAGGTTCAGATCCCTGCCGGTATCTGAATTTATTTTATTAAAAGAAAAATAGGGTATTTTGTAAGCCATTAATTAATCAAGTATAAAAATCTCAATATCTATTTCATTAGAATTATAATAAAAATATGCAATTTTTCGTGTTAATTATATCAACACGGATTATTAAATATGGACAAAACGAAAATATGCGTATCAGGAAAGTACAATTATATGTTTGAATTTTCTATATTTTATAATGCATTAATTAAAGTTTTTTTCTAATATTGAGTAAATTTAGTTTGTTCAACTTTTTATCCCATGCTGAAAAGCTTATTCCGACTGCTTAATGTTCAGAAGACAGTGGAGGAGCGTCCTGCACTATTATTATTAGGTTATGGTTTCTTCATGGGCATATTTTTAGCCACATACCGTGTGGTTGTTGAAACGCTGTTTCTGAATACACAAGGAGAAAATCTTAAACTGGCCTTCTTTATTTCAGGAATATTAGGCGTATTATCTACTGGGCTTTTTACAATTTTTCAGAAGCATATATCATTTAAAATACTTGCCGTATTCAATTTAATAGCAGTATTTATATTTATTACCGGAGTATACACAAGCTTATCAATAGAATCAAATCCTATATTTGTTTTTATCCTTTACGTAATGTTATTCCCCATTACATCCATAATGTTGTTATGTTTCTGGGGACTATTCGGAAGGATATTTGATATTAGGCAGTCGAAAAGAATAATAGGCAGTATAGATGCCGGTCAATTGATCGCTACGATTTTAGCTTTTGTGTCGGTACCTTTCTTTATTGAGTTTATTAGTAATGTAACAGACCTTTTAATTATAACTGATATAAGTATTGTTGCCTGCCTCTTCTTTCTATTCTTTATCAACAAGGAAATGCGCTTTGCAGATGTCGGAGAACATCAAGGTAAATCTGATACCATACGATTCAGTAAATTATTCAAAGATAATTATACGATAGTATTGTCTCTTTTTATAGGGATCTCAATCATTTGCTTAACATTTGTAGATTATACATTTCTTAAAATTACTGAACAACAGTATCCTGAAGAGGTTAGTCTGGCAAAATTCCTTTCATATATGTACATGTCAATTATGGTATTCACATTGATCATGCAGACATTTATTAATGAAAGGTTAATAGCTTCCTATGGCCTAAAAACAGCATTGATCGTTCTCCCGATAATTTTAGGACTCTTTACTTTAGGCGCCATCATTACAGGGAACATGTTTGGGTATCTTCCTGGTTCAGAAAATTTTATATGGTTCTTTTTATTCATAGTCTTAAGTAAATTCTTTTCAAATTCCATCAGAGAGGCATTGGAGAATCCTACCTTTAAGATTTTCTTTATGCCGCTGAAAATCAATATTAGATTTGATGTCCAGGCTAAAATTGAAGGTGTCATCAATGAATCATCCAGGTTGCTCGCCGGAACGATGATCTTAATAATAGGAACCTTGTCATTCCTGGATATTATTCATTATACATATTTTCTTTTAGCGATTATTATCGGGTACTTTTTTGTTACAGGAAGATTATATAATGAATATAGAAATAATGTGAAGAAGAAATTGGAAAGTCATGAAGAAGAAGCCAGCGAAGCAGATAATGAGGTAGTTGAGATTGATACCATTTTAAACAACCTTGACAATATCGGTGATTCGGGACTAAAGATCTTTACGCTAAAAGTAGTTGAAAAACTGGATCCCACAAAGTTTATAAAATTTCTTCCTTCGCAAATTGAATCTGATCATAAAACTATTAAGAAGTTCGCCCTTCGAAGATTGAATGAGATTCGAAATCTCTCGGGTACACTTAATCCCAATAAGATAAAAATCATTGAGGACACAGATAAGGGCAAAGAAGATATCAGCAATTGGCTAAACAAATTACTTCATGCTACGGATGATTTTCCTCTGATTGAAAATATTTCCCGTTTGACGAAGTCGGATGATGTGGAAGACCGGATCGATGCAATCAATATGATCCTGGCAAATCAGAGTGATGATGTAATTCCTTATTTGATTGACTTGCTGGTAGACCTGAATTTCAGTGTGCAGTCTTTAGCTGTCACAGCGGCAGGTAAAATGAAAAGAACCGACCTTTATCCATTCCTCATAGATAAATTATCATCTCCTACTTATGGTGATCTTGCAGTAAATGCCCTTGTTGTAATTGGAGATGATATTATTCAATATATGGAAATTGTTTTCCAAAAAACGGACCAGGATCCTCAAACACAACTCAGGATAATTAGGGTTTATGAAAAGATGGGAAGTGAAAAGTCAAAAGAGGCTTTATGGTCAAAAATTGATTACCCGGATAAAAAAATCGTTTCACAGATTTTGCTGGCCTTGGCGAACTCCGGATTTAAGGCTGAAGGCTATCAATCGGTTAGAATAAAATATGTAATCGAATCAGATATAAACGATATAATCTGGAATATTCATGCATTAGATAAGATCCATGGAACAGAAATTGGTGAAATGATCCATAATGCCATAGTTGAAGAAAACAACCATCATTATCACCATATTTATATGCTTCTTTCCATGATTTATGATCCTCATTCTATTAGATTGATCCGATCGAATATTGAGAGTGGCACTCACGAAGGTATTACATATGCAATTGAGTTGCTGGATGTGTTATTGGCGGAAGATCTTAAAGACCGCTTAGTTCCACTTTTTGATGACATATCTAATCAGGATAAAATAAAAAAATTACAGGTTTTCTATCCGCATATGCTTGGCGATTTTATGGATGTAGTCAAACAAATAATCAATAAAGAATTTAATCAGATCAATAGATGGACTAAGACGCTTGCAATATATTGGGTTGGAATTCATAAAGTTGATACAATGTTATATGAATTGATATCCAATTTATTTAATCCGGATCCTCTAATAAGAAATACAGCGGGGTGGTCATTGTATCAAATCAATCCGGATTATTATTATGAACATTCTCAGAGGATTGACAAAGAGAAAAAGTCTGATATTGATAAAATGATCCTAGATAAGCAAAAGATTCGCAATTTGCATTTTAGTAAACCACTAACCATTGATAAAGTATTCTTTCTAAATAAAATTAACTTATTTAAAAGCATGCCAACAGCATTTCTCATTAATCTGTTGGACTATACCGAAGAATTATATCTTCGAAAAGATCAGAAATTAAGAATAACTGAAGAAACGAATAATTACTTTTATATCGTTTATGATGGTTATGTGAATCTATTGCAAAAAGATATTGTTATCAATAATCTTACTGATAGTGAATTCCTTGGCGAGATCCTGATTGAGGATATAGCAGAAAATGATCTTGTAATTCATCCACTTGTGGATACGATCTTTATCAAGATCTTTAAAGAAAAACTGTATGAATTGCTAAGTAACGATCGTGAAATAGCGCTGGATTTTTTGCATTATTCCTCGCGTAGTTCAGGATTGTTTCAAAAGGATATGAACAAAACCGCTTGACGGGATATATGGAATTGGATGCATTTGAGAATTATATTTTTTTAAGAAAAATTATCGAATAGAATTGATAATTAGAGAAAAAATTGTATTATGGAGCACATAATGTTTAAATCAGTTAAATTCTGATGGTTGATTACCAGATTGTAATATTATATGCTAATCTGGATGATAAACCAGACAATCAATCTTCTAAAGGTTGGGTAAGCATATTTGTCGATAACCTTGAGCGATTATTAAATCGATTATCAGGTCAGAAACACGCAATTGTTAAATTATCTGAATATGACCTGGATCCAGATTCTTTTCCGGTCAACTCATCTATAATAATTCCAGTCTTTTCCCATAATCTTCTACAAGCGCCTATTTTCATGAGCTACTTATCGGTTTTGGAAAAGGAAGTCACCAAAAAGAGAAAGACTTCGGCCAATATAAAGTTTATAAATGTTTTTAAAAACAGGATTTCAACAGACGAGATTCCCGGGTATTTAATAAAAAATAAGTTCTATAATTTTTTTGAAATAGATTCTCTTACGGATTTTGTTACTGAAATTTCCTATCTGGAAGATCCGGATAAAGACCATGACTATTGGATGAAGATATTTGATATCGCTGCAGATATCAAAAATATAAATGAAACACATAGATCACCAGTTAAAGAAGCTGAGAAGTTGGTTAAGGACCTTAAACCATCTGGAATATATATTGCCCAGTCAGGTATTGATCAATATAATCAACGAGATAATCTTTGTCGCGAATTATTAAGAAGTCAATATGAAGTCTACCAGTTAGATACTGTCGAAGGATCCTATGATGATATTGTAAAACAGATAAATGAAAAACTGAGTAAATGCCAACTATCAATCCACCTTGTAGGTGAAGATTCCGGTATGTTGATAAAAGATAGAGGATTGTCCATTATCGAAATTGAGAATCAATTGGCGTCTGAACATAGCCGTCAGGTCAATGATAAACCTGGAGTTAAGTATTATGAAAGGTTTAATAGGATAATATGGATCTCTGAGAGCCATGAAAATCTCACAGTTAAACAAAAGATTTTCATTGATAATCTTAAAAAGGATCTGACTAATATTGAATATGCAGAGGTTATGGATTGTCCGATTGAAACCCTGAAAGGTTTTATTGTAGGAAAAATAAATGAAAGCAAATTAGGTCAGGAAAAGGTATTGGTGCCCGGTGCTGAAAAAGGTAAAAGTATATATTTAATATGCGATAAGAATGAAAGGGAAGAATGTAAGCCCATCAGTAATTTCCTTAAGGATCAGGGTTATCGCGTGATTCTTTCGAATTTTGATGGGGAAATATTACAGATCCGCGATAAACACATTCAAAATCTAAGGGAATGTGATGGTACATTAATATATCATGGGAGGAATAATGAAAACTGGGTTAAAAGTAAGCTGTTTGATAGCGTAAAAGCATTAGGCCTGGGTAGAAGTAAACGAAAAAACCCTACAGCTGTAATTGTAGATTCAAACAAGAAAGTGGACCTGGATCTTTATTTCGATAAAGACAATTTGATTTTATTTAAGAATCAAAAGGTCAATAAAAGCTCATTTAAATCGTTTCTTAACCAGCTTGACTAGCCAATGAATGTAAAGGAATTAGAAATAACTCTGTCAGGAAAGGTAAAAGATACCAACCTGCTTAATCCGTTCCCCGGCCTAAGACCATTTGGGTTTGATGAAAGCCATTTGTTCTTTGGGCGTGAGGGGCAGAGCGATGAAATTCTATTAAAACTTGCCCAAAACAAGTTCGCTGCTGTCATCGGCGCCTCAGGAAGTGGTAAATCGTCGTTGATGTATTGCGGGCTAATCCCTATATTATATGGGGGATTTATGACTGAGGCCGGATCCGATTGGATTGTTATTTCTTCCAGGCCTGGGAACAACCCGCTCGGTAATCTTTCAGAAGCTATTGTGAAACTCAATGAATCTTATGAGGAAATCTCTGAGGATGAAAGATTCATGGAGACCACTTTGACAAATGTGATATTGAAAAGTTCTTCAATGGGATTGGTTGACGCATTGAAACCATATTCTTTATCTAAATCTTCCCCTACGAATTTTTTAATTCTGATTGATCAGTTTGAGGAATTGTTCCGGTTTCTGAAAAGTGAAACTGATGAGGAATCTGCAAACCTCTCTGCTGCATTTGTTAATCTTTTATTAAAGTCAGTTAGTCAGACGGAGTTACCTATTTATGTGGCGCTCACCATGCGTTCCGACTTTATAGGCGATTGTGCTCAATTCCCTGACTTAACACAAGTAATAAATGAAAGCCATTATCTGATTCCGCAAATGACAAGGGATCAGCAAAGGATGGCCATTGAAGGGCCTGTAGCTGTTGGAGGCGGTAAAATCACAAGAAGATTATCCCAACAGTTATTAAACGATGTGGGAAATAATCCTGACCAGCTTCCGATCTTGCAGCATGCATTGATGAGAACCTGGGATTATTGGATGCAAAACAGGGAAGATGGCGAATCCCTGGATCTTAGGCATTATGTGGCTATTGGAAAATTGGAGGAGGCTTTATCTCAGCATGCAAATGAGACTTTTGCTGAGTTGGATAAAAGGGAAAGAGAAGTTTGTGAAGTGATATTTAAATCCCTTACTGAGAAAGGAAGGGATAATTTTGGAATTAGACGTGCTGCCAATATTAAGGAATTAGCACAGATTGCTAATGTTACGGAGGATGAAGTTATCAACGTAGTTGAGAAATTCAGACGTCCGGGCCGTTCTTTATTGATGCCTCCTGCAAATGTACCTTTAAGATCAAGTACGATCATTGAAATTTCTCACGAAAGTTTGATGAGAATTTGGGACAGGTTAAAAAACTGGGTTGATGAAGAGTTTGAGTCTGCTCAAATGTATCGAAGGTTATCAGATGCAGCAGCCATGTACCAGGTTGGTCGGACAGGGTTATGGAGACCTCCTGATCTTCAATTAGCATTAAACTGGCAAAAAAAGCAAATACCCACCCGTGCGTGGGCCCAAAGGTATAATCCAGTCTTTGAAAGGGCAATGCTCTTTCTGGATACAAGTAAAACAGCATATGAAAATGAACAACGAAGCAAGGAATTGCTTCAAAAGAATATGCTCAGGCGGGCCAGAAACGTGGCCATTATTTTCGGACTTTTATTAATAATATCAATAATATTTTTTGTTTTTGCCCTTATTCAGAAAGTGGAAGCTGATGAGAAAACGAAGGAGGCATTAGAAAACGCCTTAAGGGCCAACAGGCAAATGGAAATTGCAGAGATCCGGCTTGGTGAAGCCGTACGGCAAGAACAGAAGGCTAATTATTCAGCTCATGTTGCTCGGGTCCAGCAACAGGAGGCCGAAAATCAAAGGCAACTCGCTGAAGCGCAAAGACTTATCGCTGAATCAGAACGGAGACGTGCACAACGCGAACAGGAAAACGCGATCGCAGCTGCTGAGGTTGCAGACGAGCAAAGATTAAAAGCTGTAGAAGCCCAAAACAGGGCAGAGCTGGAGGAATCAAATGCATTCAGGTTAAGGATGCTTTCCATTGCTCAGGGTATGGCAGTGAAATCCTTACAGATCCCGGATAATCAGCTTGAAGGTCTGGTTGCACAGCAGGCATATATGTTTAATATGAGGTATGATGGGATCAAGCATGACAGATATATTTATAACGGATTGTATTATGCTTTGAAGAACCTTCAATTTGCTGAAGTAGATAGCATATATTCCATGCATCAACATGAAGGTACTGTAAGAGGTTTGGCATTTTCTTCTAATGGGAGGAATATTTATAGTGCCGGAACTGATGGGAAGATACTTAAATGGGATTATTCGGATACCCAGGCTGCTCCTGAGGTGCTTTGGCAAAATGAAACCAGGAACAGGATAGTAAAAACTACAAATGATGGGAAATGGCTTATTCTAGGTAGTGATATGGCGGGTATTCAGCTACTCAACTTACAAAATCAGAATTCAAAACCTGTTACCCAGGCTGGGCATCAGGGACGCGTACATGATATCGTATTAGCGGATAATAGCAAGTTCTTCATTAGTCTTGGCGATGATAAAACCTTAAGAATTAATGATTTCAGCAATAGCAAAGTTTTAAAGACCTTTAGTGTGGAGTTTAACAACATGGATATGAGCATAAGGAGTAAAACCCTTGCTTTATCCAGTAGGTCAGGAAAGGTTATTCTTATAAACGCTTCAAATGTCGATCAAACAATTACATTATTATCGGATAAGAAAAGACCTGTGAATTCATTGGCTTTTCATCCAAAAGAAGACATCCTTGCCATTGGATTTGAAGATGGCATGGTCAGTTTATATGATATAAGTAAGGGAATGGATCGCGTTAGGAAGATTACAGATCTGCCTGGACACAGTTCAGGAATAAGTAGTATTTCGTTCAATGACGATGGGAATTATCTGGCTACTTCCAGTTTTGACGGCTCCATCCAGTTATGGGATTATAGAAATCTTAATAATTTACCACTAGTATTGGCTGATCATAATGCACAGGTCTGGAAAATCACCTTCAGTCCAGATGGTAATTATATTTTTGCAGGATGTGAGAACGGTAACATTAAGGTATGGCCAACAAAAGCGGATATACTGTCTGCTCAAATTTGTGATCATGTTAAAAGGAATATGACAAAGGCGGAATGGGAACGATTTGTGGCCACAGATATAAGTTATGAGGAAACTTGTTTGACTCAAAATCTTCCATAGGAATCGATGTTTGGGTGTTTTAGAATAAATATTGAACATTTGTGCCAATTGTTAATTGTTGCAGTTGGCTTATTTTTTGGACATAGCGTTCAATCGCAGGATGTCTGTACCCGAAATCTGGAAGAAGCAAATGAAAGTTTTGATCAGGGAAAATTCATTCAAGTTGATACACTTTTAAGAAAATGTATAGAGAGTGGTTTTACAAAACAGGAACGTATAGCTGCTTTGGAACTGTTGGCTTTATCAAAACTTTATCTGGATGAAATGGACCTGGCGGATTCAGTTTATCTTGAATTATTAACTGTAGATCCTGAGCATACAGTAAATCCTTTAATCGATCCACCTGATTTAATATTTTTGCATCAGAGTTTTAGGACCGAACCACTCTTTACCTGGTCGGCATCGGCAGGATTGACCTATTCATTCCCTTCAGTTATCCATAGTGGTTTTAATTATCCTACTACCCTGGTTAAATACAATGATCAGCCAGCCCAGATAATGGAACCGGTAAAAGAATATCAAGGTAGTGTCGGCTATATTTTTGGCGTTAATATGGATGCTGTAGTTTATCGGAATGTTTATGTTGGAATGGGATTAAATTATTCGCGAACCGGGTTTAAATATAAAGCTCAATATTTAAGGGACTTATATGCTCCCTTTGATGTCAATGATCTTTATTATGAGTCTACTTTTAAGCAAAATCTTGATTGGATATCTGTTCCTATAACTGTAAAATACCAATTTGAAAAAATTAAATTTAAACCATATTTATTTGGGGGAGCCTCTTATAATAGGTTGATAAGGTCAAGAGAGAATGATCTGACGCGGGAAAAAATAGCTGGAACACCTGAAACAAAATTAGAGCGTGGATCAGCCAATGATATTGAATCAAAGAACCGGAACAATATTTCGGTAAACCTGGGTGCCGGATTTATGTATAAAACAAATGGGATCGACTATGTAGTGGTGGAATTTAGATACTCCAGGTTTCTAAAAAACATTACTAGTGGGGACACAAGGTATGGGGATGTCGATAATCAGGCCAATATAATCTTATATGGAATTGCTTTGGATGATTATAGTCTTACTTCTTTTGACCTGACGTTGAAATTTTTAAGACCCTTTTATAAACCAAAAAAAATTAAATAAGTGATATAAGTTTTAATGAAGAATAGGTTTAATAACATATTTATTTATCTGATATTCCTGATTTTCTCAAGTTTAGGGTGTGATACGTCAGATAATATTTCCCCCAGGAACACCGAGACTTTTATTCGATTATTTGGGGGAGAATACCAGGATAAGGGAGTGGACATTACAGCTTTACCGGACAATCGCATAGCCATTCTAGCTTCAACAACTGAAACAACTGTAATTGCTGGTGAAGAATCAGATAGGGATATTGTTATTATTCTAACTGATTCCAGTGGTACCTCGGCAGAATTATATGCAATAGGAAACGAAGGATATGATGAATCACCCTCTGGCATGGTCTATTATAATGGAGATCTGTACGTTGGGGGGACTACAAATATCAACGGGGATAATGACTTCTTGTTTTTAAGGTTCTCCCTGGGAAGCAAATCGGTTACATCTTATACGCCAATAGGCCAGAGGGATACCTCAGAGGTTTGTTACGATATAGCATTCTTTGAGAATACAACTGCAGGAGATGGTGTTATTCTGGTTGGAGAGATCGGAATTAATGATACCACACAAAGTTATGATACATGGGTCAGTTTTGATGGAGATTCAATAGGTTCATTAATTCCAAGTGCGAGGTATGATGGAAGAACGAAAAGTGTCGTCTCTTTTGACAGGAACTATTATTTGACTTTGGGAGAAGATCAGTCTTTAGGATTAAACACCCAGAACATTAAACTATCCCGCGTTCAATATTCAAATGGGGAAGCGGGTGATTCCAGGGATATTACATCATCTGAAGGATTTTTTCATGCCACTAAATTATTAGTAGTGAATCAAAACATCGTATTGAGCAATGGATATCAATCCATGGAAGGATTTGCGAATGATTCACAAGGTGTGTTATTATCTGAAAATCAAACAAGTCCTAATTTCCCTGGGTCTGGTGACGGAAATTATGTATTTTTGGATGACCTTCTGATGTTGACAACTGACATAATCAGATCGGTTGATGGAGGGTACCTGCTATTGGGTACGGATTCAGAAAGAAAAGTAATCAGACTTGTTAAGTTAAATTTTAACCTGGATACAATTGAGTGGAGTGAAGAGTACGGTACTAATGGAGAGTTGGATGAGGCAGGATCGGTTTGTCAATTTCCTGATGGGAAGATATTTTTTACAGCTTCTGTCAGTTTTCAGATTGGAGGAACAAACACCAAGATTGCATTATATAAAACCACTGCCAACGGCCAACTTGATCACTAATATTCTGAGGATATAAATTTTTTTATATTTTTTTGCACTTTCGCACAATATAATCCAAAACCCAAGGTTACCTATTTACCAGAAAACATATTTAGAATTGAGGTAAAAGAGGATATAGAGGGAGAAGAATATTTACTTTTAATGATTGTCAGCTTGCTAACTTATTTTTCAAAGCGTTTAGCGCTGTTTATTGTATTTTTATTTTTAGCATTATACGTTAATGGGCAATGGCTGGCTGGCTATGAATATCGAAAATCCATTACTATTCCTGATGCAAACATAATAGGTGGACCTCACACTGATTTCCCTTTATTGATTGACCTGTCTTCTGATGCCGATATACCTGTTGATGCATATAGTGCTTTAGGCTATGATATTGTCTTTACAGATAATGATGGATTGACCTTGCTGGACCATGAAATTGTGGTTTATGACCGAACAAATTATAAGGCTTTTGTACGCCTTGATTTACCTAATCTGTCGGATAAATTGATTTATG
This sequence comes from uncultured Cytophagales bacterium, assembly GCA_942491935.1. GTDB lineage: Bacteria > Bacteroidota > Bacteroidia > Cytophagales > Cyclobacteriaceae > JAGTVG01. The sequence goes on from CALOCZ010000055.1 coordinate 283,001, forward strand.
TTTATTATGGCAATCCAACGATAAGTAGCGATCCTTCTACCTCTGATGCTTATTCTACCAATTTCCAGGCTGTCTGGCATATGGAAGAAGAACCCTTCCCAAGTAATAATATTTCGGATGCAACTTCAAATGGAAATACTGGAACTCCAGGAGCGGCTTTCACAGGAGCTTCCTCTGTTGGAGGGAAAATTGGACAGGCCATTAGTTTTAATGGGACCAGCGATTATTTCAGTATAGCAAACAGCACAAGTGTTAATTTGAGCGGAGATCAATTTACCATCCAGGCATGGATTAATGCACCGGACAATACTACGGATAATGCAATTATGGTGAAGGGGCTATCAGATGGCAACGAACAGTATATGCTTGGAATAGGAAACGCAGCTACGCCTGATTATGTTGATTCTCGCGTCAGGCTCGGTGGATCAACCATAACAGATCAGGCTGGATCCATCACTGCCGGATCATGGCAGCATATTGTTTTTGTTTATGATGGAACTTTAACACCTGGAGCACGTAAAACAGTTTATTTAAATGGCGCCTTGCTATATAACGGTCCATTTGCACCCGGGGGAAATGTTGTAACATCTGTAAGCCCATTATATATAGGAAAACGACTTGTCGCAAATAATTACATATCTGGTCTGCTGGATGAATTAAGGATAGCCGATGTCCCCAGAAGTTTAAATTGGGTACAGACTGAGTATAATAATCAGAATTTACCTGTTGGATTTGCGAATTATGGTTCTGAAACAGGGCCAGGACCTCTGCCGGATGTTCTTGCAACACCTGCTTTAGAAACAATTTGCGCCTCAGGAACTACAAATATTAGCTTCAGTACTCCAAATGGCAATCCAGTAACTTCATATCAATGGACAGCAGTTTTTGATTCAGGGATATCGGGTAATGCATCTGGAATTGGGAATGCATTAAATGAAACCCTGGAAAATACAAACACTACAGCAGGTACTGCAACTTATACTGTGACAGCCTATAGTGGTGTATATCCTGGATATTCTACAAATGTAGTAATTACTGTCAATCCAAATCCGGAAAAAACTGTTTCGGCTGTTGAAACCGCAATTTGTAATAATTCATCTACATTTATAATTGTTGAAAATACTGAAGTAGGTACTGATTATCAACTCCGGGATTCGGGGGATACAGATATTGGTTCACCTCAAAGCGGCACAGGAGGTTCTCTATCATTTTCAACAGGTATACTTACAGCTACTACGACATTTAAAATAGTTGCCACAAATACAGGCAATTCCTGTGTAAGAGAATTTACAAATCAACCTACAGTTAGCGTGACTGCAGCACCGGCAGCACCAACAGTGACTTTTACTCCAACCGTATATTGTGTTGGTGATGTTGTATCTTCCCCATCTGTAGTTGGTACTGCAGTTCAATGGTATGAGGATGCTGCATTGACTGTTCCGGTAACAGTTGGTACTCCTAATAATCCTGATGTTGGGGAATTGGGCTTTTCAAGTGCAGCGCCTAACGTAACCAACCGGTATGTAACGCAAACCGTTGGAGGTTGTGAAAGCAATCCTGCAATTGTTACTCTGACCGTAGTTCCAGATCCTGCAGTGTATGATATTGGTGGTGGAGGTACTTTTTGTTCAGGCGGTAGTGGGGTAGATATCACACTATCTAATTCTGAAGTTGGGATGAGTTATCAACTGTATCGTCAGGCTGGACCAGTTGCTGTAGGTGATCCCATAGCAGGTACTGGGAATGCACTTTCAATGGGTCTGCAAACTGTTGCTGGTACTTACTACATTGAAGCAAGTAGTAACCAGAATCCTTCATGTACTTCTACAATGAATGGTACTGCGGTTGTGATTGTCCGATCTTTGCCAGTTGTATATGATGTAGAAGCAGTTGCTGGAACAACATTTTGTTCTGGTGGAAGTGTAGACATACGTATCCCCAACTCTCAGACGAACATAGATTATGAAATTTACAGGAATGGCACTCCTACAGGTGATATTAATCCAGGAACTACTGGCTCTTCAGTATCCTGGACTGTGAATCAGGCAGGCATTTACACAGTATTTGCATCACATTCTACTATTCCATTATGTACTATCCAGATGAGCGGGAGTGTCACTGTGAGCCAGACGCCTGATCCGGTAGTAACGTTCAATGTGACTGGCGGGGGAACGTATTGTACAGGCGGCAGCGGCATGGCTGTAGGTCTTGATGGCAGTGAGTCAGGGGTAGAATATCAGTTACTATTAGGCGGCGCCCCAGTAGGCACTCCAGTAGCGGGTACAGGAGTAGCGATCAGTTTTGGACAGCAGACAGCAGCGGGAACTTATACGGTAGAGGCGAGGACGACAACGACACCGGCCTGCGGGCCAGTAGCAGTAAACGGGGGCGCCTCATCGACCAGTGTGGATGTGATAGAGCGGGCCTTACCACTGGTACAGACGGTAGAGGCAGTAGGTAGCACGACATATTGTTCAGGTGGCAACCTGGATTTGCGTATAGCAGATTCACAGACGAACATAGATTATGAATTATATTTAAACGGTGCACCGACCGGTGACATCCAGTCAGGAACGACTGGCTCACCCGTTGTATGGAATGTAAGTGGAGCGGGAGTATATACGGTATATGGCTATCACGATACATTGCCAGCCTGTTTATTACAGATGAGCGGGAGTGTCACTGTGAGCCAGACGCCTGATCCGGTAGTAACGTTCAATGTGACTGGCGGGGGGACGTATTGTACAGGCGGCAGCGGCATGGCTGTAGGTCTTGATGGGAGTGAGTCAGGGGTAGAATATCAGTTACTATTAGGCGGCGCCCCAGTAGGCACTCCAGTAGCGGGTACAGGAGTAGCGATCAGTTTTGGACAGCAGACAGCAGCGGGAACTTATACGGTAGAGGCGAGGACGACAACGACACCGGCCTGCGGGCCAGTAGCAGTAAACGGGGGCGCCTCATCGACCAGTGTGGATGTGATAGAGCGGGCCTTACCACTGGTACAGACGGTAGAGGCAGTAGGTAGCACGACATATTGTTCAGGTGGCAACCTGGATTTGCGTATAGCAGATTCACAGACGAACATAGATTATGAATTATATTTAAACGGTGCACCGACCGGTGACATCCAGTCAGGAACGACTGGCTCACCCGTTGTATGGAATGTAAGTGGAGCGGGAGTATATACGGTATATGGCTATCACGATACATTGCCAGCCTGTTTATTACAGATGAGCGGCAGTGTCACTGTGAGCCAGACGCCTGATCCGGTAGTAACGTTCAATGTGACTGGCGGGGGGACGTATTGTACAGGCGGCAGCGGCATGGCTGTAGGTCTTGATGGCAGTGAGTCAGGGGTAGAATATCAGTTACTATTAGGCGGCGCCCCAGTAGGCACTCCAGTAGCGGGTACAGGAGTAGCGATCAGTTTTGGACAGCAGACAGCAGCGGGAACTTATACGGTAGAGGCGAGGACGACAACGACACCGGCCTGCGGGCCAGTAGCAGTAAACGGGGGCGCCTCATCGACCAGTGTGGATGTGATAGAGCGGGCCTTACCACTGGTACAGACGGTAGAGGCAGTAGGTAGCACGACATATTGTTCAGGTGGCAACCTGGATTTGCGTATAGCAGATTCACAGACGAACATAGATTATGAATTATATTTAAACGGTGCACCGACCGGTGACATCCAGTCAGGAACGACTGGCTCACCCGTTGTATGGAATGTAAGTGGAGCGGGAGTATATACGGTATATGGCTATCACGATACATTGCCAGCCTGTTTATTACAGATGAGCGGGAGTGTCACTGTGAGCCAGACGCCTGATCCGGTAGTAACGTTCAATGTGACTGGCGGGGGGACGTATTGTACAGGCGGCAGCGGCATGGCTGTAGGTCTTGATGGCAGTGAGTCAGGGGTAGAATATCAGTTACTATTAGGCGGCGCCCCAGTAGGCACTCCAGTAGCGGGTACAGGAGTAGCGATCAGTTTTGGACAGCAGACAGCAGCGGGAACTTATACGGTAGAGGCGAGGACGACAACGACACCGGCCTGTGGGCCAGTAGCAGTAAACGGGGGCGCCTCATCGACCAGTGTGGATGTGATAGAGCGGGCCTTACCACTGGTACAGACGGTAGAGGCAGTAGGTAGCACGACATATTGTTCAGGTGGCAACCTGGATTTGCGTATAGCAGATTCACAGACGAACATAGATTATGAATTATATTTAAACGGCGCACCGACCGGTGACATCCAGTCAGGAACGACTGGCTCGCCCGTTGTATGGAATGTAAGTGGAGCGGGAGTATATACGGTATATGGCTATCACGATACATTGCCAGCCTGTTTATTACAGATGAGCGGCAGTGTCACGGTAAGCCAGACGCCTGATCCGGTAGTAACGTTCAATGTGACTGGCGGGGGAACGTATTGTACAGGCGGCAGCGGCATGGCTGTAGGTCTTGATGGCAGTGAGTCAGGGGTAGAATATCAGTTACTATTAGGCGGCGCCCCAGTAGGCACGCCAGTAGCGGGTACAGGAGTAGCGATCAGTTTTGGACAGCAGACAGCGGCGGGAACTTATACGGTAGAGGCGAGGACGACAACGACACCGGCCTGTGGGCCAGTAGCAGTAAACGGGGGCGCCTCATCGACCAGTGTGGATGTGATAGAGCGGGCCTTACCACTGGTACAGACGGTAGAGGCAGTAGGTAGCACGACATATTGTTCAGGTGGCAACCTGGATTTGCGTATAGCAGATTCACAGACGAACATAGATTATGAATTATATTTAAACGGTGCACCGACCGGTGACATCCAGTCAGGAACGACTGGCTCGCCCGTTGTATGGAATGTAAGTGGAGCGGGAGTATATACGGTATATGGCTATCACGATACATTGCCAGCCTGTTTATTACAGATGAGCGGGAGTGTCACTGTGAGCCAGACGCCTGATCCGGTAGTAACGTTCAATGTGACTGGCGGGGGAACGTATTGTACAGGCGGCAGCGGCATGGCTGTAGGTCTTGATGGCAGTGAGTCAGGGGTAGAATATCAGTTACTATTAGGCGGCGCCCCAGTAGGCACGCCAGTAGCGGGTACAGGAGTAGCGATCAGTTTTGGACAGCAGACAGCAGCGGGAACTTATACGGTAGAGGCGAGGACGACAACGACACCGGCCTGCGGGCCAGTAGCAGTAAACGGGGGCGCCTCATCGACCAGTGTGGATGTGATAGAGCGGGCCTTACCACTGGTACAGACGGTAGAGGCAGTAGGTAGCACGACATATTGTTCAGGTGGCAACCTGGATTTGCGTATAGCAGATTCACAGACGAACATAGATTATGAATTATATTTAAACGGTGCACCGACCGGTGACATCCAGTCAGGAACGACTGGCTCACCCGTTGTATGGAATGTAAGTGGAGCGGGAGTATATACGGTATATGGCTATCACGATACATTGCCAGTCTGTTTATTACAGATGAGCGGCAGTGTAACTGTGAGCCAGACGCCGGATCCGGTTGTTACGTTCAATGTTACAGGTGGCGGGACATATTGTTCAGGCGGCAGCGGCATGGCCGTAGGTCTTGATGGCAGTGAGTCGGGAGTAGAATACCAGTTACTATTGGGCGGCGCCCCGGTAGGCACGCCAGTAGCGGGTACGGGAGTAGCGATCAGCTTTGGACAACAGACAGCAGCGGGAACTTATACGGTAGAGGCGAGGACGACAACGACACCGGCCTGCGGACCAGTAGCAGTAAACGGGGGCGCCTCATCGACCAGTGTGGATGTGATAGAGCGGGCCTTACCGCTGGTACAGACGGTAGAGGCAGTAGGTAGCACGACATATTGTTCAGGTGGCAACCTGGATTTGCGTATAGCAGATTCACAGACGAACATAGATTATGAATTATATTTAAACGGCGCACCGACCGGTGACATCCAGTCAGGAACGACGGGCTCACCCGTTGTATGGAATGTAAGTGGAGCGGGAGTATATACGGTATATGGCTATCACGATACATTGCCAGCCTGTTTATTACAGATGAGCGGCAGTGTCACGGTAAGCCAGACGCCTGATCCGGTAGTAACGTTCAATGTGACTGGCGGGGGAACGTATTGTACAGGCGGCAGCGGCATGGCTGTAGGTCTTGATGGGAGTGAGTCAGGGGTAGAATATCAGTTACTATTAGGCGGCGCCCCGGTAGGCACGCCAGTAGCGGGTACAGGAGTAGCGATCAGTTTTGGACAGCAGACAGCAGCGGGAACTTATACGGTAGAGGCGAGGACGACAACGACACCGGCCTGCGGGCCAGTAGCAGTAAAGCGGGGCGCCTCATCGACCAGT
>CALOCZ010000056.1:0-97956 GCA_942491935.1 uncultured Cytophagales bacterium
TTTGGGGGAGAAAAAGGGAAAAAATTCATGAAACTTCATTTTAAAAACCTTTTGAAATCTATTGCTGAACGGCCTTTGGAAAATCAGGGTGAAAAACTAAAATCTGTTTTCCACGCATGGAAAAATTTCAACTTACAAACAGACGATATTTTGATCATGGGTATCAAAGTATAATTTGCGGGTTACTTTAATTAACCTGAGATATCATTGTGCAGAACATTTTCGGAGATGAATGGATAAGGAAAAAAATAGATTGAATAAAAGATTATCTGAAAACGAGATACTGAATAAGATGTTTAGATATTGTTCTTACCAGGAACGTTCCGTTCATGATGTAGAAAAGCAATTAGACAAATATCATGTGAATAATATCTCAGTTAAGCTAATTATTGAAAAACTAATTGCTGAAGGATTTCTGAACGAAGAACGATTTGCTGAAACTTATACACTTAGTAAATTACGAAGCAATAATTGGGGTAAGATAAAAATTATCCAGGGTCTCAAAGAAAAGTCGTTAGATAGCCAATTAATCAATGCTGCTATTGAATCCATAGATACATTAGAATATCAGCAAATAATTAAAAAACTCATACAAAAAAAAATAAAACTGATACGGGATACCGACTCATTTATTATTAAAAATAAAATTGCACGGTATATTATCGGTAAAGGCTTTGAAAGCTATTTGGTTTGGGATGAAATAAATAATCAAATTGATAATTAAAATTCTGATTAACTATATTAAAACTAGCTAATGCATATAAAGATTTGTCTCTTATAAGGCCTTAAGGGATTTATTAATATAATATATCGATTTGTAGGTAATATGGAATAACTTTATACTCCAATTTATAAGACTAAATGGATTTAAAAATAACTGCAAAACTTGTATTAGATCAACTGGATGCTGTATTGTGCCAAATTAGTGCCGAACATTATGCCTTAAATATTTCATCATTAAACGCATCTGTCAGCCAGCACATTAGGCATATTCTCGAATTTTATGTATGTCTGTTTGAGGGATTAAAAACTGGCGTGGTTAATTATGATAATAGAGAACGAGATCCGAGAATAGAAAATGATAAATTGTTTACCCTGGAACTTATCAAGGAATTAAAAGAAGAAATCAACAATCAAGTTGATAATAATAACCTTATACTTGAACTTAAATATGGCGGTATTTCTGAAAATAATATCAGTTTATCAACCAATTATTATAGAGAGCTTGCATATAATATTGAACATACGATCCATCATCTTGCTATAATCAAACAATCAATTATCAAGCATTTCAATTATATTGAATTACCTAATAATTTTGGAATTGCCAGTTCAACGGTAAGGTATGTGAATCAGAAACAAAATTAAAAATGTGTACCGTCACATTCATACCAGGTACTGGGAGTGATTATACACTCACATCCAGCAGGGATGAACAAAGTACAAGACCACAAGCGAAAGGGCCTGAACTGGTTAATTTTGGATCATATACATTAATCTTTCCCAAAGACCCAAAAGGAGGGGGTACATGGATCGCTAGTAGCAATACTGGGAAAACAGTCTGTTTGTTTAATGGTGCTTTCAAAGCCCATACTCCAAAGTACCCATACAGGCATAGCAGGGGTTTGATAGTCCTTGATTTTTTTAAGTTTCCAGATACCATAAGCTTTTCCAGGGAATACGATCTTGAAAACATCGAACCGTTCACTCTTGTTATCATAGATAATAGAACATTGTCCGAATTTAAATGGGATGGAATAAATACCTATTTACTAAATCATGAATTTACAAATCCAAGGATCTGGTCTTCCGTTACCCTTTACGATTCGGAAATTATTAAATTAAGGGAAAACTGGTTCAATGAATGGATAGAGACAAATCAATCTTCGAAACAGCAGGATCCGATTAACTTTCATCTAAAAGCCGGTGATGGGAGAAAAGAATCAGATGTCTTAATGGAAAGAATGGCCTTTTCATTGAGGACTGTTAGCATCACCTCTGTAAGAGTAATCAACAATAAGACTAGAATGGAATATCTCGATTTGATAAATAACATATCTCAAATCAAGGAATTAGAGTACTAATTAAAACAATAAAAATATTTGAATATTTTTAATAAAAGTAAATTTCTGATACAGTTCCTAAACTGGGAATACTGGCCCTGGCAAATTTTTTACTTCCCGGTATATTTCTATTTTCTTTGGCTTTCAATAAAATCCAGATCTTTGTTTTTCTTTTTTAATGCTAATCCCGGTATTGAAAGTGGCGGTATGCTAATTGAGTCTAAAAAGAAAATTCTTGATCTATTACCTGAAGATCTAGTTCCAAAAACACTGTATTTCAATCACCCTGTTTCAAAGGATGAGGTTATATGTGAAATGGAATCTCAATCATTACATTTCCCTATTATTATAAAGCCGGATTACGGTGAAAGAGGGAAAAGGGTTGAGAAGATTGAAGATTCGGTTGAGTTGGCAAATTATCTTAAGATAAATCGCCTTAATGTGATCGTCCAACAATTTATAACCTATCCAATAGAACTTGGGATCTTCTACATTCGTCACCCTGATAAGGAGAAGGGGAAGATTACCTCCATCGTTAAAAAGAAACTACTGTTTATTGTAGGAGATGGCACTTCTAATGTGAAAGAATTGATAAAAAAAAATCCAAGGGCTCTTGTACAACTGAAAGACCTTGAAAAAAGGCATCCAGATCTTATGAATCTGATCCCTGATAAAAATGAAAAAATTGAACTGGTCGCAATTGCAAATCATTGCAGAGGAACTACTTTTATTAATGGCAATGAACTAATTAATAGTGCCCTAACTGAAGTTTTTAATAATATTGGAAAGAACATTAAAGGATTTTATTACGGCCGATTTGATATCAGGTGTAAAAGTATAAAAGATTTATATAATGGAAAGAATTTTAAAATTCTTGAACTTAATGGCGCTAAAAGTGAACCAGCACATATATATCATCCTGGCTTTCCCATTTCTGAAGCATATAAGGTTGTATTTGAACACTGGCAAGAAATTTATAATATTGCTCGAATCAACCGAAAGTTAGGAATACCCTACCCTTCTTCTCGTGAAGGCTGGACCATATGGAAAAAGTATCGCCTTTATTCAAAAAAAGGAAATTGAACAACTACCATTCAAGCACATCCTCACCTTCCGCGGGTGCTTTATGAATCCCAATGGAATTATTACTATAAAGAACTCCAAAATATAGATTTCCTTCACGTATGCCAATACCAAAAGCCTGAATTGCTTTTATCAATTCCTCCGATTCATCTGTAACAATTAATGAATCATTTTGCAAGAATTGATTTACATTTTGAAATTCATTATTGTCAATCCACTTCTTTTCTAAGTTTTCGGCTTTTGCAGTTGTTATGCTATTCAAGGATATCATAAATAGGCTCATGCTTAGAACTATCATTGATATTCCTAATGAAACACTCAGTACTCTTCTCGAAAATAAATCTAATTTTTTCATAATATAATGAATATTGATGTTTTACAATATTTGATTTTTTGTCAATTAAATTACTATGTTTTTAATTACTAAATAAAGAATCAGCATATTTAAAATTCAATTTTAGGTTCGTTTACAAGAGGATTTATCTTAAGATCAGTAATTTTAACACTCGATGGAGTTGATATATCCTCTAATCCACGGCTAATGATCAACAAGTTAAAAGAAGGAATAGACTTAATTCAAAAACTTACATTACCGAAATTATGGAATATAATTTTGCTTAAGATAAGTTATTATATATCAATTAGCCTTAAAAAAGATATACATTGGGGAAATCCATTTGCACTATCGATTGAGCCAACTACTTCATGCAACTTACGATGTCCTGAATGTCCAAGCGGATTGAGATCATTTACGAGACCTGTTGGTTCAATGGATTATGATTTTTATAAGGATATAATTGATCAAGGCAGATCTTTCCTTTCGTATTTAATACTTTATTTTCAAGGAGAACCTTATCTGAATCCAAGATTTCTTGATCTGGTAAACTATGCTTCAAAAAATGGTATCTATACGGTAAGCTCTACAAATGCCCATTTCCTGGATGACGTGAATGCAAAAAAAACCATCTTGTCAGGATTGGATAAAATCATTATTTCATTAGATGGAACTGATCAAGCTTCTTATGAACGTTACAGGATTGGAGGTAACTACGATAAAGTCATCAATGGAATTCAAAAACTAGTGTATTGGAAAGAAAAGTTAAATAAGAGTAAGCCACGAATCGTGCTCCAATTTCTGATACTTAAGACCAATCAGCATCAGATTAAAGATATAAAAAAGTTAAGCCATGAATTGAGAGTTAACCAACTCGTACTAAAAACGGCTCAAGTATACAATTTGAATAGAGGATCAGAGATTATCCCGGATGATGAAAAACTCAGCAGGTACAAAAGAATAAACGGGAACTATATCATTAAAAATAATCTGGAAAATAAATGTTGGAGAATGTGGAGTTCCTCAGTCGTTACATGGGACGGAAAACTTGTACCATGCTGTTTTGACAAAGACGCGAAATATGTATTTGGTAATTTAAAAGAAAAACGATTTTCAGAGATCTGGAATAATGAAAATCATTCCTTTTTCAGGAAGCAAATTTTATCATCAAGAAAAGATACCGATATCTGTCAAAATTGCATTGAGGGTAGCAATATCTGGACTAATTAAAAAAGTTTTATTTTCTTTTTTGATTTTTAAAAAACTGGACCTGGACCTTTTTCATGTCTTTCACTGAACATGATGCACAACCTCTGCTCTTACCAGAATCTGTATTTAAAGATTTCCAGAAAATAGTCCCTATAAATCCAATAGCTCCAAAAAACAAAGTAAAAACCAACACCTCCTGAAGTATCATCTTGAAATTTTATATTGTGGCGCAAATATAATCATTTTGAAGGATACCAATATTGATTTATTATTTTTAACATTTCCGGCTGCACAAATGTTCCCGCTATCAGCTCCTTACCAAAAATAAAATCATTGCCTCCTTTAAAGTCAGAAACAATTCCACCAGCTTGTTGTACTAAAAGACAACCCGCAGCTACATCCCATGGACTTAGGAAAAACTCGAAAAATCCTTCGCATTTTCCACTTGCTACATATGCAAGATCAGCAGCTGCACTCCCAAACCGTCGTAATCCATGTGAATTTGCTAAAAAGTGATGCATTATCCTGTAAAAGCTATCCATTTTAGAAAAATCCCTGTATGGATAACCTGTTATATATAATCCATCTTTAAATTCCCGGATATTAGATACCTGTATTGGCTTGTCATCACAAAATGCCCTGCTATGCTTATGAGCATAATAACATTCACCAGCCGTGATTTCATATATCACACCAAGCAGGATGTCATGTCCTTTCATTAAAGCAATACTTACAGAATAAGGTGGAAGTCCATGCATAAAATTTGTTGTACCATCGAGAGGATCTATTACCCAATTTATTTCTTTTTCATACCCAGTTCCTTCCTCCGCTATAAATCCTGATTCAGGCAATATACTTTGCAAATTTTCAACTAATAGTTTTTCAGCTTGTTTATCAACGTAGGAAACAAGATCATTTTGTCCTTTATATTCAATCTTTGAAAAATCAAAATTCTTACGTTCATCTTGAATATATTTTCCTGCAAGTTTTGAAATCCTGATTGTTTCTGATAGCAAATAATCTAAATCCATTTAAAATTAATTTTAATTTTTCTAAGCAAAGTTACTTTATAAAATATCATGAAAGAAAAGCGATATGTTAATGATCAGCTATTATTCACCCTGTACAATAATCACGAATTCACCCTTTACTTTTCCATCTTCTTCAAAATGCTGAATTATTGATTCAAGATCACCATTTACCGTTTCCTCATATCTCTTGGTAAGTTCTCTCGAAACGGATGCTTTCCTGGAAGTGCCAAAGTATGAAATAAAATCATTTAGTGTTTTTATAATCCTGTAAGGTGATTCATAAAATATCATAGTTCGCTTTTCATTGATCAATGTGTCAAGGCGTTTCTTCCGGCCTTTTTTATGTGGCAGGAAACCCTCAAAAGCAAACCTATCTGTTGGTAGCCCTGATTTGACCAGAGCAGGCACAAACGCTGTGGGACCGGGGAGGCACTCGATTTCAATATCATTCATTAGACAAGCTTTAACAATCAAATATCCGGGATCCGAGATACCAGGAGTTCCAGCATCAGACACCAATGCCATTTTAGATCCCTCCTTTAATGAATTTATAATTAACTGTTGGATTTTGTGTTCATTGTAAGAATGATAACTCTTCAAGGTATTTTTAATCTCATAAAACTTTAAAAGATTAGAAGTATTCCGGGTATCTTCAGCAAGGATGACATCTACTTCTTTCAATAAGCGGAGCGCTCTTAATGTAATATCCTCTAGGTTTCCAATTGGGGTAGGTATCAAAAAAAATTGTGCAGTTTCTTTCATTCTAATTTGTAACCAGCTTATCAATTTCACTAGCTAACTGACGATCTTTATCAGTAACAATACCCCCTTCATCATGAGTGTTTAATCTGATCTCTACTTCATTGTAAACATTGCTCCATCGTGGATGGTGATTTAGTTTCTCAGCAATCAGGGCGACACTTGTTATGAATGCAAAAGCTTCAACGAAATCTTTAAATTTGAATGACCTATACAGGCAATTATTTTCTTCTTTCCACATCCTTACTATTATTTATTTTTGAATTATAAAATAACCTTACAATAAGTATCAGAATTATTGGGACATTGGCAATATGTAATTGCTGAGGCAAAATAGTCCAGGAGACTAGAAACAGTATCAAAAAAATCACCCAGAACTGAAAATAATATTTTATCCAGATTGGTTTTTTGTTCCTTAGTATTATGAAGGGTAAAATCAAATGGAGTGGGAAAGCCCACAATAGATTTAAATTGTCTTTGGTTGTTATATGATCGGTAACAAACCATAAAAATGAAATCAATATTCCCGCAAATCCAACTGCTGAAAAAAGAATTGTATCAATATATCTAAATATCTTTTTATTTCGATTTAAGATTAAAGACAAACCAATGACAATTATAAATAAAGACCAGAATAATACTAATGGTGATATCTTAATAACCCCATTTTCAGGAATTATAACGGATTGATGAATTGTTATTGTAGCTGTAACAAGCGGACTTTTTTCATCACCTCGGGTTATCTCAGCATATTCAAAAGCATCGAATAGTTTATAGGGTAAAAACATATATTCCCTGGGGGATGCTATAACATCAGCAGGCCGGCCTATTATAAGATCTATTCCAAAATCTTCCCATTTTGAACGTAACAGAAATTCATCCAGTAGCTGCCGAAAAGTTTTCGGATTTTTTATATGCCGATCATCAAAATACAATTTGTCCCCAAGTACAATTTCAAGCACATCCCTTATTCTGGAAGAGCAGTTATCGAAGAAAAAATCATATAGATAATATTTGTTTTCGGGCAGGTAATTATTGTTTATAAAATTGTATACTGCTACTTTTTCATCATAATTGAGATTTAAAATTTGTTCATATAAAGATTGATTATAATACTTGTAGGCATACACCATCCGTTTAAATTCGTAGACGGATAAGAAATAATTCAACTTACCCATTAAAAATTTTGGATAAAATCCAGGAGCATCAAAATCAAAAGTACCATAATTATATACCAGATCAATACCATTCGCTGGATCGTATACACGAATTGCACTATGGCCAAACACAGCATATAGTTCTTTACCCGGTTCTCCTGTTATTAAACTAATCTGTGCACTTTCGGTTAATACTGGGAAACTTACAGAATCGACCTGAGCATATGATATTCTGTTTGGAATATACAGTATAAAAATGAATATTATGATATGGCAAATACGCATATTATTTTACCGTTGAGCAACAAGAATGTACTGGTATTGCAGACTACTGTTATCAATTTCAAGTATTCTGAAACCTGCTGATTTTACCTCGGTAATAGCTTTGGTTATGGGTACTTTTATAGAATCATCCGGGCCAACAGGTATATCCCCGACTTTATAATCAACAATCATGATCTTTCCATTCTTCTTTAAACCGTTGATAACTTTTTTCAGGTAATTAATCCTGTCATCAATAAAACAATAGGTGTTTATTATTATTACCCAATCTGTTTCGTTAGCAGCCAGTCTGGGATCATCCGGGTATGACAATCGAGTTGTCAACCGATTGGCTATTTCAGGAGAAAGTTCAGATTTTCTTTCCTCGATATAATCTATGGCCTTCTGATCAATGTCAATGCCAATAACTGATCCGCCTTTCTTTATAATCCGAACTGCAAAATAACCTGTGCCAGTTCCAATATCTGCTACCACAAGATTACTTATATTGCCCATTTTAGATATAACCATTTCAGGATTCTGCCAGGTAACCCTTCCAGGATCTTCACTTTCCTGCATAAGTATATCAAAATCTTCTATGGGAATCTGCCCTGAGATTTTTGAATCAATGGTGTCTTCCGGAAATTCATTCGTTTTTTTATCAGGTTGAGGAGGCATGCAACCAATTATGAGGCAAAAAAAGATATATTGAAAATACCTGTACATAGAATTAATTTAAAAATATATCATTTTTAGCATATACTTAAAATCAATTGAATAAAAAACATGAGATCATAAGGAGATGATCCCATCTATTGTATAAGCTTTCTTATATATTTCTATGACCTCTTCACTGGACATAACCCTATGCTTCTTGGAGAAACTGATATATTTTCCTGTTTTCGATGGTTTTGGATCAAATTGGATGTCTGGAAAAAGGTTCCTGAAATCCTCAGATCTCTCCGAAGGTACAATGAATTTAAATAAATATAAAGTAGGAAATCTATAATGATCCTGGAGTTGTTTCCTGAAGTCGTCAAAATTGGACTGATCTTTCATTACATTGTTTAAAGTTATTAAACAGAAAGTTATTAGATCACTTATCCATTAAATAGATAAAATCCGATTCTAATATCTATATTCTCGATCTTAGGGTAATTACTTTCTAGTATACTTTATTTAAGAATAATCTTTGAATTTTAGAAAAATCGGTATCTTTCATCTACAATATCTGAATATTCTTTAAGCGTTTCAGATGTTAAAAATGAAGTTCTGCTTGATCGCCTTTGTAATAATTGGTTTTTATAACTTGTATAATCAGCAATTTCAGGAGGTTCTATCAAAGAATTCAGTTGAATGATAACCACACCATCATTTTCGATGATAGGTTCTGAAGTTTCCCCTTCATTTAAAGAAAATATTGTCCCTACAGCAATTGGTGCAAATCCTATATTGGGTATCGAGTTTGATGATAATTTTATATCAAATGATTCGTATACCCTGGCATCACTACCATATTTTTCAGCAATTTCATCAAGCGTTCCATCAAGGTCATTCAATTTCTGTACGATTTGCTCAGCCTTCAATTCATTTTTAACCTTGGGAGTCAGTTGAACCCTGACATCTTCAATGTCTGCTGGACCTTCTTCTGTTTTGTCCGTTAACACAGCAATAATATATTGGTCATCCAATTCAAAAACAGTTGAGGCCTGATCTAAGGATGCTTCCAGAAAAGCCCATCTTACTATCTCTCGGGCATCTCCCAGTCCACCTATTCTTCGATCATCTTTTTTCAAATCCTTTGCGTCATTTATGGTTAATGAATCATTGGCGGCATTCCGATCAAACTCTTCACGATTTGCTGTAAGACTTGCAAAATAATCTGCTTTTCGAAATGCTTCATCACGTGTTATATCACTGGCACTAATTTCCCGCTCAATGGTAGCTACCTTAAATAATTTGTTTGTTTTCTTTGCTGTAACGTTAATTACATGGTAACCAAATTCTGTCTCTATTACCCGCGGAATGAGGCCTTCGCTAGTCCTTGAAAATACAGCATCAGCAAATGGCTTAACCATTCTATTTTGATCAAACCAGCCAAGATCTCCTCCTGCAGAACTACTGGGATCATCACTGTTATCTCTGGCAATCAGAGCAAAATTGGCTCCATTCCTGATCTGGTTTAATAATCTTTGTGCTTCCTGCCTTGCATTATTTTTATCTGCGGTACTTTCCGATTCGGGTTTAATAAGGATATGACTTGCTCTAGCATAAAATAAGGTGTCTTCAAGAACTTCAGTGACCTTATTGACTATATAGTTCCCTGATTGAAGATATGGGCCTATAACGTAACCCGCTGTTAAATTATCCAATTCATTTCTTACCCTTGCAGGGAGTTGGCCAATGGTATAGGTTCCAAACGGTGAATCCCCGTCAGTGTTTATCCTTGCGTAAATCGAATCATCATCAATTATTGCAAACTCTTTAGCCAATTTATCCATCTCGTCCATGAAGAATAAGGAGTCGTCTGAGGAAGGTACAATTGGGAAACTAACATATATAATAGATCGGGTATCTTCGTTTTGATAACTTTTCTGATGTTCAGAAAGATATTTTTCAAGATCACTGTCAGTAACGGTAACTGTGGTATCACTTAAGGAATAATAAGGGATGTAAAGATATTTTATCTCAGCTACTCCATTCTCCTGTTGATATTGCTGTTCGGCTTCAACCTCCGTAACGTAATCAGTATTTATAAGTAGATTGTCATATTTTAACCTGAGCCTCGAAGGTTCAAGATTACTTTCAAAAAGATACCAACCTGCTTGTTGCTGGGGGGGCATCTGATTGATCTGCTGTAAGTATATCACAATTTGCTCCCTGTCAAACTGACCAGTTTCCGGATTGGTAAAGGCCTGTACCAGATCAGGATGAATATTTTTTCCCTGAACCATATCAACGAGTTCCTCTTCCGTAACAGATAATCCAAGTTCATCGTATTCCTTCTGAAAAGCTTTTTTTACAATCAAGTAATCCCAGGCTTGTTGCCTGATGGCTATCATTTCATTTTCAGAAGGATTACGACCAAAATTCAAACTATAATTATATTTCAACTCTTCTATCTGCTGAATATATTCTTGATGACTTATCTTCTGTCCCGCAATTTCTCCTACTTCTGCCTTGTTTTTACCCAGTATTACTGAATTTGGCCCAAGTATATCTCCACCCACAAGGAACAGAATTAATCCAAATGCAATTATTCCAACCGCTAACCCAGTTTTTTCTCTTATTTTACTAATTAGTGCCATTCTACGTATATTAAGTGGCGCAAAAATATATACATTAATAGTAAACTCAAAATTTGAAGGTAGGCATTATGTGTCAACTACTAATCCTTGCTCTGAAGCAAGGACATTTTTACGAGGTTTATTCTGTTTTCTTCAATCGATACTATGTGAAATTTGAATGGTTCAATAACAATATCCTGATTTAGTGAAGGAATATCTTCAGTGATGGACAAAATCAACCCTCCTATTGTATCATAATCACCCAATGGCAAATTCCAATTATACTTTTCATTCAAATAATCTATCTCATGTCTGGCACTGATAAGATAACTGTCGTCATCTAATTTATGCTCAACCAAATCCTGTTCATCATGTTCATCTTCGATCTCACCAAATATCTCTTCTATGATATCCTCTATTGTTACTATCCCTGAAGTACCTCCAAACTCATCAACAACCAGAGCCAATGATTTTCTTTCTGTTATAAACTGAACAAGTAGTTCATTAGCCAAAAGTGTCTCAGGAACAATAATTACGGGTGACAAAATGCTTTCAATATCTTTAGGCTTTTTAAACAATTCCAGTGAATGTCAATATCCAATTATTTCATCAATAGATTCTTTGTAAACAAGTATTTTAGATAAGCCACTCTCAACAAACTCATTTCTGAGTGTTTCAATATCACTGTTCAATTCAATAGCTACAATTTCTGTACGCGGGATCATACATTCTCTTAGTTTAACCGTTTTGAATTCGAGCGCATTGTTAAAAATCTTAGTGTCAATATCAAATTTTCCTTCAACCTTGTCTTCGACGAATTTACTTTGAATAAACTCATTAAGATCAGTTAGGCTAAATACGGGTTCATCTTCCTTAAAATTCAGATGTAATACTTTGATAATTAAATATTTTGACAATCCAACAATCCCGTAAACTACCGGATATAAAATGAAATATATAATGATTAGAGGAATGGCAAATACACTCAGCAAGAAATTCGGATTTATCCTGAAAATTATTTTTGGTAAAAATTCAGCGGTTAGAAGCACGATCAATGTGGCAAGAATTGTCTGAATTATTAATATTAGAGATTGATTATTCAGATATTCTGGCAGTATATCTGATAAGATAGGCTCAATCAAATTCGCCATAAATATTCCATATACAACAAGAGAAAGTGTATTACCTATTAAGGTAGTCCCAATAAAATGAGCTTGATTTTTAGTAAATCTGGATAAAATTTTACCTGCTATAGAACCACGTTCCTTTTCAAGGGCGATATGTAACCGGTCAGATGAAATAAAGGCTATTTCAATCCCGGAGAAAAAACTGGAAAATACTAAAGAAACAAGAATTAAAATTATGGAATTATCCATTTTTCTTTGAATAATTACTTTTTGTTTTTCGCCCTATTATAAGCAAAAACAAGATATATTACGAATGTAAGCATAAAAATCCAATAAGATTCCTGAAATCCAACGGTTATGGTTTGATGGGTTCCAATTATTAAACCAACAATGATAAGTGAAAATAATATTGTGCTGAGTCGCTTATTCATCTAAATATATGGTCCCTCTCATCTCCTCCAAGGTCCACCAGGAAAAATCCTGTTTTGCCTCTAAGCCTTCACCCATTATTATCTCTCCTTCTGTTTCGATCCTGACAAACTTATTTGTATAGACAATTTCATCATCGGGAACCCAGAAAAGTTCTTCTGTATTAAGTTGTTCCTTATTGGCTATATTCCTAACAATAACATTTCCAAGAGCTCGCCATTTATCCTCTTTTGCATAATAATAGCAGTAATTGGCTTCTAGATTGGATGACAGGGATCCATCAGCTTCATAAAATTCGAGATAAATCCCTTCCTTGAATTCACGGTCATTGTTTTCAAATTCCAATTGTTTTGGGGCCTGTAGTTTTATTCTAACTACTGATGAATCACTATAATAGGTTGTGGCATTGGTCAATTCAAGAATTGGTCCTTCATAGATGGGCATTTCACTTTCCTCATGAACTTCATTACACCCCATCCAGATGAAAACAATAGGTAGTAAATATAAAAGCCTGTATTCCATAAATGAAAAAACGGTCAATTAGCTAAAATTGACCGCTATTTATTGAAAATTTCAATTGATTAATCTCTTCTTTGAATGGTTACGACTTCATTGATCCAACAACCAACCTTAATAGGCTGTCCTACTTCCATATTATAGGTGAAGATTTCTTCCATTAAGGGGAACTGGGCCTTGGCACTTCTCATGGCCTCTTGATCGCCTGCTTTTCTATACATTTCATATGCAGCAAAGTAAACTGCTCTATCTTCAACTATATTTTGTCCTTTTTTACAATCACTATAGCTTGTATAATACAAATTACCTATCAAAGTCCATGCTTTTTTCAAGGAAGGATCTGCAGTTAATGCCATTTTAGCAAAATCCCTTGCGGCCGACTTTTTGTCTTGCCTGCTCTTGATATCCGCCTGCTTAAAGTATATATCAGCAATTTTGACATTATCTTCGGTTAATTTCACTGCCTCGCCATAATATTGTAAAGCCAAATCAAAATCACCGCTGGCATAAGATCTGTCACCAATTAGTTTGGCTAGACCAAAATTTGGCTCTTGTTCAAACATCACTCTAACTGCTTCAAGGAAAATCGGCGAATCAAGACATTTGCCAGCCATTGATAGTTTAAATATGTTTTTAGCCAGTTTCAAATCGCTTGGATCCTCTTGAAGTTTAGGCCCTAGAGTATTCTGAATAAAATCGCAGTCGACTTTAACAGTAGCTGCCAATAATTTATCTACGTTGTCATTTATAATTTCAAGCCGGTCAACATTTTTCCCCTGATCAATCTTAAATTGTATTATCTCAACGATTTCATCATATATTTCAAGCACCTGTTCATCGGAAATGCTACCCCCAGTTAATTTATATCGCCTGATAATGTCCATATAGGACAATAAGTTCTGATCCCATACATTATTTTTATTGAGTTCAAATGTCTTTTGATACAACTCAAAAAGCTCCTGATATTTTTCCTTATCGTCTTTAAAGAATTTGTATGCCGTGAAAGCTTTCCGGTTCAATACTGCAGCCTCGTCGTTGAAATAATTTATTCTAAGATCATACATTAAGATAGCCGAATCCTGATATACTTTCTTTTTACTTTCATCCTTCTCAGACTCCACCAGATTCTCATAGATTTTAGCACCATTAATATAAATGGATTCATTTAAATCAGGTGCGTTGACTAATAACCAGGATAATGGTGGTACAGCAAGCTTATAATTGCCAAGTTTCATCATATCAGTGTATATGACATTCTTCTCCTCAGCAGTTTGTCTGTCTTCCGGCCAATTCCAGCCTGGTGTTTGTGCGAAAACATAGCTAAATCCAACAAGAATAATTGCAAGTGTTAAAAACGTAGATTTCATGACATATAATTTAATCCATTTTCCTCCTATAAAACCAAATATCATTAACAGTCAATCCCAATGAAAATCGTATATAATTTTCAGAAATTGCTGTTGTCAAGCTTCCATCTCTCTGACCATATTGCAATGCCAAATTTACTAAAGAAGCTTGACCTACAGGTAAAGATACACCAAAATTTATACCAAAATCATAAATCTGATCATTATTGACCACATATGGAGTCCTTTCATAATACAATCCAGTACGGTAAATAATCCTTTTCATATAGCTGGTTACAGAGTTAGCATCCGGGGTTAACTCAAATCCTAAACTCCCTCTATAACTATCTGATAATAAAGGAGATTCCCCACTGTAATTCTTATAAGATGTCCACTCCTGAACTATAAAATCAGCACTCATTATCCACTTTATACCCTTTACAAAAGATATACCAAAACCGTATTTCTGGGGAAGCACAATTGTTGTTTTCAAATTATCTATAATTGTATCAGAAGACAGCGTAATTCCAGTACCTTTTTGCTGTCTATCGAGTAATTCGTATACTGTTGTGTTCAGGTCTGCTTGAAGCTCATATAATCCACCAAAGTATAAGGCTGATGTTTCACCAGTTTTCAGCCGATATGAAGCCCCAAATGAAAAATTTACATCCCTCACCCTTATATTTTCCACCAATGCTGAATTGTAGGAATAAGGCTGGTCAAGTTCAATTACGGTTTCATTGTCAAAGTTGCCAAACAAATATGATATCTTAACACCAAGCGATAGGTTATTTAATACACGAATACCGTGTGACCAGAATAAATTGTTCAAACCACCATCTCCTTTGAAATTATAAATAGCACTTTCACCATCTGTCGCATTTACATTGCTAGTAGTTACTATATTATAATTGGCATAACTATACGGTACCAGACCAAAGCCACTTATCCATCTGCCTCTTTTTATTGGGAACGCCAATGCCAGGTACATTAAATTGCCGGATCCATTACGTTGGGTTAAATCATTTTGTGTAATAGAGCGGGTTTCTCCAGTATATCCAGCTTCGAAAGTAGTGAATGATTCTTTTACTCCAAGTAAAGCTGGATTCATTAAATTAAAATGCCTGGTATTGGGGTATCCGAGCGATACACCGCCCATGCTCACGTTAGAAACCAGATAGGGTTGAATAATCTCACCGATCCCTAAGGCGGAATAGGGGGATTGCGAAGACTGGGCAAAAAGAATGTTGCTGGAAAGCAACAAAACTCCCACTATCAATCTATACCTTACGCTTCCGGTTATTATACTCATAAATACTTAAAAGTCCCAAGAGAACCATATTTGGGATTGCAAAGATGCTGCGTTTTATTTTAGATTCAAAAAAAATCGATGCTCCTCCACTCATAAATATTGTTAAATCATCAAATTTTTCTTCATATTGTTCAATTATACCATTAATCTCAGCTATAGTCCCATTTATTACACCGCTTAAAATAGAACTTTTAGTACTATCCCCTATGACGGGTGTATTTTCTTCAAAGGATACTTTCGGAAGATTTGCAGTATATGCATGTAATGCTTTAAATTTCATTTCCAACCCAGGGGATATTCCACCACCAAGATAAATTCCATCTTTCCTGATAAAGTCATATGTAATGCAAGTGCCTGCATCAATCACAAGTATATTCTTATTCGGATTTTGCTCCCAGGCATAGGCTATTACGGCTTTTCGGTCAATGCCAAGTGTTGAAGGAGTTTTATAATCGAGTTTAAAAGGCAAGGGCGTTTCCGCATCAATTAAATAAATTGGCACCTCAGTTATAGCTTCCCGCAATTTCTCAATGGAGAAATTAACAGATCCAATTACAACCCTAAGTGGTTTCAATCTATTTACGGTTTGTATAATCTCATCAATAGACTCATTTTGATAGATTTTATTTAACTTTCCATTATTAAATAAACCTAACTTCGTAAAAGTATTTCCTGAATCTATTATTAAAACCAAAATTTCTAAGATTGTTGATATGCAAAGCTATCAAATTAATTCTCAAAAGAATACCTGGAATGCAATTGGCGTAATGTCCGGCACCTCTGTTGACGGTCTTGATATTGTAGCTGCCACTTTTACGAGCAAAGAAAATTGGCAATACAAAATGCTCAAAACAGTTTCTGTCGATTATCCTGATGACCTACGAAAAAGACTGTTGGATTGTATTTATTCCTCAGCACAGGAATTGGTGTTTTTAGATCTTGATCTTGGAGCCTTCATTGGGAATAGAATTTCTGAATTCTTAAAAGATCTCAACATCCCAATAGACCTGATCGCTTCCCATGGTCATACGGTGTTTCATCAACCTGATAAGGGAATGACAAAACAAATAGGAGATGGTCAAACCATATTACACGAAACAGGAATTATAACAATAAACGACTTTCGTATCATGGATGTGATAAATGGAGGACAAGGAGCTCCGCTTGTCCCAATAGGGGATCAACATTTATTCCCTGAATTTGATGTATGTCTGAATATAGGAGGTTTTGCGAATATTTCATTTTCCGATCATAAGGGCAATAGAATTGCATTTGATACGGGACCTGCCAATTTACTCCTTAATTACCTTTCCAGGAAAATTGGGCATGAGTTCGACCCAAATGGTAAAAATGCCAGAAATGGAAAGTTAATCGATAATTTGTACCAGGACTTTAACACCCTGCCTTATTACGACTTGGATCCACCAAAATCCCTCGGACTGGAATGGGTAAACAAAAATATTATAAACGATCTGGATAATTCAGATTATCAGGTAATTGATCTACTTCACACCTGCTCTCAGCATATTTCTTACCATATAAACAAAGCTATTAAAACTGATTTTCAAGATATTACTAAACCTGGAGAGGAGATAAAAGTACTGGTAACAGGGGGCGGAGCACATAATCAATTTTTAATGGACTGTTTGAGAGAACAGGGCATCAACATAAATTATATTATACCATCACAAGAGATAATAGATTATAAGGAGGCCCTTATCTTTGCTTTTCTTGGTGTCCTAAGATATATTCGAAAAGAAAACGTATTAAAATCAGCTACCGGTGCTAAAATCAATTCTCTTGGCGGCACCTTGCATAATAATCTGTAATCCAAGAAATTATGTAAAGTAAGGACTTTTATATTTGAATTTTTTAGCCTATTGTTGCAATACTTTTTGAATGATCGTATCAAACATTATTTTTTAATAAATAGCTTTGCGCTTGAATTAATTAGTAATTGATTGTTGAAATAATTATAGTCTGTAATGAAATCAATTAAATACTTCCTGTTCTTTTCTTTAGTACTTTCTGCATTTATCATAACGAATGATTCGTATGCTGAATCTGAAAGAAAAACTTCCTTAGAAGAGAAGACTATTACAATTAATAGCGATGGTTCGTCTGATGAAGTGGATGCAGAACATGTTAATTCCAGCGAATCAGATCATTCTCAACCTGCCGGATGGTCAGTAATTCCGTTTGTTTTGCTTTTATTAATGATTGCAACCGGGCCATTATTTTACGAACATTTCTGGCATAAGAATTATCCAAAGATCGCAGTGATCTTGGCCATCATCGTGGTTGCCTATTATCTTTTTGCGCTCCATAATTCGCATCAGCCCATTCATACGCGCTGGCTGAATACGTTCAATTCATTTCCCTTTTAACAGGTTTATTCTTTGCTTCAGGTGCAATTATGATTAATGTAGACAAAAAAGCGACACCTGTGGCCAATGTAATCATTCTCCTTATTGGAGCAGTAATAGCAAATGTTATAGGGACAACCGGTGCATCTATGCTTTTAATCAGACCATTTATTCGCCTAAACAAAGGACGTATAAAAGCATATCATATCGTATTTTTTATATTTATTGTCAGTAATGTAGGTGGTTCTCTAACACCGATTGGGGATCCTCCACTCTTTCTAGGATTTCTTAAGGGTATTCCTTTTTTCTGGACTTTAACCCATAACTTCTTTCCTTGGTTGGTTGGGGTTCTTTTGCTATCACTGATGTTCTTCATAGTTGATATGCGAAATAAAAAACCTGACAAGGATGAAGCTCAGGATAGTTTTACAAATAAGATTTCATTAATAGGATCCAAAAATTTTCTATGGCTAGGCATTATCGTAATAGCTGTATTTATTGATCCAAATGTTTTCAACTGGGTACCGGGGATAAATTATCATGGTCAGAAAATTTCTTTTCTGAGGGAAATAATAATGCTAACCGCTGCATTTCTTTCCTTCCGTCTGGCAGATAAAAAGATACTTGCAGAGAATGAATTCAGCATTGAACCCATTAGAGAAGTAGCATTTCTATTCATAGGTATCTTTGGGACTATGATGCCAGCACTCGAACTGGTCAGTATCTTTGCAAGATCCGATGCGGGACAGGCTCTGATTACGCACAATGTTTTATACTGGGGAACAGGAACATTATCTGGATTTCTGGACAATGCACCTACCTATCTTAATTTTCTGGCTGCTGGAATGTCAGCAAGAGGTGCAGATATTGGTTTAGTCGCTGATGTGATTAAATATGCTGATGGAGGCGTTTTCTATAATTCAGTTATTGATCTTAAAGCGATTTCAATCGGGGCTGTGTTCTTTGGTGCCTTTTCGTACATTGGAAATGGTCCTAACTTCATGGTAAAATCAATTGCTGAACAAATTGGAATTGACATGCCATCTTTCTTCGGATATATTTTGAAGTATTCAATTCCAATATTGGTGCCTGTCTTAATCATAACATGGCTTATTTTCTTCTGGTCAGTACCTGTATAATGCCTGGCAGGGGTTTTCAATAAAATGCATCTTCGATGTGTTCAATTGAAATTTCTGGTTTCAGGAAAATTGAAATAATATCAAACCTGATGTCTCCTGCCCACTGGTTCTGATAAATATAATGGTCAGCACACGAAAGAATATGATCGGATTTTCTGCCATCAACAGCCTCTTCGGGATAACCAAATCTTTTCGATTGCCTTGTTTTTACTTCAATAAAAGCTATGACATCATCAATTTTAGAGATAATATCAATTTCAAGGCGTCCATGCTTAAAATTTCTTTCCAATATAATATATCCCTTGTTTATCAAATATTCAACAGCAAGAGATTCTCCCTTTCTTCCTATTTCCTTATTTTTGCTCAATTCAACTTAATCTAGTCATTATGCTATATCCTTTAAAATTCCATCCCATTTTTAAAGATAAGATCTGGGGAGGTAAAAAGATACAAAGTATCTTAAAAAAGGATTTTTCACCACTTGATAATTGTGGCGAATCCTGGGAAATTTCAGGTGTTCCAAACAATGGATCAATAATTAAAAATGGTCATCTTTCCGGACAAAGCCTTAATCAGGTAATAAAAGAATTCAAGGGGCAACTGTTGGGAGAAAATGTGTACGAAAAATTTCAGAGTGATTTTCCTCTTTTGATAAAATTTATTGATGCTAATGACGATCTTTCTATTCAGGTACATCCAGACGATGATTTAGCCTGGGAACGGCATCAGTCCTTTGGTAAAACAGAAATGTGGTATATCATTCAGGCTGATGAAAATGCTGAACTGATTGCCGGATTCAATCAAAAAATGGATAAGAACGCCTATTTGGAAAATTTCAAAAATGGCACCTTAATGGATGTATTAAATAAAGAAAAGGTAGAAGAAGGCGACGTATTTTTTATTCCTGCGGGTCGGATCCATACAATCGGTAAAGGTTTGTTACTTGCAGAAATTCAGCAATCATCCGATGTTACCTATAGGATTTACGATTTTGATCGAAAAGACAAGAACGGGAATACTCGGGAATTGCATATTAATGAGGCCCTGGATGCTATTGATTATAAATTTTATCCTCAGTATAAAACTAATTATGAAGATAAGATAGATCAACCGATTGAGATTGTAAAATCTACTTATTTCACCACTAATAAATTAACACTCAATTCAAAAATATATCGGGATATAAAAAGCTTGGATTCCTTTGTAATATACATTTGTCTTGAAGGTGAAGGTCATATTGAACATGAAGATACCAGAACACGTATAGGTATGGGTGAGGTATTATTAATGCCTGCTGAATTAAATCAATATTTTTTGATTCCCAACGATCAAATTAAATTATTGGAAACCTATATTACGAAAGGTTAATTTGAAATATAAAAAAAACAATAAAGTCTACTATCAAAATTTAGGCCTGATTGATTATAAAGAAGCCTGGGACTACCAGGAGAAAATATTTAATGAAATAATCCAGGAGAAGCTTCAGAACCGGGAGAGGCAATATGGCGATAAATCCTTAACGCCAAATTATCTCCTGTTATGTCAACATCCGCATGTTTACACGTTAGGGAAAAGCGGAGACCCTAACAACCTGCTTATAAATGAAGGTGAACTGAAAAAAAGAGGAGCATCCTTCTATCACATAAACAGAGGGGGTGATATTACTTATCATGGACCAGGACAGATAGTCGGGTATCCTATAATTGACCTCGATAATTTTACAACAGACATACACAAATACCTTCGTTTTCTCGAAGAAGCGATTATCCTTACGTTACAGGAATTTGGAATCAATGCTGGAAGAATACCCGGACTAACCGGGGTATGGCTTGATATCGATAACAAAGCAAAGGCAAGAAAAATATGTGCAATAGGCGTAAAAACCAGCCGATGGGTAACCATGCATGGTTTCGCTTTGAATGTTAATACCAACCTTGATTTCTTTAATTATATTGTCCCCTGTGGTATCGATGATAAAGCAGTCACTTCTTTATCGAAAGAATTAAATCGCAATGTTGAAATCTCAAATGTCGAAGAAAAAGTAAAACGAAATATCGAGAAGGTATTTGAGATGGAATTAGTAGATTTTTAAAACCTTATATCCCGAATTAATGTGTTTTTAGTTTTTGGTGTTCAGGGCATTTTGATACAATAGTTGCCCCCTTCTATTCCATTCCCGGAAAACATATGGGCTAAAGCGTTCCTCATAAGGATCGCTTTTATATTGAATCTGTTTTTTGGCGCGCAATTTTATATCAAAATATTCAGTCCATCGCCCAATTTTCTCCCCATATTTAAACTGACCCTTTACCGCTACTTCGCCATTTTCATGAAAAAAATAATAGTCCCCTTCAACTTCGCCATATACTACGGGTATTACTTCCTTTAGTTTCTTTCGATCATCATCGTAAAACTTGACCAATGATTCTTTCGGCCAACCTCTATAAAATTTTCTCTTTTCAACAAGCACATCATTTTTATCCAGCTTTATCCATCTTCCATGCTTTGTCCCAACATAATAAATACCTTCCTCTATCAATTGCCCACCACGAATTTTTGTATAAGGGCCATGCAGGATCCTGCCATATTTTTTATCGATGGTTCCGGTATTACGAATTTTCTTTCTGCGAAAATCAAACCAGTAAATATCAGGAACATAGCTGTCCGGCTCTACCCATTCTTTTAAATAATGAAAAATCTCTACGGTTGTATTATCCCCATATCCTACACGTGTATAACCTTTTTTTGTTTTAATACCGTAATAGACGTTTTTCTTAGGTTTTTTCTTTTTTCTTGCATCTTCATCCTCCTCTTCCTCTTCTAAATCAATAGTCAGGGGTTGAGATCGCTCAATAATGAACTCTATGGGCTCTGCTCCAGTCTGCCCTTCCTGTGCAAAAAGGAAGTTTTTTCCGAACAATAAAAATAACAAAAAATAATATGGCAAATACCTCTTCATATTCACATACTCAACGATAGCTAATAAAAAATATTTCAACAATTTAATAAGTTAAGATCGTCTTTTCAATGATATCACAACATTCAAATAATTGCTCTTCAGTCATAACCAGAGGAGGGGCAAACCGTATGATATTACCATGGGTTGGCTTTGCGAGTAAACCATTATCTTTAAGTTTAAGGCACAAATTCCATGCGGTTTCACTTTCTGGGGCATCATATATTTCAATTGCATTTAATAGCCCACGACCCCGAATCAATTTTACAAGATCACTTTTTTCTACAAGTGTATTCATCCTCTCCCTGAAGAGCTCACCTAGTTTTCTGGCATTTTGAGCCAGCTTCTCTTTTCTGAGAATTTCGAGAGCCTCTATGGCCACCATGCTCCCAAGCGGATTACCCCCATAGGTGGAGCCATGCTGACCAGGTTTGATAACATCCATTATTTCCTTATCAGCAAGTACAGCAGATACAGGGTACATTCCACCGGAAAGGGCCTTTCCAAGGATGAGAATATCCGGTTTCAGATAGGTGTCTTGCCTCTCGCAATCTCCCTTACAAGTACAATTTCCACACATAGCCAGCAAACTGCCGGTTCTGGCCAATCCAGTTTGAATTTCATCAGCAATAAATAAAACATTATTTTCTTTGCATAACCTGTATGTCTCCCTAATAAAATCATCGGAGGGAACAATCACCCCTGCTTCTCCCTGAATGGGTTCCACAAGAAATCCAGCTACTGATTCCTCCCCTATCACTTCCTTAAGTGATTCTATGCTGTTATATGGGATACGCTTAAAACCCGGGGTATAAGGACCGAAATGATTATGGGCTTCAGGATCATTTGAAAAAGAAATGATAGTGGTCGTTCTGCCATGAAAGTTATTGTCACAAACTATAATACTCGCTTGACTTTCCTTAATCCCTTTCTTCTCATATGCCCATTTTCTACAGATTTTTATTGCTGTCTCAACGGCCTCTGCACCGGTGTTCATGGGCAATACCCTTTCATAACCAAAATATTCTGTTACATACTTCTCGTATATTCCCAGCACATCATTATAGAATGCCCGGGAAGTTAGTGTGAGTTTCCTTGCCTGACTTATAAGTGTATCGACGATCCTTGGATGACAATGCCCCTGATTTACAGCGCTGTAGGATGACAGAAAATCATAATATCGCTTTCCCTCAACATCCCAGACATATACGCCTTCTCCTCTGGAGATGACTACGGGTATCGGATGATAATTATGGGCACCATATTCATTTTCAAGATGGATCCCTTCAAGGCTTGATTTAATACTTTTTTCCATTGTCAACACTTTTAAGTGATAAATGTAAGAGCTAATTTAAAAATATAACAAAATTAAGAAAATCATTACTAGGATATCTGGTTTTAAAATAAGAAATAGGCTTAGAATCAAACATTTTATGTATTTTGAGATATACTATTTATATTTTTAATTGTTTTGATTTTTATAAAAAAAGACTCACCTTTGCAGACCAATTTAAAAGCAATCTATAGAAAGATGTCAAAAGTTTGTCAGGTATCAGGAAAAAGGCCTAGGGTTGGAAACAATGTTTCACACTCTAATATTAAGACAAAGCGTAAATTCTATCCGAATCTGCAAAAGAAACGCTTTTATTTAGCTGAGGAAGACCGATGGATTACTTTAAAAGTATCTGTCTCTACCCTTAGAACAATAAACAAAAATGGCTTATCCGCTGTACTAAAAAAGGCAGCTGAGAAAGGTACTCTTGTATTGAAATAAATAATAGTAATAATGGCTAAAAAAGGTAACAGAGTTCAGGTAATTTTAGAATGTACAGAACATAAAAATTCTGGAATGCCTGGTACATCTAGATATATAACTACAAAAAACAGGAAAAATACACCTGAAAGGCTGGAGTTAAAAAAATATAATCCGATCCTTAAGAAATATACTGTTCACAAAGAAATTAAATAATTATGGCAAAGAAAGTAGTTGCTACCCTTAAAAAGGGTAAAGAATATGCTAAAATTATAAAGACTGTTAGATCTCCAAAAACAGGGGCTTACTCTTTTAAGGAAGAAATGGTACCGGTTGATATGGTACAGGAAGTGCTTTCTTCTAAATAATTTAAAATATTAAATATCATCTGATTGTAGTCCCGCTTTGTGGGACTTTTTTATTATTTTTCAGGTTAAATTCTATTCCATGGCCCTGTTTAATTTTCTATCTAAAGACAAAAAGGAATCCCTTGATAAAGGACTTGAAAAAACAAAAACCAATTTTTTTCAGAAAATTGGCAAAGCAGTAGCAGGAAAATCAAAGGTTGATGATGAGGTTCTCGATGAACTTGAAGAAATTTTAATAACTTCTGATGTAGGTGTAGATACAACAATAAAAATTATTAAGCGGATAGAAGAAAGGGTAGCAAGGGATAAATACTTAAATGTAGATGAGCTTAATATAATTTTAAAGGAAGAAATAGCTTCGCTTCTATCCGAAAATAAGACAGAAGATGTAACTGATTTTGAGATTCCACAGGACAGCAAACCCTATGTAATTCTGGTAGTCGGTGTAAACGGTGTAGGCAAAACCACGACCATTGGAAAATTAGCTGCACAATATAAAAAGGAAGGCAAAAAAGTGATATTAGGGGCAGCTGATACGTTCCGGGCTGCTGCCGTCGATCAATTAATAAGATGGGGAGAAAGAGTGGGGGTTGATGTCGTTTCACATGGAATGAATACTGATCCAGGAGCGGTTGCTTTTGAAGCTGTAAAAAAAGGTGTCGAAAAAGATGCTGATGTGGTTATTATCGATACTGCAGGCCGTTTGCATACCAAGGTTAACTTAATGAACGAATTAGCCAAAATTAAACGGGTTGTACAGAAATTCATAGCAGAAGCACCCCAGGAAGTTCTGCTAATTCTTGACGGTAGTACTGGACAAAATGCATTTATTCAGGCACGGGAGTTTACAAAAGCAACTGATGTCAATTCAATTGCTATAACGAAATTAGATGGCACTGCTAAGGGTGGGGTTGTAATAGGCATATCTGATGAATTCAAAATCCCTGTAAAATACATTGGAATTGGCGAAAAGGTCGAAGACTTACAGGTTTTTAATAAATATGAATTTGTTGATTCCCTTTTCAGCTCCGACTGATCTTGTTAGGAAGTTTTTAGAATATCAGTTAAAATTAAATTCATTCTGCTGATTATTAATCGGTTGAGATTCTGTGTCCCTTTCCACTTTTTCTTTAATTTTCTTGGGCTTATAGGGAGGTTTTTCTCTAAAAGGAATTCGATAAAAGATCTGGTAATTGAAGCCCCATTGACTGTCAGAATTGGCCTTGCCGTATCCAGGAATAAAATATGTATTGAATGAGGACTCATTTGATGAAACCTTCTTGGCAAATTTTATTCGACCTGCCCATCCTAAATATAGATCTTTCCACACCCGGATCTTCATGCCAAAATTTGCTTCATACCAATGGGCACTCATGCCAGGTTTACTTATCTGTTCAGCATAATCATAAAAGAAAGGATCAATTAATGAATAATTAAAATTTTCATCAAAAGAACTATTAGCATATTTAAAGCCAAAGTAAATAACATTTAAATCAGGATCCCTTGCAAGAAGGTTGTAGTCAATACCTGCCTTGAAATAATAACCATTGTTATCATAAGCAAAATTTTGATGGCTAAACTCCCAACTCGATATTCCATAGTCTGCAGTTATGAAAAACTTGTAAAGGTCAATATCTGCATTTATTTCAAATAGCTGTTTGTCAGGGTCAAAAAGAGTTACACCAATATATCCAAGATCAGTACCTATCCTTACCGCCGATGGCATAACAGTTCCCTTCTGGGCAAAAACAGAAACGGAGCAAACCAAAGCAATTAATATACTAAAAGAATATATTGATATTTTCTTCATTTAACCTGCTAAGTTCATTTTCTAATGATACAGCACTATCAAAGGTTGTTTGTATTATACCAATGTTTTTAAATTCAAGATCATATCCGCAATCCTTTGAAATCAGACTCACTGATTTGTCATAGCTCACTTCCAGAGTATCTACTGATTGATCCGGATTTAAAAAAAGAAAAAGGGTTCGTTCTTCTTCAGTATTTACTGGCAATAAATATGTGCTCAAGCTTGTATCACTATAAAAGATCACTTGTGATTTTTGTGCAGCAATGAGATCAAATTCCCGACTTTTACTATCTCCGGTGGCTGAATCTAGAAAATTCAATATTACAAACCTGGTATTGAATGTAATACAGTCAGTTGTTTCACATGCAGCAAGCACATATAAACAAATTAAGGAATAGAAAGTTAATTTATAAATGTATTTCAAATAACCGTCAAGTATAAAATTCAGGATCAAAAATATTTAATAAAAACCTGAATGCATATATAAGTAACTAAATTAAGGCAATCAGATGACCCTTTTGTTTATTTTTACACATTAATTCAATTTTTAAATTTGAAGACAAAAGGAAATAGAAAGCTAAAGGTTAATGTAATCACCATGGGGTGTGCTAAAAACCTGGTTGATTCAGAAATTCTAATCACTCAGTTAAAAGGCAATAAGATTGATGCATACCATGAAGCCCATGGAATGAGGCCAGATGTTGTTGTGATTAATACCTGTGGATTCATTGATAATGCAAAACAGGAGTCAATAGATACCATTTTAAGATTTGCTGATGCCAAAGAAAGTGGAGAAATATCAAAACTTTATATAACCGGATGTCTCTCAGAAAGATATAAATCTGAATTAGAAAAGGAAATTCCTCAGGTTGATGCGTTCTTTGGAACCAGGGAACTTCCTGCCTTGCTGAAACGGTTTAATGCCAACTATAAACAGGAACTGGTAGGAGAAAGATTAACCACTACCGCCCAACATTATGCCTACATGAAAATCTCAGAAGGTTGTGACAGACCATGTGCTTTTTGTGCCATTCCTCTTATGAGAGGTAAACATATTTCCAGACCTATGGAAGAATTGCTGCATGAGGCCGAAAACCATGCAAAAAATGGAGTGAAAGAACTTTTGTTGATTGCCCAGGATTCTACATACTATGGGCTTGACATATATAAATCCAGAAAGCTGGCCGAACTTTTAAGTCACCTGTCCGATGTTAATGGCATAGACTGGATCAGGTTACACTATGCTTTTCCTTCTGGATTTCCGGAGGATGTTCTCAGCGTTATCAGAGAAAAGGAGAATATATGTAATTACATTGACATACCTCTTCAGCATGCATCTTCAAAAGTATTAAAATTAATGAAACGGGGAATTAACAGGAAGGGCTCCGAAAAGCTAATTAATAAAATTAGAGATAAAGTCCCAGGAATTGCAATCCGAACAACCATGATGGTCGGTCATCCAGGTGAGACACCAAAAGAATTCGACAAACTACTTGATTTTATAGAGAAAATGAAGTTTGAAAGATTGGGTGTTTTCACATATTCACATGAAGAGGATACCGCTTCCTATAAACTTGATGACTCGATTTCAGCCAAAGAAAAAAAGAAACGTGCAGATCTGGTTATGCAAGTTCAGGAGGAAATATCCCAGGACTTCAATAATTCATTAATAGGCAACTCATTAAAAGTATTAATCGACCGCAAAGAAAATAACTACTATATCGGTAGAACAGAATTTGATTCACCTGAGGTGGATAATGAAGTAATAATCAATGCTTCAAAAAACTACTTGCGTTTGGGCGATTTTGCAAATATCAAGATAAATGATGCCCTGCCATTTGATCTGATCGGCGATCCTGTGAATAATTCAACATTATAAATCCTTATAAAATGCACTGCGAACAAATTAATATTAAGGAAACAAATGCTTTCTCAAACATTTTTATAGATTATATAAATCAGGATCCTTCTTTAAAACCTTTTTATGATCTACCCTCCAATAAGAGATCTATTAAGGCAAAAATTGAAAAGAGGAATTTCGCTGATTCAAATCGTGAGATATTGCATGATACTTTAAATCGACAATATTCGGGTTTCATAATAAGTCGGGCAACAGCTTCGAATATTGCCAAGTTAAAAGACAATAATACATACACTATTACTACAGGTCACCAGTTAAATATATTTACCGGCCCCTTATATTTTGTATATAAAATTCTTGCCGTAATAAACGCTTGTGAAATTCTTAACAAAGAGTATCCTGACAAACATTTTGTTCCGGTTTACTGGATGGCTTCTGAAGATCATGATATAGATGAAATCAGATCCTTTTCATTATTTAGCAAAGAATACACCTGGGAAACAGATCAAAAGGGCCCTGTTGGACGAATGGTCCCTCAAAGCCTGAAAAACGTTCTGGATGCCCTCCCGGAAAGATCCGAGATTTTCGAAAAAGCTTATCTTGAACATGGAACACTTGCTGAATCAGTTAGGTATTACGTAAATGAGCTTTTTGGAGATTATGGACTGGTCGTTATTGACGCAGATGATCCCTCTCTTAAATCACAAATCAAACACATTCTAAGAGATGACCTGCTAGATCATCATGCAAATGACCTGGTTGAATCTACTTCAGCTAAGCTGGCAAAAGAAGGTTATAAAACCCAGGTATACCCCAGGGCAATAAATCTTTTTTACCTGTCAGGAAATTTGCGAAATCGGATCACTAAAGAAGGAGGTATTTATAAGGTTATTGATACCGATATTGTGTTTAGCGAAAATGAAATTTTGAAGGAAATAGAATCAAATCCTGAAAGATTCAGTCCAAATGTAATATTAAGACCTCTTTACCAGGAAATCATATTGCCTAATATTGCATACGTTGGTGGTCCGGCTGAGATCGCCTATTGGCTGCAATTAAAGGATATGTTTGATCATTTCAATACACAATTCCCAATCCTATTGCCAAGGAGTTTTGCCTTAATCATCAACAAAGGATTATTTAAAAAGATGCAGAAACTCATGATCCGGACTGAGGATATTTTTAAGTCAGCCAGCGAATTGAAAAATAAGTACATGGAAGACAATGGGGAATATATCATTGGACTTGAAAGTGAATTGAAGATTATGGAAGAATTATTTGATTCTGTCCGAAATAAATCAAAAGCCGTTGATCAGAGTCTTGAAGGTTTTGTCCAGGCAGAAAAAACCAAGGCCATGAAAAGTCTTGATAACATTGGTAAAAGATTCAAAAAATCAGAAGAGCAAAAACAATCAGTCGCTTTAAATCAAATTCAAAATCTGAAAGACAAATTATTCCCTCAAGGAAGTCTTCAGGAAAGAAGCGATAATTTTCTAAACTTTGCCATTAATAATCCTGAATTTTTAAATAACATTAAGAAATTGCTTGATCCATTTGATCTAAGATTCAACGTTATCATTGAGGATTAATCTTTTTCGCCTATGATCATTTCTTTTTTCCCGGGAGGGCCCTGTAATGTAAGTACTTTGAATCCTGAAGATCTAAGATCTCGCTTTACCTGTCCCTGGGCACAATACGTGACAAAAATCGATTTCTCTCCTAAAAAATCATAGACCTTTTGTAGAATATCCTTGTGCCACATCTCGGGTTGCTTGTTAGGTGCGAAGGCATCATAATATACCAGCTGAAAATATTTTTCATCACAAGAATACTCCTGTACGGCAGAATGAATTTTCCGGAATTTGAAGAATGGATGTATGTTGTTCAATTTATCCCATGGCAAAGAATGAATACGATCAAAGTAATCTTTTACAGATGGATTTTTTATTAACTTATGATAATTCAGTTGATCAATAATTTTCTCAGGGATTGGAAATGGTTCAATACTGGTGTATTCTACTGGCACTGCCAGCTTCTCTGATTCCAAAGCTGTAAGAAGGGCATTTAATCCCGTCCCCAGGCCCAGTTCAAAAATCCGAATAAGCTCTCCCGGATGCTTTCCCAGGATATGCCGGAACCCATTTTTAATAAATACATGTTTGGATTCCTGTATTGCACCATGACGAGAATGATAGGTTTCATTCAGTTCTTCAACCATCAATGTGTGTGAACCGTCATTGGTTACCAGAAGTTTCATGTTCGGTTGCTGATCAGTTTTTATAGATTAATACGACAGCATATGCTTCTATTCCTTCTTCTCTTCCGGTAAATCCCATCCTTTCCGTAGTCGTGGCTTTAACTGAAATATTCTCCTCTTCAATTTTCATGGTTTCTGACAGGCATTTAATCATATCTGGTATATGTGATTTAATCTTAGGTTCCTGCAAACAAACCGTTGAATCAATATTCCCTACAGAATAACCTTTTTCATGAAGGAGATTTACTACCTGAATGAGAAGCTTTTTACTGTCAATATTCTTGTATTTTGGATCTGTATCTGGAAAGTGATAACCAATATCCCTTAAATTGGCCGCGCCTAAAAGGGCATCGCATATCACATGGATTAACACATCAGCATCCGAGTGTCCTACTGATCCTTTTGTATGAGGGATATTGATGCCTCCAAGGATAAGGTCATACCCTTCAGATAATTGGTGCACATCGTATCCAAAACCTATTCTGAAATTCATGTAAATTATCTTTTAGTATCAAAAAGAACCCCAATTGTTATTTCCCAACCGGTAAAATCCAGTCGGGCATCTTTATACTCTACATATTGTGTTTCGATCGTATCAGTAGAAGTCCCTCCTGTCATATATCCCCGGTAATTCAGATCCGATCCCCCGGCCAGGTAATTTACTTCAAAATTAATTCCAAATTTGTCAGCAAAATAGAAAATTATTTCCCCGCCTACTAAATATCCAAAACCAATTTTATTATCGTACTTCAGATCCGAGTTAACTACATCGAGTTGATAAAAGTCTCTCATGGCCCTGTCCATATTACCATAATTTATTCTTGTATCAAAATTATAGTACCCAAATCCTCCACCTTTTGCCCTTAAGGTTACATTCCCTGCCTGTATCTCAAAAACAGCCTGTAGCGGCACCATGATTGAAAAAAAAGGCCCCATTAATGGTTCTTTGGTTTCAAAGGGCAGATTAATTACATTCATACCTGACATTCTGTATAGTGAGAATCCGGATTCAATAGATAACCAGTTGGTAGGATGAACACCAATACCTCTCAGGGAAAAAGGACTCACCGGGTTCGAGAAATACCCATTCCTTGGAAAAAAAAATGAAAACGACATGCCAAGTTCCTGGGATTCTCCCTTTTGTGGCATGCTCAGAAGAATCAATAGAAAAAATATACTGGTTTTAACAATTGTTTTTTTATACTTCATCTCTATAAAAATTTAAGGATATCTTAATAAAGTATAAAAAAACAAAAAATCCCGCCGAGAGCGGGATTTCTTCAGGGAAATATATCCCTAATCTTCTTTCTCCGGCTTTATTTTACCCATCAATTTATAATAGGATAACAGTCCCAGACCACCGAATATTAATATCGTGGCAGAATATGCCACTTCTTCATCCATTATACCATTTACATCCAGGATATTGCCCACAACCACACCAATTCCAATTCCAAGGGCTAAAAGACCAATTTTCAGCGCACCATACCTCCAGTGGCTCTGGCCTTCCTGTTTAAAAATACTTGCATCAAGGTTTTTTTCAATCAAAGCAAGTCTTTCTTTGTTTTTAGCACTTATGGCTATCCAGACTATACCAAATATAGTGGCAAATAATGCTATGGGCACTAAGATTCCAACCATTTTCTTTTAGTTTAAAGTTTAACATTTTTTGTATTGTATAGGTTGGACGCAAACCTTTATGATCCGGTTACATTTTTTCTTAAATTGTAACCGCAAAACACTTTTTGTCGTCAAAACTATTGAATGAAGGCTGAGATTGAAAACATTGTTATTGAGAAAATAAAGAATGGTGATTATAATGCTTGCAATTTCATTGTAGATAAATATAAAGCCTTTGTTTTTAATATATGTATCCGGATTGTAAAAAACCGGGAAGATGCAGAAGAAGTGGCACAAGATAGTTTTATTAAGGCTTTTAAGTCAATTGAAGGATTTAAATACGAAAGCAAATTTTCGACCTGGTTATACCGGATAACATTTAACCATGCGATAAGCAAAACAAGGAATAAGAAAATCTTTAAACAAGATCTTGATGACAACGTTGTGGATTCAGTCAATCATTCACATATTTCAGATGGCCTTGAAAGTCTTAACCGAATAGATCGAAAAAAAATATTAAAAAAAGCAATGGTGAGCCTTAGTGAGGAAGAAAATTTACTAATTTCACTTTACTATTTTGAGGAAAACTCTATTGCGGAAGTATCCAGCATTACTGGATTAGAAGCAAATTATATTAAAGTAAAGGTACACAGAGCAAGAAAAAAGCTTTACAATGGTTTGTCACATGTTATGGGAATAAAAATGGAAGACGTATTATGAAGGAAGAAAAAATTGATCGTTTTATCCGGAAAACCGTAAACGATGGATTTATGGAGAATCCATCACCGAACTTTACGGAAAATGTAATGGGAAAGCTTGGTGTAAGCAATCAGGAAGCCAAACTCAAAACAAAACCGATGAAATCAAAATGGGGATTAAGGTCCATTATCTTCATTTACCTTGTACTTATTATAGTTGCTCTCCTGATCCCTGCTAGTCTGGAATCTGGTGGATATCAATTGCCAAAATTTGAATTGCCAACGATAAGTAAATACTTTGTTCTTGATGGTAATATTTCCAAATTATTGATCACCCTTATTCTGGGAGGATGGTTCCTGATATTTATAGACAATTATCTGAAAAAATTCTTTACAAGGTAAGCTGACTATTCTAAATCGGATATTTTCAACCTGCCTGTTAATCCGGGTTTTGAAATTTAATTAAAGGATTGGTAATCTTTTAAATGTTTTTTTAAATCCGCGTATAATCAATTGATAATCAGTTGATTACGCGAAGCTTCCACTTATATCAATCAGCTTTGCTTTTTTCACGTTTTAGGACTATTTTTACCACCCCTAATGGGATGGGGAAGTCCTTCCTGCTCTCCTCATTTTTTTAACTCAAAATGGAAAGATATGAAAGTTTATGATGACAAGCACATTAAGAATGTAGTACTTCTAGGGAGTGCCAAATCAGGTAAAACGACACTGGCCGAAACTATGTTATTTGAATCTGGCATGGTTACCCGCCGTGGCACAGTAGAAGATAAAAACACAATATCCGATTATCATGAGATAGAGCATGAACGTGGCAATTCAGTATATGCCACATCATTGCATAGTGAATGGAGGGATTTTAAAATCAATTTGATAGATACTCCGGGCCTTGATGATTTTATGGGAGAAATTGTATCATCCCTTCGTGTGGCCGATACATGTCTGATGGTCATTAATTCTCAGTATGGCGTAGAAGTAAACACTGAATTGATCTGGAATTATGTAGAAAAATTTGAAAAACCTGTGATTTTTGGACTTAATCAACTTGACCATCCAAAAGCAAATTTTGATTTGGCAGTTGAGTCCATAAAAAACAGGTTTGGTTCTGCCGTTGTACAAATGCAATACCCGGTTAATCCGGGGGAAGGATTTAATGGCATCATCGACCTGCTTAAGATGACTTATTACAAATTCCCTGCCGAAGGAGGAAAACCAGAGAAATTACCAATCCCGGATGAAGAGAAGAATAAGGCAGAGGAATTGCATAACGAACTTGTTGAGAAAGCTGCTGAAAATGACGAAGCCCTCATGGAACTATATTTTGAGAAGGGCTCCCTTGATGAAAACGAATTAAGAAAAGGATTGAAAATAGGTATGCTTCGTCAGGAAGTATTTCCGATATTCTGCCTTTCGGCAAAACAAAATATGGGTAGTGGTCGTCTGATGGGCTTTATCGATAATGTAGCCCCTTCAGCTTTGGAGGGAAAACCGGAAAAAACAGTTGATGGAAAAGAAATTCAGTGCGATCCTAAAGCAAAAACCTCTCTCTTTGTTTTTAAAACAATTAATGAGCCATACCTGGGTAAAGTTACTTTCTTTAAAGTTTGTACGGGAGAATTGAAAATAGGCTCTGAGCTTTACAATACAACTACAAGCACTTCTGAAAAGATCAATCAGTTGTTTATAATGGATGGCAAAAATAGGACCAACGTGGATAAACTTGTTGCTGGTGATATTGGTGCTACTGTAAAGCTAAAAGACACAAATACCAATAACACTTTACATGTTAAAGAATTTAAGGTTGAATACCAACCCATGGAGTTTCCAGAACCTAGAATTCAGACTGCCATACGTGCAATTGATAAAAATGATGAAGAGAAATTGAGTGAGGCTTTAAGGGAGATAAACCAGGAAGATCCAACTTCTATTATCCAGTTTTCACGAGAATTAAAACAATTGATATGGTCAGGCCAGGGAGAATTGCATCTCGCAGTTACAGACTGGAAACTTAAGAAGATCTATGGAGTAGAAGCTGAAACATTTAAGCCAAGGATCCCTTATCGTGAAACCATTCAGAAGAGAGCTGATGCAAGTTACCGACACAAAAAACAATCGGGTGGAGCAGGTCAATTTGGCGAAGTATTTATGCGGATTGATCCTTATTATGAAGGAGCACCAGAGCCAACGGATTTGAACCTGAGGAAAAAGGAAGAAATTGCTCTGGAAGGTGGAGGAAAGCTCGTATTTTACAATTGTATTGTAGGTGGTGTAATTGATCAAAGGTTTATTCCATCTATACTCAAAGGGGTTATGGAAAAAATGGAAGAAGGCCCTCTGACTGGATCTTATGTGCGTGATGTTAGAGTATTTGTGTATGACGGTAAGATGCACCCAGTTGACTCAAATGATATTTCTTTTAAGATAGCAGGAGCTCAGGCTTTTAAAACTGCCTTTGTGGCGGCAAATCCTAAGATCCTCGAACCAATATATGATGTTGAAGTAATGGTACCTGAAGACCTTATGGGAGATGTTATGACCGACCTTCAATCAAGAAGGTCCATTATTATGGGAATGGATGCAGTTAACAATTATCAGGTAATTAAGGCAAAGACTCCTTTAGCAGAGATGTATAAATATACAACTACACTAAGATCTCTTACACAGGGCAAAGCAAGCTTTAAAGCCAGATTCTCAGAATATTCCCCTGTACCACCTGATATTCAGCAGAAATTATATCAGGAACATCTGGCAGAAGAAGCAGAGAAATAAACTAATCTATAAGGAATTTTAAAAAAGATCCCGTCTTTGTCTGTGTCAGATCAGACTGGCGGGATTTTCTATTTAATTTTAAAGGAAGTATTTTTTTAATATTACAGTTGCGCTATATCAAGTCCATGTATTTTCAAGGGCTCACTATTTAATCCACTATTTAATTAATGGCAGGATATCATCAAGATATACCCTTGTATTCGCCAGCCTTGGAACCTTATTTTGCCCACCCAGTTTGCCTCTTTTTTTCATCCAATAATAAAAAGTACCATCTTCTACAGCATGAATTAGGGGTTTATCCAGAGCTATATTTTTATACCTCTTTGCATCATAATCACTATTGATCCGCCTTAAAGTCCTGTCTAATACTTCACCAAATTTATCAGGATTGTCAGGTAACTTCTTGAATTCAACAATCCACTCGTGTCCTCCCTTTTCACTTTGTCCGAAATACCTGGGCCCTGCTGTATAATCTCCAATGATAGCCCCCGTTTTAGCACAGGCGTTTGCTATGGCTTTTTCTGCATTCTCAATTATTAGTTCTTCACCAAATGCATTGATAAAGTGCTTGGTGCGACCAGATATCTTAATCCTGAATGGGTATTTTGAGGTAAACCTGACAGTGTCTCCAATTTTATACCGCCATAATCCTGCATTGGTGGATATTACCATAGCGTAGTTTTTCCCAATCTCCACTTCCTCCAGTCCTATTACTTTAGGGTCATCCTTGCTGATATCTTCAAATGGAATGAATTCATAAAAAATTCCATAGTCTAGCATCAGCAATAGTTCATCTGATCTTTTTTTATCCTGAATACCGAAAAAGCCTTCTGATGCATTATATGTTTCCATATACCGCATATCATCCGATGGGATCAATTCTTTAAATAATTTTTTATACGGAAGAAAGGAAACAGCTCCATGAACAAACAACTGAAGATTGGGCCAAACATCAAGAATATTGTCTGCTTTCTTCAAATCAAGAATCCTTTTAATTAATACGACAGTCCAGGTTGGAACGCCATAGATGCTCGTTACATTTTCTTCAGAAGTAATTTCCGCCATTTTCTCAATTTTCTCTTCCCAATCACTCATTAGTGCGATATCAAGAGGTGGCGTTTTTCTTAATTGGGACCAAAATGGTAGGTTTTTAATAATTACAGCAGATACATCTCCATAATA
The DNA here is from genome assembly GCA_942491935.1 of uncultured Cytophagales bacterium. Taxonomy (GTDB): domain Bacteria; phylum Bacteroidota; class Bacteroidia; order Cytophagales; family Cyclobacteriaceae; genus JAGTVG01. Next base: position 36,712 of record CALOCZ010000056.1, read on the forward strand.
AGATTTCGAACTTTTATCAAACTGGTTGATTTGGTGGCTACCTCCTATGACCAATCCTTTCCCGGCATAGATCTTTGAGTCAGGATAATTATTCACATAAATTGAAATCATATCCTTCCCACCCTTAAAATGACAGTCTTCAAGAGCCTCACTGGTTACTGGTATATACTTGCTACTGCTGTTGGTAGTACCTGATGATTTGGCAAACCAGTTAACTTCTGATGGCCACAATATCTGTTGTTCACCGTTAAGTATTCTTTCAATATAAGGATAGAGTACTTCATAATTCCTTACGGGTACTTTATTTCTGAAGTCACTTAGAGTTTTAATATTTGCAAAATCATGTTCTTTTCCAAAAACTGTATTTTTTGCAGTACTTATAAGATTTCCAAATACTTCCTGCTGGACCTCAAGGGGATACTTAAGGAAGAGATCAATTTGATGCATTCTTTTTAGCATCACCCATGAAAAAATTGAATTAATAAGTTCCATAGTTCTGCTAAATCTTTCTTTTCAGCTCAAAATGCTTGCCCAGATATACTCTTCTCACCTGTTCGTCTTCAGCAAGTTCTTCCGCGCTACCTGATTTTAAGAGTTTACCTTCAAACATTAAATAAGCCCTATCTGTTATTGACAGGGTTTCATTTACGTTATGGTCAGTTATAAGTATGCCAATATTTTTCCGTTTCAGCCTGGCAACTATTGATTGAATTTCCTCTACGGCAATAGGATCAACACCAGCAAAAGGTTCATCCAATAATACAAATTTTGGATCAACAGCCAGGGCTCTTGCTATTTCTGTTCTTCGTCTTTCTCCACCTGATAAAACCACTCCTTTGCTTTTTCTAACATGGTTAAGACTGAATTCATCCAGCAAGGCTTCCATTTTTTTATACTGTTCCTTTTTGGTCATTTTAGAAAGTTCCAGTACGGCCAGCAGATTTTCCTCAACAGTCAGGGACCTGAAAACTGATGGTTCCTGAGCGAGATAACCAATTCCCAATTTGGCCCTTTTGTACATTGCCAAAGAAGTTATATTCTCTTTTTCCAGAAAAATTTCTCCTGATAAAGGCTTTATCAAGCCAACGATCATATAAAAAGATGTGGTTTTGCCTGCTCCATTGGGTCCAAGAAGTCCAACTATCTCTCCTTGCTCTACCCTCAAGGTAACATCATTTACGACAGTCCTGCTTTTGTATTTTTTAACCAGGTTATCAGCCCTTAATACAAGTCCCATTAGTCAAATTTTATATCCTTAGCAATAAATTGTATGGAGTTTTGATCCAGATAATTGTTCTCTTCAATTGCATAGGCCATTTTAAATCGCATACCACTGTTAATTAACTCAAAATATGGCGCTAATCCAAAACCAATTGTTTCAAATACAGTATCTGATCCCTCCTGATGTACATAAAACTTTAAATGCTCTTCCTTCAGTATTCGCGGGCGATTGGTGACAAATAGATTTTCAGAGACGAAGAGGGGTTGTAAATTGGCCGGGCCAAAAGGGGCCATTTGTTTAAGAATATCAAGGAATTTTGGTGAGACTAAATCAATTGATATTACCTGATCAATATCTAAATGTGGTATTAATTGTTCATCCGTTATCTTTTCTTCAACTATCTTTTCAAACCTCTTCTGAAATGAAGCAATTTTATCAACATCCATGGTTAATCCTGCTGCATACATATGTCCTCCATATTGATCTAAAAGGTCTGAACATTGGGCGATGGCTTCATAAACATCAAAACCATCTACTGACCTGGCAGATCCTGTTGCCTTATTTTTTGACTTCGTTAGTATTATTGTTGGCCGGTAATATTTATCAATACACCTAGATGCTACGATCCCAATCACTCCTTTATGCCAGTCACTTTTAAACAAAACAGTTGACTTTGCATTTTTAAGCTTTTCATCATTTTCAATCATTTTCAGGGCTTCCTGAGTAATATTTGAATCAAAGCTTCTCCGTTCGATATTATTACTGTTAATTTCCAGGGCCGTATGCTCAGCTTCCTTGTATGAATCAGAAATTAGCAGCTCAACAGCCAAACCGGCATGGGTCATTCTACCTGCTGCATTAATTCTGGGTCCTATACCAAAAACTATCCCTGAAATTGTAACTTTCCCCCTAAGACCGGCAACATCGATCAATGCCTTCAACCCAGGCCTCGGATTACTATTCAATTTTTCCAAACCAAAATAAGAGAAAATCCGATTTTCCCCATTAACTGGAACGATATCAGAGGCAATACTTACTGCCAGGAAATCCAGATACTCAAATAATTCAGAATCATCAAGTTTATTATATATCGCAAATCCTTGAAGAAATTTAAATCCAACGCCACAACCTGAAAGGTCTTTATAAGGATACCTGCATTCCTTTCTTTTCGGATCAAGAATGGCATATGCTTCAGGTAAGGTTGGGCCAGGAAGATGGTGGTCGCAGATAATCAGGTCAATGCCCTTTACATTGGCCAACTTGGTCATTTCAACAGCCTTAATGCCACAATCCAGGCTGATAATCAGGTTAATGTTATTTTTATCAGCCCACTCAATTCCCTTCTTTGAAATTCCGTACCCCTCGCCATACCGGTCAGGTATATAATAATGAACATTTGAATATATCTTTTTCAGATAGCTGAAAACTAATGCAACGGATGTTGTTCCATCTACATCATAATCCCCATATATCAGAATATTCTCTCCATTGTGTATTGCACGGTTGAGCCTTTCAATGGCAATATCCATATCTTCCATAAGAAAAGGATCGTGCAGGCTTTTTAGAGACGGGCGAAAGTAATATTTGGCTTTTTTATATGTATCAATACCTCGTTGGATCAATATGGAAGATAATACCGGATTGACATTAATTTCATTGGAAAGTTCTTCAACTTTTCCATTTTCCGGTATATTTTTTATAACCCATCTTTGATCCATCTTAATTGTAAAAATAGATATTTAGGATCACATTATAACTGATTGATCCTATTATATATTTTAGGGGGGATTTCGCAACTGACAAACACTTTTTCAGAACAATAAGTGAATTTATTCTTCCTGCTTAACAGGTAAGGAGATTTTGAAAGTGGTACCTACTCCCAATTCACTATCAACATCAATCCTTCCATTGTGTTCCTGAATAATTCCATAAGATATGGATAGGCCTAATCCTGTGCCTTGGCCTACCTCCTTAGTTGTATAAAATGGATCAAAAATATTGTCCAATTTATCTTTTGGAATGCCCTTTCCCGTATCTGAAATAATAATTACTGCTTCTTTTTTATATAATTCCGTTTTTACAGATATTGTTCCGTGGCCATCAATAGCCTGAATTGCATTGCTAAAGATGTTCATTAGAACCTGACTCAATTGACCGGGATAACATTCCACATAAGTTAAATTCGAGTCATATGATTTGGTGATCTCAATTCGGTCTTTATACTGGTTTCTTAATAAAACCAGTGAAGAATCAATCATTTCAGATAATTTTACCTCCTGTAGTTTGTGTTTATCGAGTCTGCTGAAATTTCTAAGTCCCAATACTATTTCTTTTGTGCGTTCAGCTCCATCACTTATACCATCTAATATTGTGTTTAGTTCTTTTATCAGGTACTCAATATCGTATTTTTCTTCCAGTTGTCTGGCTTTTTTAAGACTTGAAGGTTTCGATTCAGGATCATTCAATTTCCTGTATTCGTTCAGGATCTCCATGATCTCCTTAATGTTTAACTTTAAGGGACTTAGATTAGAGCTTATGAAATTTATCGGATTGTTTATTTCATGAGCTATTCCTGCAGTTAATTGTCCCAAAGAGGCCATTTTTTCTGATTCCACAAGTTTACTCTGAGTCACTCTCAATTTTTCAAGTGCGGATTCCACGGCCTGATTTTTTGATTTAAGTTCTTGGTTGATATTGAGAATGGATTCTTTTTGTTGTTTTAAAATCTTGTTGTCCTTTTTCTTCGCGAAATATCCAAAAACAATAAGAATCAAAAGAAAGGCAAGGAAGATAAATATCAAGGCCAATAGTTTTCGCTTTTGTGACTCCTTTTCCAAGGCCTTTTCGGTTTTATATAACTCTATTTCTTTTAGATATCTTTCGATTTTGATTCTAAGGTTTTCAAGAGTAAGTTCCTCAATCTCTTCATCCATAACCATAAGGATCATACGACTTGCTCTATTAGTAGCATTTTGTTCCAGCCTGTTTAATTCAATATTTCTGGCAGTATTTAAACTGGAAATCGAATCCTTCAAATCAGAATACAATCCGTAGTATATGAGGCCATTTTTAAAATCATCCGACTCCTGATAAATATCAGACAATGTTTTATAACAGTCCATGAGAATGGAAATATCTCCACTTGATTCCCCGTTATAAACCGATTTCCTGGAATAATCTAAAGCTTTGGATATATTAGCCTGCTTCAAATAAACTTCTGCTATAAGGTTCTGGATCCTGGCTAATTTATCTGGTTGCTGTTTTTCGAGGTAGTATGCTTCAACTTTCGAGAGTGTATCCACTGAAATCGAATTCTGATCAAGGGCACTATATGCGATCCCAATATTTGTAAGGATATTTATCCTCACAGAATCAGGGAGTTCAAACTGGGAACTAGCTTCAAGTGATTCCAAAAAAATGGATAGTGCCAAATTATAATCACCATTTGTCGCATGATTATATGCTATATCATTTTGTGTCATAATAACTGATTTGTGGTCCCCCTGGCGTTTATATATATCCAGGATCTCAAGATTCGTGCGCAGCATTTTGTTGGTTTCTCCCAGATTATCATAAACCTCTACCAATCTTTGTAAATGAGGGATTATATCCTTTCCTGTGCCAGTTTTCCTTAGAATTTGGACAGCAGCATTCGTAGTGCTGTCTGCCATCTCAAAATTCTCCAGAATGATATATAAATCACTTTGTCTGGTAAGCGATTCTACAAGTTTTGCTTCGTTGCCACAAGATTTAAAATTTGTGCCTGCATGAGAAAAATATCCAATGGCCTTTTTATAGATTTTATATTTTGCATAATCTTCCCCTAAAGCAAAATAGGATATAGCCAGTTGATCAATAACTTCATTATTTCCAAGTATTCTTATGAGTGTGTAATAGTTTTTTAGGGTATTATCAAAATCCTCTTGTTTCTCATAAATCCTCGCCAGCTGAATTCTTGAAGCTGTCATAAGTTCCCAATACTTTGCTTTTTGTGCAGCATCAGATAACTTAGACAGGCTTGCTATTGCTGAATCTATCTGATTATTTTGAATATAGAGTTTTGATTTTTGAAATTCCAGATTTAGGGCTGCGGTATCCAACTCATTACCATACACCTGGATATTCAGCAATATGAAAAAACTCAGGATAATTCGAATAATGCCTTTAATGGAAATAATAAAACGGCTCAATGCAAATATGATTTATCTTTATAAAGTTAAACCATTTTGAAATTAATAAAACAAACAGCGATAGTATATATATGCTGGCTTAATATTAGTCAATTAAAACCCATCATCCTCTTCCTCTTCCACTTCTTCCGGAATAGTAAATCCATCATCTGTTTCCTCTTCTTTATCCTCTTCAAATATAGGTAGGATATCCTGAGAAGGAGCAAATTCTATTTCATAGGGTTCGTCTATGTTAAAATATGTAAGACGGAAGTTATCCACAAATTTCAAGGCATCGCTCAATTCGCCATCCAGGAAAAAATATTCTCCAAAATTTGCTTTGGAAGCATTTGTTTTATCTGCGATCTCGTTAAGATAATCTTCATTTGAAGAAGAGGTAATCATTCTATTATCCTCGAAATTGAAATAATACCATGTCCTGGGTGAAAATTGTAAAAATAGATTTATGACATCTCCATTATCATTTTTCTTGATTTCAAGAAAGCCATCCACCGAAGCGTTGATATCATCCTGTAATATATTTCCCAGACCAATTTTTCCTACGCTATACCAGGCCTTTTCCTCTTTCGACCATCTAAGATTTACATCCGAAAGCACCAGGGTTTTTAATAATTTAGAAGAAATTGACAAAAGGCTTATATACTCTTGAAGGGATCGTTGTTCATATTCCAGGGTTGCTCGTTCACCAATTATTTCTGATACTTTATAAAGTGTATTGGGATCATCACTGTAAGCCATCTCAAGTCCCAGAACATCAACAATTTCGATCATTTCCTGGCTGATTAAAGACATTGCTTGAGTAGGAATCTTAAAATCCAGGGTGAAGAATCCATTCAACTGGTAGATTTCTTCATTAATGTTCCCGAAACCTATGGCCGCCCCGGTAACCTCAAGGTCCTCGGTTAATATATTAAGATCAACCGGCCCTTCAAACTGGATATCTCCTGTATTGACGTTCAGATTAAATATCCTTCCGTTATATGAGTCACCACTTATCTTGAGGGAATCTTCAATACGGTATGTTGTAGAGTCCGGATCATAAGAAAGCATACCATGTGGAACGAAAAATGCTTTATCAAGGAAAGATCGTTTTGGACTTACAAATGAATAGTACAACCTGTCATCCTCATCATAATAGAGTCCGGCAGTTAACTCTGTATCATCTTCAGTTACAGCATTATTAAAGTCAAATATAACTTCCTGAGATTCACCACTATTCTGGTATTTTATCCAGATGTCATCATAATCACCCGTAGTATATTGTAATTTGACATAACCATCTAATTTAAAAGCTGGATCCGGTGCATACATAATGGCTTCCCCTTTATAGGACATACCCGGAGAAATGACCACACCATCATCTTCGTAAACGTAACCAGTAGCTTGAGTATGTAAATCAGAATCCCTGTTTTTGCTGTTTTCCGCAACAAGGTAAAACTCATCGATCTGGATGGCAAAGGTATCATTAACAGCATTCACATAACGATAGGTTGCATGTCCCTCAAACTTATTTCTTGAAATGATATCGATCGTACCATTATAGAGCTGATGATACTCATTAAGCGTATCAATTACGATATTAGTATTATACAGGGTTCCTATTTTAGAATTTTCGAGTACCAGGACTTCATTGTTTTCGGGTGTTATTTTAGCGTCAGCTACATTAATATAAGGAATACCAGATACCAGTAATTCTAATTTATCTATATCGTAAACAGCATTGGCTGCATTAAAGACAAGAGAATCCAGATCTTCCCGGGTCGAATAGAAATAGGAGTTTTCAATGTTAACTTCCGGAGGTTTCTGCATTTCTACTTTTCTTTCATCCATATTCCATCGTGCATTTGAAATGGAAGTTTTAAATTGTGCATATGGGAAATTTATTGCAGCCACTCCTTCAATTTCAGGTCCTATATCCGCATAATTGTTAACCAGGTTAAAATCCAGTTTTATATCATCGCCAGCCAGCGCTGGTTTCTCCGTATTATCAGAGTTAATAGTAAATGTAGCATGCCTGGCTCCAAACCTGGTTTCATTAAATGAGAACTCATCTGAAATTGCTTCAGCGCCCCGGGTCAACAGCGTGCCTTTACCAAATCCTCCTGTGGCACTTACAGTAAACAAACCATTTAGGGTCGCTGTATTGTCGTATAATGTGAAAGGCAGATTCTGGTTCCATACATACATGCTGTCTTTCAATGGCAACCATTTAAGCCTAACACTGTCGACTTGTACATCCGGAAAGCTGCCTCCGTCGAACTCGCCCTTCTCAACATTAAATGCACTGGCATCACCTGTTAAAGAGTCAAGATAAAAAGTAAAATTATCTGAGCTCATAGATGTAGACATATATTTAATATATCCCTCAGATTTTAAACCCTGTCGATTTATCGCTAGTTTATTATAGATCCTTCCAGATCCTCCATAAAGTTCATATCCTTCAGGAGCAATATTGTGCTCAAATCCGAGGGTATTATCGTCGCGTATATGCAGTGTTTCCTCGAAGGGGGGTAAAATTCCTTCAGCTACGAAAGTACCGTTGAATCCAATCGCCGACGGATCACTATCGCTCAGGCTATCGATCTCGAAGGGTGGAATTATAAAATATATCGATTCATCATAAGCTCCATTAAGGATAGTCGGGCTATTAAAATAAACAATAGCTCCTTTATCAGCCTGAAATTTAGGATAATTTGGATAGTGTCTTTGGCCGGATTTGTTCTCTGGGCGGTTGATATAAAGTCTCCCGGTTGATTGCTGTAAATCCTCACTAAGACCAGCAAGGGCTTCATCAGCTGTGGAGTCGGCCGAAACAAGTTTATTTCCTACCCTTCTCCTCATTCCGGTCTCTGGATCTTCAATATAAAACCTGATGGAGTCAATATAATTCAGATCTACCAGGAAGCTGTCATAATCAAAAAGGAAATCTCGGCCAATAAATTCAAAATTCCCGGCAAACATCTGCCCGTTAAACTCAAGGTCCCTGTTACTCTTTAAAGTAATCTCTTTCTTCTCCGGAATAATAAAGACATCCAGGATCTCACTGATAAAGAATTTTTCTATGCCCCGGATAGTTAGAGAATTATCTTTGAGATTTAAAGTGGCATTGGGTAATGAGGGAGATACCGATTTCATTTTCATGTCATCGAAGTCTGTTTTAAAACGGTTAGCATCCACATAATGAAAGGCTTTATCCTTCACCTGAACAAATCCCGTATTCTGATTATAATTAATAAAATCATTTTGCATTAGTCCAACCATTGCTGCGCTCACAGCTTTTTCATTTTGTTTCATTGCCTGAGCCATATCAATAGCATAAAATTCCTTCTTCCTTGTTTTGCGGGCATAAAATACCGCCATCATCAAAGGATTAAAATCATAAATGCCGGAAAGACTTGACATATCACTTTTATTAAAATATTCTTTCGATTCGAAATAAGCCGGTATGATATTCTTAGCGCTGGCGATGGAAATATCCAGGGTATCCTCATCCAGGTCCCAACTTATCATGTCGGCTGTTATGTCGATCTTAAAAAAAGTGGAACTATATGGGGTGATCCGATATGGGCCATTATCCCTGAAAACCATCAAATGTCTGTTATAGGGATTATAATCTAATTTCACACTTGGATGATAAACTGAATCTGTTCCCTGATAAATTGTAAATTTTGCATTAGTAGCACTTATCAAAGTATCCCCCAATTGGAAATTCTTGGATATAGCCCTAAAGAGTATACCAAATTCATCCTGGCCTTCAAAGATTGAATTGTCATCCAAAAATGATTTTCCCCATATATGATTTCCTCTCATTGAAAATCCGCCCTTATAAGTCACATTTTTATCCCCTTCAAAATATACCGGAATATCACTTCTGTAGGATGTAAATTTTGGAAAATCAGAACGTTTCCCCGGTCTGCGCTTTAAACTTTTATATTCAAAAGTTCCTTCAACTGGATCAGTGATTTTTCCCTCATAATACATGTTCGATTTGGGTGATTTAAATTCAGGATAGTTTATGTCAATTATATAATTGTTCAGATTACAATAAACATCCTGGCTGTTTAAACCTGTTGAACTCCAGTTAAATGTACCCCCCTCACCAAGAAACAGATCCTCAGATAGCAATAAGGATCCATTTGAAGATTGAAGTTTGATGGAATCATAATTTGTCAGGAATACAAGATCTGCATTTTTAAACCTTATTATTGGACCTTTTTCAGGGGGCAAAGTAGTTTCAACTATTGCATCAATTGTCAGCATTTTATCCTCCAGAGTAATTTCATCTGATTGGCCAGTCCAATCATCTGCTATATCTCCGTTAGCATCATTCGACGCATCCAAGTTATCACTTGAATCCCAATCATTTGACCAATTATCTCCGGAGTTGTCATTTGAATCCCAATCATCCGCCCAATTATCATTGTTGGCTTCATTTATTTCCCAGTCATCAATACCCTCTTCTTCGGAATATTCTTCTATAACTTCTTCCTCTAATACTTCCTCGAAAACGGGTTCAGAAGATTCGACATAGTCAAAAGTTATATCAATATTTTCAACTAATAATTTATACCCGTTTGAATAATGGATTGCTCCTAGTTTAAGAAAGGTATTCAAATTCTGATAGTATTTATTGATTCTAACACCGGATTCGTTTTCCATTACCTTATCCGTCATATTCAATATTTCATCCATTGCACTTAATTGGATAAGTTCATTTGATCCTGCTAGGGAAACCATCTTGATGAAATTGATTAAATTGGGATTGGCAGGTATATTTCGGTTTTTAAAATGCCCGTAAATACTTTCAATTTTTTGTTTTTGGGAAGAAGAAAATCCGCCTCCATCCCAATCAGAAGCAAATTCATTCACTTTTTCAATGGCTGAATTAACTTTTGTCCTGTAGATATCAATAATTATTTCCCCAACAATATCCTCACGAACCGGGATAGAGTCGGGTACCTGTGACTTGGCACTAAGGCCAAAAACACAGAGTATTATTAGAATCGATATTTTATAATACCACTTCAATGTATCAATTTCGTACGACTGATTACACCTATATTAATAGGAAGTCATATAAGTATAACGAAACAGGATCAAAATCTTACAAATTTATTTGAAATTAATTACTGGTCTTTTTAACGATTACTGATAACCATTTATTTCTGAAATTCTTCTCAATGAGTATAAGGTCTAGAGATTTTGTACACTCAATGACAGCTTCCTGATCGATTAATAAGAAACCACTCAAGATCAATAAACCTCCTGGAGATAAAATCTCATAATAGGATTTCAAATCTTCAATAATGACATTGAGGTTAATGTTGGCAAGTATAATATCATAAGTAAACTGTTTTGATATTTTTTCTATTTTCCCTTCTATTATTTCAATTTTGTTGCAATAATTTAAGCTGACGTTCTCTAATGCATTCTCAAATGCCCAACGATCAACATCAAATCCAGTAATTTTTTCAGCCCCTAACTTTTCTGCGAGGATAGAGAGGATACCTGTACCACAACCGGCATCAAGAACGCATTTGTTTTTATGATCCGTATTCAATTGATTTTGAATCATCAAATAGGTGGTTTCGTGGTGCCCGGTCCCAAAAGCCATCTTCGGATTTATAATCAATTCAATAGGATATATTTTATCCAACTTATGAAAAGAAGCCCTTACCACACACTGGTCATTGACTATTATGGGCCGGAAATTTTTCTCCCATTCAATATTCCAGTTTTTTTCCTGGATTACATCACTATGGTATGTGACAGGGCCCAGGAAGGAATAGGAGTTTATAATTTCAATTAGGAGTTCCTCGTTGAAATCATTTAAAGAAACAGAAGCCTCAAACCCATTGTCTGTAATAAGAAATGAATCAAATCCATTATTAGATAATTCTGCAACCAGAATATCAGTGGTGATTTCTTCACATACAAATGACAATACTTTAAATAATTGAGGCATCAGTTGTTACAACCTGCAAAAGATTCGAACGATGTAAAATAAACCGTAAAGTCGGCATGACCTTTAGAATCAACAAAGTATACTGAAAAGTCGGCAAAACCTTTCTGGTCGGTAAAATACCAGACCCCTGGTTCGGTGGCAAATAATGCATTATCAGTCTCAAAAATCAAAAGATCCGAAAATGCCTCCGAATCCTCTTCATATATAAAAAAATTTGCCTGATCTGGATACTCTTCAATATATACAGTTCCTTTTAATTCACAAAAGTCAATTGTTTGGTTATTGGGTATCCCAAACCAGCCTATAAGTAGTAATATTGATATAAATACAGAATAGAACATAAAAAAACTGTTTCCCAATCCATTGATTTAGTACATAATTTATGCCTGAAAATCAATTGGATCAAGAAACAGCAATTAATTTAAAATGACTTTACGATTTCAACAAAATCTCTTGACTTCAATGAAGCGCCACCTATTAATCCTCCGTCAACATCAGGATTAGCAAATAATTCTTTTGCATTATCCGGCTTGCAACTTCCTCCATAAAGGATTGTTGTATCATTTGCAATGGCATCGCCATACTTGCTTGCAAGGTGCTTTCTTAGATCTGCATGCATTTCTTGCGCCTGATCTGAGGATGCAGTCACTCCCGTCCCAATTGCCCATATTGGTTCATAGGCAACTACAACTTTTCCAAAGTCTTCAGGGGATAGATGAAAGAGACTGTCAGTAAGCTGACCACAGACATAATCGACGTATGTTCCTGCTTCTCTAATCTCTAAGGATTCACCACAACAGAATATTGGAATGAGTCCATTTTCCAATACAATATTTACCTTTTTAGCTAATAACTCATTAGATTCATTAAAATACTCCCTTCTTTCACTGTGACCCAGGATCACATATTCAACTCCAACTGATTTTAACATATCAACTGATACCTCACCAGTATACGCTCCTGAAGTGTTTTCATTGCAATTCTGAGCACCAAGAAACACTTGCTTTGCATCTTTTACAAGGTGATTTACACTGTTTAGATGGATATATGGTGGATTTAGAATAACAATAGTATCATCCTGAACTTCGTTTGCGACTATATTTACTATTTCAGAGGCAAGAGAATTACCTTCTTCAAGAGTTTTATTCATCTTCCAGTTACCAGCTACAATATTTTTTCTCATTTTATTATTAGTTTATACTATCAAAAATTTTTGTGCAAAGATAATCTTTTTGGGCCTACTAAACTGCTTTAAAATGAGATTTGGAGTAAATTAAAGTAGTGTCTTTCGGGGTTTAGTACTTCCCTGGTGAACAAAGTTTTCTTAAAATAAAAAGATCGGCACGAAAATAGTTATAACCAATACCTGGATTCAAACATTAATGTTAAAGCGATTCCGGCAATTCCGGAACTAATTACAAGCCGCCAATCCCTTCGACTAATTCCCAGGTTATTTACAAATACCCAGGATATAATTAAAAAGACGAATGCCACAAAAAGCAACCCAAACTCAATACCGAGATTAAATCCTATAATAGGAATGGCCAGATTCAGGTCAGTACCCAAAATATCCATAAGATAATCTGCAAATCCAAATCCGTGTATTAATCCGAACAAAAGTAATATGGCAAATCGAAAAATGGAGCGGGGTGTATAGGATTCAGGCTTTTTGAATATATTGATCACAGCCGCCATCAGCAATGTTACAGGAATTAAATAATCAATTATATTTATGTCTACCCGGATAATTTGATTTACAGCCAGAGACATAGACAATGAACTGCCAAGGACATAAAATAAAAATAGAACCAAAGCTCTTCGCCAATCTCTTAACAAGAAAACTGACATTATAGCAATAATGAAAAGCATATGATCCACACCATATATATCCAGAACATGTCTGTATCCCAATCTAAAATATAAAATAAAGGTTGACATTGCTTTTATTTATTTCTTCTTAATGTTCAGGAGAAACAAATGCATTTTTAATTTAAGAATAATATTAAGGTTTATTTTAATATCAGATAACAATTTTATTGCTTAAAATACGATTCATGAACTATGTCCCAGAATTTCCCGTTATGTCTCAATAGATTGATGCTTTCAACCTCATAAGTAAAAGAAATTCGCTTCTTTTCATATTCTGATTTTGCCAGATAAAAATTTTCCTTTGTCAAATCCCTGAAGGCGACCGTCATATGTGGCTTAAACATTCTGGGATCATGAAATATATTTGCTAATTCCAGATTTTTCGCCATGAATTTCCCAAACCTTTCGTACATGTTTAAAAGATGATCAGATTTTACAACCCTTATATAGATTACCCTCGGTGGAAATGTTCCAAAATTTTCAAGGCTTTGAGTAAATCTGGATTCCTCAGATGAAAATAACTCCAAATTCTCTATTAATCTTTTCTCTTCAGAATACCTATATTCAAATGGAGGTATCAAAGTTATATGAGGCGGTGATTTTAATGCATGTTTTGCATTATATCGATCCTTAAAATTCTCTTTTATTTCGGTTACTGAAGCTTGAACTTTTTCAGGGGGAATTATAGCAAAGAAATATAAGGAATTGTCTTTTTTCATTCTAAAAAATCCCGTCAGCCTGCTATTAAGCAAGCTGATTCGGGATTATATATGATATGTCTTATATCTTGGCTTTAGCCAGTTTTTGTTTTTTATCCAAATCAAGCACAACCGGAGTTGCAATGAAAATTGAGGAATAGGTACCAATTAGTATACCAATCATTAATGCAAAAGAAAATCCTCTTAAAACTTCTCCTCCAAAGATCAACAATACCAGGACCACAATTAATGTAGTTACTGATGTAATCAATGTTCTACTAACTGTATTGTTGATTGCTTCATTAAATACTTTAAAAAGCGCAGTCCCGGGTTTTAATTGCATATTTTCTCTTACACGGTCAAAGACAACCACTGTGTCGTTAATTGAATAACCGATAATGGTTAACATGGCCGCAATAAATACCTGATCGATCTCAAAAGTTTTACCAAACAACCGGGCTAAAGCAAAAGCGGAAATAACAAATAACGTATCATGAAACAATGCCACAACAGCGCCAAGTCCAAATTGCCATTTCCGGAATCTGATCAGTATGTAAAGAAAGATTACAATTAAAGAAAAGATCACCGATTCCATTGAGGCGGTTTTGATATCATCAGCAATGGTAGCTCCAACTTTTGAAGATCCTGCGATCATGAAAGACTCATCGTTCATTTTCTCCTCATCCGATACCAGGGACATTCCTGTGAATCCAGAAATCCCATTTACCATAGCGGATTCGACCAATGAATCAGCTTCCGCAGATTCATCATCAACAAGGTAACTGGTTGTGATCTTAACAACATTGCTTGATCCATACCATTTCACCTCTGTTCCGGTATTTTCAAATTCGGGCTGTATGGCGGTTTTTAGTTCCGATGCAGGTACTGGTTTTTCAAATGCTACAACATAAGAACGGCCACCCGTGAAGTCAACACCCAGATTTAATCCTCCCTGCATAATGATTAATACAATTCCAATAGATATAAAGATCGTCGAAAACACATAGGCAATTCGTCGTTTGGACATGAAGTCAATGTTGAGTTTAGACAATAGATCTTTGGACCAGAAAGTATTAAAAGATATTTTACTTTTATCTCCATTTTTAGTCATCCATGTTATAACCACCCTGGTTATAAAGACGGCTGAGAAGAATGAAGATGCAATACCTATCATAAGTGTAGTGGCAAATCCTTTTATTGGCCCTTGTCCTAAAGCGTACATAATGACCCCGATTAAGAAAGTGGTTACGTTTGCATCTATAATTGAACTATAAGCCTTACTGTATCCAGTTGAAATGGCATTCAACAGGGTAGATCCACTTCTCAATTCTTCTCTTATCCTCTCAAAAATCAGCACATTGGCATCAATAGACATACCTATTGTTAACACGATACCTGCGATACCAGGAAGCGTCAGAGCGGCATTTAACTGCGCCAGAATCCCCAAAATAAAGAAGATATTGAATACCAGCGCAATATTGGCTACAAATCCACCCTTGGAATAATAGGCTATCATAAAAAGAACAACTATGGCCAAACCGGCTACTATAGAAATAACACCTTCCTTTTGGGCTTCCTTTCCAAGTGTCGGACCTATTACAGCTTCTTCAACAATTCTTGTGGGAGCCGGCAATTTACCCGCTTTAAGAATATTCGCCAGGTCTTTTGATTCCTCTATTGTAAAACTTCCAGTAATCTGTGAGTTTCCATTTGGAATCTCTGTGATCACATTAGGAGCAGAATAAACATAACCATCAAGTACAATGGCTATTCTTCTGTTCAGGTTCTCACCTGTTAATCGTTTCCATACTTTTGCACCTGTGGCATTCATTTGCATAGAAACACTTGGGCTACCTGTCTCATCGAAGTCGGGTCTCGCATCTGTAATCACCTCTCCAGTTAAAGGTGGCAATCCTCCTCTTCTTATTTTAACAAAGAAAAGTTCCAGAACTTCCTGGCTTCCTTCACCCTCCATAGATTTATTCTTCCAGTAATATTTCATGTTATTTGGGATCAAAGCTTTGATCTCAGGTCTGGCTAGCAGTCTATTGATCTTGGAAGTGTCCTTGACATTATAAAAGAGGTTATAATATGGAGCTTGTCTAAGGCTGAAAAGAGGGGATGATAAAGCACTTTCTAAGGAATCAACACTTGTTGAATCTCCGGCAAGTTGCGCTGCCAGGTCTTCCGTTGCAGAATCAACACCGGGTTGATCATCTCCTAATAATGAACTCAAAGCATCTTCATCACTTTGTCCAGCAGCATTGTTATCTGATAGATCTTGTGAACCCAAATCAACTGCCTCAATTTTACTTTCCTCAACAACTTTACTATTAATGGCTGTCAGGGTAGTGGAGATCTCCTGTAATTCATATACTTCCCAGAACTCAAGTTTCGCCACACCGGATAAAAGCTTTCTGACACGTTCCCGGTTATCAACCCCTGGTAACTCAACCTGTATCCGACCTGTTCCGGGGAGTTTCTGGATATTAGGTTGTGACGTTCCAAAGCGGTCAACCCTTGTACGAAGGATCTCAAAAGACCTGTCAATCGCATCGCTTACTTCATCAGAGATGATCTGAATAATGTCTTCATCCGATGTGTCCAGACTAATACGGCCGCGGTTGGCGGCGTTAGCAAATATTGAACTTAACCTGCCATTGGGAGTTATTTCCTTGAAAGACTGATAAAATAGATCAGTAAATGATTCCTGACTATTTCGTTGCTTTTCTTCTGCCTGCTGCAAGGCTTGCAGAAATTCCGGATTCTCACTGTTTCCACTTAATCCCTTAATAATATCAACCGGGGATACTTCAAGGGTTACATGCATACCTCCCTGCAAGTCAAGTCCTAAACTCAACTCCGTATCTTTTACATCTTTATAGGTATATTCTATTCCCAAGAGATTGTAAACAGGCTCATTCCAGACTGAGTCCAAATAAGACTGTTTCTTGTAAAAGTCGAGATTACCATCAGCATCTGTAGCATATTCAATAGCATCCTGTTGAATGCCACGGGACACAAATGTAAATGATAAATAATACACGCATAATACTGTGATAATAACAGTTAGTGTTACTATAAATCCTTTATTTTTCATTGTTTAATAAATTAAAATTCTGACTAAAATTAATTTTGTAGATTGGGTAATTCCTGAATTATGACCCAGGATTAAGGGGCATTCGGAGATATTATATTTTGAAATAGAATCTTAAAAAATGAAGTACTTATGTATTCAAGGACATGCTCGTGCCAACATTTATCTTCAGTTGCAAAAGGAATATCAAAAAGAATATTCAGTATCAGGTCAACATCAATCTGAAATGATGAAATAGAAGCAAGATAATCAGGAAGATAAATGATTTCATGGTCTTTTTCGGGACTATCTTTATCCTCATCAAATTCGATTTTTGAAAGGTCATTTACAATCCTTTCCTGAATAAGATGATTCAAGGAAGAAATGGTTATAGCCAATAATCCGCAAACAAGGACCAGTGCCCTAATTATATTTCCTATGTTAGATCGTTTTTTCACTTGATCTTTTAATGGTTTGCAAAAGTAGACATAAATCCTTTAAAATCAACTTCTTCAACAGCCTTATAAGATTAATCTTTGAGAAATTTCTTATTTGTTGAGAATATATGAGATATGAGATTTGATTACACGGATCCCTTCATCAAAATTCTCGTGGTTATTAATAATTATATCACTTTTACTTTTATAGGGTAAAATATATTTATTGTAAGCAGGCATTACATGATGCTCATACCTGTATAAAACGTCCTCAAGGTCATAGCCTCGTTCCTTTTGGTCTCTAATTATTCTTCGCTTCAACATGATATGTTCAGGAGCATCAACAAAGACCCTCAGATCTATCCATTTAGAGATTTCTTTAACATAGAAAATAAAAATCCCCTCTAGAATAATAAGGGGGGCTGGTTGGAATTCAATAATCTCGGGATCCAACTCCGGATTATTGAAAGTATATTCTTTAATTCTTATGACCTCTCCATCTATTAATTTTTTCAGATCATGTGTGAATTTTGTGATGTCGATAGATTCAGGTCTATCGAAATTTTGCACACCATTTTCATCAACAGGCTGCTCGTTTCTAGGCCGGTAATAATTATCCTGTGAGACCAGGCATACTTCTTCATTACTGAAATCTTTCATTATTCTTTTAATGAAGAGGGTTTTACCGCAACCGCTGCCGCCTGTTATTCCAATGATATAAGGTCTCATGGTATTTTTAGAAGGGATTTGTTTTCAAAAAATTAACTAGCTTTCTGAAGGCAAGGGCCCTGTGGCTAATATTATTTTTTTCCTTCATGGATAACTCCGCAAAAGATTTTGAATACCCTGATGGCTGGAATATTGGATCATATCCAAAACCCTTATCTCCTCTTCTTGATGTCAAAATTTCCCCTTTGATCAGACCTTCAAATTGTTTCACTCCCCTCTGAGTTCTAAGAGTAATAACCGTCCTGAACTGAGCCTTTCTGTTTTCTACATTATGCAGATTATCCAATAAAAGGTCAATATTATCATTATTGTCCTTTTGCATTCCGGCATATCTGGCTGACAATACCCCGGGGCCTCCATTTAAGGCCTCCACCTCCAATCCCGTATCATCTGCAAAGCAAGAAGAATGATAGTGGTCAAAGACATATTGGGCCTTTTCCAGGGAGTTCCCTTCTAGTGTATTTTGATTTTCAGGTAACTCCTCAGTACATCCAATATCTTTAAGAGACTGGATTTTAAATTCATCGCCTAAAATCTGTGCTATCTCTGCAATTTTATTCTGGTTGTTGGTGGCAAAGCAAAGATATACCATGGACAATCTCTATTGCACGCTGAGTAATTCAATATCAAATATCAGGTTTTCATTTGGCCCAATATCTCCATAACCTTGCGAACCATATGCAAGAACTGAAGGTACATATAAAGTGATCTTTCCCCTTTCACCTATATATGAAAGCCCTTCTTCCCAACCTCTAATGACCTGGCCTAGTCCGTGTGTATATTCAAAAGGTTTGTTTCTGTCATATGATGAATCAAACTTGGTGCCGTCCAGAAAAGTTCCAGTGTAGTGTACTTTTACTATATTTCCACTTTGCGGTGTTGAGCCTAAACCTTCATCATGTATCACATACCTTAATCCTGAATTGGATTTTTTTGCATCAATACTATTTTCATTAAGGTATTTGTCAATTTTAATAACATCTGCTTCAAGTTGAGCATAGGGGCTATAAAATGTTTGCTTTTCACAAGCAAAGAGACCTATAACCATAAATGTGAACAATAATTCTTTAATTCTTTTCATCCTAATTTCCCTTTTTCTTTATATCCAACAATTCTAAATCAAATACCACTACCGTATTCGGATCGACCATTTCTCCCAATCCCCTTTCGCCATAGGCAAGTTCAGAAGGAAGATAAAATGTAATTTTCGAACCTAGAGGCATTTCAGCTACACTTTCTTCCCAACCTGGGATCACACTTCTCGCTCCCAATGTAAATTCATACGGTTCATTTCTCTCATATGAGGAATCAAACTTCGTACCATCAAGCAAATATCCACTAAAATGAATTAAAACCTGGTCTCCTTTTTCAGGTTTCTTTCCTTTACCTTCTTTCTGGATGATATACCTGATCCCGGATTCTAACTCTAAACCTACTAATCCCTCTTCCTCCAGATAGATATCAATCAAAGAAATATCTTCAAATAATTGTTGCTCCTTTCTTCTTTGAATCCTTTCCTGTTTGGTTTTATATAAATTTGCCTGCCACATTCTGAATTCCGCAGGTTCCAGCATACTTATTATTCCAATCTCAATAGTAATATCACTAAATGGATTTAAACCATATGGAATATTACTGCGGAAGGCCACTTCATAAAGGTCGGAACAATTAACTTTAAAGATGGCGCTATCTCCTACTTTTAATTTTTTAAGCCCATGATAAATCTGGCCACTTCTTTCCCAAATTGTATCAATATATTGTAAGGTTACAGGAATGTTCTTTTCAGTCCAGGTGAATAGTAAGGAATCATTCTCATAATAATAATCCATATACATAAGGATGTATTTATTGTTCTCAAAGCCAGGCCCCTTCCCATTTCTAACTATTTTGTACTCATATCCGGTCTCTCCGGATTTAAAATCCTTTGTGTTACAAGAACCTATTAAAACAGTCAGCAGGAGAATTATGAATATTAAATGATTATGATTTATACTCATCTGCGATTTGATTTAACTGATCCTTATAAGTCTTGATAATTTCTTCAAATCTCTTTACGGTTTCTTCGAAGCTGACATCACTGATTCCTCCGGCAGCATTTTTGTGACCGCCCCCGTTAAAATGTTTTCTGGCAAATTCGTTGACTGAGAAATCTCCTTTAGAGCGCATGGAGAGTTTAACCTCACCTCCTCTTTCCGATATTAATACACCAAGCACAGCCCCCTCTAAGCTTAAGGCATAGTTTACAAGTCCTTCCGTATCACCTGTTTTTGAGTTGAATTTATTTAGGTCATCAGCATTAATCGCAATGAAAGCAGTATGGAATTCAGGTATATATTTAAGCCTTTGGCTGAGAGCAAAACCAAGAAATTTCAAGCGGTCATAAGAATTGGTATCATATATCAAACTGGCAACTTTTGGCGTATCGGCCCCAAGTTCCATTAAATTCGCTGTGACAAAATGAACATTTTGATGGGTATTATTATGTTTGAACTGACCAGTATCAGTCATGATCCCGGCATATAAACACTCAGCAATTGACTTATCAATTAAATCCCGATCGCCCATTTTAACAATGAACTCATATATTAACTCAGCAGTGGCTGAAGCATCTGTACTTATTAAAGAAAAATCCGCAAAACATACAGGATCTAGATGATGATCAATTAAAAACTTCTTTGCAGAGCTTTTTTCAACCATTTTCCCCAGTTCATCAATTCTTGCCAGATTATTAAAATCAAGACAAAATATGATATCGGCATTTTCAATTTGAAGCTTATATTCTGCTTCATTGTCTGAATTGCAGATCAACACCGTATCGTTTCCCTCCATCCAGTTAAGAAATTTTGGGTAATCGGTTGGACTGATCACCTGGGCATCGTGTCCTTTTTTTATGAGATAGCCCCTTAATCCCAGAGAAGAGCCCAAGGCATCAGCATCCGGAGTTTTATGCGGTATGATTACTATCTTTTTTGGTGTATTAAGTTCGGCCTTTACTTCCTTAAAATTCAACATTTCTATCCTTTCTCGCTCTGGAGTTAAATAATTGCAAAAGTGCTAATTAATTAGTTAAAATCAAAAGTGACATGCACTCCACAGTTATTACATATATTGATAAAAAGTAACCTATATTTGTCATTTATTTATTAAAACCTATTTACAAATTTGATCATGAGTGGAAATATAACCTTTACAATGATAAAACCTGAGGCTGTCAGCGATCGATATACTGGCGCAATAACAGAAAAAATTGAAGCTGCCGGTTTTGAGATAATTGCAATGAAGATGACCCTTTTGAGTAAAGAGAGGGCGGGCGAATTTTATATGGTTCATAAAGACAGACCATTTTACTCCAGTTTATGTGACTACATGTCATCAGGAAAAATCATTGCGATGGTCCTTAAAAAGGATAATGCCGTAGAGGATTTTAGAAAATTGATAGGAGCGACAGATCCGGCAAAAGCCGAGGAAGGGACGATTAGAAAACTGTTTGCCAAATCTTTACAATCTAATGCAGTGCATGGATCCGACTCGGATGAAAATGCAAAGATTGAAGCCGGATTTTTCTTTTCAGACCTGGAATTATTCAGTGCTTAGATATTTCAGGGGCTGACCTTTTCTCCAAAAGCTTTTAACCAGAAGTTATTATATCCTTGTCCAACAGAGATCCGGGCCAGGCCAGATTGAAGAAGTTCCAGAATAGCCAGAAAATTATATATTACAGCTATTTTTTGTGGATTTGAAGATATAACCTCAGTAAAGGAGAGTTTTTCTCTATTTTGAAGTTCTTTTAAAATGTATTCTTTCTGACTTTCAATAGTATAAGGAAATTGGACAATGGTATGGGTTGGCTGGTCTGATTCTGCTATATAAGTATCCATGGCTTTTTCAAAGGCCTTTAAAAGTTTGTAAAGATCAAGATCCTGAAGTTCCGCCTCTACATTTGATACTTGAGCCAATTTTTTTATCTCCCTGATTACATTTCCCCTCTTTTCTTTTCCCAGATTCTCCTCCTCCATAGTCATCAGCTCGCTGACCACTGACTTATATTTTTTATATTCCAGAAGGTGTTTTATAAGTTCCTCTCGGGGATCAATTTCATTTCCATCTTCATCAATTATAGGCCTTGGAAGCAGCATTTTGGCCTTAATTCTCATTAGTGTAGCAGCGACTACAATAAACTCACTGGCTACTTCAATGTTCATCTCTTCCAGCTGATGGAGGTACTCTAAAAAATCTTCTGTTATTTTTGATATGGGTATATCATATATATCAAGTTCATCTCGTTCGATAAAGAATAGGAGCAGATCAAATGGCCCTTCAAATAGATGTAATTTGACTTCGAAACTCACAGGATTTGTATTTAGATTTTGCTGCTTATAAAAATCAAATATATTACTTATAAAGTCATTATCTATATAGTGTTCTAAAAAAAATGTATTTTTATTCCCATAAAAAAATCCATATATTGAAAACAATAGATGACAAATTAAGTTAAGTTCATTTATACAAACGATTATATGTTAATAGAACCAGGAACCATACTAAAATCCATCAATTCGCCAGAAGATCTCAGAAATTTGGATTCCCAACAAATCATTCAATTATCCCAAGAGCTTAGGCAATATATAATTGATAATGTCTCAATTTATGGAGGTCATTTTGGTGCCAGCCTGGGAGTCGTGGAATTAACCGTTGCCTTACATTATGTTTTCAATACACCCAAGGACCTTTTAGTTTGGGATGTTGGCCATCAAGCTTATGGTCATAAAATCCTTACGGGAAGAAGAGATGCTTTTCACTCAAACCGGGTTTATAAAGGAATATCCGGATTCCCTAAGCGATCAGAAAGCCAATATGATACCTTTGGCGTTGGACATTCATCAACATCAATATCTGCAGCCTTAGGAATGGCTATTGCCTCTAAATACCAAAATAAAAAGGAAAGACAACATATTGCAGTTATAGGTGATGGGGCAATGACCGGAGGAATGGCTTTCGAAGCTATGAACCATGCCGGTGTATCAAATTCGAATCTTCTGATTGTATTGAACGACAATTGTATGTCGATCGATCCAAATGTTGGGGCACTTAAAGATTATCTTACGGATATTACAACTTCACATACATACAATAAGTTCAAAGATGAAGTGTGGAATGTCCTTGGGAAGGTGAGTAAATTCGGAGTAAACGCCCGGGAAATTATCTCCAATATTGAAAACAGCGTTAAATCTATGTTTTTAAAACATAGCAACCTGTTTGAATCTCTCAACCTAAGATATTTTGGGCCTGTTGACGGACATGACCTGAATCATCTGGTCCACATATTCAAGGACTTAAAAGATATACCCGGACCTAAAATACTTCATTGCATAACAGTAAAAGGCAAAGGATTTGAGCTGGCTGAAAGAGACCAGACCAAATGGCATGCCCCAGGGAAATTTGATAAACTCACCGGAGAGATCCATATCAAATCAGGCGAAAGACCGGAGCCTCCAAAATACCAGGATGTTTTTGGACATACATTGGTTGAATTGGCCAAGTTGAACGATAAGGTAATGGGAGTCACACCAGCTATGCCTACTGGTTCTTCAATGAATTTACTAATGAAAGAAATGCCTGAAAGAGCATTTGATGTGGGAATAGCTGAACAACATGCAGTTACATTTTCAGCTGGGCTTGCCACCCAGGGATTAATACCGTATTGTAATATTTATAGTACTTTCATGCAAAGAGCGTATGATCAGGTGATCCATGATGTATGCATTCAGAATCTTAAGGTTGTAATGTGTTTAGACAGAGCCGGGTTGGTGGGAGCAGATGGTCCTACGCATCATGGGGCATATGATATTTCCTACATTCGCGCCATTCCAAATCTGGTCGCTTCAGCTCCTATGAATGAAACTGAGTTACGCAATTTAATGTATACTGCTCAATTACCTCATATAACAAGCCCTTTCAGTATACGCTATCCAAGAGGCAAAGGCATGAAAGCTGATTGGCAAACACCTTTTGAAGAAATTGAAGTTGGCAAGGGCCGGAAGGTAATTGAAGGAGACGAAATTGCAATCTTATCCATCGGCCATGTTGGTAATTTTGCTGTTGAAGCAATTGAGAAACTGGAATCCAAAGGAATTTTTCCAGCTTTGTATGACATGCGATTTATAAAACCACTCGATGTTGACCTTTTACACGAAGTCTTCTCAAAATTCAAGAAGATCATTACTGTTGAAGATGGTGCTCTACCTGGTGGTTTTGGGAGCAGCATTCTTGAATTTATGGCCGACAATGATTATAAAGCGAGCGTTAAACGTTTAGGTATTCCGGATAAAGTAATCGAACACGGCGATCCAGATCAACTCCACAAGGAATGTAAATATGATTCTTCAAGTATTTATTCTGCAGTATTGGAAGTATTTGAAGAAGTATATAGCGAATAAATAGTCTATGGCATCGATTTTTTATAATGATACAGGAGAAGGATTTCCTGTAGTATTATTGCATGGATTTTGTGAAACCAGTGATATCTGGTCAGGCATGCAAAGCCAACTCTCAAAAAACTTCCGGGTAATTACAATTGATCTGCCAGGTTTTGGAGGCAGCCCCTTATTAAATTACACCTTTAGCCTGGAAGATGTAGCAAAAGAAATAAAGTCATTCCTTGATTCAATCAATCTTACAAAATATGTGATGATTGGTCACTCTCTTGGTGGATATATTACTCTTGCATTCTCGAAATTGTATTACGATCAATTATCAGGGATTGGATTATTTCACTCCAGCGTTTTTGAGGATGAAAAAGAGAAAAAAGAGATCAGGACCAAGCTGATAGAGTTCATCAAAACCAACGGTGTTAGGACTTTTGTAAAGACTTTTATCCCATCATTGTTCTATAAGGAAAATGTATATACTCTGGGTGATATTATCGGCACCCTGAAAAAATCAGCGGAAAAAACCCAGGCTGAATCTGTGATAAAATACGCCAGGGCAATGCGTGAGAGAACAGGAAGTGAAGAATTTCTAAGCAAATTTAAAAAACCGGTCATGTTCATAGTAGGAGAGGAAGATCCTTCAGTGCCGCTGACAAAAAGCCTTGAACAAATTACAATACCAGAAAATTCACATGTTTTAAGACTTGCAGAAACGGGGCATATGGGTATGTTTGAAAAGCCTGATGAAACCACCAACTTTATTGAGGGTTTTTTGCACTTTTGTAGATAAAGTCAATTCCCCTTGTTAAATTTGGCATAGTTGATTCTGGATATTAAATTCGGAAAAAGAAAGATTGTCATATAGGATTTCATGAATTTAACCAAGTACTGCTTTGACAATTAACTATATATTTTTTTTGTCGATCCTGTATATTAAATAAAGCCTTTAAAATGGATGCTTATTTGTACCTAGAAAAGTGGAATACATTTGGGAGATACTTATCCTTTGTATTGTTAGGGCTGGGATTATTGATCGTAATATATCATTATATGAGATTAATATTTACCAGTGATTATAAAATCCGATACGATTACATAAATAAAAATGAAATAAGATCACTTTGGTTAAGTACGCTTTTCATATTATTTGGAATTGGCATATTTATGAATACACTATATGCAGAAGGTGAGATCATCTGGCTTTTGGTCCGTGTATTTGTGATTGTTATGCTCGGACTTATTTTTGGTGTTATAATTTCCAATTTATTAAAGTTTTATTACCCATTCTATATTGAAAGACGTTTACGGCGCTTAAGGTACAAACCAAGAAGATCTCCCAAGACCGGTAAACCTATGAAATTATTAAGTGAAGAAGAAGAGGATGTGTACCTGGATGAAGGGATGCAAGCGGAAGAAAACGTGTTTTCTGTAGACTATGATGTTTGGATTGACGAAGAAACAGGGTATACTAAAATTGAAAAATACGCGGGGCATCTGGTTGCTTTACAATGTCCTGAATGCAGTTACCAGACTTTAAAAGTAATAAAAGAAGAAATTCTTGAGTCACCCACTGAAAGCGAGGAAGGTGAATTGATGAAATTTTATAAGTGTGACTATTGTGGTTATAAAGAAAGAAAGGCTTTCAGAGTTGCAAAATTAAAAATGACGGTGGGTATAAATAAGAGCAATACCAATCCATAAAGGATATTTTTTCTTACCTAAAAGAAAATCTAATAATTTTTTTTAAATAAACTGATTCCCGGATTATCAGGGAGACAACCCCAATGTACTGCAGACATCTGCCTTTATTTCAATTGTCCCATCCCATTCTTTAGGTGTTCCGCTATTTCCAGCTTGTTCAATAGCTTCAAAATTATAGATTCCTGGGGAAAGCACAACAGTTACGGATCCATCTGCCTCGCAACCAGGATTGCTGGGGTAAAAGGTATTTATCGATCCGTAATAGGTATTATCTACAAAAATATCAATGGGAGGGCCATCGAAATTTGACCAGAAGGTGAACATGCCTTCTTCCAGATTTTCACTTTCCAACAATCCTTCACATGAAACAAAAATCAATAAAGTGAATGTCAGTAATAATGCGTTAAGTTTTAAATTCCTTGATATCATTTTCTATTAATACAATTTAATGCCTGATAGTAATCAGTGCAAAAATACTACCAAAAAAAAGAGAAGCTATAAAAAGTCAATAGCGAAATAAAAACTCTTATAAAAATGGTTGAAATTGATTGAGATTGGTCCGATTTAGAATGGAAATTCGAGTATCTTTTTAAAAGGAGGAACTTACCCTGAGACAAATAAAAAAGGAGACTGCCTATGAGACAGCCTCCAATTAACTAACCTTAACGTTATGAAGAGAGTTTAGCGAGATAATTTATAATAGGAAATTTTATTTACTTCAGTTATAAAATCTCCTTGTCTTATAAGTTGAGTAAACTTTTCATCTTTTTTATTCCTGGTTTCATATACAAGTTGATCAGAACTATTGAAAACTTTGTATACAGAGATATCTTTTATCTCAGTTGAATTGGCTTCTAAGATTTCCAAGGCCAATTGTTCAGTTTGGAATTCAATATCGCTTCCTTCTTCACTTCCATTTATATCGGCATAGCTAAAGTTGTTGATAGAAACTATAACCGCTATAATAATACCCAGAATTAATATTGTCTTTCTTTTCATTTCCTTCATGGCACAGGAATTTACGCATAGAGTTCCAATTGCCATGCCAAAAAAAATAGATTACTGTAAATCAAGAAGTTACCAATTTTCAGATAATATTGAATTTAGAATCATGTTCAATAATGAACGTTTATTGGACGTGATTGTACTTATTAGATACTTCTATTTTATCCATTTAACTTTGTCATCGATAGGCTCCCGCCTTCCTTCAGGTACGTTTTTGGGTATGCCTATATATAAAAATCCCAACAACTTATCATTTAAATTCAAACCAAAAAATTCTTTCGCACTTTCAATGTAGGTTATGCCGCCAGATCCCCAATAACATCCGATTCCATAAGCAGAAGCTGTTAGATACATATTTTGAACCGCACAGGCAACAGCCTCAACCTCCTCAATTTCAGGAAGCCTCTCTTTAGGATCCCTTCTCATTCCAATTGATATTATATGCGAAGCCAATAAAGGTTTAGTCTTAAGCATTTCGAATTTGGATTCCAAAAAATTACCAGCCTTAGTACTGATATTTTTATATAATTCAGACTGAAAATCCGCCAGTTTTTTCAAACCATCTCCAGTAAACACACAAAATCTCCAGGGATTAGTAAGCTTATGTGTAGGTGCCCAATTGGCATTTTCAAGCATTTGTTTTATTACTTCATCATCTACCCTATCACCTGTATACATATTTGGATATATGGAGCGCCTGTTTCGAATGAGTAAATTGAATTCTGTTATATTCATATTATTTTGTATTGAATCCCAATAATTCTTATATGTTGTGATAATGCAAATAAGAATTTTTTTCATTGTATTTCAATGATATTTTCTATTTGTTAATATCCTTATATAATTTTGACGCTTCTGATCTAAAAAAATAAATATGAGGCAACCATTATTACGTGAAGGGGCAAGTGAGTTAACTTATGAGATTCGAGGT
Organism: uncultured Cytophagales bacterium; assembly: GCA_942491935.1. Classification (GTDB taxonomy): domain Bacteria; phylum Bacteroidota; class Bacteroidia; order Cytophagales; family Cyclobacteriaceae; genus JAGTVG01. The sequence goes on from CALOCZ010000056.1 coordinate 64,963, forward strand.
ATTGTAAAAAAGGCCCACCAGGTTGAGAAATTGGGGCAAAAGATATTTTGGGAAAATATAGGCGATCCTGTTCAAAAAAATATGAGTTTACCTTCCTGGATCAAAGATATTATAGTTTCTCTAGTTGAAAATAACGACACTTATAGTTACAGCGATTCAAAGGGTGTCCTTGAGACAAGAGAGTTCCTGGCTACTTTAAACAATAAAAAGGGAGGGACACAGATTACAGAAGAAGATATCTTGTTCTTCAATGGGCTTGGGGATGCCATAGCAAAACTATATCAGTACCTAATCCCATCTTCAAGGATAATTGGACCATCTCCTGCTTATTCAACTCATTCCTCTGCTGAAGCAGCCCATGCCAATACACACCCACTAACTTATAGCTTAAATCCAAATGATAACTGGTATCCGGATATGGATGACCTGTATATGCAGGTAAAGTATAATCCAAACATAGTAGGTATACTTATTATAAATCCTGATAATCCAACTGGGATGGTATACCCCAAATTTATACTTGACAGATTTGTTGAGATAGCCAAGGAATTCAATCTCTTTCTGATATGTGACGAGATATATATGAATGTAACCTATAACGGAGCATCAAATTATACTCTGGCAGAATATATTCAGGACGTTCCCGGGATATCTTTAAAAGGCATATCGAAAGAAATGCCATGGCCAGGGGGAAGATGTGGCTGGATGGAGTTTTATAATCGAAAAACGAAACCGGAATTTGACCGGTTATGTGAAACCCTGGAGAATGCCAAAATGATAGAGGTAAGTTCTACAAAACTCCCGCAACTGGCAATACCCCTGATAATGCAGGATCCACGATATCCTGATTATCTTAAAAATCAAAGTGAGAAGATAGGCAAAAGAAGCAATCTAATAAAAGAGATGCTGAGTTCAGTAAAAGGAATTAAATTCAATGAAACATTCGGAGCGTTTTATAATACAATAATCTTTGAAGAAGGTGTATTAAATTATAAACAATTCATGAAGATCAAAAATCCGGAAATTCAAAGGCTTGTAGAATCCTGGGTGGAAGAAGAGGTAATCAATTTTGATCAACGATTTGTTTATTATTTACTTGGATCGAAGGGAGTTTGTGTAGTGCCGATTTCATCGTTTTGCTCTGATCTACTTGGCTTCAGGATTACTTTGCTGGAAGAAAATGAAGAATTACTGAAAAATATATTCAATAAAATCAAAGATGGATTAAACGAATATCTCAATTCATGACTCAATCGATCTAATGGTCTCTCAATATTTAAAACAAGAAAAGATCACACTCTTTATTCCATAGTCTAACACCGGATCTTAGACTATATTAAGAGAATTAAAAATAAAACTCATAAAAACAAAAACAGGATCAATTTGGCATTGACCCTGTTAATTCATTAATTATTTTGGATGGAATAACCGCATCACCTGTTAAGAATAAACTCAGGTTTCCATTTTCATAATCCTGGCTATTTTCGACTGTAAGCCTGAATAATTAAAATTATTATCTTCCTCAAGTCCAACTTTTATAGCCTCCAGATAAAATTCCCCAGCCTTATTTGGCAGTTTATTCTTCATGTAATAATCTCCTTTAATTTCCAGGTTGTAAGACGATTTCTTTATTTCCAAAGACTTATCAATCCATTCAGCTACTTCTTTATTCACAATGTTTTTCTTGATACATTGCTCTGCACAGGAAGCCAGGGTATACCAATCATCCGGAGCGGATTCCAGAACAATATCTCTATTCTTATTCAGTATTTTGTCGGTTTTTCCATCGGAAGAATACGCGTATAAACTAACGCCACAAACCAATAAAACCATAAAAAATCTTACTATATGCTTCATATCAAAATATTTATTGGGTTAACACTTTATTTATCTGCTATTGGTAAATGCCAACGATATGCCAGAATAAATAAATGGTTGAGGGACAGTAAATTGCAGGAATAACCAGGTTCAAATAAATGAATAATGTGTGCGAAAAAAGTACAAAAAGGTGTTCCTTTTTGCACACAAGAATAATAAAATAATGTAATTTTTTGAAAAAAGACACCCAAATTGGGGTATATTTTAAACAATTTATAATAATTCGACTCCTTTATTAGAACACTGGCAATTTCGCAGATTGATTAGTGGAATTAACTAAAACTGTGTAAATCGAATTTTGTTTTTAACAGGATTGGCATATATTGATAAAAGACGGGTCCTCTCATCAATGTCATACATTTTGTTTTGTTCCAACCTGGAGTCAATATATTGAATAAATTTTTGTCTTTCTTCCTCCAAGTATCTTTCTTCAAACGTGTCCATGCCCATTAGCAAGTCATAAGCAATATAATTTGTAGGCCATAACTTAATACTGCATTGAATTTGCTCATCGATTTTGGCCGCCAATGCGGAAAATTGCTCCTTGGCCGTTTCATGATGCAAAATATCATCAAACTCGTCCCGAATAACATTTCCTACGCTCAAATGAATCCTTCCTTTAAATCCAGTTAAGCCTGTAACCATACTGACCTCATCCTCTTTTTTGTTTTTCTTATAGTGTAGGCTTCTTTCTTTCGCTATGCTTTCTTTGACTTTTAGTATATCACAGGGATCATACTCATATGAAATCGCAATGGGTAAGAGGTTCAAAGACTTCAAGTATTCGAATTTGTCTTCATCCCCTCCATATGCAAGCATTTTCAATAGACTTACCTGGGTAACATCATTGCCATCTTTTGCCCTACCTTCCCTCTGCGCAATCCAAACCGATTCTTTATCATCGATTATTGTTTTCTTGATGTAGTTAGACAAGCGTTGAGAATAATAATATGCTTCTTTCCCTGATGGCGACCGATGAACAATAAAACTTTTATTCAAACGTGCAAGGTCCTTTATCCATTCTTTATGTAGCAAATTATCACCGATTGCAACTTTTGTTGTATTAAATCCATTCTCATAAAGCAACATATTTAATACCGAAGGATCGAGTATAATATCATGATGATTGGAAATAAATAAATTGGGTATGCCTCTTTTTAATTTATCAAAACCGGAATGCGTTAATTCTGTAGATGTATCTTCCGTTAATTTCTTTAAAATGGGATAGATAACTTTAGTTTGAAAATCATGTAGGTTGTTAATTCGCTTGAATATCTCCTTTAACATTTCAGGATCCTTACCGGTGAAGAATCGTTTTACCAGAACATCATAAAATCTCAGATCCAGTACTTTCTCCACCAGAGCACTAACCTCATGATCTTCATAAGGGCGTATGTCATCATATTTATGGACGTCAATCATTAAAGATAAATATCCCGCTAATTAAACCCATGTATTTATATAATTCAAATTTTATTCCTTTATAATATATTAATAATTAAAATTGGAACTGAATATTCAAATTAATCCAATTGTTTTCCTTCAATTTTAGTTTTAACAATTTTAAGTATCTGCGATTCTTTTTTTAAAGCCTGATCCTTCACTTTTTTGCTTTCTGCTAAAATCTTATCGGTATATTTTTTATCATCCAGGCTCTGACAATTTATTTTTACGTTCAGATATGCACCCAGGACTGCAGTTCTGGCACATGCAACACCGACCCCTACATCTGATATCGAACTTTTAAGGCCTTTGATTGCCATTTGCTTCAATATATTCATGGAACTATAAGCCAGTTTCAAAACTCTGTATGGAACCTCTATAGCTTCTTTTGTAGCCTTCTCAATAGCTACCTTTCTAATTTCCTGATCCTGCTGGGTAGATTTTGGCAACCTCATGGCTTGTATTATAGCGTCAAATGCATTTGTGTCTTCATCCACAAGCGATAGCAGCTTATGTAGTATTTCCTGACCTTTTTCAGCCTGATTGGAATATTCTTCCCATTTGTGATCCCAACCTCTCTTATGTGCCGAAAGGTTTGCAACCATGGTACCCAGAGCAACTCCCAAAGCGCCTACGTAAGCTGAAATACTTCCTCCTCCAGGGGCAGGTGCTTCAGCGGCAGTTAGTTCCACAAAATTAGTAAGGTTTCTTGATACCAGATCATTCTGATTCGTACCATCAAGCATATACTCAATAATTCTTGCATTTGGATTAAAAGGCGTAAGATCATCAAGCCCTAACGATTTAATAGCAATTTTAATTATTTCATGTTCGGGAACGCCCAATGACCTTTTCTGTTTCTTTAAGAAATACTTGCCAGCATCCATCATGGCTTTTAGGGGCACCAAACCAATAAGTTCTGACCCGGTCACCCGTATTCCTCTTTTTTCAGCACATCTGCAAGCCTCATCGAAAGCTATATGGATAGGCGTTTCAATGATATTGGTTAAATTCAATGACAATTGTGCAATTCCGTATTCTTCTATATACCATCCAATGCCTTTAACATGCTTTAGAGAACCTGGTACATAAACAGGATCTCCCTTTTTATTCTTGACTATCTCTCCGGTTAAAGGATCACCTGTTCTTTTTATCCTTCCTTTTTCACGAATATCGAAAGCTATGGCATTAGCACGACGTGTAGACGTAGTATTTAGGTTAATATTGTAAGCTACAAGAAAATCTCTAGCTCCAATAGCTGTAGCCCCTGTTCTTGCATTAAACTGTGAAGGTCCAAAATCTGGTTCCCATTCCGGCTCATTCAGTTTCTTTTTTAGTCCCTCATATTCCCCAGATCGGCAATAGGCCAGATTACGTCGTTCAGGCTTCTTGGCAGCATATTCATAATAATATCCCGGAATACCCAGTTCAGCACCTACCCTGTATCCGAGAGAATGGGCATGTTCAATCACCTCCTCCATCCTTATGTTTGATATGGGAACCAATGGACATACATCAGTTGCTCCCATCCGGGGATGCTCTCCAAGGTGTAAACGCATATCAATTATTTCACTTGCTTTTTTAATTCCCCTGAATGCAGCTTCTATCACTGATTCGGGATCACCAATAAACGTGACAACCGTCCGGTTGGTAGCTTTTCCTGGATCAACATTCAGTAACTTTACCCCCTTTATTTTTGCAATAGAATCCGTTATTTGTCTGATCTTATCCTTATCTCTCCCCTCACTAAAATTTGGAACGCATTCAATTAATTGTCTTTTCATGATGATTATTGAGGTTTTTTAGTAATTAAATTTCCATTCTTCCATATCAGGTCAGGTTTAAGCATACCCTGATTGTATAAAATCTCCCTATGATCACCCACAGGGAATGATATCATATCGGCTAGTTTACCCGGACCTATCATTCCCCTGTCATTCATTCCAAGTGCATTTGCTGCCCTAAACGTAATCCCAGCCATAGTTTCTGCAAATGATAATTTTTCAAAATTTGATAATAAAGCTGACTGCAACAGTAAATCCCCCATAGGTGCCGATCCTGGATTCCAGTCCGAGGCAATTGCAAGGCATGCACCTGCATCCAGTATCTTTCTGGCCGGTGCAAAATCCCCTGCCAAACCTAAACTGGCTCCCGGGAGGACAACAGCAGTAACGTCATTATTGATCAATGCCCTGATATCTTCATCCCGGCTACTTTCCAGGTGATCAGCGCTTATAGCACCAACTGCTGCTGCAACCATAGCTCCGCCAGTTGTAAATTGATCCGCATGTACTGTAACTGTAAATCCCAGATCTTGCGAAATCTTTAAAAACTTTTGTGATTCCTTTGGCAGGAAAGCATTCTCTTCAATAAATATATCAACTCTATTGGAAAGATCCTTTTGCTTGATACTTGGTAAAATATCAGATATTATATAATCCAGATAGGCTTCGTTATTATCAAATTCCTTTGGCTTAACATGAGCCGCCAGACAGGTAGATACTAGGTCAGGGATTGCTGAATCATTTATAGAAGCAATAACTTCGAGCATTTTTAATTCATCAGGCAAAGACAGTCCGTAGCCACTTTTTACTTCAATTGTCGTTATGCCTGCATTAACATGCCGGTCGACCCGCCTGGATGTTTGATCTTTAAGTGAATCAAAATCTGATTGCCGTGTTTTTTTTACAGTATTATAAATTCCTCCACCATTGGCCAGAATTTCCTGATAAGTCAAACCTTGTATTTTTTGGGAATAATCATTTGCCCTGGAACCCGCATAACAAATGTGGGTATGTGCATCTATAAAGCCGGGAGTTAATACTGAAGATGATTCTATTTCCTCTATTGGAACCTTATATTTTTTATTTAATGTCTCAAAATCCCCAACTTCAATGATCAGTTCATCCTCGATTATGACTCCGCCATTTTCTACAAAATGCAGCATTGAATCACCTATAGGACCTTTGAGTGGAAGATGATCCATGGCAACAATTTGCTTGAATGGGCCAATGAGTTTTTTCATGTTAAACTTTGAGTGAAAACTTTTGTGCTACTTTCTCAGCTATATCATAACCTGCATCTGCATGCCTGATCACCCCTAATGCCGGATCGTTTCTTAATACCCTTTTGATGTTTTCTTCAGCTTCCTTAGATCCATCCACGAGTAATACCATGCCAGCATGCTGAGAGTATCCCATTCCAACACCTCCCCCATGATGGAAAGATACCCAGGTAGCCCCACTGCTGGTATTGGCCAATAGGTTTAACAATGGCCAGTCAGATATTGCATCACTCCCGTCAAGCATACCTTCTGTCTCCCTGTAAGGAGAAGCTACAGATCCACAATCCAGATGGTCCCGCCCAATAACAATAGGGGCTTTTAAAGTTCCATTTTTTACAAGTTGGTTAAAGATCAGACCTGCCTTTTCCCGCTCTCCCATTCCTAGCCAGCATATCCTACTTGGAAGTCCTTGAAAGGCCACTTTTTCCCTTGCCTGCATGATCCAGTTGATCATTTTCTCATTCTCCGGAAAATATTCGATCAGGGCCTTATCGGTTTCATAAATATCCTTAGGATCTCCTGATAAAGCTGCCCACCGGAAGGGGCCCTTACCTTCACAGAATTGGGGCCTTATGAACTCCGGAACAAATCCTTTATAATTAAAGGCATTAAGTTCACCACCCTGTTTTGCAAATTCTCTCAGGTTATTCCCATAATCAAAAGTAATACTGCCCCTGGATTGCATTTCAAGCATAAATCCAACATGCCTGGCCATACTCTTCAGGGATTTCTCTTTATATAGAATTGGATTTCCCTTTCTAAGTGCATCTGCTTCATCGAGAGAATATCCATTGGGAATGTATCCATTTAAGGGATCATGGGCAGAAGTTTGATCAGTAAGAATATCAGGAATAATCCCATCCTGTAAGAGCTTCTCAAGTAAATCGCCTATATCTGAAACAACACCTATCGATATTGGATTACCATTTTCCTTAGCTTCCAATGCCCAGTCTCTGGCTTCTTCGTAATTGTATGTCATTTTATCAATATAGCGGGTATGAAGTCGTTTTTCAATCCTTGATGGATCGACATCAGCTCCCAAAAAAGTAGTGCCTGCGATAGTGGCTGCAAGAGGTTGCGCACCACCCATCCCACCTAATCCACCCGAAACAAGTAATTTATGCTTTAAATCTCCATTAAAATATTTGTCCCCACAAGCAGCGAAAGTCTCATAGGTTCCCTGTAGAATTCCCTGGGAACCAATATAAATCCAACTACCAGCTGTCATCTGACCATACATGATCAGGTCCTTTTTCTTTCAGATGGTTGAAATGTTCCCAATTTGCCCACTTAGGAACCAGATTGCTATTTGCAATCAGGACTCTTGGAGCATGAGAATGTGTTGGAATTATTCCTACTGGTTTACCGGATTGTACAAGAAGGCTTTGATCGTCTTCCAACTCCAATAATATCTCAATTATTTTCAGGACCGATTCTTTATTTCGGGCAGCCTGTCCGGTACCGCCATACACTATAAGATTCGCTGGATCCTCAGCCACTTCCTCATCCAGATTGTTTAATAACATTCTTAGTGGAGCTTCTGTCTGCCAGGATTTTGCATTCAGCACATTTCCAGTTGGTGCTTTGTAATACGGGTGTTTGGCAAAGGCATTAATGAATTCCGAATAATTCATAATAAGGTCCTTTTAAATTAATACTTCCATTTTGGGCAATTTTATATGTCAACTCTATCAAGCTTTCAGAGGTAATAATATCGCATGCTACTATTATATCATTTGCAAAAATCCTATCCTCTTCGGCATGGTCGATTTCATTCCTGACCAGATTATGACATGCTTCAAGAATTTTGCTTGATCTTAATGGCTTCCTATAGTCAAAGGCCTGGGCGGCACATAAAAGTTCAACCGCTAGAATATATTCCAGATTAAGGACGATCTGATAAGTTTTCCTTGCACCGATTGATCCCATGCTTACATGATCCTCCTGGCCGAGAGAAGTTGGAATGCTATCAACACTAGCTGGAAATGAAAGTGTTTTATTCTCACTAACAAGAGCCGCAGAGGTATATTGTGGCATCATAAATCCTGAGTTAATACCGGTATTTTTCATCAATAGTTGAGGTAATCCAGCCTCCCCGCCCTTAAGTAATAGAAAGGTACGTCTGTCTGATATATTTCCAAGCTCACTGGCGGCTATTCCGCAATAATCCAAAGGGAGCGCTAAAGGCTGCCCATGAAAATTGCCTCCGCTAATTGTTGTATCCTTATCAAAAATTACAGGATTATCGGTTACGGAGTTTAGTTCAATTTCACATTGTTCCATTAAATGGAGCCATGCATCTCTGGAAGCCCCATGAACCTGAGGCATACAACGAATTGAATATGGATCCTGCACTCTGCCACACTGTCCATGTGAGGCAACCATTTCTGAGTTTTTTAACAAATTCCTTAATCTATAAGCCACATGTTGACTTCCTTTGAATGGCCTTAGTTCATGCAATTGTTTATCAAAAGGTTTAACTGATCCAAGAAGTCCTTCAAGCGTCATAGCCCCAATAATATCAGCAGCCTCAAGGCATATAAAGAACCTGCTCAATATTTCCACAGTATAAGCGCATATAAATTGGGTGCCATTAATTAATGCCAGACCTTCTTTTGCCCCCAGTGTTATGGGATCAAGTTTTTCCTTTTTATATACAAGCTGGGTGTCAACATATTTCCCTTTGTAAAATATTTTACCCAATCCGATAATTGGTAAGAATAAATGCGCAAGAGGCGCAAGATCTCCCGAGGCCCCCAAAGATCCTTTGGACGGTACGTAGGGGAGATAGTTTTTTTCCAGCAGCCACATTATCCGCTGGATCACTTTAAGGGATATACCTGAGAAGCCCAATGAAAGCGAGTGAATTTTCAGAATGAGCATAAATTTTGTAATAGAAGGAGGCACCGGATCTCCTACACCTACACTATGACTCCGAATCAGGTTGTCCTGAAGTTTCTGTGTTTCTTCACTTGAAATTATGCTGTTACACAAAGAGCCAAATCCAGTAGTAATTCCATAAACCACTTTCTCCTCCTTAACAATAGCAGCAACATGTTCATGGCTTTTCCTGATTTTTTCAATAACCGCTTTTGATAATTCTCCTTTTAGTGAGCCCTGGCTTATTTTCAATGCCTTTAGCGGTGTTAAACGATCTTCTCCATAAAAAAAAATTCCTTTATCAGAAGGCATAAGCTTTCAGTTTAATAAAACAAATTTAGGTATAGGAATTGCAAATATCATAGAGCTCTTCGATTGATTTTTTATTCTGGCTGAATTGGTCATGTTCTATTCGCTTGTGGGCATAATATTTCCCGGATTCTAATTTTTCATATGCCTGGGTTGATAGCCATACTGGTGTGCTTGCTCCTTCATCGGGCGTTTCATGTCCGCCAAATCCAAGATCATTACTTAATTGAGAATTCACATCTCCTGGGTGACAGGATACAACAGCCACTTTATGTTTAGCTAATCTTTCGGCAAATGCTATACTTAGCATACGGTTTGCCTGTTTGGATTGCCTGTAAGCCACATCATTATTATAATTCCGTTTCTTAAATTCAAGGTCTTCTATTTGTAAACCGCCTGCCCAATAGCTTGCTACATTGACAATTCTTGAAGGCGCTGATTGCATTAATCGTTCTGTAAATGCTTGTATCATCCAGAAGTATCCTAATACATTGGTGGCAAACTGTAATTCTATACCATTTTTGTTTTCCTGTCGGGATCTTGGTGTGACTGCTGCATTATTAACAAGTATATGAAGTGGTTTATCCCATTCGCTAGCAAATTGAAATATTTCATTTTTATGGGATAGGTCTACAATTTTATATGTTACATTTTGATTCCCGGTTTCAGCCCGAATATTATTTACGACATTTTCGGCCTTATTTTCATTTCGCACAACAAGAACTACCTGATAATTATGATCTTTTGCAATATTCCGTGCTATTGCTTCACCAATAGCGCCGCTGGCCCCGGTAATAAAAGCTATAATCTTTCCGGAATTTTTCATCGCTTTTACGATAAATTATTAAAATATAAGAATATTAAATGTTAAATGAAATGATAAAACCTGGTTAATAGAGTACAGAATTTACAAAAGGAATATTTATCTTTATTCGACAACTTATAATATTATTTTAAATTTAGGTTTAAAATCATTTTAAAAGAAGATAAAAATACGATAAACATCGCCTCCGAGAAAGTCGGTTGGTTATCCATTTTCACCAACGGGGTATTATTTGGCTTTAAATACTGGGTGGGAATAATGACAGGTTCTGTGGGACTGATTGCAGATGCCTGGCATACACTTTCAGATTCTTTGTCTTCTGTTGCAGTATTAATTGGACTTAGAGCATCCAAAAAGCCACCAGATGATGAGCACCCTTATGGACATGGCCGTGCTGAACTCGCATCAACTTTATTGATAGGTATTGTTCTGGCTCTGATCGGAGTCAACTTTTTCAGGGAATCCATCGATCGATTGATTAATAGGGAATCTGTTGTATTTGGATTTTGGGCAAAGGCAATTACAGTTATTTCAATATTGGCTAAAGAAGGTTTGGCACAAATATCTTTTTATGCCGGACGTAAAAATAACTCTCCAAGTCTCAGGGCCGATGGCTGGCACCATCGCAGTGATGCTTTGTCATCGGTAATTATCCTTTTTGGTATTTTTTTCGGTGCCAGTTTCTGGTGGATGGATGGGGTTTTAGGATTAATTGTATCCGCCATGATCTTATACGCAAGTTATGATATTATAAAAACAGCAATAGGTGAAATAATTGGCAAATCGGCAGATGAGAAAACGATTAAAGAAATTCGAGTTCTTGTTGATTCAATTATTGATCGTGAAGTGCATTTGCACCACGTCCATATGCATATTTATGGTAACCACAAGGAATTAACATGTCATATCAAATTACCGCCAGATATGTCCCTTCAAAAAGCACATGATATTGCCAATTATATTGAAGACCAGATTCGAGAACAAATGAATATTGAAGCCACAATCCATATGGAACCGCTTTAGTAATATTCTATCTATCAGGGTATTAAACGGGCATAAGGACATCGATCTCTTTCAATTCTTCATCTAAAAACTCCAGGTTATTTAAGCATGCCAGACTATTTTTTTAATTGTGGAACCGAGCTTGCTCCTATTAATGCAGAAGTGATCCTCGGATCCCGGAGTACCCATGACAAAGACATCTGGGCTAACGTTTGCCCCCTTTTCTGGGCAATTTTATCCAGATCAACCAGTTTTTGTACCAATTCAGGCGTAATAGATGACTTTTGGAGGAATCCATGCGATTTTTCCGCCCTCGATCCCTTGGGTATTCCCCTAATATACTTATTTGTCAGCAATCCCTGCGCCAGTGGTGAGAATGGGATACAACCTATCCCTTTCTGTTCCAGAACATCCAGTAATCCATTTTCAGGCTCCCGGACTATCATGGAATATTTTGGCTGATGTATTAAACATCTGGAGCCCATTGACTCAAGCAATTCAACGGCCTCAACAGTTTGCCGGGGATTGTAATTAGATAGACCAATATATAGTGCTTTCCCTTGTCTGACAATCTGGTCAAGAGCGGCCATCGTTTCCTCAAAAGGAGTATCCGGATCGGGCCTGTGTGAATAAAAAATGTCAACATACTCCAATCCCATTCTTTTCAGGCTTTGATCCAGGCTGGCGATCAAATATTTTTTTGACCCCCACTCACCATAAGGTCCAGGCCACATATAATATCCAGCTTTGGTAGATATTATGATTTCATCACGGTAATTTGATAGTTCCCTATTTATTACTTTACCAAAGTTTATTTCGGCAGAACCTGGTGAGGGTCCGTAATTATTGGCCAGGTCAAAGTGGGTTATCCCCGCATTGAAGGCACTAAGGAGGATGTCCCTGGCAGTATTAAAATCATCAACATCTCCAAAATTATGCCAGAGCCCTAATGAAATGGCAGGCAGATTAATTCCACTTAATCCACACCTGTTATATGCCATTTCCCCATATCGGTTTTTGCTAGCTGTAAAACTCATTATATTTCAATTTTTAATATATCAAATCAATTTTTCAATATAGGAAGATATTTGGGATGGTTTGAGATAAGGAGCAAATCTTTTATGGACATTCCCATTTCTGTCGATCAGAAACTTTGTGAAATTCCATTTAATTTTTTTTGATCCAAAAATCCCTGGTGCATTTGATTTTAAAAAGTTATATAAAGGATGTGTATTTGATCCGTTAACCTCAATTTTTTCACCTAATAAGAAACTTACCCCATAATTTTTAGTACAAAATTCTTTGATAATGCTATTACTGTCAGGTTCCTGATTTTGAAACTGATTACAAGGAAAACCAATTATTATAAATTTCTGATGTTTGTACTTTTGATAGAGCTTTTCCAATCCTTCCAATTGGGGTGTGAAACCACATTGGCTGGCTGTATTTACAATCAGTATTACATGATCTTTAAAATCCTTTAAGTAGACTTCTTTCCCTTCAATATCATTGAAATTAAAATCATATAAGGTTCTCTTTTCCATAATCAAATATTTAATGATCCTATATTGCCATCAATTTGATTAGTAAATAACAATAAAACGTGCCCTGATTGTTTCAATTAATTCTTATTTATAAAGAATTCCTCGATTCAAACCATGCCTCTAAAGATCGAAAATGTGTTTATTTAATTCTTTCAGGGCTTCACTTTTAAATTTAGTGTCCACTAAAATTGAAATATTATAATGGCTGCCGCCATAGGAGATCATGCGTACAGGCACATTTTCCATAGCTTGGAAAACCTTTTGAAGGATCTCTTCCTTTTCAACAATTTTATTTCCTACGATACAGATTATCGTCTGGTTGGAATCCACCATTACATCTCCGAAATCATTTAACTCATTCCTAATGGACTCTAGATGAGTGGAGTCATCAATCGTAAGGGATACGGCAACTTCAGAAGTTGATATCATATCGATTGGAGTACGATAATTCTCAAATATCTGAAAGATTTTCCTAAGGAAGCCATAGGCCATCAGCATCCGGCTGGATTTGATTTTTATGGCTGTAATTCCATCCTTTGCAGCGATCGCTTTTATGGTTTTCTCTTCCTCTTTATCACTTATATAGGTTCCATAAGCTTCAGGCTCCATAGTATTTTTCAATCGTACCGGAATCCTATATTTCTGTGCGGGCCAGATGGAACTTGGATGCAGGATCTTTGCACCGAAATAAGCCAACTCAGAGGCTTCGTTAAATGAAAGATTTGAAATAGCATATGTTTTGTCAACGATCCTTGGATCATTGTTATGCATCCCGTCAATATCTGTCCAGATCTGGACTTCTGGTGAGTTTATCGCTGCACCGATCAATGTTGCTGTGTAATCGCTTCCACCTCGTTGAAGATTGTCTATTTCCCCTTCGTGGTTACGACAGATATATCCCTGAGTAATAAATATTCCCGAGTTCCTGTTTTGAGCTATCATGCGGGATAATTTATCATTTATAAAGTCTATATCAGGCTCTTTATTTTCATCAATATACATAAAATCCAATGCGTTGATCAGAGTTGAATCAATCCCTTGTTCCTCCAGGTATAAGTCAAATAGTCTAGTAGACATCAATTCACCCTGAGCAAGCAGCTCATTGTTTAGCCTATTGTTGAAGAACGCTTCAATAAGACTGTTCATGAAATCAAAATGTGTATTGATATAATTGACTGCAAAATCTTTAAAACGTTCCTCTGAATATAAATTATCAATGAAAGACTGGTAGTGATCATGCAATCCCTGAATAAGATCCCTTGCTTTATCAACTTCCTTATCAAACAATTTTTGTCCAATTTCAACAAGTGCATTAGTAGTACCTGAAAGGGCAGAGAGGACTACTATTTTAGTATCAGAGTCATGGGTAATCAACCTGGCAATGTGTTGCATTCTCTCAGGTTTTCCTACAGAAGTTCCCCCAAACTTTAATGTTTTCATTTTGATAAATATTCAATTAAAGGTCTAACATTTTTATTGCAGTGATGGCTGCTTCATCTCCTTTGTTACCATATTTTCCTCCTGCTCTGTCAAGTGCCTGCTGAAAAGTGTCAGTAGTTAATACCCCAAAGATCACTGGCTTATCGAATTTAAGAGCCACATCTTTTAATCCCTGAGCTACCGATTGGCATATAAATTCAAAATGTCTTGTTTCTCCCTGTATAACACAGCCCAAACAAATAACGGCATCCACATTTTTTTTCTGAGCCATTTTTTGAGCACCAAGACTTAATTCAAAACTACCCGGCACATAAGCTTTTATGATATTCTGTTTTTGAATGCCATTTTGGGACAGCGTATTAAAAGCACCTTCGTATAGAGAATCAGTTATTTCTTCATTCCATTCTGAAATGACAATGGCGATTTTTTTTGAAGACATCTCTGAGGGACTTTTTACACTTTTCGCACTTAGGTTTTTTTCTTTTGTTGCCATATTAATACACAAATTAGATAAAAAAAGGGATAAAGCATCTAAGCATTATCCCTTAAAATATATTTTCAGGAACATCACTTTGATGCCAATCCATCAAGCCGGGCTTTATGTTTTCGTGCATTCTGATATTCACTTGATTCCGGATACTCTTTTATTATCGCTTCATAGCAATCACTTGCAGATTCAAACTCCATAAGTTTCTCATATGCAGTGGCTGCTTTAACTAAATATAATGGACTTAAAAACTCATTGGGCTTATATTCGGCTGCTTTGCTATAAAATTCAGATGCAGTGCGGTAATCATTCAATTCCATGTTAGCATCCCCTATCAGGGCATATGCCCTTGCCTGAACTATAATATCATCACCAGAAAACTTTTCAAGGTATTCAATAGCGTTTTCGAACTCACCTTTTTTCAGGTAAGAAGCACCTATATAATAATTGGCAAGATTTGCGGTTTTCGTAAAGCCATAATTATCAACGATATCAAGAAATCCGTAATTATTTCCGTCTCCATTTAAAGCCAGATCAAGGCTATCTGATTCGAAATAATAAACGGCTTGAAACATATCGATCTGGGCCTGATTATTTTGATTTTTTAAATAATACCGGCCAAGAAAAAAAACGGATATAACCAAAGCGAGGGATCCGAGAGCGATAAGAACAATCTTTTTATTTTTTTCCAGGTATTGTTCTGTTTTAGTTAGCTGTTCCGCTAATGCTTCAGGACTTTCCAACAGCTCATTGCCCTTTTTTATATCCTTCTTCTTCCTATATTTAGTCTTTGCCATTATTCAATTTTTAGGGTGCAAAAGTACTATTTTTAAATTAAAAAGTGAATTATCAAATAATTAATCCATAACAAATGGATAATCCTCTTGCACGTATACATCCTTGTACAATTCATCGGTAGAGGGGAAAGGTGATTCTTCCGAGAACTTAACGGATTCATCTACGCGGGCTTTAATATCTTTATTGATCTTATCGAGATCTTCTTCTGTGGCAAATTTATTATTTAGTATACTGTCTTTTACCTGTTCTATTGGATCCCTTTTTTTGTATGCTTCTAATTCCTCTTTGGTTCGATATTTAGCCGGATCTGACATGGAGTGCCCTTTATATCGGTAAGTCCTTAACTCCAATAAGGTAGGACCTTCTCCTTTTCTGGCCCGCTTAGCAGCATCAGCAATAGCGTGATGAACCTCTTCAACATTCATTGCATCAACGGACTGGGATGGCATATCATATGCTTCTCCCAGTGTATATAGATCGTGAACGTTAGAAGTTCTTTGCACAGAAGTCCCCATTGCATAGCCATTGTTTTCAATGGCAAATATTACTGGTAATTTATAGTGCATTGCCAGATTTAACGATTCATGAAATGAACCCTGCCGGACTGCTCCATCACCCATATAAGTGACACATACTTTTTTGGTTTTATTGTACTTTTCTGCAAATGCGAGTCCTACACCAAGTGGTATCTGACCACCCACGATGCCATGACCACCAACAAAACCCCTTTCTTTATCAAACATATGCATAGAGCCGCCCTTACCTTTTGAAACACCAGTCTCCTTACCGTAAAGCTCAGCCATTATATATTTTGGATCTGTTCCCAATGCCA
Organism: uncultured Cytophagales bacterium; assembly: GCA_942491935.1. Classification (GTDB taxonomy): domain Bacteria; phylum Bacteroidota; class Bacteroidia; order Cytophagales; family Cyclobacteriaceae; genus JAGTVG01. The sequence continues at coordinate 81,463 of CALOCZ010000056.1, forward strand.
GAGGATGAGCATGATCTCTATAGGCGGTAATATATTTATCTCCTTTTTCAAGGGCTGAGACAGCTCCTGCCGCACAGGCTTCCTGCCCAATGTATAAATGACAAAATCCGCGGATCTTTTGCTGACCATATAATTGACCAGCCTTTTCTTCAAATTTTCGCATCATATACATGCTTTCATACCAGTACATGTATGTTTCCTTTGAAAAGCCCGGTTTGGCATTTACCTTTGTTTTTCGGGTTGACGTTGTTTTGGTCTTTGTTGCCATAAAATTTTTATTACAAGCCCAATAATTGCTAAATAAACCTCAAAATTACCTTAAAGAAATTTTGTAGATTGCGAAATTAATTAAAAAAGTCTCAACAATGAAATTTAATGTATCTTGAAACCCTTCGCTTAATTAATTTTAAGAACTACCGGAACATTGTATTTGATTTTAATAAGGAGATAAATTGTCTTGTGGGAGAGAACGGGGTTGGGAAAACAAATGTACTCGATGCCATATACTACCTTTCACTGGCAAAGAGTTCATTTAATATATCTGACAACCATGTTATTCTGCATGGAGAAACCTATTTTTCAATATTGGGAAAATTTCACAAGGATGAACATATTCTTGATGTAAAATGTAAGTCAATACTCAATAACAAAAAGTCCATCTCAATTAATGATAAGGAATATGAAAGGATCAAGGATCACATTGGTCTATTCCCTATTGTGCTAATATCACCAAATGATACGGATATTATCCGGGGGACCAGTGAGAACAGAAGAAAATTTGTCGATGGAGTAATTGCACAAATTGACAAGGAATATCTAGAAAATTTATTAAGATACAACCATGCTCTGAAACAGAGGAATTCACTTCTGAAAAAAACTGAAAACATATCGCAGGTAGATTATGATCTTATTGATTCTTTTGATCAGGTTCTATTAAAAACTGGAAAAAAAATTCACTTATACAGAAGAAAATTTATTGATAGATTCCTTTCTATACTTCAAAGATTATATTCAGATATCTCTGATCAAAAAGAAGATATTGAAATCAGCTATCGTTCTGATCTGGAAGATTCCGATTTTAAAAAACTATTAAAAGGGGCACTCAATAAGGATATTTTATTAAGTCGCACCTCAGTTGGCATACATCGTGATGATTATCTCATCACGATTGATGGATACCCTATGAAAAAATTTGCTTCACAGGGCCAGCAGAAATCATTAATCGTTTCACTGAAGATTGCTCAATTTGAAATCATGAGAGAGGAAAGTGGGTTTAAGCCTATTCTTTTGATGGATGACGTATTTGATAAGCTTGACGACCAGAGAATTGAAAAGATCATGAAACTTGTTGCAGGTCACAAATTTGGTCAGATATTCGTAACAGATGCAAGACCCGAACGTACTTTATCCATATTTGAATCAATTGATTCGGAAATATATATTTATCAAATACACGAAGGAAAGGCAAATGTTCTCTCTTCCTGATAAGATAAATGATTATTAGTAACTTTATATTAAAATTGTACGATGAAAAAAGAGGTGAGAGTAAGATTTGCGCCCAGCCCTACGGGACCTTTGCATATTGGTGGCGTTAGAACGGCATTATACAACTATTTATTTGCCAGACATTATGGTGGAAATTTTATTCTACGGATAGAGGATACAGATCAATCAAGGTTTGTGAGTGGAGCTGAAGAGTATATCAGGGAGTCGTTGTCATGGTTGAAAATTCTTCCTGATGAAGGAATAGATGACAGCGGCCCATACAAACCTTACAGGCAATCAGAAAGGAAAGAGATATATCAAAAATACGCCAGCCAATTAGTAGACAATAAACTGGCATATTATGCCTTTGATACTCCGGATGACATAGAAAATATGAGAAACCGGTTAAAATCGGAAGGGCATAGCATGCCACAGTATAACTGTCATTCTCGTGGCAGTATGATAAATTCATTAACTCTATCTATTGAGGAGGTTCAAAAGAAGATTAACTCAGGAGAGAAATATGTTATCAGATTAATGGTGCCGGAAAATGAGGATATTTCTTTTAATGATTTGATACGTGGACGAATAAGTGTTGTCTCAGATACCATTGACGATAAAATATTAATAAAATCTGATGGGTTGCCTACCTATCATCTGGCCAATGTGGTAGACGACCATTTAATGGGTATATCACATGTAATTAGAGGTGAAGAATGGTTGCCTAGTGCCCCATTACACATTCTTTTATATCAATTCTTTGGATGGGAAGACAGCATGCCGGAATTTGCCCATCTGCCACTAATTTTAAAACCAGAGGGTACTGGAAAATTAAGTAAAAGGGATGGGGATAAGCATGGATTTCCAGTATTTCCAATAGATTGGATGGATCCGGGAACCGGAGATATCAGTATAGGATTTAGAGAGAGAGGGTATCTTCCTGAAGCTATGGTCAATTTTCTTGCTTTTCTGGGCTGGAATCCGGGAACTGAACAGGAAATTTTCAGAATGGAGGAATTGATTAAGGAATTTTCTATTGAAAGGGTAAATAAAGCTGGAGCAAAATTTGATATTGAAAAGGCGAAATGGTACAACCAGCAATATATCAAAACAATTCCAGATGAAGATATTGGGGCTTATTTAAATGATGAGATAATTAAAAAGGGAATAAAAGCTGATCTGGATTATGTATCAAAGGTGGCGATCGCCTTTAAGGAAAGAATCACGTTCCTCCACGAATTATTTGGAATCAGTTCTTATTTTTTTCTGAGACCTGAAACATATGATGAGAAAGTGATCAAAAAAAGATGGACAACAACGAATGTCGATTTTCTGACTCAATTTGCCGGTGAATTGAAGAATCCCTTTGATTTATTTGATGCTGATACAATAAAAAATACAATGCAGCAAATACTTGACCGTATGGAAATAAATATGGGTTCGATAATGCAGGTATTAAGGGTAGCTGTAACAGGAGTGGCTTCAGGAATAGACCTGATCTATACCATGGAGCTTCTGGGACATAAAGAGGTTAGTGAAAGAATAGAAATTGCCAATGATAAACTGGCTGATTTTGTAAAGTAAGATGTCAAAGAAAAAGGTCCATAAAAAATATAAAAAGGGAATACCTGAAGAAAATGAAAACCTTCCGGGATTTGACATACGTATCAATCCTTTTGGCGAAGTTCAATCAACATATGATATTGATGAAGTGAATGCTTTCTTAAACGAGAATCTGACAGATAAAAAGCTCAAAAACAAGATTAAGTACAACCAAGCTAAGCCTGAAAAAAAAGAACCTGAAGAATAATTTTCTATTCTATTGATATTAATTCAACCTAAAGTTGAATGTTTTAATAATCCCGAGTAAATTAAATGAATATTTTCATTTTGAATTTTTTGATTAAATTTATTTAAATATTCAAAAATTAAAGTATTTAACAAACCTAAATTTTTTGCTATGAAGAAATCAATCTTACTATTGTTATCTCTTGCCTTGATCTTTATGAATTGCGGTGGAGATAATTCAAAAAAAAATGAAATGAAAAAGCAAGCTGAGGAATATGCTGAAAGCATGAAGATTGAAGAAGAAATCGGCGGGCAGGTTAGAACCATGTTCCAACCATTGACAGCTGTTGCTGAAAATCCCAATAATCCAATAACTGTTGAAAAGGTAAAATTGGGTAAGGTTCTTTATTATGACAATCGATTATCCAAAGACCAAACGCAAAGCTGTAACACATGCCATGACCTAACTACCTTTGGCGTAGATAATGAGAGATTTTCAGACGGGGATGATGGTACCAGTATAGGGGACAGGAATTCACCAACTGTTTTAAATGCTGCTTTTCACACAAGTCAATTCTGGGATGGTCGAGCCAAAGATGTAGAAGAACAGGCAGGTTTGCCAGTTTTGAATCCAGTGGAAATGAACATTCCAACAGAAGAATTTCTTATTAAAAGACTTGCAGCCACTGACATATATCCACCACTTTTTGCGGCTGCATTCCCTGATGAAAGCAATCCAATCACATACGATAATTTGAAAAAAGCAATTGGTGCCTTTGAACGCACACTTGTTACACCGTCAAAATTTGATGATTATTTAAAAGGAAATAAAGGAGCACTTAGCCTGGAAGAAAAGAAAGGCTTGAAAACTTTTATCGATGCGGGTTGCCTGACATGTCATACAGGTAGTCAATTAGGTGGCAATATGATGCAAAAGTTTGGTGTCTATGATAATTACTGGACCCTTACTGGTAGTGATCCTATTGATGAGGGCAGGTTTAAAGAAACGGGAAATGAAGCAGATAAATATATGTTTAAAGTGCCCACACTTAGAAATGTTGCGATGACATATCCCTATTTTCATGATGGAAGTGTCGATAAACTTGAAGATGCTGTGAAAACTATAGCTAAGTTAAACCTGAACAAAGACCTGACAGAAGAGGAAATCAAGAGTATTGTAGTATTCTTAAACACTTTAACAGGAGAAGTCCCTGAGGATGCAAAAAAAATCCCTGAAGAACTAAATCCTGCTTCTTGATTTGAAGGAGGCTGTCTCAAAAGCAATATTGAGACAGTCTCTTTTTTTTCTAATGTATAAGTTCATTCTATAATTTACTTTCCGATATGTTCATAATAGATAAACTACAATATATTATGAACATTAAATTTCATAAATTTTAATCCCGCTATATCGATTTTATATTTCAAGTGTGTGCTAATGGCATCTAAAAGTTACAAGATTTCGGATCATTTAAACTGATTCAAGTTCAGAAAAATACTGGATTCCTGATCAAAAAATTTAATTTTTCTATTTTCGCGCACGGAAAATATTTTGGGAAATCTAACTTTCACTATATAGATAAACAGCTGATTTCTTCTCTAATTCCCGACCAGCTTTGATCCTTCAACCTTGCTCCATAGACCTCAATCACTTTACCACCAAGGATAGACCCTATTTTACCACAAAGCTCGAGATCATAACCATTTGATAGCCCATATAGAAAGCCAGCTGCATAGAGGTCGCCGGCACCCGTAGTATCTTTTAAATCAGCTTTGATACCTGGTACTACAATACTTCTCAGACCCTCATGTATAATTGATCCCTCTTTCCCGATTTTAACCACAGCCGTATCACAATATTCGCCGATGATCCTGGCTGCTTTTTCCGGATCTTCCCCGGTAAATGACCGGGCTTCTTCCTCGTTGGCAAAAACTATATTTACATAATTTTTCACTATATCCAGTAAAAAATCCTTATTCGCATCTACAGTAGTAAAGCTGGCCATATCGATCGAAATGGTCAAACCAGTCTTTTTTGCCAAATTAACTGCTTTTAAAATGAGATCATGATTTTGCACAAGGTATCCTTCTATGTGAAAAAAGGAATATCCTGTGAATTGATGGTCATTCAATTCATCAGCTTCCATTTCCACAGCAGCACCAAGATAAGTTGCAAAAGTACGTTCAGCATCCTTCGAAAGGAGGGTAATGGCCGTTCCTGTTGGGTTTTTACCATATAATAAATTTGGGCGAATGTGCCTTGAAACCAATTCTTTTTCAAAAAGATCTCCATATTTATCTTTTCCGATCTTTCCTATATATCCACTTTGAACTCCTAATTTCGCTAATCCATCAATTGTATTAGAGGCTGATCCACCAGCTGCAATTTGATATTTAAAACCTTCAGTTGCTTTTAATATTTTTTTAGCTTTTTTTGAATCAACAAGCGTCATACTTCCTTTCGGCAATGAGAATTGCTTTAAAATTTGATCATCATCAATTTGAAAAATGAGATCAACCAATGCATTTCCTAATCCAAGTACTTTTAACATAATGCAAATCTTATATTTAGAGAGGAACAAATATATTCTGCCATTTTAATATTTCAACATTTGGTGTATATTTAATACTTGTTAAGATTATATTTCATATTATGGTTTGATTCTTGAGGCCAATTATTAAGTTTTTATTTTTTTGATCCCATAAAAAGTAAAAAAATGTCATTTAATTTGCCATCTAACCATGATCTATATCATATTAACAATTTGTTAGTGTAAAAATTTGATTATTCTAATATTTTTTAGCAATTTTACTAGATAATTAAAAGAAGAGATATGTTTTTATTAAAAAAAGCCTTGGCATTGTTAATGTTGATTGCCTTCACTCAGGTATTTTCCCAGGATATATCAATTGAGAAGGCTCAAACAAAAGTTAATAATTACGATAATTATCAGCGAATTGATCTTAAAGTTCAGGGAACTGAAAACCGAAATGGATCGCATAGTACAAATGGAGGTTTGGCATTTGTGAGTAAAGAGTCTGATACTTCTGGGGTGAATACTTCTGATAAAAATGAGGGAACAGTGGAAATAACCTTTCTGGCACCTATTGCTGATTCTAAATTTAAAAGAGGTAGTGCCATACAAGTCAGATGGACAGGAGGGAATCCTGATGATGAATATGCATTAGACCTGTTTGACGGTCGTTTTCATTACAGACACATAGGAGAATTAAAGAACTCAGGCACTTATCCATGGATAATCCCTAAAGATGTTAAACCAGGCAAAGAATATAAATTCAAACTCACCAATATTAATGATTTTGGCGAATCCGCTTTCAGCAGGACATTTATAGTAAAAAGGAAAGTGCCTGTAGCTGTTTGGATTGTTCCCGGAGCCCTTGTCGTTGGGGGCGCAGTATATATGTTGTTTTTCTATGGCGATGATCCAGAAATACCTGATTTACCAGCACCTATAAACCCTAATTAAATCAGCTAAAATGGAAAAGATTATGAAACAAAGACTACCTATTATATATGTTTTACTGCTTTCAGTAATTTTTCTGTTTAGTGGTAATTCAGTTGTTTTAGGGCAAGATACTGATATTTTAACCTTTAGTTTAGGCGGAAATCCCGGATCACCTGATAATATTTCACATACTGTGGCTGTTACTGTTCCTTACGGAACAGATTTAAGTAATATACAAACAAATTTTACAGTTTCGCCAGGTGTTACATCAACTACATTAGGAGGTTCTTCAATATCCGATGGAGATTTCTTGGACTTTAGTTCTCTATCAGAAATAATCGCGGTTACAAATCCCGCTGGAACACCCACTGATCAGGACTGGACTATTAATGTAACAGTTGCACCTAATACCGATACCGACATCCTGACTTTTGATATCGGCACTGATATAGGTGCTGTTAATGCGACCAATCATACCGTGGCTGTTACTGTTCCTTTTGGTACCAATGTGACTGCGCTTGTTGCTGATTTTACCCTTTCCCCGCAGGCTTCTGCTCGTGTTGGAGGCACCCCTCAGGTAAGTGGAACTACTCCAAATAACTTTACTAATCCTGTCACATACGTCGTACAGGCTGGAGATGGTACTGATCAAAACTGGACTGTAACTGTATCAATTGCACCTAACACCGATAACGACATCCTGACTTTTGATATCGGTACTAATATCGGTACTGTTAATGCTACTAATCATACCGTGGCGGTTACTGTTCCTTTTGGCACCAATGTGACTGCGCTGGTTGCTGATTTTACACTTTCCCCACAGGCTTCTGCTCGTGTCGGAGGCACCCTTCAGGTTAGTGGAACTACGCCAAATAACTTTACCAATCCTGTCACATACGCCGTACAGGCTGGAGATGGCACGAATCAAAACTGGACTGTAACTGTATCAATTGCACCCAACACCGATAATGATATCCTGACTTTTGATATCGGTTCTAATATCGGTACTGTTAATGCTACTAATCATACCGTGGCTGTTACTGTTCCTTTCGGCACCAATGTGACTGCACTGGTTGCTGATTTTACGCTTTCCCCGCAGGCTTCTGCTCGTGTTGGAGGCACCCTTCAGGTGAGTGGAACTACTCCAAATAACTTTACTAATCCTGTCACATACGCTGTACAGGCTGGAGATGGCACGAATCAAAACTGGACTGTAACTGTATCAATTGCACCCAACACCGATAACGACATCCTGACTTTTGATATCGGTACTAATATAGGTACTGTTAATGCGACCAATCATACCGTGGCGGTTACTGTTCCTTTTGGCACCAATGTGACTGCGCTGGTTGCTGATTTTACACTTTCCCCACAGGCTTCTGCTCGTGTCGGAGGCACCCCTCAGGTAAGTGGAACTACTCCGAATAACTTTACTAATCCTGTCACATACGCCGTACAGGCTGGAGATGGTACCAATCAGAACTGGACTGTAACCGTATCAATTGCACCCAACACCGATAACGATATCCTGACTTTCGATATCGGTACTAATATCGGTACTGTTAATGCTACCAATCATACCGTGGCGGTTACTGTTCCTTTTGGTACCAATGTGACTGCACTGGTTGCTGATTTTACACTTTCCCCACAGGCTTCTGCTCGTGTTGGAGGCACCCTTCAGGTTAGTGGAACTACCCCAAATAACTTTACCAATCCTGTCACATACGCCGTACAGGCTGGAGATGGCACGAATCAAAACTGGACAGTTACCGTTTCTTTTTCTGCAAATACCCAAACCGATATACTGACATACAGCCTACCAGGACAAACCGGTCCGGCTGTTATAAACAATGGAAATCATACTGTAAATGTAGAAGTACCTTATGGTACCAATGTTACTGCGTTTGTCGCTACTTTTACTTTGTCTTCACAGGCTTCAGCTACTGTTGGCGCTACCTCCCAGACAAGTGGCGTTACACCTAATAATTTCACCAGTCCAGTAACCTATACTATTGAAGCTGGTGATGGAACAACACAAGATTGGACTTGTTACCGTCACCTTTGCTCCAAATACAGAAACGGATATTCTGACCTTTAGCGTTGACGGATTCAGTGGTACTGTGAACAGTGGGAATCATACTGTTAATGTTATGGTACCCTATGGGACAGACAGATCAGATATGGTTGCAACATTCACTTTGTCAGATGAAGCAACTGCAAGAGTTTCCGGTAGTTTACAGGAAAGTGGCGTTTCCTCCTTGAATTTTTCAAGTCCTGTTATTTATAGTATAAGAGCTGGAGATGGGACTACTACGCAAACATGGACAGTTTCGGTGAACGAAGCGCCAAATACTGCTACAGATTTTATCTCATTCAGTTTCCCTCAACAAACACAGTCAACAATAAACACCATAAATCACACTATTAATGTTGTTGTCCAATATGGAACGTCTCGAACTAATCTGGTCGCCACATTTGATCTATCACCTGGTGCTACAACAAGAATCAGCGGGACTTTACAGACCAGTGGCGTAACAGCCAATAATTTTACCAATCCAGTTACTTACAGGGTTTTAGCCCAGGATGGAACGACATTCCAAGATTGGACAGTAACTGTCTCTGTTGCTCCCAATTTTTCAACGGATATATTAACATACACCATTCCAAATCAATTAGGTGGTACTAGTATCAATAATGTCACACACACGATTGAAGTAGTTATGCCTTTTGGCACAAATAGATCTAACCTGGTTGCATCCTTTACTTTATCTGACGGAGCCCTGGCTAGTGTTGGCGCAACACCTCAAAATAGTGGTGTCACAGCTAATAATTTCAACAGTGATGTAATATATACGGTTTTAGCTGAAAATGGTACTGATACACAGGATTGGACAGTAACAGTAACTGTAGCACCAAATTCAAGCACCAGTATATTGTTATATAGTTTTGAACAAAATTCAGAACCTTCCGACATTAACGACACCAATCATACGGTTGATGTTATTGTAGTCTATGGAACAGATGTTACAGATCTGGTTGCGGATTTTGTATTGTCTCCCGGGGCCACAGCAACAATAGGAGGGGTAACACAACAAACGGGTGTGACATCCAATGATTTTACAGACCCGGTTACATACACTGTTACCGCTCAGGATGGAATCACATCACAAGATTGGACCGTAACGGTTACCGTTGCCGAAAATACTGAAGCAAATATAACGGCATATAGTTTTGAAGAACAAACCGGTCCAGCTAATATTAACAATGTCACAAGAGAGATTAATATAGAAGTGGCTTTTGGAACTGATATAACTGACCTGGTTGCTACTTTTGAGCTTTCCGATAGTGCAAATGCCACGGTGGGTGTGACTGATCAAACCAGTGGTGTAACATCCAATAATTTCACAAATGAAGTAACGTATGTAGTTACTTCTGAGGATGGGAATACTTCACTCCCATGGATAGTTATAGTGTCAGTTGCTGATAATACAGAAACCGATATATTAACATATAGTTTTCCTGAACCCACAGATACAGTTATTATCAATTCTGAACAGCATACCATTGATATTACCATTGAATATGGTACGGACCTGACAAATCTGGTAGCTGATTTTACTCTTTCCACTGATGCTGCTGCTTTTATAGGGCCTGTTCGACAAGAAAGCGGCGTAACTGCAAATGATTTTAGCACAGAAGTTATCTATACAGTGGTGGCCGGAGATGGCATCACTTCTCAAGATTGGACAGTTGGTGTAACCTATAATGAACCAGATACTTTAACTGATATTTTATCTTTCGCATTTGAAGAGCAAATAGGTAATACATTCAAGGATACAGTTAACAATAGACTTCGACTTTATGTGCAACCAGATGCAGAATTAGATGGCCTGATTGCTCTATTCGTGCTTTCTGATGGTGCTACTGCATATGTTGATACGGTATTGCAGGAAAGTGGCGTAACAGTGAATGACTTCACTGATTCTTTGTGTATACTATAGTTGCACAAGATGGTATTACAAGAGCAGAATTGGACTGTGTATGTAAAATGGATTTAGTTTTGATTATGTTGAATCTCCGGATGAGTTCCCAGTAAGTAATACTTCCATCACTGCAAGTGCTAGTTTACCAATATATAGAGATATAGAAAACGTGATTTTCTACTATAGAAAATTTGAAGATGCAGGATGGAGCTCTTTGATAGTGCCTGGAAATCAAGAAATATATGAAGTAGACATAACGAGGGATATGGCTGGGAATTTAGGTATGTATTATTATTTCAATGCTGTCGATACAACTGGATCTAACCTATCCTTAGATGTTGTAGAGCTTATACTCCATTACGATACCAATTATCCAACAATCCCTAATTTACGATTTGGGGGAACTGTCAATCAATATCAAATCATCTCGGTACCTCTTAATCTTCAAAATACAAATGCTGAGGTTGTTTTTGATGAACTTGGGGAATATAATATTAAAAAGTGGAGGTTATTCCATCATAATGGTGTCTCTACAACCGAATATAGAAACGGTTTTACCAATATTGATCCGGGTTTGGGATACTGGCTCATCATTAAGGAACCGACAAGTATCGCTACTGGAGAAGGTCGTACGATCCGTATTGATAGTGTTACCGGATACCAGATTGACTTGAATCCTGGTTGGAACCAGATAGGAAATCCATTTGATATGGATATTAATTGGGATGACGTGATATTCGATAACGAGAACCTTAATGTTGGCAGGATCAAACTGTTTAACAGAGATTCATTGACTGAAGGCAGTATTATTCCAAGGTACCGTGGAGGGTTCGTCTTCCTTGAAGGCGTACAACCGGTTACAGTCAATTTAATACCAGAATCAATCACTACATCGGCCAGAAGGCAGCAATATGTAAATACAGACAGACTGAATTCTCTGGACGAAAACAGCTGGATCGCCGGATTGAAAATTTCAAATGGCATAGTTTCTCATAACCTCTCAGGTATAGGGATGCACCCCGAAGCTGTTGAAGGAAAAGACAGACATGATGAAATGCTACTGCCCGTTCCCAAGGAAATCATCCCTTTTGAGCTGACGTTTAACCATCCCGATGAACAATACAAAAAGTTTAGTATGGATGTGATCCAAACCACAGACCAGTACATCTGGGAATTTGAGGTGAAAAGTTTTGAGCCGTCTCAGACGTTAAGTATCAACTGAATCCGGAGCCAGTGGTATGGTTCTGGTGAGCACAGGGGCGCTGGTTGTGGTGCTGCAGTTGCCTGGCTGGATCTTGCGTAGGTAGCTACTATGTAGCAAGCGAATACTGTAGTCAAAGTGTCTTCATAGGCTACGCACGCGAGAGAGATTTGCTTGCGACGGAGGAGTAAATAAATGTTAAGAATCGGTGCGATGTATGGCAAAGTGAAAACTGTAAAAGACCATTCAGTGATTGTAAATGACGTGCTAAAGATATGTTTGTTGACAAGTAATAATATAGTGATGTTGTTTGCCCCAGCGATGATTCTACTTAAGCATTTTCCTTTCCCCGCTTGCGTGCGGCTCTGCGGCTGCTGGTCGGGTGTTTGTCCTGAAAAGGTAATATCGTCGTCTTCTTCATCGTTGTTGTCCGTGAGCGCTCGAGAGCGGCTCGAGCCCGTTCCGATGGTGCGTGTCACGGTGGACACACCGTCAACAAACTTGGTTCGGTAGATTACGTTGGCGTTGTTGAACATACCCTCCTTCAAAGACACAACAATGAACTGGCTCTGGGAAAAGTGGGTCTTGAGCATGTTTCCAATGTTTTGCGTGTGACTCAAATCAAGTGCGGCATCGACTTCGTCGAGGATGTACATGGGAGCTGGTTTGTAAAGAAGCAAGGACAAGATCAGCGAGAGAGCCAATAGCGATCGTTGGCCTCCGCTGAGTTCGGTGAGGCTCTCTTTTCCAGACATCACCAAAGGCGACTTTGACCTCGAGACCTTCCCACGCTGCCATGCCCTCGGGAAGCTCCAACTCTGCTTTGGCACCAGGAAGCACCGTAGAAAATACAGAACCGAAATCGCGATTCACTTTTCTTCCACGTCATTTGAAGTTCCGACTTTTTCTTGACGTCGAGCTCTTTGATGACATTCTGGATCTTCTTCTTGTCGTTTTCGACAACTTTTCGCTTGCGTAGCAGTTCCGTGTATTCACCTTCCGCCTTCTCGATCATTCCCATGACTTTCTTGTTGATCTTCTTCGACTGAGGCAAGTATTAAACCATAGAGTGTGAAAATGTTAGCGAGTGTGGACAAGAGAGTGCAACAGAAAACATTAATACAGCCCAACAAAAAAGAGTTCAACGGACCAGAGCTTCCTGCTCGTCCTTGAGCTCTTTGAGGTGCTGCGCAACTTCCGCGGGGTCTACGGCCTCGAAGTCGTAGTCACCACCAGCCACGCCAAACGCATCCATTTCGTTTTGAATCCAGGTGTATTTCTTCAGCATGACTTCAACCGCCTTTTCTGCTGCAGCACGGTCTTTGCAGATGCGAGAAATGTTGACGGAGAGCTTCTTGGTCTCGATTTTGGCGGCTTCCGCATTCTTGACAAGTTCAGCACGTGCTTTCTTCAAGCCTGCAACGTCAGCAGAAACTTCCGCAATGCTCTTTTCGAGCGTCTCCAGTTCTTCGCGTGCGTCCTCATACTGCGTCTGGATCTCCCCCACTTTCATTTGCGATTCGCTCTCTTCGTTTTGGGCATCCTCGACCGCCGTTTCCGCCGCACGGACTGCTTCTTCGGCGGCAATGAGCTCGGTTTTCAAGCTCTCGAGCTCCAAGACAAGTGTCTGCGCGCGAGAATCGGCCTCGCGAGCGGCCTTTGTCGCTTCAGCAGCAGTAACTTTGGCGTCTTTGACCGCCTGCTCAATCTCCGACAAACGCTCTTCCCGCCGCTTGGTCAATTCAAACTCTTGCTCTTTCAAATCCTCGTAGAGTTTCCATTTGTCGTCCTTTTCCTTGGTCATGACTTCGATATCCTTTTCCGCGGCAGTCAGATCAGCTGTGAAAGAGTCTCGTTTTTCAACAAGCATGCCAAAGTTCGTCTGCGACAAGTGTTTCTCCGCGGCATCCAGTTCAGCCTGGGCAAGTTCCAATTTGGCGCTCAGTTTGTCGTACTGAGAAGATACCGCGTTGAGTGCCTTGATCTTGTCCGAGACTTCCTTCAGCAACGGCTTCTTCAAATCCAACTCCTTGGTCGCTTCCGTCAATTCCACCGAACGCGACAACGTCGTACCCAACTGGTTGTTCGACCCCTCCCGAAATCGTAAGCCCGACGGCTCGTAAACGTCTCCCTCCAGCGTGACGGTGCGGATTTTTGTTTGATCCACAAATCTGACTTGCGACTTTGGTATCGTCGACGACAATCGAAGACCCGAGTGCGTGTTCGACAGCGGTGCGGACTTCCTCGTCAAATCCCACGAGTTCAATGGCCGGCGTCGCGGTCGCATTTGCAGGGTCGGCCAGGCTCTTTGGCGCGTTGCGCCGCATTGTTGCTCACGTGGCGCGTGTTGATCTTGTCGAGCGGGATGATTGTGACGTGCTTTTGCAGATTGCCGCGCTCGAGGAGCGCCTTCCCGGTAATGGCTTCGTCGACGACTACCTGAAAGAGTTTGCCTCCTGCCACCACTTCCAGCGCGGTGGCGTGTTTGGAGTCTTTGACTTCGATAAGCTTGGCCACGAGACCTTTGACTTTGCTGCGGTCAAAGCCGCGCACAGGATCGGAGTATTTGAAACCAAGGCGACCCTGCAGCTGTGCTTGCAACGTGTTCACGCGCTCGGTCAAGACCGACACGGACGATTCCAACTCTGTCTTTTGCTCATCTAAAGCTTCAAACTCTGCTTCGGAAAAATCGAGCGTTCCCAGCTCAGCTTTGATTTGGGCCACTTTTTCCGTGGCATTCTTCTTTTTGGCATCCAACTTTTCAGCCGACTTGCCTTCCTTTTGAATGTCCTTTTCGACTGTTTTCAGCTCTTTGCTAAGATGCTTGAGTTTGAGGGCGGCCTGCGCAATTTTGGCTTCCGCCGTCTTGGAATCGGAGTGTGGGCCTGGCTGATCTGTTCGGGCAGGGTGCGATTTTCTGTGCTCTCACTCATTCCTGCCGACATGGTTTGGTATTCCGTCGTCAGACGCTCCAGCGTGCTCTCGGCATCCGCGGCGGCCTGGACTGTGTCCTTTGCGGCGGCTGTTTCGGTGGCAATATCTTGCTCTTTCGTAGCCACGGCCGCCTGTGTCTCTTCCACGAGTTGCTTGGCCGACTGCAAATCCGCTTCGGCTTTGGCCACCGTTTCCTTGGAATTCGTCCACTTCGACGTGATGCGCACGAGTTCGTTGGAACGTTCCTGCTCTGCTTTTTTGACTGTCGCGTGGCGGTTGTCCATTTCGCCCTTCAATTTGGACGAGGCGTCTTCAATCTCCGCTTCCTTGGCGTCAATCTGTTCCCGGTAATTCTCCACGTCGGCTTCCAACGATTTGACTTTTTCCTGCGCATCTCCGTCACGCCCTCCGAATTCTTGTTCCAGCGCTTTCTGGGCCTGCTGGAACTGGTGCGCAATGCAGAAACGATCGAGACGCTCCAGATCGGCGCTGTTCTTGGTCCATTTCAAGTAGTTCTGCTTTTCAACGCGCAAACGCTCCAAAGTGGGCGTATTTCTTCTTCCAGCACCGCATTGATTTCGTCCACTTTGGCTTGCTTCTTTTCGATTGTTTTGAGCGCCGCCACACGTTTGGTTTCGTACATGCCGTCCCACGTGACTCCTTCCACCATGCCGAGGATTTCGTGTGATTTCATGTTCAAGACTTTGGTGATGCGTCCCTGCATGATGAGAAAGTGTGGGTTGTTGACATTCAATTGCACCGAGTGAAAGAGATTCTGAACCGCCGCAGCGGGTGCGTTGCGTCCATTGATGTGGTATTTGCTCTTGCCTCCCAGCAGCACTTGACGCGTGACGGAGACTTCGGGGCACTGCTAAAAGCCGACGGGTGAATTTGCAGTATCTTCATTGTTAAAGACAATCGTGACCGACGCCTTGTTGACACCGGCTTGGCTTTGTTTGTAGACGAGCTCACTCAAGTTTCCCGCACGCACTTGCGAAAGGTTGGTGATTCCGAGAACAAAACAAATGGCGTCGAGAATGTTGGACTTTCCAGAACCATTGAGACCCGTAATGGCGTTGAAATGAGGGTCAAACCTGTGTGGTGTGCAGTGTAACGATAATAAAAAGGAGGATGAGAATGAATTGATGAGAATTTTGCTTCGAACGAAGTCGAGATTCACTTGCCAAGCAAGTTCAGCAAGCGAAAGGCGAATTCAGCATCGTAATATAACTACTACAACGGAGTTATTTAAAGCCACGCTCATTTTGACGCGCATGCATGAGCTCCAACGGTACCAACTTGCTGCTGCACTTACCCCTGCACCACGGTCCGGTGCGCGTAGCTCTTGAAACCGTCAATGACAATCTCTTGGATGAACATGATGATGGTCGGTCGCTGCAGCTGCGGAGCGAATGAAGGAACGAACGCCCAAACGGATCAGCGCTGATGCAGCAGAAAAAGAGGCACTAGCTAGCTAGTTATTCGAAGTTGGACGACGAAGCAAGTAAGTGCAAGTGGAGTGTAGGGCGATCGATAGAAGAAGAACAGCACCTTTGCCATTGTCACTGTCAACCCTTTTTGTCGGTTTGGAGTTTTTGCCCGTTGTGTTGTTGAAAAAAGGCGCGCGATGTCCAAC
>CALOCZ010000057.1:0-55840 GCA_942491935.1 uncultured Cytophagales bacterium
CTCGGTGGACGTCTACTTTGGCCCTCAGGCACCCGTGGGGAAAGAGCGTAACTGGATCAAGACCGACCCAGCCAAAGGCTTCTTCGTGGTCTTCCGTTTCTACGGCCCCCTTGAAGGCTACATCGACAAGACCTGGGTGCTGAACGATTTCGAGCGGATCGACTAGACCCTCATGAAAACGAATCAAAGCGCCCTACTTGCCGCATGCGTGTTGGCGACAACAAACCTCGCCGTCGCGGAGGATCAATCGGCCAGTGATCTGGCCAAGGCCGCCCAGAACCCCATCGCGAGCATGATCAGCCTCCCCATCCAGAGCGACATCAATTTCGAGCCTCTTCAGCAAAATCTGTGGGTTCCCTCTGGCTCAGGTAGAGCGCCAAGTGCATGAAACAAGGCGATACCTTCGCGGTGACCAACATCCAGCCGGTACTGCCCTTCAAGCTGAACGACGACTGGAATCTCGTCACGCGGACCATCCTGCCGGTCGTCTCGCAGCCCGGGCTCACGCCCGAGCAAGACCGCAAGTGGGGCACCGGCGACACCCTTTTTACCGCCTTCTTTGTTCCGGTCGACTCCGGCGACTGGACCTGGGGTGTCGGCCCAGTCGTGCAATTGCCGACCACCAGCGACCAGCGATTTGGGAAGAACGAGTGGGGTGGCGGCCTCTCAGCCGTTGCGCTCACCATGCCGGGCCGCTGGGTCATGGGCGGCCTGGTCAGCAATGTCTGGGGGATCGACGAAGACCCAGGCGACGAGATCAACCTGTTCACCTTCCAGCCGTTCGTCAACTACAACTTCGACCGGGGCTGGTACCTTACCTTCTCACCCATCGTCACCGCCGACTGGGAGGCGCGGAGCGGCCAGCAATGGACGGTGCCGATCGGGGGTGGGGTCGGCAAGATCTTCAAGATCGGTTCGCAGGCGATGAACGCCCAGGTGCACTACTTCTACAACGTCGAGAAGCCGGACATCGTCGGCGACTCCAGCATCCGGCTGCAGCTGCAATTCATGTTTCCAAAGTGAGCAGGGGTGAGGCCTAGAGCAACCCCACCGGAGGATGATAGGGCGTCGTCCGGATTGGATCGAACGAAGGGAATCGACAGCGCATGCGGCAGGCAGTCCGCAAGCACCATCAACACCTCTACAAGAGGAAATAGTCATGACTGAAGAAGCCCAAGCGCCGTTGGACAAGACCTATGACGAACTGAAGCAGCTTCGCGACGAGATCAGGCTCAAGCTGCAACTGGGCGGTATGGAACTTCGCGACGAGTGGGAAAAGCTGGATGCCGAGTGGAGCACCTGGACCCACCAAGTGGGAGAGCAGCTCGAGGCGAAGGCCGAAGACCTCGAACAAAAGCTGCGTGAGGCCGGCGGCGAGGACCTCCGCAAGATCGAGGTCGCAACCAAGCTGGAGATCAGCAAGCTGAAGCGCGGCTTCCGAGAAGTTGCCGACAAGCTGACCAAGGAATGAGTCCGGCGGAGACGGACAACGGCTGACGAGATCGATAGACCAGTTCACTTTCGCAGGTGCTTTCAGGAATTGATCATTTCAATTTGAAATGGTTATTTTGTATGACTGATGATGTCATTATTTGTGGCCTCGACTTGCTCGTATAGGATCTTGTTTAGCGGAATAAAAAATCTTAAAAAGAAGAACTTAATCGTTCCTTTAGGAATCGGGATCAAGTTTAATTCTGGCTATTCTTCAAGAAATCGTGTATAATGCAGTTTATGTAAGGATCACAACAACTGTTAGTTTGATAGCATATGACTTTTGAACTGGAAAAATCCCCAATCAACTTACTTCAAATGCCATGGTACTAGTGAAGAATCTCTTGTTATAAATTAGGAATGCTTACCTGATAATGCAAGATCCGGAAAAGGTCAATTGATTATCGTATCATTCTAAGGAATTTACTTATTATAATCTATTGAAACATTCCAGGAAGTTTCCTGAGAAAACATTAGTTCTAATACCTCACCCATATAATTTATGGAAATACCCAGGGGAAATTTAGAGACCAGCACCTTGGTTTTATTCCCAACCAGAAACTGATTTTGGATGCTACCTGAATTGACACTTAGTCCAAATCTTGGACTCTGTTGATTACGACCTTTATGCAGTATCGTTATAAATATTGCATTGCCGTCGTTAGTTGGATTTTCGGTTTCATTTATTCTTATAGATAAGATTTCAGGTGATCTCGATAAAATTTCGTATGGGTGCTCACTCTCTCCAATATACTTGTCGTTGACCCAGTAACCTTTTTGTTCCTTTTTCTGATCACCTCCAAGATTCACCGTCAATTTTCCTTCACCTTCTTTTAGCCCCTTTTTAAATTCGCCTGTATAAACATCGCCACTAGCCCAGGTATAGGTCCCGGTACCATGTGGATATCCCTTTTTAAAATCTCCTACATAGGTGTCTTCTCCTTTTGCTGTACCCTGTCCTTCAGCCAAACCTTTTTTACATCCACCTTCATATGATCCGGCGATGGCCTCCAGATTTACCTTGCAATCATCCTGTGCATATCCATGACCGGCAAAAAGAATGGCAATAGCAAAAATCCAGATCTGGTTTTTATGTTTTGTTAGTTTCATGATCAAAAAATTTTCGTTCTCAAAAAATTTAGTCTATATCTTTCTATAAAATTAATATAAATTATATTCTTTTCATTTTATAGGACTAAAATTATGCTCAAAATTTACGTTTCAAACATCTTATCCTGAATATCACAATGCCAGTTTTACTAATCTCACCTCTTTTTTATACATAATGGAAAACTATTTTCAGGATTATTTAATGCAAAGTTCTCCCGATTCAGTTACTCGAACTTAAGCTTCTGTTTCATATTCAATGCTTCCGAATTCCGCGGTTGTCTTAATTTCTTCACCCGCATTCTTTGATTTTAACTGTCCCATTATAAAAAATACATTACTATTATGAAGTTAATGGCCTATCTCCTCACTTGTACCTGCTGTGTGTTCACTGAACACCAGGAGGATCTGTTCTTATACAAACTGCTTTTTCATTATAGGCAATTTGTGCTTATACAGACTTTTAGTTGGTATTATTTTTTACGGATGTGATGACATACGTGATCAAATTGTGTTGATAGGAATGGGTTATAGGTTTTGCTTAATGACGACCTACCTTTAATTAAACAGAAATTACGGATAACAATTTGTTCTAGAGCAAACCTGGCTTATTCCAATCTGAATTCTAAGATTCCATACTCCTGTCACAGAGTATTTAATAGGTTTGCATAATATGCACTACATACTTCCCCAATTGCCATTGGTCATTTCTCAGTTCCTTATTCCGGATAAGTCATTTTAAGTACCGTGGTCCCATTATTCTGACTTCCTGTCTCACCTAAAGTTCATTGTTTATGTCACGGAAAGTACCGCTGATCTTTTCTTCAGTCCCGGGCATTGTCCTGGAGACCATCGGTTCGTAACCTCCTTCTTTATAGGCGATATCAGTACACAGATATCCACTATTCCCATTGCAATGGGTGTAAATAAAAGTGTTCTTATAGGGTGATTCCTCTTTGATCTGTAATCCTATTTCATTCATCAGCTCTCCTGAAATCCCGGCAATTAAAATACTTCCGACTTTCAACGAGCTTACGCGTATATCAACCTCCGGCGCCGGATCAAGAGAGACATCCGGCATCCTGGAGTAACTGGTTTTCTTTCCTTCAGCTTTGATTACGTAATTACTTACTGAAATATCTTTCATAGGATATGTTTCTGCATCAGAACATATCCGGATTACTTCCGAAGCCAGGGTCTGACCAATAGCATCAATATCATTGAAACTATTATTCGGTCCATAGATTGGATTTATATCGCCTGAAGCTCCGGCGCTGACCAATACGACGGCATCAGGATAGGCCTTTTCAATTTCCCTGGCTGCGGCTCCTGGCCAATCCCCGGTGATCATATAGTTATCCTGCCCTCCGGTAGTAGCATGACAGGGCCAGTTCACCAGCAATCCGATGGTCTTTCCATTCATGGCATCCAGGCGGATCACACCGACTTCATTATCACAAACACCTTCAGGATTTCTTCCAAGCCAAATACCTCCTTCAGCATGCCTTGCCCTCCGGTTTACATTCATTTTACAGGTCCCCTTAGCTACACCAATTTTTACCGGCTCCAGTTTTTCATCAGATTCTTTAACGATCTGAACCATCTTTTCCTTTAGTTTTTTCACATATTCTTTTTCGCTTTGTGTTGGTTCACCACCATAGGCCCTTGTCGTGGGTCCTCCATGGTTATGAGCTGCGGTAATCAGTATATTGGCTGACGAAATACCTGTTTCCTTCTCGATCATGTTTTTTGTTTCATCCACATATTCATGCGAAAACCCAATCACATCCGCTGTAATAATGCAGGTTTTTATCTGACCGTTGTCAAATACAACAGCACTTGCAAAGATATCATCATGGACACCTTTGAAAGGTTCCGATCTTGCAGCATAACCGCTCATTCTTACAGGTTCATCAGGTGTAATATTTATCTTTGACGTACCTGCTTTAATTACGTCCACTTCATCATTTAGCCGAAATCCCGTTAAGAGAAATGAAATAGTTAAAAAAACAGTAAAAAGAATAACGAGATTTATTTTGCCATTGATTTTCATTGTATCTTAATTTAGTTTATAACCTGTTTGATATTTATAATTATAACCAATTTGCTTATATTATTCAGGAATTATTTCAAAATTTCCTTTTAAATGTATCTTTTCAGATGAACTCCCAATCATCACATTAAAAACTCCAGGTTCAATGACCCGGTTCATATTCCTGTCATACATAGAAAGATCTTCAGGGCTTAATTCGAAATTCACATCGATAACTTCCTCAGGTGATAATTTAACCTTACTGAAACCTTTCAATTCTTTCACAGGTCTGACTACTGTACTCTTTACATCCCGGATGTATAACTGAATAACTTCTGATCCTTCCATTTTCCCAGCATTCTTGACTTTTAATGATACCTGTATGCTTAATCCTTTCTTAGATTTTTCAGGGCTTATAAGAAGATCCGAATATTTAAATTCAGTGTAACTCAGTCCATGTCCAAATTCCCAAAGCGGTTTGTTTTCAAGATCTGCATAGGAATTGCCCCATCCTTCTTCTAACCAATAGGTTTTGGAAGGCTTGTGGTTGTAATATACCGGTAACTGACCCACATGCCGTGGAATAGTAACCGGTAATCTTCCACTGGGATTATAATCTCCAAATAGAATATCAGCGATTGCATCACCGCCTTTTTCCCCAGGACACCAGGCTTCCAATACGGCTGGCACATTCTCCGCGATCCAGGGTATGGCCAGTGGCCGTCCGTTGATAAGCACTACGATCACCGGGGTGCCAGTAGCATGAACCTGCTGTACCAGTTCTTTCTGTAGCCCGGTCAGTTCCAGGGTGGCTACATCATATCCCTCACCGGTTGTTCCGCTTTTGCCTGCCGATTGCCATTCATTTTCTCCAAGGACGACTATCGCGACATCGGACTTCCGTGCAGCCGCTACCGCTTTCTTAATTTCGTTAAGCTCGTCACCAACCACATTACAGCCTTTTACATAATTGATCTTTGCATTCTGTCCAATCTTATCTTTAATACCTTTAAGTACTGTTGTCACTTCCTGCGTGACGGTCAGGGAAGTATAATCCCCCAGTTGGTTTTTTATATCATCCGCATTAGGCCCAATTACTGCAATGGAACCGATGTTTTTGTTAAGAGGTAATAGATTTTTGTCATTCTTCAGGAGTACTATGCTTTCCCTTGCAGCTTCTAAGGCAGTTTCCTGATGTTCTTCATTGTGTACGATCTTTGCGGCCTTATCAGGATTTACAAAAGGATTTTCAAATAAGCCCAGCATAAATTTTGTTCGTAATACCCGCTTAACAGACCTGTCGATCACGGACATCGGAACGATACCTTCCTCTACATTTTCTATCAGCTCATCCAGATATCCCTGCTCAAAGGATATGCTCACATCCATTCCGGCATTTGCAGCCATGGCGCCAGCTTCTTTTTCATTTTCAGCCATTCCTGTATAAATAAGTGTATTCACACCGTTTCCTTCACTCAATACAAGACCTTCAAAACCCAGTTCATGTCGTAATAATTCCGTCATGATTTCATATGAAGTGTGGACAGGTACTCCATCAATTGTAGGATAGGTCGCCATAACGCCCAGAGCTCCTGCTTTGGTGATGCCTGCCTCCCAGGGTGGCAGAAAAACTTCCCGCAGTGTTCTTTCGGATATCTCCATCGCTCCCCTTTCCAGGCCGCCATGAGGTTCACTCTGACCCGGAAAATGACATAATCCTGCCACCACCTTGTCATTCCTTGAAATATCATCTCCCTGAACCGCTTTGACAATAATTTCAGCATACCGGGCACATAAATATGGATCTTCGCTATATCCTTCAATGTTCCTTCCCAATCTCGGTTCCCGGTTGGGTTCAATCACTAAAGTAAACAGTTCATGGATACCAATTGATCTGGCTTCCCTGGCGGCTATATTATAAACTTCATAGATCAGGTCAGTGTTCCAGGTGCTGCCCAGGGCATGTCCCTCAGGAAATATAGTTGCACCAGCACACATTAATCCATGTGTTCCCTCCTCCACCTGCAGAAGTGGAATTTTCAACCGGGTATTCTCTATCGCGATGTTTTGTAACTCATTGTGAAAATTTGCCTGCTGGATTGGTCCTTCATGGAGTATGTTATTGGGTAATGTGAAGAAGCCGCCACCTGGTCCTATCTCACTCATAAATGTTCCTTCTGTAAAAGATTTTACCCCCTCCATTTTTTCCGGTACACTTTCTCCCAGTTCAGAATGATATACACAGGGCATATTGAGCTGTCCAACCTTCTCAGCCAAAGTCATACGGGAAAGCAGGTCATCAACTCTCACGTTAATTGGTAATGCCGGATCCATATAGGCTTCTACACTTTCAATAGCATTCCGCGCGGGATGTGCATTTACATATTCTGCAATAGTTCCTACAGGGGCTATCCAGACCCCATTTTCCGGATTAACGGCATAGGCACATAATTTCTCCAGCATCGATGACCAGGTAGTCTGATTGCCTGGTTCCCCTATCTCGTGGCCCGCCAGAACAAGCCATGCCCCCTGGTTTTTTGCATTGTTCAGAAGCACTTCAATCTGTTCAAAACTCTTATTATCCATTTCCATACCGGTAAGCTGTGCCATATCACAAAAAACCGGATCATTTGGCCCTTCATCCAGCCAGCCTCTTCCGGATATAAAAATATCACTGACAACCGGGATATAGCTTCGCAATGAATTTCCCCTTCCAACAAATTTCTGCCCGCAGGGGAATGCAAAAGAAACGGGGGTAATCCCCAATTTTTCGTTTATAAATTCATTGGCATCTTTCATCTCAAGTGCTATGTCCTGTAAGGTCATAGTCTCAAGTGCCTTCTCTCTTGCCCAGGGAAAATTCCCCGTGCAGGGATGGGTCATGCTGTGGTTTCCAATTTCATGACCGGATTCAATGGCCTGTTTCCAACCTTCCAGTCGTTCCGTAACAGCTTCAGGGGAAACATAAAAAGTAGCCTTTACACCATATTTATCAAATATAGGAATGCCATTATCGATCTGGCTCAAGCGTGCATCATCAAAGGTCAGGCTTAAAGCTACTTTCTTACCTTCCGGCCATTCAAATCCGGTATTGCTTTTTGCTCTATCTTCATCGTCACTTCCATACTGCGCCCAGGACAGCATTGGATATATGATAAGGAATATGAGTAACTGATAAAAACGTAATGAATAGTTGCGTATCATATAATTACAATATTTTGGATACAATTAGAAGATCATTTTTTTTCGAGGAGTTCATCACAGGTAAGTATGAAAGCTTTCCTGATCACTGATTTATGTTCCTCATTAAGGTTGGATGCAATGCAAAACAATACTGTTCTTTCAACCAGGGAATCAAGATATGGTAAGGTCCCGATATCATAGGTATAATCCTTTGCAAAACTGTTTTCTGCCAAATCCCATACGGATAGTTCACCCATGGAGGGTTGCTTATGCACCAATGAAGGAAGATTGTAATAAATGTGCAAACCCCACTCTTCCATATGAATGGGATAGAATCCTTTATCTGCAACCTTTATGCCATTGGCTATTAGTTTTTCCTTAAACTGATGGGACAAGTCTTTGTTGTCAAAAGTAATTTTCAAAAATCCACCAGATTCTCCACTTGGATCTGCTATCTGCCTTGGTCTCATTCCAGAATAAGAAGTTAAAATACCTGCTAATTCATGTTTAAAGGTCCGCATTCGTTCAATTATACCGGGCAATTTTTTGAGCTGCACCCGGGCCATGGCCGCAGCAAGGTCACTCAGCCTGCATCCGATTCCCCATAACTGAAGTTCCGGACGGTCAAGGACAAAACCACCATCTTCATCTTTTATATACCCGGTGTCATGAATTCCAAATGCACGTTCATACAAAGCCTTATCTTTGGTCAGAACCGCCCCACCTTCACCACAAGTCATGTTTTTATTGATCTGGAATGAAAAGATTGAAATGTCACCAAAAGATCCGGCCATCTTTCCGAATTGATGGGTTCCTGCAGCCTGGGCACAATCTTCCAGTACAGGAATATTTTTTGACTTGCAGATCTCCAGGATCTTATCCATCTGGCCGATCACTCCACCCATATGCACAACAATTACTGCTTTTGTTTTGGAGCTGATCTTCTTTTTAAGATCTTCCGGGTCTACACTCATGGAATCATCCACATCGGCAAGCACGGGTATGGCTCCCAGACGGACAACAGCGCCGGCAGTGGAAACCCAGAAATATCCGGGCATGATCACTTCATCACCTGGCCCGACCTTAAGGGCGGAAAGTGCAACTTGCAAAGCCGTTGTCCCATTTGAAACTGCTACACAATAATTCATTCCCACATACCTGGCAAATTCCTCTTCAAATTGCCTTGCTTCAAAAGTGGGTTTAGGGCCGTAAAACCTGAATGGAGACTGGTTTTTTAAAACCTGTGTTACTGCATTGATCTCCTGCTCATCGATATGATGTATACCTGGCCATTCCTGAGGGAGTAGTATTTCTTTATTAGAGTTGTTTGACATATCCTGTTTTTTATTTTCCATCTTAAAATTAAACCACATTACAGGGCAAATCAATGTCTGAAAAGGCATATTATATATCTATTCCGGCAATTTGTAATATTTGACATATTTGGTAACTTCATGGGATGAATAATCAAAAGGTAAGCTTTAGATAATTGAATATGATTGAAGTTGAGGAAAAATTGAGAATTGAGATTGTGGAAATCAAAAAAATAATGGATCTGTTATCGGGTCTTTTTTCAATTCGTACAGCATTTTTCTATAGTATTACCGATGAATATTCCATTAAAGAGATCGCAGGGAATATGGGTGATTATCAACCCTTCTGCAGTATTATTCAAGAGGAACTCAAAAAGAAATGTATAGCCTGTGACAGAGATCATTTCAAAAAGGCAGAGCAAGGGAAATCACCTCTTTTATACCAGTGTTATAATGGTCTTTATGAAATGATCCTACCCCTATACATTGAGGACCATATTATTGGATATCTTCATTTCGGACAGGTTAGATCAGATGACAGTTTTGAGAAAATATTTAATATGTGCTCCTTATTTGAGCATTCAAAAGTTGATTTGCTTAAGAAGGAATATCAAAAAATGCTGGTTTTTCCAAAGGAGAAGCTTTTAATGATATCCGATCTGTTTACAAGGATTTCAGAGATTATTCTCAAGAATCATCTTGTGGAAATCCAAAAGGCAAGACCAGAATACTACCTCAAAAAGTATATCAGTGAAAATTACTCAAAAGAAATTTCCATAAAATCCGCAGCAGGATATATAGGTAAAAGCTCCTCTTACATTACTCATCAGTTCAAAAAGCATTTTCATTGCACTTTCCATCAATATTTGTTACAATTCCGGATTGATAAAGCCAGGGAATTTTTAAAATCCATGACAATTGAAGAGACTGCGGATGCCTGCGGGTTTAAAAACAGGTATCACTTCAGCAAAGTCTTTAAAAAATTTGTTGGGCTTACTCCTAAACAATATAAAAAATAAAGGAAATGTTTTCAGCATCAGACTGAATCAGTGCGTTACCAAATCCACATTCCAGCTCTAACTATACATATTTAAGATCCGATATATTTATTCTCATTTAAGTATTATGTAACTTTAATAGACAGCCTTTAAAAATTATAAAATCGCTATTTTGCATATAATATTTTTTAATCAATACTTTAAAATCATGTACTTACCCTCAAATTCAGTTAGAAGAGTAGTTCATAGAAGTTTCATGTTCATACTCCTGTCGCTAATGTCCCTTGTTTGCTATTCCCAGAATGTAAAGGAAATAGAAGAAAAACTGCTTAAGGAAGCAGACGAAAACATAGAGAAATTCAGAAAGGGAGATGTTCTGATCCAATTTAAAGATCAGAATGGCAAGGCCTTACAAAATGCAGAGATTGAGGTGATACAGGAGGGCCATGACTTCCTGTTTGGCTGCATCATCTTCGACCTGATCAGAAATGAGAATACCTATAAAGAGGATTTATTCAAAAGTCAATTCAAACGTATTTTTAATTTAGCTGTGTTTCCGTTTTACTGGCCGGGATATGAAAGAACCCAGGGAATGCCTGGCTGGGAGAATATGTTATCGACTATTGAATGGTGCCAGCTCAATGGAATTACTACAAAAGGGCATCCCCTGGTCTGGGCATGCCGTTCCGGTACCCCGCAATGGCTCAGTAAATATACCCCTGAAGAAACGGAACAGTTATTAAAATCGAGGGTGATGAACATCGTTTCAGGCTTTGAAGATAAGATTGAATTGTGGGATGTAGTAAATGAACCGATAAATGTGAAGACCTGGCAGAATAAGATCAGAGACATGGACGACCCCAACGATTGGGGGGTGGAAGATCCAATTGATGAAATTGCTGATTATGTAGAGAAGGCCTTGCTCTGGTCTCATAAAGCTAATCCCAAAGCTACTTTAGTGATCAATGAATACAGGACTATTGCAGACCTTAAAGTCAGGGAAAGGTATCATGAACTGTTAAAGGAATTGAAGAAAAGAAATGCGCCCTTTAAAGATATTGGTATCCAGGCCCATGAGCCCAGGCAGGAATGGTTTAATCCTCAGGAATTATGGAAGACTTTCGATCTGTATGCTGATCTTGGATTTTCTTTGCATATTACAGAATTGCATCCTCAATCATCCGGTGTAGATATTACAGGAGGCTGGCGGACGGGCCAATGGACTTCGGAAGCCCAAACTGAATTCACAGAGCAATTCGTAAAGCTATGCTTCGGGCATCCTGCTGTTGCCTCGATCAACTGGTGGGGGTTCTCTGACCGAAACATATGGCTTCCCGGTGGCGGACTGGTAGATGAAGAGTATCAGCCAAAACCGGTTTTCGAAATGCTGGATAAATTGATCAATGAAACATGGAATACCCATATTAAAACCGAACCTTATGGGGATGGGACCATTAAATTCCGCGGATATTATGGAAAGTATTCTGTGAAAGTAACTACGTCAGATGGAATGGTATATTCTTATCGATTGCATGTACGTAAAGATGAAGCGAATTCATGGGAATTTAAAGTAAAGTAAAGAAATTAGCTGAGCCTATTTAGGACTATGAAAACAAAGCATCGTATACCGTGATTTAATATTTTCTTGATGAGCTGCGGTATGGTTGAGTGAGACACATACAAGTAAGTTGGAGTTTATCTAATCTATAATCCTAATACAATTCTATTTTTGTTGAGTGATTAAAATGTTTTGCCAAAGACTTTTGTAATTATTTGACATTCCTCATTTTTTCTTAACTTGTATTACTTTCCGTAGCTTTAGCACCTTGCTTCGCCGAAGCTTCGCGAAGGCAAGAAGGAGGGTATTTAGATAGGTTTTCGAACAGCTGATTTTTATTTAACAACAAACATCGCCTTCACTAAAGTTTCGGCGATTAAAACATGTCACAAAGACGACTTGCTGCGATCATGTTTTCCGACATTGTCGGTTATACAGCCCTTATGGGATCAGATGAGGACAAGGCCTTCCAGGTTCTGCGCCAGAACCGAAGTATTCAACAATCTTTGATTAATAAGTACAATGGAGAATGGTTGAAAGAAATGGGCGATGGCATTCTGGCCCAGTTTGGGAGTGCCACGGATTCTGTTCAGTGTGCCATCGAAATTCAAAGAAAAGCAAGGAAAGAACTAGGCGCCCAGCTTCGTATCGGCATACACCTTGGGGATGTCACCTTTGAAAATAATGATGTTTTTGGGGATGGGGTGAATATCGCCTCCCGTTTGCAATCTATTGCGGATCCAGGGGGTATTTATATCTCTGAATCTGTTCATAATGCCATACGAAGTCAAAAGAATATTGACAGCGAACCTCTGGGAGAAGTTAATCTGAAAAATGTTAATTATCCTTTCAAGACCTATTATATTAAAGATAGTGGACTACCTTTTCCATCGAAGCAAAGGATCGATGAGCTTACAGGAAGAAAGAGGACTGAATCGATTGTTGTACTTCCTTTTGATAACTACACGGGCAGCGATGAACTTGAATATTTTGTAGCCGGGATGCATGCTTCACTGATCGGATCGATAAGTAAAATAAGTGGTATGCGCGTAATTTCCAAAACGACGGCCAATGCATTTAAAAATACTGATAAATCAATACCTGAGATAGCCTCTGAACTGGGGGTGGATACGGTGATTGAAGCTTCAGTCCTGGGTTTAGGAGAAAAGATCAGTCTCCAGGTAAAACTGGTGAATGCTTACCCTGAAGAAAAGCAACTCTGGATGCAGGATTATATGGAAGACAAAAGTCAAATCCTGAATTTATATAGCAAAGTAACGAAAGAGATCTCTAATGAGATCAATGTGTTGTTGACTCCTGAAGAAGAGCGGTTACTTGCCAAGTCAAGAACAGTTGACAGAGAGGCCTATGAGGAA
Source organism: uncultured Cytophagales bacterium (assembly GCA_942491935.1). GTDB lineage: Bacteria > Bacteroidota > Bacteroidia > Cytophagales > Cyclobacteriaceae > JAGTVG01. Next base: position 13,059 of record CALOCZ010000057.1, read on the forward strand.
TACCTGAAGGCCCGCTCTTACATGAATGATTTCAGGAAGGAATCCTTATTTAAGGCCCTGGATTATCTGAATAATGCCATTGAGAAAGAACCGGACTGGGCGCCTCTTTATGCTGGTCTGGCAGAACTCTGGATGTGGATACAACAGGCTGGGTATGAACCACCTTCTGTTACCGCGCCTAAAATATACGAGAACCTGGATAAGGCCATGGAACTTGATCAGGATCTAGCTGAAGTTCATTATCTCAGAGCCATGATTGCCCATCTGGTGGAATGGGATTGGAAAAAGAGCGAAAAAGAATTCCTGAAGACCCTGGCCATAAATCCCAACGACCCCTCTTCAAGGTTGTTGTATTCACAGTTGTTGTTGATCATGCAAAGGAATCAGGAAGCATTGGCACAAAGAGAGCTGGCGGTAGGCCTTGATCCCTTAAATCTTTTTACGAAGTTGTTGCATTCAGGAACACTGGCGCAGGCAGGTGATTTTAAGGGTGCTTTGTCTATCGCGGAGGAACTTGTGGCCGCTGATCCGAAGGACATGAACGCTAATTATTTGATTGAGGTTGCAGCTTACAGGTTAGGCGAGTACGACAAAGTAATCAGATCAATGAAATATGCACTGCCGTTTTCAATTGAGGAAGATGTTTATGAGGAAATCGTGAGAATCTTTAAAGTATCCGGAATTGTAGCGGCATATGAAGAATTAATGAAGTATTTGGAGAAGTATGCTGAAAACAATCCTATTTCACCCTTTGATATGACAATGAGGTATATTATTGCTGATCAACCCGATAAAGCCCTGGATTGGATTGAAAAGGCCTTTGAGGCTCATGATCCGCAAATAACATATATTACTGCATCGGGACGTTTTTTTAAACAATTATTCGAAAATCCCAGATTTATTACCATTTGTGAGAAAGCAAACCTTCCGCTTCCTTAATATTTTAGAATTCAATAGGATTTATAATTATTTGAGAGCTTAATGTTGAAAATTTGTTACGCATCAACTTGATATAAGAAATGTGAAAAGTTACTAACCGGTTGATATATAACGATATAACTACGAAAATAGATCCAAAACTCAAACCTTCAAATGTTTCACCCTGAAACTTTGAACGTTTTATTTGAACTGTTCCGATCATCTGTTGATTTCCAGAACGTAAGCTAACGTATTAATTTTAAAATCAGATGTGAACCTACCAATGAGAAATGTTTAGTAGATATTTAATTTATTTTAGATTAAACTATTGGGTTCGTATTTCAAAGGTGAAATTTTGTATATCCTATTAATATATTTCAACTAATAATCATTTTTGCCCTTATTTCAGTCTATATTCAGAGGATCGATAAAGCGTGTCTCATGTATAAAATAAAGGAATTTTATACGTATGATTTGTAGATTAGTGAACTTACACAATTGAATCATTTAATTTTCAGGGATTCAGGACCTGGTCGATGTAATTCAACAGGCTGAGACTATCTGCGGGATAGTCCTGTGCAAGTTCCCATATCATAACCCCGGGGTACTGATTATCTTTTATGTATTGGGCCTTCCGTACCATCGTTGAGATGCCATCATAATAAATATTATCTACCCGGTCATATTTCCAGGCATCCGGGTATTCCTGTAATATATTCGCATAAGTTACTCCATCCCCTCCATTACTATCAAAATCTCTTCCATAGAAAGGTACACCAAGAATGATTTTATCCTTTGAAAATCCCCTGTAATTTACCCAATAAGCCAATCCGGTGGAGCTGACATCCGATCCTGAACCAATTGCATCCTCAAACGCAGAATGAGGGCCAGGGGCCGACCACGGACCGGTAAAATCATAGGCCATGACCTGAACATAATCCACATAATCTTCTACTTCCGGAATATGTCTCCCCCCCCAGTTGGATGCGGACACGTCTATTGTAAGCCCCAACCCAAAAGGTTGGATCTCTTGCTGCAACATTTGTAATATTCTGGCATAGGACATGCTTTCTTCCTGGATTACTGTGTTGGTTGCACTTCCAGTCCATTGTTCCCAGTCTATATCCACTCCGTCCAGGCAATTAGCGAACAAATACTGGCGGATCTCCCTGACTAATCTTGCCATTGCTTCTTCATCAGCAGCGACTGCAGGGAAATTTCCAGAATCACTACCTCCTCCACCTACCGATACATATACCTCAACACCATTGGCATGGGCCTCATCTACCAGTTGGGTAATGGCGGTAAGATCATTTGTGTTTAATGTACCATCAGCATTGGGCCTGGCAAAAGCGTAGATGATCCTTGTTATTTTTTCCCATCTGATTTCAGAAACGGGCAAGGTGCTTTGTCTGTAGTAGGGATAAAAGGCAATTACTTCATGATCTATGCTTTTGGGAATAAAGGAATTTAAACATAATGGTTCATCAAGATATCCATCATCGATAACATCATCCTTTGAACAAGAACCAAGAATCGCCAATGATATAATGAAGAATACAATTCTAAGTCTGATTTTGTTCATAATCCTCTCCTTCCCATTTATTTAAAAAATAATATAAAATTAGCTCTTTCTTTTTAAAGATTATCACTGGGTATCTTAAAAGCTAAGGATTAAAAAACGTCAGATCCCAGAGCGGTTGCAAGTTCTAAACCCCTTATTCCAGGTTTCTTATTTTATTATTTGTGGGTGGATCTTAAATACATGTACTGCCTCATTGTTGCTGGCAACAATCACATACCTGGTATTATCGATCTTTATCTCTGCCATGTTTTTCACATCATAAGGAACAAAAAAGCCGCTTTCCTTATAATAATGAGACTTAAAATTACCATTTCCATCTCCGGTCATTAAAAGCCCAATACTTCCATCGTTTCTTGGTGTCCGTACTTCTGTTGCATACATATTACCTGCAACGAGAAGGTCCATGTATCCGTCTTTATTATAATCATCAACCAGTATATCATTTATTGAAGACAGTTGAGCTTCTACCGGAAGTTTATGCATTTCGAAAGTTCCATCCCCTTTATTTTCCATGTAAACGCTTTCAAAAGTATTCGCCTGATAATGCAGGGCCATATCGAGGTTTTCTTTTCCGTAAATTTCGAAAATATCAGATTCGGCATAGGAAGCATACGTTTTGAATTTTTCATTGATCCCGGGAATTTGAACTGCAGCATCTCCTTTCCGCCTGTAAGGATACTTCTTCCCATCTCTGTTATATACAAATACAATATCTTTTCTTCCATTGTTATCCAGATCATGGTAATATACCTCAAAAGGTTCTTTTTCATTTCCATTATATTTCGAATTCATGCCGAAATTCCCGGCTATAATATCCATGTCCCCATCCTGGTCCATATCGGCTGACTTAATACTGAACCACCAACCCTTCTTATTTTGAAAATTCAAGTCAGGTGTTACATTAATCAGGGTTCCATTTACATTTTTAAAGAAAGTTACAGGCATCCATTCTCCTGCCAATACAAGGTCAGAAAATCCATCCTGGTCGTAATCTACCCATGTGGCATCATTCACCATGCCAATTCCCTTCAATTCAGGGGCAATTTCAGCCGTTTTGTCTTCAAAGGCATTGCCATTGTTGATTAAAATTATTGAGGATTCAGGATCCGGATAAGACCATGGCATATGTCGTCCTGCAAGGAAGAGATCCACATCCCCATCCCCATCAAAATCATGGGGCCTTACTTTTGAACCACTAATATTAAGGCGGGGAAGCCAATCTTCAGCCTTGGTCAGATTGCCTGATCCATCATTCAGATAAAGCCTGTCCTGATAAAAAGAAGCTCTTGGCCTGAATTCATTTCCGCCACTTACTACATAGAGATCCAAATTTCCATCGTTATTGGCATCAAAAAATTCCGCTCCCATGTCTTCATGGATCTTATCATTGAACAGGGCTTCACTTTCGAATATTTCAAATTGACCAGAATTATTCTGGATAAACAACTTTCCACTCGACCCTGCAGCACCTCCGATAAAAACATCGTCGCGTTCATCACCATTTATATCACCCGTTGCAATGCAAGGCCCCAGTTCAGACATTTTATAGGGCAAAAGAAACTGCCTGGCAAAATCATCAAAAATGTTCTCCTTATGGTTATATATCAAACCTGACTCTTCTGTTACATTTTTAAAAATGGTATTATCCACGACAGGAGGATTGGTTTCGGCTGGTTTGGATTTGCTATAAAATACTTCTATTTCACTATCAACCTTAACGTTTTTTTCGATATTGACATTGCCATCAGGCCATTCTACAACAATACGATCTGCCTTAGTAACATTACCCATTCCAAAATGAGCAACCATTTCGCTTGCAGAATACATTCCCCTTACATTAGTCATTTCATAGAACTGAACTTCTTCTCCTGTTTCAACCCGGATTTTAGTCCCGAGAAAAGTCAAACCTTCCTCATCCGCAACTGGCTTTACCCTTAAATAGTGGTTTTCATTAAGCTGATCTGAATTATTACGATAAACTGAAGCAATGTCATTGATATTACTGATCACAATATCCAGGTCACCATCATTATCCAGGTCAGCATAAGCAGCACCATTAGAAAAAAGCTTTTGCTCAAAGCCCCATTCTTCGGTGACTTTTGAGAAAGTCAGGTCCCTGTTGTTTTTGTAGGCGTAATTGAGAAGTTTAACAGATGGTGAGAGACCTATCGCTTTCTGCATATCAAGCACATCCCAAACACTCAGGCCCTCATGGTTTGGATTCTTCTTCAAATACTCGAAGATGGCTTTTTCAACAACGAGTGGAAATTCGATTGCTGCATCATTATCCCTGATGTCCCGCATCAACCCATTCGCTATGAATATGTCTTTCCAACCATCATTATCCATGTCGATAAAAAAATTAGTCCAACTCCAATCCGTAGACCCAATACCGGCCAATTGTGAGATTTCGCTAAAATATCCATCCCCACGATTCAGGAACAGGGTGTTCGTAAAATACTGGTGATGGCCCCCTTCGTTCACTACGTCCCAGAAAGGTCCGGGTTTCATACCCCCCATGTTCCGGTGGCGCCTATAATGATCTTCTGGTTCCATATCCAATATCATCACGTCGAGCATACCATCATTATTAAAATCACCGGCATCGATACCCATACTGCTAAAAGTAATATGACGAACCATTTCATCCGTTTTGTCAGTAAAGGTGCCATCCCCATTATTGATGTAGATAAAATCACCCGCCCAGTAATCGTTCGCTAACCAAAGGTCTGTCCAGCCATCATTATTAAAATCACTGGATGAAACACTGTTGGGGAAACCGGGTTTATATAAACCGGCTTCCTTTGTTACATCTACAAAAGTTTCTCCCTGGTTTTCATAAAGGGTAGGGGAATACTCTTCCAGTAGCAATTTCGTAAGGTAGTACTGGGAATATACACCCGGGTTTGGGGGTTGATTGCACAGGAAAAGATCAAGGTCTCCATCTTTATCGTAATCCAGGAATGTAGCATGCCTGGTTCTCTGATTGCCATCTACTCCATATTCTTCCGCACGTTCGCTGAAAGTATTATCCCCATTGTTCATATACAATTTGTTAACCCACAATTCGGGCTTATCATCATACAACTCCCTCGTCACGTATATATCCTGATAGCCATCATTATTCACATCCCCGAATACCAGGCCGGAAGACCAACCCCCGTTATTTTCAATCCCGGCTTTTTGAGTGATATCTTCAAATATCAGATTGCCTTTGTTCAGGTATAGTCGGTCTCCTACCAGGTTCCCGGTAAAAAAAATATCTGGCAGACCATCATTATTAATATCACAAATGCCTACCCCTCCACCTCCATAATAGTTGGAATAAAGCAATATGCTATGCTCTTCAATGTCACCGAGTTCATTATTGAAATATATATTCGTTTGTTCCGGTGCTAAAAGTGTAAACAATTTTTCTTCTTTCCTTTCAGGTGGTGATTCTGCCAAAAGTTGCACCGGGAACATTCCGATGATGAACATAATGAACGTAGCCCGGAAAATTTTATCCCTGACCGGGGAATTATTTTTCCGGGTATCACTCCTCATAATTCCGTATTTCATTTCTAAAAGCCTCATTTCCTACTTCACGGGTATTATATTCATTAAAATAATCTATAAAATCCTCAGATAAAAGACTTTCCCCTTCTTCCGGATAAGGATAGGAAGTCATTCCATGATAAGGATAAGGACCTGCCTCATTGCCTTTTGCAGTATTCAAATCCCCATCTTTCACCCAACCCACACTATATATGATGAAGTCTCTTTTCCACCCTGAAGGCAAGTCAGGTAAATCACTTGCATTAAACGATAAGGATAATTCATCTCCAGCATTCATAACCACGTATTGACCTTCTGCATTTAGAAGCAAGGATTCAACATTCCCATATTTTGTATATCTCCCTCCAAGATCGCGCCATTTTTGTTTTTTTGTAACATGAGAATAATCAAACCAGAAAGGCCCGTATCGACCTCCCTTTCTATATGTCTCTGAAAAACCCCTGTAATGTAAATCAGCCTTCTCAGCTAGTAATTCATTCAATTCCATTTTCTCCCCAACTGTTTCATTCGAGTAAAAAATATGATCCCAATAAATTTCCATATTTGTTCGGATCCGGATTTTAGGATTGTTCGGATCCGGAAGTTTACTTTTTAAATTGACCATGATGGTTTTGTCCTTCCCTGATGGAAAGCCTATATCATTTATAATGGTTTCCCATTTCCCTTCCTTATTGATCGCCTGCAGATAGGGCGGATAAACCTGAGCGGACTTGTTTTGTGAAAGGGCAACATTTATACTGGCGTCCGTCGGGAAGATCCAGCCATTTAAAAACAGATTTAGATCTTTCTGAGGATCTATCTCTCCAAGATTTATGATAAGGTCATGCAGTTCTGTAATTCCCTGGAAATTTTCCCGCTTAAAGTTTGTGATGTATTGATTGTCTTTTCTGTCTATCAATGATCTAAGATCCATTCCATATCCATCTGTCACAGAAACCGGAATTTTCTTATTATTGACTTGATATATATTCAGGCCCGTAAAAGGGGAGCTGAAAACCGTTCATTTACAAATATATCAAGTCCAGAAGGATGGTCAACCGCAAAGATCTTTACATGATCAAAATAAATGGTTTCCCAGAGCTCAGCTGTTATCTGCATTTGATACTTATGATCTTTTAGCTTTAGGGCTTCCCCGGGAATCTTGATATATTCTTGTGAAGCATCAGGGAAGGCATAGGTTTTGTTTCCACCCATGATCCCCATCGGCATGCCCAGGGCGCTTTTCCACATTATATCCTTAATAAATTCATATTTTTCCCCATCCCAGACATAGAGGAAAGGGCAAGATCCTTTTAATTCCTGCTCTTCAATAAGATCCTGATCACTACCAGGAGAGAAAATATTCTGGGGTACTCCATTGGTCCATAGTATTCGGACCACGTCAACTTTGTCGCGGTTGCCCAGGCCAAAATGAATACCTGGTTCAGTAACGGTTTTCATCTGATAGAGATCTCCGGCACGCACCTCTATCTTGGCACCTATCCCATAATGATTGTTTTTCCCACTTCCTGTCCTGATGCCCACCAATTGGATCTTTAGGTGGTGATTGGCATTTCCTCCATCGTTCCTTAATAACCGGATCCCATAATTTTTCCCGGAAATCAGGATATCCAGGTCTCCGTCTTCATTATAGTCGGTTACTACAGCCTGGTGACCCTCAGTAAGGTCATCCGGCAAAACGAAGGAAGCATCTTCAAAATGTCCCGATCCATTATTATGAAACAGGTATACACCTTTCCCCGAATCAGTTACAGGTTCTCCCACAAAAAGGATGTCCAGAAAACCATCGTTATCAAAATCAAACATCAAGGCATCATGACCATCGATCCCTGCCAGATTTTCAAAAATGTCTGTTGAAGTATCGTCTTTGATGAAAGATCCATCCTGGTTGTTCTTAAATATTGCAAGGCCCTGACTTTCAGTGATGAATAAAAGATCTTCATATCCATCATTATTATAATCTCCCGAAGTCAGATTATTTACTTCATCTATATCAGTCAGGCCACTTTTACCGGTATCATTGGAAAAATTCCCATCTCTTAAATTGAAATATAATTGAGGATCTCCATTATCGTCTATAATTATCAGGTCAACATCCCCATCGTCATCAAAATCACCGAAAACGGCATCCCGGCAACCTGTTTCCGGATCTCCGATAGCCATATCAATCGTTCTTTCTGTAAAAGTCCGGTTTCCATTATTTTGAAAGACCCTAGTACTGTTTTGATTCCCAAGGAAGAGGTCAAGATCTCCCTCCTGGTCCATGTCAAAAAAAAGTACTACGTTGCCTTCATCTTCAGGATCCACACCTGCCTTCCCGGCGATATTTTCGAATTTTTCTTCACTAACATTCTCATACATTAGATTTGGGCCATTCTTTGTGATATACAGATCAAGAAATCCATCGTTGTTATAATCGGAAAATATAGCACCTTGTTCCATACCAATATGATCCAGACCAGCTTTTTGAGCAATGTCCTTGAACCGGCCCATTTCATTCCTCAATAAAAGATGAACGAAATCCTTAGCTTCAGGATCGTATCCCGACAAATAAATATCCTGGTCGCCATCCCTGTCCATATCGCCGCTTGCGATCCGGGTTAAGGCTGATTTTTCTCCATTAATTATGGATTGCAAACCAAAAGCCTTGTCCAATCCGGCCGAGGAGGTAACATCGGTAAACCGGATTACGTCAATTAGCGATTCCCCTTCCATCAGGAAACCCGGGCTTGCCTCACTGAAGGAAATCACCGGGACGCCTACTTGAGAAGCCGTAGTACCCTTCAGCTTTTGAATATCGGTTTGATAAGCATTGGTAAGCTTTATCATATTATGGAAAATACGTACTGATGTCAGGGCTTCAACAATGCTGTCTGTCCTGAGCCGGACCAGGGCTTGTTGAAAATACAGGTCAGCTTCATCAGGAAAGGCTGGTGAAATTCGTTCAATTTCCTCCAGGTTCTTAAGGGCTTCATCTCCCTGGTCCTTTTTGATCAATACTTCAGTTAAATAAATTCTGGCTACTACGTTTGTCGGGGATGTGTCAACGATCTTTTGAAGATATCTTTCCCATTGGTTTACAGAATACTCATCGGATTGGTTCTGATATGATTCGGCAAGGCTGTATAAAGATTGTACGTGTTCGGGATCTATTTCAATTGTTTTTTCAAGTTCTTCCCTGGAAGCTTCCTCTTTATTCAACAGGTCATACACCTTTGCCAGGTTCAGCCGAATATCCGGGTCGTCCGGATTAATTTCTAACGCCTTTTTTATTTGCTCCTCAGATTGCTCGTATTTGCCCATACGCATATAAACAATCCCCAGATTGGCATATCCGAGGGCTTCCTCGGGTGCAAGCTGAATGAGCTTTATAAACTCAGCTTCTGCTTCATCAAGCCTGTTTTCTTCAAGATATGCGAGACCAAGCGTTCGGCTGCTTATAATAGCTTTTGATTTTTCAATATCTGCAGAATCATAAGCCAATTCTTCTTTAGATTCAGTTGATTGAGAATTACCCCTGTTGCGATCACATCCTGCGGTCATTAACTGACTGAAAAGAAGCGCCAATATCACTATTTTACCTGAAAATCTATCCATCTTATACGCGTAAGGAGTATAAAAATAAAATTAAAAATCCTATTGTACAGAATTACAGAACTATAAATATATCCGGTTTTGGTAATAAAACAGAAGTGACGGCCTAAAATGAAAAATCTGGTTTTGGAAAATGCTTACTATTACCCTATTTTTCATAAATTGCCCTTAATTTAATCACCCTGTTTTTTTTATTTCAAAACTTTTTAATTTAACATGGATTCACGGAAAAATCACCTGCTCAAAATTCCAGTTTTCTTCTTCTTAATTCTTATTCTGCATTATGGATATTCACAAAGTTCATATGATCTGGATTATGGATGGAGATGTAAGAATATTAATGAAGTTGGATCTGATGGCGAAGCCATATCAAATACATCTTTTTCTACAGAATCCTGGTTAGCAGCTACCGTCCCGGGAACTGTTTTAACTACCCTTTTAAATAATAAAAAAATACCTGATCCTTTTTATGGGATGAATAATGAACTGATACCAGACATTTATGATACTGGAAATGAGCATTATACCTATTGGTTTATTAATGACTTCAAGGAGGATTATCCAACCCAGGATGAACAGGTATGGCTTCATTTCAGGGGGATCAATTACAGTTGTGAGGTATTTCTCAATGGCAGGAAACTAAATTCTTCTATCCACGAGGGAATGTTTTTAAGGCAGTCTTACAATATCACAAAGCACCTTGCCAGAAATGGAGAAAACCGTATTGCTGTCATTGTTTATCCGCCTGATCCCCCTGGCAATCCAAATGGGGGACAGGGTGGAGATGGTATAATCGGACGGCATGTGTCCCATCAATACGTGGCCGGATGGGATTGGATTCAACCTGTTCGTGACAGAAATACAGGTATCTGGGATAAGGTATCTGTAGAAAAGACAAGGTCGATCAACATCAGGAATCCACATGTTGTTACTATAGTCCCTGGAGTACGAAATCCCACCGAGACATACCAGGAAGAGGTTGTGATCAGGGTATCGGCTGAGCTCGAAAATCCCTCTGACAGAAATGTCGAAGGAATCTTATCTTATACAATCGATGGCCAAACAGCCAGGGTCGATGTAACTGTTCCTGCTAATTCAAACATGGATATTAAATTCCATGACCTAATATTCAACAATCCGAAATTATGGTGGCCAAATGGTTATGGTCAGCAATTCTTATATGATTTGAAATTAGAATTTCATGATACTGATAAAAGACTATCTGATTCCGAAGAGCTAAAAATTGGAATCCGTGAGATCTCAGATATATGGAACCCGGTTACAAGAAGTAAAGAAATACTGGTGAACGGACAAAATATATTTATCAAGGGGGGTAACTGGATCATATCAGATGCAATGTTAAGGTTTTCCGAGGCAAGATATGACGCAGAGGTCAGGTTCCATCGTGATATGAACCTTAATCTGATCAGGATCTGGGGAGGTGCAATAACAGAACGACCTGAATTCTATAATGCCTGTGATAAATACGGGATCCTGGTCTGGCAGGATTTCTGGATATCTGGGGATTGTAACGGTCGTTGGCTGGACCCAAGGAAAAAGGAAGATCAATGGACAAGAAGGAAATACCCCGATGATCACCTTCTTTTTATCAGGTCGGCAGTCGATCAGGTAAAAATGATCCGGAATCATCCTTCTCTAGCCATATGGTGTGGCGGAAATGAGATTGGGCCCCCTGAAGATATAGTAACCATATTAAACGATACTCTGGATTCAGAATTGGACGGTACCCGGATGTTCCTGGAAAGCTCGACTTCAGGGGAGTTGTACTTCAATTCCAAAGGAGGAGTAGGAGATGGTCCTTATGGTATTCAGGATCCGGTATCCTTCTGGTCACAAAGGTCCTTTGCCTTCAATCCTGAACTGGGTTCAGTGGGCACTGGAGATTATACCTCTTTAAAAAGATTTTTGCCGGATACAAGTATGATTGTTCCGGGACATTATAATGGATCCGGAGCGGTCAATTCCGGCCGTTGGGCTAAAATTGAACCGGCATGGAGATATCATAAGTATATTGGTTATGGAAATTATATTGATAAATACGGTGGAGCTGATAATGTTGAGGCATTCGCTGAAATAGCCCAGTTAATAAATTATAATCAATACCGTTCCATGGTAGAAGGATTCAGTTCCCAGATGTGGGAATGGTATACCGGATTTATTATCTGGAAAACTCAAAACCCCTGGACGGCTCTCAGGGGACAAATGTATGACTGGTATCTTGATCCAAATGCAGGTCTTTATGGTTTAAATAACGGAAGCGATCCATTGCACATTATGTTTAATCCTGTAAACCAAATGATCATGGTGGTTAACAATACTTTTGAATTTTACAGGGATGCAATGGTGGTAGCTTATACTTATGATCATACAGGAAAGAAGAGCCGCCTTTATCAGGAACTAGCTGATATAGATCCGGCATCCCTTAAAAATTGCACGAAGATTGGAAGAGGTGTTACTGCCAGGAGTAAAGACAGAGGTGCATTTCTGGTATTAAAATTATTGCGTTCTCCGGAAGAAGTACTAACAGAGAATATATATTGGTTGCCTGATTCAACTGGAAATTATTCGTTTCTGAATGATATTCAAAATGCAGAAGTCCATACTGAGGTAGAAAGACTTGATAACTATAGAATTTCATTAACCCTAAAAAATCCTGAGGGTAATACTATGGCCTTCTTTATCAGGATATCGCTAGTAGATAAAGATTCAGGACAGCGGATATTGCCTGTTTTTTATACAGATAATTATATCAGTGTAGAGCCAGGCCATCAAAAATCAGTGATTATGGAATACCCTGAAAGCATTGACCTGAAGAATTCCAGAATTCATTTGAAAGGATGGAACGTAGAAAGTACGGATATTTTATTAACTGATCATTAATTATTTCGTAGCAGATCAATCAGGTACCAAAATTATTATTCTATTTACTCAACAGGCGATCCGCTGCCAGCACACAAAATATATAAGAACCTGCACCGGGCATTACATACTCAGATTGTTGCCAGAGGTACGGAGTATCCTCCTTTAATTCCGGAAAATCAGGACGTATAAAAGAAGTCCCAGACACCATCCCTCCAGCGATATAATTTCTCCAATCCCGGTAAACACCAAAAGCAACGGTAACTGAATGCGCTCCAACTCCGGATACCAGAGAAATATTTGATCCTGGATGGCAACCTAGTACATAGTTGACTACCCTGTATACCAGTTCTGGATCGAACATATCAGGATATTTTTCAACCAGAAAGTAATGTTCAAGGGCAAACTGCTGGATTTTCCAACCTATACCCCAAATTGCAGGATCCCATGGCACTCCAAAAGGATTTGTATTTAACGTGGAATCCAATTCGACCTGGTATTTTTCAAGTGCCTCTATAAATTGAGATTTAAATTCTTCATCATCGATCTTGTCCATAACGCGAGCAATTCCCCATGCTGCCCGGCTTATGTTTTTCTTTATTTGAGGAAGCAAACCAATAAGTCTGTTTAGATATTTTTGTTCTCCAGTAGTATACAATAATTCCACAGAAGCAAGTATTTCCTCAAGCTCTGTATTCCTGGGTACATAAGCATTGGATTGAATAACAGGATCATTAGCCTGTTCGTAATCCCAGGTTTTAATTGCTGTTTCCAAACATTCATCAGCAAGTTCATCATCATATCCACGCAATACGCGGCTTGAGGAAGCAAGGGCAGCGGCTACTTTATATTCCAGGCCTGTGTCCCGATTTGTAAACACCCAGCGGTCATCGGGTTTACCTGAATGGGTTAGTGTTTTTTGTTTTTCATTGAGCCGGGAATCATAAAATAATTGGTCAGTTTGCGAGGCCCAGTCTCCTGTTTTGTTCCGCCCCTCACGATTCGCAATAATTCCGGCAAAGCTGTGGCCTGCTACCCTGTATCCGGACAATAGATTGATCACTCCGTGCTTAACTTGCTGTACCATGTCTGGAATGCCATCCGGCCGGCGCATGATCACCATTTTATCTTCATAGTTAATGGAGGTCTGGTCAGGGAATATATTTGCAATCTCATTTGACAATGACAGGTAATGTGTGGTGGCTGCCTGGGAACCAGCAGCTAAGTCATCATCTCCGGCATCATGCCATCCACCCTGGTTCAATAATGGGACGGTAGTTAAGGGGGAATAATCTGTTTCCGCCTTTTTAAACTGACGATAACTGTCGACATGTTCGATATCCAGTGGGGCCTGGAGGGCATCGTCAAGGTGGCATGCACCATGCCAGATAGCTGCTCTATCTTTTACTTCGAGATGACACATCTGAATCGGGAAATATGCTTCCAATGTAGGTTGCCAAACATCTCTTTTATAAACTTCATTATCAATCATAAACGGATTTGAAGATTGACTTCCATATTGCACCATATAGATTCCCGGCTCCTTGACAGAAGAAAAATCAAACAAGGCATACTCATAACATAAGAAATGTCCCCATTTTTCAGGTATCCCGGATTCTACAGGCATCATGCCTCTTTCCGGATCAACTTTATAAAGACGAGCTTCTTCGATTTTTTTGGTTGATGGGTCTAATTCAATAATGGCTTTTTTGTCTTGATTGGGATGATATCCCACTTGCGATAAAGCGATCACTGGATCTCTTTCCCAACCAGGTATTAAATTAGGTTTGATCAACCATTCTATAGCTTTTGAAGTTACTCCGGCAGGGACATTTGATTTGACCAAGAGCCATCCTCTTCCTGAATAATTACGTTCATCGACCAGGACCAGTTCATCATTCAAGGATTCGATAATTACTTTTCGAAGAGGATCTTCACCTGCCAGTGTCAATTTATTGCCCTGGCCCAAAGGTGCCGGACTTACGCTGCCATTGTTATCTGTAATCATGGGACCATTAGCCTGTAAGGGGATAATGCTATGATTTTCACCAATTTGATATGATTTCCCATAATATGCTGGGGGATAAAACTCAAGTGTGAAATTCAATCTGTTTTCCCAATCAGATGAAATAGGTTTATCAAGATCGACTGTAAGCCTGATATTATCTCCTTCTACCTTAATTCTAATTGAGTATTTAAAATCAATTTCTTCATAATTAACCACAGACACCATTTCCGCAGAAGCCCGATCTATCGTTCTTTCCGCTTTCTCTGGTTGTGGCAAACGTTGGCCGGCTCCTGATTCGAGTCTGATAAATCCATTGGTCGCCACTCGCTCACCATGATGGATCAATTCTATTCCACCCTGTTTGCCCACTGGATAAAAATTGTGAAAAGATAATATAGAAAGACCGGGCGTTTCCAGGTATTCATGCTCATTAATGAGCCATTTCTTTTGTGTTCCTTTCTCAGAACAACTATTTACAAATAATAATCCAAGGAAAAGAACTAGTATAATTACATTTTTCATGATTGTACATTTTACAGGACGGGAAAGACATTAAAATACAGTCAAAAAATAGAATAAAACAGACATGATCTATTAGAAATTCCGGATATATCCGAAATTCAATATAATTTAATGATTATTTAGATCATTTTGAAGAATCATTACTTAACATATCTTCAAGCCGGAAAGATTTTGTAACAAATTGATTTTCCCTTCTTAAAGTTAAAGTAACCTTTTTACCGATCTTATAGTTGAAGATTTTATAGATATCGCCTAATGTTAACTTTTCATTTTCTAGTCCATTTACAGATTCTATAATATCATTAACCCTGACGTCAGCCTTTTCTGCAGGGCTATCCTTCATAATTTCAGTAATTCGATAAAAATTCAGATCTTCTCCATCAGCTATGACTGTTATTCCACTCATATTATACCCAAATTCTTTTCTATAACTGGCTGGATTTTTCTTTAAATAGATCTTTTTATTAAAATAATCAAAGATCACCTTAAACCGTGACAACAATTCCCCACCAATGGTCCCATTCCTGTATATAAGCCCTATAGTATCAGGGTATGATTCAGGATCTGGAAAGGACGTAACCACATTTTCAAAACTAAATTTGTTGATTTCTATGCTTTCTATCATGCTGATCTTCCCTGAAATGGGTCCACCTAATCCAACACCTATCCTTGCATTAAAATTACGCTCCGGTATGCTTATGTCCTCATGAGAATCCTGGTTAAGCAATAAAGCATGGCTTGCACCAGTATCAACCATCAGCTTTGCATATACCATCGATGTATCTGTAATCTGCAGTTTTGCAAAAATATATGGTTTGGTATCCTCAATGGACAGGGGTATCTCTGCATAATTTCTTGGTGGTTTAAAATATTTGGGTTCGTGCAAGGTCATAAGTTTCCGGCTATAATCAAATCCGACAATAAACCGGTTAAAGAT
The DNA here is from genome assembly GCA_942491935.1 of uncultured Cytophagales bacterium. GTDB lineage: Bacteria > Bacteroidota > Bacteroidia > Cytophagales > Cyclobacteriaceae > JAGTVG01. Next base: position 29,061 of record CALOCZ010000057.1, read on the forward strand.
ATCATACCCAAGCATCCCTTGAACTTCGGTTCCTAGGTGGTTCCTTAAATTCAGGTAATCTTCTTCCAGTACCAGAATCGATTGATCACTTCCAATCGCTCCGTCCAATACAATATCCACACTATTGATCACATAAGCTTCAAGAATAATATAATCACCAGGCCCATTCACAGTTATTTTTCGACTATATGGTAATCTTAGAATATCCGTGATCAATTTCTCAGTAATAATGGATGACCTCACACCGGAATCTACTACAAAGCTAAGGGGTACAACCCCATTTAGTTTTATGGGAATAACCACAAGGTTGTTATATACTTCAAAAGGTATATGAACTTTCTTTTTACTGTACATCAATTTATAGCCAAAAAATTGTGCAGTAGTAATAGAAGGCAGGAATATTCCAGAAACGAATAAAACAACAAAAATCAACCTGTAAATTTTTCTGGAATTCATTTTTCTCTAAAAATTAATTATCAATACTCTATTATACGAAATAATACCTTCGGGTTCTAAATATTATTCCATATCCTGAAAAGGCCCGTGAAACTTTAAAATAAATCTCTAAACTTCTTGATAAAAATACATCAAAAATTAGAATTTAATCCGGAAGCTTTCTTGCTAAAGGATAATATGATATAAATCATGTGTTAATTCTGGTTTTTTCATTTAAATTGCAGGTCTGTCTTTTTTAAAATGAAAGTTTCAACGACCAAACCGTTCCAGATTGTTTATTCCATATACCAGCATGAATTCCTGGGATATCTAATCGAATCGTTTGTCATTCAAAAAGATAAGAATGGAAAATTAACCCTGCAAAATCAAAATATTTCTTCAGCAAATGCCCACGAATTTAAATCTGGATTAGATGAAAATGATTTTAAGATCATATCAATAATTGATAAAATCCAGCAGGCCACTATAATCCGAAAGTTCAACAATACCCGATTAAAGCCAGCCGATTTTTTTTATAAAGTCTATAGATCAGAAAATCCTGACACAGATCTTCAAGGACAAATAAGTGTATATATCGAAGAAAAAAAGGCTAAGATCTTCTCCTATATGCAAGGTAAAATGCTATTTGAAATGGGATCGGATGGTGAACCGGCATGGAAGAAATTAGAAGTATTGAATGAAAGGGCCACAGTTCTTTTTCATTTTATTCGAAATGATGATAATACACATTATTTCCCAACCATAAAACACAATGGGGAAAAGGTTGATTTTCAATATTGTGGCGCGTATTTACCATCCAAATCGCCAGCCTGGATGATTCTAGATGATAAACTTTACGGATTCGAAAGTGAAATTGATGGAAATAAACTTCAGCCTTTCCTTAATAAAAAATTTATTGCTATTCCAAGAAAGATCGAGGAAACCTATTATAAGAAATTTGTAGCCCCGCTGGTTGCTTCATTTAATGTGTGGGCAAGAGGTTTTGAAATTGTGACTGATAGATATCCCCTTCAACCGATCTTTAATTTTTATGAACTTGAAAAAGAACCTGAACAGACTAAAAAGTATCCGGCTTACGAGAATGGATTTGAAGATAATAATGAAGAAATATTATTTGAACTGAATTTTCAGTATGGCCCACATCAATTTATTTCAAGCAATATTCAACAAGTAAGTGTTATCATTGACAAGGAAGATGATGAATATACATTTCACAGGATACCTCGAAAGATACAGGAGGAGAAAAAATTCCTTTCCTATCTTAAAAACCTGGGGATAAACCTTGAAAAAGGAAGAGCCATTCTTCCAAAACTTAAAGCTTTCAGTTGGATAAACCAGAACAAAAAATCACTTGAGGATATTGGATTTATCATTCACCAGGAAAAGAGTCACGAAAAAAAATATTTTTTGGGAAAATCCTCTATATCTATTGAAATTAAAGAAAACATTGACTGGTTCGATATTTATGCCATAGTTCGTTTCGGGGATTACGAGATCCCATTTAACGAACTCAGGAGAATCATGCTGTTAAAAGGGAATGAAATTACCTTACCTAATGGGGAAATTGCGGTAATTCCGGAATCCTGGCTTATTGAATATTCTGAATTATTTGCATTTATTGAAGACGGACATAAAAGAAACGGATCAAACGTCAACCATAAACTCAAAAAACATCACCTTGCCCTGGTCAAGGATCTTGAGAACGGTCAATTGGCAAAAGTTTCAATGAGCAAAAAACTTGAGAATCTGAGAAACTTCAAGGAAGTAGAGAATATACCTGTCCCAAATAAGTTCAAAGGTAAATTAAGGCCTTATCAAAAGGCAGGTTATGACTGGCTGATATTTCTTAAAAATTATAAATTCGGCGGATGTCTTGCTGATGATATGGGTTTAGGTAAAACGGTTCAGACCCTGGCTATGTTGCAGGAACTTAAAGAAAAGCAGATCAATCATGCCTCTCTTCTCATTATGCCTACTTCATTAATCTATAATTGGGAACTGGAATCAAAAAAGTTTACACCCCAATTAAAGATCCTGGTATATACGGGAACAAATCGGATCAAAGATGTGGAACGTTTTCAGGGATATGATCTGGTACTAACTTCCTATGGAATTGTCAGGCTTGATGTGGATCTTTTAAAAACATTCTATTTCAACTATGTCATACTCGATGAATCCCAGGCTATTAAAAATCCCAACTCAAATATTTCGAAGGCTGTTCGAAAATTAAAATCAAAAAACAGATTGATTCTGACCGGAACTCCATTAGAGAACAGTACGATGGACCTCTGGTCGCAGATGACCTTTTTTAAATCCGGGCCTACTTGGCAACCAATCATTCTTCAGGAATGAATTCTTAACACCAATTGAAAGAAGAAAAGATGAACTAAAAACCAAAAAACTTAATTCCATAATAAAACCATTCATACTTAGGCGTCATAAATCACAAGTAGCCAGGGAATTACCAGAAAAAGTGGAAAACCTGAAATACTGTGCTATGTCTTCGATGCAGGAAGAATGCTACGAAGAGGCCAAATCTTTTTACAGGAATAAGATCCTGGATGAAATTGAAAAACACGGAGTTAATAAATCTCATTTCTTGCTTTTACAAGGACTGACAAAACTTAGACAAATAGCCAATCATCCTAAAATGATAGATGAAAATTATCAGGGAGATTCAGGGAAACTGGATGATGTCATTTCAATGATTTCAAATGCCATTAGTGAAAATCATAAAATATTGATATTCAGTCAATTTGTAAAACACTTGAGCATTTTATGTGAATATCTGGATACAAATCGAATTGATTATGCATACCCTGGATGGTTCAACAAAGGACAGGGAATCGCAGGTACGGATGTTTCAGGAAAATGAAGAAATTCCGATTTTTTTAATTTCACTAAAAGCTGGCGGGCTGGGATTAAATTTAACAAAAGCCGATTACGTTTTTCTACTCGATCCATGGTGGAATCCCGCCGTAGAACAGCAAGCCATCGACCGGGCACACAGAATTGGTCAGGAAAACAAAGTTTTCACCTATAAATTTATCAGCAAGAATACAGTTGAAGAGAAGATCATAGGACTTCAAAAGCATAAAATAAGGCTTGCCACCGAGTTGATAACTACCGAGGAGAGTTTTTTCAAAGACCTGAGCGCTGACGATATAGAATCACTTTTTGAATAAGGATTAATCAATTAGGTTGCCAAACCGCTCATTAAATCCGTCTATTCCCTGCAATCCCCCGGTATGAATGGCAATTATTCTTGTACCTTCCTTAAATTCCCCTTTGAATATCATGTTAAATAATCCATACATCATTTTGCCTGTATAAACAGGATCTAAGAGGATATCATGATTCTTTTTGAATTCATTTATAAAATCGATCAGTTCAGTGGAATATTTTGCATAACCTCCACAATGATAATCAAGCATCAAATGCCAGTTTAAATATACAGTGTCATTATATTTTTTAATATGATCCTGAATATCCTTTCTTAAAAAACCGCCTCCTTTTAAAACAGGGAAACCTATTGCATGATTATTTCCATTCAAACCGGCTATAATTCCGGCTAAAGTACCCCCTGTTCCACAGCATGAGGTAATAAAATCAAAAGGGATGTCAATTTCATCAATTATTTCTGTGCACCCTTTCAAAGCAAGTGGGTTGGTACCTCCTTCGGGTATCATATAAAATTCCCCGAACATGTTTTTTAGTTCATCTATTGTTTCTAAAGTATATTTCTTTTTATAATCTGTACGGGAAATATAATGAAGATGCATTCCTTTTGACCTGGCAAATGATAAAGTGGGATTTAAGTTATGATATGGCTCCCCCCTGATTACGCCAATGGTTTTAAATCCATAGATTTCCCCTGCAGCAGCTACAGCATAAATATGGTTTGAATAGGCACCACCAAAAGTGAGCAATGTATGATGACCATCGTTCTTTGCCTGTAAAAGATTATATTTCAACTTTCGGATTTTATTGCCGGAAATTTCAGCATGAAGCAGGTCATCACGTTTTACAAAAAGGTGAATATCCTTTTCATCGAGCAAATTATCCTTGATTTCCTGTATTTGAGAAGGGGGCAATACTATTTTCAAAATCTTGATATATGCTTTTAAGTGTCTGTGTCACCCTGCCAGGTTTGCCATTGATAAACACATGATCATCAATTTTTCTTACCGGCAGTACTCTTTTTGTAGTTCCGGTCATAAATACTTCATCGGCAAGATACAACTCCTTGATAGAGATATCCCGTTCTTCTATTTTGAAATCTTCTGCTGCCAGTCTTAAAACGGTTGCCCTTGTAATTCCCTGAAGTACGTTCTCCCTAGGAGTAATTATAATATTGTCCTTAACTATAAATATATTACTTCTTGAAACTTCCAGAACCTTACCATTTGAATGATACAGTACATCATATGCATTTGCTTTCTTAATCTTTTTTCTGATGGATATTGGTGTGAGATAGTTTATGGATTTGATATGACTTAACTCCCGCTGGTGTTCATGAAATATCAGGTCAATCCCTTCCATATAAAAAGAGGTATCCGGAAAATTTATTTTCTCTATCAGAATAAAAAAATTTGGATCACCTGGAGTATATCCATTTTCAGTATAACCACCTGTAAGTACCATCCTTATACCGGATTCAATGATCCCATTTTTCTTTAATAATAGAAAAATTGAATCCTTTATAAATTCTTTGGAGTATGGAATTTCAAGGTCAAGACATTTAGCTGAGTTAAAAAAGCGATTAAGGTATTTATCAATTAATAAGGGCTGCCCATTTTGTGTTCTGCAGAAATCAAAGATTCCAAATCCCCTTAATAAGGCCAGATCAGTTATATGAAGAAAGGCGTTCCCCGCTTTTACTATTTTACCATTTAAAAAAAAGTATTCGCCCATTATCTAAATATTAAATGCCAATATAAATAAAAGAATTTATTAATCAGGACTGGTTGATGAGATTGTGATCATTATGGCCGGGGAATTCTAAAAGGCATTATTCAACCCTGTTAAATTCAACAATAAAATTGGCACCTTTGCCTTGCTCGCTTTCACACCAGACTTTTCCATTCATGGCTTCAACATATTTCTTGACAATTGATAATCCCAGTCCCGTAGATTGCTCCCCTCCGGTAGGTTTCGCACTGAGTCTTTGAAATTTACCAAATATTTTTTTCTTATCATCATCCGTTAATCCGGGACCTTCATCCTTAATCTCTGCCCGGGCCTTGCCATCATCTTTCGCCAGTGTAACCTTCACCTCTTTGTGTGGTGGTGAAAACTTTATTGCATTTGAAAGCAGGTTTTCAAATACCTGTACAGCATAGTCAGGATCAACCTGAGCATATAACTCTTCTGCGTCTATTGATAAGTTGATTTGCTTTCTGTTTATTTCATTGCTTAAGTTATTGTTCACATCCCGAATAACTTTTCTCAGGTTAACCTTCTCAAGTTTGAGCTCACTGATCTTATCTTCAATCTTCCGAATGTCAAGTAACCGGTTGATCATATCATTCATCCGGTTTATAGATTTTTCTATCACATTAATACATTGTATTTGTTCATCGTCCAGGTTTTCACTTTCGCTTTTCAGAATGTTGGCCATTGTAAAAGCACTGGTCAATGGATTTTTAAGGTCATGTGCGACTATACCTATTATGCTGCTCTTCTCGTTATTGAGTTCAATTAATTTTTGGTTATTATCCTCAATCTCTCTTTTCTGGCGGACGATGTCTTTATTGGCATTGCTTAATTCATTACGGTGTACCTGGATCTTTTCATAGGCATTTGCATTTTCCAGGGCAATATTTGCATAGATGGCCATATTCCGGAGAATATTAAGGTGATACTCATTATAAGCATTGACCTGGGGGCTTTGAACTGTTAAAACACCAAGGGGCTGATTGTTATAAACAAGTGGGATAAATACAATAGATGCTGATTCTTTTCCCTTTAAAGGAGGATTCCAGTATTCGGGTTTGTTGACAAATTCTTCTTCAAAATTATTGATAATAATCTCCTTGCCATCTTTTAAGCACTCCACAGCAAAACAGAATTTCTCATCAAAAGATATTTTAACCTTATCAACGTTCTGTTCTGAGGTGATAATCTTTGGAAATTCGATGATCCTTTTCTCACTCCTGTAAATTCCAAAGCCCATTATTGAAGCATCCATTAAGGAATTAAGCTTTTTGTATACTGATTCCAGCAAAGATTCAACTGTTATATTAGCAGTTATATCACGTCCAATTTTGCTTAATAACTCCAGGTTTTCATATTGTTGCTTTAAGGCCTCATTCTTGTTAAGGATCTCGCTTTTCTGGGCTTCAAGTTTTTTAGTTTTATAGGCCACCAGCTGTTCCAATTCCTGTCGTTTTTCCCTTATAAACTTATTCCTCAACCAGGATATAATGATTATGACCGTTACTATGAAAAGAAGAATCATGCTTCTAAACCACCAGGTAGCCCAGAAAGGAGGTCTAATGACAAATGAAAATTCTACAGGATCTTCAGCCCATATGTCATCACTGTTACCTGAAAGGACCATAAAGGTATAATTCCCGGGAGATAAATTGGCATAAACCGCATCGGTTCGCGAAGATACCGGTGACCATTCCATATCGACTCCTTCCAGTTTCCATTGAAATTGTACTTTTTGCGGAACAGTATAACTCAAACCCTCAAATTCAAAAGTAATGTGGTTCTTATTATAAGGCAATACCAGGTTTCCGGGCAATCCTGTCCAGGAAATAAGCTTATCATAATATCTTACTAAAGTTTCATCGCTCCAATCAACGTCTTTATAAAAAAGCTTGAGATTTGTAATATTGGTAATGGGTGGATTTTCATTAACTATGTCCATATCAGGATTATAGACCATGACCCCGTGGATGGTGCCAAACCATAATTTACCTTCATCATCAATATAATTTGCTTTGCCATTGTTTTCAAATCCAATAAATCCTTCGTAATTATCATAGTTTCTTATCCTGGTAATTTTACCATTAAGATCAAGCGTTACTTTATCAACTCCCTTCTGACATCCTGCCCAGATATTTCCATCATGATCAGTCAATATCGAATACACATTATTGGATGATAAGCCAGAATTGGTATCAATTTTTTTAACGAACATTTGATCCTGTTCATCAATTCTTACCTGGCAGATTCCTCCACCGTAAGTCGCTGCCCATATGTTCCCGAAACCATCTTCAGTAATCTGCATGATTCGATATAAACCATATTCATTATTGACAAAATTCTTAATTTCCCCATCTTTCAACCTGCTTAAACCACCCAATGTAGCAAACCATATGTTTCCTGATCTATCTAAAAGAATATCATCCACTGCATTCGAACCAAGCTCAGATGAGTTAGCATTTATACTTTCTGTTTCTTTACCATCAAAAAAATAAACGCCCTGGCCTAAAGTTGCAATCCAGTACCCTTCTTCTGTAACGAGTATATCATTAATACCTGCTCTTCCGGGTAATCCAAACTTAGTGTTGGCCCTTTTTATTGAATTCCCATCGAATATCCATAATCCGTTCTGGCTTCCAATTAAGTAGTTTCCTTTGTAGTCTAATATTTTTCGGACAATTCCAATCGGTTCCTTTTCAAGGTGCTGGTACCCGATAAGTTCATTTCCATCATATTTGAAAAGTCCATTAACTGCGGTTCCGAACCAATAATTTCCTTTTGAATCTTGCTGTATGGACCAGACAAAATAATCTTCAAGATCCAGGTTTGATAGAAATGATACAAACTTGGCACCACCGTATTTGAAAAGTCCGTTTCCATCAGTTCCCATCCATATATTTCCTTCATCATCTTCTATCATACTCCGAATGCCAAGAGCCGGCAAGCCTGATTCTTTATTGAATGATTCTACAGAATTCTCTCCGGACATTCTGTCCCATCTGAACAAAGTCTCCTTCTGAGGATTTAACAACCAGATAATACCACTTTTATCTTCATAAAAATAAGCGATTGCATTGCCCACTTCGGGGGGAAGATTGAATTTAACCAGACCTTCGGATTCACTATATAAATATGCATTCCCGTCACCCTTGGAAACTGCAGCAAAAAGAATTTTATTGTCAACAGTTCTATGGAGAAAGCCTATGGTTTTGTCTATCAGTTCAGGAAATGTAGTTATGGGATGCTCCCTGATTTCTTCATCATCTATAAGATACAGTTTATTTCCCACAGCAATTAGAATATTTTCGTCGGGATCGGTGGTAATCTGGTTTTGATTGGTATGATCTGACAATTCCCTGAATTTGTCGGACATATTCTGATATTGTTCTCCATCAAATTTATAGATCAGGGGATTATTATTATTTCTGAAAACCCTGAACCAGAAGTCACCGTTCTTGTCTTTGGTCATCTTCTCATAAGAAAAAATATTCCCCTCAGTGAATGAATGATTTTTTAAAGTAATGCCATCAAATACTGTAATTCCCAGATTCGTTTTAATGATGATATTTCCTTCATGATCACTATTTACATCAGTTATGAGATCACTGATCAGGCCATCGTTCCTTCGAAATATTTCAAAATCCCTGCCATTGAATCTTGCTAACCCACCTCCATTTGTGCCAAGCCAGATGTTTGACCGTTCATCCTGATGAAGTGCAAATACCTGTGATTGGGGCAAACCGTCTTCAACGGTATAATTTTGAAAATTATAATATTGAGCAGAGGCCTTAAAAGAGATAAATACGAAAAATGAAAGTAATGCGAATAGTACTTTCTGCATAAGTAGGTTTTTAGATGGCATTATTTCCTATTAAACGAATAAAATACCTGTAGCGTTTTTCTAACGCTCAATATTAATAGCAATTCTTCTCAAATTTACAAAACGCAATCCCTTGAGCAAAAGATTCACCTCGCTTTAACCTTTTTTAAGAAATTATTGGATTTGACTTTACCTGCCCAGACCTGTTACAATCCCTGCAAATCCTCCAACAGCAATTCCGAATCCAATACCCATTGCTATATTATCAAAAAGAACACCAAATACCAATCCTATAGCAACCCCTGCAAGTAGATAAATGTAGTAATGATATTTCGACTTTTTCTTTCTTTTAGCCATTTGTAAGATCAATAAGGATCATAATTTAAAAAAATTTACGGATTAAATTAATTATTATCGTCAATATAACACTAATCAGGATCATAGTTGTTATTGGAAAATAAAACCTGAAATTCTCTTTTTCAATTCGAATATCACCTGGTAATTTACCAAACCAGTTCAGTTGATTTCCAAATAAATATAAAATTGCCCCTAAGATCAGGAAAATGACCCCAAAGATGATAAAGTATTTCCCGTAAACCTGCATCGATGTTTTAATCTTAAATTTACTAAATATGTCAATACAATTCTGCTTCTATTATTTAATCCTTTTGATAATTTCGAGTGAATAATTTGTCAAAACAGAGACTTTTAGAGTAGGTAGTTCAATTAATGTCCTACCCCTTGCCCTAATCTTCGTAGAAATGAATAAATTTAAAATCTGCAATCAAATGAGAATAGTGCTTTTTGTTTTAATATTTTTTAATGTCAGCATGAATTGGTTTTCAAAAGATATAAATAAAGACTGGACCTCTCTTTCTGAACCAGAACAGTTAAGCGGATTGATCATGGAATCCAGCTCAATTCCGGTTATTATTTACAAACATAGTTCCCGGTGTGGATTAAGTACCATGACTGAAAATAAGCTGGAAGAAGGCTGGGATTTGTTAAAGCCAAAAGTGAAATTGTATTTCCTGGACCTCATTCGTAACAGGGAGGTATCAAATTCAGTAGCTGAAAGATTTAATGTAGGACATCAGTCCCCTCAGATCCTGATTATAAAAAATGGAATATGCGTATATAATTCGAGTCACTATGAAATAAATGTGGAGACAATTCTGAAGAATTTATAAATCCATTATATACCCTTCCAACCATTTATATTTCTTCTTCTTTCGTTCTAAATTTTGAGATTTTTACACAACCAATTTATAGTAAGGGTTTTGGTCTGAATAACATTACCATTCCTATAGAATTTCTAAGAAATGGAGGGCCTCCCAGAGATACCATACCTTATATTGATAATCCGGAATTGAAGAAATTTCATGAAAAAGGAAGAATCAGTTTCCACATACCCTGATTCTCAGCACGAACACTGGATTTTCAATGGATTACACCCCGGGATCCGTATCCGGAATATTATGAAGGTGAAAAAATCTGGTTTGCCTGGGTGGCATTTCACCCAAATACTGAGACCTACCAGAAAAAGAAATGATTATAATAGGTCCCATTTCTTCCGGTATTCCCTTTTCAATAATCTATTTGCCTCATCATCATTGACACATATTTCATTTTCTGCATCCCAATTCAGTTTTCTATTCAATCTCCACGAAATCAAACCTAAATGCATAGGCAAGGTCATTTTACGGACATAATCCAGATTTGATTCCGGCTGTTTTCGGGACTTCACCGCATCCAGGAAATTTTGTTGATGACCTGGCGACCGGACTATACTTACAGGAATTTCCGGAATGTCAGTCACCGTTTCATTACCTATTGTAATCTCTCTTGTTTCATAATCACAGATCAAGGTGCCTTTTTCCCCTTCGAAGTATGCTCCAATACCTCTCTCTGCAGCACCTGGTACATCTGGTGGTGCAGTGGTCCAGAATAAGTTGAGATCATCGAATTCAAAATCAGCATCGAGCCATTTTGGTGCATCAGCTATCCCTTCTGGAGCCTCGCCCCGGGCCACTACGCTTTTCAATCCCTTTGGTTGAAGTGCCCAAAAAGCGACATCAGCTATGTGACACCAGAAATCAGCATAAACACCTCCAGAATAATCCAGAAAATAACGGTAGGTTTTATGACAACGTTCCGGTACATAATCAACATAGGGCGCTGCGCCCAGCCACATATCCCAATCCAGATTTTCAGGTGGCTTTTTGCTGTCAGGAAATCCAAGACCCGGCGAAAATCCCGTTTTCCATAATCTTACAGTATTGATTTTACCCAATATTCCAGACCGGACTATCTCAACTACCCTGTGATAATTGTCTCCGGCATGTATCTGTGTACCCAACTGAAAGACCCTCTTTTGCTGGTTTAAATTTTGAAGCATGAGCTGACCCTCTCCAATGTCATATGACAAGGGTTTTTCACCGTAAACATCTTTTCCAGATTGAAAAGCCAATATGGCTATTTGAGCATGCCAATGGTCAGGAGTGGCACAAGTTATTGCATCTATGTCTTGCCGGTCCAGTATATGTCTGAAATCAGAATATCCTTCTGCTTTAGTTCCAGGTTGCAATTTTTTCAAAGAGTTAAGAGTAGAATTCAGATGTTTTTTATCTAAATCGCACAATGCAACAATTTCAGCTTCCGGCAGTTCTGCAAACCAGTTCATATGGTTGTTTCCCATACCTCCCAGCCCGATATGAGCTATTCTTATTCTATCACTTGCAGCAACTTTGTGACTTAAGAAAGGTAGAAAAGTAATGCCAATGGCACTTTTCTTTATAAATTCCCTGCGTCTAATGGTGTTTTTCATTATTTACTTTTGATGGTAAGTATTCAAATTCAAGCTACTAAAGTTAATCTTCAAAAGATAAAGAATTGTTGAAAAATAATGGCTCCCAAACAGGTCTGTATTTTCTAGACAATATCCAGATCAATGATGAGCCATACTTTACAGAATACAAAATTGTATTGAATAATGTCTGTTAATTGCATAAATTAAAGAGACAAAACTAAATAATTGGCATCGGAACTCATCATTCAATAAAATTTAGACTTTTCAAAATTTGATCTTATGAAATGCAATCCAGTGATCCTGATAATGTCAGGAATAATCATATCTTCATGCACAAACAAATCTTTTAACGAAGAAAATAAATCAAAACCAAATATTGTATTCATCTTAATTGAAAACATCAGTACGGAATGGAGTTGTTATGGCTCAACTGATTTGCATACACCTAATATTGACAATCTGGCAAATGAAGGAGTACTTTTTACTCAGGCATATACAACGTCATCGGTTTGTGCCCCATCAAGGGCGGCCATGATGACAGGTGCCTATCAGATTAAAACCAATACCCAGAATTTGAGAATGAACCGGGATAGAAAGTTGCCACCTCCTTACCGGGCGATAACCCATTACTTAAGGCAAGGGGGATACTTTACAGCACTTGCCTGTGGCTATTCAAAAAAGACGGATATCAATTTCAGTCCGCAAGAAGGAAAAGTATTTGGTTTTGACGGTGATGATTGGAATGAACGTGAGGTTGGGCAACCATTCTTCGCCCAAATCACATTGGATATCACCCATCGTGGTGATCACTGGTATACGGAGGATCCACAAATAGATCCTGTGAAAATAAATTTACCGCCGGAAATACCGGATCATGAAATATGCCGGGATGATTATGCACGATACCTGACTCAAATTCAGAAAATGGATATTCAGGTTGCTGAGATTCTTAATAGACTGGAGGAGGAAGGTTTGAAAAAAAATACTGTTGTGATTTTAATGGGAGATAATGGAAGGGATCTCTATCGTGGAATGGATTGGCTATATGATGCAGGCATTCATGTGCCTCTTGTTATTAGATGGCCAGGCGTATTGTCTCCTGGCACAAAAAATAATGAGTTAATTAGTTCCCTTGACATCATAGCTTCCATACTCCAAATTGCCGGCATTGAAATACCGGAACATTTTGACGGTTATCCGCTTTTTGGAAAAGAAGTAGTCAAGCGTGATTACATCTTTGCCGCCAGAGACCGGGTTGATGAGGCAGTGGACCGTATCCGGTGTGTACGGACAAAGCAATTCAAATACATCCGTAATTATATGCCAGAAAAAGGATATTACGAGAAACGATGGGCCGTAGTTAACAATCCAGCCAATAATGTAGCCAAGAAGCTGTATGCAGAAGGAAAACTTACCGCTGAACAAGTAGTCCATATGGCTGAATTCAAACCGGAAGAAGAATTGTATGATTTGAGGAATGATCCCCATGAGTTTAAGAATTTAGCTGAGGATCCTGAGTACAGACCTATATTAGAATCATTTCGAAAGGTAATGGATGAATGGATACTGGAAACAGGAGATACTGGTCAGTATCCGGAGAAAAAAGAAGACGTACTTGAAACACAATGGTTCGATTACGAAGAAGTCTATGGTTCTGATTAATTGATTAAATTTTTTCACCTTTCTATAAATTAAACAGCTGGAAGTAGGTTGGAGATGTTGAAAGTGATCTGCTTTTGTTTAATTATCACTTTATAAAAAACCCTAAAAAACATCTTTTTAAACAAAAAGAGATACATTTTGTTGTGCAGATATGTTAATTCCATTAACACCCAGTTCTATCTAAAAATTATAACACTTAACTAAAAGCTAATGAAAAGATTAAATCAAAAAATTCAAAAAGTATTGAGAATCTCTTTGATACTCACAGTGATGGTTGTCATATCGACGGCTTGTAACAAAGAAGAGGCATATGTGAACCCTCAGGAAGAACTTCCAGATTTTATAACGGCATTGGAAGGTTTTGATGAAGAAGTGGAATATGGAGAATTATCAAGTCCTGACGCCCGATTCGGTTCTTATTATTGGAAAAGAAAATGGATGAAAAAACCAACATATTATACCTTAATAGCTGCATTAAAATACACGAAGCTATTCTCCACTGTAGTAAGAAATAAGGTAACCGTTTTTGCACCCGATGATGAGGCTTTTGCTGACATAGGTCTTTATTTCTGGAATATCCGGAGACTTGACAAAGAAATATTGACCGATATTCTATTATTTCATACTGCGGAGGGATTTATCTATGCCAAAGATCTTCCGTCCTGTTCCCAGGACATGCTAAATGGATCAGCAATTGGATTGAATTTCATGGATGGCAAGGTTTTGATCAAGGATGCTTCAGAAAAATTCGCTCAGGTGGTTTATACAGATAAAAAAGCACTAAACACAGTATTTCATGGCATTGATAATGTACTTACGCCTCCGGATAAGACGATAGCTGAAATAGCAGGAGGAAATGGTGATTTTAGCATATTGGTATCATTGCTAGAGGCAACGGATTTAGATGTTGTAGTAGCTGATCCCGAGCAAAACCTTACTGTTTTCGCACCAACGAACCAGGCATTTGCTGATCTCCTGGCAGCTTTTCCAGGGTTTGATCTTCTGGGCTATTTTGAAAAATACCCTGAGGAACTTAGTAAAGTTTTACTACATCATGTGGCTGGAGGATCTACCTTCTCTTTCTGCCTGTCGGATGGAGATATGATACCTACGCTGAATACAGATATGTTATCAGTTGATTTTAGTGATGCAACGATGCCTAAGTTGATCGATTCTTCGGGAAATCCGGCAGGACTAGAAACAACTTTACTTGACCTGCAGGCTAATAATGGTGTGATACATGTAATAAAAGCAGTATTGATACCATCGAACTTGGATTTAACAAAACCTTTATAGATACCTATATAGTAATAGGAAAAACCGGTATTGTATAAACTCTACCGGTTTTTTTATTTTTTCGGTAATTTCGAATGATTAGAATAAAATCATTCATTCGACAATGACAGGTCTCTTCTAAACCAGAATTCTATCATTTCCCGATCACGAAGAGTGGTTATGAATTCCTGATACATTTTCTTTCCTTCCTCCCCATAAGCCTGCCATAATTTTCTGTTTTCCTGCTTCATGTCAATATCATCCTTTCCATATAGAACACCAAAATAAACCGGCATTTCTGTTCCTATTCCCCCTTCCAACATTAAGACAGGATCGCCAAAATTATTGTCTTTTGCCATTTGAACCCATTTCTTAACTTGTTCCATATATTTTTCAACCTGTCCTGACTTGACATAATGAACATCCCAAATAGCATAATTGATATCCTCCATACTGAGCCTCGGATTTTCCGGAAAATAATTGTATTCAGGCATATCTGAAATCGTAAAACGATTATAGGAATCAATACATTTGACATATTCATCATAAATGGATCGGTCGATTTTTTCCCACACAGCACTGGAAGCCGCAATAATTTTATCCCAATCCTCAAGGGATTTCATTTGCATGAAGTAATAATAGTCAAATCCATTACTCTGGAAAACGCTGAATTCATAAGGAAAACTATTTTCCTTTAAAAGCTTTACAATCTCTAAAAGGGATTTTTCAAAGTTAGCCACATGTTCGGATTTCACTGTAATTTTTGTGGTCATCCACAATCTCTTTTCACTGGATTGTGAAAATGCTACGCTTGCCATAAATATGACAAGTACAATTAAAAAAAATGGGTTGGGTTTTTGCATGGTAAAATTTTATTTGGTTAGTAATTTCAGAACATTTAAATGCATTTATTAGTTCCCAAAGTAGCTTGATTCCTAGAAGTTTTTATGTAAATTGTTTATTCTCTTTTCTAAAGTAATTAATGCATTAATGGTGCCTTATTATAAAAATAAAATCAATATTAATCCTCAAAAAACAATTACCCACTAAATCCCTAATTATGAAAACAGCAATTATTACCGGTGCTTCATCAGGAATAGGTGAAGCCACAGCACATTCACTTGCAACAGAAGGTTATGCCGTCGTATTGGCAGCAAGGTCACTAGACAAACTGCAGAAGCTTAAATCAGACTTATCGGCAAAAGGTTTTAAGGCCCTGGCTGTAAAAGCTGATGTAACCAAAAGAGATGATATGAAGGCAGTTGCCAGAGCAGCCCTTGATGAATTCGGTCGTATTGATGTATTGATCAATAACGCTGGAATTATGCCATTATCTTTTCTAAAAAACCTTCATGAAGATGAATGGGAACAGACCATTGATGTGAATATAAAAGGCGTTATGAACAGTATATCGGCTGTATTGCCAGCCATGATGGAACAGAAGGATGGTCACATTGTGAACATTTCATCTATTGCCGGAATTGGTGTATTTCAATCGGCCGCTGTATATTGCGGCACTAAATATGCAGTGGAAGCCATTACGGAAGGTATTCGCCTGGAGCTTACTGTTCCATACAATATCCGTGCTACCTCTATCCGTCCTGGCGGTGTAGAAACAAATCTGATGAGCACCATTACAGATCAGGAAGTATTCGCTGCCTTTGAGCCTATGATGAGTTCCGTAAAATTTCTTCAATCGGAAGATATTGCAAAAGCTATTGTATATGCTGTCAATCAGGATCCTAATGTAAGTGTTGACCATGTATGCGTCCGGCCTAGCAATCAGTTGATGTAATTCAGTAGCAAAAAAAGAACCGGGGAGGGGATTTCAGTAACTCAGAATCGAAAGATCCCTGAGACCACTGCGTAGTGGAACCACGCGAAGTTGTAAACCGACTCGACATCAGCGCCACCTTCAAGGGTGCGATAACCGGCGCTGAGGCCCCAGTGATTATTGATGGCATAGTGGAGCTTTAGGGCTGTATCAAACGCGCGCCCCGGCCCACCGGCCAGACCTTCCAAATCGAATATGAAATGCCATTTCCCGGTGAACCGCCAGTCGGCACCGAGGTAAACCAGGGGTACAAATCCTAAATCCGTGTCTTTGCTGGATGTGCTGCCCTGCGTTAGCTCGATCTTTGCGTCTCTGATCTTTGCAGTGAATCCTACAGACAATTTCAGGCGCTCACGGTTCAGGAAGCGAAATCGATAGCCTAGTCGCCAGGAATTGAACTTATACGTGCCATCAACAGGATCTCCGGTTAGGTAAGATTCACCAGCAAAGTCCACCGGATCCGTAAATGTGCCTTTTTCGGTATAGGCAAGCGGTGCGAGCAGACCGCGCAAACTATGTTTGTCATTGATATTCCACGTTAGATATAGGCGGACAGCAGGCCAGGGACCCTTTCCTGCAAGGTCGACTAGTGAAAATCTTGTGCCTGCATCAGTAGGCTTAAAAAGATAAATTTCATGTTTTTCTACTAAAGATAGCTTAACCTTATTTTCAAAAATAGTTGCGAAAGATATTCTAAAAAGGGCTTTCTCGCACGCAAAGAAAGTTAGCAAAAAAAGGAACAGCGATTCATGAACATTGAGTAAGATAAGGCGCTAGTTTACGTTTCAACTCAAAATATAAAAAAATGAAATATACAGTTCATTAAGTGGAGATTTCCTCCTTTCATATTATTTTTTTAACGGTTTGTTCTTAAAACAAATACTTCACCATAAATTGCAATCTTTTGCCAGTCCCTTGTGTGTCATTCACATTTGTACGCCTTGCCATCATAAATTCTACTCCGGTATTTATATTCTTTATTGGAGACCAAATCACATTAACATGACCCGCTAGGCCTGCTTTCATATCATATCCTTCTTTATATTGAGATGGATCAATAGAATACCAGTTGGAATTGATATTAGTAACAAGTGTGTTTGACAGGCGGAATGCAAATCCAGCACCCAAATTATAGGCAGGCATTGTTTCTAACGTGCCTTGTGGCGTAACAATGGCAGAACTTTGCGTGCCTATTGTAGCTACAATTTGACTCCCCCAACCCTGTCCATAACTCGCCATCCATCTGAAGTAGTGTTTTTTCGTTCCAAAGTATTCTCTTCCACTAAAGCTAAAGCCCCAGCCGATTGCCGTAGCATTGGGCATATCGCCCAAACCATCCCAACGGAGTTGAAATACCGAAGCACCTAACATCAATCGACCACCACTTTTGGTTTTCTTTGTAATTCGACCTGCCAAGAGAGGGAGTAGCTGGCTAGCTTGACCAACGGTATCCCTTCCATCTATGCCCGGAAACTCAAGCATTTCAATACCCAGCGCATACATAAACTTACTTCCAAGCTTATCTTCCCATCGAACTTGAGCTCTTCGCGTTCCCGTCAAGGCATCGCCCGCTGCGAAATCAATAGTGGCTGGAACGGCAAACAAATCGGATTGCGTACCCCACGTTCTGCCGACAAGTAATCGGCCCATTACCCCATAGGCATGACGCAACCGTGGTGCCTGATTAAACGGCCCCCGATCAAGGTTGAAAAAGTCCATTTCAATAAATATGCGATACGGCCGCCCTGATTCTGAAATGCTTCTAATATCAAAGTTGAAGCGCGTTTCGCGCGCAAACAGGTTCATGTAGCCACTTTGATCGGGGCGGCCGTCTCCGGCTACGGGTACATTCTGTATTTCATATTGAAACCGGTCATATGCCCCATCAAAATCCTGGATGTAATCCAATTTTACATAGCCACCTATAGCCATGCGGGCTTTGGAGCCAAACAAGGGCCAAGAGTTAGGGAAAGTAGCATCAACCAAATCCTGACCGGTATAATCAATCATATTATCTCTAAAATCGTCTATTCTGATTGAATCATTTTTAGTCGTATTTATCGTGTCTCCTGCTTGCCAAACTTGGCCAAGAGCGGGTACTACTGCGAAGGTGCCTAGCACCGCGAAAAAGAAGGTAAGTTTTTTCATTGTTCTTTGTTTTTGTTGAGATTAGCTAAAACTTGATAATACAATTCATCTATTTGGTTAATAATTACTTTCCACTTGGTATAATAAATTCCGATAAAAAAGAGGTACAACGCATCAGAAATTTGAATGACATGAAAATACGCTAACACGTGCCTTCCGATAACAAAACGCGCAAAAATAAGCAAAAACAACAAAACAATGCTACCGCGATTTGTTGTTAAAGTGAGTTCCAGATTTTCTTCGTTGACCTGAACTTTGTATAAAAAAAAGAACAATTTGCCTGCAATCGCACCGACCAAGGCAAAGAGCACATAATATAATGGGGTTCTAAAAAGGTACGAATCGTAGAGCACGATCAGTGCCATTAAAAGAATGGTTAAGCGAATAATCAGGTTAGACCGTCTTATTCGTTTATCTGCTAAATGCGTAATAAATGTACGTTTTATATCCATTAGTATATAGTCATTAATTACCATGGCAATGGAACTACAGGCGAAACAGTAAAACGTATTTGATGTTGTGGACCAAATGCATCCGGTGATGCCACATAATACCAATATTGCAAATTAAACTTTATAGGCATTTTACCAAAAAACATCACTTTAGTCGCACCAGTACCAATAGGTAGTGTTAATCTATTTCCTTTTGCCGCTTTGTGGTTATAGGAATAGGTGGGATTACTTTGAATCTGCCAGCCATTTTTTAAATTAACAACATAAAAATATTGCCCTGCAGTAATACTTGCAGATTCGCCTCCCGCAGCTGTAGCCCACATGTCGTCTGCAAGAATTGTAAAACTATCCGGATCTGCATCAAGGCTATTCACACTCCATGCATGATTTACCATTATTCCAGCTACACCCCATTTAAATATTTGAGCAACCATCAACTCTGGACCTAATAAGGTATAATCTGATTTTAAGGCATCATTGGTTGCCGTACGAAAACTACCAAATGCACCAATTATTCCAATTGTTTTTGATGGAAATGTTTTTCCTACCGCAATATCGGCGCTGATATTTCCCAGATTGAATCCCTGATTTTCAAACCCATTCGCCCCATATGTTGGTTGCGTAAAATAAATGGGGATATGAGGTCTGACGAAAAGATTCATCGACTCACTTAATGGTATCGGAAGGATAGGTTGAAAACTCATGACAACGCTATTTTGGCTTCCCGCATCAGGCAAATCTCCACGATAATTGATATAATCAAAATTGAAGTTCATGGTACCTAAGGTAGTGTTTGGATTAGCTAATTGTGCCGCTATTTCTGATGTAGTTTCCTCATCTAACTCATCTAATTAGTTTTCTCTTGTGCAAATGTCGACAAAGATGCCAATACGAAGATGGCAGCGAGGATTAATTTTGTAGAGGTAAGATTCATAGTATTTTTTTAAATAAAGCAGTCTCGATTAATATTTCAATTCAACAATTTATTATACTTATTTATTTTTGTGACCAACCAAAAATGCAGCCTTCGTTCTTATAATCCGGGTTCCGAACGAACAATCGTGTAACCAATCATTATCCCCACAAGGATCGTCATCGCCACTATGAACATTTGAGAAAACTGTTGTACACCTAGTGTTATATCTCCCTCAGCCATGGAAGCCAAGCCACGAAAACCGATGCTGCCACTAACCAACATCACAATCGCAGGAATAAGTACGATAGAAGTTGGACGTCCTGTTTTCCTGGCCCATATGTTGGCAACAACCACGGCAACGATTGTTCCCAACAGATTTCCAAGGTTGCCATCCAAAACCCAACTCCCTGCCAGAACCCCCAAATACGCTAAGCCAGATACAATGACAGCCCAGGTAAAATCTCTGCGCGAAACCTGGAACGCCAAGCACAACCCGACAAGAAGCAAAGGAAAAAGAAGAAACATCCAATTTTGCGATATTGGTGTTTCTGGTTCACCAGCTGCTATGGTAACTAAAAGGCTTGCCATGCCAACTCCAATTAGGGCACCGGCAATCTGCATGACAAGGGTAATCAACCCGCTCATTAAGTTTGATATACCTGATATGACATGTTGTGCCACCAATTCACCAGTGCCAAGACTCACGGTGTAACCCGGAAGAATAATGGCAACAGCCGATAATATCACCAGCACCAGGTTAAGATCGGGCACCCAATATTTAACAAGCGTAGCCAGAAAGCCAATAATTAATGCGGTTGAAAGCGGCATCCACTTCATTGTGGTAGCGCCTAAACGAGCTGAAAGTAAAACCAGGCCATACACCAGCATGCTGAATACTGCGGCAATAATCGTATCTGTCCAACCTGCTCCTAAAAGTGGCGCCAAGCCAAGCCCGACTAGAACGTAACCCATCATACTCGCAAACTTTCCCCATGGCGGGGGAAGTTGGTCGATGGCATCAATACGCGCGTTGGCATCTGTGATAGACAAAGTCCCTTCTTTAATTTCGCTCAATACATCGCCTAGTCGGGCTAGCTTGTCCAAATCAATATCCGGAGGTGGTATAGCCATCACCTCAACACGCTGTTGTGAATCAGGAGTTTCGCGCAAAGCAAACATGATTTCCACAGGAGTAGACTTAAATACACCCTGATAGCCCATTTTTGCAGATAAGCTGGTCAGGAAAGACTCCAACCTGGTTGAGGTAGAACCATATTTATGCGCTGCAACGCCTACCTTAAGGATAAAAACCCAGGCATCGTCAAAGGAAACCTTTGAGCCTTCAGACAATTTTGATTCTTTCATTTAAGCTATTTTATATATATAAAAGAGCTCTCTCCAAGAGAAGAGCCCTTTTTTCTTTATTTATTTATTATAGTTTATTTTGGAGCAATGTGACGCACAATGCAGCCTGTCGTCTATTTAGTCAAAACCAAAGGTAAAAGGCTCACTCATGCGGGTCTTCATATGGTTCGTGCCAGGCACCGGCCCATCATCCCCGAGGTAGAAGCGGACGGTAATTTCGGGCTTGGACAAGTCACAATTGGTATTGATCAGCGTGCGTTCCTCAAACGCCGCCTCAGCCTTCTTGTCGTCGACAAAGGCGCAGTGGACAACATCGACCAAATCTTTCGCATCCGATTTTTTAAACGGAGCCTTCATGTCTGCATAGGTTTTGTCCAAAAGATTCATCCGATAAAAAGTATTGTGTTCTGCTTCCTCACTGTAAGCAGGGAATTTACTGGAATCAGTATACAAAGCTATTGGATGATTTGTACAGAATAATGGCTCTCCTGGTTTTCGATCAGTAAATACATAAGCCTGGGATGTTTTGTCGATCTCGAAAACGGTGGCATTTCCATCACCATCAGCAATGAGCATATGAATACACATACCTACTTGCATGACACGAGTTGTTAGGATTGCTTTTTTAGCGTCCTCAACGGTAGCACAATTGCTGAGAAGGTAAGCACCAAGTTGAACATCTGACAATCCATTTATTCTACCTCCAGCCATAGGTGCACCGCCTGCACCAACTCCATGCGAGTCTGCGAAGGTTGTAAAATAGAGTCCTTTCTCATTAATACCATCAATAAATGGCGTTAAAATGTCATGACCACCAACTAATATACTTTTGTATCCTTTATCAGGTCGAAACTCAATTACATTAGCTCTTTCTTCACATCCATGTGCACCTTCAGGTCCCTTTTTACCAAAAAGGGTGCTCCATGTCGGCAGCGGAAATAAGTCGTGATTACGAGCTGTAAATACTCCTTTTTTAGTATCACTCTCCTCTATGGGTAGCACGAGACCTGAGCATGCGCTGAATGACCCACTGATTGATTCACCTCTGACACAGTCATAAACGTCGTAGGGTAGACTAGTGGTGTCGTATTCATTATCATCCTCTGATAGGCCATATGCACGACTAACTCCCTTAGCACGTTCGTTCATTTCCGGCCAGTTGCGCTTGAAAAATTCTCTACGTGCTTCGCCATAGATGGGATTATCATATTTCTCGAGTGTGCAGTCATATTTTTCTTTTGCGAGGGAAGCTAATTCATAGCCTATTTCCTCGTCGCTACCAGCTATAATAATATGATGTGGTTTTGCATAGTTTCCTTCTGTAAAAGGATAAATGGGTTCGTTTTTTAAAATTGCCATAATTTTCTGTTTTAAAGTTATTTTAAAGAGCTCCGCTTTACTGGCAGAGCCCTTCATTTCATTCTATTCTCCGTTGAGCATTTTTGCTGCAGCTCTTAAATACCCAGGTGAATGATCGATTCCTGAAATTTCATCTGGATTTGGGGCTAAGCCAAAGTATATTCCACAAAAGTCACGATTCGGATCTACATAGATCCCTTGTCCCATATTTCCGTGTTTGAACATGCCTCCATCAGGAAAATAATGATCCCATTGTGCTGTATTTTTTTTCGGAACTTCTCCAAACCAGTCTGAACCATACTGTTCTTCTACAGATCCTTTGTAGGCTTTATGGTTTCCAAGATCCTGGATGGATTTAAGTAAATCATCTGAAACAATCTGTTCGTTTTTTTCTCCCGAAACCAGTTCGATTTCCCCTTCAAAATAATCCCATAATTCTTCACGTACATTTCCTAAGACCTGAATATGATAGATACCCGGATTGGAAAACTTTATCTCCGGATGGAGTGTATGTGACATAACAATTGGTTTAATAGGTAACAAAAGTATCTATCAATTTGATGATACAATAGCCACTAAAGTGGACAATTCATAATAAGAAAGTGGACTTCTACTACTCTTTGCGTATGCTTCAACCGGCAGTAACCAGGCCGGGCTCCTTGTCTTTTCTGATGGCGCTTAACTCTGATATTAACCTCTAACTTCTGGTAGGATCTACATAGGTGTTTCTTAACCGCATGGAGCGAAGCGAACAGCTATTCAGCAATTTCCTCATTTTTAATCCCTGAGTGACACGATATAGGATTTCTAATGCACGTTTAGACAAAGCATCAACTTTTTTCTCTTTGTTTTCGGTTGATACTGTTTTGGAATCTCTATTAATTAGAGTCTGTCTATAAATTGTCAGAATCTAAATTGAAGGTTTGTATCCCTTAAATTCCCCTCCTTGGCCAAATGGTCGATAAATAAAACCATTCATTTTTTTGAATCGACTATGGACACCCACTAATTGTCCTGGTGTAGAACAGTAAACAAGTGCATTATATTTAATCTGATACAAATGTATTAACTGACACAAGTCTTTTTCGAACGGGGCCAGGCTATGACTGGTAGAGAGCTTGCAGCCAAAAAGCCAAATGAAAATGGCTTTGTGCTGGGTATTGAGCGTGGGCATTATTTGCTGAGAAAGCATGCAGAAAAAACAGCACATGTGAATCAAAAAGTAGAAATGATCGTACACAAGTGAAAGCTTTCTTCGGGTCTTACTCATGAACCCTGCATTTGTTTACATTAAATTCCAGATTAAATACTCTCTCAAAGCCTATGAATACTTTTTGTGGTTTTTCACAGGCCCTAATTACCAGGAAATTGATATACGTATTGGTCTTCCGCAAGAAGATATTTATACCATTATAAGTTAATGCCGTTTAGTTAAGCTCCTTATATCCCTCTTTGGAGAGCCTGCCTGTCGCAGACAGGGGTGCAGGGAGAGGTAAAACAAAAAGACTTGGACCGATTTCACCCCTTCCTCCCCGCTGGGTGGAAAAGGGAATTCCTATCAGTAGTCACATGAGCGATTCTGCCGGTGGCGGATTGGGCGTGGTTGCCGTGCGGTTTATCGGTGCTGGATCTGCGGGCAGCACACGCAGCCATCCAGGTCGTTGCACCCCCTCAATCCCGCTAGGACCGACGCTCTGATAAGAACTCCTTGAAAAAGTGAATTCCAATCAGTATGTTTGAAGAATGATAAATCAAGATATAAAGGATAAATGCAAAAGACTCGGGATTGATGAATTGTATTTAGATCGTCAACGCATGCAAAAGAAAGTTTGCATGACTAAAGATATTGGCCTCAATAATAATTTATTTGGTGGATTCCTTTTACAATGGATTGATGAAGCTGCAGCCGGTCACGTCTCTGAGGCAATTGGTCATAGACGAGTTGTTACATTGAAAATGAGTGAAGTATTATTTGAAGCCCCTGTAAAAGTTGGGGACATTATAAGTATCGACGGTACTATTACAAGCATTGGTAAAACTTCAATAACAATTTATGTGCAAGTATTTAATACAAGGTCACAAAAAGAAGTATGTTCAACTGAAATGATATATGTTCATATCGATGAACAAGGAAATCCAACAAGTATATGAAATTTAATACCAGAGAAAATTTTCCGTTTACAGATAAAGAAGGAAAAATAAATTGGATCAGTAGATCAGTTGCTAATGTCGGTATTCTTATTGCAAAATGCGGTTGCACCCCCTCAATCCCGCCAGGACCGACGCACTGATAAGAACTCCTTGAAAAAGCGAATTCCAATCAGTAATCCCTTCTGTATGCGAAAAGGAAGGCCCCTCTTTTGAAGAGATCTTCCCACGCCTTAGCAACCCTCACCACTGCATCGACAATAAAGACAAAGCGCTCTATCACTTACTCTGCGTGATGGCCGGAAACTTTAGCTGCATACTTTGGCAGAAGCTTTTTGAAGACTTTGAAACTCGCTTTGGCTTGCCTCGTGAAGCCGCATTTCCTTACCTCGAACGCCTCACGGCAAATCTAAAAAGCCAAGGGGCCTCTGCGCTCACAGGCCCGCTTCAACGCAAAGACCAAAGCACCATAGAGGCCAACATGAAGGCTCTTGAGGGTGATGACTTTCAAAAGATTTACAAAACCTTTGTGGAGATCACCCAATGACACCCCAAAAACTAATTCAAATGAAACAAGAAGAGCGCGCCATCAGCATGGTCACTTGCTACGACGCATGGAGTGCTAAGATTATAGAACAAACATCTATCGACTGCGTTTTAGTGGGAGTATAAGTAAAACAAACGCTATATTCTCTTTAAACTCAAAGTACCAAATTGCCCTTTAACCCCATCATTCAATCGAAGTGGTGCGCAAACTGGTCAACTTTGTGTTCTCAGAACCAAATATTGGGCGGATACATTGGGGTTTTTGACAATCCTTGAATCCGGGACGAGATCGACCGTACCGTTACCAAAAAGGGAACAGCAAGTCTGTGTCATGGTTGAGTTTATTTATTCAGTCAAATGAACCTACCGGCAGACTCGGCGAAGCCCGGCAATCCGGCAACAGACCGTTTGCAGAAAATGCCCCTTTCTCATCCAAGTAGACAAGAATCTTATGAATAACTATCGGGTCTTCGATACTGGCAACGATGCTTACATCTCCCCCACATTTGTCACAGGTTTCTATATCGATATCGCCTAAGGGCGCCTACTTTTGGTGAAAACACGCTTCAATCGCTTTGCCCATGTCATCGAAGCCCGTTTTTCTGCAGGAGTTTCATCGGCACCGTCAACTGGGTGGACCTTTCTCTGTTTGCCCCGCCTGGCCGGTGTCACCCTCGGGCCTACCAGAAGTTGGACGTTAATAACAGGGTAAGTGCCATCAAAAAAGTCCGGGAGCTTGGCGTGGTTACTGTCGGTTGAAGCGTGCCCGAAGATCTGTAAAAGTCTACTTTTTTAATTTGAATTGTCCACTTTAGTGGCTATTGATTCATCAAATTGATCGATAATTTTGACTCATTATTGATCAATTAAATTAACTAAAAAAAAACAAGATGAACAAAGTCGTAAAAAAAGAAGAGCTAGTCAATTACATTGGGACTAAAGTTGAACCAACCGATTGGTATGTAGTTGGGCAGGATAGAATTAATGAATTTGCACACTGTACAGGGGATGACTACTTTATGCATGTTGATCCCGAAAAAGCGTCAAAAACTGAT
>CALOCZ010000058.1:0-26650 GCA_942491935.1 uncultured Cytophagales bacterium
ACAAATTATTAAGCCACATTTCTAATTTGTAATAATTTTAATTCATATTCTTCGGGAGATAAATACCCTAAAGCCGAGTGTTTTCTTTTCCGGTTATACCACATCTCGATGTATTCAAAAATGACTCTTTTAGCCTGGATCCAGGTTGTGAATTTATAGTGATTGATCAATTCTGACTTGATCGTTTTAAAGAAGCTTTCAGCCACCGCGTTATCCCAGCAATCCCCTTTCCTGCTCATACTTCTGGAAACTTTTTGATAAGTTCCCAGAAATGAGGCAAACACACTGCAGGAATATTGCACCCCGCGATCAGAATGAAAGATTAAATCCTGATCAATGGGCCGGTTAATCACAGCCATCCTCCAGGCAGGCATCACAGTTTGATCTACCTTCAATGAATTACTCAATGCCCAACCAATGATCTTCCGATCGGCCAGATCCATGATAATGGTCAAGTACAACCAACCCTGATTGGTCCAGATATATGTTATATCAGATACCCATACCTGGGAAGTTCTCTCCACCCTAAAATTTCGGTTGAGTTTATTCTCAACGATGGGATAGTTATGTTTCGAATCTGTTGTCACTCTGAATTTTCTCACTATTTTACTTCGTATTCCAGCTGTTTTCATCAGTCGGGCAACTCGAGGTCTGGATACCTTAATCTGTTGATCTCTCAGTTGCATGGTGATCCTGGGACTGCCATAAGTCCGATCACTTTGCTGATGTATCTGACGTATTTTAACTAATAGCCTACCATTCTCTAATTCCCATCTGGAAGGCTTTCTCTTTAACCAGTAATAATATCCGCTCCGGCTAACTTTTAATACTTTACACATCTTCTCAATGGGAAATATGGAGCAATGATCCTTTATGAATTGAAATATTTGCCATCGTTCTTGGAGAACCTGCCTGTCGGCAGACAGGAATGCTCACTGCCTTTTTTAGGATGTCCCTTTCCAATTCCGCCTCACGTAGTTCTTTCTTCAATCTGGCAATTTCAGCTTCCTGAGGTGTTAGATTCTTCTTCCCATTAACGCTAAATCCAGCTTCACCCTTTCTGATTAATTCTCTCCTCCATTGATACAAAAGATCTTTTTTTACACCAAGTTCTTCTGATATCTCTCTTACACTTTTATTGGTGTTCATAAGTTCGACGGCCATTAGCTTGAACTCCTTATCATACTTTCTTCTTCGTTTTACCATAATTATTTAAAGTTAATAATTTTGGCTTAACTTACTGTCCAGTCAAATGTAGCAGGTTCACAGGCCCTTGTTGTACTCACCAAATCTGGCCGTATGAGCAACACGATATATGCAATTGTATGCAAATGAAAAAGACAGTCAGAGCTCATTTTCACCTAACTGCCGGATAAATAGTGTGGGTTGTACTGGATTTCAGTTAACGACCTATTGCCTCATCGGAAGTTGATGTGATAGTGGACCTTTTACTTATTATATATCATGATCAATCTTTCGATTGAATTATAGTCATATCTCCCTCTGGATAAAGCTCAGAAAGTGTTCACCACCAACGGCTTTGCTGGTGCTCTATAGTTTTTTGTAAATAATTCATTACTTTTCAATCCATTGCCGCCAATATCCGTTCCGGTGTCATAGGTAATATATGCACCCGGGCTCCAACAGCATCGAAAATTGCATTGGCTAGTGCTGCACCTATTGTCGTGATCGCTGGCTCACCGCAACCCTGAGGTGGTACATCCGGATTATCGACCAGTACAATATCAATCGGGGGTGCATCAGAAAATCTGGTAATCCGGTAAGAATTGTAGTTTCTTGTCCGTATTTTCCCACCACTGAATTCTATTTCTTCGAACAGAGCGGCGCTAAGACCCATCGTAATTCCACCTTCGATTTGTAATTTTGCACCTTGAGGATTAATAATCTCGCCCATGTCCTGGGCACACACAACATTTTCAACTTTTACCTTTCCGGTGGATTTATTCACAGATACATGTGCAATTGTTACCACGTAGCTATTCAAATAATTCGTACATGATATGCCAAATCCCCTGCCGCTTGGACTTTTGCTAAAATTATGTCCAAATTTATCAACTGCAGCATTGAGCACGCGAATCATACGTTCGTCCGTTAAGTTATTCATGCGAAATGACAGAGGATCCATTCCCGCTGCCTGCGCCAGAATATCGGTATGAGATTCCATTGCAAAAACGTTTGTGTTGCTTCCAGGACCTCTCCAGGCACCCGTTCCGAATGGATGCACACTACTCTCACTCCTAGTTTTTACCCGGAAATGCGGTATGTTGTAAATTGGTTCCGAACTTCGTGAACCAGTAAACAGGACATCACACTCCCAGAAAGTAATATGGCCTTCAGCATTTAAGCCTGATTCCAGTTGAACCAGAGCCGCCGGTCGAAACGCATCATAAAAAAACTCTTCTCTTCTTGTCCATGCCAATTGCACAGGATGCCCGGATATTTTCGATAATTTTACGGCTTCGCTGATTTGTTGACCTGACTTCTTACCACCAAATCCCCCACCCAAAAAAGGTGTGATAACATGAACATTCTCTTCTGGTATTTTTAATGTCTCCGCTGCGGTTCGTTGTACTCTAAAAGGAGCCTGTGTGGAAGCCCAGACAGTTACTTTTTCATCTTCAACATGGGCCAATACAGCATATGGTTCACTGGGTGCATGGGCAACATAGTGATTATAAAATTCCGATTCAACACGCTGTTTGGCAGCAGCCTGACCATCAGCTAAGTTCCCTTTTTCTACATACACACGTCCATCGGGTGCCTCTTTTTTAAGATAATCGAAGATGGATTGGTTATCGACTTTAGGAGCAGGTTCATCCCATTCGGCAGTAACTAATTCCAGTGCCTTTTCTGCAATCCCCGGGGATTCATGTAACACCGCAATCAGGTCATCTTCCTGAATCACAATCGCACCAGTAATGTTCATGGCTTTGGAGACATCGACAGATGCTAAGGTGGCATCATGGGATGGTGGTCGAAGGACTTTTGCGTACATCATACCCGAAAGTATAATGTCAGAAGTGAATTTTGCTTCACCCGTTACTTTTAGCCTGGCGTCCATTCGCATGAGCGGTATGCCGGAAACAGTATGTTCAGAAATAGACTTTATCGGAACGCCGGATATATGCCGTTCGATCCGCTTTCCCTTTACCAGCTCGGCGTAAGTCACTTTATTTGATGTATTCATTTTATCGCTGACTACACCATTTTTAACTACCAGTAGATCAGGTTCTATATTCAGTTTTTCTGATGCCATTTGCAGTAATATCGCTCTCGCTTCAGCTCCTGCCCTTCGAAGTGGCGGCCCATAAAATTTCGTGCTGCGTGAACCTGTAGTGCCACTATCCCATGGGCACAACATTGTATCTCCCATCACCATGTCAATCGAATCAATCTTCACATCAAGCTCTTCAGCCAGCATCTGTGCCATTGAGGTAATGATCCCCTGACCCATTTCAATTTTACTACAAAACAGAGACACCCGGCCATCATCCCCAATTTTCAGATAAGCATTGAGGTCAGTGGGATAGTCTCTGCCACGTTGCTGCAATCCAGACGGATCGAAAGCAACAGGTGTAAAAGATATGAAAACACCACTGCCTGAGATCTTCAGGAAGTCACGCCGCGACAACTTTCGGCCAGCTGTATCAACTTTATCACTTGATTGTAATAATTGCTTTTTGTTCATATCGATGGCCCTCCTTTATAACATTTGAAGCCGTTTTGATTGTTTGTACGATTAGTTTATAAGTTAAAAAAAATTGTCAATATGCCCTAGAATTAATTGGATAAACGCAAGCTAATACCTCTCATCTATCTTTAATGAATTGTGTTCTTTCGTCCATTTTAGATTGTTCGTTATAGATTTCCTGCAACATCAAAGTCTGCTTCGTACATTTTGCCTTCATTTTGGGCAAGAGATGTACATTCTTTCTCAAATAAGCTGGAAAAAATACAGGTATCTCATCAGAGTTTTGTCAGCTAATTCGTTCTAGTCTCATATTGTTGTAGGATATGGATTGAAAACAGGGGATTGCCGGTAATGGGATTGTTTTTAAGCCTTTATTTATGCCCCAGCTGTTTGAGGATAGGATGTTTATAAATTGTAGGCAAAAAAAAGGCAGTTTGAGATTTGTGTCTGCGAACTGCCTAATAATCAGTGTGGGTTGTACTGGATTCGAACCAGCGACCTCTTGCCTGTCAAGCAAGCGCTCTAAACCAACTGAGCTAACAACCCTTTCAATATATGCTAAAACCGTATCCCTTAGCTTTTTTAATTCCAACCCCTGCAAATTAGAACTTCCTGGCTTTCAGGAAAACCTTCACTGGAGGTTTTCTTTTCGCTCGGCCCCCCTGCATGCTGGCCTCTCCCTATCCCACCGTGGCGGGACTTAACGGTCGGTCCTCTGTTAAGCAAGCGCTCTAAACCAAAGAGCTAACAACCTCAAATATTGAATAAAGATTGGTTTTTTGCCTTATACAAATATATGCATTTATTGCTTCAAATCTAAAGGGAAATATCATAGGTATTCATGAAAAAGCGAAATCAAAGAAAGTAAATTACTATCAGATATTGTTTAGAAATGTTGAGTTTGAAAAGCTCAATGTCAACATCTTAACGTCAATCATTTACCTTACTCATCAGGTTGTGCTTCTTCAATAACGGTACCTTTTATATAAAGATATTCCGGCCCTCCCTCAACATTGGCAACCACTTTGATACTTTTCCTGAACTTGCCAAGGGCTGATGCATCAAATGTTGCTTTAACCTTACCTTTCTTACCAGGCATAATCGGATCCTTTGTGTACTCTGCGATTGTACATCCGCAGGAACCCTCAACTTCAGATATTACAAGTGGAGCCTGGCCTTTATTAATAAACTCAAACTCGAAGACAACCGGGTCAAGATGTTGTATCTTCCCAAAATCGTGTTCTGTATTATCCCATTTAAAAGATGGATATTGAAACTGGGCATTCGCTGTAATGAATGTACCCGCAATCAATATCATACCTGCTAAAAAGAATTTCTTAATCATAATCCTATTTTTTCTGTTTAAACAATGATCCTTCCGAATTACTTAATGCCATATTCCAGAAGTAATGAATATATTTTAACTATTTTATATTCTCCATATGCACTGACAAATTAATATTTAAAAGTCATCAGGTAATCAAGATAATTTTCTAGAAAATATATGCTCACAACAAATTAATATTGCTTTTCATCAAATAGTAAACGTAAAAAACGTCAATTATGATATACAATATCAAAATTCAGGCCACCATTTCTCTTTTAATTTCACTTTTTCCATAAAATGATCGGATCTCATGGGTGAGTTTTTCCGGTTCCAGGAGAAATCCATCATGCCCGTACAATGAATCTATCATGGCAAATTCCCCCTTTTCCACATTAGCAGCGAGATACTGCTGCTCAGGTATTGGAAAAAGGATATCAGTCTCCATTCCAATGAACAGACTTTTTGCTTTTATCTGTTTCAAAGCATTTGCCACTGTACCCCGGCCACGACCAACATTATGGCTGTCCATGGCTTTTGAAAGGTACCAGTAACTAAATGCATTGAAGCGACGCGCTAATTTCTCACCCTGATAAGCCTGATAGCTGCACGCTTTGAAACCATCGGTCTTATCGATATCATCTTCACTCTGAGTTGCCTTATAGGTATTATAGTTCCTATAGGATATCAAGGCAATGGCTCGTGCTATTTTCATGCCACTTTCTCCGGCAGTATCTGTGCTTAATTCCCAGGTAAGATCCTGTTTGATAGCCATTCTTTGTGTTTCATTAAAAGCGATACCCCAGGGTGAGTGAAAAGCATTAGTTCCAATAGCTACCAGGTTTTCAAATAGATCAGGTTCGCTGGCAGCCCATTCCAGTGCTTGCTGTCCCCCAAGGGAACATCCAATTACTGTATGAATTTTCGGGATATCAAGATGCTCCCTTAATATTCCAAATGTTTTGAGAATATCCCTGTTTGTTAATTCCGGGAAGGTATGATAATATGGAATTCCGGATACAGGATTTATGCTTAATGGCCCGGTGGAACCGTAGCAGCTGCCTGGCATATTCGCACAGATTATAAAATACTCCTCGGGATCATAAAGAAGACCAGGTCCAAATAATCCCGGCCACCAATCCTGAAAGTTTGAATTTCCTGTAAAGGCATGACATACCCAGATGACATTGGAGCGGCTTGCATTGAGTTTTCCATAGGTCGTATAGTACAATTCCAGTTCGCTCAGTTTACCCCCAAGTTCCAACTCTATTTCCTGATTATATTTAAAAGTTTGATGTGTCAACATTGTATTCGAAATTATTGTTTTTTCTACTATTCTCCTGCCGGTAATTCATCACGTATTGTTTTAAAAGCCTGTTCAAAATCGGCTTTAATATCATCGATATGTTCAATACCTGTTGATACCCTCAATTGTGAAGGATGCACTCCGGCACTTTGTTGTTCTTCCGCCGTCAATTGCTGATGTGTCGTTGACGCCGGATGAATGATCAGTGTTTTGGAATCGCCAACATTTGCCAGATGGCTGACAAGTTTCAGGTTGTTCACGAACTTTTCCGCGACCGTTTTTCCGCCCTTAATCTTAAAAGTAAATACACCACCATAACCTCTCTTAAGGTATTTTTTAGCGAGTTCATGATACTTACTGGTTTCTAATCCGGGGTAATTTACGCTTTCAACGGCTTGATGACCTGATAGCCATTGGGCAAGTTTTAGAGCATTCTCAACTGTCCTGTCAAGTCGAAGAGATAAGGTTTCGAGTCCTTGTATTAAGAGAAAAGAATTAAAAGGACTTAATGCCGGACCCAGGTCTCTTAATCCCTCAACCCGGGCACGAATTATAAAAGCAATATTTCCAAAGGGTCCGTCTTCTCCAAAAACTTCCCAGAATTTCATACCATGATAGCCCTCTGATGGTTCCGAAAATTGTGGGTATTTTCCATTTCCCCAGTTAAAATTACCTCCATCCACAATCACGCCACCAATACTATTGCCATGACCGCCGATCCACTTTGTGGCAGAAGCTGTAACTATATTGGCTCCGTGTTCCAAAGGCCTGAATAAATATCCGCCTGCACCAAAAGTATTATCAACTACCAGTGGAATATTATTTCTCCTGGCTACTTCCGCAATCGCTTCGAAATCAGGAATATTAAACTCAGGATTGCCAATGGTTTCAAGGTACAAAGCTTTTGTTTTATCATCGATGAGTTTTTCAAAACTCTCCGGTTCATCGTCTTCAGTGAATCTCACATCAATACCCATACGTTTAAAAGCAACTTTAAACTGGTTATAGGTGCCACCGTACAAATGACTTGTAGACACCAGGTTTTCACCTGCTTCAAGGATCGTATGGAGGGCTATCAATTGAGCAGCTTGTCCTGATCCTACAGCAAGAGCAGCAACACCGCCTTCAAGAGCTGCAATCCGTTTTTCAAACACATCTGTTGTGGGGTTCATTATACGGGTATAAATATTCCCAAATTCTTTTAATGCAAACAGATCAGCACCATGCTTGGCATCTTTAAATGTATAGGATGTGGTTTGATATATAGGCACGGCCCTTGCCCTGGTGGTTTCATCTATTTCATGGCCGGCATGTAATTGTAATGTTTCGTATTTTAAATTGGTCGACATATTATTCTTTTTGTGGTTAAATAAATATTGAGATAATTATAGTGGCGTGTTATAGCCCTGAGGTGCCGCCGATACACATTAAGACATGTAGCAGCAGCATCACATGCAACATGTATTTAATATCTTGGAAGTCAGTTCAAAAAAGGGAATGCTTCCTAAATTTGGCGTTATGCCATTAAACCTTGTCTGTCTTTTTAGAGTCTGTGTCATTGTAATACAATTTATATTTCCCTAAATTATTTTATGGGTCAGGAATTAGCACCTTGGCAATTCATACCAGGTTGCTAGAGCTTCAAAGAGCCTGTCTCTCCACTCTTCTTTATAAATCAATTACGGCTTGAGGCGAATTGATTTGAGATGCTAAAGTAAGAGATTATTTTTTTCAATCCAAATTTCAGTGAATTTTTAAAATATCTGAATAATGGCCCGTCGTATTAATAGGTAGACTTATTATCTTCAGATTTTGATCATAAAAAATGCACAAATGCGAATTATCATAACATTTATATTTTTAATCACTTTGTTTATCAATCCTTTATCTGCTCAGGAAGAGGAAGAAGTTAACGTAGTGGGATTTCGGTTTCTTGACTATGGTAAAGATCTGCCAGAGGATATCCTGAAGGCAAAATCAATTGTTCTTGTGTCGGTTCCTCCTGTTTCAAAAACAAGTTCTGAGCGAGGTGACTGGAAGGCTTTCAGTAGTGAAGCACATGAATATTTTAAGAAAATTGGAGTCGATCCGGTTGCTTACGTATATTTTGATGATGTGTTTGCCAATTCAGATGCTACTAAGGCTTACACGGATCAGTTTATGAAAAGAGAGATAAAATATATCATCATAATCAGTAAAGTATTTCTCAAAATAAAAAATAAAGAATCTCTGAGGTATGTTATTTTGATAACTCCATTCAGCCAGGATGAGGTGTTGATCAAAAATGGACAGAAGGCTTACAAGGATCAGGATAAGGATTTGGATAAATTGATGAAAAAAATATATGGGGTCACGGTTAGGAAGGATTATGTCAAAACCAATAATCTGATCATTGATAATCCTGAATATCTGCCGGCAATAGGCATAATCAAAGGTCGAAGGAATCAGAGTTTTCCGGTAGATTTGCGAGTTGACAAACTGGCTGTCCCCAAGTTTGAAGAAACCGATATTCCTGAAAACCGTCCAGGCGGAATCCTTAACAACAGGATCGCCAAGGAGATTGAAAAGGCTAATGAACATGTTGAAAGACAGAATTTTGAAATCGATAGACTATTCCAGGATTATAAATGGAAATATGAACTGGTTAGTCCCGATATAGATGATAAGGAATTATATAGAAATGGGTTTTTATATAAATTGATCCGGGTAAGTTCTACTGGAAAAAAGGTTAAAGAATTCCTTGGCTATGAGCTTAATGACATTGAAGAGGATTATATTACCACTATACAAAAACCTGATGGCAGCATTACACTAAGGGCCATTCCTGTTAATGCGCCTGTTCACAAGTTCTATATTAAAAGCATGGCACGCGATGAAGTATATATCGGGGAAAGTTGGGATGCAGACGAAACCTGGCAGGATGCTTTAAAAAATCACCTTACTAACTTAATTGATAAACTGGAAAGAAGGTAAAAACAATAAGGGTCCCAAAGGATATAATTAAATATATTCCTTTCGGTTTTCCGGGCCTTCCATTACAAAACTCCCAATAAATGTTTTTTTATCCGTCGGGTTGAATGATTCCATATATTTCTCGATTGCGTATACACTGGATGTAAATCCAATTTCACCCCATGGAATTTCACTTTGATCAAACAGGCGGACTTCAAGGCTTTCGATTCCGGGGTCCATAGTCCAGTGGGTAATATGTGTAAGAAAAATTATGTATACCTGGTTTACATGCGGAATACTGTAAATGCAATGCAACTTGATAATATCTCCATCCAAACCTGTTTCCTCTTTCAACTCTCTAAGAGCACCTTCTTCAGCCCGTTCACCATTCTCCATAAAGCCTGCCGGCAGGTTCCATTTACCTTTACATGGCTCAATTGCCCTTTTACAAATAACGATCTTATGATCATATATGGGGAGGCAACCAACTATTACCCGGGGATTATTGTAATGTATAGAATTACAATTATCGCATACAAATCTTTCGTAATTATCCCCCTCGGGTATTATAAATTTGATTTGATCACTTCCACAATTACTACAATACTTCAAAATCAGATTTTTATATACACAATTAGACAAGAACTTTCTCTATATATTCAAATGTAGTCAGAATTTCAGGCTGACCGTTTACTATTGCCACATCATGCTCAAAATGGGCAGAAGGTCTGGCATCCGCTGTTACAATGGTCCAACCGTCATTCATCTGCTTAACATGTTTTGTTCCCAGGTTAATCATTGGTTCAATTGCCAGGGTCATCCCATTCCTCAATTTTGAACCTCTCCCACGTTTCCCAAAATTTGGGACCTCAGGTGCTTCATGCATTTTTCGCCCTATACCATGTCCAACCAATTCCCTAACAACTCCATAGCCATGATTTTCTGCATGTTGCTGAATAGCGAAGCCAATATCTCCAATTCTGTTCCCGGCCCTAGCTTCCTCTATTCCTTTTATCAAACACTCCTTTGTAACTTGTATAAGTTGTCTGATTTCTTCCCCTACTTCTCCAACCATGAAGGTATACGCCTGGTCACCATAAAATCCATTTTTAAGGGCGCCGCAATCTACGGATATAATATCTCCGTCATTCAGTGGTTGATCATTTGGGATCCCGTGAACCACTTGTTGATTTAAAGACGTGCAGAGGGTGTTTGGAAATCCATATAATCCTTTAAATCCCGGGATTGCTTTGTGATCTCTTATAAATTCTTCCGCCAGTGAATCTAACTTCAAAGGAGAAATACCTGGTTTTATTTCTGTTGCCAGCATTCCCAGTGTTTTGCTGACCAGCTGGGCACTTTCCCTCATCAAAGCGATCTCTTCTTTGGTCTTAAGTTTAACCATTCCGGTTTGCTTTTAAATACTTTTGTAATTTAGGGATCAATCCTTTATTTCTGGGATAGTTAAAATGTGCTTCAACATCAAAATACTGATGGTTGAATTCACCCCCATCAGGATGTAACATTTGCCACACTTTACTCCATCCGGGAAAACCCCCAATATTACGATCATCTATAAATATATCAGCCTGAATTTTTCTAACTGAATCATCTTCAATCTGTTCTTCAGGAAAATTCTTATTGACTGCATAAAAATCAACTCCGTTTTCATGGCAATATCTCACTGCTTCTTCCAGAAATTTCCCGGTTCTGAAAGTCCACAATATCAATCGGTGGCCCTTTTTTTGAAGTGCTTTCAGCGTGTCGAACGCAAATAACATCTCCTTGCCAATAGCAGGATAATCATGCTCCACAATGGTACCGTCAAAATCCACTGCTATTATTCTCGAGTTCTCACCAATCATATCTTCTGTTTGAACAAAAATGTAAGTTAACTTCTATACTTTATCCTGGTTTTTAATTTCTGTATCTCTCTTGTGATAATCAGATCCGTGATTTCTTCAGAAATTGCTTTTGTTCCCATTCCAGATAATGCAATTTTAAACTTATTCTCATTAATATCTAAACGATACATGGCGTTCAGAAGTCTTTCAAATTCATTATCCAACAAATATGCAACTATTTTTTCGAGTTTTTCTCTTAATTCATCGAGATGCCCTACTTCAAGCAGACTTTGTTCCGTATCAAGATTAAAGTCCTGTATAATTAATTCTGATAACCTCGTCTCTTTGCCTTCAATAAATTCCGGCATAATATACTATTTTATTAAACCTGATATTTGCTTAAAAGTTTCGGTTCCTGCAATCCGGCAAAGTTCCAAAAGGATTGATTCATAGGTTGTAATGATTGCTCCTTCTCTACGAATCCGTTCAACTGCAACCTTTTTGTCATTTTCCTTTCTTGATGATACACAATCCTCAACCAATACAGGTTGGAATCCACTCTCAATAAGATCCAATACGGTCTGCAGAACGCAAACGTGTGTTTCAATTCCCGCCAATATTACAAATTTCTTATTAAGCATATTCAGCTCTTTAAGGAAGCGGCTTTCTCCACAACAACTGAATGAAATTTTTTCAATGGGTTCAAAACCTTCAAGATTTTCAGAAATCGCAGGGATAGTTTTCCCAAGCCCTTTTGAATATTGCTCGGTGATCATGAGGGGTACTTTCAGTAAATTCAAGCCTTTTATCAAAATTCCTACATTGCGCTCAAATTCTTCCCTGTTATACATATGCGGGAACAGCCGTTCCTGAATGTCTATTATAACAGCACTGGTATTATCTTTTGTTATTCTCATGGCTTAACAGGATCTGTATGCAAATTTAGCGTTAATCTTTAAAAGCAGATAATTTTTCTATGTTAATGCTATAATAAATCAGCATGAAAAATAGGTTGAAATGTATATCTTTACCGTGCATTTTTAAACTTATGGCGAAAGCGAGCAAAAGGAAAAATATTAAGAAGAAAATTGAAACGGCCCCCATAAAGGTCGAAAAAACGGATCATGTTAAGGACACTTTTTACGAGAATTTTATTTACATGATCATTATTGCTATTCTTTTCCTTGGAGTATATGGATTTATTTTTGATAAGAAACTGGATTTGAATGGCGATAATGCCTATTACTATATGCTAGGAAAAGCTTTATCTCAAGGTGAGGGATATGTGAATATTGCTGACATAAATAAATCCCCCAATAACCATTACCCACCTGGATATCCTTTTATCCTTTCATTGTTTATGACCATCTCAGATTCAATAATTTTTTTAAAACTGATCAATGGGATATTTCTGTTGCTTTCTTTATATCTATTATATTACTTATTTAAATACTTTAGTCAAAGTCCGAAAATAGCCTTTGTTACTGTTTTCTTCCTCCTCTTGAATTCGCATCTGCTCCTTTATGGCACCATGCTGATGAGTGAGGTATCGTTCATATTACTTTCATTTTTTTGCATTTACCTGGTCCATAGCGCTGATATGGAAAACAAGATATTCAGAAAACCGCATTTGTATCTGATCTTAATTACATTGGTTGCTTCATACTATATCAGATCCACTGGATTGGCTTTATTTGGAGGATTGATCCTTTACTTTTTATTTAATAAATACTGGAAAGCGGCGGTTTTCATTTTTACTGGCTTCATCGCATTGGCTATTCCATGGATCATCCGCGGACAGAAACTGGGGGGAAGTTCCTATATAAAACCTCTGGTCATGATCAATCCATACAGAGCGGAGCTAGGAAATGCAGATATTGCCGATTATTTCAATAGAATAATAGCAAATGTTTCACGGTACATTACCAGGGAAATCCCGAACAGTAACCTGCCTTTTATCAAAGTCAATTATATGAGCGAAATTGG
Source organism: uncultured Cytophagales bacterium (assembly GCA_942491935.1). Lineage (GTDB taxonomy): Bacteria > Bacteroidota > Bacteroidia > Cytophagales > Cyclobacteriaceae > JAGTVG01. The sequence continues at coordinate 13,125 of CALOCZ010000058.1, forward strand.
GTCATTAGAGTGGTTGATTGGGATTCCTGTGTTATTACTTATTGTATACGGATTATATAAATTGGGACGGAGGGGATTGATCATCATCTGTTACCTGGTTACTACTTTTGGGATACTGTTATTATGGCCCGAAGTATGGTCTGGAGTAAGATTTGTCCTTCCTGTCGTTCCATTGTTGTTCTTTGGATTGATCATTGGAATATATCATGGGATAAATTATATCCTTAAAAGTTTTAAAACAAAGGCAAGGTTCAATATTCTCATATTAATGGTTTTTGGATTAACTTTCATCACTCCAATCCAGGCCATTCATTTAAAAGCTAAAACGGATTATCCAAATGCCTGGAAAAACTATTTCAGTGTAGCAGGATGGTTCAAAAGAAATAATATTAAAGATGCAGTTGTAATATGCCGAAAACCAATGCTTTTCCATATAAATTCCGGGACTTATACTTCCAATTTTAAATATTCTAAAGATGAAAAAGAGATTTTGGATGATCTGAATAAAAAACAAACAGATTATGTTATTCTGGATAATCTTGGGTACAGGCAAACCTACGAATACTTATTCCCAGCCATTAATAACCATAAAGAAAACTTTAAAATGGTTTTTAAACTGGAAAATCCTGATACTTACTTATTAAAATATAATTCTACTATCGAATAGAAAATGATCCGCAGTTTATCCATAATTATACCTGTATACAATGAATCAAAAACAATTTCAGCGGTTTTACAAAAGGTATCAGATGTGAATCTGATCACTGGCATTAAGAAAGAGATCATTGTAGTTAATGATGGATCTACTGATGAAACAGAGACCAGGATCAATGAATTCATTAAGACGCAACAGGATACCATTCAATTAATATCACATCAGAAAAACCTGGGTAAAGGCGCCTCAATCCAGACAGCAATTAAACAGGTAAGTGGTGATTATGTAATAATTCAGGATGGCGATCTTGAATATGATCCGAACGAATACAATATCCTCTTAAAACCCGTGATCGACGGTTATGCAGATGTAGTATATGGCTCAAGGTTTTTAGGTGGTAATGCCCATAGAATATTATTTTTCTGGCATTCTCTTGGAAATAAATTCCTCACCTTTTTATCCAACATGTTTACCAATCTTAACCTGACAGATATGGAAACCTGTTATAAGCTGATTAAAACTTCTTTATTAAAAGATATCCACCTGGTTGAAAAAAGATTTGGCTTTGAACCGGAGATTACTGCTAAAATATCCAGGTTTCCTGATATTAGAATTTATGAGGTGGGGATATCTTATTATGGAAGACAATTTAAGGAAGGAAAAAAGATCAACTGGAAGGACGGGTTCAAAGCAATCTTCTGCATCATAAGATATAATCTTTTCAAATGAAGGAATTTCAATTTAAAGAAGAAGATAAGGAAGGATTAAACACTCTTGAAACCATATCGAAAGCTGATAAATTCAATCGGTGGATGTTCGATACGATTTATCCCTACTGCAGGGGTAAAATTCTGGAAATAGGTAGTGGAATTGGTAATATTTCTCAGTTTTTTATCGAAGCAAATGCATCGATTTCCCTGAGCGATATTCGTGAGAACTATTGTAACCAGTTGAAAGAAAGATTTTCTGATTCACCTACATTGGATGAGGTGCTTCTGATTGATCTGACAAATCCGGATTTTGAGAATAGATATCAGGAATATAAAAGCTCCTTTGATACTGTATTTGCTTTAAATGTTGTGGAACATATAGAAGATGATGCACTGGCATTAAAAAATTGCCATTTTTTGTTAAAAGATGGAGGAACACTGCTTATACTTGTTCCTGCCTATCAGAATTTGTACTGCAGCTTCGACAGGGAATTGGGTCATTTCAGAAGGTATACCAAAAAGACTTTAGGCAAGGTTTTTAAGATCAATAATTTTCATATAAAACATTCCCGATATTTCAATTTGATGGGGATATTGGGATGGATCTTCTCAGGTAAGATCCTCAGGAAAAAAACGATTCCTGAAGGTCAAATGGGTTTGTACAATAAGCTTGTTCCTGTTTTTAAGATTATTGATAAAATGTTCCTGCAGGCTTTTGGATTATCGGTAATTATAGTAGGAAATAAATAAAAAATCCCGCTTCTCAATGAAAAGCGGGATTTGCAATTATATATTTTTTCTAAATTACACCTTCTAGAACATCCTTCATGGCAACTCTCTTTCCGTCTTTGTATGGAACGATCCAGGCATCACCAACACCCATTTCTCTCAGGTACTTTTTGAAAGTATCGGCTTCCCAATAATCTCTGAACCTTCCGAGTGTGATCTTCTGAATACCTTCATCGGTTTCTCCAGTGAAATTCTCAGTGCTATCAAAATACTTGGACATATCCCTGTCTCTGAATGCACCAATCTGGACTTTGAATACTACTCCCGAATCGTCATAAGACATACCAGCCGGCTTGCTGGCTGCGGCTTGCTGAGCTGCAGCAACTTCCTGTTCCATTGATCTCATTTTCTGAGTCATAGAAGCAACCTGATTGTCTTTTTCCTTGACCTGACCTTCTAATGATGAGATCTGTCTTTTATATCCGGAAATTTCACTTTTTAAAGCTGCATTTTCATCATAAAGGTTCTTTAATTCCTCCGGGTTCTTCTTCAAGGCTTTTGCCTTTTTCTTCCATTCTTTTTTCTCCTCTTTAGATAGTTGTGCATAGGTTGTACTTACTGAAGCTGCAATAAATACGAAGCAAATTAGAATAACGAAATTTTTCATTTTCGAAAATTATAGGTTGATAATTATAATATATTTGGCAATGTACAAAAAAAAGTTAATTAATGTCAAATATAACTATAAATCTAGTCCAAACTGCCAATCATTTTGTTCGGATCAACCCACTCATCGAACTGTTCATCCGATACTAATTTCAATGAAACTGCTGCTTCCCTGAGGGTGGTTCCATCAGCATGTGCTTTCTTCGCAATCTTTGCAGCATTTTCATAACCAATATGGGTATTCAGGGCCGTAACCAGCATCAAGGAGTTTTCCAGGTTCTTGGTAATATCTTTGAAGTTCGGCTCTATTCCAATCGCGCAATTATCATTGAAGGACAAGCATGCATCACCAAGTAATCGAGCGGATGTAAGAAGATTATAAATCATCAATGGCTTAAATACATTTAATTCAAAATGCCCGTTCATTCCTCCTATGCTCACAGCATTATCCATCCCTACCACCTGAGCACAAACCATGGTGAGGGCTTCGCATTGTGTCGGATTTACCTTTCCCGGCATGATAGATGAACCTGGTTCATTAGCCGGTATGATGATCTCGCCAATACCACATCGAGGACCGGATGCTAGCATTCTGATGTCATTTCCAATTTTCATCAGGCTAACAGCCAATTGTTTCAAAGCCCCGGATGTTTCTACCATGGCATCATGGGCAGCAAGGGATTCAAATTTATTCTCTGCTGTTATAAAAGGCTTTCCCGTTAATTCTGCAATTTTTGCAGCTACTTTAACAGCATATCCTTTCGGTGTATTCAAACCAGTGCCTACAGCGGTTCCTCCAAGTGCCAGTTCAAGTAAATGCGGAAAGGTGTTTTCCAAAGCTATTAATCCATGGTCCAGTTGAGATACATATCCGGAAAACTCGTTCCCCAAGGTCAGTGGCGTGGCATCCATAAAGTGTGTTCTTCCTATTTTGACCACATCCTTGAATTTTTTTGCCTTGGCATCAAGTGTATCTCTAAGTTTCCTGATCTTAGGCATAGCCTCATCCACTATATATAAATAAGCTGCAATATGCATTGCAGTTGGGAATGTATCGTTGGACGATTGCGATTTATTCACATCGTCATTAGGATGTATTTTTTTCTTTTCGTCTGTCAGCTGGCCCCCCAGGATAACATGTGCCCGGTTGGATACCACTTCGTTCACATTCATATTTGACTGGGTTCCTGAACCAGTTTGCCAGACAACAAGCGGAAATTGATCATCAAGCAATCCCTCAAGAATTTCATCACATACTTTCCCTATCACTTCTGCTTTTTCAACCGGAAGGACACCCAGGTCCTTGTTAGTAAGTGCAGCAGCTTTTTTCAGGTAGGCAAATGCCTGGATGATTTCTTTAGGCATTTTCATAGGTGATCCACCAATTTTGAAGTTGTCTTTTGATCGCTGGGTCTGAGCACCCCAATACATATCAGCAGGGACTTTTACCTCTCCCATGGTATCTTTTTCAATTCTATATGACATCTTATTTCATTTTTAGGTTAGTATTATGAGTATAATTATATAACAATTTTTGATCATGAATAATCTCTGATTTCGAATTTTTTCTATTTATTGATATCCTATGAGTACCGCGATGATAAGCGCAATTGAACCCAACAACCATAATTTCAAGATCAATGGAAAAATAAATTTGAACCAACGGTCATATGGGATCCGGCCGATTCCGAGGATACCCATTAAAACAGCATTGGTTGGAACCACCATATTGGTAAAACCATCCCCGAACTGGTAAGCTAATACTGCAATCTGCCTGGAGATACCCGACAAATCAGCAATAGGTGTCATAAGGGGCATGGTCACATAAGCCTGTCCGCTACCTGAAGGAATGAAGAAATTGATCAGGCTTTGGATTATATACATTCCAACAGAAGCTAGCTCCGGACCTGCTTTTTCAAGAGGAGATGCCAAAGCAAATACAATAGTATCCAGTACCTGACCGTCCTGAAGGATCAGGGCAATTGCCCGTGCAAATCCAACCAATAGGGCAGTAGTTGTTAATTCAGTGGCACCCAGAGCAAACTCCCGGGCTGTTTTATCGGCTGATAATCCACCAATTATTGCAACGATAACCGTCAGGCCTAGAAATACGCCTCCAAGTTCTACGAGATACCATCCCCAGCCGGAAGCCTCTGAAATACCATAAACAATAAGTACAAGGGAAGCTATGATAAACATTAAAATAATCCAGTTTTTCGTCGATATCTTATCAACTTTTTCAGGCAAGGAAACTTCCATAGTCTCATCATCTTTCAAGAGGCTTTTGGAATGGTCTTTTCTTACTTTTTTTGAATATGAATACACATGATGAAAACCCACAAAGAAAAAAGGAAGGAACAAGGCCAACCTGTAAGCCAAGCCCGAAGTTGGTTTCAATTGTGCCACTTCCTGGGCTACCATAACAGTGAAAGGATTTAGTGCAGCAACTCCATATCCTATGCCATAACCTACCACCATAATTCCTATAGCTGTGATCCGGTCGAAGTCCAATGCAAGGCACAACATTAAAAGAATAGGTACAAATGGGATGAACTCTTCAGCCATACCCAGGGTACTGGACGCTAAACTGAAAACAAGCATTGTCGAAAACATCAGTACATAGGGCTTATTCCCATATTTTTCAATCAATCGCCCCATAAAAGCATCAATTACACCAGTGGCTCTTATAACAGCCAGGGCCCCACCTATAATAAAAATGAAAAATATGATACCCTGTGTTTCTTCAAAAGCTCTTGGAATAACGGTGAAAATATGCCAGGGTTTCAACATCTCTTTTTGCTCAAGGGTATGAAAACTGCCCGGCACAACCACGGAATGACCATGGTCATCTGTAGTTCTTTCAAATTCACCCTGTGGCAACAGATAGGTAGAGGCAAGTGCCAGCACCATCATTGTGAACAATAAAACAAGGGTATGTGGAATTTTGATCTTTTGAAACATATTATTTTTTTTTCGAGGTGAGCACATTGAAAAGTGCAAATCTCCTTCTTGTATTATCTTCCTTATTTTCTGTTGCACTCTTAACAGACTCTATCGTATAGAAAGCATTCGGGTTAAAAGTTTTTATTCCTTCAAATATTTTTGGCAATCTTTCACGGTTTATTACAGAAAATAAAACATTCACCTTACCATACCTTCCCTCCGCGGGTACATTGGTAAAATAAAAATTATTTTCCTCAAGAAACTGGATCAATTCTGTTGCTGCTTTTTTGGTGATGATCCGGATCAGGACCTTTCCGAATGCCAGTTTTTCCTCAATGATCAATCCCACATAAGTACCTATCCCAAATCCTGCAGCAAAAGCTAAGTAGGTTACGATATTATCAACATTCTTAATGATTTGACTGACCGCAACAAGCCAGATAAACGATTCGAAAAATCCAATTAAAGGTGCCAGCCTTTTATTGCCCTGCATAATGAACACGACCCTTATGGTGCCAAAAGAAACATCCAGTATCCTTGCAGAGAAAATCAATACGGGCAGCAATACATATGATGCAAACCACGGTTCCAGCCCTAGTTCTTCAACCAAAATATCTAACATCAGCCAAACTTGTTAATATTTACCAAACAAATGCCGGACGACCTCATCGATCCGGCTGAAAGTGATCACTTCTATTTTTATATTCTTTTTATTCAGGTTCTTTGAATTATACCTCGAAATAACGATCTTCCTGAATCCCTGCCGTTGTGCTTCAGATATTCTATTCTCTATTCGACTGACTGCCCGAAGTTCACCACTCAAACCAATCTCAGCAGAAAAACATATATCTTCAGGAAGTGCTATTTCCTGATAGGAAGATATGATGGCCATACATACAGGAAGATCCAAAGCAGGATCCTCAACTTTAATTCCTCCAGTCAAGTTCAGAAATATGTCCTGAGTTCCAAGCCTGAATCCCGCTCTTTTTTCAAGTACTGCTACAAGCATATTCAATCTCTTAAAATTATAGCCAGTAGTGCTGCGTTGTGGATTTCCAAAAGTAGCAGAACTCACCAGGGCCTGGACTTCTATGAGCAGTGGCCTGATCCCTTCTATTGTGCTGCCAACGGCTATGCCGCTTACAGCTTGATCCCTTTGTGTGAGTAGAAGTTCTGAAGGATTGTCAACTATCCTTAACCCATCTCCCTGCATTTCATATATTCCCAGTTCTGATGTGGATCCAAAGCGGTTTTTCACACTTCGTAAAATCCGGTAAACGTATTGCCTGTCTCCTTCAAATTGAAGAACGGTGTCCACCATATGTTCCAATACTTTAGGACCAGCCAGATTCCCATCTTTGGTAATGTGGCCAATCAAAAAGATGGGTACATTATTTTCCTTGGCATATTTCATCAACTCATTGGTTGATTGACGTATTTGAGTGACCGACCCTGCCGGTGCATCAAAATCCGGGGAAGAAATCGTCTGTATAGAATCCACAATGACCACATCCGGCCTGATGCTTTCAATACCTAAAAATATATCTTCAGTATCCGTTTCAGATAGTATAAAACAATTTTCAGGTATTTTCCCCATTCGTTCAGCACGCATCCTGATCTGGGATCCACTTTCCTCTCCGGACACATACAGGATCTTCTTATTTGCAAGACCAAGCGTGATCTGCAGCATCAGTGTTGATTTACCAATCCCCGGGTCACCACCAATCAAAATAACAGATCCAGGTACAATCCCACCACCCAGTACCCTGTCAAATTCAGGATCTGTTGTACTTATCCTTTTAAAGTTTTTCTTCTCTATATCCTTGAGTAATTCCGGTTTCCCTCGCATGCTTGTTTCTCCGGATGATCGTTTGACTGTACTTTTCTTTTCGTCCTTTCTTACCAGCTCTTCCACAAAAGTATTCCAGGCACTACAAGAAGGACATTTACCCTGCCACTTTGGAGATTGGACACCGCAATTCTGACAAATAAATATGGATTTGGTTTTCGACAATGGTTAAGAAAAATATCTCCAAATATAGTTCAATCATCTATGAAATTAAATAATCTCATCATCCAATTAAATATTAAATTTTTCATTGAATTCTTTCACAATTTTTTAAGGAAAAAGTCATCATATTTTAATAACTTGGCACTGTTTTTTACAAATCGAATAAATCATTTCCGAAATTTTTAAATTTTTAAACTATATATAATGGGCAGAGTATTTAATTTCTCAGCAGGGCCTGCAACTTTACCGGAACCTGTCCTTGAGATCGCGCAAAAAGAACTACTGGATTTCAAAGGGACAGGAATGTCTGTGATGGAAATAAGCCACAGGTCGGCGGCATTTACTGAAGTAATTGAAAAGGCAGAAGCTGACTTAAGAACATTGATGAATATTCCGGAAAATTACAAAGTATTATTTCTCCAGGGTGGCGCTTCCAGCCAGTTCGCAATGGTTCCCCTTAATCTTTTAACATCAAGTAAGAAAGCTGATTATATTAACACCGGGCAGTGGTCGAAAAAAGCTATTGCTGAAGGCAAGCGATTTGGCGATATAAGTGTTGTTGCCAGTTCTGAAGACAAGGTGTTTAATTATATTCCTGATATCACCAGGGATATGTTCGATCCGGATGCGGATTATGTACATATAACAACAAATAATACAATTTACGGTACAGTCTATCCAAACCTGCCTGATACAGGTGATGTCCCTATTGTTGCAGATATGTCATCAAACATATTAGGTCAGGTTTATGATGTTTCTAAATTTGGAGTGATCTATGCCGGTGCCCAGAAAAATGTCGGTCCGGCTGGTATGGCCATCGTAATTGTCCGAGAAGATCTGATCGGGAATCCCCAGGAAAGAACCCCCGTTATGTTCAATTACGAAACCCATGCCAATGCAGGTTCCAGGTATAATACGCCTCCATGTTTTACAATATATATGGCAGGGAAAGTATTTGAATGGTTGCTTGACCTTGGAGGTGTAAGCGCTATGGAGGAGGTTAACAGGGAAAAAGCCTCGTGGATATACGATTTTTTAGATGATTCAAAAATTTTTAATTCAACGGTTGAAGGTGCTTTCCGTTCGATCATGAATGTACCTTTTATTCTTCCAAATGATGAGCTAAACGCGAAATTTATCAAAGAAGCAACTGAGGTTGGACTCACTACTCTAAAAGGGCACAGGACTGTAGGTGGAATGAGGGCAAGTATTTATAATGCCATGCCACCGGAAGGTGTTAAAAAACTGGTTGAATTCATGAAGAAGTTTGAAGTTGACAATTCTTAATATTTTTTAACATGTTCAAAATACAAACATTAAATAAGATATCCTCTGCTGGTTTATCATTATTACCATTAGATAATTATGAATCTGCATCAGAAATTTCACATCCTGATGCCATATTGGTTAGAAGCTTTAAAATGCATGATATGGAACTGCCGGAAAGTCTGCTCGCTATTGGAAGGGCAGGAGCCGGTGTGAATAATATTCCGGTTGATAAATGCAGTGAAAACGGCGTTGTGGTTTTCAATACCCCTGGCGCCAATGCCAATGCAGTGAAAGAACTTGTTCTAGCGAGTCTGTTCCTCTCATCCAGAGATATCGTTGGAGGCATAGAATGGGCCCGTACTTTAATAGGCGAGGGAGATGAAGTGCCTAAGCTTGTCGAAAAAGGAAAGTCTAGTTTTGTAGGGCCTGAAGTTGCAGGGAAAACATTGGGGATTATAGGTCTGGGAGCTATAGGGAGATTGGTAGCCAATGCGGCAGAAAGTCTGGGCATGAAAGTGATTGGATACGATCCTTATATTTCTGTAGACGCTGCCTGGGGATTATCCCAGTATGTAAAGAAGGCAAAAGGATTTGAACATTTATTCAGCCATTCCGATTATGTTAGCCTCCACTTACCCTTAACCGATGATACTAAAAATATGATCGATAAGTCAAAGTTCAAAATGATGAAAAATGGGGTACGCATCATGAATTTTGCCCGTGGAGGATTGATCCATGAAAGCGATCTTATGGAAGCTCTGGATTCAGGAAAAGTAGCTTGTCTGGTAACGGATTTCCCAAATGAAAACATGCTTAAGCATGAAAAAATCATTGGGATTCCACATCTTGGTGCAAGTACGCCTGAATCGGAATCGAATTGTGCAGTAATGGCCGTAAACCAGGTCAGGGATTATCTTGAAAATGGGAACATCAGAAACTCCGTTAATTTTCCCGAAGCTGAGATGCCGCGAAATGGCAGCTGCCGCCTATGCATAGTGAACCAGAACATCCCGAAAATGGTCGGCCAGATCACTACAGTGCTGGCCAATGAAGACATCAATATCGAGGAAATGCTCAACAGGCACCATATGGGGCTGGCATATAATATTATTGATGTTGACCAGAAAGTTACCGAAGATCAAATAAAGAAAATTAAATCTATCGAAGGTGTAATCAGAGTAAGAGCGATATTTTCAGAATAGAAAAACATGGCCATATTAAAACCCTTTAAAGCAATCCGTCCAATAAAGGATAAAGCGCCTCTTGTAGCTTCAAAACCCTATGATGTGCTCAATACGAAGGAAGCAAGAATTGAATCCGGCGGAAATGACTTGTCGTTTCTGCATATTGTGAAACCAGAGATCGATTTTCCGGATGAACAGGATCCATATGCACAGGAAGTGTACATAAAAGGTCGTGATAACTTCAAGGCCTTATGTGAAAATAACATCATGGTCCAGGATGAAACGGAATGTTATTATATCTACATGCTTGAAAAGGACAAAAGGCAACAGACAGGAATAGTTGGCTGTGCGGGAATTGAAGATTATTTTAATGATATTATCCTAAAACATGAATTGACACGACCGGATAAGGAGGAAGACAGGAAAAACCATGTCCGCGTAACCAATATGAATGCAGAACCTGTATTTTTCGCATTCCGGTCTGTAAAAGCCCTTGATAAGCTTGTTGAAGAAATCAAAAACAACTTACCCGAATACGACTTTGTGGCACAGGATGGTGTACGTCATGTGGTTTGGAAAGTGTGTGAAAAGGACTTGATTAATGCAATAAGTGATCATTTTGAGAAGATTGATCATACATATGTGGCTGATGGACACCACCGAACAGCAGCAGCGGCCCTGGTTGGAAGAGAACTTAAGAAAAAAAACCGGTATCATCAGGGGATTGAGGAATACAATTATTTTATGGCGGTGCATTTCCCGGATAACCAGTTGCAGATTATTGATTATAACCGCATCGTAAAAGATCTGAACGGGCTTAGCCGTGAAACCTTCCTGGATTTATTAGGTCAGAGTTTTGAAATCAAATCCAATGGGCCTGCCCAATATAAACCTCAAAAACTGCACGAATTTGGAATGTTTCTGGAAGGGAACTGGTTTATTTTGCGTGCAAAAGAAGGAACCTATGAAGACCAGGACCCGATTGGAGTACTTGATGTAACCATTTTGTCGGATCAGATTCTTAAGCCTATACTGGGCATTGAAGACCTCAGAACTGATAAAAGGATTGATTTCGTTGGAGGAACCAGGGGCCTTGGTGAACTGGAAAAAAGAGTGAACAATGGAGAAATGAAAGTTGCTTTTGCTCTTTATCCCGTAACCATGGACCAACTGATGGATATTGCCGATAGCGGAAAGATAATGCCTCCCAAAGTTACCTGGTTTGAGCCAAAGCTTGCCAGTGGTTTGTTTGTCCACATGCTGGACTAAAAACTATTTTTCTGATGTATTTTATTTAGATGTTATTACATTGATAAAATTGCTTATCCATTTCAATATAATCCAGTCACATTTAATTCCGTATATCACTTAATATGCCAGCCAATACTGATATTTAGAATACTTTCGATACTGCATTCAATATTCATTGCTCATAATGAATATTGAAACTGTATTGTAATTTGAAAAGTATAATTATAAATCCAATACACCTGGAAGCATTTTAAAGTCTTGAGAATAATAACCATTCATTTTCTAGCAATACAAAAGTATATCACCATTTAAAAGAAATATTCGCCATAAACATATTGCAAATATTATTCTCGAATATAATTTTCTATTTTAAATTTTAAACTCAAGACTATGATCCGAAATTATCTGAAGGTTACAATCCGCAACTTTATAGGCCAGAAATACTATTCCCTTATTAATACCATTGGTCTTGCACTGGGTCTTGCTGCCTGCATACTTATTCTTCTTTTTGTACAGGATGAGCTCAGCTTTGAAAAAGGATTTATTAACAATGGTAAGATATTTCGGCTAACACAGGATTTTCCTATGGGTAATCATCTTTCAAGATCTGCAACCGTTCCGTTTCCTACAAAGAATACTATGCTTGAAGATTTTCCGGAAATCACACACGCATCCTGGATCTATCGTCCATCAAGCTGGGGAAATACAATGTTGATAAAATACGAGGAGGATGTATATTATGAAGATGATTTCGTATATGCTGACCACAGCTTTTTGGAAATATATGATCTTACCTTTATATCTGGCGATCCTAAGACTGCCTTACTGGGTCCGAATCAATTGATATTAACGGAAAGTACAGCAAAAAAGTATTTTGGTGATGATGAGGCATTAGGAAAGAGATTAAACCTGAATGATTTTCGGGATCTTGAGGTGATCGCTGTGATTGAAGATCTTCCTTATAGCACCCATCTGCATTTTGATATGATTGCTTCATTTGAAACTTTCAAATCTTTTTTTAATAATCCTGCTTTTTTTGATACGCAATGGGTATGGGTTGCTGCATGGATGTATTTTACTGTTGAAGATGAGGCGGATATTGATCGCATAATATCAGAAATACCTGAGTTTGTAAAAAGACATTACCCCGAAGTACTGGTCGATAAAGGTGTGGTTTTAAATGTACAGAATGCTTCGGACATTCATTTAACTTCCAACCTGGAGCTTGAATTTGAGCCCAACGGTAATATTTCCCATGTCTATTTGTTTTCTGCTATAGCTATTTTGATCCTTTTAATCGCAGTAATTAATTTCATGAACCTTTCTACCTCCAGATCAACAAGAAGGGCAAAAGAAGTAGGTTTAAGAAAAGTAATGGGGGCGAACAGAAGTATGCTAATATCTCAATTTATTGGTGAAGCCTATTTAACATGTATATTGGCCATGGCAATAGCTATCATTCTAATAATTCTGATATTGCCCTGGTTTAATAATCTAACGGAAAAACAAATCGCGCTAGATTTATTATATAATGGTGAATTGCTTGCAGGGTTGATCCTTCTGGTTATCGTTGTTGGATTTTTGTCCGGAAGTTATCCGGCACTGGTACTTTCTTCTTTCAATCCCACTGAAGTAATGAAAGGAAGTATTTCTAAAAATTCCGGGAGTGGTCTCTTACGTAAAATACTGGTCATAAGCCAGTTTGTGGTCTCGATTTCCCTGATGATCTGTATTGGAATAGTCTATAAGCAATTGAATTATATTCAAAATAAAAATCTGGGCTTTAATACTGAACAGATACTGATCGCAGATATGAATTTCAATTTTTTCAACAGGTATGGTAGCTTTAAAAATGAGCTGGAAAAAAATGAGGAAATACAAGCGGTATCGATGTTTGGTGGAAGTATCCCCGGAGAAAGTATGATCATGGAGAATGCCTTTGTTGAAAGTGGTTCACCGGCTGAAGAACAACAGTGGTTCAGTTCAATGGCAGCCTGGCATGATATTGAAAATATTATGGGTATTGAGTTTTTAGATGGACATAGTTTCCAGGTAGGAAGTTCCGTGGATTCGGCTGGTTTTATATTAAATGAATCTGCTGTTCAGGC
>CALOCZ010000059.1:0-15810 GCA_942491935.1 uncultured Cytophagales bacterium
ACAACTCATGTCTTTTAGGCAAATTGTTTTTAATTTTAAGGGTATCCTCAAGGTGAATTGGATCAGTAAAGGGTATTGCTGTTACTCCTCCGCCAAACCTTCCAGGGTTAATCCCTATAAGAAAAATTCGTTGATTCTTATCATTATAATACTTTGTATAAAACTGGTCATTAAGTTGCTGTACCTGCAGATCCTGCATTGGATTCATAACTTCAATTCCATCCGGAATCCCCGAAGTAGAAAAATTCAGTTTTTTGTAAAATTCAAGTACATTTTCTCCAAAAGTCATAGAATATAAATTGAAAAATTAATTCAATACTCAGCCATTCTGTTGTTCGAATTTCTTATTATTCGACTAATGATTATACCGCACAAAAAGATAGATAGTGTTCCCATCACTACTATCATATTTGTATGTAAGGGGCTTCTCAAATACGCAAGATTATCCGGTATTAATGAAGGAAAAGTCATCCATGAAATCACCAGGATTCCCATGGTAACAGATATTTTTGCTGCGGTGTTGCCTGTTGATCTGGATATAAAACCTAAAAGAAACAGACCAAGCATCCCACCAGCAAATATTCCAGATAATTGCCACCAGGTATCCAGAAGGCTTTGAATTCCTATCAGGGCCAATGACAGAAAGGTCCCCAGGATGCCCCAGACAACTGTGCTTACCTTTAAAACCCGCATAGATTCCTTTTCTGATGGATGCTGATTAAAATATCTTTTATAGAAATCTGACCAGATTATTGTAGCAGAGCTATTTAGACTTGAATCAACGCTGCTCATGGCGGCAGCAAACAAGGCTGCTATCAATATCCCGGTTATGCCCTGAGGAAGTCTGTTTACCATAAAAAAGGGCAATACCCTGTCCGCTATTTCAACATCATCAACAGAATAGGATTCAACCAAAATTTCAGAATAATCAGCACCTTGTTGAATGTCAGTTCTAATCTCTTCATATAGTGGTTCCAGTTTCCCGGGACTTTCCTGGTAATACACCCATAAACCCGTGCCGATAAAGAAAAATAGCAGTGATACCGGAATATACAATTTAGCCGCCAACCAAACAGATTTACGTGCTGAACTTGTACTGTTGGCCGTATGGTAACGCTGAATAAAACTCTGATCTATCCCAAAGTTGTTAAGATTTATAAATATCCCATAAAGTATTACTACCCAGAAAGTAGATGTCGTAAAACTAAGTTTAAAATCACCCAGACTGAATTTTTCAGCCACCATCCCTTTCTGAATTATACCCATAAATCCCCCCTCCACGTCAATGCATAAGATAATCACTATCAAGATAGCGCCAACCGTCAAGACTATACTTTGTATTACATCTGTCCAGATAACAGCCTCGATTCCACCCAATAAAGTATAGATAGTTACCATTACCCCCATTGATAAAATAATATATGATATTTCAATTCCAGTCAAGGCATTTAATACCAGGGATACTCCGAACATGATGGAGGCCATCCTGGCCAGTTGAGTTAATAGATAGCAGATATCCATATATAACCTGGCCCAGGGACCGAATCGTTTTTCTACATGTGCGTAAGCTGAAACACTCCCACTTTCCCTGTAAAACGGGACAAAATATTTGGCTGCAATCCAGGCTGCTATAGGAATAGATAAACTAAACACAAAGGCATTCCAATTACTACCATAGGCCTTACCTGTTACCCCGATATATGTATTGCTACTTAAATAGGTTCCAAAAATGGACAATCCAACTGCCCAGGCTGGCAATATACCGCCTGCAGAAACGAAATTGTTCGAGCCACCTCCTCTTAAAGCAAAATATACTCCTGTAAGTATTATTATGAGCACATAAATTGCAATGATGACCAGATCAAATAAAGGAAGTCCAGACATGTATTAGAAATCGTTCATAATGTATATAAATTCTTTTATCCTGAAAGATATAGGCATAATAATAAAATTACAGCATCAAGTTTGTAAATTAAAAAATTAAAGTGAATTTAGGATTTCCATCAGGTATGATTTTTTAAAACACAGTTATATGAAATTCAATACGGGTTACTTGATCAGGATTTCTCTGGTATCTGCCCTTGGTGGTCTGCTATTTGGATATGATTGGGTGGTAATAGGTGGAGCTAAACCATTTTACGAGAAGTTTTTTGATATCACAGGCTCGCCAAATTTACAAGGATGGGCCATGAGCAGTGCATTGCTTGGCTGCATTGCCGGTGCAATGATTTCAGGCATACTGAGTGAAAAATATGGAAGGAAGAAGTCCCTAATTATATCTGCTTTCCTCTTTTGTATTTCAGCCATTGGGACCGGATTTTCAAACGATTTATCTACTTTCATAATCTTCCGTCTGTTGGGTGGAATTGGGATTGGATTAGCTTCGACCCAATCGCCAATATATATAGCCGAAGTATCGCCGGGGACATTGCGTGGAAGATTTGTTTCTCTTAATCAATTAACTATAGTCATTGGTATCCTGCTTGCACAGATAACCAATTATTTGATTGCAGATGCGGTAGATCCTGTGGCCACAAATGATGAAATTTTAAACTCCTGGAATGGCCAGTGGGGTTGGCGATGGATGTTCTGGGCTGAGTCAGTTCCCGCACTACTCTTCTTTTTCCTGACATTTGGAATTCCAGAAAGTCCCAGGTGGCTTGCAAAATCAGGAAACTGGTCATTGGCTGAAAAAATCCTGGTAAAGATTGGAGGCATGGAATTTGCAAATTATTCCAGGGAGGAAATCTCAAAAACAATTCAAAATGTTAATATCCGGTTTAATTTAATTACGCTTAGACAAAGAAATATATTGCCAATCGTTATTCTAGGAATTGTATTGGCCGTATTTCAACAATGGTGTGGGATCAATGTGGTTTTCAATTATGCCGAAGAAGTTTTCGCAGCGGCAGGATATGGGATCAGTGACATCCTGTTTAATATCATTCTGACCGGGACAATTAATCTATTATTTACTTTTGTGGCTTTATTGACTGTAGACAGGTGGGGCAGGAAAAATTTGATGTTGTTTGGTGCTGCAGGATTGGCCTTATCATATATAGTTCTTGGATCTTTATATTACCTCGAAATTCAAGGCTTTTTAGTGGTTTTAATTGTTATCATAGCCATAGCAATATATGCAATGACACTGGCACCAATTACCTGGGTTGTGCTCTCCGAAATATTCCCGAATTCTATACGTGGGAGCGCTATGGCAGTAGCAACTGCTTCTCTTTGGGTAGCCTGTTTTATCTTAACTTATACTTTTCCCTGGCTGAATAAAACACTGAATTCTTATGGCACCTTCTGGCTCTATGCATTCATATGTATCATAGGATTTGTATATATTAAAAGGAAACTAGTTGAAACTAAAGGAAAGACTCTAGAAGAAGTTGAAAACCTGTTAACTAAAAAATAGATGCTTATGTTCCGCTATCGTCTCCATATTGAGAAACGCAGAATACATCTAATGATCATAATGATCTTTTTGATAAGTATAATAAGTTGTGATCCTGGAAAAGAACAGTATTCATCCCCAAATTTTCTATTTATTCTGGTTGATGATCTTGGATGGACCGATCTGGGCTGTTTTGGGAGTTCCTTTTATGAAACACCTAATATTGACAGGTTTTCAGAAAAAAGCATGAAGTTTACACAGGCATATGCGGCCTGTCCGGTTTGCAGTCCTACGCGAGCCAGCATTATGACGGGAAAGTACCCTGCCAGAATAAATACTACGGACTGGTTTGGAGCCCCCCAACCTTATAATGTTGAAAAGCACTGGACACGAAATAAACCTCTATTACCGGCGAAGTATGTAGAATATATGCCACTGGAGGAGAAAACCATAGCAGAAGTATTAAAAGAAAATGGCTATTCAACCTTTTTTGCTGGAAAATGGCATCTGGGCGGGGAAGGTTATTATCCGGAAGACCAGGGATTTGATGTAAATAAAGGTGGATGGGAAAAGGGAAGTCCTTCAGGAGGAAGCAAATATTTTACCCCCTACGGCAATCCAAAGTTGAATGATGGACCAGAGGGCGAACACCTTCCGGATCGCCTGGCTCAGGAAACAATCGAATTCATTTCGATGCAAAAAGAACATCCGTTTTTAGCATATTTATCGTTTTATTCAGTCCACACACCATTGATCGGACGACCTGATCTCGTCGAGAAATATAAAATTAAATCAGAAGCCTTAGATTTTTCTTGTGAAACCTTTATCCCTATTAATAATAATGAATGGAGGCAGGTGCAAGATCATCCTGTTTATGGGGCTATGGTGGAAGCCATGGATGCGGCAGTTGGAAAGATATTGAATGCCCTTGATTCTCTGGGGATATCGGAAAATACGGTTGTATTTTTTATGTCTGATAATGGAGGCCTGAGTACCAGCGAAGGTCATCCTACAACAAACTTACCTTTAAAAGCCGGCAAAGGCTGGTTATATGAGGGGGTATTCGTGAACCCATGATCATCCGGTGGCCGGGGGTCAGCAAATCAAATAGCGAATGCAATTTCCCGGTTACGAGTACTGACTTCTACCCTACCATTCTTGAAATGGCGAAAATTCCATTATTACCCGACCAACATATTGATGGAATAAGTATGGCTCCCCTGTTGAAAGGTGAAGAAAAGCTATCAAGAGATGCAATTTTCTGGCATTACCCACATTATGGAAACCAGGGCGGCGGTCCCGGATCAGCCATAAGGGCTGGCGAATACAAGCTTATTGAGAATTTTGAAGACGGGCACCTTGAACTGTATAATTTAGATACTGATATTGGGGAAACAGAAAATTTGATTGATTCCGAGCCTGATATTGCTGAATCTCTACATGCGCAACTTATAAAATGGAGATTAGAAGTTGATGCCAGGCTACCTTCAAATAATCCAGAATTTCAACCGAAATAGACCTTTATTGTACGACCGGGATTTTAACCCGACCTCCAATACTGTGGATATCCACAATTTCTTTTCGGATTCTGAAATAATGTTCAGGGTACTTGGCGCTCAGTTTGGAAGGTCTTCTTCCAATAATAATCTCGATCATCGCTTCTCGAACTTGTTGTGGAGTCATCTTTTTCATAACAGAAATTATTATTAATTGCTTAACAAATTATACTGTTAATGATAATCCCGGTGATTGGTAACCCAATCGAATAATAATTTGTTCGAATGGATCAACCAGGAATTTTCACGGTAACCCCCTGCATCCACCCTGAAAAAGAAGAAAAATACACCATTAGAATAGTTCAAATGTATGACTTAACTTTAGCCTAAATAATTTTGCTTTAATTTGAAGACGTACAGGAAAGTTAAATTAATCTTTTATTCCTAAAGGCAATCCCTGATCCGGTTTTTAAATATTTCTCAAATTTATAAGCTTTATACTTATCATTAAATGCAATGAAAGTAACTAGTTCTAAAGGGCGTTTATCTTTTATATAATGAACATATCCTTTCATATGCCTTTCAAATCGTTTATAGACATTATTTGTGCATCCTGTATAGTAGGAATTATCACGACATTTTAACAAATAAACATACCACATAGCTGATTATTGTATGTAAATGGCAATCTAAAAGATACAATGGGAGTATTGATTCTTAGGTTATCTTAATTTCAATCATCCCCAATACAAACTTTCAGGAGTAATACTCACCTTCGTGAACTTCAGTGGACGGCGTCACCGAAGCTCACTACAGTGGGGGGGGGGGGGGGAGCCTGCATGAAGCGTGGCAATGTTAAGTAATTTTATTGATCATTTTATTGAGGGGCCAGCCTGCGGTGGGGCCGAGGACGGAAGAAAGAGATCCAATGGGTCTTTTCCGCGAAGGGCCAGTCTGTCAACGTGTAGCTTTCCCATGGCGGCATATCGAGCGTGATATTAAATTTTCAGAGATTATCTTATTATCCGCATTAACCGGAATTGTAAATCAAAGTTTATTAAATCAAATCAGTCGTTTGTTTCGAAATGCCGTTCCTGAACCTGATTTCAAATATTTCTCAAACTTATATGCTTTGTACTTATCATTAAATGCAACGTAATTAACCAGTTCTAAAGGTCGTTTATCTTTTGTATAATGAACATATCCTTTCATATGCCTTTCAAATCGCTTATAAACATTATTTGTACAGCCAGTATAAATTGTATTATCACGACATTTTAACAAATAAACATACCACATAGCTGATTATTGTATGTAAATGGCAATCAAAAAGATACAATTGGAGTATTGATTCTTAGGTTATCTTAATTTCAATCATCCCCCAATACAAACTTTCAGCGAGTGTGCTCAGCCTGTCGTGTAAGCTTTCCCGTGGCGGCGTCCACCGAAACGACTGCAGGGAGTGAGGTGGAGCCGCGGGGAATCGAACCCCGGTCCAGATAAGGAAACCAATATGCTTTCTACATGTTTAGTCCGGTTTATATTGTCGGGAAAAGTCAAGGCACCAGACCTGCCTATGAAATCTCCGTAGCTGCAATTGTATTCGCGGTTATATCACAGCCCTGTAACCGCTAGCTCTGCGTATCGATGCCTCATTGTCAACGCGGCAAAGCGAGGCGCTAACGAGACATAGCAACTCTTTATTAAGCTGCTAAGGCGTAATTATTTTCGCCATTTACGAATATGATAGTTTGTTTAACAGGTAATACTAACAACACCCGACATGCTTACACTTGATCTACACCTACTGTCAAATCCAGTCGGCCCCAAGATGTCTACAAAACTAAGAACGATATTTAATCAATAAAAGTTCATCACTGCAATATTATTTATATTACCATATTCTCAGGATTTTTTTTATCTCATGTTGTTGCTTACTTTTGTAGTGTTTATCTTTCAGGAATGGGAAATTATATCGTATCCGCCAGGAAATACAGACCGACAGGTTTCGAAGAAGTAGTGGGACAAGATCACATTACTACAACCCTGACTAATGCGATCAAACAGGACCAGTTGGCTCAGGCTCTTCTATTTTGTGGGCCCAGGGGAGTAGGAAAAACAACCTGTGCAAGGATCGTTGCCAATATGATCAACGGTTTTGATCAACAAAATGATCAGGGATCCTCAACAGCCATGAATATCTACGAACTGGACGCTGCTTCCAACAATTCGGTTGATGACATCCGGAACCTGATCGACCAGGTGAGATATCCACCCCAATACGGCAGGTATAAAGTATATATCATAGATGAGGTGCACATGCTGTCCAATCAGGCCTTCAATGCCTTTTTGAAAACATTGGAAGAGCCTCCCTCCTATGCTATTTTTATTCTGGCCACAACTGAGAAACATAAAGTGATTCCAACCATTCTGTCCAGATGTCAGATATTTGATTTTAACCGGATTCAAATTTCAGATATTACTGACCGGCTTAAAGATATTGCTCAAAAAGAGAATATTGAAGCGGAACATGAAGCATTACACCTTCTTGCTCAAAAGGCCGACGGTGCGCTTCGGGATGCGCTTTCACTATTTGATCTAATTGTAACATATTCATCAGGGAATAAGATAACTTATAAGGATACTGCCAAAAACCTGCATATCTTAGATTATGACTATTACTTCGAAATAACTGACAGACTTCTACATGAAGATCTATCCCGTACACTCAGTATATTTAACGATATCCTTAAGAAAGGTTTTGACGGGCAGAATTTTATAGTCGGACTAGCTGAGCATTTCAGAAACCTGCTGATCAGCCAGGATACTGAAACCATCAACTTACTTGAAGTATCGGAAAATGTAAAATCCAGGTACCTAGAGCAAAGCAAATTGGCCAATAAAGGCTTTCTTCTTTCAGCTTTGAATATCAGTAATCAATGTGACATCTATTACAAGGGAAGTAAAAACCAGAGGCTTCACGTTGAAATAGCCTTAATGAAAATGGCGCATTTAAAATCCGCCTTAAAGTTAAAAGACCTCCAACTCCCTCCTGCCCCGGAGCAAAAAAAAAAACAGCCTGAGTTAAAACCTGAAAGTAAAACATCCCCAAAGGAGGCTCCTTTAGAACAGAAGCCTGGCAAGCCATTAACTGTAGAACAAAAATCTGAAAAACCGGAACCTGAAAAATCTGAAAAACAAATATCTGAACCAGAAGAAGCAAGTTCTGGCCTAACAGAAGGACAAATGCCGGATCCTGGAAAAGCAAGTTCTGCCATACCAAATCCGCCCCCCCCAGATAAACAAATAACCGAAGTAAAAAAAGTTGCCAAGCCTGATAAAACACCTTCCGGTACCAAAAAAACGATTAGCATACCGGATATAAATGAACTGAAAAAATCGAACAAACCAAACTACCACCCCAAAAAAAATAGAACAGGAAGAAGAGAAAAAAGAAGATAATGATCGTCAAAGTTCTTTCTCAGTGGATCAGTTAAAAAAGGAATGGGACACATACGGATTACAGCTAAAAAATGAAGGAAAAGACAATGAATATAATCTTATGACACAGGATTTCGAACTTCTTGATGATCATACGATTACGATCCATATTTCCAATTCCATCGAACAGGATATACTTGTACGTTTTAAAACTGAACTCTTAAAACATTTAAGGGATAACCTTGATAACGACCAGATCAAAATAGACACTTCTCTTAAAAAAGTAGAAAAATCTGAGAAAATCTATACCAATACTGACAAGTTTAATCATCTTGCCAAAAAGAATCCTAACCTTATCAAACTGAAAAACAAATTTGGACTGGATACCGAGTTCTAGGCCTCTCACCACGTAATATCATAGGCAAATCCCAGACTGATGGAGTATTTAAACTGGACCTTATCCACGATATTATAATCATATATCAGATTGTTGTTGTAAAAAGCAGAAAAGAATTTGTTTACTTTAAAACGCATTGTAAAATTCCACCTCACATCAGTATGCATCATATCATAATAATGGGAGAATAAGGAAAGATCCGATTCAACGGACATGTTCTTAAAAATATCAGTTTTTACCCAGGCGTCAATTCCAAATCCGGCTTCTAAACTGAATTTTTTCCCGGGATCAACGCCAAAAGCTCCTGCATCTGATAGTGAATCATTTAAAACAGTTACCAGTTTACCTGTAACGGGCATAAGGGAAATATTCCATATATCCTTTTTCATTTTCGTGAAACCAAAGGAAGGCCAGATAAATCCTGGTGCCAGAATATCACTCGTCAAAGTAGTAACCTCCTCATCAGTAGCCGGATCTACACTAATTTTATATAGCGGACCAAACTGAGAATTGACAGTAATACCTGTTGTGATTGCCCAATTGTTTTCTAATTTCCAATTATATCTGGTGATTATCCTCCAGTCATCAGTATTGGCCCGTATCCGCTTCTGTTCTCCTTGTTTAGTTAAGGTGTACGTCGCTTCAAATATGTTCTGCCATACATACCTTTCCTTTTCTTTTCTTGCCCTGAGTTTGCCAGCTAAGTTTAAAGAAATCAGTTCAGCCCCTCCCTGAACCCAATTCTTTAATCCAATTTGTTTAAATGTTGCTCCAACTTCAGCTGTCCGGGTCCAAAAACTTATCGTATCATATTGGGTTTTAATACTGTCCTGCAATCCCCCCTGGGCAATAAGCAAATTGGGCAATAATGAAATCCCTATTAAAAAAGTAAATCCAAACCATTTCATATTAGTACAATTACATTCGATTGAATATAATGGTATTGATTAATAATAAAAAGGTATTCTGAGAAGAAAATTGTCAGGGAAAAAAAATGTATACAAGGTGTATTTTAAGAAATATAATCCCAAAAAAATTATACTATTTGTGATACTTCTTCAAGGGCAATTTCAGTAAGCGGTTTAGTTATAAACTTGATAACATGATCATTATTCACGATTTTATCAATATCCCGTTTGTTATCTGAAGAAGAAAGGATGATAACTTTACACTTATCTTTTATCGAATAATCAAATTTTTCAAATTCATATAAAAATACAAATCCGTCAACGATGGGCATGTTTATATCCAGGAAAATCAGGTCAGGAAGTTTCTCATGATTTGATTTATGATCCTCAAGATATTCCAAAGCACTCTTACCGGAACTTTTAATAACAACATCACCAGCAAACTTAGTAATTTCAATAATTCGCCTACTTATGAAGTTATCGGTGTCGTTATCATCAACCAACATGACTAAATCTATGTTCCCGGTATCTCTTGCCATCTAAATATTCGATTTATTTCACAATAATAAAGTAAGTTCTGAATAAAAACTAAAAAAAATTATATTAAATCAATTTAAAATTTAAAAATTCACACTAGCAAAATTATATTAAATTGCACGGTTTAATAATCAAAACTTTACATTTTCCTATGCATGTAATATTATTCACCAATAATCATTTTAGCTGAGGTTACTTTTGATCTTTTATTCTTAAAATTTCTCCTTCTTTCAAGCTATAATCTGTTTTATTATTCCATTCTAATATATCCTCTACACTGGCATTATATTTTCTTGATATACTATACATTGTATCTCCTTTTTTGACAGAATAGGTGATGTAAGAATCATTGCCTGATTTTTTATTTTCATTATCAGCATCATTCATGCCTTCGAATGGATCAGTCAAATATATTTTTTGACCAATTCCTATCTTATCATCAGTTGAAAGTTCATTAATACGATATATTTCATCAATTGATATATCATACTTTTTTGAAATGGCATAGATTGTTTCCCCCGCCTCTACAATATGAAATAATGGGGTTTTCTGCCGATCGAGTTCTTCCAGTTCTTCTACTGTTAATTCCTCATTCGGATCTTCAACAACTTCAGAGGAAGATTGATTCAGTACCTGTTCTGGCTGCGATTCCTTTTCTTCTATTATCTGTGAATAGTCATCCACTGCAACATCATCTTCCACATCAGCATCTTTCAGGGCGAAAGGTTCTTCCTGCTTATTCTCAGGTTGCGCGTCAGCTACTGAAGTAGAAATTGTGGGCTCAACAACTGGTATTTGCACATATTCAACAGGTTGATCAGCAGACCTGATATACCTGAGCCACAAGACCATTCCCGGTTTAATATCCTTTTCATCTTCCAGTCGATTTTTTTGAATCAGTTTCTGGGCCTTAACACCATACTTCTGGGAAATAAACCATAGATCTTCCCCCGGTAAAACAGTATGATAATGCTCACTGGCTTTGCCCTTTTTCGATTTATAATAATAAACATTACCTGCCACAACTCGATGCGAAATATCCGTTTCATTTACCTTAAGGAATTTTGACAACTCAAGCCCGCCAATCAAAGCCAGAGTTTTCAGGTCTTCCCCGTCATTGGCTATTACTCCTGTGATCCCATTCACTTTTACGATTCTGGATTCACCACTTCCTACTTTAATTTTGGGATAAAGGTCGCTGTTGGGAGAAACAAAAGCTATATCCTGTGATTTTATTATTTGAGATTTTGCTTTTGCTGTTTGAACTGGTGGGGAAGATAATCCGGGAATTATTACCCAATATATCTTGTCTTCCGGCACCTTACCCCTTTTCAACCACTTATTGTAATTTCTTAGCTCATCATAATCAACTCCCAGGCTCGAGGCAATTTGTTTTAAACCTTGGCCTCCCCCATCTGTATATTCATATAGCCTCCTGTTATTTCCTTTATCCACATATCCTTCAAAGGCTATTTTATGAGCAAGAAATTTAATAACGTACCAATATGTTTTCCTGTTAAGATCCATCTTTTTTGCCCCGAAGTACTTGTCGTTTACAATTGAATATGCACCGCCAACACCAGCCTGATAGGCTATTAATGCATATACCCAATTGTTAAAATAGAAATTATTACGTTTGAGATATTTGGCTGCGCCGTGAGTTGAGGCTGTTATATTTAAACGTTCATCAACATTCCCGTCAACCCGCAATCCCACTTCTTTTGCTGAAGGAATCTTAAACTGCCAGAATCCAACAGCATTTGATGTAGAAACTGCATCTGAGATCAATGCTGATTCCTGTATGACCAGGTATTTAAAATCATCAGGTACTTTTTCCTCACTAAGAACACGTTCTATAATCGGAAAATAAAGATTCACCCGATCAAGTTTGATATTAAAATATTTTTGACTTCGATGAAGGGCATCGACTTCCGTCTGAATTTCCTTGCGAACATGGTCATGTAAATTCAATTTCATGCCAGCAAATTCTATTACAGAAGGTACCCTGGGACCTTGGGCATTTGCCATTAAACTAATAACCAATAGAATTAGTATTAAGCTGGTTGATATAATTTTTACTTTGAATCTATTAATAATAGGCATGATTTTATTTTTTACGTATGATCATGATTCCATCCCGAATGGTTAACAGAATATGGTCAATACGGGTATCATTTTTTATATGATCATTAAACATACGGATTCCAACACTCTCTTTGTCTTTTGATTTTTGATCAAGAACCTTGCCATCCCATAAAACATTGTCAGCTAAAATTATCCCTCCGGGTTTGATTTTGTCTATAACTAAATTAAAATATTCAATATAACTTTCCTTATCCGCATCAAGAAATACAATATCAAATGTTTCGTCTATTTCTGGGATGATGTTCAAAGCTTCACCGAAATGTAATATGATCCTATTTGTATTCCCGGTTTTTTTGATATACTTCCGGATGATATCCTCATTCTCATTATTTAATTCAATAGTATGCAGAATGCCGTCTTCCGCCAGTCCTTCTGCGAGACATAGTGCTGAATATCCCGTGTATGTGCCAATTTCAAGTATCCTCTTCGGGTTTAACATTTTAGAGATCATGGACAAAAATCTGCCCTGGTGATGTCCGCTCAACATCCTTGGGAATAAATGATTGACATAGGTTTCCCTGTTCAGTTCAGCTAGAATTCCGGGTTCTTCAGAAGAAAATAATTCAGCATAATTCTGAATCTTATCATTTATGATTTTCATTTTCCACAGGATTAAATATCAGATAATTTAACTGGTCCTCAATAAGCATTTCTTCAGCAATCCGGGCTAACGATCCTGCTGTCTGATCATCTACCTTTTTAAATACAGAATCCAGAGGGTCTATCCGGTCAAGATCGACTAAACTGCGCCCCATCATGAGCATTAAATTGGTATTATTCTCTTCGGATATTGCCAGTTGGCCTTTGATTTGTTGTTTTGCCCGGTGCAATTGCAAAGAACCCAATTTCTGCTGTCTGAGTTTTCTTAGTTCCGTAAGTACAATTTTAATACTTCTATTCAAATATCTTTTCTCTGTTCCAAAATATATTCCAAATAAGCCTGTATCAGAATATGAAGTATAGGAAGCTTCTACAGAGTAAACATAACCATGTTTCTCCCTCAGGGACAGATTTAATCTTGAATTCATAGCAGGCCCTCCAAGTATATTCGTTAACATAAAAAATGGAATCCTATCCTTGTCTTTTACTGAATATGCTTCCTTTCCTATGGCACAATATGCCCTCCCAAAACTTTTAACTTCTGTCCTTTTTTGTCCAAGATTTGGGGAGGGTTTTAATCTTATTTTTCTGGTAGAATGATCAGGAATCCTTTGAATATATTTATTAGAGATCCTTAGTGTTTCCTTGAAAGATTTTGGGCCGACTACCGAAAAAACAATTTTTTCATTACTGAGACTATCATTAATAAATGTCAGGAAATCTTTTTTCCGGATGGAATTTAAAGTATCAGTTGTTCCGAGGATATTATGCCCAAGAGGGTGGTCCCCAAAAACCACTTGATCAAAATCATCCTGTATGGCATCATCCGGATTATCCAGGTACATAGCCATTTCATCCAGGATGACCACTCGTTCTTTTTCAATTTGTTTTTCCGGAAAGATGGAATAGAAGGCAATATCAGTTAGAAGTTCAGCAGCCATTTCGAAATGTTCACTTAACACACTGGCATAGAAAAACACCTTTTCTTTTGTCGTAAAGGCGTTTAACTCCCCCCCGACCGAATCCAGCCTGCTTATGATATGGTATGCTTTCCGTTTCTGTGTCCCTTTAAATGCCATATGCTCCCAGAAATGAGCAATCCCAAGTTGAACTTTATTCTCATCTCTGCTTCCTATGTCGATTGCATACCCACAATGGATCACCCGGGTATTATTTACCTGCTTATGAACAAGTCTGATATCGTTCTGGAATTTATGTACCTGATAATCCATTTTTATTTTATTAACTGGCAAAAATAGCAATAATTCAATTCACCTAAACTCAAATCAATTGTTCATATTTTAAATTTCAGTTATTTAATCTATAGGATTGAAAATATTATTAATATTACACTGAAAAATAATTTTTGTACAAATGAAATACGCACCCATTAACAACTCACTTTTTATTCTGAACAGAAAAAATTTAATAGATGAATTAAAGCCCGGATCCATTGCAGTTTTTAATTCAAATGACATTCAACCTACAAATGCTGACGGCACAATGGTTTTCCGCCAGAACAGTGATATTTTTTATCTATCCGGAATTGACCAGGAGGAATCTATCCTTGTACTGTGTCCTGACTTTCCGGATGAGAATATGCGGGAAATCCTGTTTCTGAGAGAAACAAATGAGGAAATTGCAATCTGGGAAGGTCATAAATATACCAAAGAAGAAGCTATGGAAACTTCAGGTATAAAGAATATCAAATGGCTTTCCGAATTTGAAACTACTTTCAATGTGCTGATGACGGAAGCTGATAACATATACCTGAATACGAATGAACATACACGAAGACCTGTGGAAGAGGTGGAAACCCGGGATATGCGATTTATAAAATGGTGCAAAAACAAGTTCCCATTGCACAATTATCACAGGATAGCTCCTATCATCTATAACTTAAGGATGGTCAAATCGGAAATTGAGATTGAATTAATGCAGATAGCCTGTGATATCACTGAAATAGGTTTCAGGCGAATTTTAGAGTTTGTTCAGCCGGGTGTTTACGAATATGAAATTGAAGCTGAATTTATTCATGAATTTATTCGCCGAAAGTCGAAAGGATTCGCATATACCCCAATTATTGCTTCAGGATTCAATGCATGTGTGCTTCATTATATTGAAAACAAAGATCAATGTAAAGATGGGGATGTTCTATTGCTTGATGTAGGTGCAGAATATGCGAACTATAATGCAGACTTAACCAGATCGATTCCGGTGAATGGCAGATATACACCCAGGCAAAAGGATGTATACAACGCAGTTTTAAGGGTTAAAAGAGCCGCTTATGATATGCTAAAACCTGGAAACGTAATCCCTGAATATCATAAAGAAGTAGGGAAAATAATGGAATCGGAATTACTGGGCCTCGGACTTATAGACAAAACGGATATAAAAAACCAGGATCCTAATAAACCGGCTTACAAGAAATATTTCATGCATGGCACATCGCATCACCTTGGCCTGGATGTTCACGATGTTGGAAGTCATTTCAGGAAATTTGAGGAAAACATGTTATTTACGGTGGAACCAGGGATCTATATTCGTGAAGAAAACCTGGGTATCCGTATAGAAAATGATGTGGTCATCAAAAAGGATGGAATTCATGACCTGATGGCGAACATTCCTGTTGAAGTGGAGGAGATAGAAGATATCATGAATCAATCATAATGCAATCGGCATTAAAATTTACCCCATCCGGAATATACCAGCACTTTTCATAAAAATTGAAAGAGGAATCAATTGTCGTTTTTGGTTCGCAAAATGATCACATTCTACGCTGAAATTTCTGATGACGAAGATCCACCTTCGCTGAAGCTTCGGATGACAATTAAAAAAGGGAGACTGTTGAAGAAGCCTCCCTTTTTTAATTGATCTTTACTATTTATT
>CALOCZ010000060.1:0-8781 GCA_942491935.1 uncultured Cytophagales bacterium
ATAGCATAAAGTTAACTAATGCTAATAACATTTCTCAAGAAAAGAACATAGCTGACATGATTTTCACATCCCTGAATTGCTATTAGCTTGAAGTCTTCAGTTCATAATAGGTGAATAACTTTTTTGTTATGCCTATATTTATAAAAGTTATACACGTATGTCCTACAGAACAGCATAAACGTGTAAAAATTGAAACATAGAAACCATTGTCAAGAAACCATTGTCAACCATTAAAACCATTGTCAAGAGAAAATAACAAGCACCAAAAATAGAAGAAAGAAAATAATAAAGTTCAATACCTACCTTCAGATCCCTCAAGCGCGGTTGGTACCGGTAGATCTGGGAAGCTAGCAGTTTATTGTGCCCCTACTGGGCACGGCTGCCCTGTAGCCCCAGAAGCTCCTATTGATCCCGATGCCCCGTGATGTCCTGGCGTAATTATGCTTTTTTTAACTTTGCGGAGCTTGGTCTGCCCAGGTGTCCAAATAGGTTCGATTTGCCCGATGTGTCCAAGTGGACTGACAGCTTCTGGAACTCCCGCCGACTGCTCCAACCGGTCTTTTGGAAACCTGCTGACTAATTGGACCAACCTATCATAACACAAGCACACAGTGCACAAGTATTAGCATGTATCATCAACTTTAGCATCACCATCACAATATATGTTTAGTGTTTACCTAGGTTTTACCTAGTAATAGTAAGTCTGGGAGGAGAAGGGACCTGGTATATTTCAGAACAATACCCTGATATTTTTGCTGCTATTTCACCCGTATGTGGCCGTGTAAGTCATATCCCAAGTATTTTAAAGGAAAGTGAGGAAATTTCATCCCTACCAATCTGGATTTTCCATGGTGCATTGGATAAGGTATATTCGGTGAAGGAATCTGATAAAATGTATAGTTTATTAAAGGATTTAAACCCCAATATCAGATATACAAGATATCCTGATTTAGGTCACGGAGCGACTCATGATACCACATACAAGGATCCAGAGCTATACAATTGGTTTTTGAGCCATTACAAGATAAAATGAGCTGAATAAATTGGTTAAATAAAAAAGGAATATGAATATCAATTTTGTATTAATTGCATCTTTCCTATTTTTCCTCTCTGAATTTGCCTTAATGATCGCCAAACGATCAAAAAAGGCCAGGACAAGAGAGAGCAAGGATAAAAAATCTTTGGTCTTATTTTTGGATAACTATTCCTTTGGCAATTAGTATTGGTTTTTTTGCCGCCAATTACCATACGTGGAATTCTGTGAACAAGACAGTAGCTATAGTTGGATTATCCATTTTCATTATTGGTATACTAATTCGGTGGATTTCAATACTTGAGCTAAATAAAGAATTTACCGTTGATGTAACCATTACAGAAAATCATACGCTGAAAACAGATGGTATATATAGAAACATTCGGCATCCAAGTTATTTAGGTTTACTCCTTGAATGTCTTGGCCTTTCTCTTGCAATGAACAGCATTATCTCAATAATGGTGGTTAGCATTCCAATTTTTTTGGTAATACTTTATAGAATTAGAATCGAAGAAAACATTCTTACTGAAGAATTTGGTGATGCATATAAGAATTACATGAAGGTGAGTAAAAAATTACTACCAAAAATATTTTAGCAATTATAATACAAATCTCAAGAGCTTTAATTCTTAAAATTGTTGGCTTTATTCCCGGCAGGCCAGACTAGTTTTTCTTTTTACTACAGCTAATTTGGTCATTTCCTTCTTTCCCATTTTGAGGGTAATCTGGTACCTCCTGGTTCGGCATCATAGGCATTCCATACAATTTCATGTATTCCTTTCTCAGTCTCCCCCATCTTTTCATCCAGCAACTTTCCTTCTTTATCATAAATCAAAACTCGAACTTCAGCTTTACTTTGTTTACCTAGATAGTAATATATATGTAGTCCATTTGCCTCATTTGATGTCCTGAATTGGTTGTCTTCAAATTGGGCCATGGTTTCCCCACCAGGCCTGTTCAGATTGATTTCTTTGTGACTTAGATTCAATATTAAACAAATGAAAATCCTCACTGAGTAGTTCCTCGGTTAATTCAAGAAAAGGATAGATATCGCTAACATAAACACCTCTACCATATGTGCCAACTACAAGGTCACGCGCTGAGGGGTGTACCATTATATCCTTAACAGGGACATTTGGCATATTGTTTTTCAAGGGAATCCATGATTGTCCCCTGTTTAAACTGAAATATACTCCCTTGTCATTTCCAACAAATAACAAATCAGGATTTGTATCATCCTCCCAGAAAGCTGAAATGGGCTGGTCCGGCAGGTCCGATGAGATATTTGTCCAGGAGTCGCCATAGTCATTACTTGTATAAACATATGGTTTGAAATCATCGTTCCGAAATCCAGATTTTACAACATATCCCCTTCCTTCCTCATGATGAGACGCAAAAATGCGGCTAACATATCGTTCATCCGGTGCTCCAGCGGCTTGCAAATTTTTCATAATACCAAGCCAGTTTCTTCCATGGTCTCTTGTTAACCAGACCAAGCCATCATCGGTACCTACCCATATAACTCCCGGAGTTACCGGAGATTCGCTTATCGATGAAATTGTACAATACATTAAATGTCCTCGACCGGCAATTTTTACTGAATCATTTCTTGTTAAATCGGGGCTCATCTCCTGCCAGGTATCACCTCTGTCAATTGATCGAAGCAGCATCTGGCCTCCTGTATATAAGGTACTTGTGTTATGTGGGGAAATAATAAGTGGAGTATTCCATGTAAATCGGTAAGGAGGTTTGCTTACCTCAGCCACAGGTTGTATATTTTTACGTTCACCTGTGAGTTGATCAACCCTTTGATGAGATCCAAACTGTGTGGTGGTATACAACCAACGGTTATTTTCCGGATCTACCTCAATATACATTCCATCCCACATACCTACCAGAGTCCAGTCATCTTCACCTATAGATCCACGCCAGCCGTTTGAGGGAGCTTTCCAGGCCTCATGGTCCTGTAAGCCTGCATATATATAATAAGGGTAAGCATTATCCAGCTCAATATTATAAATCTCTCCAAGGGGAATTTGATGAAAACACATTGTAGAAATTCCCTGGTCATAAGTAACATTTAGTCCACCGTCACTGCCTGCCATCAGATGGCGGGAGTCCTTTGGATTGATCCATAAAGTCCGAACATCACCAAACATAGTCTTGAAACGAGTGGTTGTTTTCCAGTCTATTCCGTCCCAGGTTTTCCCCCCATCAAAAGAGGACTGCAGCGACACGTTATTTATATAAATATTGCTGTCATCATTTGGATCTACAATAATCTGGTTGAAGGAATAGGCTGCTTTGCTTCCAACATCAACTGTATCATGGTTCATTTTTGTCCATGTTTGCCCGGCATCGGCACTGCGATATACTTCGCCTCCAATTAAACGGTCGAAATAAGGATCACGCATATGATTAAAAGCTTCTTCCTCCTTGACATCAAAATCTGGTTTGGGATTCAGGTTTTCAACCACAGTGTAAAGAATATTAGGATCTTTCCTATAAATATCTACCCCTATTCTGCCAATATTTCCAGATGGCAAGCCCCCAGAGAGTTTTACCCAGTTCTCCCCTCCATCTGTTGTTTTATATATGCCACTTTCTGGTCCACCGGCCTCAAAGTGCCATGGATACCTGTATTTCTCATAGGCGGCAGCATACAACACATTCGGATTGGTTCTGTTTATAACCAAATCAATAACTCCAACATTTTCATTTATATACAATACCTTTTCCCAGTTTTCCCCACCATCTGTAGTTTTGTAAACACCTCTTTCTTCGTTGGGAGAAAAGAGCGAACCCATAGAGGCAACATATACAATATTCTGATTTTCAGGATGAATCACAATTCTGGGTATATGCTGAGTATTTTCTAATCCCATAAAAGTAAAGCTCTTTCCTGCATCACTTGATTTATAAACACCATACCCCCTGTGTGTTGATCGCGCATTTGAAGCCTCTCCTGTACCCACCCAGAGGATATTGGGATTATTTGGAGCCACCTCGATAGCCCCAATTGAAGTTGTTGGAAGTTCATCAGTAATACATTCAAAAGTCACCCCATTGTTCGAAGTTTTCCATACGCCACCATGACGGGCAGCTGTGTAGAAAACATGTAAATTTACAGAATCAGGATTCTCAGGTACTGCAATATCTGAAATCCATGCACTGACTGCTGTAGGACTATAATTCCTGTATTCGAACACTTTAAAAACATCTTCCTGCCCCAGGCATATAACACTTATTATTAATAATTTAATCAAAAAAAATGATCTCATACCAAGAATATTTAATTGTGGTTTCTCTTTAATTATCAGGTTTACTCAATCAAAATCAAAGTTGATTTTATACTCTATTCAAAGGTAGCTGTAAAAATTATATCCACAACCAAAATTAAATAATCAAAATTTTTCTCCTGGTTTTCAATCATAAGCACAATTTTTATAATTTCGTTCCGGTTACTGAGCTATGTTTATAATAATAACCACAATTAAAGGCATGAAAGAAAAGCTAAGTATATTGACAGAGTTAATAAAACTTGCAAAAATCGATATGAAGTTGGGAGATGAAGAATACCAATTTCTGCAGGTTATAGCAAATCTGCTAGAAATTAAAAAGAACAGCTTGACTCACTTATATTGGAATATGTTGAATTCACACCCCTCCGCTTGAAGGTGACAGGATTCTTCAGTTTCAAAGATTGGTATTGTTGGCCAATGTTGACATGAAGTTAGATGCCTCTGAATTGGATATTCTTAAAAAAGCTGGATTAAAATTAGGTTTGAACCTGGAAGCTGTTGAAATTGTGCTTACCGAAATGAAAAAAAGCAAGAATGGGATGGTGCCGGCAGACAGATTAATAAAAATATTTAAAGTATATCATAATTGAAATAAAAGAAGATTTCAGTTCACAACTATTTTGTGTGAACCTATGAACTCACCATCTAAAGTTTTAATACTAAGAAAAAAAATACCTTTTTTAAGATCAGATACAGGTATTCTGTGAACTTGTTTCTTCCATATAAAATTACCTGAGACGTCATATAATTCTACCTGCAAAGCCTCTTCAGTACCTAAGTAAATATACTCTGAAGATGGATTGGGAAATATTTTTATACTACTGGTTGAAATCTTTCTGATTTTTGTACCAGTTCCACTTTGTAACCGGTAGAGAATGGATTCACTAAAAATACTTTTTTCAGATGACAAATAATATACTTCATTATTCCTTTGTGTAATCGCCTCGATTTGAGCGAGTACCGGAAGATTAATCTTTTCATTGTGCCTGAAGAGAATCGTGCATCAGAGAACAGGCTTAAGTCAACTACAAATGCAGAGGATATAGTATATCCACTTAATCGAACACTTCCTGAAATCATATTCGTGCAGGCTCCGGTAATGAGGCCCTGTGGATCAAGGCTATCTACCCTCACCAATGAATAGGTACCTGGTAATTTAGATAAAGAATAGACATTTGTCTTATAATTCAGCCAGTTTTTGGTAAAAATATACAGACTATCCCCTTATGAAATCAAGGCTTCGGCATCGAAATTTGTCTGGTTAGATCCAGGAGTAAAGTCAGACTGATCAACATAATTAAAATGAATTGTATCTGCAGATACTGTATCATTATCTGTCTCAAAGTAATTGGCTATCGAAACTCTGTAAATTTTTAGATCTGTCCTGCTTCCACTATTGTTACCAAAATCACCAATGTAGATATAAGAATCATCATAACAGATATCTTCCCAATCAACGTTCGTAGCATTTCTGATGATTACTTTACGAGTAATTTCTCCAGTAACAGTATCCAGTTCAAATAAGGCCGGTTCATTGCCTGAATCATTATGGGTAATAAGTTTATCATTCAGGAAGATTAAACCAGAAGTTTCAATAACCTGATTAGGCAGGAAGGCGATTGAATCAAAGACAATTTGTTGGGGAAATACCAATTTTGAACCTGAAATAAACAGGATTATTAGAAATATGATTTTATTTAAATGCACAGGAGTAGGGAGTAAGTTTTCAAGCTAACTAATTTGATATATAAACGAAGGTATGAAAAACCCTTTATTACTCAAATAAATAAGAAAAAGCAATGAGCAATGAAAATTTTACTATTTGGTGGTTTTTCCATCGTATAATTTGGTAAAAACACTATCCATAGGTTCCCATAGTTCAATCTTATTGTTTTCAGGATCAAGTATATGAACAAATTTACCATATTCATATCTCTCTATTGAATCAAGGATGGTGACTCCATTTTGCTTTAATTCTTCAACCAATTCCTCCATATTTTCAACCCTGTAATTGATCATAAATTCTTTTTCTGAGGGTTTGAAATAGTCAGTATTCTCAGGAAAGGGACTCCATTGCAGGTAGGCCTTCTCATCAGGATTATCTGATTGACGGGTTTCAAATAGAGAACCATATTCATTGTTAACCAATCCTAGATTTTGGTTGTACCAATCTTTCATTTTCTCAGTGTCTTTGCACTTAAAAAATATTCCCCCAACTCCTGTTACCTTTTTCTTTGTATTTTTCACAATCAATTGTTTTAGATACAAAAATAAAATCTGTAGTCTGGCGTCTAAACTTCTTGATTACTACCTATATTCCAACTTAAGCCAACCGACAGAAAGTTCATTTTATGATTCAGTCCGGTTCCGAAAGAAAAATCAAGCTGGAAGTTATATTTGATCAGATAGGTTAAACCTGCATTAAAATTGGCAATAAAGTCCTCAAAATTGAACCATTCGCCATAAGGTTCCACAAAAGCTCCCAATTTCTCGGTAAGACTAAAGCCAAATACCAGAGAATAAGTGAGTAAATTGGTACCCTCCCCAAGATAATCGTATCCGATATTGTAACCCAATCCAACCTGTTTGCTTAGCGAATGAGAAAATGCCAATATATTTATTACACCCACTTTACCAGTACTTAGTTCTGACGACCCGGATGGAGCAACCAGATGAGAAATAAAAGCTATTTCAGTATTTACATTTTCCTTTTTAAAAATTTGTACTTTGGCTCCAATCTGCAGATCCAAAAATCCCGGATAGCTTGTAGAAGTATTCCCTGAGGTAACTTTAAGATTTGCATATTCGCTCACAGGCCGTAACTCTATCCATTTTGCCAGGCCGTATCTAAAAAGCGTTGATGGCCCAAGAGCCAATCTTTCATTCTCATTGTTGAACTCCCAATATCCCAGTAGGAATCCGCTCTCGATCTGGAAACTTTTAAAAGGAATTGTGGTGGATGATTCTGTTTGATCAGGTCTATCAGTTATGATAGTCTGTGCACCAATTTGCATTGACATTCCAAACAACAAAAGAAATATAAAGGATACAACTATTCTCATGTGATCCAGTTTCTATTAGAATTTAGGCTGTATATTTGAACAAATATAGAACAATTAAAGAAATGAGGACAGTGCCAGGAGTGAAGGTTCACATCCCTAACCAATGAAATGATAATTTAAAAATTAATCTTTGGATTCCCGCATCCAGGATATTATATAATTAAATTCCTGTTCTGAGAAATCGGGAATATCCAGATAGTTCTTTACAGATTCAAAAGTTGAAAAAACCTGTGGTCTCATTGGCAGGCTATTTCCGAATCCCTTGTAAAGAGTTGATTTTACAACGTGATCAGGTGAATCTGTAAGTACAGCAATCTTCCTCTTTGAAAGGTAGGATGGTTTTGTTTTTAGAAATCTAATATAATTTAAAATGTCATCCTTGTGGTTAAAAACAAGTTCAGAATTCCTTAAATCTGTAATTTCATCAAAATCAGGACTAAAATCCTCATCTTCCATTAACTTGAGAGCATTTTCTTTAATCTGCGTTATGCAAACCTTCCCCCCATAACAATGGATTATTACTTTTCTCTCTTCTAAGATTTTATACTTAATTAAACCTTCCATTCAACAATTATAAAACTATCGAAAGATACTTCTATTTCTTTTAAATTAAATGATTATGAATCTCTTGTACAATATGCATTAAAACTACCATTTTATTAACAACAGGTGCGTTTTATTAACATTATTTAAGATTGGGCAAATAAATATGCAAAGAAGTCAATATATTAAGTTTATCATTTATGCAGTGGAGAGCATTTAACATACTTTTTTTGCTCGTTTACTATTTCCCATAAACCGGAATCTAAAATCTTCTTTCGCGTAAGAGATCGGGGCTGGTGACCATCTTCAAGAAATAAAACACCAGTCTTTTTTGAAAGCCTGTTTAATTCCTTCAATAGTATACCAGGATTTTTCACCATATGAAACATATCGAGTGCATAAATTAAGTCTAATGAATCATCATCCAAATCAATTTTACTTCCATCGGATAATATCGTAATTACATTTTTTAGATGATGCTTATCAATAATTACTCGAACTGAAGATATTGCAAGCTCATGAATATCAACAGCATACACTAAGCCATTGGATCCTACCTGGTCAGCTGCTCTTTTAATATGTCTACCCGGACCACAACCATAATCCATTATGGTGGAGCCCTCAATAATATTAAAAACGTCAATATTTTTATCAACTGGTTTGAAAAGGTCCATAAAGTTAAAAATCCAACTCATCATCCGAAAAGCGATGTTTGGCATCGCTACATCTTTTTTGATATTTGCCTCATTATTCATCTTCAAATGATTATTAATTATTATTTGGTAATTATTATGCTATTTAAGCCATTTTACTGAGTATATGATTATAGGTTCAATCAGAT
>CALOCZ010000061.1:0-128132 GCA_942491935.1 uncultured Cytophagales bacterium
CAAAGCGAAAAAGCAAGTTCCAGTTTTTCTGTTAAACCACCCTGGCATAGAACAATTAAGTAGCATATATTCTCTATGTACTTGCGGGTGGGATTCTTATCTATATGATCGTTCGATACAGGACAAGGCAACTAAAAGCACACCAAAAGGTGCTTGGAGAAACTGTCGAAGAACGTACAAAAGGAACTAAGTCAGCGTGTAGAGGAACTGAGCTGTAGATTAATAGATGTTCAGGAAGGGGTTTCTTGTAAGTGAATTACATATGGATGCTATTTATGAGAATGGTAGGCGATCGAATTCGCAACCTTTTTGATGAAAGAGTCGTGGCTATATTCCTTTGATCATGAGGCAGGTACAGAACCATTTAATTATCTTATGAAAAGGAGAAAGAGTGCTGTCCAGGAAGCAGAATACAACTCGACAAACTGAGGAAACATCTGATTGAGTCAAGGCAGAAAGCCGTTTTTAATGAAAATATAGAGAAAGGCTTTCGAGAAATTCGGCATGAAGGTGGTCCCGGGCACTGATGATCCTAAATCAGCCGTATACGTGCCATTAACCATTGGGGATAAGATAAACAGTTATGTTTCCCTTCAGAACATTGACCGTGAAAATGCCTTCAGCGATTCTGATATTACTTTATTGGAAACCCTGGCAAACAGCATGAGTGTGGCCCTTGAAAACGCCAGGCTTTTTGACGAAATTAATAGGCTCTTAAAAGAAACAGAACAGCGAGAATGAAGAGTTAGGAGGGTAATTAACAGCGTCCAACATTGGGGGACTTGTTGCTGAAATGGATGCGGATGCAATTTATGACTTCTTGTAGGTGAAAAGATACAGGATATTTTCGATGCACAGATCGTTTCAATCGCCACCTTTAATTATTCTGATAATACGGAGATCTTTCATTTCCTTTATGAAGACTGGGAAAAGCATTATCCGGAACCCAGACCAATTGATGTTTTACGTAATCATCTTATTAAAACCAAGAAAGCATTTATCGCTAATGAACCGAATGATAAAGCCTTAACCGATTTGGGGATCATCAGTCCTAAACCTGTTCCGGGAACAAAAATGCCTTTATCGGTGGTATTTATGCCGATGATCGTTGGAGAAACAGTTAAAGGATATATCAGCCTGCAAAATATCGATCGCACATTTGCTTTCTCCGAATCGGATGTAAGCCTGATAGCAACCTTGACAAACAGCATGAGTGTTGCACTGGAGAATGCCAGATTATTTAATGAAATACAGCAACGGGCAGCTGAAATGGCGACCGTTACACAAGTTACTAATGCCCTGGCTTCACAGCTCGATCTTGAGGCACTAATACAAATGGTTGGAGATCTGATGAAAGATTTGTTTAAGGCCAATATTGTATTTCTTGCATTCCTTGATAAAGAAAGCAATACAATTAATTTCCCATACCAATATGGAGATGACATCGCCCCTATTCAATTAGGTGAAGGATTGACCTCAAGAATTATTCAAACTGGAGAATCGATTCTTATTAATCAGGACGTAAATGAAAAATATGATGAACTTGGCATAAAGCGAAAGGGAAAAGAGGCGGCTTCCTTCCTTGGTGTACCTATCATTACCGGTAAAGAAAATATAGGAATTATAAGTGTTCAAAGTACTGAACATGAAAACCGTTTTAATAACGATGATAAGCGTTTGCTTTCAACAATTGCATCAAATGTGGGTGTCGCTATACATAATGCCCGTCTATTTGAAGACACACTGAAAGCGCAAGCAGAGGCAGTAGATGCGAGAAAGACAGCTGAAGAGGCCAATGAAGCAAAAAGCGCATTTCTCTCCACTGTCAGTCATGAATTAAGGACACCCCTTACCTCAGTAATCGGATTTGCAAAAATCATTAGAAAAAGACTTAATGAGAAATTATTCCCCTTGATTTCGTCTGATAACCCAAGGGTTAAGAAAACTATGGACCAGGTTGCACAAAACCTTAACGTAGTAGTTTCAGAGGGAGAAAGATTAACTACCCTGATCAATGATGTTCTGGATCTGGCTAAGATAGAAGCTGGAAAGATGGAATGGCATTCAGAAACCATTAAAATAGATGAAGTAGTTGACCAGGCCGTTGCTGCAACCGGAGCTGTTTTCGAAAATAAAAACCTGAAGCTGAAGAAAAGTATAGGCAAAAACATTCCTGAAATGCAAGGCGACAAAGATAAACTGGTTCAGGTATTGATCAACCTATTATCTAATGCAGCAAAGTTTACAGATATCCAGGCTCTGTAAGAATTGTTCTGTAGGACACAAAAGCAATGAGATTATAGTTAGCATTACTGATACAGGAATGGGGATTTCAGAAGAAGATCAACATAAAGTTTTTGATAAATTCAAACAGGTTGGCGATACACTTACTGATAAACCCAAGAGGGTACTGGTTTAGGTCTTCCTATATGCAAAGAGATTATTCATGAGCACCATGGTAGGCAGGATTTGGGTAGAAAGTGAATTGGTAGAAGGAAGCACATTTGCGTTCAGCCTGCCATTAAATGCTAAAGATGATGTGGTTATCAACCTTGTTGATATGGTTAAGGAACTCCAAAAGAACAGGTCTTTCATACGTCCAAATTCAAAGAAGAAAATCAGAATATCCTCGTGGTAGATGATGAGAAACGCATTAGAGACCTTCTCAAGCAACAACTTTCGGAAAGCGGGTATATCGTTGAAGAAGCAGAAAACGTTAAACAAGCACTGGAAATGATAAGAAAAAAGATCCCGGACCTTATCATTCTTGATGTTATGATGCCTGAAATGAATGGTTTTGATTTAGCTGCTATATTAAAAAACGATCCGCTTACTATGGATATTCCAATCCTCATTTTGTCTATTGTTCAGGATAAGGAAAGAGGCATCCGTCTGGGAGTAGATCGATATCTGACTGAACCTATTGATACCGATAAATTATTCAAGGAAGTTGGAACGCTGCTTGAACAGGGTAAATCGAAGAAAAAGGTGATGATCGTCGATGAAAACAGCTCTACTGTAAAAACCCTTGCTGAGGTACTTCAGACCAGAGGGTACCATGTTGTTGAATCTGATGGTGTAGAATTGATCAAAAAAGCCATTGATTCAAAACCGGATATCATTATACTGAATTCAGGCTATCAAAAGATCAGTGACTTAATAAACCCTAAGGTTTGAAAAAGGACTTGAGAATGTCTTATTCATGTTATATCAATAAATTTTAAAACATAGTAAACTTAAAGTATGAGTA
Source organism: uncultured Cytophagales bacterium (assembly GCA_942491935.1). Lineage (GTDB taxonomy): Bacteria > Bacteroidota > Bacteroidia > Cytophagales > Cyclobacteriaceae > JAGTVG01. The sequence continues at coordinate 3,251 of CALOCZ010000061.1, forward strand.
ATAAAATCTTAATTGGGGATGATACACGCCGTTTGAGAATGTTAATTGAACAGCCATTTTTAAAGGAATTGGAAGATGAAGGGGTCGATTTTTTTACCGCTTCGGAATGGTGAAGAAGCATTGGATTTAATAGTTAATGAAAAACCTGACCTTGTTTTCCTGGATGTGATGATGCCTAAAATGAATGGTCTGGAAGTATGCCGTAAAGTCAAACTTGAATTACAGCTTAATGATGTATCCATTATCATTTTAACTGCTAAAGGCCAGGAGCTTGACAAAAAGAAAGGTGAAGAGGTAGGTGCGGATCTTTATATGACCAAGCCATTTGACCCCGATAAGTTGCTTGATAAGGCTCCGAGAGATCTTAGATTTATAACATATACCCTTAACTGCAATTGACTTAATGCCTGGTGTAAACCTTAAAAGACTCATTAGTAAGGATAGGACACCCATGAGATATTCATGGATCTATTGAACATTTTTCCTGAAAGGATCGGCGTAATAAGAGAGGATCAGAAAACCTGTTAATAGGTGTAAGAATCCTAGATCAGGAAATAAAAATTCCTATTGAGATAGACGGAGAGGTTTTAGGTTGGGTTTTAGGGAGTGCGCAGGCAAAGGTATTCGCACGGCTTTTACAGCAATATGCTGCAAAAGAAAGCGAACGTAGAACACTGGGGCAGGAAGTACTTACCATGTACAGGGAAATTAACATTATTTATGATTTTTCTGAAAAGCTTGCCAAGAAGAAGGCGATCGATTCCTGAGAATTGACGCCAGTATGGCCCTTTAAGAAGCCAATCACCTGATCAAAGCCACAGGCGGAGTAATAGTATTAATCGAACAAACTAATAAGAAAAAATTGATATCCCGGTCGGGTGAGGCATATCTATCTGAAAATGAATTATCAGATCCTGATCATTTTTTTGGTAATATTGGAAGCATCGAAAGTGCCTGTATCAATGATATCCAAATCAGATTCAAGGTTGAAATTCATGATAAAGCAATATCAATTCCCTGGGATATACATCCCAGCTGAAGGTCAAGCAAAGAATCCTTGGTTTGATCATTTTGTTAAATGAGGAGAAAACTCTGTACAGAGCTGCAGATCTTAAATTGTTAACAACAATTGCCTTGCAGGCCGCATCGGCTATTGAAAGTGCCATGTTATACAAAGAAATCATTGAAGAAGCCTCAAATCCAGGGAAGAAGCATTGAAACGTGTCGACAAGCTTAAAGATGAGTTTTTAGCCAATACATCCCATGAACTGAGAACTCCCTTAAATGGGATCATTGGACTATCTGAGAGTTTATATGATAACATTACAGGGGAAGATCAGAAAGAAGATCTTTCCATGATCATTTCTTCCGGTAAAAGGCTTGCCAGTCTGGTTAATGATATCCTTGACTTTTCAAAATTGAAAAATTTTGATATTGAGCTGCAGAAAAAACCTTTGGACCTGAAATCTTTATCTGAAATTGTCCTTCGAATAAACAAACCATTGGTCTCAGGTAAAGATATTGAGTTAAAGAATTTGGTTCCCAATGACCTTCCTCCTATCGATGGTGATGAAAACCGCTTACAGCAGATATTTAATAACCTTTTAGGTAATGCAATAAAATTTACTGAGTCCGGATCAATATCTGTTTCTGCAGCAAAAAAGGGGAAAGAAATTACCATTATTGTGTCAGATTCCGGAATAGGCATACCCGAAAATAAAAGGAATATTATTTTTGAAGAATTTCAGCAGGCTGACGGATCAATTTCGCGGGAATATGCTGGTACAGGATTAGGACTAAGCATAAGCAAACACCTCGTGGAACTTCATGGCGGAAGAATGTGGGTAGAATCTGAAATAAATAAAGGATCTTCTTTCTTTTTCACATTACCAATTTCCAGGGGAAAACCTGAAAAATCTGATATAAACAGACTTTCAAAACCCCGTTTTAATCAAGCTCAATCAGATCTGAATTATCCGGATATTGAAGAGAAACCTGAGCACAATAAAGTTTCACATAATCCTACGATTAATTCTAATGGAGAATCATTGAACATATTAATCGTAGATGATGAACCAATCAACCACCAGGTATTAAAAAATCATCTCTCAGCGGAAAAGTATCAGATCACACAGGCCATGAACGGTATGGAAGCACTTGCTGCGTTAGAAAATGGTCAAAAATATAACCTTGTAGTGTTGGATGTAATGATGCCTAAAATGACCGGTTATGAGGTATGCCAGAAGATCCGTGAGAAATATATATCATCGGAACTTCCAGTGATCATGGTAACAGCTAAGAACCAGGTTCAGGATCTTGTCCAAGGTTTAAGTCTTGGAGCTAATGATTATCTCGCCAAGCCCTTCACTAAGCAGGAATTTTTAGCAAGAATTAAAACACAGTTGGATCTGAACAGGATATTTGAAGTGACAGGACGTTTCATCCCAAACGAATTCATTAAATCACTTGGAAAGGACAGGATCACTGATGTGATATTAGGCGATCATGTGCATACGGATGTTACTGTAATGTTCACAGATATTCGTGATTATACAACACTCTCAGAACAAATGTCCCCTAAGGATAATTTTGAATTTATCAATGCATATAATGGTAGAATCGGGCCAATAGTCCAGCAAAACAATGGCTTTATCAACCAATTCTTAGGAGATGCCATCATGGCTCTTTTTCCACAGAATCCTGAGGACGGACTAAAAACCACGATAAAAATTCAGGAAAAACTCAGGGATTATAACCTGCTGAGGATGTCAAAAGGGCGAAAGCCAATCAAAACCGGAATGGGCTTACATACCGGACCGCTTATTATGGGTATTACGGGTGATGACCGAAGAATGGATGCTGCCATAATATCTGACACCGTAAATACGGCTTCCCGAATAGAGAGTCTTTCCAAACATTACCACTCCAATATTATATTAAGTGAAGCAAGTATAAAAGGATTAGAAAATCCAGGAGATTTTCATTTTAGATTTTTAGGCAAAGTACAGGTAAAGGGGAAGCATAATGTTTTGAATATTTTTGAATGTTTCGACGGTGACCATCCGGATTCAGCGGCAAAAAAAGAGGAAACAATAACCACATTCAATGAGGGTATGGAATTATACTATCAGAAACAATTTTCTGAATCAGCTAAAATTTTCCAGGAAGTAATATCTAAAAATCCCAATGATGATATAGCGGAAATGTTCCTTGAAAAAATTGAAAAACTGATTTCGACCAAAGTTCCCGAAGATTGGGATGGAATTGAAGTGATGGTTTCTAAATGAAAGAACCTCTATTTTAATCTTCTACCAACACACACCTGATACCCTCTCTATCCATTTCAGCCACACATTTGTTACAATGATCACATGGGGATGTATGGTTTTCTTCCCTAACTTTAATTATAAAGTCAGGATTATGGATTAAGGCCCTGCCAATGGCGATAAGATCAAATCCTGAATTCATGATCTTACTTATGCCATCGGTTGAGGTTACTCCACCCAGGTAGACTAATGGGATTTTCACATTTGACCGAATCTTCTTTGCCAGTGGCATGAAAAAATTCTCTGTGAAATTATATCGTTTTATTATAAAACGTCCAAACAACTTGAGTGCCCATTTTTGCATCTTGTCTTTTTCAACCTCAATCATATCTTTGACAGGGATATCACCTCGCATAAGGAAAAAAGGCGTTTTACTTGTGAACCCACCGCTTAAGACCAGTGCATTTACTCCAGCATCTTCAAGAAGTTTTGCTACCAATACAGCTTCAGATATTTCCAATCCACCTTTGAATCCATCACTAAGGTTTATTTTACATAAAATCGGAAAACCCTGGCCAACTGCTTTTCTTACTTTATTTACTACTTCCAATGGAAAGCGCATTCGATTTTCCAAACTTCCTCCATACGTATCTTTACGTTTATTGGTAAAAGGTGAGATAAACTGACTAAGTAAATAACCATGGCCCATGTGAATTTCCACAGCATCAAAACCAACTTCTTTTGCAATTGAAGCAGCGTTGGCAAAATCATTTCCTGTTTCTTCCAGATCTTCCAGGGACATGGCTTTTGAAAATCCCAACCCCTGCAACAATCCATATAAATTCAAGGTTTTCGAAGGAGATAAGGGGCGCTGTCCCTTGATGGTTTTATTGCTGGAAAAAAAGCCGCAATGGGTCAATTGAATTGAAACTGCTGCTCCTTCATTTTTTACCGCATTGGTTAATTTCTTTAAATAAGGTCTGGACTCTTCATCAACTACCATTTGATGGCTATGTGTTCTTCCTACATTGCTGACCGCCCCATAAGACACTGTTGTCATACCTATCCCACCTTTTGCTAATCTTGCGTGGTGTTTGTTCAAAGCTTTCTGTTGGCAGGGAGTTTTGAAAAAACCCTTCGTAGGTCGCCGTTTTCACAAACCGGTTCCGAAGCATAACATTTCCCAACTGGAATGAGGTATATGCTTTTTCTAAGGGTGTTATTACTAAGTGCTTGTATTCCAGTATTTTATATAATTAATGGGTCGATCATTCCTTTATTTTTTTCTTACCGCCTCCATCGGAAATTCGTTTCCATCAATGGAAGTTGAACCATGAAAAGCTTCACCATCAAAAGTGCCTTTCAGATCCAGAACATATCCCTGGATGTCAAAATTAGCTGTCAATTTATCCACTCTTCAATAATCAGACCAGGGGGGGGGTCATATCGAGATCAACGCTTCCTATATCGAGAAGTCCAACATCCATTAAACACACATCCTTTTGTATAGTCTGTGCGCGGCATCGACCCCCACGAGAAAGCCACACAAAAGCGAGGGTACAGGAAAAAGACCAGGACAATTAATGTATAGGGATGCTTTTTGTGTTCCTTTAAAAAATCTTTCATAACTAAAGCCCATATTATTTCAATTCAACTTCAGGATCCAGTATAACCATCATCAGCCTTATTGGATCCCGGGGGAGGTCATGTATGCAGTATCCCGAGGAAAACAAATGGACAAGAGGAGTACGGCACAGAGACCGCATCTGAACTGAACATTCCTGTACTCTCCATCATTGGATGAGTTAATAACCATTTTTATAGGATATTCGAAAGTATAATGCCACTCCCCTACGTATTTCGAGGCTGTGCTCTGGCTTGTCTTGCAAGCTGTGATTAATGCTCCTGTTACTATAAGTAAAACAGTGCTTCTATGAAAAAAATTTCTCATATTATTTATATTAAAAAAATGTTGAAACAATATCCGTTATTTATAATAAACATGAAAACTCTTTTTATTTTTTTTGATGAGGTACATTATATAAATGTTAGATAAGAGGCATATTATATGACAGGCACAGAGGTAATTTAAATATGTCTATTAGATTTAGTTATTAGAAATCCTTTGATCATTATATACTAAATAGTATTTTTCTATAACTTGTTCATAATTCAAAAATCATCTTTTTTTACTTTATATGAGTTCTTCAATTCACCGTTTGTCAGCAATTGTTTTTACAGATATTGTTGGATATACGTCAATGATGGGAGAAAACGAAGAAGCTGCTTTAAAAACACTTGAAGTAAACAAAGCAATCCACCTGAAGTATTTCAGGAAATTCCATTCAACTTATCACAAGCAAATTGGAGATGGTTTCCTTGGCGTATTCGATTCTGTTGTCCAGGCTGCTCATGCTTGCAGTTATATCCAGCAGGAATGCAAAGCCGCAAATATAAATATACGAATAGGCATACATGAGGGCGAAGTAATTTTTAAAGACAATGATGTTTACGGCGATGAAGTAAATATTGCGTCCCGAATTGAAAGTGCAGCAGGAAGTAACACTATTTATATATCAGAAAATGTAAAAAGAAATCTTGATAATAAAACAGGCTTTAGTGTTGAATTTATAAAAGAGTTTGAATTAAAAAATGTTAAAGATTCGATGAATCTTTATGCTTTGGAAGTTGACATTGAAAAACTCCCCGTTATTTCTTCATTAAACGCTGGGAAAGCTCAGAAGCATATTTATAATCAAAGATGGTTTAAAATTACCTCATACGTTGTTCTGGCAGGGTTAATTCTGCTATTAATAATGAATTATGAATCGATATATAAAACGATAAATGGATCAAAGAAGCAAAAAGAAATTAACCTCACTGAGAAATCCATTGCCGTCCTGCCATTTCAAAATTTCAGTAATGATTCCACCATGGATTACCTTGGCGATGGATTTGCCGATCATATTATCAGCAATCTTTCAAGAATTCCCGATTTCAAAGTTATTGCCAGGGCCTCTTCCTTCAGATTTAAAAAATCCGATAAAACAATTCAAGAAATTGCTGATGATTTAGGGGTACAGAATGTTTTAGAAGGAAGTTTTCAGGTCATTAATGATCAAATTCAACTGAATTTGAACCTAATCCACGGCCTTACTGGCGAAGTTCTTTTCTCTGACTCATATGATGGACTAATTAGTCAACTTTTCCAATTACAGGATGAAGTATCTGAGAAAATTACCGGATCTCTGGTAGGTTCTTTTCTAAAGTTTATGGAGCCTGCAAATAAAGAAAGGGAAATCGATCTTGAAGCATTTAAGTTTTATCAGCATGGTCAAAGCATGTTAAAAGAAAATTATATTTATCGAAATACAATTCTCGAAAGTCGAAAACAGTTCCAGAAAGCCAGCGTAATAGATCCCAAATGGTCTGCGCCTTACGTTGGTATGGCGGAATCATTTCTTCTTGAAATGCATTACGGCTATAATATTTTTGAAAGGGTTAGATACAGTTTAGAGTATTATGTTGAACGGGCGAGTGCAATTAATCCGGACCAGGGGGAATTATATTGCCTTAAAGGAAGTATTGCTTTCTGGACTTTTGATTTTAAGGAAGCCTTGAATCAATTTGACAAGGCAATTGAGATCAATCCGAATTATCCATTTAGTTACTATTTTAAGGGATATATATTTGTAAATTATGGCAATCTGGAGAAAGGCATTTCTTTCATTGACAAGGCCATAAGTCTGGATCCTCTCAATGAGACGTTTAATACCGTAAAACCTTTGTTATATTCTTTATCCGGCAAACATGTGGAAGCTGAACTTATGTTATTGGAAATGCTGGATAAGGAACCTGGTGAAAACACGACACTTTTTATGCTTGGAATGGTGTATACAATGAGGAAAGAATACGATAAGGCGATAAATGCTTTGTTACAAAGAAGTGTTGGACAAAAAACGAACTGGTTATTGGCATTTAATTATGCAAAAACTAATCAAATTGAAAAGGGCAAAGAGATCTTGGAATATTTAATCAAGATACCTGATGACAGATCGCCCCCCAAGACAATGATGGCGATTACATATCTGGGTTTTGATGAATATGATAAAGCCATTGATTATATTGAAAAAGGATTCGAAACAAATGATCTCTGGTTTATCTGGATAGACCAAAGCTGGTCTGATCCTATTAAGGATAATCCCAGATATAAAAGAATCATGGAAGCTTATCAGAAAAAAATCAACTAACATTTAATGAATAGTAGTTCCAATCATCCAATTGTTGCATTATCTTCTATAGATCATATTTTCACAGGTATTGGATCTTATCCGATTGAGTTCATATTCTCTTATAATGAAAAACTTAATGAGAAGGCTCTTAAGTCGAGCTTAATGGAAATAATTAAGCATTTCCCTCCCGTTTCAAGTAAACTTGTGAGGCTATCAGATCATGAATATGCCTTTGATTTATCATCTGAAGGGATAGTATTTGATATCAGAAATTCAGAATTGCGATTTGAAGAAAATTATAATAAATACGAATACATCAATCCGGTTGATACCGCTGAGGGCAATCCATTGACAAAAATCAGGATAACACATACTCCCGGTGGATCAGTACTTGGGGTAAGCATTTCACATGCCATTGCTGATGGTTTCAGCTATTTCCATTTTTTGTCAAGCTGGGCAAAACTGTTTCAGGGTAAAACTTTTTATCCTCCTTTTCATCAGAGATCTTTACTGGTTTCAAAGGAATATGAAGGCCATAAGAATCCTTTTTCTGCAGAGGAATTCCTAAATGATACTGGATTATTTCTAGAAGGTAAACGCGATGTTATTAAAAAGGAGGACTTGAAATGGGAATCAAGGATATTTGACAATGATGAGTTGAAAAGCCTGCTTTTGGAAACTCAGAAGTACACAGATTCCAGATTGTCCTTTAATGACATTGTTACTGCACAATTATCAAAAGAATATTTAACAAAATGGCAGGAATCAGGTCATCGTGATCAAGACTATATCAGTTGCCCGGTAGATTTCAGAAGGATATTGGATGGCTTCCCAAAAACATATTTTGGAAATGCAATTGCTCTGGCAACAACAAGTTTAGATCATATTGATCTGGAAAGTATCTCTGCACCAGAGTTAGCATTAATGATCCGCTCAAATGTTAAAAAGATAAATAAAGAATATATTAATACCAGCATATCAGCATTAACCGGGCTGCGTTTTCAGAAAAATGTTAATGTATTTGAGAATATACATGTAATGCATCCAGGATCGGGACTACTTGTGACCAATCTATCCAGATTGCCAGTTCATGAAATTGAATTCAATGCTGGACAACCTTCCAATTATAGTATTCTTACTCAGACAGTTCGAGGCGCAGTGGTTCTACCGCATCCGTCCGGATTAGAGGTAAGGGTCTGTTGTCCTATTGATTAAATTACTGTTTATTGAAATGTGAAGCGGGGGTTTCTGCAGCTTTTCCTTTAAAATTTTATTCGATTGGTTATAATAAAGGCAATACTTAAAAGGACAATAACAACTCCTAATCCAATATTCAAACCATGTTCTTCTGCGATCATTCCAATAGTGGGCGGGCCAACAAATAATCCGAAATAACCAAGACTTGCTACAGAAGCCAGCCCCTCTCCTGCTGATACACCCGGTACTTTAGCTGATGAGATATATACAGCCGGCACCAGACTTGAAAATCCAAAACCCGCAAATGTAAAGCCTAAAATAGCGATAATTGAATTTTGGATAATTAATGCTGAAAATACACCTGAAATTGCTATTATCAATCCAGTGAGTACAAGTTTCCTGGCTCCCCATTTAGTGATCAATATATCACCGTAAAATCTTCCAAGGGCCATGGTGAATGAAAATCCAGCGAATCCCATTCCGGCAAGCATAACTTCGGTATTTAATGATTTCCGGAGATAGATGGTACTCCAATCCATTATGGCACTTTCACCAAGCATTACACAGAATGCAATGAAAGCTAGACCAACTAATATTCCCCGGGGTAGTACAAAAATCCTGGTTTTTTCCTGTTGTGCTTCCCTGACATTCATCATGGTCTTGGAAAGCAATGCGATTACTCCAAAAAGAATGAAGGCCAAAATGACCATTTGAATCTTTCCGGAAACAGACAGGCCTGCAAGAATACTTGTACTGGCAGCACCAATCATACCCCCAAGGCTCCATAATCCATGGCAGGTAGACATTATAGGGCGTCCTTTTTCCTCTTCTACGATCGCTGCAGATGCATTCATGGCAATATCCATGGCCCCTGTTGATATTCCTACCATTATAAGAATTAAAAATAAACCAAGGTGACTAGTTGCAAATACCGGTAAGGTTGATATAATGCAGAATATGACACTGATAAATATGGTCACGCGCCCTGCCCCATATTTTTGTATAAAATAACTTATAAAAGGCATAACCGATACAGATCCCAATGGCAGACCAAGCAGAGCAAGTCCTAATTCACCATCACCAATTCCAATTCTTTCCTGAATATCGGGTAAGCGTGTGATCCATGATCCAAAGAAAACGCTGTTAACTGAAAAAAATAAACCCGCGGTTCTGGATTCTTTATCACTAAAGTAGTTTATTAAATTTCTTATCATATTTAGGAAACGATCTGGAAGTAATTATCTGGTCAACCTATTCATGCCAATTCTAATTTCAGATGCAAAAGTGCTTTAAAAATACCTTCTATCCCATTTTCTATTTCATAAATTCTATTCATAGGTAAATTTATGCGGATCACTCAAACAGTAAGCAAATGTGAAAAGCTAATACAAGGCAAGCCGAAAACAAAACATAAGGCTCCATGTAAGAACATGAATTGTGAAATCCGCAGATACAAAAAAGATTAATCCATATCTTATACCACATAGTCTACACGTTTAATGGATCTCAGGCAATATTCAAATGGCATGCATCTGCTCATTATCAACTTAGGCGGAAAACATAGGGCCTATAAAATAATGGTTGAGTAATATTCAGTGAGAAGGCAGGAATATTTGAAATTGAAGCGCTGGCAGTTCATTTAATAAATATAAATATTTAAAGCGATCTGATTTTATTCCAGCATCAGGCATTCTTTGCTTTTCCCAAATATTCTATACCTGTGTTTTGCAATTAAATTGTAGATTAAATCATTAAATCGGACAGGTAAAATACTGAAAATCAAAAATAAATTCCAGAAACCACCTAGTTCATTGAATATTTTAAAAATAGCCCTTGATCTTATATATATCCTATCTTCAACAAGTACAATCACCGTTCTTAGCGTATCACCGGATATGCTGAACTGCTTTAGATGATCTTTACCAGCCTGGCTCTGTAATGCTACTAATCTGAATTTCCTTCGCGAATCTTTTCTTAATATAAACTGAACCAGTCCATTGCACAGATTACACACCCCATCATAAAAAATAATGGTCCGGTTATCAATATTTGTGTTCTTAATATTCATCCTATGATTAATAGAACTGAAATCAATGAAATGTAGTTTACTGTTTTTTCAGATATTTCTCAACACATACTAAAAACAATCTATTAAGCCCTGACAAATCATTAACAATTTACAAACATAAAATATTATAAATCAACATATTAAATATATTTACTGCAAGCTATTATTTACATAAATAAAATTTCATTAACTTCATGAAAATCAACCTTTATTTTGGCCTATATATTTTTATAAGATATATTCATATAAATTATTTCAACAACCATTATCAATAATATAATGAAAGGATTATTACTTATTTTTTTTATCTCCTGCCCGGTATTTACTTTCGCTCAATTTGAACAAAATTATGATGAATCCAAAATTCCTGATTTCATTTTGCCTGATATTTTAGTCTCGGAGTCTAAAGAAAAAATCAGCAATGTGGATGAATGGGAAAAAATACGCCGACCAGAAATATTAGAATTATTTGAATCTGAAGTGTATGGAAAAGTGCCCGATCAAGTGGTTGAAGTCAAATTCCAGGTAATTGATATTAAAAAAGATGCTCTTGATGGCCTGGCGGATCGGAAACAAATTAAAATAATCTTTTCAGGGAATGGCAAGGAGCACTCAGCAGATCTATTAATTTATCTACCCGCTAAAAGGAGTTCTTCGGTCCCTTTATTTATCGGATATAATTTCTATGGGAATCACACCATCAATCCGGATTCGGAAATTTGGCTGACATCCAGTTGGTCCATGAATAATTCAATTGTAAATATATTCGATAACAAGGCAAACGAACTCTCCCGCGGCTTTCGAACCAATCGATGGCCTGTATCTTACATCCTCTCCAGAGGATATGGGATAGCAAATCTCTATTACGGCGATATAGATCCGGATTTTGATGATGGTTTTCAAAATGGGATACACTCCTTGTTTTATAAGCAGGGCCAGTCCAAACCCACTCCCGACGAATGGGGCTCAATAGGTGCCTGGGCCTATGGATTAATACAGGCTATGAATTATTTCGAGGAGGATAAAGACATCGACCATACCAAGGTAGCTGTGATGGGACATAGCCGACTGGGAAAAACTTCATTGTGGGCTGGTGCCCTGGATGAAAGATTTGCCATGGTCATATCCAATGAATCCGGTTGTGGAGGTGCTGCGCTTTCTATGCGAAGAATTGGTGAAACAGTTGGAAGGATCAATACTGTATTTCCACATTGGTTTAATGACAACTTCAATAAATATAATGATAATGAAGATGTCTTGCCGGTCGATCAACATATGCTTATAGCACTTATGGCACCCAGGCCTGTGTATATTGCCAGCGCAAAGGGAGATCCATGGGCTGATCCAAAAGGTGAATTCCTGTCCGGTGTATTTGCTAGCCCGGTATATGATCTGTATGGAATCCAAGGGTTAGAAACCCAAGAAATGCCGTCAGTTAACCAACCTGTGTCTGCAGGTAGTATCGGCTATCATATAAGATCAGGAGAACATGACCTTACCTATTATGATTGGGAACAATTCCTTAACTTTGCGGATAGATTTCTCAAATAAATCGTAAATAAGTTTCTTTTAAAATTATACACCATTAAATCTCTAATTAAATGATAATACTTGCCTTTCCTTATTGTAAAATCATCACCTTAAAAAGATTGTTTCTTTACTTTGTTTTGCTTATTTCTGTTTCAAACTGCAATATCAAGGATAATGAATCCATCTCAGACCAGGACTCTTCTTATAAATTATTATTTAATGGGATAGACCTGGATGGTTGGGAAGTTTCTCCGGATGCCATGGTGCAAATAGATAGCAGCGTAATCCACATTTCAAATAACAATTCCGGAAGGCGTGGTTTTCTTCTTACTGAAAAGACATACCAAAATTTCCAGTTAAAGTTCGATTTTTTATGCCCACCCAGCAATAATAGTGGCCTTTTGCTCAGATACAATAGTTTAGATAATAAATCGGACGCATACAACGGATATGAAATAAACATTTTTAATGTTGATGATACTCAGAATCCAACAGGATCGATAATGAATTTGTCTAGATCATTTTATCCGGACAATTTCAATCCAAACACATGGAACCAAATGGAAATAACCGCACAGGGTGATTATATCTCTGTGTCACTCAATGGAATTAAAGTAAATGAAATACACGATCGCCGAAGTTTAACAGGAAAAATTGGATTTGTAACCAATACGGGGAAATTGAGACATATGGCGATGTTCAGGAATATTGAAATAAAAAATATACCCGCCACAGAAGTCCTCCCTCCTCAGATTGAAGATGTAATGCGAACCAGATTAAAAAAGTTACCAAATAAAATTTTTAATGGTGTTGACCTTAGTGATTGGGAAATTGTTGGTGATGGTACCTGGTTGGTTCAGGATGGAGGCATTATTGGCAGGACCAATAAAGAAGATTTCAGTTTCCTTAAATACAAAAAGGCATATAAGAATTTTTATTTAAAGCTTAAATTCAACATTTTAAAAGAACATAACAGCGGTGTATTTATTCGCCAGAACGTAGATTCCACCAATATTAATATAAATACAGGCCTTGAAGTCAATATTTATGATCACAACGGATTTTCATATGCCTGGCCCACAGGATCAATCGTTACTAAGTCCAGATCATTTATAGGGTTGGTTGATTATGACCAATGGAACATAATGGAAATATTTGCGTTCGACAAGCATATCTGCGTATATGTGAACGGTATAAAATCTACTGAATATTATACTTCTGATGAATTCAATAATGCAGGAAATATCTGTTTACAGGTTGGGGTACAGTTGGCAAATGAACAAAAGGGAGGATCAGAAGTTATGTTTAGAGATTTGGAGGTAATTGAATTTAAAGATTTGGATAAGCTTTCATTCTAATTGATAGTAATATAAAATTGATTTGAGTAGATTTTACATTCTTTAAAGGGAAAAAGCATTTGAAATTTATTGTATTATTGCCAAACCATACTAAATAAACCTAAAAATTAAGTCTTATGAAAAGAAGTATTTTATTGATCACCCTTTTATTATCCGCATATCTGGCCAAAGCGCAATCATCCGATGACTATATTGAACTGGCACGTGATATACTTAAAACTGAAAAAAAATCGGCTATTGCTGAAGGCATGGTTCTTTCAGATGCTGAAATAGCACCATTCTGGGAACTCTATAATGAGTACAATAGTAAACTATCTCAAACCCAGAATCAGAGAGTTGCCTTAATCAAGAACTATGCACAGAACTATGAAACCATGACCGACGATAAGGCAGATGAGCTCATGCAATCCTACTTTAAATACCAGCAGGACATAACAAAACTAAAAAAGTCCTACTACAGCAGGTTTAAAAAGATCCTGCCGAAAGCAAAAGCAGCCAGATACTTCCAGCTTGAGAACAAAATTCAAGCTCTTGTGGATGCAGAATTAGCTATGCAAATCCCATTAATTGACACGAAATAGCATACTTTGAAATAATTTAAATTCATATATATTACTAAAAAACTAAGATAATGAAACAACTATTTATTCTTTGGATGTTTGCCATTCTGGTTATATCAGGGTGCTCAAGTGTTACTGTTCATTCTGACTATGATAAAGCGGCTGATTTTAGCAAGTATAAAACCCTTCAGTTTTTAGGATGGGCTGAGGAAAGCAACAAAATACTAAATCGATTTGATCAGGAGCGAATTGAGAATGCTTTTGGACAAGAATTTATAAAACGAGGATTCAGCAATGTGGAAAGTGGAGGAGATATTGCCGTATCATTGTTTCTCGTAGTAGATAAAAAGACAAGTGTAACGGCCTACACCAACCACATGAATGCAGGGGGTTGGGGTTACGGCGCCGGATGGGGCTGGTATGGCGGTTATGGTGGAGTTGGAATGGGTACATCCACGACCTCTTACAGTGAAAACGATTATCTTGAAGGCACTTTGGTGATTGATGTGTATGATACAAAGACGAAGAAAATGATCTGGCAAAGTGTTGGTCAAAAAACTATAGATGACAATCCAAAGAATGCAGACAGGAACGTTGCTTATGTGGCAGAAAAAATGATGAAATCGTTTCCGATCGAACCAGTAAAAGAATAGAGAATTTTTTTATCCCCTTATTAAATCTGGACTAAAAGTAAAAGGCATTTCTTACTAACAAATAGGAAGGAATGCCTTATTTTTTTATGTTTGTTATTAAACTGAATGTAACCATTGATTTCCCCAAAATTAATATTATCTATCCTTTTTGTATTCATATCGATTTTTGGCTTTGCCCACCCTCACGATAGTCTTGATAATAATACCCCATTCCGGAATGGTAGGTGGTTTGCCTTAATAGGAGGTGTGATAAATTCCGGATCGGTTGTTAAGCCAGACTCGGCCCAATCAAACAAGCAATTTTCCAATAATTATGCTTTCAATATTAGTGGATATAAATTTATAAAAGACAGATTTGGTATAGGTATTATTCTGGATATTGCAAGATCCAGTGATGAGGAGTTGTTTTTAAATGAATCAGAGATATTCAATATAGGCCCTAGTCTAAGATACTATATTGCCAACTTAAAGCAGGGAGGAGCCTATGTCCAAACTACAGTAACCTATTCCAGATTCTATAACAGAATAGCCCTGCTGGATTTAGCAAATCCGGTTGATAAAGTATTAAAAGGGAGCGGACCAGGAATTTTATTAGGACTTGGTTATGGATATGTTTTCAAAGATATAGTTAGTCTGGATATTGGATTCAGATTTGCAAATTCATGGTTATCTGGTGAAAATGTGGACCAGATTACCAACATCAGCAATGATACTAATTTCAGAAGACTCTCATTTTCATTTTCTTTTGGATTAGGCATACTGATTGGGAAATAATTATGAAGAAATCAGTTTTAATCATTTTTATTTGTTCAATATGTGGCTTTTTGGCTGCACAAACGGATAATGATGAATTCTTCATGACCGATACCGTGAAAGTCAAAAAAAACTTCAGAATAATACCAGTTCCTATTGTTTTTTACACCCCGGAAACACAATTTGGTTTTGGGGTAGGTGTTCAAACCTTCATTTATTCAAAGTCGAATATCTATAATTCAAGGGAGTCAAACATCTTTTTATCGGCTATGTATACGACTGAAAACCAATTCATGCTGGATATAACCCCCCAGCTATTTTTCAATAAGGGAGATCTGTTTTTTGATGGCCTATTTAGATACCGGATATTTCCCAATAAATTCTGGGGGATTGGAAATGATACTCCTGAATCGAATGAGGAAGTATATAATATGGAGAGCATCATTGTTGAGGCAGCTATATTAAAAAGATTACCAACCGACCTCAATTTTGGTTTTGAGTATAAATTCGACAAATACACCATGCTTGAAGTTGAAGAGGGAGGTATATTGGATTCAGATACGGTTCCAGGTTCCGAGGGAGCTACCATTAGCAGTATGTTTTTTGTTTTCAACCTGGATGATCGGGATAATATTTACTCAACCAGAACTGGTAATTTCATGCAACTAAAAGCAGGCTTTTCGTCAAAAGTATTAGGAGCTTCCCATAGTTTTAATAAATATATCATCGACCTGCGTAAATACTTTAGCTTAAATAAGTCAAGCGTAATAGCTGCCCAATTATATTATGAAGGTACCTTCGGAGATGTACCTTTCCAGTCTATGGCCTGGTTGGGTGGCGGAGACCGCACCAGGGGATATTATAAAGGTCGGTTTATTGACCATAATATGTATGCGATTCAGGCAGAATACAGAAACCGTTTTCACAAACGGTGGGAATTTGCTGCGTTTCTTTCAAT
The DNA here is from genome assembly GCA_942491935.1 of uncultured Cytophagales bacterium. Classification (GTDB taxonomy): domain Bacteria; phylum Bacteroidota; class Bacteroidia; order Cytophagales; family Cyclobacteriaceae; genus JAGTVG01. Next base: position 19,826 of record CALOCZ010000061.1, read on the forward strand.
GGGCGAAGCGGCTGGAAAACCCCTTGATTACTTTGACAGTATAAAATATAGTTTTGGTGGTGGCATTCGATTTCAGCTTCTTAAAAATAATCCCACTTTAATAAGATTCGATGCATTGGGATTGGAAGAGATGGCAATACTGGAATATATTTTGGAGTTAATGAAGCATTTTAAGCCATTATCAATTTTAGTTTTATTCCTTCAGAATATCAATATTATTTATAAATTTATATGCAATTCAATTTTTTAGTCATTTTAAGAGTATATCTGTTTTTTTAAGAGAGCAGGCTTGCTGGCAAAAATGATATTTTTTGAATACTTAAATTCACAAATATTATGGTAATAATAAATTCCTATCTTACAGCGGTCATTCTACTTTTTGTTACAATGATATGCTGGGGATCCTGGGCCAACACTCAGAAATTGGTGACAAAAGGCTGGTCATTCCAATTGTTTTACTGGGACTATACTATTGGCGTAGTACTTATGGCACTTTTATTTGCCTTGTCGATGGGAAGTTTCGGGATGGAAGGCCGCAGTTTTCTTATAGACATTTCCCAAGGTTCTTATGAAAGCATGTCCTCAGCTTTTCTGGGTGGCGTTATTTTTAATATAGCCAACTTATTGCTGGTAGCCGCCATTGATATAGCCGGAATGGCTGTTGCATTTCCCATAGGTATAGGAATTGCCCTGGTTTGGGGTGTTGTGGTTAACTACTTGTATGATCCAACCGGAAATCCCATCATTCTCTTTATTGGTGTGGGGCTTGTCGTGGTGGCCATAATTCTTGATGCACTGGCCTACCGCCGCTTGCCATCGGGCTCAGGTGGAGCCTCATCAAAAGGCATCCTGATTTCAGTTATAGCTGGAATTGCCATGGGGTTTTTCTATCGATTTGTTGCCGCTTCAATGACTGGCAATTTTGCGGAACCAGAAATTGGAAAACTTACACCGTATACAGCTGTATTTATATTTTCTATTGGAATATTCATCTCGAACTTTTTGTGGAATACCATTTTCATGTATAAGCCTTTAAAAGGGAAACCAGTCAGCTATAATGATTATTTCAGCTTAGGCACTTCAAAACTCCATCTTATAGGCATTCTGGGCGGGGCTATCTGGTGCATTGGAATGTCTTTCAGCATAATTGCCTCTGAACAAGCCGGATTTGCTATTTCCTATGGTCTTGGTCAGGGTGCTACCTTGGTGGCAGCAGCCTGGGGTGTATATATATGGAAGGAGTTTAAAGACGCTGATGCAAGTACCAAACGACTTCTACAATTTATGTTTATCAGTTTTATTATTGGTCTGGCTTTGATCATTTTCGCGCGCTTAGGTTAATATTTATGGAGAAGAAAATACTTGTCATAGGGAGTTCAAATATAGATCTCATTATGAAGATGGAAAGACTACCTGATAAGGGTGAAACCTTAACGGATTGTTCCTTCCTTCAGGCTTTCGGAGGAAAAGGTGCAAACCAGGCAGTGGCTGCAGCGCGATCAGGGGGTAATGTTACCTTTGTAAGCAGTGTTGGAGATGATGATTTTGGGGCCTCCATGATCAGGAATTACCAGAATGATAAAATCATTACAGATTATGTCTTTACTGCTGAGAAAACAGCTAGTGGATCCGCATTGATTATGGTTGGCGGGGACGGTGATAATTACATAACCGTAGCTCCCGGTGCTAATTATCATTTAAGCAAACAGCATATCGATAGAATAAGCGATATTATGAAGATTTCTGATATCATTGTTCTTCAATATGAGATTTTAACCGATACATTAGAATACATTTTAAATAAAGCTGGCGATCTTGGCATTAAAACTATGCTGAATTTTGCACCTGCAAAAAAAATCGAACAAGCCTGTTTGGCGAATGTTTCCATTCTCGTGGTAAATGAAACCGAAGCCCAGTATTTGACTGGCATCCCAGCGATTTCTCCAGACAATGCTCGCGAAACAGCAGTAAAATTACAAGAAAAAGGAATTGAAACCATTATTATAACCCTAGGCATCAATGGTTCATACGTACATTCAAGTGAGTATTCAGGAATAATACCTGCCTATAAAGTAAATGCTGTGGATGCCACTGCGGCTGGAGACGTATACTGCGGTAGTCTGGCAACCGCATTGATGGAGGGCAGATCACTTGAAGAGTCAGTTAAGTTTTCAAGCGCTGCAGCAGCACTATGCGTAACAAAATTAGGAGCCCAGCCGTCTGCCCCTACTCGGCAGGAAATTGATATTTTTATGAATAAAAAAGATTAAAAAAATAAGCATGAATTCTTTAAAATATATTAAATATTTAATAAACAAACTTGAAGCTATTAAAAATGAAACTATAGAAAATCGGGTTTTTGTAGGTTTTGACGGATATATTGATAAAATCCAGAAGGCAGTTAAGCTTCGTACTAAAGATTCCGTCGAATATTATCAGACGCTTTCAGAATTTGCTCAACGAATTGATATGGCTGCGGGGAAAAGCGGACAGGTTGAACTGGTAACCCAGGAAATAAAAATAGGTGGCAATTCAACTATTATGGCCAATTCACTGGGCGCCCTGGGTGTAAATAGTATTTGTCTGGGAAATGCAGGTTATCCTCAAAAACATCCGGAATATAATAGTCTTCATAAGAACGTCGAAATTTTATCCATTGGAGATCCGGCCGAAACAAATGCTCTTGAATTTAATGATGGCAAAATGATCCTTTCAGAGTTATCTATCTTCCGAAAGATCAATTGGGAATATGTCAGAGAGTTGATTGGACTTGATGTTATTACGGATCGATTGAGTAGCAGTTCTGTTCTTGCACTCGTAGGTTGGTGCAATCCGGATCACGCTACAGATGTCTGGAAGGGCATTTTAAATGAAGTCATGCCAAGCTATTCAGGAAAGGACCTTATATTTTTCGACTTAGCCGATCCTACTAAGAAAAACAAAGAAGATCTTCTTGAAGTATTGGACGTGATAAATTCATATACTAAATATGGAAAGGTAATCCTTGGAATAAATGAAAATGAAACCAACAAGTTATTTACCATCCTGTCGAAAGAATATCCTGATTCTATCCCGGAAGATCCTGAACTTGTCGATAAAGGTAGGTTTATCTACTCGGTTATGAATATTGAAGGGCTATTGATTCACCCGGTGGATCGCAGCATTATGATTACAAATGATACAGTAATAAATCTTGAGGGGCATGTTATTGAGAAACCTAAAATCTCAACTGGTGGCGGAGACAATCTTAATGCTGGGTTTTGCCTGGGATTTTTATTGGGATTGTCAATGGAAGAAAGTATGATATTGGGTATGGCCACATCTGGTGCTTATGTAAAAAATGGGGAAAGCCCGGATATCCCAGGACTTATCTCATATTTAAAAACATGGTCTTAGAAAGACAATTCCTTTAAGAACATAAATTTACAAGGAACCGTTAATACCGTCCCAAAGAATTGATGTTATAGAGCCATTATAATCCTTTTAATTATATGGAAATTGTTATATTATGTAACCCAAACTCTTCCTATTGCAGTGTTTAATATGCCGATCCAGTATGATAGCTTATTTTTTTCCTAATAAATAGCGTTTGATGAAAACAAAATCCCAGCATGTAAAATCATTTTTACTCTTATACTGATTGGGTTTATTCCAAGACAAGCTGATTCTCAAGTACTTCTATCTCTCCTATTTGGTGACAAGCTCAACACAGGCAAAATTGAATTCGGCCTTGACGGAGGAATAAATCTATCAAATATGTCCAATACAGAGGGTAATATGGCTCCTGATTGGAATTTAGGTTTTTTCTTTTATATAGATCTTTCGGAAAAGGAAAGGCACAACGAAAGAAAGAAGAAAAAGAACGGCAATTAAGAGAACAACAAATGCAGAACAATTAAGCTCTTCGCAAGTCTTTTAATCTTCACTTCAGATCTGAAAAAAGTTACTTGAAAGGTATCTGCGCAAAATAATTCTTCATTTTGCAGAAAGGTATGCTTTTATAGCTGATTAATTTTGGCTTAATTGCAACTTTTAAAATCAAGCATTCGAAATCTATGAAAGCATATGTATATTTTTTAGTATTTGTTGTTCTTTGTTCATGCAAACAAACCCCATCCAAGGAAAATAAGCAGACCGAGAAACCAAACATTCTTTGGATAACTTGTGAAGATATTACAACCATGATCGGGTGTTATGGAGATCCTCTTGCAAAAACACCGAATATTGATAATCTTGCCTCAAAAGGCATATTGTATCAAAATGCTTACGCCACCGCTCCCGTTTGTGCTCCATCGAGATCATGCCTCGTAACAGGTGTTTATGCCACTTCATTGGGAACTCAAAATTTACGTTCTGATTTTGAGATCCCATCTTCGATACGAACACTCCCTCACATATTGAGAGAAAACGGATATTACTGCTCAAACAACTATAAAGAAGATTATAACTTCTTTGATTCTACCATCTGGGATGAATCAAGTCATGAAGCTCATTGGAGAAACCGTCCGGATAATAAACCTTTTTTCAGTGTATTCAATTTTGAAACAACACATCAATCCCAAATATTCGGCGATGATGAGGCATTTTATAATAAATATGGTCACCTACTAAGCGATGAGGAAAGAACAAAACCTGAAGAAATCATACTCCCTCCTTATTTCTTTGATTCACCTGATGTAAGGAAGCTATGGGCCAGATATTATGACCTTGTCAGCCTAATGGATCGTCAAGTAGCTGATATTCTTAATCAACTTGAAGAAGATGGTCTAAAAGACAATACAATCGTCTTTTTTTATTCTGATCATGGTACGGGAATGCCTCGGGCAAAACGGGCACTTTACAATTCGGGTATTCAGGTTCCATTCATAGTACATCTCCCGGAAAAATATCAGTATTTATCAGAGTACAATCCAGGTACACAAACATCTGATATCGTGAGTTTTGTGGATTTCCCTCCTACCGTCTTAAATATCCTGGGCATAAATATACCAGATTACATGCAGGGAAAGGCTTTTCTGGGCGACAACACTGAAAAAAGCGAATTCGTTTTCGCAACATCCGACAGGGTTGATGAAGCCTTTGAGATCAGCCGGGCGGTGAAAAGTAAAAAATATAGTTATATCAGAAATTTCCTGCCCCACCTCGCACTGATTCAACCTAATTTTTATACCGACCAGTCTGAGATCATGCAGGAGCTATTGAGATTAAAGAATTCCATCGCTATGACACCTGAACAAAAAAGCATGTGGCTGCCTAAGAGGTTTCCGGAAGAAATATATGACCTCGAGGCAGATCCTTTCGAAACCAATAACCTTGCAGGGGATCCTGCTTACAGGGAAGTTCTCATTGAAATGCGTAATGAACTGAATAAGTGGTTGCTGAAAACAAATGATACCGGTCTTATTCCTGAAGGTTATTTACTGGCTCATTGCAATCCTGAAACTGCCTATGAACTTGCAAAGAACAGGGAATTCTTTCCTTTGCCCGACATCTTAAAAACCAATGATCTATTACTTGAAAAAGACATAAATAAAGATCTGTTAATCAGCTATTTAAAAGATGAAAGAGATTTGGTACGTTTCTGGGCAGCTATCACCATGCAATACCTTGATAATCCATCAGCAGAGATAGTCAATGTATTGAATGAAGCTGTAAATGATCCGTCACCATATGTCAGGCTGGCGGTAGCAGAAACCCTGTGTGCATTTGATCAATGTAATAATGAAGCTCAGGAGGTTATTTTATCAAGCCTCAAGGCAGATGATTTAATGGTCACCCTAATGGCTGCAAGAATCTTTGAGTTGAATAAAGACAAAGCCGAAGGCATAAGTCAGGAGGTTCAGAAAATCCATGAAAAGATTTGTGCACAATCAAACGGTAAATGGAAAGGATACGATCTGTATGCCTGCTGGGCATTGAATGAAGCTTTTAAATAGTTTTAATGCGTTTAAAATCTTCTGGAACTGAATCCATCTGTGATTTTGAATGTTAACCTGCTAATTTTGATTCCATATGAAATTTTTTAAAACAGATAGTTGGTTTAGACAAAATACGAACCATTTCTTTATTGGTTTTTTGCTTTATTCACTGATATTAAACCTTAATTCAGGCTGTAAACCGGAGCAGACAATTCAGCAACCTAATATAGTCCTGATCATGGGTGACGATATTGGATTTTCTGACCTTGGATGTTATGGTGGAGAGATTATGACACCTAATCTTGACAAACTGGCCAGTGAAGGGATCCGCTTTTCGCAGTTTTACAATATGGCAAAATGTGAACCCACGAGATCTGTTATGCTAACCGGCCATTATAAAGGTGATGACCGAAGCATGTCTGTGGCTAATTTATTAAATAAGGCGAGTTATACCACCATAATGTGCGGGAAGGAACATTTTCAGCAATGGGTGCCAGAATCTGCGTATTCCGTTAACAATTTTGACCATACTTTCACATTCTGGAAGATCAGTGAATTTTTCGTCCCTCCAGGTGGCAAAATGGCAAATCCTTTCATATTAAATGGCCGCGAACTTTCCACTGAGGAAGTTAAAAATGAGATCGAGCCCTTATACAAAACTGATGTATTGACCGATTACGCCCTTAAATTCCTTGATACGGCAATGACTAAGGGTAATCCATTCTTTCTTTACCTCCCCTATAATAATGCACACTACCCCCTCCAGGCCAGACCTGAAGATATTGCCAGGTTTAAAGGGAAGTATATGAAGGGCTGGGATGTAATTCGTCAAGACCGTTATAATAAAATGATCAAACAAGGCATTCTCGATCCAAAATATAAGATGAGCCCACCTGAAGGGAATATCAACAGGTTTCGGGGTCATCCGAAAGGAGATGAAGAAATTCGGGAGAAGATCCCCTTGTACAGGCCATGGGTAACACTTAGTGACCAGGAGAAAGAAGATCTTGATCTTGAGATGGCAGTTTATGCTGCTATGGTCCATCGCCTCGATATAAATGTAGGCAGGATCATTGAATACCTGAAAGCAAAGGGGATATATGAAAATACCGTGATCATGTATTTATCCGACAACGGATCATGCCCCTATGACAGCAATCGGGATTTTACGCATCCTCCCGGAGGGGCTGAAAGTTACAGAACCTTAAGTGCTGCCTGGGCTAATGCAGGGAATACACCTTTCAGGTATTTCAAACAATTTGGCCATGAAGGCGGATCCCATACACATTTTATTGCGAGCTGGCCGGCGAAGATCAAAGATAAGGGAAGCATTACAGATCAACCGGGTCATGTGGTGGATATCCTTCCAACCCTCGTAGATATTGCCGGAGGCAATTACCCGGCAGAAATTAATGGCAGATCCTCGCTCCAACCTGATGGGCAATCTCTGTTACCAGTTTTTCTAGGTCAAGTGCGGCCTCAACCTGAATATTTCATGTCTGGCTTTACTGATAGGTTCCGTATGTATAGAGAGGGTGACTGGAAAATAGTCAGGGCGAATGAAGAAGCCTGGGAACTCTACAATATGGCTGAGGACATGACAGAAATTAATAACCTGGCTGATAAAAATCCGGAGATACTGCAGGAATTGGTATCTGGTTATGAGAAATGGAAATCGGAATTGCCATGATAACCGGGCTATTAAAAATGGAAATCCGGTTTTCCTGCGGAAGAAGATTTTGAAAAATTTGAATTGCCAGGGATTTATGATTATAATAAAATGAGTCCCTTTTGAACTGAGTATAATATTATGAAAAAGGAAGGCCGGGTTATTCTACATATAAGATTATGAAATCTGAGAATCCTAATTATACAAGTGTGACAACTTTGAAAGCTGTGAGCCCAATCAATAAATGTCTGGTTCCAATAGTCATTGTACTTTTTTCGATATGTGGATGTAATCATGATAATAATTCAAATACAGGGAATGACCTGAAGGATCAAATAGAATTCCTGGTTTCCGGCTATCACAATGAAGGAAAATTTGATGGCACAATCCTCGTGGCAGATTCAAGTGAGATAATCTATAAAGGCGCTTTTGGCTTATCAAACCATGAAAAAGAAAGCCCGCTTTCAATCGAGTCTCAATTTTACCTTGCCTCGGTAAGTAAGCAGTATACAGCAAGTGCTATTCTGCTTCTGATCCAGAATGGTTCAATTGCACCTGATGATCCAATCCATCCCCATCTGCCTGAATTGCCGGATATTATACCATGGTATTACCTTCCGCGACCTCCTGAATCATACCAGTGGGATCCCAGACTATTACAATTTTGCGCAATTGTTCAGCGGATTTACCAATTCAGATGCCCTACATGAATTAGCTATGATAGATGATCTGGAATTCGAACCAGGAACTCAGTATAAATATAGCAATTCAGGGTATGTATTATTATCAATTCTCGTTGACAGGATATCGGGATCAAGTTTAGCTAATTACCTGACAGAAAATGCTTTTCAAGAAGCTGAATTGACAAATACCATTGTCTACGATCAATTTGCAGAAGAACCGGAACGGCGAGTAACAGGTTATGGGAAGGATGGAACATTAACGGATTATCAATTCAGGACAACAGGCGGGGGCGGAATTTTTTCCAATGTCGAAGACCTGTATAAATGGCACAAGGCTTTATCGTCGAACTCATTGATTAAAGAGGATTATATGAAAATGGCCTATCAGCCGGCCATCCTTAAAAATGACAGTACGGTTTATTATGGATTCGGGTGGTTTATAGACCCGGATGATCCCAATCATGTTCACCATGATGGAACTTTGGAAGGATTCAGAACACTATTTGATCGCCAATTGGACAACTGGAATGTTATAATTATACTTTCAAATAATAGCAGTGAATATTTAGATGAGATTACAGAGAAAATAAGAGAATTGTTGAAATCAAGGCATAAATAACATCCTTTATCTCTTAAATTTCAACAGATTAAAAACTATACTTCAAAAGAATATTCATTTCCATACAAATACCTGAAACGAGTAAGAAATAGGCTGTCGATATGACAAATTATCAGCGATAAATACTATTTTAGGCAATCAAAATTTTAAGAGATCATTTTTTAAACCGAATTCAAATGAGAAAGATTAAATTAATTATTCTGGTATTGCTGACCTCCATATTTAACCAGACGCTTAATGCTCAGGAATACTTTCTAAAAAAATACAAACCATTTGATCCTGATATACCTTCCCCTGAGGAGTTCCTGGGTTATCCGGTGGGATCCCATCATACAAGGTACGACAGGATTGTAGCTTATTTCAATAAATTAGCTGAGATCTCAAGCAAAGCTTCGATTACCCAATATGGACAAACTTTTGAATTCAGACCGCTTATAATACTGACGGTATCAAGTCCTCTAAACATGACCAGCCTAGAGCAAATCAGGGAACGTCACCTTCAATTTATCGATCCCTCCGTTAAAGATCCTGACTCAGAAGACCTTCCGGTATTCATTAACCTTGGTTATGGAGTTCATGGGAATGAACCATCAAGCGCTGAAGCCGCCATGCTAACAGCATATACCCTTGTAGCTTCTCAAAACAGCCTGATCCAGAATCAACTTGAAAACGCTGTTATGTTTATCGATCCCACCATCAACCCAGATGGCAGGGACAGGCATACCTGGTGGGTAAATATGTACAAAGCCAACCCGCTGGTAGGAGATCCATTGGATGCTGAACACAATGAAGTATGGCCTAGAGGTCGTACTAACCACTACTGGTTTGATCTGAACCGTGACTGGTACCTGGCTATTAATCCAGAAAGTAGAGGGAAACTGGAATGGTATCACGACTGGTATCCGAATGTGGTTACAGATTTTCATGAAATGGGTTCCAGCAGCACTTACTTTTTTGAACCAATGAAAGACAATGGATCCTTACATCCTATCATGCCAGAAGCCAACTATACTACATTGAATAACACATTTGCGAAGATACTATAAGGATGGCCTTGACAGCATCGGTTCATTGTATTTTACAAAAGAGGTATTTGACGGGACATATCCCGGATATGGTTCCTCCTACCCCGATCTACAGGGCGGATTGGCATTATTGTTCGAGCAAGCCAGCTCAAGAGGTCATGTTCAGAAGAAAGATGATGGCAGTACATTGACTTTTGCTTTCACCATCAGAAATCAGTTCGTATCGAGTATGGCTACTATCACAGCCGGGGTAGAAAATAAAGCTTTGTTGTATAATTACCAGAAAGATTTTTTCAAGTCTGCTATTAGCAATGCATCAAAAAGCCAGGTGAAAGCCTATGTGTTTGGCGATCAACATGACCGAAACCGTACCCTGGCTTTTATTGACAAACTGCTTCTTCATAAAATAGAAGTTTACAATTTAAGTGAAGGCATTACCATTTCGGGAAGAAAATTTGATCCCGAATTTGGATTCATTATACCAACAGAACAAGCTCAATACAGGATGGTCCAATCTATTTTTGAAACATATAGTGATTTCCGGGATAGCGTGTTTTATGATGCCTCTGCCTGGTCACTGGCCAACTTTTATAATATGCCTTTCGAAGAGATATCGGGAAGCTTTATAAAAGGTGATATGGTTACTGAAATGACTAGCCTCATTGAACAGAAGGAAGTAGACCGGTCTGATTATGCTTACATTATTTCCTGGGATGATTATAATGCCCCCGCTTTCTTATACTACCTGCAGAATAATGGTGTTTTAGCTTCTTCTGCCTTTAAACCATTTACGATTTCGACCAGCCGTGATCAGACAAAACAATTTGATTTAGGCTCTCTGTTAATTCCGGCAAAAGGACAAACTATACCGGAAGACTCTTTATTTAATCTTGTAAAATCAGGAACTGAAAAATTTGCTGTTGAAGTTCATACTGCTACTTCAGGATACAGTCTGTCAGGAGTAGATCTGGGTAGCGGCAATATTATGACATTAAAGAAACCGGAAATCCTGATGCTGATCGGAGAAGGCATATCTTCATATGAGGCAGGTGAGGTCTGGCATTTACTTGATACACGCATGCAGATGCCGGTTACCAAAGTTCAGATAAGACAATTCGATCGAATAGAATTTCATAAGTATAATGTTATGGTTATGGTTTCCGGAGGCTATAGTCAGCTTGATTCGATAAAGCAGCAAAAGATCAAATCATGGGTATCACTGGGAAATACCCTGATCACCATACGTAATGCATCTGAATGGATCATTAAACAGAAACTTGTCAGTGAGATCCTTATCGAAGAAAAGAAGGATACAATAGTAAAACAGTTACCGTATATTACTGCCAGGGAGCATATCGGAAAAGAAAGGATTGGCGGTGCTATTTTCAGTGTTGAACTTGATCTGACGCATCCACTATGTTTTGGATATCATGAAGGAGGAGATCCCGGTTTACAGGAACAGTACTATCTGGATAAAACCAAGCAAGAATCCCTATTCTACTGTAGCAAAATATACTGAAGATCCGCTGATCGATGGATTTATAACAGACAAAAACATGAATGATAACCTGAAAAAATCTGCTTCTCTTATTGTAAGTAAAATGGGTGGAGGCCGGGTGATCATGTTTGTGGACAATCCGAACTTCAGGGGTTCATGGTATGGAACCAATCGACTGTTCCTCAATGGAATTTTCTTGGGACAAAAGATAAGGGTACCGGAATAAATTCTTCGTTTATAAAGATGGAGGACACCGGATTTATTTAAGCTCCTGCAGGAAATATATGTTCTTAATTAATTCTAACGAATTTCGAATGAGTCTATTCATGTTAAGCCAAACGGCCATCTCTCCCATTTCCCTGTGGGCCCATGCATAATAAGGGATGGCTTTGAAAGAACTTGATTTGTCTTTTGATAATGACTGCCCAGTTATTGTACCCAGGCCACCGAGCAGTTCAGGCTCGTAGAAATAATCAAATGATTCATTCTGATCTATACGTATGTCAAAAATGCCTGAAGGATTATCTGCCTGCTCAGCACAAAAAACGATTGGCCCCCGTTCAAAGGCAATTTTATTTTCATTTGCTGCAACTTTAGGATTTGAAGCAACTTTTCTGACTTCCATTTTAAACGACAGATCAATATAATCACCTTTCCGCCAAATCCGTTCTCCAAGATCTAAATATCCGTCTTGATACGTTGTCTTGATCTTTTTACCATTAACAGATACTGAAAATGAAGGAGATACTTTATCGATATAAGAATAAAGATCACCTGGCATGACTTCATTTCGTAACCATCCAGGTATTCTTAGCATGAAATTGGCCTTTACTTCATTTTCAGATTCAATATGTAGTCTAACTTCCCCATCCCATGGATAACCCGTCTGCTGACGAACAGACATTTTGTCTTCCCCAATATTCAGATCAGCCACATTACTCATATACAGGTTAACATAAACCGTTTCCCCTTTTACAGCATAAATATACCCCGGAATGGAAGGAATGACACGGACAACGTTTACCGGGCAGCACGAGCAGTCAAACCAGGGTGACCGTCCGCATACCCCCTGGTTAAATGTGGCAATTCCATCTGTTTCCAGTGGATTTGGGTAGAAAAAAGTATTCCCTTCAAATGAAATCCCCGCCAGGAAACCATTATACAATATCCTTTCAAAAACATCCATATATTTTACTTCACCGCTGCGTAAAAACATCCTGTGGTTCCAAAACATCAGTGCAATGGCTGCGCATGTTTCAGTATAGGCTGTTGCATTTGGCAATTCATAAGCGGGGCCAAATCCCTCATGACGTGGTTCGGCACCTATCCCACCGGTAAGATATATTTTTCTATAAACGATATCCTCCCATATTTTATGAAGCGCACTATCATAATCAACAGTTCCGGTTAAGGCTGCTACATCTGTCACGCCGGAATAAAAATAGCATGCTCTGACAGCATGACCCACCGCTTCATCTTGATCTGTAAAAGGTCCATGATCCTGGCAATATTCGCCAAAAAGATCATGTCCATCCTCATTACCTCTTTGGTCTACAAAAAATTTGGCCAGCTTGAGGTATTTTATATCTCCGGTTACTCTGTAAAGCTTTACCAGGCCAATCTCAATTTCCTGATGTCCCGGTACTCCCATGTTCTTACCCGGTCCAAAAACCTCATTAACCAGGTCTGCATTTTTTATGGCTACATCCAGGAATGTCCTTTCTCCGGTGGCCTGATAGTGTGCCACAGCGGCTTCATACATATGACCTACATTATACAACTCATGATAAACAGCCAGGTTCGTCCACCTTTCTTCCCCTGCTCCATCTGCGGCTTTTGCTGGGTCTATTGTTCTATTGGTATACAAATAGCCATCCTCTTCCTGTGCAGCCGCAATAGTAGCGATAAGGTCATCCAGATACTTTTTTAATTCGGGATCATCTTCCACAAGCAATGTATAAGATGCCCCTTCAATAATTTTAAAAACATCAGAATCATTGAAAAAAATACCTTCAAACTCTCCTTCTTCCAACCCTCCGGCAATAGCGAAGTTCCTTAGCCGCCCTGTTTCTTCACTTTTCCTAAAAGTATAGGGCAATGTCACTTCCTTGTTTGTTTGTATTCGTGGAGCCCAGAAATTATCAGTAACCTGAACGGCTGTAAATGGAACCGGTCTGATGGGATAATCCACCAGATCTGAGCTGCTGAATTGAGTGAGATTTTCTTCGTGACTACTTTTATTTGAAGTGCAGGAAACCATAGAGGTTAGAAATCCTAATAGTATAATGCCCTTTTTCATGATTGTTTTTCTATATTAATTAACACATATCCAGGATTCTCATATCGAGTTTTAAAAAATAAGGCAAAAAAAATCTCAAGATATTATAAACAGAATAATCGAAATCCCAGAATTCAATTTAGAAAATTTAATTTAGAAAACTACTTATTTATACAGCTGATCAAGCTTATTTATTAATTCATCATACATGCTTTGTCTTCGTATGAACAAAGTATTTTTATTATACGCATACATTTCTTCCACATTTCCCCAGGTGTTGCAGGGATCTGCATAATCCCAGAAGATGTCACCATTGTCGTCAGTCCAGTAATTTGGTCGTTTCTCTGGAAAAGGTTTTTTAAATTTTCCAGCCCAGCTACCTTTCTCAGGATTTTCAATTTCGTTGCCAGGATCGATCAGATATAGTACCGATGGTGTGTCGCCAACACGGAAATACTGAGCCCAATCGTGACCTTTTGTGGCTGTTTTAATGAATGCTCCCATAGACCCATAGGTAGAAAGTTTCTCAAACATGATCCTGGGGCCTTCACCCATAAACATGCCATTGTAGGTCCAGTTACTTTCCAGCCACCAGAGTTTATCGAATCTTGGATCATTATAAATTTCATTCCGACCCTTGCCATTCCAATTTACCACATCACATTCCTCGCCTACCTGCTCATCAGCAGGCCCATATTTTACTCCTGTTCCTATCGTCAGTATTCTAACCTTTTCTGCAATTTCGGGAGCATGGAAAAGGGCTTCTTGAAAGGTAGTCATTTGCCCCCATATCAGGAGATAAATTGGTTCACTGGATCTCATTGCTTCCTGAATGATCATATCTCTGGCGGATTGAGGGTCCCCGGCAAACCGCTTTTCAACAGATTCGGGATCCGGATATCCTTTTTCTCCGAAATTGAATTCTTCGAAATCTTTCCTGTACGTATCAAGGACCTCCATAGAAGCCTCATAGCCCTTTCCATTCCAGTAATCGGGAATTATGCCGATTATGTCAAGTTCATCAGCAAACCAGAGAACATGGACAAGGGATTGTTTATCATCCGGATCACCGCCGGCATTGTTTATGTCGGTAGTTATGATTACCCTGGGTTTATCATTTTGAGTAGTGCATTGAAAAAAGCTTATGATAAATAATAAGAGGAAATAATTCCTTATAAATTTCATAATCATATCATTTTTGATGAGACACAAATTTTAATAGTAGTGTATTGAAGATTTCCACCTTTAAATCGAAGTCATTAAAAAGAATTTCTATATCATTCCGTGCATCGGTTGCCAGATGGTCAGGGAAAATTTTGCGATTACCAGAAATTACCCCTAATGTATTTTTCATTTTTTATATAAAATGATGGTTAACTTTCTAACCATTTGAAGCTGTTATCAAAACCAGACCAATTATGTAGAAAATGAACATGGCCAGTAGTAAAGAATTAGTCCCTTTTGGTGCCCCTTTGAATTCTTTCCAGATCAGAACACCCCATAAAATGGCCACTACTGGAGCAGCATTACTTAATGCATAGGAAATTGCAGGATTGGCAGCTCCAGCAGCCATAAAACTGACAACCATCCCGAACATCCAGATAAAACCACCTATTACACCTGACATATGAGTTTTTAAGTTTCCTTTCCAATAAGTACTCATTTTTACAGATTTACCCTGTACAGGGTATTTCATGAAGAAAGGATTGATTATGATGGTACTTAAGAAAACCCCTACGCTGAAGAAGAATACACCCGTAAAAGGTGTCAGAGTGCCTGTACCACCCGCAACAAAAGAATTATCCAGGGATTTTACGACCAGACCATAAAAAAATGCAATGAGCAAACCAGCAAAAACAGATAACATAATCCCTTTAAGGGTTGGCTTTTTCTTTTCCGAGGCGAGCCTTCTGTAAGAAAGCATACTTAAGAAAATGGCAATAACGATTACAGCGACACCTATCCATAAAACATTTGGATTTCCTTCAAAGGATTTCTCAGGATCAAGCATGACCAGGATATAATTCACTATAATGCCCAAAATCCATGCTATCCCACCCCCGATTGGAAAGCCTACTGACATCCCGGCAACGGCGATAGCGGCAACAAGGAGAATATTTCCAAGGTTCCAAACTACACCCCCCAGCATGGCATATGCTATGCTTGAACTATCCGCTATTTGCAGATCTTCCAAAAATGGCCGTCCGGAATCTCCCATACTGCCCAGGGTAAAAGCAGCTAAGGTGGCAAATACCAGCAGGCCAATTGCCAGGTCCCAGTAAAACAATTCAAATCTCCAGTTTTTTTCAGCTACCTTCTGCATGTTGGCCCAGGAGCCCCAGCAGATCATGGCTACGACGAAAAAAAATACTGCCAGGGGATAATTTTCAACTAAAGTCATTTTACGTTCATTTAAGATTTAAAAAATTTATGTGATAATGTTCTCAACTTTATGGTTTTTTATTTTCAAATACCTCCCAGTTGAAGAATTTTTTGTAATATCTTTTTGTTTTATATTGTCTTAGCCATTTGCAAACATGCTTATCAAATAAACATGTTCGGCAATCCTTCTAATTCAACGATGCATCTTTATTCCCTCTGAGTACTACTGCTTTACGCCAACCATCAGCTTCGTCTCCGCCATATACTTCATGCCAAACTTTTCTTCTGGGCACACCTTCCGGACCCCAGCTATAGGCAGGAGGTGCCACAGGATTATTTGACCGATTAACAACGCCATCCGGCAAGGCTGCCTCCCATCCGGCTTCAAGGATTGTGGCCATTTCATCAACTAGCTCCATATTTACCGGATCGATAGCCAGATTATTCATCTCTAAGGGATCTAATTCCAGATCGTATAACTCTCTGGCCATGATTACACCTGCCTCGTGGTCATGCCATTCTGTATATCGATACCTTTCGTTGCGAACAGAATATCCTTTCTTTCTACCAATAATATCTCTTTCCTGCCTGCTGAATACAGCCTTTTTGAATTCCAATTCCGGATGATTCAATAAAGGAACGGTACTTACACCTTCCAGGTGATCGGGAATTTCAATACCGGCCAGGTCGAGTACGGTTGGCAGGATGTCTACATATTCAACCAGGGATTCACATATGTCGCCTTGGTTTTCCATTCCTTCTTTTGCTATGATCAATGGTGAATTTAATGAAGACTCATAAAGTGTCGTCTTCCCCCAGTGATTTTGTTCCCCTAAATGAAAACCATGATCTGAAATATAAACAAAATAGGTGTTGTCGGAGATCCCCATTTGCTCAACCTGATCAATAAGCTTCCCTATCTGAGCATCTACAAAACTGGTACAAGCAAAATAAGCATGGCGCAATAACCTTGCATAATCATCTGAAAATAGGCTGTCAGGATCACTATGTTCCCATTTGTATTGATTCAGGTTATACCTGCTTTTGGCAATTTCAGGAAATCCTTCAGGCCGGTTTGGATTTTCAACAAGCGGGATAGCGTCCTGATTATATAGTTCCCAGTATTTTTGAGCTGAACTGAAAGGCAAGTGTGGCTTCTGAAATCCGACCACATAAAAGAAAGGTTTTTCATGCTTCCATTCATTAAGGGTTTTCAGTACAGAATCTGCAATCCTTCCATCCTTGAACAGGCTGTCGGGCCCATCAAATTTTTCATATGGAGGTACTCCAAGATTGCCTAAAGTTTTATCAATCTCAATGTTTTCAGGATCAACATACCGTGTTCCTCCGGGGTAATAATTAGGTTTATCAAGTTTTTCATCGACTCCATGATGGACCTTGCCAAAATATCTGGTATCATATCCATTCTTTAAGAAATGACTCCCTATGGTTCCATAAGTTGGGATTACCTCTTCTACAAAATAATAACTGTAGGGGTATTCAACTCCTGTACTTCGGGGATGTAATCCTGTCAGGAAACTGGCTCTTGAAGCAGCGCAGACCGCCTGTTGGACATAAGCATGAGAAAACCGAATCCCTTCAGAAGCAAGCCTGTCTAAATTGGGAGTTTTGATATATTCTTTGCCAAAACAGGACAGCTCCATATTCTGATCATCGATGATAATGAATACGAAATTCGGTTTTTCATCTATTTGCGAATTTTCATTCCTGCAAGAAACAAGAATAAAAAGAAACAAAACCAATATTCCATATTTCAAAAACCAATAGGTATTAATTCTTGCTAAACTGGAAATTAAAGAGACTATTAAATCCTTTGATTTTATAAAATCCACCTTAGAGATAGAATTTAAAAAAGCGGTCATTTTAAAAGTTTTAAAAACATTCCTGAATATAATATATCTGAATTTATAATCACCAAAACAAGACATTGATCTTATCAGGAAGTTTGAAAATTCATTTTGGATAAGGATCTTAATGCTCTTGAAATTGATTTTTTAGTATTCTTCACAATGATACACCAGGCGGGATCAATCGTTTCGATTATAATCAGGAAACAGATATTATTCGAATTAAGAGAAGACTGGCCGATTGAATTCATTGATGGGAAAACCGCCACTCCCAAAATGTCAACGTACACCGGATTGATCTATGTATATAACCGTGCGGAATCAGATGATGACGGATACAATAACTGGCAATTAACAACGATAGATTTTAAAACAGGCAGAAAAGTATTTTACATAAGGCCTGAATTTGAAAAGGGGGAATTTAATGACAACATCTTTTTTCTGATGAAGTCTTTTGCATTGGGAATGAAAAACTATGACCAAAAAGTGTTTAATAATATCTGGGCGACCTATACCTTTGGCCCTAATAACAGCATTTATATTGGGGCATACCGGGGCTTTTTGAAGTTTTCCTCTGATCCAAGACCTTCCTTTTAAATTCAATTAAATAATACAGTAATTCAAAGGGCATATTCAACTAGCATCTAAGGAAATTCCCATTTTCAATTATCCCTCAAAATTTTTTATACTTTAAGCGCGAATATTGAACTTGTCAAAATATATTACCATTTTGGTAATGATTTTGTTTAAATACTCCTCCAAATTAATATAAGCATCTGATTTTAGACCGAATATTACTATCTTTTTGTAGATTTAGGAATAGAATTAACTAGCAAATTATTATACGCAATGGAAAAAGTAAAATCTTCTTTGAAAAACCGAAATATAATGTGGGTCCTGGTCTTGCTTCGGATCGCCATAGGGTGGCATTTTTTATTCGAAGGACTTTCAAAATTGTTCACCCCTGGCTGGAGTGCTGCTGAATATATGGCTACTTCAAGATGGATATTCGCTCCTGTATTCCATTGGATAGTAGATACACCGGCTGTGCTAAATGCTGTAGATATAATAAATATCTGGGCACTAATCATTATTGGATTCTGCCTGATGACCGGCTTATTTACCCGCGGTATGGCTATTGCCGGTATGGCCCTGTTGTTTTTATATTATATAGCACATCCTCCTTTTATTCGATTGGAATTTGGCATTCCGACAGAAGGAAATTATATGATCATCAATAAAACACTTATTGAACTATTAGCATTGGGGGTATTGGCCTTAATTCCTACCGGAAAATTCCTGGGTCTTGATAGCCTTTCCTATTTGTTCAAGAAAAAAGACAAAGAAACTGATTTCTCTGAAAGTGTAGAATCTCAGGAGGGTCAGATTGTTTCGACTACTCAGGTTAAAAGAAGGGAATGGTTGAAAAGTGCGGCAACAATACCGGTATTGGGCGCTTTTGGATTTGCATTGATGAAAAAGAAAAAGTGGGAAAGTTATGAAGAGAAGAATTTGGTAGATGCCAGTACAGGTGCCTCTGTAAAAAACCTTAACGTAACCCATCTGAAAGAATTGAAGGGTCAGATACCTTTAGCAAAAATTGCAGATAAAGATTTCAGCAGGTTGATCCTGGGCGGAAACCTGCTCTCCGGATACTCGCATTCACGTGATTTGATTTATGTCAGTCAGCTTGTGAAAGCGTACCATCACCGGGATAAAATATTTGCCACCTTGCTTCTTGCTGAAAAATGCGGCATCAATACTTTGTTGACAAATCCAATTATGGCCACAATGATCGAAGAATATTGGAAAAGAGGTATAGGGAAGATCCAGTTTATTTCAGACTGCGCTGGCCTGGAATATGATAATGGGATATACCCCACTCCATATGATGAATACCTTGACAGGATTAAGAGGGCTATTGATTATGGTGCTGCCGCATGTTATATCCAGGGCGAAACCGCCGATTATTATATGAAAAATGGCAAACCGGATGCAATTGAAGGTGCTATTAAATTGATTCGTGACAATAATGTAACCCTTGGAATTGGTGCGCATCATATTGAAACCATTCAGGCCTGTGTAGATGCTGGATTTGAACCTGATTTCTGGATGAAAACACTGCATCATCATGACTACTGGTCAGCTAAGCATGAAGAATGGCATGATAATATGTATTGTTTCAACATAGAAAAAACAGTGGAATATATGGAAAGTCTTCCTCAACCCTGGATCGCCTTTAAAACTATGGCTGCTGGCTCCATTCATCCAAGGGCTGCTTTCAAATATGCTTTTGAAAAAGGCGCAGATTTTGTTTGTGCAGGTATGTATGATTTCCAGATGGTTGAAGATGCCAATATCGCCCTTGATGCCCTGGCTGATGCTGATGTGAAAACGAACAGAACACGGCCCTGGAGAGCTTAGATTATTTAGTGATTTGGTGATTGGTGAATGAGTGATTGGTGATTTGTGATTATCCTCCAAATCTATTTGCAATAAAACGGAAAATTGGCATAAGCCCAATGACCCTTCCCATCAAAGGCATAACCAAATAAACGGTATGCTCCTTCCTCCTTTGGTGTAGTAAATTGGATGGTCGTATTACCGGGATCATCGATCAATCCCTGAATTGGTTCTTCAGCTACTTCTCCCTGACCGGCATATGGTGCGGGATCAACTTCTTTTCTTATTTCCCAGTGGAAAGTCAAATCATCTTCATCATCCTCTGCTTCTAAAGTTGCGGTATATGATTTCCCCTTTCCAAGATATACATTTAATTTCCGGGGTTTCCCGTCAATCAATAATTCACTAACTTTCGGTGCTGTATTGGAAGGAGGTGAACCACTCCAAAGACTGTGCATAACACCTACCGATTCGCTTTCCAGTCCTTCCTGACTGAACATGCCGTACCATGTATGCGTTATCTCCTGCTTCTGTCCCCAGAGAAAAACATAAGATCCGAGGCAATGAGATTTATCTTTTTGTATTACCTGCGTATAATTATGATGATATGATTCAGCTTTTTCAGTACTGGATTCTTCTAAAGGGGCGTTCCATTCAGTATAAGGTCTTTGCCAATGCCCATGAGGGCCCCATTCAGTGATGGCATATGGCTTTTTCCAATATTCTCGCATTATGGCGGTTTCATTGCTAAAATCACCATAAAGATTCAGACCCATCAAATCAAGACTGGGACACTGACTGGCAATTTCTTTTGTTTTTTGCTCGAAATCCGAACTGCCAACTACTGTCATTACAGGGTGTCTGGCATCAATCTCTTTAATTTTAGCAGCCATATATTCAATCCAATCCCATAATTTCGGGTTGTATGGAATTCCCGGAGGTATCCAATCTATTTCATTTCCAAGTGACCATAGCATAACTGAAGGATGATCTTTGAATTTTTTAACTATAGCCAAAACTTCCTGAATGTTCTTTTCTACCATTACGGTATCATTCCAATCCATTCCATATCTTTCCGCACTGACCGGGAGTGAAACCATAACAGTCAATCCATACTCTTGTGCTTTATTTAGACTCTCTTCGTAGTTACCCCAGATCCGGACTGAATTGCCACCATATTCTGTTATCTTTTCAAAATAGCTTCCTGCGACAGCTCCTTTGATATAAAAAGGTGATCCATCTTTTAGCAAAATCCAACGATCATCCTGCATTTCGATATGATATTCGCCTGAGGAGGTTTGTGAAGGCTTTTGACAGGTATTGAAACACATAGTCAATATTATGCTGGATATAATGATCGTTTTAGATTTCATGGCTACCGCTTCAATATGTATATTCTAAATTTTATTCAATATATATAAAATTGAATTTATTCCATCGAAATTATTATCAGATCTACTGAAAAAGGGACAGATTTTTTTGTGAATGCATGTAAGATTTTCGGATGGTTGAACAAGCAGATATTGCTCATGCAGCTCTGACTGATTCGGACGTGAAAAATACGAGAACGAGATCTAGGATAGCAGAAATATAAAATCAAAGGCTCACGTTCTAATTCTTCCAAAAATGATAAGTGTTTTTTTGGAACTATTCCAAACTTTAGTATCTTTTCACAACCTATTGAATTAACATTTCTAGGACTTTAATTTATATTATAATATAGGCTATATGTATCAATTTAAAAGAATACTGGTTGCACTCGATCAGTCCAATATTGACCAAATCTTATTCCGTTTTGTTTCGCATATATGTTCCAGAATTAAAATTGACAAAATATATTTTGTTAATGTAACAAAAACGCTTGAATGGCCTCCTGAGATCATTGAAAAATATCCTGATTGCCTTGCTCCTATGGATGAGAATATACAACATGTGATAAAGGAACAGATGTCTCAATATCTAGCGAAAGATCTAATTCCTAAATCTGAGATATTGGTAATGGAGGGGAATCCAGAAGAGATTCTATTGAAAGAAGTGAACATCAAGGAGATTGATTTACTTGTAATGGGTAAAAAACCCTTAAAGGATGGCTCGGGTCGGCTTGCAAAGAAAATGGCAAATCTTGCCCAATGCTCAATTGCATTAATATCCAATTCCTTTTCAAAAGCATTGGATTCAGAATTTCAAATGATGGTCTCTGTCGATTTTAATGAAAGTAGCTTGAATGCAACGAAAATTGCAGAAATAATCAGAGATGCTAATGATGCCAAGCTTGTAATTCATCATGTATACCGTGTCCCATCCGGGTATCATTATAGCGGTAAATCCTTTGAAGAGTTTGCAGAGATAATGAAAAAGAACGCAGAAGAAAAAATGGATAAGCTTTTAAAGGAGGCAAAAATAGATTCTTCAAATTTAAAAACTATTTACACACTTGATAAAAATGATAATACAGTCAAAAAGATAAGTAAAACTGCTGATAATGAGAAAGTACATTTAATTGTTATTGGTTCAAAAGGAAGAACCCCCGCAGCCTCAATTTTTCTAGGTAGTACTGCCGAAAAGATTATTTCCCACATAGACAAAAACATACTTATTGTTAAAGACAAAAAAGGGAATTTGGATTTATTAACCTATATGATGGATGTTTGATCCATCAATGCTTTAATAAGGTATTTTCAATTCACACCAGTATATATAGGATGATAAAGCAGATTTATAAATACAGTTAGTTATTAAAACAATCTAAAGTTTTACATTTAGAACATTACATTATAAATTAAATGTATAAACTTAGATATCTGAAATTTGCCTTTCAATGAAAACTATAAGAACCGCCGTAGCCGGTCTTGGCTTTATCGGTCCGGCACATGTTGAAGCTTTACGAAGAGTTCCGGGAGTTGAGGTAGTGGCCATATCTGATGTATCCCTGGAAGTAGCTGAAAAAAAAGCTGAAGAACTTGGTATCAAACATTTCTACTCCGATTTCGATGAGTTGATAAACCACCCGGGAATTGAATGTGTACATATTTGCACTCCCAATAATTTACATTATCCTATGGCCAAGGATGCTTTAAAACACGGCCTCCATGTGGTGTGTGAGAAACCCCTCGCCATGACTATTAATGAGGCGGTTTATTTAAATGAACTGGGCCTCAAATCCGGACTGGTTAATGCAATTCATTTTAACATCAGGTATTATCCCCTTGTCCGTCATATGCGCGCTGCCCGTTTGAAAGGAGAACTTGGGGAAGTATACTCTGTGATCGGTTCCTACCTGCAGGATTGGTTGTTCTATGAAACCGACTACAACTGGAGACTCGAAGCCGATAAGTCAGGTGAATCCAAAGGCAATTGCAGATATTGGATCACATTTGATGGACTTTACTGGAGTATATTACTGGTCTTGAGATCACGGAAGTAATGGCCGACTTTTCTACTATTCATCCTACCAGAAAAAAGCCTTTGAAGCCAGTTGAAACCTATTCAGGGAAATTATTGAAACCTGAAGATTATGAAGATGTCCCGATTGAAACTGAGGATTATGCTACAGTCATGTTGCGATTTAACAATGGCAACAAAGGTGTCGTGACAGTCAGTCAGGTATCTGCGGGTCGTAAAAACCAGTTAAAACTGGAAATTGCAGGATCCGGTAAGACTTTTGCCTGGAATTCGGAGAATCCAAATGAACTTTGGGTTGGCAAAAGAGATGCTGCCAATGAAATACTATTGCGTGATCCTTCTATTGTTCATGAGGACAGCAGAAATGTAATCTCATTCCCTGGTGGGACATAATGAAGGTTTCCCGGATACCAGCAAAGCAGATTTTTAAGGAGATCTATGAAGATGTGAGGAATGGAAGATCTGAAAATCCCAGCTATCCAACATTTAAAGATGGATTGCGTGAACTGATCTTATGTGAAAAGATCATCGAGAGTAATAAAAAACAGAGTTGGGTTAAGGTATAAGCTCTACTAACATATATAAAAAATCATCGATTACAGTTTAAGGTATCAATCAATGAGATTCGTAATCCGCAGTTATTTCACAAGTCGATATAATGAATATATCTCTAGCGCTTTTTGAAAATCTATAGTTTTATTAATATTTTTTATTATTTTTTTCTTCGAAAGCTAATGGTTTTATTAGAAACAAGCGGTTTCGCCCATATTCCTATGCTGAAAATATACGCAAGGGTAACAAAATTAAACATCATCCCTAACTTTAATGTAGTCAGGTCGCTAAGCCCTCCAATCAACAACTGAACAACGGCACCTCCCATAATACCTGTCATGAGGATTCCTGCAAAAGATCCATGGTGCTTTGAAACAGAATTCAAGGCAAGTGATACAATGATAGGATACATAACGGACATGAAAAATCCTACTAATGGGAAGGCATATAGGGAAAGCGTCCTACTTCCAAGTAAGGCCAGCAAAAGGCTTATGATGGCAGCCAGAGTAAACAACCTTAAAACCAGCTTACTATCCAGCAGCTTAATTAAAATCAATCCCAGCAATCCTCCAATGGTCATCAATCCCCAGAAATTGGCTACAGCATTGGCCCCCACTGTTTCATAATCATATCCGTGATACTGAGAAAGGAACTTAGACATCCAATAGGATACGCCCTGTTCGGTTCCAACATAAGCAAAGATTCCCAGGAAAAACAAAATGACATATTTGTTTTTAAACAGATCTAAATAACTTTCTTTCGTTCCCACTTTTTCATCTTCCTTCAGCTCAACCTTTGGGAAACGGGTAAACAAAATTAAAACAACCATGGCCATACTGATCAGTCCAAATACCCAGTATACCGATACCCAAGACATGGATTCCGGAACAAGACCGGAAATGGTTGAAATGAATGGATTCGTATTGGTTTCGTCAGCAATCCCGGTAACCAGCCATGAATACATTTTCGGGCTGACAAAGGACGCCGATCCAAAAACAAGCTGAGCAATGACAGAATAAAAAGCAAAATTCTCTTCACCGCCTGCAACCCTTAACAATGGATTTATTATCACCTGAAGCATGGCCATGCCGGCGCCTATGGTAAATAATGAAATAATATAAATTCTAAAGGTGGGGAAACTGGCAAAAGCAATGGATCCGATCAGCGCAAGTATAAAAGCCACGATCAACATTTTCTTTTCTTTGTATTTCTCTACCAGGAATCCTGAAGGGATCGACATGACCCCGTAGGCTATAAAAAAGGAAAAAGGCAGGAATCCCGCAAGGGTTTCGCTCAAAGAATAGCTGATTGATGCACTGGGATTCAGGGTGCCCAGGATATTCGTTAAAAAAGATATAACAAAAAATATAAGGATGACAAGAAAAACCTTGAAATAACTTCTTTGTGTATCGGTGGTATTCATCGTTTAATATTTTATTTATCTATAAATATTTTATTGTTCCATGTTCCAGAAAATACAGCCTAAAGAGATGGTGTCGTCTTTATAATCTTTCCGGTTTATATATCCCTTGATCTCTCTTTCCTCACCTGGCAATAAGCTCACATAATTATCTTCCCAGAATACCGGAAGGATGGCAGCTCCACTATTATCTTTCAAGGTGAGTTCAGTGAAAAAAGCTATATTATCTGATATATTCTTAAGAATCACCGGTACCTCTACCCTGTCACCTACCTCTGCACTTGAAAACTGTACTTCAACTTTAGCCTTAGGCATCTTGTATATACCTGTCATATCAGCATAGGACTTATTGGGTGTTACATGCCATTGCGTATTTTTCCAATCCAATACATCTTCCTTAGTCGATAACCAGTAGAAGTTTTGTCCAACTGAATTACCTTCCTGGTCTTTGAGTCGGAGATCCACAAAGTAGATTGTCGGACTTGTAATCCTGGGCATATCAAAGATTTTTGTAGAAGAATTCTCTTCAATTTCTACTTGTAGTATTTTGGAAAAGATCTCCTTGCTATTGATATCAAATGTCCGGATCTCAGCGGTAAGGTTTTCTACAGGGTGATTATAGACATTAGAAATATATATATCTTTATCTCCGTAATTATATATGATATTAACCGGCTGAAGGGCAGTTTTAGTACCAAAATATGCGCCAGTTGGCATCAGATACCAGTCGTAAAGTTGCCAGAGCATATTTGGAAAAGCGGAATTCAGCATCCATTGTATGACACCAGTAGCATTATGTTTATTGACAACAAAAGCTTCGAACATTGCCCTTACAGCTTCATAGTTTGACATTTGTGCTTTAAATGCAAATTCCTCGACATCAGCTGACTCACCATATCTACCCTTAAACGGGTTTATCCACAACTCAAATGATGCAAACTCATTCCTTCCGGTATGATAATCCCATATTTCATTCAGAGGCCAAAGGTCCTGTTCGGGGATCATTTTTTTGATACTTTCTAGTACTGGAGGTTGTAAACCCGGACCAGTTTCTGTATTGAAACCGTAAGCACCTCCATTCTGCGTATCCAAATACCAGTAATTGGGGGTAACATAATGATAGGGGCCTAACATTTTAACAGCTGTAGGACCTGTAATCTCACTTTCCTGGTACTTGCAACTGCCAAGAATAGGCCTTGTACCATCTTCCTCCAGGATCGATTCGTTCAAAATAGTCTCCAGCTCGGGTCGTAACAGCTTATCACTACCATAAACCCACAAAAATACACTTGGATGGTTACGCAACCATTTTACCTGATCCATATAAGCCCTGGCATGGGCAGTAAACTCTTCCGGTGTATTGATCATCAAAAATTCTTCTTCCTCGCGGCCACAATATCCCTCCCATTCCCATTGACAACTCCAGCCAATCATAACAAGGATCCCATTTTCATCTGCCTTTTCATAGATTCTTTTGTTTCTGCCCCAGAATCCTTCCAGACGAATGGTATTCAAGTTCATTTCTTTCACATAATCTAACTGCGCGTCAATTTTTTCATCCGGATCAGCCAGCAGCACATCATCTACCCAGCCGCCGCCCATTATCTGTACTTTTTTACCATTAATCTTATAACCGCGATGACCGTTTTCATTAATATAATCCTTAACATCTCTGATACCGAACCGTACGGCAGCCTGATCTGATATATTCTGACCGATTGATGCATTCATTTCCATTGAATATAGTTCGGGAGTTCCCAGATGATTTGGCCACCAGATGCGTGGATTTTCAATATTCAATTCAGGGAAATTTTCAGGACTGAAAATTACCTTTCTGGTTTCACCACTTTCTAAAGATATATCTTGAGAAAACAATATATCATCAATGCTTCCGCGAATCGTGCACTCAACATCGGAATTGGAATGATTTGTTAACTCAGCAGAGATGGTTAGCGAGGCTTCTTCCAATGTTTCTGTATTCAAATCTGGCTTCACAAATACATGCTTCATGGATACGGGACCCGATTTTAATAATTTTACAGGTCTCCATAGGCCCAAGTTGTTATCCGGTGGCCAGGGATTCCAGTCTACAAATCCGATGGTCAGATCACCCAAGACAGGTGGTATTACCTCTACAGCAAGTACATTCTCTCCTTTTCGTACGTGATCAGTAACATGGAAATCAAATATTCTAAAACACCCTTCCACATCTTCGGATCCCGCTATCAGCTTTCCATTCAACCATATGTTGGCTTTATAGTTAATACCCTCAAAAATCAGCTGATAATTTTGCTTACTGTCCTTCGTATTTAGATTAAAAGATGTCCGGTACCACCAGGGTACTTCAAACTGTTCTTTAGGGATCTTATCAAAATTATCACCCATAAATATATCCTCATATACACCATTCTGAACCATAACAGATAATACCGTATTCGGAACTGTAGTGTTATACCACTTATCCGTTATAAAATCAGGTTCTGAAATAATACTTCCATCAACTGAAACATCAGCTGATGAAAATACCTGCCAGTTTTTTTCAAGAATTAAATCTTTGCTAAAATCTTGAACATCGTTAGTACATGATACCACAGTTAGCGCTCCCGCAACTACTATTATTAATTTTGCTAATATTTTATTCATTTTCCTGTCTTAGTATTTGAAATGAATGTATTTTATGAAAAGCAGAAGTCCGGATTATATTTTTCATAAAAATCAGGGACCGAAAGTCTGATTAAAAAAATCTTATAAATAGATTCTGTGTAAATTTAAAAGAAATATTATTCAAACATAGAACTGGGCAGATTTTTAATTTGGGAATTTCAAATGCAAAACATACTTTTAAAATTCAATACCAATACTTTTTAGATTGGTCTATTATCTGAAAATCATGAAACGTATTATCATTTTTTATTGCCTGGTTCACCTATTTTCTTATTGTCATCCCCCTGCAGATCCGGGAACCAGCGACCCAATATATTATTTGCCATAGCAGACGATGCATCTTTTCCTCATATGGGTGCCTATGGAACCGAGTGGGTTAAGACACCGGCCTTTGACCGTGTTGCCCGGGAAGGCATTCTTTTTATGAACTGCCTATACACCTAATGCTAAATGTGCCCCTTCGAGATCCTGTATCCTTACAGGGAGAAATTCATGGCAACTGGAAGAAGCTGCTAATCACTGGCCGTATTTCCCCGACAAGTTTAAAACCTATGCAGAATCGCTTCGGGAAAACGGATATCTTGTAGGTTATACTGCCAAAGGCTGGGCGCCCAGGGAAAGTTGCCGGGGAGATTGATGGGAAAAAACGGCAATTAACTGGCAAACCATTTAATGATCAGCAAGTCATACTCCGCCTGCTAGACAAATTAATCCAAATGACTATACTGCGAATTTTAAATCTTTTCTGAAGCAAGACCCGACAATACACCCTTCTGTTTCTGGTATGGCAGTACAGAACCCCACAGGGCATATGAATTCAAGGCGGGTGTAAATTTTGGCGGAAAATCCATTGATCAGATCAAAGAAGTGCCTCCTTTCTGGCCTGAAGAGGATAGCATTAGGCTGGATATTCTGGATTATGCGTATGAAATTGAATGGTTTGATAATCATCTTCAGCAAATGCTAACCTTGCTGGAAGAACAAGGAGAACTGGAAAATACAGTGGTTATTGTAACATCAGATAACGGAATGCCATTTCCCGAGGGTATAAAGGGACAGGTTTATGAATATTCAAACCACCTCCCCATTGCGATAATGTGGAAAGGGGGCATTATGAACCCGGGTCGAAAAGTAGACGATTTTGTAAATTTTATTGACCTTGCTCCTACCTTTCTTGAAATCGCCGGCCTTCCGGATGAAACCGCTGGATGCAAGCCATTGCAGGAAAAATCACTTTCCGATATATTTTATTCCGAAGTGCTGAAGGAACAATAACCGATTACAGAAATTTTCGTGCTTGTCGGTAAAGAAAAACATGATGTAGGCAGGCCTGGAGATGTCGGTTACCCGGTGAGGGGTATAATTAAAAACGGTTATCTCTACCTGCGGAACTTCAGACCTGAAAGATGGCCCGCAGGAAACCCGGTAACTGGATACCTGAATACTGACGGGAGTCCAACAAAAACAGTTATACTTGAATGAGCGCAGGTCAAAATGGATCAAGCAAATACTGGGACCTGAATTTTGGAAAACGGCCTGAAGAAGAGCTTTATAATATCAACGAGGATCCTTTCTGTTTGAATAATCTGGCATTTTCTGCGGAAATGAGTGAATTCAGAAAACCATATTAAATAATGAGCTCGGAGAAAAGCTGGCTCAGCAAGAGGACCCAAGAATTCTTGGGAATGGAGACATCTTTGATTCATATATTTATGCCAATGAACAGGACAGGAATTTCTATGAAAGGTTTATGTGTGGTGACACGAGTTAAGGCAGGCTGGGTTAATCCAACCGATTTTGAAAAGGAAGTGATTGAGTGATAATTTTTAGCATATTTAAAGGTTTTTGATATGAGAGTTTTACCAGTGAAACAATTGTATTAGTCTATTGTTCCTGTCACTGGGTTGTGAAACAAAAACAAATTGATCCCTGGATATTAACTGCACCTGCGGGAGAAATTTATATTCAAATCGATAAAAACAGTAATACAATTATACCCAATGGAAGACTTATTAAACCTTACGGCAATAGTTATGATGTTGCTCCTCACCCTTTTGGGTTGGTTTTAAGTCCTGATGGCAACACAGCAGTAACAGCCAATTCAGGAACAAATCCTCTTTCAATAACCATTTTAAGAAACATAACTTCCTCTAAACCTGAGATACAACAGGTTCCTGCAGGGAATTTTACCGATGATGGTGTATTGTCTGCTGTTTTTATGGGATTGGCCATTTCCAATGATAATAAAACAGTTTATGTTTCCGGTGGGCAGGAAAATAAAATCTATATGTTCGACCTCGCCACTGGAAATAAGTTAGATTCTATTTCCTGCTCATTGAAAAACGATATTATTGATTACTCAAATGGATACCTGGGAGACATGGTGATCAGTAATGATGGAAACCTCTTGTATGTAGTTGACCAGTTAAACTTCAGGGTAGTTATTCTCGATATCAATAGCAAAAGAATACTTCATAATGTACCTGTAGGCAGGTATCCATTTGGCATAGCACTCGCCCCCAATGGTGAAAAAGCATATGTGGCCAATGTTGGCATGTATGAGTATAAGAAAATACCCGGTATCACAGAAGAGAATATAAAGGAGAAAGGACTGGACTTTCCGCCTTTTGGATATGGTACGGAAGAGGCAGCCAAAGGCATCGAAAACGATTCCATGTCTGTCCCGGGATTAGGTGATCCAAATGCCATTGAGGCATTTTCGGTCTTTACCATTGATTTGACAGACCCCACCCATCCATATGTGTCAGCCAGGAATAAAACAGGGCACCTGGTGGGTGCCATGGTAGAAGGTATCCCTGCAGTTGGTGGTTCAAGCCCCAATTCCGTGGTAGCAACTGATGATTATGTCTTTGTAAGCAATGGCAACAATGATAATATCTCGGTTATTGATATCAAAGAGTGATGCCAGTTGTAGATCATATCCCACTATACCTCGATAAAAGAATTAAACTCTTTCCGGGGAATTATACCTTTTGGACTGGCAATTTCTCCGGACCAAAAAAGATTATATGTTGCAGAATCTGGGATTAATGCTGTTGGGGTTAGTAGACATTCCATCATTTAAGCTATTAGGTCATATTCCTACCGGCTGGTTTCCTTCAAAACTTAAAGTGACACCTGATGGACAAAAATCATAGTAGCCAATGCCAAAGGATATGGAAGTGGACCAAATGCCGGCCCAAAATTCGATCCCTTTTTGTATGGTAGCTATATAGGAAACCTTATGCGCGGATCGGTATCTGTTATACCTGTTCCTGATGATACTGAATTGAAAATACTTACAGATAAAGTTATTGAGAACAACTTCAGGATGCTTAAGTCGAGTTCGCCTGAACTGGAATGGCGTCACGATAATCCGGTTCCCTCTTACCCAGGAGAAAAGACCTCCCCAATAAAGCATATTGTATTTATTTCAAAGGAAAACAGAACCTATGATGAGGTATTTGGGCAGCTTGAAAAAGGCAAAGGATTTCCCAAAATAGCAAGATATGGGTATGGATGGTCTCATCCGTTACTAACCGGAATGTCAAAATCAATAGACATCATTACGGTAATGCCGAACCATCTGAAACTTGCTAAGGAGTTTGCTATCTCTGATAATTTTTATGTTGATGCTGACGTTTCTGCCGATGGTCATCGCTGGCTGGTAAATACCTATCCCAATGAATGGGTAGAAACCAGCACCGCTGCAAGTTATGGTGGAAACAGAACGTATCTATCGGATTCTAAAGCTCCGGGCGTATATGCCATGAACGGATCGGCTGGTGCAATTTACCCGGAAGATTATAATGAAGCGGGTTCTATGTGGGATCACCTTGAACGAAATGAGGTCGATTTTTATAATTTTGGATTTAGTATTATGTTTGAACCGGCTTCTTACCAGGAAGATTTCAAATATACTGGCATTAGGCATTACATCAATTTTCCGGTTCCTCAGCCTATCTTTGAACGAACTTCGAGAACCTATCCTACCTATAATATGGCCATTCCAGATCAGTTCAGAATTGATATGTTCATCAAGGAGTTTAATGAAAAATGGATAAATAGTGGAGATGCAATGCCTTCCTTAATAACCGTAATTATTCCTAATGACCACGGTGCCGGTGACAGGCCGGAAGCAGGATTTCCATACAGAGAGAGTTATATGGCAGACAATGATCTCGCTGTTGGCAGAATTGTTGAGTTCCTGTCTCATACACCATATTGGGAAAATATGATGATCGTTATTACGGAAGATGATGCACAGAATGGAGTAGACCATATTGATGCACACAGAAGTCTTCTGATGGTCATTTCTCCTTATGTTAAAAGAGATTTTGTAAGTCATATGCATTATAGTTTTGGAAGCCTTTTTAAAACTTTTTGGAATGTCCTTGGCCTACCATATTTGAATCAATATGATGCAGCTGCCAGCGATCTGGCTGATTTCTTCACCGATCAGCCTGATTTTACCCCATATTCAGCGATAAAAGTTGATGAAAGGATATTCAAGCCACAGGATGCACTCGATCCATTTGATGAGAATTTCGATTGGACAGCAATTGAAGATTCGCCTGAGCTGGATAATGTTGATGATATGCTGAATGAAAGTAAGGAAAGAGATGAATACCGGTTAAATGATCAGCAATAGTAATTCCGTAAAAGAACTATTTTACAAAATCAATAAACGATCCCTTTCAAATTTTTAATCATTTGTTTTAATTTAACGGGCAGTATAATTGAAAGCTGCTTTCACTAAATTTAAAAAGATGAAATTTTTAGCATATTTATTTTTAATTTATTTAGCAATAGGTTGCACAAACCAACCAACAGAAACAGCCCATAAAAAACCTAATATCGTATTCATTATGTCGGATGATCATGCTTATCAGGCCATCAGTGCCTTTGGGCATGGTCTTATCCAAACCCCCAGTATCGACCGTCTGGCTAAAGAAGGTGTTTTATTCGAAAATTCATTTGTTACCAATTCAATATGTGCTCCAAGCCGTGCTGTATTGCTGACAGGTAAACACAGTCATTTAAATGGTGTACTGGACAACCTGCTCCCATTTGATGGTTCACAACCTACATTCCCAAAAATGCTGCAAAAAGCAGGATATGAAACAGCTATGATTGGCAAGTGGCACCTGAAGTCCACTCCGACCGGATTTGATTATTTCAATATATTAAAAGGGCAAGGAGAGTATTACAATCCTTTCTTCATAAGCGATCAGGATACGGTTCAAATTGAGGGTTATGTAACCGATATCACCACGGATATTGCCATTGACTGGTTAAAATCAAGAAATGACGATAACAGTCCATTCTGTCTTCTACTACATCATAAAGCGCCTCACCGCAACTGGATGCCTAATCTAAAGCATTTAACGATGTTCGATGGTGAAGACCTTCCTGTTCCTGATAACTATTTCGATGATTATAAGACCAGATCTGCTGCAGCCGTGGAACAGGAGATGGAAGTTGCAAGGGATATGCGGGACCAATGGGACCTTAAAGTACTACCTGACGATCCGGATGTAGACAACTGGGCAGATAAATTATATGCCTGGCACTATGGAAAGCTCTTGACCGATCAACAAAAAACTGTGTGGGATGCATTTTACAATCCCAGGAATGAGATCTACACAAGTGGCAGCATGACTCAGGAAGAAACCGCAATCTGGAAATACCAACGGTATATAAAAGATTATCTCAGGTGTATCGCTTCCGTGGATGAAAATGTGGGGAGGGTGCTGGATCTTCTGGATGATTTGAACTTAAGCGAAAATACATTGGTTGTTTATACATCTGACCAGGGATTTTATCTGGGTGAACATGGTTGGTTCGATAAAAGGTTCATGTATGAAGAATCATTCAGGACGCCGCTCCTGATACGAATGCCAAATATGATGGATGGAGGAAAAATAGCCACTCAACTGGTACAAAACCTGGATTTCGCCCCTACTTTCCTGGATCTTGCAGGTATGGAAATACCCGGTGATATGCAGGGATTATCTCTTCTTCCCTTGCTGAAAGGTGAAAATTCAGGAGATTTAAGGAAATCATTGTATTATCATTATTATGAATATCCAGGAGCACATAGCGTGAAAAGACATTATGGTATCCGGAACGATCAATATAAGTTGATCCATTTTTACAATGATATCGATGCATGGGAATTATACGACCTGAAAAGCGATCCGAAGGAGATGAATAACCTAATCGACGTACCGGAATATCAGGAATTGATCCAATCGTTAAAGTCAGAACTCAAAGATTTGCAGATCCAATATAAAGATACCATCAGTAATTAAAGATTAAATATTATGCACGATTTAGGTTTTGTAAGTGCCATCATGGCCGATAAAAGTTTCGAAGAGGTGATCACTTTCGCCGGCAAGAAAAAATTCAAATGTGTGGAGATAATGTGCTGGCCAGTAGGCAAGGCGGAAAGGCGATATGCCGGTGTTACTCATATTGACGTGGATGAGCTGGATAATGCCAGGATTCATTATATAAATAATTTTCTGATGGAAAAGGGAGTATACATTTCCGGGCTGGGTTATTATCCGAATCCCCTGGATCCTGATCCTGAGGTTTCTGAAAAAGCTTTTTCGCACATAAAGAAAGTAATCTCTGCTGCTGCCAAATTAGGGATCCCGGTGATAAATACATTTATCGGACGCGATCCGAAAAAAAGTGTTGAGGATAATCTCAAGATTTTTGCTGAAAAATGGCCTCCTATTATTGAGTATGCAGAAAACCTCGGTATCAAAATTGGGATTGAGAACTGTCCGATGATCTTTACAAACGATGAATGGCCTGGCGGTAAGAACCTGGCCACAACACCAGCTATCTGGGATAAGATGTTTGAGATCATTCCGAATAAAAACTTCGGATTGAATTATGATCCCTCCCACTTGGTTTGGCAACATATGGATGAAATTCAGCCCATCTATGATTATAGCGATCGATTACACCACATTCACCTTAAGGATGTAAAGATCCATAAGGATAAATTAAACCAGTATGGCATCATGGCCTATCCACTGCTATATCATTCTCAAAAGCTTCCAGGCCTGGGGGATGTAAGGTGGAAGGATTTTCTTTTCAGCGCTTTCAGCGTGGGATACGGGGACCATGCTGCATCGAGGGTAGAACCATAATTCATTTGAAGAAACTGAAAGAGACGTACAAGATTCGATCCTCATAAGCAGAAATTACCTGAGGCAGTTCTTTGTTTTGTAGATTTTTTTTGAGGCTTTATAAGCCAGGCTTAATTGACTAAGAAAACAAGCTTTTGTTTCAGGTTTGCAAATTGTATTTGAACACTATCTCTTTGACACATAGTTTTAGATAAGGCCCTGAATGAAGCCCGGGAAAAAGCAGCTAATGGCGTTCCGGATGATCTAAACATGTAAGAAACTTTTGAGGCTGGAAATGGCACATAATGAATATTAGCGTTGGTTGACTACTATGCAGGCTGAACAATAATCCATATTAAAAGAATTAATGAGCAAGAGATTTTTATATAACTATTTCAAGATTATTACAGAAGCGAAAAACATTTTCTTTAAATAAATGTACTGTTATATGCATTTTTTTTATTCATCTTAAAATTTATGTTAAATTTTTCAAATGCCTGATAATCAGCATTATATGCAAATTTTAATTCATTTCCATCTCTTTAGATTATAAATATTGATATTTTATGATACCATATAACAATTTAGGGAGGTTTCTTTTCGTTAAATATTCGTATATAATATTACAAAACAAAAAACATGGTAGTATGAAAGCTTACGAATTTTTATTAGAAAAAGGAATCAACAAAGTACACCAACCTAATAAGAGATATAACCTAAGCGTTCACGAGCTAATCACATTTCTAGAGGAATTTGCACATAGAGAAAGGAAAGTATTCTATAATCCTTTTGAGATAAGGATGTACAAGAATTTATCTTAATTAGTAAAGGGCCCGATCAACCAGAACTTAAATTAAAAAAGATCAGCGATAATTAATATAAGCTTTGTTTAAAACGATTAAAGCCAAATTGTCAAAAACGATAAGCTATGAATCCCGCCTAACCAGCGGGATTTTCTTTTTATAAGCAAACAATGCTTACTACTTGTCAGCAATTGGCAACATTTACATGTAAAACCTTTATCGGAAGTATTAATCCTCCTTACTTTAATTGGGTAATCAGTATCTTTACATTCATTTTTTAGCAATATGAGAACATTAGTCATTGAAAATCTGGAAATCAAACCCCTGAATGTTGAATTAACTGATTCATTTGTCATTTCACAGGGGAGTGTTCATACTGTGCAAAGCCTTCTTGTTATTCTTACCCTTGACAATGGAATAAAAGGCTATGGAGAGATCACTCCTTTCCCTGAACTTTCCGGAGAAGACCGGGAAGCATGTACAGAAAAATTTAACATGATATCGCCCGATATAGTTGGTCTTTCGCTGAATAATATCCGATCTATTGCTCTTCAATTAAATGAGGCTCTACCTGCCAGCCCATCCGTAAGATGTGGTATTGAAATAAGCATGCTGGATGCATTGACCAGGTCGCTGGAAACTCCACTTTGGTCCTATTTCGGTGGATTAAACCGGGAAATCCTGCAAACTGATATAACAATACCTATTTTGTCAATCGAGCGTTCAATAGAGCTGGCTGAAAAATGGTACAATAAAGATTTTCGAACATTAAAGATCAAAGTTGGATCAGACCATGATAAAGAAATTGAACTTATAACAAAAATAAACACTGAATTTAATGACCTGAAATTTATTATCGATGCCAACCAGGCTTTTGATGAAAACCAGGCCCTTGAATTTACCAGGGAATTATTGGCAAAAAATTGTGATGTTATTCTACTTGAGCAACCCTTGCATCGCTATGATTATATAGGTATGGGACGATTGAAAAAGCTATTAAAAGTGCCAATAGCAGCCGATGAATCCGTTTTTTCAAAACAGGAACTACAGAAGGTCTTACAGTATAATTCAGCGGATGTAGTGAATCTGAAAATCATGAAGACAGGCGTTTTTAATTGCCTGGACATTGCATCAACTGCACTTTCACATGGACTTGGCTTAATGATAGGTGGAATGGTAGAGACAAGAATTGCGATGGGTTGCTCTGTCTCTATTGCCATGGGGTATGCTCCAATCAAGTATATCGATCTGGATACTCCATTGCTAATGGCGTCTGATCCGGTGCTGGGTGGATATAGTTATTGCGGTCCGGATATTATGCATTGGGAATCGCCGGGTTTGGGAATGGAACCCATATTTATTTAGTGATCTGGTGATTTGGTGAATGAGTGATTTAGCCATCTGGTAAAAACAACTTCAATCGAAAACTGTAATTCCGGCATTTTAATTTAACTGATTTAAGCGATCATGGTTTTGTGATAAACCAAGATGAATAGGATCCAATAGTACGCTCACTTTGTATCCTATTCAGGAAAAATGACAAATTCAAGGAAAATTACAAATGCAAAAAAATGAACAATACAAGAATAATCAACTCTTAAAGATCTTCTGCATTCGCTTGGAGATATCTTCCAGTCTTTCTTTGTCACCCCCTGGAACTTCAGCGGAGGCCCAACCATTATAACCTATATCATCCAAAGCTTCCATCACGGCTGGCCAGTTGCAATCGCCCTCCATCAATTCCACATCAAAACCCTTCCAAATGCCTTCCTCAGACTGCTTTTTACGGCTGTACTCCTTTACATCTAATTTCATTATCCTTTTATCCAGGATGCGTATCCATTGCTCCGGCCATCCGTACCTGACAATATTTCCCACATCGAAGTACCAACCAACCATTTTGCTGTCTAATTCATCAATGTATCTTGCTGCTTCAAGCGGACTGATCAGGAAATTATTCCAGACATTTTCAATGGCTATCTTTATCCCCGTTTCTTCTGCATAAGGTATCAATTTTCTTATCTCTTCCTGTGAACGCTTGTACGCATCATCATAAGATACTTCATTATTCACGACTCCAGGAACCAGTAATACGGTTGTGCCGCCATAAGCCTTACAATCGTTTAATGAAGTTTTCATAGCTTCCACACATTTGGCTCTGACCTTTTCATCAGGATGAGACATGGGGCTCTTCCAATGAACTGAATTTATAACTCCAGGGATCTCAAGTCCAGTTTTTTTACTTGCTTCAATAACCTCATCATTATTAAGATTATTGGGGCTATCCATCTCTACACCATCAAATCCAATATCCTTCAACATTTGAAAATTATCCAATACTGACATATTTCCCTTTACCATCCCATATTTCAGGCTTATATTGATATTGGGTTTGGTCAAAGTCGACCCTGTAGTTTTACTGGTAACAGATAAGGGATTCACCAGTGAAAGACCAACAAGTCCGGCACTGGCTTTAATAAATTCTTTACGTCGCATATTATTTTCTTTTGGAATCAATAGTTATTTAACAATCAAAATATTTTAGATCCTGAAAAATAGTTAAAATAAAAGACCTGTTATTATTCCAGGATCTATATAACAGATTCAATTTAACAATCTGAAATGATTATTTCAATGGACGCCCTAGGTCAATATCCCGAACATCTTAAGATACAAATTCTATATTGATGTTTACACAAACTTAGTCACCCCAGGCATAGCAACTGGTGGTCCATCAAATTCCAGATCCCATGAATACTTATCTATTGGAGGCCCCAATACCTCTTTAGATTTAAAAGCATCTTCATATGATATGGTCTGACCCGTGTAGGCTGCCATTCTTCCCAATATTGCCATCATATTGCTTTGTGCCATCCATTCGCCATCGTTCATCAGATTACCTGACCTGATTGAAGCAAAAAGTTCATCATGCTCCTGTTGATACATATCATTGCCATCCCCACGATAGCGCCAGGGATTTTCACCTGTTATCTCATCTATCCTTTTTATCACATCAATAATAGCTTTTCCTTTAGTTCCCCATACTTCTACATGGTATGAACGTGAACAGTTCTTCTGTTGTCTGGTGATATGGAAAGCTTTTGCCCCGTTTGCATATTCATATTCCACAGCAAAATGGTCATATATATTTCCGTAGATATCTTCTACCCTTACCTGGCGCCCTCCAGTCCCCATTGCGGATTTTGGTTGCATATCATTCATGGCCCATGATCCCATATCAATACTATGAATGGCTTGTTCTACAATATGATCACCTGAAAGCCAATTATAGTAATACCAGTTACGCATCTGCCTGGTCATTTGCGTCCAGCCCTCTTCGTACGGGATAGACCATAAGGTCCCTGTATTGTATGTGCTATATACCGTATGAACTTCTCCTATATCCCCATCATGTATCCTTTGGAATATCTCACGTTTAGGTGTATGGTACCTCCAGCAAAAACCTGAAACAAGAGATAGTTTCTTTTCTTTCGCAACCTGGGCAGCAGCAATGACCCTTCGAATACCCTCGGCGTCAACTGCCATTGGCTTTTCACAAAAGATATGTTTGCCGGCAGCTACCGCGGCTT
Source organism: uncultured Cytophagales bacterium (assembly GCA_942491935.1). GTDB lineage: Bacteria > Bacteroidota > Bacteroidia > Cytophagales > Cyclobacteriaceae > JAGTVG01. The sequence continues at coordinate 59,745 of CALOCZ010000061.1, forward strand.
CTAACATGGCCGGTCTGAAACTTGGTGGCGTGGTGAGTATAACCACATCAATATCTGAGGCAAGCACTTTTTTATAGGCATCAAAACCAACAAATTGTTGGGAAGCGTCAACCTGTACCTGATCCCCCCGCTCTTTCTTTATATTTACCAGACTTTTAGATAAGCGATCTTCAAAGGCATCTCCCATTGCGGTCAGAACCACATTCTTGTCCGCTTTCAAAGCCTGGTTAGCTGCCCCGGTTCCCCGGCCACCACATCCAATCAATCCAACTTTGAGGGTGTCATTATTCATGGCAAATGCCGATTTACCCGGAATGAAATTCATGGCTAATGCTGATCCTGCAGCTACTGAGCCAGTGGTTTTAAGAAATTTTCTCCTGGACCTTTTTAATTCATCTTTTTTCATTGTATTTCTAAAAGTTAGTTCCCCATCAAAAAAAATCGATCCATTAAATTAATCCTTAATTTTTTCCTTACCCAATATTTTTATTAAAACGGTTATTTTTTTAGCTTCAATTTTAAATATTAATGAAATGGGACAATTACTGGATTTCAATGTAAAAGGGCAGGTTGCCCTTATAACTGGCGGAGCGAAAGGCATAGGAAGATCCTGTGCACTGGCTCTGGCCGAAGCAGGTGCCGACATCGCCTTGGGCTTAAGGGATATAAATAGCGATAATGGTGTTCCCGAGGAGATCAGATCACTCGGACGTGAAGTTCTGCCACTGCAAATGGATGTTGCCAATATGGATGAGATCCGGCAAGCGACCAATGATACCATAGAAGAGTTCGGGCATATCGATATACTCGTGAATAATGCTGGCATAGCACCGGCGAACCTGATCGAAGATTATACGGAAGAGGATTTCGATCATACAATTAATGTTAATCTGAAAGGTACTTTTTTTACCAGTCAGGAAGTTGGAAAGCATATGATCAATAACCAGTCCGGGAGGATCATCAACCTCAGTTCCCAGGCCGGATACATAGCTTTACCCTCTGAATCGGTTTATTGTATGACAAAAGCAGGCATTTCCCACCTTACAAAATGTTTTGCAGTGGAATGGGCAAAACATAATATAAATGTGAATGCTGTCGCTCCCACTTTTATAGAAACCCCGGGTACAGAACCATGGCTTAATGATCCGGAGTTTAAAGCCAATGTATTATCACAAATTAAACTGGGAAGGATCGGTATACCCCAGGAGGTGTCTAGTGTGGTTGTATTCCTGGCGTCCCAGGCATCCTCTTTGATTACCGGAACTACAATACTAGTTGATGGCGGATGGACAGCAGTATAATGGACAACCCATAAGATCTACTTTATTTAATTGTTTGGCAGCAGAAAAGATGTATAAGGCTTAGCTAAGAATTAATATCACAATATTGTAATTCTGCGAATTAAATTGGATTTTTAAGGAACGATTTTTGAACATTCTTTTTTTTGACAATCAAATATTTTTAATATGAATAACTCACGACGTAAATTTATCAGAAATTCAGCTATTGGCGCTACCGGCCTGTCCGTGGCCGCAAGCAGCATGCCCTTATCGGCCAAGAACTATAAATCCATACTAGGCGCCAATGACCGCATTAATATGAGTGTGATCGGTACTCGCGGACAAGGATTCGGACACCTTAGAAGATGGGCTTCAATGGCAGCCGCTGACAATGTTTTTGTCAAAACCATCTGTGATATTGATGAAAATCTTTGGGGAGAAAGGGTAAAAGCCATTGAGGAAATCCAGGGCGAAAAGCCAGGCACAGAATTTGATCTGAGGAAAGTCTTTGATGATAAGGATATTGATGCAGTATCCATTGCTACTCCCAATCATTGGCATGCACTTGCTACCATTTGGGCTCTTCAGGCGGGCAAACATGTTTACGTTGAGAAACCATCGAACCATAATGTATGGGAAGGAAGAAAAATGATTGAAGCAGCAAAGAAATATGACCGCATTGTCCAGGTTGGATTTCAGAACCGATCGATTGAAAATGTTAGAAAAGCTATGCAATTCCTGCATGATGGCGGACTGGGCGATGTATATATGGCCAGAGGTCTTTGTTTTAAACCAAGAGATTCTTTTGGTCAGGCTCCTGATTCAGAAGTACCAAATGGCGTACATTATGATCTCTGGATTGGACCGGGAGCCATGTATCCATATAATGAGCTAAAGTTCCACTATAATTGGCACTGGTTCTGGAATACAGGCAATGGCGATATTGGGAACCAGGGACCACACCAATGGGATATTGCCCGATGGGGAATGAATAAAAATGAGCATCCTGTTAAAGTGAGTTCTTCAGGTGGTTACTATAAATGGACGGACTGCCCACAGGAAACAGCGAATACACAAACTGCAGTGATGGAGTATGCTGATGGCAAGATTATTCAATTTGAGGTAAGAGGACTTTATACCGCAGGCGAAGACAGCATGGGTGTTAAAATAGGCAACCTGTTCTATGGAACTGAAGGATGGATGGAAATTGATGGTTCCGACTGGAAAACATATATGGGTCGTAAGGGAGAACCAGGTCCAAGTAGTGATAAGCCAAGTGAAGGAGGCAAAGATCTAGGATACCTTGCTGCTCCAGGTGGTGGTGGTCATTATATGAATTTCATCGCAGCCGTAAGATCCGGGAAGAAAACAGACCTGACTTGTCCTGTAGAAGAAGGCGTTACTTCCTCCGACTTGCCTATACTCGCTAACATATCATACAGGCTTGGCAGGGATCTTTCTTTCGATGGTAAAAAGGAAAGCTTTGTAAATGATGCGGAGGCGAATAAAATGCTGACCAGAGATTATAGAGCCCCTTATGTAATTGATAACAATATATAAACTCAGTTTATTTTAATATATCCTGAAAGGCCATGATGTTCGATAAGCATCATGGTCTTTTTTTGTGTAATTCACCTAGGAGAAATAGATATAAGCTTGCCTCGAGACAAAAAGTATTTCCTTAACCTATGGTTCATATATTTACCTTGAGGTTCTAAAGTTCAATTTACCATAGGATAGCGGGTTGTGAAAACCTGGTGGTGTCCAGGTGGAAGCTTCCCTTTTGTCCGGATTTTCATCTCCCTCTCCTCTTGTAAATGTTACATACCAGGTATCTCCATCGATGGGTGGATTATTAGGAGCAGTATATACCTGGTCGAAAGGAATGGCTATTTCAAAAGTCCAATGGCTGTCCTTATCAGATCCATCATTTATAGTACCCTCTACCTGCACAGCGCTAAGCAATCCTTCGCAATCCCACTTCCATAACTGCCTGATATCACTACGGTCATTGTGTTTATTTAATACGAACAGATCCAGTATTGTATTCAAGGGATTGATCTCGATTTCAATATAAGATTTTGACGATCCATCAGCATTAATAAAAAATTCAACCACATTTTCATACCACAAATATGCATCACGTTCCGTCATCTTGGCCCATATATGATCATCTTCAACATAGAATGCACCATACAAATAATTATCATTCCAAAGCCACTTAAATGTGGTTTTCTGCCTTGGTTCAGAACCATCCATATCAATAAAAGTAGCTTCCTGAGCTATATCCCATGCGCTTTCATCTATTAGTCCATCAATTTTAATTTCTGAACCTGTTTTGTAGCAGTTGTATTGCGGTGAATCCTCTTTATTATCAAGATTCAAAAAGGCAAGGCTTGAAAAAAACAATATTAAGAAAGTCATAAGTTGATTATTTATAGTAAAACTATTTGGCTTTTCCCTTTCGGAAGGGTAAAACACAATATAGATTCGTTTTTCTCGGTGAAATACATTGAATCTTTTAATTCCAAGGCTGAATTACTTCTCATCAAAGAAGTTTTACTATTTCCAACAACCAATTCAGCACCCTTAACTTTTTTGCTCACATGAATGGTAAATTCTTTAGTTGAAAAAGGAGCATCCAACATTATCATTTTCTTTTCAATTTCAATGTTTGTGAGCTTTTTCGCAGCCCAATATCGAGCAATTTCGCTTAATGTCATCCAATAAAGGTGATCATACTTTTCATGCAATCTTCCGACAACCGTTTTCAAAACATTGAATCCAACTTTGTCTCCATTATAATATATGCCGGGCCAGTGACATACCATGATTGCGGGTTCCTCTTTTTCTATAACTTCCACCATTCTTCCAGAACTTAGATCCGGGGTAATAAACTTATCCGGATTCCCGGGAACCAAGCCATCCCAGCCCCCAAACCAGTCTCCAGTACAACCAATGATATGCACTGCACACCTTGGGTCATCTGTCCCCAGGCCGGATACATGAAAAAGTTCCGGCTCAACACTCTTTTCCGGATCAGTATATAAATTCCGGAAAAAATGAGGTATCTCGGTCTGATAAACTTCTTTCTGCGCTTCCAGTGTTCCCATGGCAAGGTTTTCCATGTTTCTTCCACCGAATCCACCGGGTGTGGTAATTCCTTCACAGGTAAATCCGGCTTCCTTCAACACATTAAGCGCATAAGCTATGTAGTTGGTGAGTTCATCGGCACTTTTGGTCTGGCTCCATTCCCAGTTTTCCATGTATTCAGGCGTTGCATGAGGAAAAGGAAGGCCAGTTTTCGTATTTATTACGCGGGTATGACTGATCATTTCCGGATGAATATCCCAATTGTCCGTCATGGTTTCACGTACAAGTTTCAAACTTTCTCTCAGTTCAGAATTGGACCATCCGGGGATAAACCGATGGAGCCAACCGGTACAAGCAGGATAAGGCACCATGCTGTATTTGCCTTTTACCCCGTTCTCACCACACCAGTCCCGGAATTCCCTGACAAAATCATCAGGTATTTCCCGGGGAAGTTTCTTCCATTCCTGCAGATATTGCTGTGGAAAAACCTCTTTAAATTGCGGAATGCCAAAGTAAGCCATATTGACAAGGGCTGTTGAATCGTCAATTATAAAGCTCAGCGGCACCCTGTTCCTGGGATTTAATACTTTTATTTCTGTCGCCATATTACCAGCTAGTAAAGGATTGGAAATACCCGTTGAAATTAATGCCGATGATGCAAGTCCTTTTCGCATAAATTCACGACGGGATTTATTATATGATTTCATACCGGAAAAATAAAATTGATTCAAAATAAAAACAATTGACTCAAGTTAATTAAAAATCACTTAATCCCCGAGTTTGGTGCAATTTTTAGAAATAAAACAGCCCTGAACGATATCAAGGCTGTTATATATTTACAACATTATATTCCTTATTTCTTGAAAGATCTTTTCAATCTATTTTCTCAAAGATCCCTTATTTAGCAAATCTGATGGAATTGGTACATCAAACTGTATTTCAGTAACTAGGAATTCGGTTCCCTTTCCATCCTTCAACATATCTTTAAAAGTCATTTTTCTAGGATACCACCTTTCCTGCACCCGCACTACATCACTCATCTCCATGCGTTTCAGAAGTTTACCGCTCTTGGCAAACAATTCCTGCTTCATAGGAATGTATTTCTCCTTGTCGACCCATATTTTCCGGGAATCGTAGGCCAAGTCATCCGTTTTTGCTTTAAGATCGATTACCCAGCAAGATGTACCATTGAAGTCCTCCTCTGCAGTTACTTCGGCATCATAACTTTCTTGCATTTTCTTATCGTCCAGCATATCCTCATAGGACAGGTCCGATCCCATAACAGATTGCCTGAGCATATGACCGCTTATTTTAATTGTTCGGTCAGTACTTGGAGAATACATCCATAACAGGTCTTCAAGTTTCAGCATTTTGGTTCCCTGTTCACGGGCAGGCGCAAGGTATTCGGTATATGAATTATCCTCCCCTTCCGCCCAGGTCTTTGACTCTACGTTCCGGCTTCCTCTCCTTCCATGTATGACCATCGTTGAAGTAAATATCCTGGAGTCAGATGCCATATTTTCATCGATCTTTTCAAGCAATTCCTTTCCATCCGGGTATTGGGCCATTGAAATTGTTGATATAAATAATAATCCAATTAAAATATTTTTCATTTGTTTGAAATTTTCAGTTTAAAATATTTTCTGAATCGTCTCAGGTTATGCTTCTAATTCCTTAAATAACTGAGCGGTTTTTCTTCTATATATGCCAATCCCGCTTAATGCTGTTCCAAGAACTGTAGAAAACAAGCCTGGAATAAATCCAATAAAGTAGGCCTCCTGCGTTATATGTGCTCTATAAACATTAGGTATCATCATCGTTGATTTTTGTGCAAACTGACTTACATCGAATCCATATTCCTGAAGATATAGTGCAAATCCCAGGCCAATAATTGAGCCAAAAAAGGACCCTGCTATCCCAATTGCAACGGATTCGGATAGCATAGACCGGAATACATGTCCCTTATTCTCACCAATGGCCAAACGCAGCCCATATTCTCCATACCTCCTTATCCCTCCAAGGAGTCCGGCATTCCAGAGTACGATGGACATGGCAAGGACGAAAATAAACACAATAATTCCGATCATGGCTTCAGAATAAGTAAGCATAGCATCCAGTTGGTTCTGTTGTCGCAGAGATTGCATGATGGGAGAAAACTCATCTGTAACATCAAGATATTTAGAATTATACTCTTTTGCCACTTGTTTGGCCAGTTCGTCCTCATAGATCCCATTATCGAAATACCCGACAATTTCACTGGCAGCATCTGCCATATCCAGTGCATATTGAGCATCCTTCAAGTCTACAATTATAGCCCCCCTGTCCATAGTCGACATTCCAAATTCAACCATACCGGCAATGATGAAGTTCTGCATAGCCATGCTTCCATACATAGTTGAACTAATAAGTGTTACTTCATCACCTAATCCCACCTCCAGATTTTCAGCAAACTCCCGGCTGATGAGGATCTCACCGGATTTATCTGGTATTTTACCACCAACAAGAGAAGTATTTATATTCATTCTTTCAATCTCTCTTGAATCCGGAGAAAAAAGATCAATACCCCAACCCATCACGGTTCCCTGTGATTTTGTTTCGCCATTTTCGTCAGGTGCGTCAAGGAGTCCGCCAAACCTTATCCGGGTAGTAAAATTCATATTGGGAAAATCAGACTCAGCTTCTGCAATTAATTCCTTATCATTCATTAAAGCCAGGTCATTGGGAGATTGGTCTATGTTTTCCAGGTAAGCTTGTGACATGATCTTCACATGACCTGTTGAGAACCGGGCATTTAGATCGATCATATCACTGAATATTCCGGTTACCCAACAATGAATCAGCACAGTAAGTGATACCCCGATTGTAACCGTAAGGATCGGGAACAGACTTCGGTTTCTATCCCTGATCAGTCCTTTTATTAAAAATTTAATCATTGTATTTTTCCTTTAATGGCATCTGTAGGATTCATCTTAGCTATCTTCCTGGCTGGCATATAGCTAACTATTGTTGCGGTGACCATCACTATGATTATGGTTCCCAGGATTAATCCGAAACTATAAGACGGATAGATAACCTCACTGATGGCAATCCCGATATCATCCGTATTGTAGGGCATGGCATAGCCGGCATTATTTTGCCAGATCAATAATGGAACTCCATATACAGCCCCCACCAAGGCAGCAAGAACACTGTTCATCCCTCCTTCAATGGTAAAGAGGCGAACGACCTGTTTCCGGGTCATACCCAACGCAATAAAAGTTCCAATTTCCTTCTGCCTCCGGAAAATCGATAATATCTGTGTGTCGAAAATTGCCAGCATAGCTAGCAAAAGCAATAAGATATACATGATAGATCCTCCGACACTCTTCTGTTTGATGATCTGATCCAGATCGGCCAGTAGAAAATCAAGTGATTTATATTCCCAACCTGGCATATCCAATCCGCTCAGGGATTCCGATCCTGAAACAATCATGGTGGCTTCCCCTTCAGACTGGGTCATCTGCTGAAGGTCTTTAAGAGACAACCAGATATGTCCTTTGTCAACGGAAGGAACATCCGTTTTAAATATTCCTGCAATCCTGACTTCCGTGGCATCAAAAGTGCCATTAGAATCTCTCCAGCGTAATGTAAGATAATCACCTTCATTAAGCTTGTTATTTGTGGCCATTCTTTTACCTATCAGAACCGGGATCTCTCCGTTTTCCTTGACAAGCAGGTCTGTTGGTAACCTCAATACCTGCTGATCCTTCGCAATTCCTTTCAAAATAACACCCTGTATCCTTCCTTCAGGATATATTGTCCCTTGTGTGATCAGAATTGGGACTACGTTTTCGGAAGTCAGTTTTTCCGGAATTTTTGCATGGCTGTCTTCCAGTGTAAAAGGATCAAAAGGGTCATACCCTTCGTACCAAAATTGTCCCTGTGCAATTTCCCAGGCGATCATATCCCTCCGGGCCTGAACATTCCATCCATCGATCAGGCCCTGATACCAGATTATGATCACGTATGAAAATGATAATACTATTACATTGAGCCAGGTTCTTAGTCCCGCACCCAATAAATTTCTCAAAGCAAGTTTTATAGACATCATGATACAAAAATTAGCTTGCTACTTCTTTTACTTCTTTCCAATCATCTTTTGCTACTTTCCCATCCTCCAACCGGATGATCCTTTTGAGGTAGGACATCACTTTTTCATCATGAGTAGCAAAGATGAATGTAGTACTTAATTCACTATTCAAGTGCTCCATTGTCCGGAGGATATGATGTGAATTTTCAGAATCCAGATTTGCTGTAGGCTCATCAGCAAGCACAATCTCGGGTTTCTTTACCATAGCTCTCGCAATAGCTACCCGCTGGCTTTCACCGCCAGACAGTTGCGCCGGTTTTGATTTGATCTTGTCGTTAAGCCCTACCCATTCAATGGCTTCCAAAACTGCCTGTTCCCTTTCTTTTGCTGGCATTTTCAACAGCAATAACGGGAATTCCACGTTTTCATATACCGTGTATACAGGAAGCAGATTATAGGTTTGAAAAATGAACCCAATGTGCCCGTTCCTTAACTGCGCCGCCTGCTTGTGTGATAGCGTACTAATGGGATTTCCGAGAACTGTGGCTTCGCCTTCTGACGGCACATCGAGCGATCCGAGAATATTTAGCAGTGTCGTTTTCCCGGATCCACTGGGTCCCACTATACCTGTAAATTCACCCTTTGATATGGATAAATTGATATGATCAAGTGCTGTAAAAAATCCCCCGCCCACAGGGAATCTCTTTACGAGGTTATTGATTTCTATTATACTTGATTTTTCCATGTTATAAGATATTAATGATTAAATACAAATTGGACCTGGAATCCTTTCCCTGTATACAGGGTAGATTCATCACTCAGGTTTTGATACAATGTAAAATTATCCGGGTTCCAGTATGCCATGATGTACAGGCTTATCTTGTCCCATGTCATACCCCAGTTAATAAAATTATAAAAGCCATTATTTGACCAGTCGTAATAAAATATGTAAGTAAGGTTATCTATTATGCTAACAGGATAATTGGCTGAAATGGCCGTAAAAGAATTTCGCTGCGAACTGTTGAATAATTCTTCGCCAGTTGTAAACCATATTTGTTCGCCCATGACGGTTAAACCACTTCCAAGTCCCAAAGGTATAGTCCAATCCAATGTTGATCATTTTCTTCGCCCTTAATTCCGGAACATCAATATCCTGATGGATAAAAGCCGTTTCAAACCATAAACCCACGCCTACGTCCCATTTCCCATCAAGTCCTAAGCGATTCTCAGTCGCCTGATCTTCAATGGTTTGAAGTTCAGGATACAAATCACTTTCAGTATTTGCAACACGGTGATGGTAGCTTACTGCCAGTTCACCTGTAAACAAAGGAGTCTGGAATCTCCCACCAAATTCGGGAATGGTTTTAACCGATGGGAATATCTCCCAACCTTTAGGCTGATCATTTCCATAAAGCAACCAAAGCCAGATATTGGCATTATTGGAGAAATAATATCGCCCAAGTGCGCTGTAAACACCTTCAGTTAGTTGCAAAGGATCCCTGGGATCAATCTGATCGAACCACATCAAGGGACGAAGCATGGCTGCCGAACCGAAGTTAATCTTCTGCAGACCTACCCTGAAATTAAACTTATTAGACGAAAAGCGAACCCAGCCCCTGAAGAGATCGATCTGACCATCCCATTTGATGGAATCTCCATTGTAATATCCGTATCCATACATATTAAGTTGTACCTCCGCATCCAGGGTGTATTTTTCTTTGAAAGTATAGCCATAGCTAAGTTCCGGAATATAACGTCCTCCAAGCAGGGATTCAAAATCATCAAAAGGTTTGGTGACCACCCAGGATATTAACTGCCCTTTAAACCTCAGACCCTGAGAGAAGCCTTTGATCGTCATGATCAGGATTATCAGAAACAATATCAGGGCAAATTTTTTCATTGGACTTTATTGTCGGGTTTCAGCAGGAAGTAGTCCGTAAAAGAAGAAGTTGGTCAATTCCATGATCAGATCTTGGGGATCATTGTACATATTCACCAGGTTATCATCCTTGACCATCTCCATCATATGATTCAGGAAATAAATAATGAATTCCGGTTTGATATCCTGACGAACATCTCCATCTTTCTGGGCTTTGATATACCAGTCAGTAACCACTTTAATATTTGAAATACGTTGTTCCTGGACCACCTTGAGTAATTCAGGATCATTTTGCCTCTGAAAGTCATTAAAAAATGCTTCACTTATATTTTCAGTTTGCTTCAACTTCAATTGTACGGATTTTCTAACCTTTTCAACAAATGGAATATCTTCTGACATGATATCTTCATAGAGTTTTAAAGAGTACTCAGACATTTCGTGAAGAATAAATCGAACCAGGTCTGTCTTATTTTTAAAATGTTTATAAAATGTCATTTTACTTACTCCGGCTTCCTGGCATAATTCTTCTATGCTTACCCGGGTAAATCCGAATTTCCAGAACAGGTCAAAGGCTTTGTCTACCAGTTGTTGAAGTTTCTTGTTTTCAAATTCTCTAAAAGGTCGCATAATAATAAAAATTTACAATCTATACGAATATAGTAAACATTTACTATTATCGTACGTTTTTACTGAAAAAGTGTTTTGAATTTGAGAATGTTTTTTTTAGAATCCAGGATTAAACTTAATAAATCAGAGAGAAAACTGAGAATCCTTGAAAGTGCAGTCTTTAAGATTTGTAAGAATTTTCTTTAAGAATATAAAAACTGGCTGGGTTTTTTAAAGAGATTAGGTTAAAATTCTTTCAATACCACAATTCAAAATTTAATCAATTATACTTCTCTTTACTTCCAAAACTCATGAACAGGTCCTTTTGAGCCAAAAACCGGATCAAGCTTCGGAAGGGGTACTTTCTTAATTTTTTCGTCTGAAGCCGGCCGTTCTCCTGGTTTTCCATAATTCATATCCCATGATTGTCCTTTTGGGTAAGCTCCCACTACCTTAAAATCAGCGCTCGAACTGAGGTTTTTATGTGCCACACCAGCAGGAATAATGACAACATCTCCTTCTTTCAATTCAAAAGTCTCCCCTTTTTCCCCTCCCAATCGTACCTGGGCATATCCACTATATATCCCAAGCACTTCATGTGCAGTACTGTGATAATGATGAAAACCATATACACCATTACGCCATGAACCTCCCCATCCATTCTTCTGAAACACTTCCTCTACTACTTCAGGATTTCCATTTCCAGAAAAATTGATCACTCTTTTATAAAGTATAACAGGTAGCGGATTGTTAGGAAAGATCCCATCATCTTTGAATACTACATGCGTAATCTCAGCATCTGAAAAAACCAGATCAGAATTCATATTCAGCTCATGATTTGAGACCATTGCCAGTATTATCAGAGGTAGCATAATGAAAAATTCAGGTATACAATACTTAACATATTAAAGGTAAAGTTTTTCGGTCAAAATTCCATAGATAATATGATCCAGGATTACATTTCACTAATTATCCAAATTTTGGCTAACTTTGTCTCAAACCTGAAGCCAATACCACCTGGAATTTTTAAATTTTAATTGATCTTTTAACAGGTAATTTTGTGCAAAATGAATAGAACAACTGGCAAAAATCTGATAAGTCTGATTCTTTCTGTGTTAATCATTGCTATTACTTCATGTAATGGGGAGAATGAAGGAGCAACTCCTGAATTATCAATTAATGCTTCAACAATCACGGAAGGGAATGAAGGAATAACTTTACTAAAAGTTGAAATAACATCTTCAATTCTGGTTGAAGAATCCCTGGAAATCACATATAATACTTCTGATGGTTTGGCGAAAGCTGGGAAGGACTATAATGAGGTCAACAACGGGTCGTTGGTTATTCCCGCAGGTAGTAATAAAGGAACTATTGAAATAGATATTCTGACAGATGAAATTATGGAATTCAGAGAGGATTTTTCAATAAATATTTTAAATACAGGAAATGCGGATATCAATACAAATAAAGTAACCATCAATATTCTGGATGATGACGATGAAACCTATGAAATACAAAAAGATGCTGAAGGATACATCACCCCTGATAATTACCCTGAAATGACCCTCGCATGGAGTGATGAATTTGATGGACCAGTAATAAATACAAATGACTGGACCTTTGAACTGGGAGATGGCTGCCCAAATGTTTGTGGTTGGGGGAATAATGAATTACAGGATTACACTGACGAAGAAGAGAACGCCAGAATAGTGGACGGTAAATTAGTAATTACAGCGATTGAGGGTGGAGCCGATAATTATACTTCTGCCAGAATGATCACTAAAGATAAGCAGGAATTTGAATTTGGAAGAATAGATATCAGGGCAAAATTACCTGAAGGACAAGGGATCTGGCCTGCGATCTGGATGCTTGGAGCAAACATAGATAATATTGGTTGGCCAAAGTGTGGTGAGATCGACATTATGGAATTGATCGGGAACCTTCCAAAGACCTCACATGGGACAGCTCATTACGATAATAATGGACATCAATATACCGGCAGCAGTTATGTAATTGCGAATAAGTACAGTGAAGAGTTTCACGTTTTTACTATTTTTTGGGATAAGGACGTTATTAAGTGGTACGTGGATTATAATAAATTCTTTGAAGTCAGCCCAAGCGTTTTAAATGGTAATTATCCATTTAACAATCCATTCTTTTTCATCTTAAACATTGCTGTTGGAGGCAACTGGCCTGGAGATCCGGATGAAACAACTGTTTTTCCTCAGGAGATGCAGATTGACTATGTCAGGATATTTCAACCCGAATAAAGTGTAGATATTTATTAGAATATTCTACCTGGCATAAAAGATTTTCTTTAGATCAGGGATCCTATAAATTGAGATGGGCCGAATTTAATCTTCAATAATCTGAAGGATGTTGTTTTCCTTTACATAGGCGACGCTTCCCTCCCATTCAACTTTAACCCAGACATCATCTTTACCAAGAACTTGAACCCTGTGTCCCATATCTGCAATATCAATTAGTTTAGCACCGGAAGATGGTCCATCCATCAGGTAGGTATCCGGACTAATGATTATGCCTTTCTGGTATCGTTTTCCAAAGTTCACAACATAGAAAAGAATGGCGACTACAATAAAAAGATAAAATAGTGAAAAGCCTGGATTGATCTTCAATCGTAATTTTTTATAGACCATATAAGCGATCAGGATAAGAACAAGCACTGAAAGGCCATAAAATATGGCAGAGTAATACCTGTAGAATACATTCATAAAGAATTCCACATCGGTATATTTATATCCTTGCAGGTTATAATTCTTAGCTAGATCTTCCATTTTACGCAGTGCCCTTTTATTATGCGTCTGAAGGTAATACAGGTTTAAATAATAGAGGGCATTGCTATAATCACCAAGTCCTTCCTTGATATAGGCCATTTTGAGTAGCATAGCCGGGGAGGTCATATTCTCCGACTTCAATATTTTATCATAGATATCAAAAGACTGGGTGTATTTCCGTTGTGTGAACAGGGAATCTGCAAGTTCCATATCTTTTGAATAATCCTGGGCCTGGACATTAACCAATGCTAATAGGACAATTAATGTGATTAATACTATATTTTTGAAATTCAAATTTTGTATTCTAAGCATTACGTTCTAGATTTGCATTCCGTTTAAAAGAAAGCGGTACAAAAATACAAAAAAAGTATTGATTCGGTAGCTCAGCTGGTAGAGCATCTCCCTTTTAAGGAGAGGGTCCTGGGTTCGAGCCCCAGCCGGATCACAAATAGACGCAATCCCTGGCTTTGTCAGGGATTTTTATTTTTTAAAGCTTGATCAAAAATAAATATGTTGTTATCAAAAAAAAACTCCGGTGACCAAGGGGCAATTCAAACTGGTCTAAATGATGAAGATGAGCCAATTTATGAAGATTTCGAACACACATTATCACCGGTTGAAGCAAGAAGTTATTGGAATGGGGCATGGCGGATGGTCCAATCAATACACCTATGATGCATCCTATGTTAAGTTACGACAACTAACACTCGGTTACAGTTTTCCAGGGAAATTGATATCAAAAACCCCTTTCGCTAATTTAACATTATCATTTGTTGGCAGGGATTTATGGATTATTCATAAAAACACACCAAACATAGATCCGGAATCCTCTTATACCAATTCTAATTCACAGGGACTGGATTTTTTTGGCATGCCTTCTGTCCGTAGTTGGGGTTTTAATCTAAGAATGGAATTCTAAGTAATATATTATCAAGGGATAAAATTTTGCATATATTTTGTATTTATATCTCTTTTTACTCCATATAATTTCAATGAAATTACCCAACCAGCTTTTTGTAAAGTAAACATCAAACCTCAACTTAAACTAAAAGATTAATACGCACGAATACAATATATTGATTATTAGAGAGTTATAAGCATAAAAATTAAAACCTATCCTGCCATTTTTTGGGAGGGTCAAATTATTTTATGTAAAACCCAAATGTTCAATTTAGTTATGAAAAAATCACTCTTGTTATTTGCCATGTTGATTGTAAGTACGATCACATTTGCACAGGTTAAATTCAAAATGGATGGAGGTATCGGGGGCGCTTTTTCTTTTGGTGAAGCCAAAATGTATGGTATTAGTGCTGCCCTGGAGCCAAAAGTATTTATTACACCAAAAATCAGTGCGGGAGCCAGGTTTGAAGGCGACGTATTGTTTGGTGGAAACATCAGTACATCCGGAGACGATGTATCAGCGAGTACAGCTGCGGCGGCAGCTTTCATTGCCAAAGGGGAATATTATACTAAGGATGAGGGAACAAGGCCCTTTTTTGGACTCGGACTAGGCTATTATTCGATAGGAAGTAGCTCCGGATCAACCGGCGGTGCATCCGTTTCTGCAGGAAGTCACTTTGGCCTCTCTCCACAAATAGGCGTAACGTTCAACAACTTCCGGCTTTCAGGAATTTACCACATAATAACCGGAAAAGATCAAGTAACTCTTTCAGCAGGTGATTATGAGGAGATCTCACGAAGTTATTTGGTAATCGAATTGGGATTTAAGATTTTCGGATCTAATAAATAGATTTCATACCCGGCGTTCCTGATCCGGACGTCGGGTTTAATTTTTATATTAACCGGATCTTTCTTTCCTTCGTAATTCCTTTCATCTTCAAATAAATTGGGAGATGTATCCATTCTTCAGATTTTCATATATTTGAAGTATGACAAAATCAACCCGTTTAGTCGATATTGTTTTATTATTCCTTAATGGTGTTTCAGCAATTTTCGGAGGGGCCGGCTTGATTTTAGATCCATCTGGAGTATCAATGCAAATGCCAATTGAATTACTCGATTTTTCCCCTTTTAATAGCTTCCTTATACCAGGAATCATCTTATTTACAGTAAACGGATTATTTAATTTGTATGTGGGAATTCTGGGAATAAGGAAAAACAAAATGTTCCCTTCTCTGACAATCCTATGCGGATCGTTTTTGACAGCATGGTTAACAATTCAAATCGTAATAATAAAGGATTTCTACCCTCCTGCTCACTTACCATATTACCTGATTGGAATCATGATGATTTTTTTAGGATTTAAGCTACGGACCGCATAAATTAGATGGTTGGCTAATTATCGTATCGACCCATACCGCTGATAGCACAGGTATTAAACATGAAATAAATATGAAAACCTTTCTCACCTTATTAATGACAATTTTAATTTCATTTTATACTATGGGACAAAATAAGCATCCAATGAAAATCGGTGTTGTGGGACTTACCCATGGTCATGTGCATTGGATCCTTGGGGGGGAAGATCTTGGTGATATTCAGATTGTCGGGATCGTTGAATCAAATCGAGGATTTAGCGGAACGATACTCAAAACAACACGGATACCCTATGAGTATTGTTTTTAATACAATAGAAGAAATGATTACCACAACACATCCCGAAGCAGTTACTGCCTTTGGTAATATATATGATCATTTGAAAGTTGTTGAGGTATGTGCTCCTTTAGGAATTCATGTAATGGTGGAAAAACCATTGGCAGTAAGCCTGGAGCATGCAAAAAAAATGGAAAAACTAGCGAAAGAAAATGATATCAAATTACTCACTAACTACGAGACAACCTGGTATCCTTCCAATCACAAAGCCTATGATTTATTAAAATCCGGAGCAGTTGGTGATTTAAGGAAAGTTATTGTTCGTGATGGACATAAAGGGCCAAAAAAAATAGGCGTCAATGCTGAATTCCTGGAATGGCTTACAGACCCTGTGCTTAACGGAGGTGGGGCTATTATGGATTTTGGTTGCTATGGTGCCAATCTTTTAACCTGGTTATCGAATGGGCAAAAACCCAATACAATCACTGCAGTTACTCAGCAACTCCAGGCAGAAAATAATCCGGAAGTAGATGATGATGCCATAATAATTCTTACTTATGACGATTTCAATGCGATCATTGAAGCATCATGGGACTGGCCAATCGGAAGGAAGGATATGGAAATATATGGTTTAAGTGGAGTATTGTATGCTGACAACCGTAACAATCTACGTATGCGAATATCCGAAGGGTATGATGGTTATAAAGAGGAATCCTTTAAATTAGAAGAACGACAACCACCTTTGGATGATCCTTTCGCTTTATTTGCGGCTGTCATTAAGAATGAAATTGTGTTGAAACCTTTTGACCTCTCCTCTCTGGAAAACAATATGATTGTAATGGAAATTCTTGAAGCTGCTAAAAAAAGTGCAATAACTAAAAGAACAATTGTAATCAATGAATAAATTGCAAAAACAAACTTCGCTAAAACGGGCGATTTTCATAAACCGTTTATTTATATAAAAATTGTTAGATCACATGAAAAGACGAAAATTCAATCATTTGGCAACCATGGTTTTTGGCGCCTCTGTTTCCATTCCATACTACGGTCTGTCTAGGAATAATGAACAAAATTATGTGCGTTTGGGAGGACCAGTTTTTGAAAAATATTATGCCCCAGATGAGTGGATTGCAGCATTGAAACAATTGAAATATCGCGCTGCATATTGCCCGGTTGAAGTCGGAACTGATGAAACACAGATAAAGGCATATCAAAAAGCTGCTTCCGAAAATGACATTATAATCTCAGAGGTAGGGGCCTGGAGCAATACTGTCAGTTTGGATGAAAAGGAAAGAAAGGAAGCTATAGAAAAGTGCGTAAAATCTCTGGAGCTGGCAGAGCAAATAAGTGCCAATTGCTGTGTAAATATCAGTGGATCAAGGAATCAGGAATACTGGGCCGGGCCACATGAAGACAATCTGACAGAAGATACCTTCGATCTCATTGTTGAAACTACCAGAAAGATCATTGATTCGGTAAATCCTACACGGACTTTTTTTGCACTTGAGCCTATGCCTTGGGCGTATCCAGATTCTCCTGATAATTACCTGAGATTACTCAAAGCTATTGACCGGCCTCGATTCGGCGTACACTTTGATCCGGTCAACATGGTTGTCAGTCCTCAGATCTTTTTTAAAAATGGAGATTTTATCAGGGATTGTTTTAAAAAGTTAGGATCAAATATTCGCAGTTGCCATGCCAAAGATATCACCCTCAGGGAAGATAACTATATTCCTCAGCTGGATGAGTGTGCGCCGGGTCTTGGAAAATTGAACTACAACATGTTTCTGGTAGAATTATCCAAATTGAAGGACATTCCATTGATGATGGAACATTTGAATACTGCAGATGAATATGCGTCCGCAGCTGATTATATTCGATCTGTTGGAAAGCTAAATAAAATAATCCTATAACACTTCTAAGGCTGTCGATCTGGTACATAAAGGAGAATCAAAAACCGTCTCTAAAAATACAATGGATAATGGTTGAAGGAAGGGTGTATAACCACCATACGATCACACGATAGTTTGTGGACCAGATAAATCATTGCTATATTTATTTCATACTACTAAAGAATATGAAAAACATACTTATACCACTCATTACCTTGTTACCAGCATTGGTCTCAGCACAAAAACTATCTTCTATCGAAAAACAGGCTTTGACAGAAGTAGAAGGACTTTATGAACAAATAAACAATGTCAGCCAGGTTTTGTGGGATTACTCAGAAACTGCACTGAAAGAGTATAAATCTGCTGAATTACTTATTGAATTACTGGAGAAGGAAGGTTTTACCATAGAGAAAGGAGTGTCAGGTATGCCTACGGCTTTTGTGGCCACCTATGGCAATGGCAGCCCTAATATTGGCATCCTGGCTGAATACGATGCCTTACCAGGTGTAGGTAACGCTCCTGTTCCTTATAAGGCACCTCGTGAAGATGGGCTTAGCAGTGGCCAGGGTTGTGGACATAATTTGTTTGGTTCCGCATGTGTAAATGCAGCCATAGCGATAAAACGCACTATGGTTAAAAACAATGTGAAAGGCACGATAAAACTTTTCGGGACACCGGCAGAAGAAACACTGGTTGGCAAGGTGTATATGGCCAAAGATGGTGTATTTGACAGCTTGGATGCAGTGCTTGAATGGCACCCAGCTACCGAAACTACTTCTGGATTTGAACGATCTATTGCCATGAACAATTTCGAGGTGGAGTTTTTTGGTCAGGCTGCCCATGGAGCCGCAGATCCATGGAATGGTCGTAGTGCTCTGGATGCTGTTGAAATGATGAATTACGGAGTAAATCTGATGCGTGAACATATTTATCCAACGACAAGGATCCACTATGTTATTCCTCATGCTGGCGAAGCACCAAATGTAGTGCCAGAGTATGCTAAAGTATGGTATTATGTGCGCGATACAAGCCGTAGTAATGTTGAGAAATATTACCAGCAAATTCTAAATATTGCGGAAGGTGCTGCCTTAGGTACAGGTACCACCCATAAGGTTACTTTGATTACGGGTGTTCATAGTTACAATATCAATGGCCCGCTACTCATGACTTTGCAAAAGAACCTTGATATCGTCGGTCCCCCTTCATTTACTGATGAAGAGCAAGTATGGGGTAAAAAATTGCAAGAGGCCGCCTTAAAAGAACAAAAGGGTTTTGATACCAAAGTGAAATCTATACCTGATGATTGGGAAGAATTATCACCAACCGGGGGTTCAACTGATGTTGCTGAAGTAAGCCTTATCGCTCCGACAGCAGGATTTTCTGTAGCAACTGCTCCTATTGGCGTTCCCTGGCATAGCTGGGCAACCAGTGCCAGTCATGGTACAATGGCTGGTTACAAGGGTGCACAAGTAGCCACTAAGGTTCTCGCATTAACAGCAGTAGACCTTCTCACTGATAAAAAATTACGCGGGGAAGTAAAAGCTTATTTTGATAAAAAGACGGAAGGAAAAGCCTATAAATCGCCATTACCTAAGGAGCAAAAAGTGACATTACCAAAATAACAACTGATAGTAATAAAATAGATAAATTATGAATAAGATATTATCACTAATAGGCCTTATTTTATTAATATCTTTAAATTCTTACGCTCAAGAAAAGTCGGGCGGGAGTTCTGACTTAATCGATGCCGCTCTCAATGAAATACAGAACCAGTTTCTTAATAATCAGGCAGAGGCTTTACTCAATCAGGCAAGTGAGGTGTTTTCTAAATTTCCACCAAACTGGCCAGAGCCAGCTGGCAGACAAAGTGCTTTAATGCTCCTTGATGGTGTCTTACATGATGTATATGCACCACAAAGACCTCCTGTTCAATCATTCTTTAAAACTCGAATGAGGATGGCTATTGAAGAAATTGAGCAGACTGAGATAACAAATGGCGCACGCATTTGGAAATTGTATAACCATGGATTTGTAGTTCGAACCAAATCTGTAACTATAGGATTTGATTTGATACGCGGAAAATCAGCTCGTGCTGAGGGATTCGCTATAAGTGAGGATTATATGGATAGACTAATTAAGCAATGTGATGTACTTTTCATTTCCCACAGACATGGTGACCATGCTGATGAGTGGGTGGCCCAATCTTTCATTGATCAGGGAAAACCTGTTGTCGCTCCTCCTGAGGTTTGGAAAGACAAATCTATTTATCAGCTTATTACACATCTGAAAAGAGAGCCTCATACAATACAAACACTTCCTATTCAAGATGGGGGTCAGTCACTAAAAGTAGTAGTTTATCCCGGGCATCAGGGAGCAGATATTGAGAATAATGTACCTCTTGTTATCACTCCAGGAGGACTTTCATTTTCGCAAATGGGCGATCAATCTTATTCCAATGACTTTGAATGGATCGATGAAGTGGGCAATAATCATCTTGTGGATGTTCTTATGCCCAATTGCTGGACAACAGATATAGTCAGGGTGGCTAAAGGTTTTAACCCAGCAATAATTATCACCGGTCATGAAAATGAGATGGGACATACGATTGATCACCGTGAACCATACTGGTTGACATACCAGAGACGTAAGGGTTCCGACAGGTTCGGAGGAAACATTGATGTTGGTTACGACTACCCTTTGATTCTTATGACATGGGGGGAATCATTTCATTATAAAAGAGAAAATTTTTCAGTCCAGGAATGAATTACAAATTTTCTTTAAAAGGATTAATGGCTTTTATGATATAATCATCAATCATTTTTAATACCACCTCGGGTGGCCTATCCTTATTATCCGCTGTGGTAACAACAACGGTTGAAAGATCTGGTATAATGACAATATACTGACCAGCTATTCCCATGGCAAAAATAACCTTAATATTATCTTTACTATTTGATTCACCAAGCCACCATAAGTAACCGTAGTCAAATGTTTGACCGGTTTTTATCTTAAATGAGGTTGATTCCTGAATCCAATCGGAAGAAATGATTTGTTTTCCTCCATAAACACCCTGGTCGAGAACCATTTGCCCGATCTTAAGCATATCTCTTGGTCTTAGTCCTAAAGAACCCGACATCAACGGATAATTGTTATCCCTGTAATTGTCCCAATTGAAATAAGAAATACCAAGCGGGTCAAATAAGTATTCACTGGAAAAATCCTGAACAGAATTACCTGTTGCCTTAATAAGTATAGCACTCAACAAATCTGCTTGCGGATTTCTGTATTCAAATTTTTTTTCCTGAGACTCGATGAATTTCTGGTTTAAGGTTGTTCGAACTACATCGTTAGAATGCATATAAATATTGTCGTGCAACTTTTTATCCCATGATATACCCATCGTCATCGTTAACAAATCCTTCAATCTAACTTCAGTCCAGTTTTGATCAATATTCTGAATATAATCAGGCAAAAAATCGATTACTTTTTGATCGATATTATTTACGAAGCCTTTATCGATCGCAATACCTGTTAAAAGTGATCCGATACTTTTGGTACAGGATTGTAAACTATGAAGATCATTAATATAAAATCCATCAAAATATACTTCAAATACCAGCTCACCATTTCTCGCAATCAATACAGAGTGAATATTTCCAAATTCATGGTCATGAATTCTACTTATCATCGAATCCAATAGCTTTAGGTTAAAATAATCATTGGTCAAGCTCCCGATTTCCCAACCATCATTTACCTCAATAGGCCTTTGGTATTTGTTGTTTTTAATGGAGAGATTTCTTAATCCTGGATATTTATCATAGAGGAGTTTTTCAGGAATTCTCTTAAGATCAAAATCTCTTCCTGAACCATCAGCATAGGTTAAGTGCCCGTCAATTTGTTGGTTAATTGTATCAAGTTTTCCTTCAAATTTGATATTTGCATTTTGATTAACGATCATGGAGAGAGCATCCTTATTAAACTTTATTTTCGATGCAGGCTCTGCCCCGAACTTCAAACCATTATAATATGAGTGTATTTCGCATTTTGTTTTACCTTCATCTGCATAGAAATAGGCAACGAAGTTTTGCTTGATGCCATTTTCATTAATTTCAAGATCCCAAAAGCCATAGAGTGGTTTATAGTCAGGATAATTGCAGCCTGATATTAAAAGTACTGAAAGAAGTGAAGATATTACTAAGAAAATTATTTTCATTTCTATTCTGATTTTGGGTATTACTCATGAATATTAAGATAGATAATTATACTGCAAAATCATTAATTGATTCCAGAAAAATAATTCAATAACCAGATTACATCGGGGTTCAAAGGCTGTTTTTTAATTAATTTACCTTAAATTTATTCATTGAGATAATCAAAATATTTTTAATGAGATTTTTTATTATCATCTTATGGCTGGCCATGTTTGGAGGCAATATTTTTGCTCAAAAACCCAGATTAATTGTAACCACAGACATCGGTCAGGATCCCGATGATGCCCAATCCATGGTCAGATTGTTGCATTATGCCAATGAGTTTGATATCGAAGGATTGATTGCCAATGCAGATAATAATTATGAAAAGGAACCACCAGTATTAAAGCCCTATATCATCCATGATATGATCAATAGTTACAGTTTAATACAGGAAAACTTAAAGCTCCATGACGGAAATTATCCGGATGCGGCCTACCTGCATTCTATTGTAAAGGAAGGAACATTTGGTAACGGAACGAATGTCCCGGTAGATCATTTTGTAGGAAAGGGAAAAGATACGGATGGTTCGGATTGGATAATTAAAATGGTTGACCGAAATGATCTTAGGCCGATACATATTTCTATTTGGGGTGGAGCCTGCGATCTGGCCCAGGCAATTTGGAAGGTAAAATACACAAGGGATGAACAGGAAGTTGATGCTTTTGTAAAGAAACTAAGGGTTTTTTTTATTGGCAAACAAGACTCATCTAATCAATGGATTATCGATAATTTCCCTGATATTTGGTTGATCCTTGCCTTAGACAGAGGCGGTGATAAATGGGAATCTGGTTATCGTGGCATGTTCTGGGGAGGAGATATGAGTTTGACCACAAAGGAATGGCTACATCAAAATATCATTGACATCAGCCCATTGGGAAGTCATTATCCGGATCAGGCTTATACTGGAGGTGAAAAGAAAAATCCTTACATGGCTATGAAAGAGGGTGATTCCCCCTCAATTCTGTATTTCATTGAAAATGGATTGAATCAGCCGGAACATCCTGAATGGGGCGGCTGGGGAGGAAGGTATTTACTGGACCGCGATCAATTATACAGGGACGCAAATGATAACTATTACGATGAACAAGCTGGTAAAGTGATTAATTCGCCAAGAGCCACAGTCTTCCGGTGGCGGCCAGACTTTCAAAATGATTTCGCCGCCAGGATTCAATGGGGTGTAAGAGACTATGAGGAAGCCAATCACCATCCCATAGTTAGTGTGAATGGCAATAGCGCCAAAAAACCATTGTATATTTCAACCGGGCCAGACGAAATGATTACATTAGATGCAAGTTTGTCTGGTGATACGGACAATGATAGATTGAGCTTTCAATGGATTTATTATAAGGAAGCTGGAGATCTTGCAGAGTATTTTGAAATTAAAAATGACAAAGCTTCAAGCATATCCTTGAGAATTCCTGAGAATGCACAGAAGAAAAACATTCATATCATATGCTCGGTAGCGGATAATGGGCAACCTTCATTAGTCTCCTATAAACGGATAATTATAGAGGTTGAATAGATATGTAAATTGTTACAGTGATTCACCCAGGGCATAAACCAGGTGTGTGCTTTTATATTAATATGAGGAAATTACCTTTTAATAAATTAGATAGGAGTTGATAGAATAAATTCAGTTCATGAGAATATAAAACAAGCCAGGTAGATCAATAAGTCCACCTGGCTTGTTTATGTATATGCAATTTTTTATTTCGATAATGTCAATTCTATTGACATATTGATAGGCACATCCGGGGTATCGGGATCTTCATCAATATCTTCAAATTCAGTCTGATCTAAACTTACTTTTAAAGCACTTGCCGTAAGTATTAAAACGTCAATAACCTGTTCGTCGATTGTACCTTCGTCCAATGTCAGTTCATCTCCATTTGAGTTTAAACTCCAGGTGCCATCGTCTACTTCACCTCCTGTGTTTGTGATATAGGTATTATCAGATTTAAATTCTATTGTACCATCAAAATTAGACATTAATGCATCTTCGAATAAGGACGCTAAAATTTCTGCTTCCAACTCTGATACTCCAAGAAGGTCTATGGCATATTCAGCGAGAGATTTACCTTCTATGGCAGCATCTAATTGTACATCAGTAATAGTCCATACACCTATTAGATGGTTAATTGCAGCATTATCGGGATCTTCATCATCTCCATTACATCCCGTGAATACAATAAAGGTTGACAATGCGCCTGCAAGAAGGAATAGTTTTAAAGCGAATTCGAGTTTCTTCATGGTTTTTGATTTTTGGTTTAGTTAAATATTTAAAACAGAGTTATTCTAATTTTCATTTTAATAGGATAACTGCTGATTGGTAACCCATTCATTAAATATCTTGATGGAAACTTAATGTTTACAAATCAAAATAATTCTAATTCGGGTAGGAACCAGCTATAGAACTTTAGAAGGAGATATATATTGTCTAGTAGAACTTTTATTATTTGGAAATCATCTTCACTTCTATTCCATTTGCTTAAGAAAACGTGATATTACCATTCTCTTAAACACAATAAAGAAAAACCAATCAATCCGAAGATTAATTGTTTTTCTTTTATTATTAGTAACTTGTATTGATAAGGATTTTATCGCAACTGTTTTTTTAAATTAATTACCCGAAATACTCTGACAAGATGTTTAATTATCGTCTTATTAGTGGCATTTTTGATGGATACGGTATGAAAAAGAAAATTCATATAATATGTACAGTAAAGGATTATGGGCAATCCTCTTTAGTTGGCTTTAAAAGAATAATTTTAGAAATTGAATATATTTGAAACAAAGAATTAGATATCAAAAACTATTGAATAAACACTTCAAATAATATACTATGCCATTCATTAAAAATATCATCACATTACTTTTGTTAATTATTTTTCATTTCTCACTTGCTCAAAATTATGATCTACAAGTTATTGCTGAAGTAGATCTGGGACATAAACTGGGTCAATTCAGAGCCGTCCCGATTTCACTTGGTGATAAACAACCAAAAGCTATTGCTGCCATGTATTCAGAAGATGCTGAAATAGACCCCTATATCGGGATGTTCTTTTTCCCTAAACATACCCTTAAGTTGATGGTATTTAATGAAAATGGGAACATCATCTGGAAACGTGACCTGGGAGAAGGTGTGGTACCGGGAATCTGGTTCAGCCCGATCTTTGCTTTCGACATGGACCAGGATGGCAAAGATGAAATCTGGATCATCAACAATACAGATCCTGAGCATCCCCTGGATTTCAGACACTATGTGCTGGAAAAATTAGATCCTGAAACCGGTGAGACCTTAGGTCAATGGCCATGGCCGCAACCTGCTATCCCGCAAAGCATGTCACATGTTTATCGTCATTTTATTATGGGTGCTTATGTGCATGGAAAACCAGTATTATTAACTGCTCAGGGCACCTACGAGGCTATGGCCATTCAGGGCTGGAACACTGACATGAGTCAAAGGTGGGAACACAAAATTCGAGGGGATGCAAAAGGCTGTGTAGGAAGCCATGTTTCCCCGGTCGTGGATATTAATAATGATGATGTGGATGATCTTTTATGGGGCGAACGCTGTATTGAACTTGACCAGGGAAAGCAACTTTTCTGTGCTGATGAAGAGGTATGGGAAGGGCATTCTGACATTATTGAACCTGTATTAAACAGGGAAACAAATACCTGGTATTTTTTTACGTGCAGGGAGAACTATAATGATCTTGGCCCAAGGGTAGTCTTATATGATCAAAATGGAAATCGTAAATGGGGTGACCTGGAAGAGGGCCACATAGATACCGGATGGGCGGCCCGATTAGGGAATAATGGTGAGCCTATTGTTCTGGGTGTCAAAGTGGGCGAAAAGGTTCGTACGGCTGAAGGAGAACGCAGAACCGGTATAGTTGAAAATACTTATGAGGCATTTTCCGGGAAAAAGATCGATCTGGGATTTAAGGTTTATACATCAATTCCTGTAGATCTTAATGGAGATGGTATTCATGAATTGGTCAAAGGATATTTCGAGGGGGATGGCAGCGTGATTGATAACGAAGGAAATATGATTGGTAATATTGGAGGTAATTCTGCCATAGCATCTAAATTCGCAACATTACCCGGTGAACAAATATTGAGCTTCTCAAAAGATGGGAAAATTAAAGATCTGGGCAGATAAAAACGCACAAGATACTCCCGAGGCAAAGAAACGGTATGAGCATCCCTTCTACAAAGTAAATCAAAAACAGACAGGGAACGGGTATAATTTATTTACACTGGGGGGGATCTAGTTTGAGGTATTCAACGAAGATTGTTTCGACAATATTAACAATCGAAATAAGAATCATAACATGACGTACTGCAGACCTGCTCTGACTTTTACTATGATCACTTTTTTTAAAATTCCGCAACTACTCAGGGCAATTTTGCTATGGAAGACCCAGGCAGGACATATACTTTACCGGTGGAAAAACCAAACTACGTTCTTTATTTTCCAATCTCCAGTGATAAAGTCAACCATGGGAATACAAGTATCTGAAATACTGATGGAAGCTAGCTGGTCCCGGAAACCATTATAGTAACCTACATCCCACCTCAAAGGGTATTCCTGAGGGAGACATCTATAAACAATGGAATTCTATTTCGAACTGGCTGAAGTAAATCAAATCGATCAGTGGAAAAGTTATTTGGATCCTTTCATTTTTTGAAACTTTTCCCATAAGGATTCTGAAGTAATGGTCTCACAGAGTTCATCATATGTAATATCATTAAATCCAATAGGATTGAATTCATTCATACCATCCAGGTAGACTATCTCAGGGATATGAACATTTTTATCATATGGTTTGCCGTATTTTTTCGCAAATTGGGCAATAGCCTCTTTCTTAATTTTTTCTTTCCATTGTCTTACCTGCATGGCTTCAGCCCTCTTGTCTGTAACATTCTGTCTAAAGGGAACTACAAATTCAACATCCTCCCCTTTTGCATCTTTAAACATTCCATAACCTTTAACAACTGAATTATACTCAAAATGTAATTCCTCTATGGCTATAAAGATCACAGCGTTTAATGGTTCAAACCGTATTTCTAAAAAATCAAATTGTTCCATGGATTTATGTTTTGATGATTTCTTTTACTAATATATATATCGCCATCAAAATATGCTTCAAATCTCATTTTTTATTTAATCCTTCTGCCATACAGTCTTCCATGCCATGTGACAGTATATCAACAGCCTGATTTTAGTTATTACGATTCTTCTTTCCAAATGGAATGGTCAGTCCCAACCAGGGAATCGCAACAAAAGTTCCAATATCATCTGAAATTGGAATGAATAATCCATAATCGAGTCCAATGCTGTTCAATATGCTTCTTCCACCAAATGATAGCAATAGCAATGAAGGGGTAGCAGGGATATAATAGTTCTCTGACATAAAAACAATGAATAGAAAAGGACTAAATATGTTAATTTCTCTTTCATGGCTGATCAATCAATTTACGCTATTTAATAGACTTTAGTATCCCATCAGTGATCCTTTCTGAATTTGCCAGTATTGTCAGACTTATATTAACCCCGGTTGAGGATGGTACTGCAGCACCATCGGTAATAAACATTCCAGGATATCCAAAAACCTCACCCCTTGAATCTGCTACCCCGGCAGATTTGTTTTCTGACATGCGGCATGATCCTACCTGGTGGGCAGTATGAAAATGCAGATCATCATAATTTTGGCCTTTTCGATCGACGTAATCAATATTTACAAGCTGACAGCCATTTTCTAATAGTATTGAATCCATGATATTTTTCGTGTTGTTATGATAATGGATCAGCCTGGAATCAATATCCATTTTCAATTTAACAGAATTGGGTTTATTCATAATCAGTCTGGCACCAGGAGGTGTGACACCATGTGCATCTAATATGATTACCCTTCGCCTGTATTTTCTCATCAGATTGACATGCTCTTTACCCCAGTATTTTTCACCATTCAGGCTTAACCTTGCCGTACCAAATAATTGTAAGGGAAGTGCTTTTACAGCGGATATCATGATCCCATGTGATTCGAGAAACTCATAGCTTACCATTCCGGCATGTGACTGGCCGGTGAACATATCTCCATCAGGACACCAATCAGGTAATATTGCAGCAGTCTTCACACTT
The DNA here is from genome assembly GCA_942491935.1 of uncultured Cytophagales bacterium. Taxonomy (GTDB): domain Bacteria; phylum Bacteroidota; class Bacteroidia; order Cytophagales; family Cyclobacteriaceae; genus JAGTVG01. The sequence continues at coordinate 88,313 of CALOCZ010000061.1, forward strand.
CCATTGATCGCTATATTTTTACCAACCTGATCACTTAATTCCGAAAGATTTTTCTTCGAATTCAAAAGTATCTTGGCTGTGCCAATAGTACCTGCGGCCAGTACCAGGTATTTAGAACGGTATTTAATAAGTTCATTTGTATTAACATCCTTCACAACCGTTTCAAAACGATACGGAATAAATCCCGCTGATCTTAAGCTTAACTGCCGGCTTTCTTCCATCAACGAACGGACCTCTAAAACTTCCTTATCTGTATGAATTTTAGTGCCGTGATCGACTGCCTTAGGGAGATAGTTGACAAGAAGTGATTCCTTGCTGTTGTGGGTACATCCGAAAACACAATATCCACAACCTGTACAATGGGAGTCAGAATATCGTGCCCGGTCTACTGAATAATTAAGATTATTCATCAGTAAGGAGAACACTTGCCCTGTTTTAGGAATTCTTTCCGGCAACATCTGGTGTGCCCTAAGCATGATCTCGGCGATCTTGTAATAAGGATCAAGCTTTTTCCTATTGATCTTGCCAGGCCATAACGAGAGGCCATTTTTACCTTTCTGCCTGAAGACAAAATCAGGCGCTCGCAGAACAACTTTTTCAAAAAATCCGGATCCTCCTCCGAGGCCTTCGATATAATTCATTGTCAGGGATTCCGATTTAAGAGATTTTAAATACTTCAGGAGGTATTTAGGATCCTGGGTGATCTTAAAATCTTTACTGGGATCAATATTCGGTCCCTTTTCGAGTACAACTGTTGATAATCCTGCTCTTTGGAGTCGTAAGGCCGGTGGTCCGGCACCGAAACCTGACCCAACAACTGTTACATCAAAATATTTTGTATCCATGATTGTGAAATTAAGAGGGGTTTCCGTCCGGGGTTATGGGCTCACCAGTATACTTAACAATATCTGTGTAAGATTCAGTTTCACTATCTGTACACTTGAAATCTAACAATTCACATATACCCTCAGAATTGTATAAACCTGTATAAATTGACAACTGTGCAAGAAATAATGCTGCCAATTAAAATTGCCTGGCTATTCCCCCGTCTGATAATTTATCGGCAACAATATCTATTCTTCTTTCCACTGACAATTCAGAAAATTTTTCAGCATTAAACTTTTTTGCTGATGCCTTATCCAGAGCGTCAGTAAAAATCTCTAAATAAGGGGCGAAGGGGAAATATAAATCATAGTAAATGTCGGTCAATCCTGTGGATTCTGTTAGCACTCCCGGAATGATCGCCTCCATAAAGGCTTTTAATGTTGGATCATACACTTTTCCCACTGGTTCCTTATTTGCAAAAAGGACCTTAAGTGGGGTACAGGCAGTTGTTAATGCAACAGAGGCAATTGTTGTAAGGGCCTGTCTTCGATTGTATAATTTGTAATTCATAATTACGACTTTAAATGTCGAATTAAACTTACAACATGTGTCTGCTTATCGGATATTGATTTTAGCGGCCCCCTGCATGTTTTTTGCAACATCCAAGAATACTTGACATCCCAAACGAAAGATATAGGCGAAAACCTCAAAAAACAGGATTCCCAAATCTTGTTTTCTTAGTTTTTGAAAAAAATGTAGGGTTCGATTATTGATTTTTGCAAATATTACTTCTGAATTAAATTCCTTTTATTCTCAAACCATCAACTGATTTAACCGCTGCTACCAAAAAACTCAACCTGTGTAATTTTGATTTGAAAGACTTTTTTCATACTTTGAATATACCGTTAGACCAGAAATCATGGAACTTTTTAACCAGGCCCAGAAAAGATTTTTAGATGAAATTAAAAGTAAGACTCCAAATAACATCTCATTTGCTGAAGCGATTGCTGATGATCTGAACATCAGTAATGACAGTGCGTATAGAAGGATACGCGGGGATACTCACCTGAACCTTGAAGAATGTATGATCCTCTGCAAAAAATACAATGTTTCCTTGACTCCCTGTTTGAAACCTCTACCAATCATATTATGTTCAATTATCGGGCGATTAATCAAGATACCTTTACTTTCGAATCATATTTTAAGTCGATTCTTGAAAACCTGGATGCCATCAAACAGTTTGAAGTAAAGGAAATGATCTTTGCTGAAAATGACATCATGCCATTTCATCTCTTTAAGTTTGAAGGACTTGCTGCTTTTAAGTTATTTTTCTGGATGTCGAATATTCACCACTTCCCTCAATATGAAAATACCTCCTTCAACATCAACAGTTTCTCAAAGGAATTACTGGGTTATGCAAAACAAGTCTGGGAAAGCTATGTATCCATACCAAGTATTGAAATATGGAGTGATGAAAATATCAATGTAACCCTCCGGCAAATAGAGTTCATATATGATTGCGGAAAATTCCAATCAAAGGATGTAGCGATACAATTATGCGAGGAATTGAAAGAAGTGATCCTGCACATTCAAAAACAAGCTGCCAGAGGATACAAATATCTTTACGGAAAAGAAAATGCAATCGGGGATGATAAGAATTTCCAACTGTACTATAATGAGGTAACCATAATGGACACAACGGTATTGATAAAAATGGGTGATACCAGAATGGTCCTGCTTGGGCATAATGTAGTTGATATTTTAACCACGGCAGATCCCCTGTTTTGTGAGCACACCCATAAAATACTGGATAAAATTATCAAGAATGCCACCCTGATCAGTGTCGTAGGCGAAAAGGTCAGAAAGCGGTTTTTTCTTAAGCTGTCTAATAAAATCGATCAATACATTGAGCGCATGAAGAATAAGTAGCTTAATAACAGGCTATTTTATTTATATTAGTTGCAATTAAGATCAAGGATTAAAAAATATAGTTTCCATTTCAGCCCAACTTTCATATCCATCCAGAGGTATCTGCATAGCATCACATACTTTCAACCACTCAATATTTCTAGGTTCAGCTGCTAATAATTTCATATCCTCCTCAAAATTATTACCAACATATTCATAGTATCCGAATTCATAGTAACTTCCATCTTCGAGTTTTTGAAGAAAAATCGAGAAATTGCGCATATTATATTTTATGAGTAGATCCCTTACTCCATGATAATCATCGCTATGCAATCTTTTATACTCTTCTATCTGATCTTCCTTAATCTTAATAACCATTCCCACTCGTTTAGGAACTGAATCATTCATCAAAGATGATGTTTGTGCTATTTTCTCTAATTTATTTGTACTCTCCTTACATCCAATTATATATAGAAGAAAGAAAATCACAGATAAGGATATTTTTATTGTTTTCATGATTCAAGATTTATCTTAATTTAAATTGCTTATCAATATATTTTAGATCGATGATACATAAATTAGTAAACAGAAATCTATTTTTCTTCACATAGGCTTATATTTTTATTTTGAAATTTTATATTCCAGTAACACCAAAATTGTAAACAATGAAATATGTGTATTTTTTAATTCTTATTATTCCCTTATTTCATTCATGTCAATCAAGTGAAACAGATTTATCAGATAAAACCCTGGTCTCATGGATTACACTGCATGATATTAACGTTGACCATGGCTCTATACTCACCATCCAACATGGCAATCAGTTCGATGGTATTGTTTTTGGTGAAATTGAGACCGGCAAATGGATAGCAGGGAGCGATCATTTCAATCGTACCAACCAGGATATGAGTGATCTGGTTCCTGAGACAGAGGAAAGCCTGGGTCAAATGATTCAAATGGCCATTATCTACGAAGGAAATGAAATCAGGATCTACAGGAATGGAAAACTTTATTCAAAATACGAAGCCGAAAATGTCGATTTACTGAGTCAATTTAATAACAGTGTCTCCTTTGGGATCCGCTATACTGGCGGTTCCGGATCCATTTCAGGAGATATTGAAGATGCCAGGATTTACAATCAAGCACTCACTGTTAAACAACTCAATGATCTAAAACCAAATGTAGCTTCGCGAATCGAACCCTATGCATGGTGGGACTTCGAGGGTGATGAAATCATTGAGCGCACTGGCAGGTATATTAATCATATTCCAGGAAACGTACCGAATATAAAACAGGAAGATGGCAAGTTGAAAATACGTAAATGGGGGAAGTTGATCGCATTTGGACCACAAACCCCCGAAACGCCTGAATGGCCTGAAAATCCACCTGACGACTGGCTAACCTTTCACCTGTCACATCCGGGCCCTGGAATAGCTGAGCCGGGAGATCCGAATCCAGCCTATTTTTATAAAGGAAACTATCATTTACACTATATCTATGTGAGTGCGACAGGTTATGCCTATGCACATCTTTCCAGCCAGGATATCATCTATTGGAAATGGCATACGACTGAACTTGAGCCTGCATTTACAGGGCATGGCATGTTCAGTGGCACGGGCTTCTTTACAAAGGAAGGACAACCTGCGATGATCTACCACGGATTTGGATCCGGAAGGAATCAATTAATGTTCGCACTCGACGATAACCTGGATGAATGGACAAAGCCAAGGCCCATACATCCTTTGAAAGAGGATGGAGGGGAACCTGAAATGAGCCACTGGGATCCTGATTGCTGGATCATCGGGGATACATACTATGCGTTGTCAGGTGGACAGGATCCTGACCTGATTAAATCCAATGACCTGGATAACTGGAGATATCTGGGTAAATTACTGCATGAGAAATATCCTGACAATCTGGGTGTTCCAAGGGAAGAAGATATATCCTGTGCCAATATGTTTAAAATCGGCAATAAATGGATGCTTTTATGCATTAGTCACAAATTGGGTTGCCGTTATTTCCTGGGTAATTTCAAAGATGAAAAATACCTGCCCGATTTTCATGCTAAAATGAACTGGGTAAATACAAATTGGGAAAAAAACCATGGGAGGCTTGTTTATTTTGCCCCTGAATCGATACTCACTGAAGATGGTCGCAGGGTGATGTGGGCCTGGCTGATAAATGGCGGTAAGCCATCAGGTATTCAATCTTTACCCCGTGAACTGGAATTACCCCAGGATGGCGTCTTAAGAATTAAGCCTCTTACAGAATTGCAAAAACTGCGTTATGATGAGATCGTAGTATCAGACATATCAGTGAAACCAGATAAGGAGTATGAACTTCAAAATGTCACAGGTGATGCTTTTGAGTTGGAAATTACTTTCTCTGATCCTCTACCTGGAGAGTTTGGATTAAATCTTTTGGCTGATGATTCAGGTGAAGATGGAATTAGCATTGTTTCCGGCGCTAAGAGAAATACATTAGGTTTTGCGGATATAGAACCACCTTTTAAGCTAAAGAAAGGAGAGGATCTGACCCTGAGAATTTTTGTAGATAAAAATCTTGTAGAAGTATTCGCAAATGACAGACAGGCGGCTGCTTATATTCACAATCACATTCGTCCAAATCCGAATATCGCTATCTTCACCAGAGATAGTGAGCTAGTGGTCAACGAAGTTAAAGCCTGGAAAATGAAGTCGATCTGGAAATGAAACTGAACTGAAAAATAAATTAAACTCGAGATGAAAACGAATTGGAAATGGAACTTAACTGCAAAATGAAATCGATCTGGAAAGGAGATTCAAAATAAAAGGCGTCCTGTTGAGAAGTGCTGTCATTGCTTCACTGGGAGGATTTTTATTCGGCTTTGATACTGCAGTCATATCGGATGCTGAAGCTACCTTGAGTGAGATATTTCCAAACAAAGTTCGGGCAAGGGAACAGGCCCTGGGCAGTTTTACACACTGGTTTAAGCCTGCTGCCATATCATGGTCATTCCCAGTCTTTGCTGCGATTTCAGGCGGCTTCATTTTTACATTTTATGCGTTTTGTATGGTTCTTCAATTATTATGGGTACTGTTTATAATGCCTGAAACGAAAGGGATCCCGCTTGAAGAATTGCAGAAAAAGTGGGCTTATAAAAAATATCAATTGTAGAAAACACTCAATTTAATAGGATATTAGTGCTTAGCCTCTGGTTGTTTGTATGTATGTTAAAAGGGTATCATATATGGTTTAAAATATATTAATCCACTGTTGTTTTAGAAATTCGATTTAAAGATCTTTGAGACTAATGGGTTGTAAATACCCTAAAGTATTTTTTAAATGTATCAAAAAGGATTATTCACCGCCCCTATCCTGTCATTCCTGGTGGTATTCGTACTCTCCAATGGTTTTGCACAGTCTGTTTCAATACATTCCTTATTGGAAGAAATGGCCGACAGGGCTCAACTCACCTATTTCCCTGAGACCCCCTTTGAACTTAAACAATTCAGCAGTTATAATAGAAAGTCAAAGTCACCCGATAGTTCAGGGTGGTTTGCCAACAACGATATGTCGCACTTTCTGCGAATTGAAGCTAACAGTGGTCGCAGGGAATTTGTCATGCTTGATGCAGATGGTCCCGGGGCTATTGTAAGATGGTGGATGACCTTTTATAAGGCTCAAAACGGCATCATTCGAATCTACCTGGACCATGATTCGACCCCGGCTGTTGAAGGATCACCGGCAGAGGTATTAAGTGGTGACCTTCTGGCAGAATACCCATTTTCGGCGTCCGTTCATGAAGGTGCTCCCCTCGGGGAAGAGGGCAGGGATTACGATCACAATTTTTATCTGCCTGTTCCATTTTCAAAACATTGTAAAATAACCTATGAATGCGATTCACTGATATTGAGAAAGAGATTCCCCTCTAATGAGGAATATTACTGGCCTGATGTGTTTTATAACATCTGCTATCGAAAATACGCGCCTGGCACTGAGGTAGAAAGCTTTTCCATAGAACCAATAGCAAAGGAAAATTCCTTAATGAATAAGGTAAAAGAAATACTCTTAAATGCACCAATCAATCCTGATTCAATAGTCCGGTTTCAGGAAACAATCCCTCCCGGAGATTCGCTGATCCTCAATTTCTCAAAAAAAGAATCAGCTATTGAATACTTAAGCCTTAATCTTCAGGCAAATGATATTGAACAGGCCCTCAGATCAACCGTCCTTTCAATCTCTTTCGATGGCATTAATACCGTATGGGTCCCGGTGGGGGAGTTTTTCGGAACAGGATACAAATACTCTGGTCATAAAACCTGGATCAATGAAACAAAGGACAATGGGATGATGGGATCCGGATGGATCATGCCATTTAAGGAAAATTGCCAGATTGTTTTTATCAATTTTGGAAAGAAGAAAATTGATCTTAAGGGCAATGCAGGTCTTTCAAATTATGAATGGAAACCAAACAGCATGTATTTTGGTGCTGCATGGCATGAATACCGGCGCATAAAAACCAGGGACGAAAAGGGATCGAAATTCGACATCAATTTAATTGAAATACAGGGCAGGGGCCTGTATGTTGGAGATCAGATAACGCTTTTTAACAACACCTATCACTGGTGGGGCGAGGGTGATGAGAAGATCTTTGTCGATGGGGAAGAATTTCCATCCAGTTTTGGTACCGGGACTGAAGATTATTACGGCTATGCTTTTGGGAGACCGGAACCTTTCTCCCACCCTTTCCTGGCACAGCCTATCGGAATTGGAAATACCAATTGGGGATTAACTGTAAATATGCGACATCGATCATTGGATGCCATTCCTTTTAAAACAACAATTAAAGCAGATATGGAATTATGGCACTGGGCCTCGATAGAAATGAATTATGCTTTAACCACATACTGGTATATTGCAAATCCATTTGATATTAATATTGTACCCGACATTAAGTCTGTCCAATATCCGGTGATAAAATCAAAAGAGGATTTTAATACCAAAAAGAACCGTAAGAATTAATTTAAAAAACTTAATAAAATATGAAATACCATCTATTGAACACCTTGAAAATCTATGGCGTCGGATTTCTGATCATGATGACTTCCTGCCAGACAAAACAAATGTCATATACCATTGAAGATTTCGAAAAAGTACCAAAAATCGATGCACATTTTCACTTTTTTACCATGGATGACAGGTATATGGATTATGCGACTTCCATAAATTTTAAGCCATTGTCCCCGAATGTAGATTCAGGGTACCCGGTGGATGAACAATTGAAAATTTCCGAGCAAATCCTAAATGACCATGCCGGGAATTATGCATTTCTAGGCACATTTTCAGTCGAAAATTTCGGTCAGCCCGATTTTGCCCCATCTATTATCGATCGAATCAGTGAATGTATGGACAGAGGCGCCTCCGGGATAAAAATATGGAAAAATATAGGCATGGAATTACAGGATCAGGATGGACGTTATGTAATGGCCGACGATCCGGAATTTACTCCTGTTTTTAAATATATGGAAGAAAACAAAATTCCGCTTTTAGCGCATCTGGGTGAACCCAGGAATTGCTGGCTTCCAGGTGATCAAATGACAGATGCCGGTGACCGGTCTTATTATGAAAACAATCCCCAGTATCATATGTACTTACATCCGGAGATGCCTTCTTATGAAGATCAGATCAATGCAAGGGACAGACTTCTTGAAATGTACCCGGACATGATCTTTATTGGTGCACATCTGGGCAGCCTGGAATGGAATGTTGATGAACTTGCAAAACGGCTGGATAAATACCCGAATTTTAATGTAGATATGGCAGCCAGGATAGGGCATTTAAGAAATCAGTCGGTCCTAGACTGGGAGCGCGTTCGAAATTTCATGATCAAATACCAGGACAGGCTTCTTTACGCTACGGATATGTCTGTAAGTGATATAAACCCTCAGAATTTCAACGCTAAGACCGAATCGATGTATAATCGTTGGAGGAATGACTGGTTATACCTGGCTACTGATGCAACTGTAAATGATATCAAAGGATTAATGCTCCCCAAAGAAGTCATTGACAAAATCTATTATAAAAATGCTGAGTTTTTATTCCATGATAACTAAGCATGGCAGAACCTTTAAAAATGCTGAACTATAAAATCATTTTTATTAAAAAATTTCATAGAATCTTAAAAAACAGGAGCATAAGGATTGAGCACTATTTTCTAATCCTGGTCATATTATTCTTTTATATATCCTCTGTTCATGGTCAGGAGTCCATAACATTTGGAACCCTTGTGGATGAGATGACAAACCTTGAAAGGCTGACGCACCTGCCGGAGCAATCTTACCGAATGATACAATTTTCTTCATATGACCGCCGTAGCCAGTCAGCAGGTACGAGGAGCTGGTTTTATAATTCAGACGGATTTGGGGGGGAACCTATCCCTGGTTTTGAACAGGTTATAGCACCGCCCGACACATCTGGAACAGGAACCTATCTGATTTGTGATGTCAAAGGACCTGGGGCCCTTATGAGGTTATGGACAGCAGGTATCAATGGCAGGGTCAGGCTCTATCTTGATAATATGGAAAAACCAGCTTACGACGGAGAAGCAGAAGAATTCTTCTGGAATACAGCTACCAAAATAAGTGGCATGGAAAGTAAACTAACATCACCGGATGTTTTCCGGCAATTCGATGCAAGCTATTTTCCGATACCCTTTTCCCGAAGATGTCGACTTGAATGGATTGGAAATATTAAAAAAATCCACTTTTATCATGTGGGCATTCGGTTATATGATGATGAGGTGATTGTAAAAACTTTCGAACCAGACGATATATCAAATAATTCAAATATCATTGAAAATCTGATTAGCCTTTTTCAGGATGATACCAAAAATGGTTTGAGCAGATCCGATAATTTTGATAGTATAAATCTAAGCATCCCGGCAAATACTACCTCAGAATTAATAAATTCAGAAGGCCCAAAAGCGATTGATTATTTTAGTGTTAATGTAACTGCAAAAGATATTGAATCAGCCCTTAGAACCAATATATTAAATATTTACTTCGATGATTCTGAAATCCCCCAGGTACATGCACCTGTTGGAGATTTTTTTGGTGCGGCGCCAGGGCTCAATCCATATATTTCTTATCCAATCTCAATTCATTCAGATGGAAGTATGATCTGCCGGTTTATAATGCCTTTCAACAAATCAGTCAGAATAGAGATTGAAAATATGTCTGAGGAAACTATTAATCTTTCTGGAAGCGTTCACTATAAAGACTATAAATGGGTAGAAGGGAAATCTATGCATTTTCGGGCAAGGTGGAAAATGGACCATGGATTAACTGCCTCCAATTCATCAATTGTTGACATACCTTATTATTTAGCGCGTGGTAGCGGACGAATAGTAGGTGCTGCTGCCTTTATATACAATCCGAGTAATGCGGTTATGTCATGGGGGAACTGGTGGGGTGAAGGTGATGAAAAAATATTTATAGATGACGATGAACTCCCATCCTTTTTTGGCACTGGCTCGGAAGATTATTTTAATTATTCCTGGTCAGCTGAACAATTCTTTGCCTTTCCTTACTGTGGACCGCCCAGGAATGATGGCCCGGGAAACAGGGGTTATGTTTCAAACTTCAGATGGCATATTTCCGATGATATTACCTTCGATAAAAACCTGGCTTTTTATATGGAATTGAGACATCATGGAGTGGTACCGAATTTTTCATATGGAAGAATAATCTATGCTTATACATTGCCTGGATGCATTGATGATTTTATGCCTATTCCTAAATCTGATGTTATTAGAATCCCATACATGGAATGGTCTCCAATGGCTTACCTGGGATCTTCGGGATACATATTCATGCAAGCGGAGGATATTATATCGAATCCATCCAGTGTAGAATTGGCAGATGGCAGGTTCTGGTCCGAAGAGAATATATTGCTATGGAAGCCAGAGAAAAGCAATGAAAAGATCAGGTTCATTGTCATGAAACCCAAAGAAGGAGTATCCAACCTTGGAATAACAATTGCCCACATGCCTCAAGGGGGGACTTTCCGGGTACTGCTGAATGGTAATGGTATTTTATTTAATGGCGAAGAGGCCATCAATTCTAAGGATTCCTCGCGAACTTATCTCCGGAATCATATATCAGCACCTGTGCCATTCCTATCAGGTGAGAATGAGATTGAAATTCAATTTATTGGGGACAATACCGGAAATGAAATCGGGATTGATTTTTTCTGGATAAAGGATAAATAGTCCTATCTTAATTCGAAAGGTGCAAGTCGATAGTCGTTTAACTGTTGTACTTTATTAATCAGTGGATTGTCTCCGTGCCATGTACCCATAGTGGCTACCGGCTGAAAACGGGTATACATATCTTCCCTGAATCCTTTCTTCTTACGCGTGATCTTAATGGCCATAGCATGAAAGCTGCTGTAAGCGAATTTTTTCATATGCTCTACATTCTCCCATACTGAAAATGTAGCCTGCTCGCGTAAGGGTATTTCAGAAAATCCCCTTGAAAATAATAAGCCTGGAAAACTATTGTGGTCCTTTAGGACCTTGGCTATCATACTAAAGAATGGGTAAATGAATTTAACTTTAATTGTCGCCCGGGTAAGTACACAGATTAAATCATTGTTCGGATCAATTTTAGATAATTTCCAGCCCTTGAATCCGGACCACGAACCCCGGGATGTGATCGGCCGCATTATGATGGTAAAAGTTTCGTAACTTCTTTGCAAAAATTCTCCAAAAAGGGAAGATTTAAAGAACCGATCTGCATGGGAAGGATCATCCCATACAGTAAATATCCCAAAGGATTCAAAATTTGTTTTAAGGCTATACCCGGTTCCACCACCCAGACCGACTAGCTTATAGAATTTCAAAGTATCAATTTTATCCAGATCGGGTCTCGCTTTGAACATTTGGCCAAAGCCCCATTTTCTATTTTTTCCTTTGTATCGGAAGAACGTGAAACATGCTAACTGATTCGACATATCTATTTAATCATTGTATAATGAGCATAACAAATAATTTATAAATATGTTTGGTTGAATCAGCTGATAAGGGAATTATTTTGATCACAGGTTTTATTAAAAAACTGAGAACAAAAGCCTACTTACATCCCAAAGAATTATTATTTCAGGTTTTTTCTATAATTTATCAATTTCCAATACACGGATCATAGTAGGTGGCATCTCAACAAATTTTTCTCCCGATCCCTGCCCTACTTTCTGAATAAAAAGATTGAGAATGCCTTTCATTTTCCATAATTCGGTATCGAAAGTCGGTTCCCAACGGTCAAGACCAGTTTCAGTTAAAATGGTGGTTTCCCAATCGTTTGCCATACCTAAATCAATTGTTTTCATACAAGCTTTGTCGTTATATTCCTCATCCCTGTAAATCACGTGTAACTTAGATCTTCCGGAATTGCCCGTATGCAGTACGATCGGTCTGCTGATAGGGATACTTCTGGTTCCGCCTCCGCTTAAATCAAAGTCCATAGTTCTTTTATCAACCTTCATTTGATCCCAATTATTACCATTATGATAAATTATGTATACATGAGGCGCATTGTCACCCTCTCCCTGATAATAAGTAGCAATATATGGATTGCTGTTATGGTCGGCAGTCATGGAGGTCTGGTTGATCAGGTCACTTCCCTGAGGGATGTACAAAGCATATTCGGCATTTTTTGCATTTACTGGTAAGGAATATGGTATCCCCGTTGAAGTTTGCCAGGTTTGTCCTCCGTCAATCGATCTGGCATAGGCCATATCATGATTTGTAGCTACATCTCCTGATTCTCTCCATACCCAGGACATATGCAACACATCATTCATATCAAGAAACATCTGCCAGTAGGCATTACGCTCCCCTTCCCCATCAATCAGATTTTCATGTATCTGTATCCATTTTTTATTTTTCAGATCGTAACGGTTCAAAACAATATTGCCATTACCTGAGGATCCGTCCCTGTATACGAACAATAGATCTCCATTGGACATTTTATAAAATTGGGGATAGGTGACTTTACGTTCTACCTCTCCTGTCATTGAAAGTTTTTTCCCCATTTCAAGAGATTCAGGTCTAAGTGAGCGGCAGTAATTCAGCTTATGGCCATGATGGTCCCAGGACATATGGATGTATCCGTGCCCATCCACCATAATACTGATCACATTGTGGGCATCCATTACATTTCCATCATATTGTGTTTTATGGATCTCCCAATCATCAGATCCTGATTTTCTTTTTCCCAGATTTACATATCCGGTGCTGTCATAAAACGCAATGTATTGGAATTCCCCATGGGTAACTAAAGAATTTTGCCTGAATATAACTGCATTGACAGAGGTTTTGGCCCAGCCATAAGATACATCAGTTATTTTAAGGTCTTCTTTTGGTGTCCCTTGGAAAAACAATAAAAAAACAAAACCTATTACTATTGGAATGGACTGAGCTTTCATTTTCATATAAAATAATATTGAAGATATAAAAATATTTTTCATTATAACCTTTCGTAAATAGACTTTTAAGGTTACTATGTATCAAATTAGTTTTTCACTCCGCCTCAGGAATAATCAATTAAATTCTAAAGATAAAGTAAAGATATATTGTAGGACTTAGTTTCAAAAACAATGGATTCAATTAGAATAAATCGGAATGAGAGCCAATGCGAACCAATGTAATTTTTTTAGGATCTTCTATTTGAAGCAAGATCACCAATAAATCTGGTTTGAGATGACATTCCAAATTATCCTTGTAGTTTCCCTTTAATCGATGTGGTTTCATTTTTCGAGGAATCCCAAGTACTCCCCTTTCTTGAAGAATCTTTAAAAAGCTCCCTATTAGAGTGATGTCTTTTTAATAACGTTTGAGGTCTTTTTTGAACCTGGTGGTATAAAACAATTCGTACAACTAGATCGAATTTAAGAAATCATCCACATTTTCGATTCGTTCAACTTTCCGATTTTCCATGGCATCCTCGATGGCCTGAATGGTTTCATCATTAGGCTTTTTTTCGACAACTTTTGACAAGACTAATTCAACATAGTTATTCAGGCTTCGTTTATGTCTTTTAGCTTCGTTTTTCAATTCTTCGATCAGTTTTTTTTCTAATCGAAATGCGGTCTGTACTTTCATGATTTTTGCTTTACAACAAATATATAACAAAATGTTATACAAACGATATTTTGTTGGTGAAAAGTTAATACCAGCAAGAATTATGGGAATATTAGGAACTGATGCAATACTTGTTTTATAGATTTAAAATGGATCAATCCACGGGATTTTCCATATAGGATAAATAATCAACAAGTCCTTCATAGATCTTATGAGCCATTTGTTGACGGAAATCGGGATCTGCCAGCTTCTCTTCATCTTCTGCATGGGTCATGAAGGCCTGTTCAACTAAAATGGAAGGCATCTGGGATACCCTGATCACAGTATAATTAAATGAACCTATTACACCAAACTCTGCAAGTCCAAGTTCGAGCAAGCGTTCGTAAACATTTTCAGCCAAAGGGGCCCAGAATGGATTGTTGTAATAGGTACTTGTTCCGGGAACACCAAGGTATCCCCTACTGGTCCCTGCTGCATTGGCATGTATACTGATCAAAATATCCGCACCAGAAGAAATGGCTTTCTGTCTTTTATCAAGTAAACCAATTGTCATATCTGTTTCACGCACCTGGAATACCTCTGCGCCCATTGACTTACATAATTCTCCAAACTTCAAGGCGAGATCCAGATTAATATCTTTTTCAAGCAATCCGGAGAGTCCGGCAGCCCCGGTACTTTCTCCACCATGTCCTGCCTCGATGGCAATTTTTAGTCCAGCTAAAGGTTTTTCACTACTCAGTTCAAACTGGGGTTCATGCTTGATCCTCAGTACAAGATGGCCGCCCTCAGGCCTAAGATCATAGCCCCATATTTTTGAAGTATTCAGGTTTACATAAACTTTGTACGTGTCAGGTGTTGACTGTTGCCAGGTAATTTTATCCACAACCTGTCTTCCTTTGCGATGAGTAATCCAGGTACTGCTGGTTTTAACGCCATAAAAGGTTATTACGATGCGGTTCTGGTCTGGTTCTGGATAAATAGCATATGGCACCTGTTCAGGATATGGGATACTAACAATATCTTCTCCTATTCCAGGAGCACAGGATATATTTGTAATATAATATGATGGCAGTACGGTTTCATTTGCCAATACTTCGACCTGGTCCTGTCTCACCATACTGTTTTCGATCTTATCTAACCTGATCCTGTAATGATCTCCCATCTTTCCATTTACCTTCAGCATTACCCCTTCCCCTAATTCAGACCGTATCGGTCCGCCCAACCGAATTGGTCCCAGATTGTAAGTCAGCCTGGTATTCTCTTCCCTAATTCTCACCAAAGGATATTGGTCCAAGGCTACGAATGATAATCGTATTCTCCAAAGGGAACTTATATATTTTCTTTCTACAGAGTCCACTTCAGTTTCAAGATGAAGGATAAACTGGTATTCCTTTTCTGGAACCAGGTTTGATAAAGGAACTTGTGCCATATATTTGCTGTGATCTCCAGCATCTTTCCGTGCACATTTAATCAATTCCCCCCCGGAAATCAACTCTACAAAAGCCGTTTGTCCAAGGGATCCATTGAAACCGATGTTCACAACATCTTCAGGTAACATTTCGAGATCATCAGAGGGATTTACAGATTTCGGATCAATCCATAAGGGGAATACTGGCCTGGATTTATCAATTTTCTCATAGACATATTCCTGTTCATAAAAGACTGACAATGAATCAGGTGTACATACTTTCGCTCTTACCCGGTTTTTTCCTTCTTTAAGGGTAATTTCTTTGAAAAATATTCCCGTTTTGTATACTTTGACTGAGTCATTATCTATCCAGGCAGAAGCCGGATACGAGGTTTTACATAACAGATGATATTTCTCGTCATCTGTATAACCTGACGGCATTTTTCTAAACTCTACCCATGGCCCCTCACGGACTGCCCCAAGGTCGGGATGAATAGTATAATTGTAAGGTACTGACCATTGAAGGGTTTTTAAAATGATCTTCCGACCCGAAATATCAAGATCTATGCTATCAGGATGGGCTAGTTTGATGCCAATACTACCATTGGCGTCTATTACTTTTCTTTTTGATGCGTTGTAGATATCAATGGTGGAGGCCAGGGCGCCTTCATTAATAAGCTGGGCAACATTTAGACCTGCCACCTCGAATGGAGAGCTCTTTTTCAAATTTTTGGGTAAGAGTATGGGATCATTGAATTTATAAGGAATTTCAAAAAAACTTAATTTCTTGTCCTTTGGAATGTCAGTCAAAATTAAAATTCCTTGGCTTCCAATTTCCTTGTTGAAAGTTATCAGATCATCAAGAACAGGTTTATCCCTTTCCTTGTCAGAAACTGTAAAACATGGATAAATACCTTCAAACAGGAAGTCATTATTCGTGCCGGAATCCCATAGATCAGACAAGTTATCAACCAGATCTTCCTCATTGGTATTGAATTTCGGTACAATAAAATCTACAATTCCGTTTTCCAGACAGTTTGAAAAAAAATCATGCCCAACACTTCCAGGATAAATAATAGAATTCACAAGGTATGGTTTTACCAGCATAGTTTCTACTACAAGATCCTCTATTAGATCGGCCAATCTTTCCTCTGTGATATTTTTCCACATGCCATCTGTTTCCTTCTCCACTTTCTGCACTTCATCAATTTGCCCATTACCAGAATTACCATTTTCAGGTCTGTATGTAGAATTATCGAAAATTGAAGCCCAGGCGGTCATATCATAACTAATACCATCCATATCATGGGTCTCTATGATCTTTTTGATCTGTTCTTTTAAAAAGGATTTAAGATTAGGGAATACCTGATCCGACAATATTGTTTCAAGGGTATTATCTGCATCTGTCCCCAGTATTAAAAAGTTCTTATATGATGTCCTCAGTTCAGGAGATACTCCTTTTTCTTTTAAAAATTCATCAAAGTTCTTCCCGGGTATACCTTGGAGCAGGCCCAATAAATCTATAGTCAAATATATTTTGAGATCCTTTTGATGAGAGTCCTGAACCAAAGTTTCTACCAGATCTTGATGTTCTGATTCAGTATTCGAACCATCAATATTTAATTGAGTTGATGTGACAATCTCTTTAAAAGGAATTAAGACGACATTGAAATTGGCATCAGAGGCTTTTGTTACTGCTAGCCTTATATTGTTATGCAGAATGCCCGCATCAGGTGCCTTTGATGTATTTACAGCAATTAGTAATCCCCTCACTTCATTTTGATCGTCCCTATCCGGTTCTTCTGATTTGGCGTGTGGTTCAGTCTGAATAACACTGGTTGTTTTACAGCCTGCCAATAGGATAATTATTAGAAATGCGATTAAACGGGATCTATTGAATATCATTCGTATAAAAGGTATTTTTTTCGAACTTCAAGAAAGGGCTCAATCTCAGACTGGCAGGCTTCAACTACTTTCTCTACAGTCATGCCAGGTTCATCAAGTTTCTTGATAATAGCTGGCGGGGACCATACCAATGAATCTGGATTGGTCTTTCTGTAAGCATCAATAATATGAATAGCTGCCTCCACAGATCTGTATTCAGAATAATCTGTCAGCATTATTTCCACCCCTCCACTCATACGATTCCAGGGCTTACCCCTAGGATTTGATCCAGGATTTGCAGTTTTGGGGATAAAATAAACTGGTCTGAAAACAGCCCCTTCAATACCCCTTGAATTGAGATCTTTAGCTGCTGAAAGGGCATCCACCCAGGGTGCACCAGTCATTAAAAAAGGTTTGGTAGTACCACGGGCTTCTGAAATATTCATTCTTTCAAATAAACATTGACCAGGATATACTATGGCCGTTTCCAGAGTTCCCATATTGGGAGAGGGCATAACCCAATAAAGCCCTGTTTTATCCCAGGTCATATTGCGCTTCCATCCTTTCATCTTAACAACGGTGAGGTCAGCATAAAACCCCTCGGTTTCATTCCACATACTAGCCAGCTCCCCGTAAGTCATTCCGTGACGTAATGGAAGCGGATGACGGAAAATACCTCCAAGATCTAGATTAGGCCCCTCTATAATTTCGCCTCCTAGCGGATTTGGCCGGTCAAGGACTATAAATGGAATGCCCATTTGAGCACAGGCCTGCATAGCAAATGACATTGAATATTTAAAAGTATACCAGGCAGATCCTACACCCTGGATATCGAAAACGAGCGCATCCAGGTTCTCCAGCCATTCTCTTTTTGGAGAATAAGAATCGCCATACAAACTGTATACAGGAATCCCCGTCAAGGGATCAACCTCACCTTCCAATATTATCTTCCCCTGTTTCGCTCCCCGAACACCGTGTTCCGCACCAAACAAGGCGACAAGATTAACCCCATCAGTCCCGGCCAATATATCAATGCTACTTTGAAGATCCGAACCCACCGCTGAAGGATTTGTGATGAGACCGATCCTTTTATCGCGTATCAAATCAAGCTGATCCTCAACAAGTACATCTATTCCGGGCAGCACCATTTTTTCATCATTTACCGGTTCAGTTTTATTATCGAAATATTCTGTAAGCATTTTATCAATTCCGGTCATATTGATCTCAGGCATATCGTTTACGGGCAATTCTACCAACGGGCTTTCATTACCATAACGGTCGACTGCAGAAACACCGATTTGAGTTAAAGGAATAAGCAAATCTTTAAGGTCATCCATATCTGATGGATATTCATCACCCAGTTTGTTCATGTTAAGCAGATAAGCCGGTATTTTATCCGAAGCAACAGGTTGACCATGGATGTGATGGTTCCATACTGATCCATGTTTATAATACACAACCCAGGAAGCAATTTTATCTCTTTCTCTATGTTTCCACTTGATCCTCAATGTATCCTCTTCAAAATTTATCTCCACATCCGGAATGTCCGGGATCTTATTGCTTATCCACGGCGACGGGGGGACAAGGGCCTGCCTTTTATACGGGCCTTTTAATATGGCATTGGCAAGGTCTTTATTATTTACCAATGGACCAATATTCCAATGCACCATTCCAGGACTTTCCGGGATAATACCCCGTGTAACCATGATCTGGTTAATCGTTTCATCTATGCCTTTCTCTCCTTTATGCCGGCTAATGGCCATACCTGGCCATACATGTCTTCCCTTCTTATTTTCTCCGGCCCACCATCCAAGGAGTACCGGGTAACTTTGGGGAAGCTGATTGATAGACCAATAGAGTTGTGGTGTCATATAATCTATCCATCCTTCATTTATCCAGAGTTTGGCATCTGCATACAGCTGATCATACTGATCAAATCCGGCAATAGCAGGTGGATTGTTAGGTCGCCAAATACCAAAAGGACTCAAACCGAATTTAACATGAGGTTTTTCCTCCTTTATACCTTTATACAGTCTTTGAATAAAGGTATTTACATTTTCTCTTCGCCAGTCACCTCTTGATAATTTACCACCATTGACCTTATACTGCCTCCAGCTCTTGTCATCCGGAAAATCTTTGTTGTTATTGTAAGACGGATAGGGATAGAAATAGTCATCAAAATGAATGCCGTCCACGTCGTATCGCTTTACGATGTCCATGACCACATTATAGGAATGGTCCTGTGTTCCTTTCAGCCCAGGGTCAAGCCACCAGAATCCCTTTTCAAGTCTGACCACCAGGTCTGGACGTGTTTTCACTATAGATGTTTCAGTAACTTCACCACCGACCGTATGATGTGCACGATATGGATTCAACCATGCATGAAGTTCTATTCCTCTCTTATGTGATTCCTCGATCCAGAATTTCAAAGGATCATAATAAGGTTCCGGAGCTTTTCCTTGCTCCCCTGTCAGATATAAAGACCAAGGCTCCAGGGAACTTTCATATAAAGCATCACATTGTGGCCTGATCTGTAATATGACGGCATTAAAGTGATTTTCATGCAATAATTCTAGTAGTTGAATTGCTTCCAGTTTCTGTTCCTCAACCGGAAGTCCAGGTTTACTGGGCCAATTTATATTGGCAACAGAGGCTACCCATGCCGCCCTGAATTCCCGCTCAGCACTGGGAGTACGACCTGATGGATCGCCGGTTATTATCGGTTTTGTACTAACACATTCCGTCAGCACATAAAACATTAAGGTAGCTATAACTAAAAGGGAGGCTTTCTTTATCATGACCACAAAAAAATAAAAGTATTTACATCATATAAAAATTGAATTCAAATAATCTTCCTGACAAAATAATAGATTTTATTGATATTCTCTATATTTTTCTAAAATGAGAGATCATAAATATATAAATACTCAAAGATCGGCATCGCCTTAAAGAGAAATCTTAAGGGATCGCCTCGATTTTTTAGTAAATTGGGGGAGTTGGAAAATCAAACACATCCATTATTTATTGAAATGTACGAAAAAGTAAAAATAAGCTTATTATTAGCTTTTGTAATCCTAACAGCTAAGCCTGATGCTTTTGCCGAATGGAATTCCGGGGGCAGGAATCAATCAGAAAATGAAAATAATTCTTATAATATTGCTGTAACATTAGAATCAAAAATAGAAGGCATGCTAATCGGTTCGGCCATAGGTGATGCAGCAGGCGGTCCTGTAGAATTTGTCAATCCACCGGAACGCAGTTATTGGTCAACAACCAATCAGAAGATCACTAAAAAAGGCATTCAGGAACTCGGAAGCCTATTTAAGTTAAGAAGCTATCCTAAGGAAGCCGAACCTTTTGCACAATGGGAATCCTATGGACCGGCTGGTACGATAACTGATGATACCCGATTCAAATTGATCTTCTTCAATACCCTGAAAAACTATAGTGGGGAACTGACAATGCAGAATTTTGCTCAGTCTGTGCTCGATTTCAGAAAGGAATTACCTGAGAAGTATCAGGATAACTACGATGAATGGATCCCGGAGATAGCCTATGCCACTAACTGGGCTCTAGGAAAAAGGGATAATGCCTATCCTGTCGAACGGATCTGGGGAGGCATTCCTACCATGGAGGGGCAAATGCCTTTTTTACCTATCGCGACTTTAAATCCCGATGATCCCGAATGGTGTTATAAAAAGACTTATGAGTTAGGATATTTTGACATCGGGATAGCAAAGGATATAAACTCAGCTCTTGTCGCCGGATTAGCACGTGCACTGCAGGTGGATGGAGATTGGGATAACTTTGAAAAGGCAATGCGTAATATAGATCCTTATAATTATAATAATATTTTATATGTAAACAGGCAGCTTGTGAAATGGCTTGACCTGTCGCATAACCTGGTTAGAGATGCCGATGGCAACATTGCCCGCCTTTTTGTTTTATTGGAAGAAAACCTGGAGACTGTTTATTGGTGGGAAGCCTGGGTTCCCATTGTGGTGGTTATGGCATGCGCTGAAATAGTTGAATATGATCCTTTAGCTTCAATGCAGTTGATGATGGAATTCGGTCACGATACTGATTCTTACGCTCAGGTGATGGGTGCTGTTATGGGAGCTATACATGGCAGAGATATCTGGCCTGAAGATATTCGCCAGACTGTCAATGACCGGATGAAGGAGCAGTTTGGCCAAAATGTTGATGATTGGATGAAGTGGATAAATAAATATAAAAAATAAGGAGGCAAAAAATACTTAATAATTTAACTGGATAATAAGAAATTATTAAATCCATTTCAAGGATTTAATCTACAGTTTCCGTAATTTGATTATTATGAAGAAAAATTATTATTCTTAAAGACTTTGACTGAAGATCAGGAAAATACTACACATGTTACAAGGCTGGCCGCAATAATGTTCACTGATATCGTAGGATATACGGCACTTATGGGTAAGAACTCCAAAAAAGCGCTGGAATTACTACATAAAAACCGTGAGATACATAAACCTGCCATTGAAAAGCATCATGGCAAATGGCTGAAAGAGATGGGAGATGGAATCCTGGTACAATTCGAAAGTGCTGTAGACTCAGTTCGATGTGCTATTGAAATTCAGAAAAAAGCCAGGAAGGAATTGGATGGTTTGCTCAGGATTGGAATTCACCTAGGTGATGTTACCATTGAGAATAATGATGTATTTGGGGATGGAGTTAATATTGCATCCAGGCTGCAGGCCATTGCGGATCCTGGAGGAATTTACTTTTCAGATTCCATACAGCATGCAGTCCGGGCAAATGAAGATATACAAACTGATTATTTTGGGGCCATCCAACTGAAGAATGTAGATTACCTGCTAAACACTTATTATATTTCGGAGGAGGGATTTCCAATTCCAAGCAAAAGTAAAAAGTTATCCTTATCGGGTGGAATAAAAAAATCATTGTTCAAATCAGTATATACCTACCTCATGGCCATACTGCTAATAGTGATCGCCGTAGGCGGATGGTGGTATAAGAACATGGCTATTAAAAATATAAAAGCCATTGCAGTACTTCCGGTGGAAAATCTGTCTCAGGAATCTGATCAGGAATGGTTATCGGCCGGTATTCATCATGCACTTATCGATGAATTATGTAAAATCCATTCTTTGCGGGTGGTATCGCGAACTTCTTGCTTAAAGTACCAGGACAGTGACATGGCCATTCCGGAGATTGCCAGGGAATTGAAAGTAGATGGTATTGTAGAAGCATCATATAATAAAGAAGGTGGGAACCTGAGAATTCAGGTTCGACTGATAAGGGCAGCACCGGAAGAACGACAAATTTGGAGACAATCCTATGACGAACCCATACAGAATGTATATTCAATATATAATGATGTGGTGAGATCGGTAGCTAAAGCGGGGGATATTTTACTAACCTCTCAGGAACAAACAGGCCTCAACAATTCAAGAAAAGTTAATCCGGAGGCCTATGAGGCTTTTTTACGGGGAATGAGCTATTGGGAAAAAGCGACTGAGAAGGATCTGGATAAAGCACTGGATTATTTTACACTTGCAAAGGATCTGGATCCTGAATATGCACTTGCCTACATGGGAATAGCATATGTTTGGGGGGGCCGATTACAGCATGGTTTCGCTTCATATAACGAAGTAAAGCATACCCTGGAGGAGGCATCCTCAAAAGCTATTGCATTGGATGGTTCTATGGCAGAGATTCATGGCCGGATGGCTGTTTACAATACCTGGTGGGACTGGGACTTCGAACAGGCTGGGATTGAGTTTAGAAATGCCATTGAAATTAACCCAAATTATTCTTTTGCACTGGCATATTATTCTCATTACATGGCGATTATGGGAGAACCTGAAATGGGCTTGTCCTATGCAGAAAAAGCGATAGAGTTAGATCCCTTCAATTCCTTATATAGATCCGTTTATGGTATGGCACTGAAAAATGCAAGACAATATAATGAAGCAGCCACAGTACTTGAAGATTTAATAAAGGAAGAACCCAATCAGGGGATTGGACTGCCAGCTTTATGGGCAGTCTATCATGAAGAAGAAAACTATACCGCAGCAATTGACCTGGCAAGAAAAATATACTCATTAAAAAAGAATTCAGCAGTCCTTGAAGCACTGGAAAGAGGATATAAAAAAGGGGGGTATAAAATAGCTATGAAAGATATAGCTGAAACCATGATTGCCCTTAGAGAAACATCATATATCCCCTCATGGCAAATCTGTACTCTTTATACTCGTGCCGGGATGAAAGAAGAATCATTAAATTGGTTGGAATTATCTTATAAAGAACACGACCCCAATTTACCTTACATTACGATTGACCCTTTATTCGACTTTGTAAGAGAAGAACCCAGGTTTAAAGAGATCCTGGTTAAGATGGACCTTCCCGATTTCAAATTTGATTAATTTTCTAACGACATTGCTATTTATTTTATACTTTTGCCAGCCACTGAAATACAAGATGAGCAATGTCATTCGAGTCACATTTTATTTGAATTGGTTAAAACTTGAATTCACTATTATCTGACGAATTATAAACATGATTGATATCAAAAAGTCATTTTTTAAGCTTCATATAGTATTTATTTTAACTTTTGGCTTTCTATTCTTATTGGGATGTACAAATAATACCAATAACATAGAGGATATTGAAAAAACCGAATATGAGTATCAAGAATATATATCTTCTATAGAATCATGGCAAGAGAACCGGATTATAGGATTGAAAAAGAACTGGCTCAGCCTGGCAGGACTTTTTGAGTTGCAAGAGGGTGAAAATAGCTTTGGGGCAAGTGATTCCAATGATTTCGTCTTCCCAAACCCAAACACACCAGATTATATTGGAACATTCATTATGGAAGATGGGAGTGTTTCTATTAAAATCAATCCTGATGTAAAAGTAAAACATAATGAAGATATCGTATCGGAAATGGCCTTAATGAATGACCAGAGTGGTTCACCAACCGTTTTGGAATTGGGATCGCTTCGCTGGTATGTTATTAAACGTGTGGATAAGGTATACATAAGACTAAGGGACAGCGAAAATCCGGATATTGAAAAACTTAAGAAAATCGATAATTATCAGCTTGATACAACCTGGAGGCTGAAAGCCCAATATGAACCACATATGACAACAAAGATCATTGAAACGATCACTACCGCTGGCGATCCAAGCAGGATCAATTCATCCGGAGCTGTCGGGTTCAGAATTAATGGGCAATATTACCGGCTGGATGTATGGGCTCTTGGAGAATCCGGCCGGTTTCAGACTATTTTTGCTGACGAATCCAGTGGATTGGAGACATATGGTGCGGGCCGGTTCATCGTGATTGAAAAGTCTGAAGAAGATGGAGGATATATGATAGATTTTAACAAAGCTTATAATCCACCATGTGCATTTACGGAATTCGCCACTTGTCCTATCCCTCCACCTCAAAACCGTTTGCCCATAAAAGTAACTGCCGGAGAAAAAATTCCCCGGGATTTCGTTCACTAAATCGACTCAACCACTTAACCTGAGGAAGGAGATGTGATGTGAATAAACTTGAGTTGGATCAGTAATTGAATCAGGGATCGATATGGAATTTTTAAGTAGTAATAGCGTTAAGTAATTAGTACGAAGGAATAGATTGAGGAATTTGTATCGAAATTAAAATGATGAGCGAGTTGATGATTCTTTACATGATCAAATCGAATATTACATTAGGGATTGCATAAGAGATTATAATCAGAGAAGGTATAAAATTCCTCCTTAGGATGTATTAAAATCGTTGAATTTAGCACTTAATGTAAAATTTCCATACGATTTGAAAAAATTGGAACAGTTTTTGGAAGTTAGTCTTTATAAAAAAAAATTATTGTCATGAGAAAAATTACAAATATTATCGCCATAGCAATTATCCTTAGCATTTTTGGATGTATTGGAGAAGAGGGGCCACAGGGACCAGCAGGACCTGAAGGACCTCAGGGACCACAGGGACCAGCCGGGGAAAGCGGATTCGTCATGGAATTCGAAGATATTAATTTCACCGCTCCGGATTATGATGTATTCCTTACTTATCCCAGCAATTTTGAAGGTCTCGACTCAGATGTAGCCCTTGTATACCTGTTATGGGGAGTGGAAACAGTTGATGGGGAGGACCTTGAAGTCTGGAGACAGGTGCCTCAGACGATTCTCGATGAAAGAGGAACGCTGATATATAATTTCGATTTTACTAAAAATGATGTTCGTTTATTTCTTGAGGCAACCTTTTCACTGGATAATCTGACTGCAAATGACACCGACAACTGGATTGCCAGGGTAGTTGTGGTTCCCGGTGATTTCTGGGCATCCAGCCGAATTATGGATGGCATGATAGAATACCAGGATCTGAAAGAAGCACTGAATTTGCCAGACTTTCCAGTTCATGAAAACATCATAAACAGATAAATATTAAATATCGGTCTGATAAAAATGTAGACTGATAATATAAAAATCCCAGTGTGAATGTTTTATTAGCCAGTAGAAAACTTTAACTTGAAGGTTCTACAAAAATCAATAACAATGGCTGGTAAAACATTCACTTTTTTTTCGTTCTTACTAACACTTTCCATACTAGGATTTGGTCAGGGTAAGAAGTTTTCGATTTCTGATCCGGTGTTGATCGACAAATCATACAATTTGTATCATGCTGGTGATGTATTTTTAGCAGGTCAACCTACGCAAACCAACCTTGACTCACTCATCGATATTGGCGTCAAGCTGGTTGTAAATCTGAGAACAGATGATGAAATGAGTCATCTGAATTATGATCAGGCTAAATTCCTGAAATCAAAAAAAATCGAATACGTACATATTCCAATGGGTGGCGATGATGGCTATAAGGCGGATGCAATTGATAAGATGGGGAAAAAGATCAATAAATCAGAAGGAAAAGTTCTTATTCATTGTCGCTCTGCCGGGCGGGCTACTTATGCCTGGATGGCTTGGCTTATCCGTTATCAGGATTATTCCATCGATGAAGCTGTACGATTAGGCAGCGAGGCCAGATTTAGTGTTCCTTTCTTTGATCTACTTGGATATCCAATAACCATTCAGAAAAAATAATGGTCAAATAATCTTTTCTGGATAGAATTTCCTTATTTATTTGAAGCAGGATGGGAAGTGATTGCAATACTTTAATGACCTAAATGCATATATAGCCCCCCTATCTTTGCTTTAAGGCACATAAAATAAAATATCATAATTCATATAAATATATGATCATTTGTTCATATATTTGTGTCAAATATCATCTTACACTAATTATTAAAATATTATGAGATTTATACTTTCATTTCTATTCCTAGCTCTAATTACATTTTCAGCAAATGCGATTGATCTAAATAATTCTGCTGAGGGCTTATACTTTAAAAAAACACTGACAGGAAATTTCACGGAGATTGTAGATAAAGTAAAAGCTAGTCTGAAAGAACAGGGTTTTGGCGTGATCACAGAGATCAATATGGATGAGAAACTCAATGAAAAACTGAATACTGAAGTTAAACCCTATAAGATATTGGGGGCTTGCAATCCTGGTTATGCATATAAAACCCTTCAAATTGACGATAATATCGGTGTATTTCTACCATGTAAAGTAGTTGTAAAACAATTGGATGGGAATAAGGTGGAAGTAGTATCTGTCAATCCTTCTGAGATGATGCGTATGATGAACAACGAGGAGTTAACCAAAGTTGCGGAAGAAGTCAGCATAAAGTTGAAAGCTGTTGTCGAAGGACTTTAATTTCTTCAATTAATCATTATACCGTTAAATGATACACTAAAGAAATTTAGTTGTCAGCCTGAAGTTCATTGAATACCAGACCATTGTATTAAATAATAGCCCTTTTTAACTGAGATGTCACATTCAGCTACACTTTGGAATTACTAATAATCTGATTTTAAAGAGATGATGCTCAAATCCAGATGCATTTCAGTTAATGTGGCAATTTGTTCTGATAATAACCATACACCCAGGTCCCAAATAAAGCGCTAAAAAGGGAGACAAGTATAATGCTATATCCGTTCCCTACCAGGGCAAATAATGGCCCGGGACATGCCCCAGTCAAGGCCCAGCCACATCCAAAGATCAATCCACCGTAGGTGGCCTTTATGAAAGGGTTTATGCTCGAATAAAATACCCTCTCCATAAAAGGTTTTTAAATCAAATTTTTTAATCAACTGTATTGAGATCGCACCGATAATAATAGCTAAACCTATTATCCCGTACATGTGAATGGATTCAAACCGGAACATTTCCTGGATCCTGAACCAGGATATTACCTCTGATTTGGTAAGGACAATGCCGAAAACAATTCCGAGTATTAGAAATTTAAGATTTCTCATAATTTTAAAATATAAAAGGAAATACAAAGTGAGTAATTAATAGTCCACCCGCAAAAAAGCCAATGACGGCTACTAGGGGAAACCAATCGAAAATTTGACAGACCCGATATGGCATGACCAGAAGTACAGCCACCGGCCCATCTTGCCCCAAATCCGACCATAAAACCTCCCAATACAATAAATAACATACCCTGTACTGAGAAAAGATTGCTCCAGCTGAATATTTCTACAGGTATATAGTTATTGAAATCTGATATCCCCAATGAACTTAATTCAGCTCGTGTTGAATCAGAAATTTTTATACTCTTTGCAGATGTAAGAAATTTATTGGTGATAATCCCTCCCAGCAATACACCCCCTACAAAAAACAAACTCCAAATCTCCTTCCTCCAATTGTATTTAAAGAATTCGATATTTCCAGGCATGCAAGCAGCACAGATATGTCTTAAAGAGGAGGAAATGCCAAATGTTTTATTTGCTATAAGCAAGGATAGTGGAACCATTAAACCTATTATAGGCCCTGATATATACCATGCCCATGGTTGTTTGATTAACTCAATCATGATTAATTGTTAACTTGTTTTAATTAAAGTATTCTAATGAAGATGCTGGTTGTATTGAAAATGTGGAATCTAACAGAGTATATCTGCAAATTTGTGAGCTAAACCGATATGGATGGTAAGTAACATCAATATTTTTCTTATTCAAACGGCAATATTATTCATATAGTTTTAATAAATATGTCGCCTTACCGATAAATGGGTCAATGCCGGATGTTTGAACATGAAATACATGCCAAAAACACAGTTTCCTATTCTATCATAAACTCTTGATCTAAATCCATATCTTTACCGGGTCATTTTAACATTACATGTTGATATCCCCAAATCGCAGTAATTAAGGACAGAAATTGCAGAGAATTATCGACTTATATCGCAATGCATTTGAAGGGCTTTCAAAGCCAACCTGGATGCTTTCTTTGA
The DNA here is from genome assembly GCA_942491935.1 of uncultured Cytophagales bacterium. Classification (GTDB taxonomy): domain Bacteria; phylum Bacteroidota; class Bacteroidia; order Cytophagales; family Cyclobacteriaceae; genus JAGTVG01. The sequence goes on from CALOCZ010000061.1 coordinate 116,823, forward strand.
TCATGCTGATCAACAGAAGCGGCACCATGGTTCTTCCCTTTTTAAGTGTTTACCTGACCAAATCATTGGGATATAGTGTGGAACAAACGGGTATAATCCTTAGCAGCTATGGACTCGGATCGCTGGCTGGAGGATATATCGGGGGCCAGCTAACAGATAGGTTCGGACATTTTATCGTTCAATTTCTTAGTCTCGTTATAAGCGCGGTATTATTTGTTGCGCTTTCATACGTTTCAGGATATTACCAACTCATGGCAGGTTTTTTCATAGTCAGCATGGTTGCAGAAAGCCTAAGACCGGCAAATGCATCCTCAATATCATTTTACTCAAAACCTGAAAATACTGCCCGCAGCTTCTCATTAAACAGAATGGCCATAAATCTGGGATTTTCTGTTGGTCCATTTGCCGGGGGAATATTGGCATCTATCTCGTATAAAATGCTGTTTTTCGCCGATGGCATAACCTGCCTTCTTGCCGGGATTGTATTCTATTTATATTTCAAAAACCGCAAAGGCTATAAAAGGGCTGTTCAAAAATCAAAAAATGACGCTCTGAAAGTCAAATCAGCGTATACAGATAAACGATTTCTTGTTTTTATCTTACTAACCAGTGTTTTTGCTACGCTGTTTTTCCAGCTTTTTATGACCCTGCCGATTTATTACAGGGAAGTTTATGATCTGAATGAACAAATGATTGGGGGACTACTTGCCTTGAATGGAATTACAGTTTTTTCCTTAGAAATGATAATGGTGTATATTCTTAGCAAAAAATACCGCCTACACACATTGATAGTCATAGGCATGATATTAATGGGTATCTCTTTTACGATGTTGAATATGGGCCATAGCATGTCTTTGCTAGTATTTTCTATGCTCATATTAAGTATTTCGGAGATCTTTGCCATGCCATTTATGGCAACATTCGTGGTGGATAGATCGAATGAACGAAATAGAGGTTCTTATATGGGTTTATATACCATCTCCTTTTCAATAGCACTGATCATTGCTCCTTATTTAGGATCCAGAGTTATTGCGCATTTGGGATTTAACGTTTTATGGTTTGGTACAGGTATTATATCACTTCTTGCTGCTATTGGGTTTTATTTCGTGACTGACCCGGACTTTGGCAAAAAAACAAGAATTACTGAACCAATTCCTCCCGCTTAAAAAAAAACTAAAAAACGTGGGTGACCTTTTCCTCCTTTCTACATAAAGAATAGAAAATGGATAATTATATACCAATTCATATGTAAATAAACCGGTATGATAAGCTAAATAAGTCCCAGGAGAACCTGATCAGTCCTTTAATTACACTCCCAATGGTTCTCCGGGGCTTTTCTTTTTTTGATAGAAAATCGAAAAGATCCTGATTACTCTACTTTTATTGCTGACCAATCCAGGGTCATACCCTGTGCAGATATGGTACCTGTAATCGTATTTCCCTCAATAGTCCCTAAAACTTCAATAAGAGTACCTTGTGAATCATAGGAAGCAATAATTTTTCCATCCTGAATATCAAAATTATCCATAGGCTGTTCATTGCCATAACCGGTAATTGCAAGGCATTTATAAGCATCGTCAATCCTGCTTATCACAAGGACGCCTGTATTATCACCACCTGGCATTTCCGGAACTTCGTACTTCCATTTACCAACATAACTGGGACCAGTAGCTTTTTTTGTGGCACAGGAAGTCCAAATCATTAATGAGATCAGAAAAATAAAAAATGATAGGTTTGCTTTTTTTAACATGGTTTTAAAAATTTAATAGTAAAAAAAATTAAGCCAGAAATTAATTCCATAATTAGGATGAATAAACGTAAAAACAATGAATTCGTTGGACATATTTCAAATTCCTGATAAAACTCTTAAGGCAATACTATAAAATCTTCAATTACTCTAATTGCAAATCAACAAACTCACATCTCGACATCGACAAAAAATGACTTGCTTATCAAAAACAATTTTTTAATCTTTGAAGGTTAATCAACAACATATACACCATGAAAATCTTAAAAGTCGTCGGAATTATTATTGCAATAATCATTGTCCTGGCCATCATCCTGGTGGTAGCATTGCCAACAAAATATAACGTGGAAAGGACAATAACCATTGATGCCCCAAAGAACATTGTTTTCAACGAGGTTGTAAAGTTTGAAAATTTCGTAAAATGGAGCCCATGGTCAAAACTGGATCCCAACATGACTTATGAGATCACTGGATCCGATGGAGAGGTAGGAGCCGTTTATTCCTGGTCAGGTAACGATTCAGTCGGGACTGGTTCAATGACTACGGTTGCAGTAACTGAAGACCGAATTGACCAAAAAATTGATTTTACTTCTCCCTGGGAGGCTCATGACATGACGTATTATGAATTTGAAGACACGCCTGAAGGAATTAAGGTGATATGGGGCATGGATGGCAACCTGGCCAGACCTATGAACCTGGTGGGGCTTTTTATGAGTATGGAGGATATGATCGGTTCAAGTTATGAAGAGGGATTAGAAAACCTGAAGGACCAGGTGACATCATATATTAGTAAGCATACTAAAAGGGGCTACTTTATAAACGAAATTGATATAAAGCCTAAATACTATGTGATAAAAAGAGAATCTGTTAAATTCGACGATATGCAAAAATTTTACGCAACGAATTTCCAGGCCATCATGCAAAAAATACAATTGCTCGAACTTTCCCTCGCTGGGGCACCAAGTGGTTTGCATTATACCTGGGATATGGAAAACAATGTCGCAGATATGGCGGCCGGCATACCAATAGTAGATGATGCTGATATCGATGGATTTGATGTAATTGAAGTAAGTGGAAAATCACTTGAGATTAAGTATTACGGATCATATGCAGGAAGTGCCGAAGCGCACTATGCAATGGACGATTATATGACAGAAAATGGACTTACATTAAATGAACTCGTTATTGAGGAATATATTACCGATCCGAGTACTGAACCTGATACCTCAAAGTGGCTAACAAATATCTATTACCTGATTCAATAATATTCGAATTAATACAACGATCAGAAACAAAAATAACTCTTCAGGCACGTTTTCATTCACAATATCTTTTTCGAAATGAAAGCGTGTTTTTTTTATCTCAATGTTTGAGCTGAATGTGATCTTCTAAACTCAGTAGAAATCCCCTTCTACTTACTCAAATGCTAATTATCAAAACATAATTAAAGGCTCAACATGCAGGTATTGTCAAATATTTAACTTTCATTTGAAATAATTTTTACTTTCATTCGAAAGTTTATATCTTTGATAAGGAATTCCAGAATACATGATTTTCAATATTCAACGATATTCTATTCACGATGGAGATGGTATTCGAACCATTGTTTTCTTTAAAGGTTGCCCTTTGCGATGTAAATGGTGTTCAAACCCTGAAAGTCAAACCTATGGTCCAAGCCTGATGTATGATCAAAGAAAGTGTAAAAACTTCAGGGATTGTATTGAAATCAGCAAACCCGCTATAACCATTAGACGATGGAAATCTATCCATAGATCGATCAAAAATCAGTAATATGGAGGGCCTTAGGGATTCATGTGCCGCAAGGGCTATGACAGTGGTAGGAGAAGATCTTAGTTCTCATGATCTGCTCGCAGAAATTGAAAAGGACTTACCTTTCTACCAACAGAGCGGTGGGGGCGTGACCTTGTCAGGAGGAGAACCACTATCCCAGAACGGTTCCATTTCCCTTTTGCTTGATGAACTTAAGAAGAATAAGATCCATATATCTGTTGAAACTACACTTCATGTTACGTGGAGACAGATCGAAAGATGCTTGGATAAAGTCAATTGTTTTCTGGTAGACCTGAAACATACAGACAGGTTCAAATTTAAAGAATTTACAGATGGAGATCTGGACCTTGTTATGACTAATCTGGAAAAGCTGGATAAACAAGGACAAGATATTATTATAAGAATACCTGTCATTCCAGGTTTTAACCATACACACGAAGAAATGACTGGAATAATTGATCTGGCTGCTTCATTGCAATCAGTAAATGAATTACACTTTATCCCATATCATACACTTGGATCAGAAAAATACAGAATGCTAGGTATGGATTATCCATATAGCAATCATAAAGGAATTGCTGATGGAGAAATCAAACCCTATCTGGAACTCGCTACTTTAAAAGGATTAAATGCCAAAATTGGAGGATAACATGATTGAAATTCAGGAAAACAAAAAAATCTCTACCAGAATTCAGACCCTTAGAGAAAGGGTACTCAGTGCAAAACCTACCATATGTACGGAAAGGGCCAAATTTTACACCACTGTTTATAAAGAAAATGAAGATAAACCGGTTATAATCAAAAGGGCTTTGGCATTAGAGAAGACCTTAAAAGAAATGACCATATTTATCGATAAGGGGGAGCTTATTGTCGGAAATCATTCATCTCAATTACGTGCAGCTCCTATTTTTCCTGAATATGCAGTAGACTGGCTACCTCAAGAAATGGACGAACTTGACAAAAGGCCTGGAGATGCCTTTTACATCACAGATCAACACAAAGAGGAATTATTGGAGATTGCAGAATGGTGGAAAGGAAAAGTGTTGTTTGATAAAGGGCGAGCCTTAATGACCCAGGAGTTAAGAGATATTCATGATGCAGCTATCATAAAAGCTACAGGGAACCTCACTTCCGGGGATGCCCATATTGCAGTTGATTTTATAAAGATCCTGAAAATTGGCCTTTCCGGCTATAAATCTGAAATTGCTCATCATGCAAGAAAAGTAAAAGCATATAAGCAGGAAGGCATCAAAAAGGCTCATTTTTATGATGCCCTTACCATAGGAATTAAATCCATGTCAACTTTCATCATGCGATACGCTGACCTGGCTTTTAAATTGGCGAGTAAGGAATCCGATTCTGATCTTCAAGAAGAACTTTTAACAATTGCTGATAATTGCAGGCACATCTCAGAAAATCCTCCTGTTGACTTCTACCAGGCCCTTCAACTAAGCTATTTTGTTCAATTGGTATTACAAATTGAAAGTAATGGTCACTCTGTTTCACTGGGAAGATTGGATCAATACCTTTTCCCATTCTATAGGGAAGACATTCTATGTGGAAAAACAACCGATCAAGAGGTTTTGGAATTTCTGGAAAACACATGGATAAAATTGCTTTCGATAAATAAGATCCGACCCTGGGCGCATACCAGGTTTTCTGCCGGGGGACCTCTGTATCAAAATGTGACCATAGGTGGACAAACTACTGAAGGCTTGGATGCGGTGAACGATCTAAGCTTTTTAATCCTTGATTCTGTTGGTAATATGAAGCTTACCCAACCAAATCTATCTGTGAGATTTCATAAAAATATAAGTGACGCTTTTTTAATGAGGTGTCTTAAAGTTATTGAAAAGGGATTTGGAATGCCCGCATTCAATAATGATGAAATAGTTATCCCTGAATTGATCAAGCTGGGTGTTGATAAGGAAGATGCTTATAATTATTCCGCCATCGGTTGCATCGAGATTGCTGTACCTGGTAAGTGGGGCTATCGTTGTACTGGAATGAGTTTTTTAAATCTGATGCGTGTATTTCTTGCTGCCATGTATGATGGATTGGATACCTATTCAGGAAAAACATTTCATAAGGGAATTGGACATTTTAAGAATTTCAATTCATATGAAGATTTGTTTTCGGCATGGAGGCATCAAATTAAATATTATACCAGAAAGACTGTTGAAATAGATACTGCTGTTGATACGGCGCTGGAAGAGAATGTCCCGGATATTTTGTGTTCCGCTTTTGTTGACAACTGTATTGAAAGAGGAAAAACCATTAAAGAAGGAGGATCAAAATACGACTTCATTTCAGGCCTTCAGGTGGGGATCGCTAATCTTGGCAATGCTTTGGCAGCCATAAAAAAACTGGTATTTGATGAGGGAAAAATAGATAAAAAAGAACTCCTTGAAGCTATTGAAAACGATTTCACTGGTCTAAAAGCTGAGCGTATTCAGCAGATGCTATTGAATTTTGCTCCTAAATATGGAAATGACGATGACTATGTAGATAAACTGCTTGTGGATGCTTATATGGAATTTATTGATGAGTTAAGTAATTATCATACAACCAGGTATGGCAGAGGACCAATTGGATGCCACTATTATGCAGGGACTTCCAGTATATCCGCAAACGTTCCTTCAGGTTCTGTAGTCCCGGCTACGCCTGATGGACGCAAGGCTTATACTCCTGTTGCAGAAGGCAGCTCTCCTACCTCAGGGACAGATACATTGGGGCCAACTGCAGTATTTAATTCTGTATCAAAATTACCTACTAACCGTATCATGGGGGGTGTATTGTTAAATCAAAAGCTATCCCCGGCATCCATTAAAAACGAATCTGATAAAAAGAAACTAATTTCAATAATTCGGACATTTTTTGCTGATCTGAAAGGATGGCATGTTCAGTATAATATTGTATCGCGGGAAACACTATTGGCTGCGCAAAAAGATCCGGAAAAATACAGGGATCTAATAGTCAGAGTAGCAGGATATTCCGCATTTTTTACTACATTGTCTCCTGACACGCAAAACGATATAATTGCCCGAACGGAGCATATTTTATAAATAATAAATATGAAGAAAGTCCTTTGTGGTGTAGATATAGGGGGAACAAAATTATCTACAGCACTGGTTGATCATGATGGAAATATTATCGACAAAACGGTGATATATGATCATGTAGATAAACCTGAAGATATATTTGTCGAACAGGTTACATTGAATATTAAAACCCTGTTTCGGAAAAACCATCTGGAAGAAGAAGATGTGCTTGGAATAGGCATCGGGTGTGCCGGGCATTTGCGGTTCAGAGATGGAGTTATGATCACTACTTCTAACCTGAAAGGATTTAAAAACTATCCCTTGCGTGATGCTATACAATCCAACTTTAAAATACCGGTTATCCTGGATAATGATGCCAATGCGCAGGCATTTGGAGAGTTCAATTTTGGTTCTGGTAAAGGATATGGCAGTATGATATTTCTCACGATAAGTACAGGAATTGGGGCAGGGATTATCATCAATCACAAGCTATACCGGGGATTAACAGGCACAGCAGGTGAGTTTGGGCATACTATTGTCAATCCGGACAAGGATTTATTATGTACCTGTGGAAATAAAGGATGTCTAATGTCTTGCGCATGCGGGATGGCCCTCCCTAACTTATTTGAACAAAAGATTAAAGAGGGCAAGAAAAGTATTTTAGAATTGACTGAAGATTTTGATTTTTCAACCATCGATGGCAAATTCATTAAAGAAGGATATGATATGGGTGATCCGGTATCAAAAGAAATTATCCTTGAAAGTGGATTTTACCTGGGATTGGGATTATACAATATATTCCAGGTCTTTAATCCTCCTATTATAGTTTTAGGAGGCGGATTGTTAAGCTGGGGAGATATATACCTGGATAAGATTAAAAAGACATTTTATGAATACGCTCGCGATATGATCTTTGATCCCCTTGAAATTGTAGTTAGTGATATTGGTCCTGATGCCGGTGTTATTGGTGCTGCATCCTTACCACTAGAATAATGTTGAATGAAAGGCAAAATACAATCCTGAATCTCCTTGGACACAATGACCAGGTTTCCGTAAACGAGCTTGCAAAACAGCTGAATGTTTCATCTGTCACGATACGTCAGGACCTGAACTTCATGGAATCTGAAGGTCTTTTAAGACGAGTCCATGGCGGAGCTGTTCTCAGGGATGCCGATGATCTGGCCAACAGACTGGGGATCAACTATCAAAAGAAACTGAAAATTGCACGAAAGGTGGCAAATTATGTCAATGAAGGGGAAACCATACTGATAGAATCCGGCTCGATCAATGCCCTTCTGGCGAGAGAAATTGCCAGAAAGAGAAACGTAAGGATCATCACTACCAATGTTTATATTGCCCGGCAATTCAGAAAAAATGCAGATGCGAATGTTATCTTATTAGGAGGACTTTACCAACGCCAAAGCGAAACCTTAGTAGGAAAGATCACCAAAGTCTGCATAGACCAGATCAATTATAGCAAGGCCTTTATCGGAATAGACGGGTATACGAAAGAATCTGGATTTACTTTGCGTGACCTTTACAGGTCTGAAATATCCACATACATTATCAAGAAATCCAAAGAAGTATTCATCGTTACGGATTCAAGCAAGTTTGGCAAAACCGAGTTAACCAATATTTGTTTTCCAACTGATATTCAACATGTTGCGACAGACTCAGATGTTGATCAAGAATTTATTGATGATCTTACTGAGGGTGGTGTAAATATGATCCTTTCCTGAATCCACCTTCTTGAAATATTCATTTGGAAATCTGAAAATAATCGTTTACTTTCAAAGATTATATAAACCATTATTCACACAAAAATCACTAACCTTATGAAACCAAGAACTATTCTTGCATGCGCCATTATTCTGGCTTTCTCCTTAAACCTGACCTCATGCTCAGGATGGAGACACTCAGATGTTTCTGATCCATGAGGATCTTGTTATTCCTGCGCAATCATTTAAATATATGGAAACTGCAGGAGAATTGAAACAGGCATTGACCGATAACAATGTCGCTACAATAGGATACCAGGCCTTCTGGCTATATGATAATTCCTGGTGGCTTGTCAGGACTATTAAAAACTATGCTGAACTTGACGCCCCCCCTATGAAGGAATTGTTTGATAAAATGGGAGAAGATAAAGCTAATGCCTTATTTTCAGGATTCAATGGCACCTATCATGAGCACAGGAATTTTGTAGCTGTTTATCACAATTCTCTATCTTACAAACCTGAAGGACTCCAGGAACCTGGGAATAATTACAGGGAATGGATGTATTTGTATTACGACGATACAGATCAGGAAGCCATGATAGATGTAATGAAGGAATGGAAGGCTTTGTATGAATCGAAAGGTATTGAACATGGATATACTGTATATACAGCTGGTTTTGGTCATTATGGACCTGTAATCGTCATTCACTCATGGGCTGAAAATGAAGTCGCACATGCCCAGGCAGGCGTGGATAGTATGGCTAAGCTTGGAGAAGAAAGAATGGAGTTAATGCGCAAAACCATGCCCCTCATTCAAAAACAGGAAACAAAAAGAGGGATGTTTATGCCGGAACATTCGTATATGCCACAGCAATAACATTATATTAAAACCTGGCAGTCTTTATCTGCCAGGTTTATTTTACATAAAACAAGATTATGCATACAATACTCGGTGCCGGTGGCGTCATAGGTGATGAACTGGCCAAAAATCTTACTAGTTATACGGATAGAATACGCTTAGTTAGCAGAAATCCAAAAAAGGTAAATGATACAGATGAAACCTTTGCCGCTGACCTTACAGATCCGAATCAAGTAATAGAGGCTGTTAATGGATCCGCTGTGGTATACCTGGTGGTCGGTCTTAAATATGAGATTAAGATTTGGCAAGAACTATGGCCAAAGATCATGTCTAATACAATAGAAGCCTGCAAGAAACATCAATCTAAATTGGTATTCTTTGACAATGTATACATGTACGGGAAGGTAGATGGTATTATGACCGAGGAAACACCTGGTAATCCATGTAGTAGTGGGGTGAGGCGGATCGCAAGTAACTTCTTACTGAAGTCGGATCAGGCATTAAATGCCTTAATTGCCCGTGCAGCCGGTACATGGTCAAACGTTGCCAATAGCATTCCGGAAGGTTTGATAATCAATAACTATAAGAAAGGTAAAAGTGCACAAGTCTTTTGTTCAGATAAATTTAAACATTCTTATACCTATACACCTGATGCAGGTAAAGCAACAGCAATACTTGGAAATACTGAAAAGGCTTATGGCAAGGTATGGCACCTTCCAACGATGAAAGATCCAATGAATGGAAGAATGGATCAGTGCTTTTACCAGAAGAATTTAAATCAATCAAAATATATAGTTTTGAAAAAATGGATGATCTGGACGTTTGGAATATTTAATCCTGTAATTGGAGAGTTGTATGAGATGTTATACCAATACGACAGGGACTATATATTTGATAGTTCCAAATTTGAGACTGAATTTCATTTCAAACCTACCTCCTATTCAGAAGGTATCAAGGAATCAGTCAAGGTTGTCTTATAGGTATAAGAAAGTTTAGTTCTAGATAAAAGACTTTAAGGCAACACATTTGTATACCTTCATTCTCAGAAATATTGTATACAGCTATTAGATTTCATATTATAATACATGACTTCTCATACTTTCTTATTTACTTTATATAATCTAATTAAACTCTGCATTATGAAAAACAGGATCCAATCAATATTTATTACTCTTATTGGGATATTCTTCATTTCCTCATGCTATGCGCAGAATGATAAATCCCCAAATCCAGAACTGGATAAAAAAGTGGAAGCTTTCCTGAAAGATAGCCAGGGAAATTGGAGAGACATGAATGTACCTGTTTCTGACGGCCAATTATTATACAACCTTATATTAAAAAATAATTATACACAGGCTCTTGAAATTGGAACATCCACCGGACATTCAGGGATCTGGATCGCCTGGGCATTGAGTAAAACCGGTGGTAAATTAATTACGATTGACATTTCTGAATCAAGGCATAAAGAAGCACTTGAGAATTTCAAAAAAGCCGGGTTGTCAGAATATATCGATGCAAGACTTGCAGATGCACATGAACTTGTACCTGAACTGGAGGGGCCCTTTGATTTTGTGTTTAGCGACGCCGACAAGGATTGGTATAAAAATTACTTTATAGCAGTATATCCTAAGCTTAAGTCCGGGGGTTGTTTTACTGCGCATAATGTAAACAATCGAATGTCCGGAATTAAAGATTTTCTGGACTATGTTGAAAGTCAACCTGATATGAAAACTACCATTGACAGATCCAGTTCTTCCGGTGTGTCAATAAGCTATAAGGAATAATTTTATTTGAATTAGAATTGTTAACGTAGATTTTTTATTAAACATCAACTGGTAATGAGAAGAAATAATTTTTTAATAGTCCTAATAAGTTCTATTCTGATATTGGCTTTAACCAATTGTAATGATTATAAAAATCATAAGGAAGGCCAAAAGGTCACTGATAATTTTAATAGCCTGATAAAGGATTTTAAGGATCCACCCATAGAATACTCAACTGCCCCCTTCTGGGTCTGGAATGATGATGTCACCCGACTAAAAATAGATCAACAGCTGCCTGATTTCAAAGAAAAAGGCATTTCTCAGGTGTTTATTCTTGCCAGGACTAATTACTGAATATTTATCAGCAGATAGTTCGAACTGGTCAAATATG
>CALOCZ010000062.1:0-16728 GCA_942491935.1 uncultured Cytophagales bacterium
TTTATTGAACTTTTAAGGAAAATGAATCTACCAGTTTCTTAAATACAAATAGCAGATCAAATAATATTGAGTTCAAAGGATTTCAACCAACCGAGAGAAAAATCACCTGAGATAAATTGGCAGAATGGATGAAAATGGGAATATCATTGAAGAATGGAGATTCGGTAATCTTAATGAGGTTTTACAAAAGGAAACATCAGAAAATAGAGTAGAAGATGTCTTCTAAATTTATTTTTTGAACTATTCTTCTTAAATTATAGGAAATAATTTTTTTCACAAATGAAATCGAAATCTAAAAATCCAGATGCCAACCGGCGAAAGTTTATTAAAGACACTTCCTTATTGGCAGGAACAATATTGACCACTCCTTTAACTGTATCAGCTTCTGCCCATGTCGCAGGAAGCGATGTGATAAAGGTGGCTCTGATTGGCTGTGGTGGCCGGGGAACAGGTGCAGCATCCCAGGTATTAACGACTGATCCAAGCACCAAACTGGTGGCAATGGTAGAACCCTTTCAATCCAGGTTGGATACTTCATATAAGAATTTATTGGAGAAATTTGGTAAGGAAAGGGTGGATGTGCCTCCCGAACATCAATTTACTGGCCTGAGTGATTATAAGGATGCCGTGCAATTGGCCGATTTGGTATTATTATGTACTCCTCCTGGTTTCCGGCCTGCACATTTGGAAGAGGCGGTTAAACAAGGTAAAAATATATTTTGTGAAAAACCGGTTGCAACTGATGTACCGGGTGTGAAGAAAGTGCTGGCACTAGCAAAGGAAGCTGAAAAGAAAAAGCTCAAAGTGCTTGTAGGTCATCATTTGAGGTATCAGAAAAGTATTATTGAAAGTGTTGATCGACTTCAGAATGGTGATATTGGCGATATCATTGCCATGAACTGTTATTTCGATTCGGCGGGTGTATGGGTCAGGTATCGTGAACCGGAAATGAATGAGCTTCAATACCAGGTATGGAACTGGTACTATTTCAACTGGCTTTGCGGTGATCATATCGTGGAACAGCATGTTCATGATATAGATTATATGAACTGGATCAAAGGGACTCACCCGATCAAGGCCCAGGGAATGGGAGGGAGAGAAGTTCGAACCGGAAAGGAATATGGGCAGATCTTCGACCATCATTATGTGGAATACGAATATCCTGATGGCTCCATTTTTAACAGTCAGTGCCGACATATCCCCAAAACCTGGTCAAATTGGTCTGACAGGGTTTGGGGTACTGAGGGATATATGGAAAGCATTCCCGGCACGCAGCAACTCACTTTGATGGATAGAAAAGGCAATGAATTGTTCAGGTATGATGGTGGGGATGATGGCTCACCTCATCAGATTGAACAGGATGTGTTTATAAGGAAAATTATCAATGACGAGCCAATTAACCAGCTTGAAAGAGGTGCCATTAGTACTATGACAGCCATATTTGGTAGGATGGCAACATATACCGGGCAGAAGATCACATGGGAAGAGGCGATGAACTCTACAGAAAAACTGGTTCCTGATAACCTTTTGTCCTGGGATGCTAAGCCTCCCGTAGTACCATTGGCAGATGGTTCATACCCTGTTGCAGTTCCTGGTAAGACCCAGGTTTTGTGAAAATATTATATAGAATTCTTGAAAAAAGATTGATTGGATAACTATTATTAATTATTCGCCTAATAATTTAGTTGATCGGTTTATGGGAAAAAATCTATTATTTTCATGTCTGACATTGATATCTGTGACCTTAATAGATCTACCAGTGTTGTCACAGGATTTGAGTAAAAATATATGGCCTCAATTCAGGGGAATAAACTGTTCAGGTGTTGCGCAGCCCGGACAGATCCCGCCAGTTAATCTGGAATCCACGGAGAAGTTAATCTGGAAATCAAAACTAATATCAGGAGCATCATCACCATGCATTTGGGAAGATAGGATCTTTCTGACAGGATTTGATAAGGATAATCAACAACTCCAGGTAATGTGCTTTAATAGACTGACTGGAAAACAACTCTGGAATCAAATTGTACCGGCAGAAGAAATTGAACCATATCATGCCTCTGCCAATCCTGCTGATGCTACACCGGTCACAGATGGAGAACGAATTTATGTTCATTTTGGTTCCTATGGATTGTTATCTTTTGATTTTGAGGGAAATAAGATTTGGACCTATAAAATACCAGTTAACACAGATAAATTCGGTTCAGGGACTTCCCCCATCCTGGCTGGTAATATGGTTATTTTGTTGGTGCGACGACTGGCCACAAAGGAACGTTATCTCCTGGCACTCGATTCCAAATCCGGTGAACAGGTTTGGAAACAAACCCTTATAGAGGCAGGTTATTCTACACCTGTAATTTGGGGTAATGACGTGGTGGTGCATTGTGAAGGATTTATCGGAGGCTATAGTATAAACGATGGTTCCAGAAGCTGGTATGTTTTAGTTAAAACCCATGGAGAAAGTACGCCAATTGTTCATGGAGATATTCTCTATGTAAATACCTGGCATTATCTCGGTCACCTGGATTATCCAAAGATAAATATTGGATTAGATGAATTCATCGTAAAATATGATGTTAACAATGACTCACTCATCAGCAGAAATGAGTTTCCTGAGAATTTGTTTCCGGTAAAGAAATCTGGAAATGACGGTTTGTCTAATGAATCCGATGGTAAACATGCTGAGGTATGGAGCTGGTTTGATACCGATAAAGATGACTTTTTGGATAAAATGGAACTACAAAGATATCTGGATTTCTGTATGGCGATTGATCACGGCATTGTAGCTTTCCGGTCAGGTGGGAAAGGGAACATTTCAAATAGTCATCTATTATGGAGAGAAACAGAAAATGTAGCAGAAGTTCCTTCTCCACTTTATTTTAAAGACCGGATATACGTTATAAAAAATGGCGGTTATTTTAGTTGTGTGAATGCGCAAACGGGTAGACTCATTTACAAAACTCGCATAAAAGGAACAGGCCCGTTTTTTACTTCTCCTGTAGCCGCACATGACCAAATTTATATTTGTGCCCATAATGGCAAAGTAGTGGTTTTGGCAGCAGGTGATGAGCTGAAAATCATATCGACCAAAAATTTTGGAGAAAAAATCCTGGCCAGTCCCGCCATTGTGGATAACAAACTTTACATAAGAACAGATACCTATCTATACGCTTTTGGGGATTGATTTCTTGTCTACATCCATAATATGATCCTTTAAACCGATCGTCAGAAGTAGAAAAGATTGACAAAAAGGAAGCAGTGTTTAACAGTTACTGACCGCTTAATTAAAAATGAGGTCACTAAAACAATCTATTTAGGCAGTTTTTGTATATTTTAAGGAATTCCCAAATAAAAACCTGAAACATTAGCAAGGCATATGGTTTGGATTTGAATATCTTTCCAGGATTATTCAAATTATTAATCCAGATTCTGAAAGTAAAGTATTATACTTTGGTTCGTTGGGAATACGAAGTTTATCGATAGGGTGTACCCGCATCCATGGCAGGAAACTATCGTGTATCTTGCAGCATTTTTCAATCCTTCTGAATGCCTCCTCCTTATCACCGATGGTTTTATAGTATAGGTAAAAACAAATAGGAGGGATATATTCGGTTTTTGCTCTTTCTTCGAGTTCCTTAAGAAGTTTTTCAGCTTTTTCAATCTGTTCATCCAAATTTTTTTCTTGAATGACCTGAGCTGGCATGAAGCTTGCTTTGATTATTAAACAACCCACTGCCATGAAAGCTCGATTAATATTATATTTTTTAATCCTGACTTGCTGGTCCTGCAGTAGTCAGATATTGGTTCCCGGATGGTTCAATTCAAAAGTCGATAGTAAAAAACACAATTGGCTGGATTATCATGGAATAGTTATTGTAGCCGAAAATATTGAAGTCAATGACCGGCAAATGGTTTTTGATGTTGAAGTTAAGAATGAAACTGATCATAGGTTGCGATTTAATCCGGAGGAGGCCTATTATATAGCTTCAAATTCTCCCTTCCCTCTCGATTACCAGGATGGATACAGTTCAGAATTGGAAGCTAATTTGAAAAAACATTATGCGCTAACCGAAAAAGAGGTAGCACGATATTTTGAAAATAAAGTAAAAAGTCAAAAGAGGACCAATCTCATTACAGGTATCTTAAGTGCGGGATTGCTGGTATTTGATGTAGCCATGGCTTCTAAAGGGGTACCAGTGGAAGCCAGTTCGAAATTCTTCTCACAGGAGGCTATCCGCAGTATGATTACAGTAGGGGGGCTTGCTGCAATGGACGTGGTCAGGGAACAATCAGCCATAACGGCGATGCAGGCCAGCGAAGACCTTCATTTTCTGCCCGGTGAGATCCTGGAAGAAGGGATAATCATGCCTGGTCAGACATTCAGAGGGAAGGTATTCTTTCCCGTAACAAGGAATGATTTTATAAGAATGATCGTGACAGTGGAAGGTAATGAATTCGTTCTAGACTTTCGCTGGGCAGATGGAAAAGAACTTAGGAAGTTGAGAAGATCGAACTAAGGTTTAAACCATTTGATATTTCAGTACAATTCAAAGTAATTTCAGGCAATTTCACTCAATTCTATCTTAATTCCCATCTCAATCTCTACCCATTCATTGCCATTCAGACCGATTCACGTGCATTCAATTCGTTGAATTCCAGTTCCTGATCATTCATTTCAAGCTTTCACTGTACTCACGGGATAAGGTGCCAAATCCGATTTCTTTACCATCCAGCATTTCCTGATACAACTCCGGTTTATCGCTTTTAACCCATTCCAAGACATCTACTGCAGATGGGTGAACAAACTCAAAATCCGCTTCATCAGTTTGAGGAAGTTCTCTTTCCCAGGAATCCAGTTTCCCTCTGAGATCACTCAGAATATCCAAATATTCCGGGTTTCCGACAAGGTTTCTCAATTCATGGGGATCCTCCAGCAGATCATATAATTCTTCAACTGGCTTGTCAGGACCAAAGAAAAAGCGCTGGTCTTCATTTAGTTGCCCTTCATCCTTCAAGCTGCGCATAATATGGACCGCTGGCCGGTAAAATTCCAGGTAAGCCTGTGCGGCATCAAATGGCACTTCCGGCATGTCATTTCGTATGTACTTATACCTTTTTGTACTTACACTTCTGGATTTTTCCATTACTTCATCCCATAGGTCCCGTGCCGAGATCACATGGTCCCGGCTGGACTCCATACCGATAAATGGTATCCCTGTGAGGTACTCAGGCAATTCAGCCCCAGCTAACTTAAGGATAGAAGCGGAGATATCGGTCACACTTACTACCTGTTCACTTACCATCCCCTGTTCAAGTCCCCCGGGCCACCATACAATGAGTGGGATCCTTAATCCCGGATCATGCAGGTATCCTTTGCCACGAATATTGCAGCGGCCATTATCTCCAATGAATATTACAATTGTATTATCAGCCATTCCTTTTTCCTTCAGATCTTCCATGATCAGACCTACCTCATTATCCATATACTCGATCTGATCAAGATATCTGGCCCAGTCTTTTTTGATTACAGGATGATCAGCATAATACTCCGGTAGTCTGATCTCGGCTGTATCTACCTTATCTGTTGATTCCTCACTTACCTGGTTCCACCAGTCCCCCCGATGAGTAACAAGCAATTGGATCTGTGCAAAAAAAGGCTGGTCACCAGGATCTAAGGTGTCCAATTTATCAAAAATGCCAAACTTTTGAACTCCATCGTAGTGCCCCAGACGTTCATGTTTGAAATTCACATCAATCTTACGGCCTTTTCCCATTACATCTTCATGGCCAAGGATACAAGTATATCCTGCCTTGCGAAGCCAATAGGTAATTGGTTTGTATGGATCCATTAAAGGGATCTCCCTGTTGCTGCGATGGTGCTGTGCCTTGATCATATTCTGATGTGCACCTACCAGCATAGCTGACCTGTTTGGTGAACAAATCGGGTTGGTTGAAAAACAATTCAAATATCTGATCCCTTCACCCGCTAATTTGTCCAGGTTTGGTGTCTGTAAACCTTCCATCCCATAACATGCCAGATCATTGCTTATGTCCTCGGACATCAGCCAGATGATGTTGGGCTGATTCCGTGAATCATCATTAACCTCTTGATTTGTACAACCTGAATTGAGGACCAGACAAATAAATAATGAGATAGTTAAAATTGAAGTGATAGATATTTTCATTTTCTTGAATTTATTTTAGGGATAAGCATTAACCTGTATTTGAACTTCTTACATACTATAATTACTCATTCAATCTTTAACAGTTGATTGAGAAATTCCCAAGATTATACTGATCAATTAGCTTTGCCCTTGAGTTGCGGCATATTGCCATTACCAAATGATATATTCATCGCAATATCAGCAGTCATAACATCTTCCGCAAAAATAAAGTCAATACTCAGGTTAAAAGGAGTTTCATAATAGTACATTCTTATTTTATATGTATTATCCGAGATCCATGCACCGGTTGATTCTATGGGCTGTTTGCCATATTGAGGGAACAGCATCTCGCCTTGTTCAGTTGACTCAAATCCAATGGGGACTGTTATGGTTTCATCAATACCTTCAAATGTGATATTTATTTCCGGACCTGATAAATTAAATGTTATGCTCTTCATTCTAAGAATGTTATCTTCCAATTCATATTTTTTCCCGGAAATACTTTCAGCAATTGGTGAAGAATTCTTCCCTTCAATGGTTGACATGGCCAATTCTGACAGTTTATTCTCCAGTAAAGAATAACTTTCCTCATCATCCGGTAAAGCTTCATCCTGAAAGGCAGGAAGAAGGTAATCCCAGACCAGGTTCATGATCGCCTGCATATCATTCGTTCCTGAAGTGATGGCTATGACTACTTCCTGTTCCGGCATTACAATGCAATATTGTCCAAATGCCCCATCGCCACGATACAGGCCATGCCGGCATTGCCAGAACTGATATCCATAGCCCTGGTCCCAATCACTATTCGGATTACTGCCATTTGAAGTTTGCAATGAAGTAGCTTCTTTTACCCAATCTTTAGATATAAGTTGCTCACCATTCCAGAGTCCCTTCTGTAAGTACAATTGCCCCAGAGAAGCTATATCTTTTGTCCTCACATTTAATCCCCAACCCCCTACATTGATGCCATCCGGATCCTCATCCCATTTTGGATTTGTAATTCCCAGCGGTTCGAATAATCTTGGCGTTAAATATTGCAGTAAGGTCTCACCTGTTACTTTCTGAATGATCGCTGATAACATATAGGTAGCCGCACTGTTATAAACAAAATGGGTGCCTGGCTTGTGTTCTACCGAAAGGGAGAGAAAAGCCTCCACCCAGTTTTTCCCCACTGCCCGTAACCTGCCAGTAGCATCCTGATTATGCCCTGTACTCATCCTTAACAGGTCTTTGATACGCATGGCCTTCAGGTTAGGACTGATTGAATCAGGGAGGGATTCGGGAAAGAAGGATGTTACAGGATCATAGATCGACAATAGGCCTTCATCCTGTGCAATTCCAATCGCTGTGGATGTGAAACTTTTACTTAATGAAAATAGCATATGATTACTTTCTTCATTATATGGAGACCAATAACCTTCAGCTATTTTCCAGCCATGCCTCATGATGATAAAACTATGCAGATCACCCGGACGCTCGTTTTCAGCTGCATCTATAAAGGCAATAATTGCTTTTGATGATATTCCCCGGGATTCCGGTGTTACAAGTTGAGAATTGTCTTTAATGTCCTTATTTGGATTACAACTCAAAAAAGCTATCAGAAAGACTATTAATATGATGTTTATTGATTTTATCATAGTATTGATTATGAAAAATAATATAAGAATTGATTAATTAAAAAATCACAATGAGTTATAAAGGTAAGAATTTGTACTGAAAATTGTTTGCATTGAAGCGGGATTAAAGGCAGGCAATTCCACAATGAATAATCCAGATCCAGCTTTCAGGGATTAATCTCAAGATTATACTTCGGCTTTAAAAGCAATCACTTCAATAAGGGATTGCTCAGGTTTATTTTAGTGCTCAATCATTTTAAGATTTAATATAATTCTGCTTTTACTATATATCTAATAAAGTGTTGTACTATGATTTTATTTTATTAGTGATCATTTGATGCCATTTTACATCTTCCCACATACCTTTAAATTGAGGATGTGTAAAATTAGATGTACAAATAAATTTATAGTTTTCATGTTTTAAAGCTAAATCCACACATATTTCGGCGCTTTCTTTAACCCATTTCCAGTCCAATTCCGGATGGTCATACCACACTATTGGCCCCCATCCTTCAGTATTCCCACACACCAGATTATTTTTTGATGCAGTTTCTGCAATATCTGTTATTCTACCATCTATCCAATTGATTAGGGAGTCCTTGTTCTTATCCCAATATTCATTAAGATTGGCGTAAACCTTTCTGAAATCCAATGATTGGTTTTTAGAACCAACATCATCTAATCCAGGAATACGACCAGTATGCGCAAACCAAACATGGTAATCGAGGGCATCAAAATTTGATAAATCTATATGATCCAACTCCATGGCTGAGTCCAATGAAGCAAAGAAATCCAGATTGGGATATTTTGATTTTAGAGATTTTAATGTTGTATTAATAAAATCATTATAAAATAGTTCCTTAAGTGGATTTCCCTCCTTTTGGCTGTCTTCAAAATCTGGTAAGTTGGCATCCGGATTATCCATTTTAAACTGTTTAATATCGGATCGATTATCCAACTCTTTTTTTAGCCAGTCGTATCCGTGCCAGTTGGGGTATTCATTCAATATATCTATATAGATTACATTACCCAGTAAATTATTTGCCTGCAGAAATTGAATTGTTTCATCCCATGCTCTGAGTAAGCCTCCTTCCTCCATAAATATTTCCTGCCTTTCAGTACCATGACGAAGAAACCACGAGGCGAGACCAACCTTGACACCATACTTTTCACATTTAGGAAGAAATTCCAACAATGCTTCCCGTGCTGAAAAACTCATTGTATAATCATTCCCCCAAACTGCAGGATTCCAGTTTTCCTTTACTGATCTGAATTCAGTTTTTATACTTCCATTAGTATCAGCAGCTATAAATTGGGGCATGGCATCAATTCTTACTGCATTGTATCCCCTTTCGACCAATTCCTTTAAAACCTTATCCCAGTTTTCGAATTCACCATATCGGTGATGACGGAGAATCCAACTGAAATCCCACATGGCAATTGCTAATGGATTTTTTGTTTGTGATATTGGCGTATATATTTTATCTGAAGTTTTTTGTCTTTTGGGATTTATGTTACCATAAACAATGGAAGGTATTGTTAAAAATGAACTTGCTCCAATAGTTGATTGCTTGATAAAATATCTACGTTTCATAATTCAAAGATTTCAAATAATGTTTCCAGCTACCATTTATTCCATAAGTTGCAAAATTTAAAGGTTAATTTACGAATTATAGAAATTCAATTTATTTAATTCGGTTTCTTCCGGGGTATATATCCTAAAGGTATTTTCAAAAGCAATTTCTCCAATTGCCCGTATTTACCTATTTGTTTCTAGCAATTTGGGGGTACAATACTTTTAATTATGATGAAAATTACAAACGATAACCAGAATAGAAGGTGCTTCTATTTAAAAAATCTCCGATTATTTGATGATTTGTGCAGGAATTGAATCCGCTTGATATTTATGCTTCCCTGATGAGGTCTTTCAATGAAACCCAACCACCACCGTTGAGGACTTCAGGGATACCTTTATTACGCAGCCTGCGTGCTGCACGACCACTGCGGGCGCCACTCTGGCAACAAGTGATGACCGGTTTGCCAATCTTGGCAATCTTGTCTGCATTTTTTGATATAAGTTCAAGGGGTATATTTACAGCTTGTTGGATATGACCAATTCTGTATTCCTGTGGAGTACGCACGTCAATAATATAAGACCCCTGACGAATAGCCTCCAATAATAATTCTTTTCGCTTACCTATACCCAGTAAGTTTTTTAAGTACTCTAACATTGATTGTTTTTTTAATCTATCCCAACGAGGGCCCTAATATACTGCTGTCTTTCGAAATATTCAGGTTGAAGTGCGTTTTTCTGACTGATTTTTCCTCTGAATTCATCCAGGTCTCTATAACCGTTTTTACGCATCCACTTTTCGAGAAACGAGAGCATAAGTTCAATTTCTCCCAATCCATTAATATATAATGTGGAACAAATCTCTACAGCAGAAGCACCGGCCAGCAATTGCTTCACTACCGCCTCCCCATCATGGATCCCTGTGTTCCCTGCCAAACTTCCGCCGAACTTCTCGAAAAGGATGGCTATCCAACGGAGTGAGTGCGACATTTCGCTTGGGGAGGAATACCTGTTCTTAGATTGAAACTCATAGGTGTCAATATTTATATCAGGCTGATAAAACCTGTTAAACAAAACCAATCCGCTTGCCCCACTTTTTCTTATACCCTCTGCCACACGAGTCATGGATGTAAAGTAAGGGCCTATTTTAACTGCAACAGGAATATTTATATTATGCTTAACTACTTCTATGATCCTGAATATTTTCTTTTCAACATCATTTGGGTCTTCTTTTGGATCCTTAGGCATCAAAGCGATATTCAACTCCAGGGCATCAGCCCCGACGGCTTCGATGTATTTGGCATAGTCGGTCCAGGACCTGTCAGATATGCAATTAACACTGGCTATTACCGGTATGTCAACGGCTTCTTTCGATTTCTCAATGATCTTCAGGTACTCATCAGATTTCTGGCTCATTCCCATCTGTCTGAGGTAATCTATTTCTTCAGGGTGTGTTACTGCAGAAGATTCCAGCTCCAGCTTCTTGACATCCGCCAGGATCTGTTCTTCAAACAAGGATTTGAGCACGACTGCACCGGCACCAGCATCTGCCAATCGTTTTACACCTTCAGCACTATGGCTAAGGCTGCAACTTGATATGATTATGGGGTTTCTTAAGTTGAGCCCCATATAATTTGTTGACAGGTTTATCATGAGTTTTCTTTTTATTCAAGTTATGAAATTAAACAATACCAGTAAAGCCCATGAAGGCTAAAGATAACAATCCGGCAACAATTAATGCGGCAGGGACTCCACGTATACCTGCAGGAACTTCAGCAAGGTCCATATGTTCTCTTATTCCGGCAAATAATACCAGCGCCAGGCCAAATCCAATGGCATTTGAAACTGCGAAAACAACGCTTTCAATCAGGTTGTATTCTTTTTGGATCACCAGAATAGCCACACCCAGAATGGCGCAGTTGGTGGTAATAAGTGGGAGGTATACACCTAAAGCCTGGAAGAGTGCCGGGCTCACTTTTTTTAGAATGATCTCAACCATTTGCACAAGAGCCGCAATTACGAGAATATAACTGATGGTCTGCAGGAAACCAATATTAAATGGAGACAGGATATAATGGTTGATCAGGTAAGTAACAATTGTGGCCAATGTCATTACAAACATTACGGCCCCCGTCATACCAAAGGAAGTAGATAATTTGTTGGATACTCCCAAAAACGGACATACTCCCAGAAACTGTGCAAGCAGAATGTTATTTATAAAAATTGCTGAAACTACGATAATTATATAATCCATGATCGAATATTATGCTTTTTTAAATTTGTTCATGATAGCTATCAGGTACCCCAATGCGATAAATGCACCCGGAGGTAAGATAAATACCAGTATGCCATCACCTTCCATAAACTTGAAGCCGAATATTGATAGACTTCCAAGTATCTCCCTGACTGAGCCAAGGAGTGTTAATGCAAAAGTAAATCCAAGGCCCATTCCCAGTCCATCTATCATAGAGGATATAAAACTTTTCCTTGAGGCAAATGCTTCAGCCCGACCTAAGACGATACAGTTTACCACTATAAGTGGAATAAAAAGACCGAGTTGTTCATGGACCGCGGGTGCATATCCGGCCATGACAAGGTCCACTACGGTAACAAAGGTGGCGATCACAACTATGAAGGATGGAATCCTGACCTTCTCCGGAATTAAATTCTTGATCAATGATACTACTATATTTGACATCAGCAGCACAAATAATGTAGCCAGTCCCATAGCCATACCGTTGATTGCAGTCGAGGTAACACCCAATGTCGGGCATAAACCTAAGAGCAAGACAAATACTGGATTCTCTTTTATGAATCCTTTAGCGAAATTCTTCCATTGACTCATTTGTTACCTCCTTTTTTATAAGTATCGATAGCTAATTGTGTAGCTGCGGAAAAGGCCCTGGAGCTTATTGTGGCAGCTGTTATCGCATCAATATCACCCCCATCTTTTTTTACTTTTATTGTAACCTGTGAAGGATCCATATTCTTAAACTGATCTTTAAACTTTGGGTTTTCCATTTTCGTCCCTAGACCGGGTGTTTCTTTATGTTGTACAACTTCAATGTCTTTAATCGTGCCATCAGGTAAAACACCAACCATTAATACCACTAATCCATTGTATCCCGTATTGGTAAATGACCTCACCGCCGTACCTACCACTTTTCCCTCTTTTTTTGCAGGATAGAACTCAACGCTATCCTGTCCATCACCTACAGCTATTTTGAACATTTCATCCACAGGTTGATTATCATATTCGGGGACCACCGCATCGATAGCTTCCAGCTTTTTCGCAAGCTTAGCTGCTTCGATGGGTTCTTTAGTCAGCTCATATACATAAGCCAGAGCAGTAGAGGCCACCAGGGTAACAATAAACAAGGTGGCCACCATGTTGATAAATGTTGATTCTTTTTTAGCCATTTTTAACTTTCTCTCCGAATCTAGAAGGTTTGAAATATTTATTTAATAAGGGTACAAAAGCGTTCATGATCAGAATCGCAAATGATATGCCCTCCGGATATGCTCCAAAGACTCTAACCAGTATCGTAATAATACCTATGCCCATGCTATAGATCACAACACCCAGTATGGTCATAGGAGAGGTCACATAATCGGTAGCCATAAATATGGCCCCAAGCAATGCCCCACCGGTTAGGATGTGGAAAAGCGGATCTATAAATCTGTCCGGGTTTCCAAGCCAGAGTAAACCGGAAAAAACAAACATAGTTCCGATAACAATCACAGGGATATGCCATGTGATCACTTTTCTGAATACAAGGAATAAAAATCCAAAAATCAATAAGAGACCAGAGATCTCGCCCATACTTCCAGGTTGCATCCCCAAAAGGAAATCCATGTGCCTGGGTACATCCTGCATCAGATCGACCAGGCTTTCGCCGTTCTTAAGACCATCTTTTATAAAGCCAAGGGGTGTGGCACCTGTAACTACATCTGTTATTGACATGCGGGATTCAAAAGGTGCCGGCCATGTAGTCATCTGGACGGGGAAGGAGACCAGCAAAAATACCCTGCCTACCAGTGCCGGATTGAAGGGATTATTACCCAATCCTCCAAATGACATCTTTCCAATCCCGATGGCGACGAAGCTACCCAGGACTATGAGCCACCAGGGAAGGTTGCTTGGCACATTGAAGGCCAGAAGCATGCCTGTAACTACCGCTGAACCATCCAGTATGTCCGGTTCACGTTTTAATAAATGTTTTGTGATCAAATATTCGAATAATACCGCAGATAATACTGCGATCAGGGTAACCATCAATGCACCAAGGCCGAACACATATATTGAAAAAGCAAAGGCAGGCAACATTGCAAAAATCACATCGTACATGATGCGGGAAATGGTCTGCTCCTGGTGGATATGGGGTGATGGTGATACCGTTAGTAATTTAGAATCCATAAATTATGCGCTTTGTCTTTCTCTAATTATGTTTGATACAGTTGCTTTGCCCAATCTGATATAATCCAGTAACTCACGGTTTGAAGGGCATATATACGCACAGGATCCACATTCAATGCAATCCAGTATCCGGTTTTGTTCCGCTTCGTCATTCATGCCCCTTTGAACCACGGTCATTAAATAGAAAGGTTCCAGGCCCATAGGACATGCACTTATACATTTACTGCATCTGATACATACTTTACTTTTTGACCTTGTCGATTCCTTTTCAGGAAGTATAAGAATACCTGAGGTTCCTTTTGTGACAGATATTCCAAGATCGTTCAATGCTTTTCCCATCATTGGGCCACCGCTTATCACTTTTCCTGTGTCTTCAGGAAGACCGCCGGCAGCATCAATTAAAGTACTTACCGGAGTTCCCAGTCGGGCAATGAAATTACCCGGGTTCTTGACAGACTTTCCGGTAACAGTGATGACCCGTTCAATCAGGGGTTTATTTTTTTGTACTGCTTCATAAACGGCATAGGTAGTTCCTACATTATGTACAACAGTCCCCACATCGATAGGCAATTTTCCCGAAGGTACTTCCCGGTTTATCAGTGCTTTGTATCAATTGTTTTTCACCTCCCTGAGGGTATTGCACCTTTAAGGCGACCACATCTATACCCATTCATATTTCCCAGCCAACTTTGAAAGCTTATCTATGGCATCCTGTTTGTTATTCTCAATTCCAATGATGGCTTTTTTCACATCAAGGGCTTTCATTAATATCTTAACCCCCACCATCAGTTCTTCACTCTTTTCAAGCATCAATTGATGGTCAGATGTAAGGTATGGCTCACATTCTGCTCCATTAATGATCAATACATCAGCCTTTTTTCCTCTGGGCACATTAAGCTTAATGTGAGAAGGGAATGTAGCTCCTCCCATTCCTACTATTCCGCCTTCGAGGATCTTTTCAAGTATCTGGTCTTTTGAGAGACTGATTTCAGTTTTTAGTTCATCTGTAGTGTCAATTCCATCCACCCATTGCTCTTCTTTGTCCACCCTGATCATGACGGTCATCCGACGGTATCCACTGATATCCATCTCCTCACTGATCTTTGCAATTTTGCCGGTAGCCGGGGCATGAATATTTGCAGAAACAAAACCGCCTGTTTTAGCAATGATCTGGCCAGTTTTCACAAACTCGCCGCGTTCAACCACAGGGACAGCCGGTACACCTATATGCTGCGATATTGGAATTTTTACATTCGCCGGGAGAGGAAGCCTTTCTATAGGTTTATCCGCTGAAATTTTATCTTCCGGAGGATGAATTCCTCCTTTCGGGAATGTTTTGAGCTTATTAAATATAAACATGAACATTATGCCTTATTTTCTTTTTCTGATGAATTATCTTTTCTGTCCTGCTTCCGGATCTCAGGTTTATCCACATCCTTTGCAGAAGGTTTCGGTTCTGAACCATCAGCTACTGAATTTGCAGGGCCTGAATCTTTAGAATCAGGCTTTTGAGTTAGTGATTCTGGATTTTCTGACATTTTTGTCTCAGGCGTTTCAGATACTTTCGACTCTGGTGATTTGGTTTCTTCCATCTCGGGCGTTTCGGCCATTTTTATGTCAGATGTCTCAGTCTCTTTCACCACTGGTGTTTCAGATACTTTCGGTTCGGGTGTTTCAGTTGAATTAGCCTCTGTAATATCTTCACCTTTAACAAGTTCTTGTTCTTTTGTCTCTGGTATTGTAGGCGCTGTCCGCAACCTTCGTATCCGTGGCTACCAGATTCTGCTACTTCTGCTACTGATGCTTCCACTCCTCCGGCCTCTACTCCAACCGTTTCAGCCTTTGTCCTCGCCAGTTTTCGGTCTGGTCTGTCTTTTCTGGGTGGCCTATCCTTTTTAGGGGGAGGGAAGTTGATCATATGTATGATATCGCTCGGGCATACGTAAACACATTCTTTACAAAGCTTGCATTTTTCAGGATCTATAACCGCGAGGTTATTTTCTACGGAAACAGAATCATACCTGCAAACATCAACACACTTTTCACATCCCGTACATGCTACTGAACAATATTTTTTAGCAATCCCGCCTTTTTCTTCATTTATACAGGCTACATAGATCCTTTTATTTTTTCTTCCCCTCGGCCATAATTCCATAATATCCTTCGGGCAAGCCTTGACACATGCATTACATGCTGTACATTTATCTTCTAATACTACGGGAAGTCCTGTTTTTTCATCCATATACATGGCCTCGAAGTCACAGGCATCCACGCATTCACCTAATCCCACACATCCATAAGCGCATCCAGTATCTCCACCATAAAGCATGGAAGCAACAGTACAATTGGGTGCTCCATCATATACATTTGTTTTTTTGCGATGTTCAAAGGACCCTGAACATTTAACAACAGCGATATATGGGTCTTTTTCTTTTACCTCCACGCCAAGGATCTGTCCAACCTGCTTCATAACGTCATTACCTCCAACCGGGCAGTGCATGTCGGAAATATCCGTGGCCTGGGCTAAAGCTTCAGCAAAAGCCCGACATCCCGGCTGCCCACAACCTCCACAATTTGTTGCGGGTAAAACCTCTTCAATTTCATCAATCCGCGGATCGGTTTCAACCTTAAACTGCCTTGCCACCACATATAAAATCATTGCTGCCACAGCACCAAGACCACTCAAAGAAACGATTGTGATTATAATAGTTTGATTCATATCATTTATTCATTGAAGCTTTTAGCCTAAAGGCAAATTCTTTTTTTAATTTTGACCGGAACACAAATAATCCAAAATAATATGGAATAAGTATAGCCAGGGAAGATAATCCGGATACGGCTTCATTCCCGGTCATTTGAAAAGTGATCAGAAGCGTTGTCAGGACAAAAAAGAAAGGCAAAATATAACCCAGAAAAAGTGCTTTTGGTCCTGAAGTCTTACTGAATGAAACCCTCTACTTT
>CALOCZ010000063.1:0-32445 GCA_942491935.1 uncultured Cytophagales bacterium
ACGAGTTTTAGCAGTCGAAAAGACTTCTTAAAAAAGGCCGAGAGTTACAGAAGTTTTTACAACTTACAGAGACCTAATTGGTCAAAAAAGGTTAAAACTCCATGGCTAATAGCACAGCAAGATCACTTCGAATCGGATATTGCCAGTACTGTTCAATTCACTGAAGTGGTAGATTTGGAAGAGTCTTTAGTAAAGATGTCTCTTGGGGGTCAGACTTTACCTGTTCTTTTGTCCTTATTTTTTTAGGGGGCCACCATGAATCAAATTGAAATGATTTGTCTTAACGACTTAGTTCCAAGTACACATTCCTATCGTAAGTTTGTAAATATCTGGACATTTGAGTATGTATCTAAGGAGTTAAGAAAACTAGAAAAAGACAATCCATACAAAGGATATGGTCTATTGCGACTTTTTAAATGCCTCCTTTTGCAATTCATGGAAAATTTAAGTGACAGAGAATTAGAGCGCTATATTCAAGAGAATAATGCAGCAAAATGGTTTTGCCATTTTGATCTATCAGAAAAAACTCCGGACCAAACTGTGTTTTGTAAAATTCGCCAAAAAATAGGTACACTGACCTTGTCTAAAATTTTTGCACAGTTACGAGATCAATTAAAAAGCCAGGGACTTATGAATGAAGTTTTTAGCTTTGTAGATGCAAGCCACTTGATTGCCAAGGCAGATCTTTGGAAAGAAACAGATAAAGCCATCGCAAAAAAACATGAAAAGCTTAATAACGAAACCCTTCCAAAGGTAGCTGTAGACAAGCAAGCGAGAATAGGTTGTAAAGGCAAAAGCAGAGTACTGGTATGGCTATAAGCAGCATGTCGGTGTAGACATGCAAACAGGCCTTATAAATAAAGTAGCAATAACACCTGCAAATTTAACAGATGCTCAAGGATTTCGAAATGTTTGTCCAAACCAAGGAGCTATTTATGCAGATAAAGGATATTGTACAAGTGATGCCATGAGAGAAGCTGAACGGAAATCATGCCACTTAGCCGCAATTAAGAAAAATAATATGAAAGGAAAAAACTATGATAAGGATAAATGGTACAGTGGTATACGTTCTCCTTATGAAAGAGTCTTTTCACAACGAGAAAGACAAGCCAAAAAACGATTGAAGATAATTTAAAATTACGGAATGAGGAACTTAATCAATTTGTATATAAAGTTTCTCATGACCTGCGGGCTCCATTGGCATCCATTCGTGGTATTATTGAACTTGAAAAGATCCAAAATAAAGACAAAACTCAGTTTAAATATTTGCACTTAATTGAGGACAGAATATCCAATCTTGACCAATTCATGAGGAATATTCTAAGTCATTCGCGGAACCTGAATATGAGTGTGAAGTATAAAAAGATCGACTTCCAACAAATTACGGATGATTGTTTTAAAGAATTAGAATTTCTTAGAAATGCGCTAAATATTAAAAGAATTGTAAAGATTTCAAGGTCTACTTTTTACAGTGACGAGTCAAGATTATTTGAGATATTCAGAAATTTAATTTCAAATTCAATAAAATATCTTGATTACGATAAAACCGAACCCTTTATCAAAATCACAGTTAAAAACTATAATTCTAAAGCTATCATTACATTTGAAGATAATGGGGTTGGTATTGATCCTGACCTTCAGGAATATATATTCGATATGTTTTACCGCGCCAATGAAAAATCTGATGGATCGGGAATTGGTCTTTACATAGTTAAACAAGCTGTTGAGAAACTTAATGGTTCAATTAGCGTTAAAAGTAAGAAAGGTGAAGGGACCAGATTTCAGGTCACTATTCCAAACGCTGATTCACACAACCTTAATTAATTCCACTCAAATTTAATAATTTAACATCTTAATCAATGCCCGAATCCCTTATTTTCATACCTGATATCAGTGGATTTACTGAATTCGTTAATAAAACAGAAATTACTCATAGTCAGCATATTATCTCTGAGTTGCTAGAGTTATTGATTAAGACAAATGATTTGAACTTAAAGGTGGCGGAGATAGAGGGTGACGCTATATTATTTATTAAAGATGCATCCGTTCCATCCATTGAGGATTTGATATCTCAATCTGAAAAGATGTTTCTGCAATTTCACAGGCATTTGTTACAATATGAGACTCAGAGAATTTGTAATTGCGGTGCTTGTTCTGCAGCCTCAGGTTTATCGTTGAAAATAATTGCATGTAAGTGAATTAAGTTATACCATCATTCATCAACAAGCAAACCATTCGGACCTGGTCTGATAACAGCTCACAGACTACTTAAGAACTCTATTTCGGCGTACGAATATTTTTTCTTTCAGATGCTTTTTCAGACAAAATAGATACTGTGAATTTGCATTTGAAACCCGGGTGGAATTTATTAAAGGATCTACTATATATGATGATTTAGGTAAAATAAACTATCACTACATTTTATTAAAACATCTTAAAAAAGATATAAATAAGGTCGAGCCTTTACAAATTGTACAAACTGATTCAAATCCGGTTAAATATGAAAATGTTATAGAAAAACCAGCTGATATGGTTTTTGAGGTGATATCAAACCTGGACCCCAGACTGCTTTGGAACAAAGGCATAAAAGAGCTAAAATATGACAAAAATAAGATTAACCGTGCAGGTATGAAACATGTATGCGTATTTACAGGATCACAGGTTGAGATTGAAACCATAAAAAAAGATTCTGGAGACAGTAAACTCATATACGGGGAAAAAATTCATGATGCACCCATAGTGAAGGAAATAACATTTTACTACATTCTTGAAAATTTGAATGAATCCACAAAAGTAAAAATTGAGATCCATTTAAATCCAGCGTCCTTTCTTGGCAAATTTTTAAAGCCATTGGCCAGATTGAATTTAAAAAGATCGCAAGAAATAATGTTATTTTACTAAAGAATTTCTGTGAAAACAGAAATGATCCGGTTGCTGAACTTAATATTGTATAGGAATACTGACCTGTGTCTGGTCCCAGGCAAGTAATAAATCCATGCTGTTCTCCCCGGCTTTCAATCCCGAAATTGTAAATTGTTCAACGATCTGCGACGAATTTTCAGGTGGTATTTCAACAATCAGTACATCCTTTTTATAATCTGGTTCACCATACCCCCATTTAGCTAATTCACTATTAAAAGCTATGGCCCAATTGTCTTTTCCAGGTACAGTATAAAATCTATATCTTCCAGCAGCTAACATTTCTCCATTGATACTAATATCTTTATTAAATTCTACTTCAGTAGCTTCATTTGCCCCTGTTCTCCAATACTGACCAAATGGCAGGAGGGCACCTTCAGATTCTTCTCCAAAGATCATGCGTTCTTTTTTGAACGGCCTGCAATAATCAGCTGATAGTTGAAAATCTCCATCTGCAAATTCTAATTTTTCAGCTGGACTGTGTGATCTGGTTGTTAGCATTAAATAGGCCATAAAACCGGCACCAATCAATACAATTCCTAATATTGTTAATAGTATTATCTTCTTTAATTTCATAATTTATAATTTAAGGCAAATTGAAAACTATTCATTTTTTTTTCTAATAACAAACCGAATGAAAATTATGTGAATTCCTTAATTCGACGAAACTCCCTGTCTTAACAATTTTTATATGACGTTTACCGGCAGATATGGGCTGTTCACCGAATATTGATAGAATGAAGTGTATTTCTATCGTATATTTGATCAGGACTTAAAACATAATAGAGATGTCACACGATACAAACAAAAGAGTAGTACTTGCCGGATTTTTAATTGTCATAGGTTTTTTCTGGATCTTTAAGAATTTTGGTTTGATTCCGGATTTCATTCCACATTATCTGTATTCCTGGGAAATAGTTTTTGTCTTCGTTGGAATATTTATTCTCTTAACTAAAAGAGCAATAATTCCCGGGTTGATATTTATTGGAGTAGGGTTGTTTTTAATCCTTCCCGATATACCAAGTTTTCATTTTGTTCAGATATGGATGCTTTGGCCAATATTGTTAATTGCGATTGGTATGTCACTCTTATTACAGAACCGGGGCCATCATGAAGATGGAAGCCCAAGGCGTAAAGACGAATCAAGAGATGATTATGTAGATGAGATCTCAATTTTTAGTGGAGGTGAAAAGATTATTACTTCTAAGAATTTTAAAGGGGGAAAAATAACTTCAATATTTGGAGGATCTGAAATCAATTTATTAAATGCAGAATTTGGCAAAAGGACCTGTTTATATAGATATAGCAGCCCTTTTTGGTGGCACTAGTATTGATTGTTCCTGATACCTGGAATGTAAAGACAGATCTGGTTACTATCTTCGGTGGCTTTTCCGATAAACGAACCATCATTTCGGAAACTAAAGATGGTGAAGAATCGGTGTTGTATGTCAAAGGTGTTGTGATGTTTGGAGGGGGAGAATTAAAAAGCTATAAGAAGTAAAACAGTTTATTTGATATTTTAATGATACATCCGGTAATTGGGAACAAAAGGTATCTTCTAATTTATTTTATAATATGGGCCTTTTTTACACTGGCCCATTCACTTTTATTATACTATTATTATAACCTTCCAGCTTATATATCTTTTTTGGATGGTGCCGTATATAATGGGATCTATTTATTGTTGGGGGTTGGGATATGGTTTATAGTTAATTATAATCCATTTGAATTGAAGAACCTGGTAAACCTGATAGTAGCTCATTTCCTGTCGGCATTATTCATCATTGGCGTCTGGTTGTCGGTGGCTGGGTTATTAACTGGAATTATATTCGGAGATTTAAAGCTCTCAGAGCCGTTTACAGAACTGATGCCCATACGGATCATCCTTGGGATCATGTATTATATTCTAATCGCGATGGTATATTATTTAATGATATATTATCAGAATTTTAAGGAAAGGGTGGAATATGAAGCAAATATTGAAGCTAAATATAAAGAAGCCGAGCTTAATACGCTTAAGGCCCAGATCAATCCCCATTTTATTTTTAACAGCCTGAATTCAATCAGTTCACTAACTATTTCTAATCCCGATGTAGCACAGGAGATGATAGTTAAACTTTCGGAATTTTTCAGGATGACCTTAAAAAAAGACAATGCTCAATTTGCTTTGTTAAGTGAAGAAATTAGATATTCACGTCTGTATTTCGAAATTGAAAAAATAGGTTTCAGGAAAAATTGACATTATGTGATTGAATGTGATGAGCAATATGCATCTATTAAAATACCGCATTTAATATTGCAACCCTTATTGGAAAATGCAATAAAACACGGTGTGCAGGAAAGCACTACTCAAGTTGAAGTGAAATTAAAATGCACAATAGAAAATCAATTCTTGGTCCTTATTTTATCTAATGAATTTGATCCGGATTCCAGATACGGATGGGCAGGGTATAGGTCATAAAAATATAAAGGAAAGATTAAGGCTTATTTATAATCGAAATGATCTAATGGATATTCAAATTATCGATAATCAGTATACCGCAATTCTAAAAATTCCATTATCTTAATACGTTTGAATCGCTATTGCCGTTTAATTCATGTTTTCGAAATATGCGAGTTCCCATATTAACCTGAATGTAGTATGAATCCTTTGAATTAAGAATGTTAAAAACTTGATTAAGCAGATGAGAAAATATACTGTGATCATCGTTGATGACGAAAGTCCGGCCAGGGATTTAATAAAGCATTTTTTAAATTCGTATGATGAATTTGAAATAATTGATGAGGCAGATAATGGATTTGATGGCTGTCTTAAAATTAATCAAAGTAAACCAGACCTTGTATTTCTTGATGTTCAAATGCCAAGACTTACCGGGGTTGAAGTACTTGATTTACTTGAAAAACCTTTGCCTTTCATAATTTTCTCTACCGCTTATGATCAATACGCAGTTCAGGCTTTCGAAAAGAACGCTTTGGATTATCTATTGAAACCTTATAGCAGGGATCGGTTCAACATTGCTTTAAAAAAGTTTATTGGGAAATCGAATGATAAAGGGGAATTACCAGGCCATTCTGATCAATTATTTGAGGGAATTAAGCCAAAAGATGAGAAGATTAATAGGATTCCGGTGAGAAGTGGATCAAAGATTCACATACTAAAATTAGATGAAGTCAAATTTATTGAAGCGCAGGATGATTATATAAAAATTCATTCTACAAAGGGAGCTTTTTTAAAGCAGCAGACTATGAAACACGTGGAACAAAACTTGCCAGGTGATATTTTTGTAAGAATTCACAGATCATATATTCTAAATATTAATTTTCTAAACCAATTAGAAATTTATGATCGTCATGGATACACTGCTATTACCTCGGATAATAATAAATTACCTGTTAGTAGACAAGGGGCGACTAAACTGAAAAAAGCAATCCATATGGAGTAATTTTCTGAACTTTATGAATTAAATAAATTTTAGATGACTTTTTTTGGAATATTATAATGAAGATCATTGGATGGAAGACAGAAGGTGGTTTGCCTGACAATGAAAAGAAATTTGTAATCATTGTTGCCCCTCATACGAGCAATTGGGACTTTTTACTTGGTGTTGTGATTCGCGGCGCAATGGGATTCAAAGCAAACTTCCTCGGTAAAGACTCATTATTTAAAAAACCCTTCGGATTTTTTTTCAGAGGCCTGGGTGGAATTCCCGTAAACCGAAATACCAGCCAGAACATGGTTGACCAGGTTGTTGATGTTGCAAGAAATAGAAAATCGTTTATTCTGGCTTTAGCCCCGGAAGGAACAAGGGGGAAGGTCAATAAGTGGCGGACAGGATTTTATTATATTGCATTAAATGCAGGAATACCAATCATTATGTGTCAATTCGATTGCGAATACAAAGTAGCTAGATTTTTAAAGCCTTTTTACCCAACAGGTAATTCAGAGGAAGATCTCAATTTTATTAAAAGTCAGTTTAAAAATATAAAAGGATTGGCCGACACATGACAATAGATCCCTTATTCCTCTGTTTCAAATGAAAAATTATATAAAAGATATTTAATTAGTCCACTTGACAGCGGAGCGTAATTTCTTTGATGTTATCGGATATTGACAACCTTACCGCATAAATTGTTTAATTATTTTATCGCTATCTTGATTTTATCTTTAATTTTAAGGGACCATATAAAATAATATAATAATTACCAGCCAAAATTTAAATGTTTGGTTATTTAAGTAAATATAATAAAATGAAATTCCATCTGAACAGGATAATACTTGCTGCCATATTAGTTCTATTAACCACGCTAAGTGTACGAGCCCAGGAAGTTACATCCATTAATGAACTGCTTCTAGACACAGCTTTTGCGGATAAACTACCTATCCCCATGGCAGCGATATCAGTCAATTTGGACCAAACCCAAAGAGTAATTGAAGAAGTAGAGGAATCCCTTGGATTCTCACCCGAACAACTTGACAGAATAGATTCTATCCTTGCTGATTTTGATACTGATCTCAATAGATTTCAGGATCAGATCAAACAAGATTCTTTAAAATCATCAAGTACCATTTTGCTTGATAAAATCAATTCTGAAATTAGGCAGGTTGATGACAGGGGTAAATGAATATAGGGAGATCATCCAAACTGAAATTCAGGAAAAGGAAAAAGAAAATAACAAGGTTGATAAACTGATAATAATTTGGAACAAAACATCTGAATCTGAAAGATCGACTAGTTTTTCAAATGCCATAAAGCAAAACCTCAAAGAGATTATTGCGGAATTAAATGATATTGATAAAAGAATTGATAAGTATTTAAATAACTTACTTGAATTGGAATTGAAATTGAATGGTTTTCATTCAAGTTTTGAAGAAATAATTAAAACGATCAATACTGCAAGGGGTGATGTAGGCAAAAATCTTTTGCTCCCTGACAGCGATCCCATCTGGAAAATTTATTCTACAAAGAAAGATACTGTGGGTGTAGACGAAAATCTTAAAAGAGTAATTGAGAGTCAGAAAAATGTAGCTATTGAATATTACACACAATACAATAAGAATATCTATTTTGCTATCTTCATTATAGTACTTGTTCAGATTATTTCTCTTTTTTTAAGATTTAGAGTGATTTCTGAACAGATTGATGATCCTAAAAATAAAGATAATCCTACCCTGAGATTATTTAAAAAACCTTTTTTCCCAGCATTACTGGGAGGGTTTTATCTTGCTTACCTCATTCTCCCGGAAAAGCCATTCATTGTTGAAGAAATAATTTATTCTGCAGCTTTGATTCCATTTTCAATTGTTCTAATTAATGTTCTATCAGGAAAAAACAGATACCTGGTCATATATCTTACCTTCATTTTTGCGCTCTCAGTGATTGCACAACAGGGATTTGATATTGAGATTTTCAGCCGCACATTTATGCTGATAATCACAATTCTGGCTATTATCCTAATGATATTGATTTTGAGAAAGGAATGGGATGGATTAAAAGACCAACCCAATTTACGATCGATGTACAGATTCCTTGCAAAAACTTCCCTGAGCATTCTTGTAGTATGTTTAATTGGTAATATTATCGGAAATTATACACTTACCTCCATTCTGCTATATGGTTTATTAAGTACTGCTTTTCTTGGAATTTCTATGTATTTGATTTACCTCATTTTAATTGGTTCATTTATTTCTGTATTCAATAGTCAGTGGGGGCAGAACTTCAGAATTTTAAAAAGGTATCAAAAAGAGATCATAAAAAAAATAAGGAGAATACTAGTGTTTATTTTGGTAATATCCTTCTTAGTTGGATCTTTACAGGGCTTTTTTATATTTGATATCTTATATGAGGCAATAGAAAACTTCCTAATAACACCATATAATCTGGGTAGTTTTTCCTTTACCATTAATGATATTCTTCTTTTTATTTTGATCCTTTTAATCACTAGTTGGATTTCGCGTTTTTCTCAATTTGTGCTTCAGGAACAGGTATTATTCAAGTCAAGGAAACAAAAAGATCTATCAGCCTCTATTTCCTCATTGGTTAAGTTCGGGATTGTTACGATTGGTTTTCTTTATCGCCGCCTTGGCTTCTGGTTTTCCACTTGATAAAATAACACTACTGATAAGTGCTTTTGGTGTGGGTATTGGATTTGGATTACAGAATATATTTAACAACCTTGTATCGGGGATAATTCTGGTATTTGAACGACCGCTTCAGGTAGGGGATACCATTGAAGTTGGACAATTATTAGGTGTTGTGAAATCCATTGGGATTAGGGCAAGTACAATAAGAACATTTGATGGATCTGAGGTTATTGTTCCCAATGGAAATTTGGTATCCAATGAATTGATCAATTGGACCCTCTCAGATTCACAAAGGAGAATGATCATAAAGGTAGGTGTTCAATATGGGACCGATCCGAATGAAGTAATTAAAATATTGATGAGTGTGGCTAAAAGGAATAAAGAGTTGTTGGAGGATCCTGCGCCATATGTTTTGTTTAAGGAATTTGGAGACTCTGGATTAGGATTCGAACTCAGATGTTATACCGACAGAAATGATTGGATTTTTATTTTAAGTGAATTACATGTTAAAGTAAATAATGCCCTTAAATGAAGCAGGTATTGTGATCCCATTTCCGCAAAGAGATCTTCATATTAAAACTATGGATCCAAATATTGTAAAAACTGTTAAAGCTACACCCGGAAATGTTAAATCTGTTAAAACTACCCCCAGATCAAAATGATCCATGTGCTATAATGTTAACTATTTAACAAAGAAACGATTAGAATATGCCCGCCGGTTAAAAGGTATAATTGACGAGCGGATTCTTGATGCTGAGGTTGAGAATATATATAAAAGGACTGGTCCTGTTTTTTACACTAATGGATTTAATCATCCTGACATCCCAGTTATCACCAATTTTAATCCTTATCATTTGCAATCAATGACCTGGGGATTAATCCCTTTTTGGGTAAGAGATCCTGAGCAAGCCGTTATACTAAGTAAAAGAACTTTAAATGCAAGGGGAGAGGAGATGTTTAATAAGCCTTCTTTCCGGAATGCAGCCCACAATAAGAGATGCCTTATACTTTTAGATGGTTTTTTTGAATATCACTGGCATAATGGGAAATCCTACCCTTATTATATTAAAATGGCCAATGATGAACCTATGTTACTGGCTGGTCTTTGGGAAACATGGAATTATAAAAAGGAATCATTGATCAGGAATACTTTTAGTATTGTTACTACAAATGCCAATTCGCTAATGGCCCATATCCATAATAAGCCTAAAGCAAGTGAAGGACCGCGCATGCCTGTAATCGTACCCAAAGGATTGGAAATGGAATGGCTGGGTGCTGCCAATGATCCTCCAGGCCAACAGAAGGTGAAGGAAATGATACAACCATATGATGAATCGGAACTAATGGCTTATACTGTACCAAGGCTGCAGGGAAAATATGGAGTAGGGAATGTAAAAGAGGCTCTGGGTGAATATAAGTATGAAGATCTTTTGAGTTAGTTGTATCCTAGAATGGGTATAAAAGAAAAGCGAGAAACAGTCAATGTTACTTGATTATTTCCCGCTTTCACGTTACAGCAACCGTAGTTACTGCACAGCGCCAAATGTACTTTTCCTGGTTAAAATGTCAGAATCTGATCCGAGGACCTGATCCCTCAACTTCCAACGCTTGTCAAGTGATTCCGAAGAACTCTTTTACATTCGCTTTCCGTTTGCTAAGCTGCTTTTTGTTGTCACAATCCGTAGACCGAAACTTTTTGTTTCAACTTAACTCCTGGCAACCTTTCAAAGATCAATTTGATATTGTAAATGTAGAATCATTTTTAATTTATGCAAAAGAATATACCTAAAAGAAATCAACAACTTTTCCACGAGGTTATCAACATACTTCGTCCATTAGATACTTGATCCATGAGATTTTTCATTGCCATTAGATTCATATATAAGATACCTTTTATTAAATTAATTTCATTGATGAATCAATGTCCACATTTTGAGCAATAGTATATGCTTAGATTTAATAGAGGTAAGGATCATGATTTGTAAAGGATCGAGCCCAGATGCTGGATCGTCGGATGACTGAATTATTCGGAAATATTAGGAAGGCATAAAAAAAGCGGGAAGTTCATCAATTTGACTTGATGTCTTCCCGCCTTCATATTGTATCAACCGTAGTTAGTACAATATGCCAAATGTACTTTGGAAGGTTAAGTATCCTGACAATTTCCGGGGAATCTGTCTGAATTCTACATCCAATGATCAAGAGATCCGGGGATTCCTTAATCTTTGAATAACCTCGTTGATTGTAACCTTTTTGTATTTAGTGTTCGTAAACTCTAAACTTTTATTAGCTACCCTCTTCAGGTCAACCGTTCAAAGATCGATTTGATGTTGCTAAGATATAGCGCCGGATCACTTTGACCAAAAAAATTAATGGAAAGAATTCCACAAATTATACACGGCTAAAATAACAGGATATGCACATTTATTGTGCAACTAAATGCCATTTACCAACATTTTATCCACAGTTATTCTAAATTTAAGAGAATTCGCATATATATTACAACAAGAATATCGAAAAAGCGGTATACAACAATAGTTAGATGATTTACATATTTAATCATACCTTGTATTTTTATAATAAATAAACTTATGAAAAGAATATTAGTACCCACGGATTTTACAGAGCAATCCGAAAATGCTTTGAAATTTGCTTATCAAATTTCAAAAGAAATTAATGGTGAAATTGAATTGTTACATGTGCTTGATGTGCCTGAAGGAAATCAATATTCTGGGATGGATAATATTAGCACTGGAGGGGAATTTTCTGGTGGTGAGCATATAAACGATCTGTTTTTTGTGAAATTGCTTGAAAAAACAAAGGAAAGATTTGAAGTTATATTAACCAATCCGGATTATCAAGATATAAGAATTATTGACCGGATGAAAGTTGGATCCCCTTATAAAAGTATTGTAGAGGAAACCGAAAAAGGGAAGGTAAACTTAATAGTTATGGGTACTTCAGGGGTGAACGACTGGGAGGAAGCGATAGTTGGATCAACAGCTGATAGAGTCGTAAGAAATGCAAAATGTCCTGTTTTAACCATCCAGAACAAAGTAAATTTAAATGATATCAAGAACATTGCATATGCATCTGATTTTAAATACAATCATGATTATCTGGTTGACTTAGTAAAGGAATTCGGACTTACGCTAAATGCAAAAATCCATTTGGTAAAAGTGAATACACCATCTAATTTTAAGAATGATGGCGAAAATATTGCGATCTTAAAATCCTTTGCCGAAGAAAACAAGTTTTCAGATTATGAGCTGCATATTTATAACCATGAAGAAGAAGAGGATGGGATAATATGTTTTGCTGAGAATTATGGGATGAATATGATCGTAATGGCAACTGAAGGAAAAACAGGTTTTTCAAGACTTCTCGAAGGAAGTATTGCAGAAGATGTAGTAAATTATTCAAAAATACCAGTATTAACCTTCAGAACTCTAAAAGCATAAGCACCAAACTGGATAATAGGAGTATATAAATAAATGGGTGCGTGATGTGCGCTCCCATTTATTTATGCTTTCAGATGATTTATATTGTTTTAACCAGATCAATAATAAGATAATTCCTGGTTTGCTTCCTCTCCGCCCTTATGTGGGATTTCAGTATCGATGTCATTTAAGATTTTCCTTATATACATGGAAATTATAGTTAAAAAACTTCCAAAAACACTTGCCTGTAAACCGATTAATACTACCATGGTCATAATGCCATGAAAGGAATGAGTGAAAATTATAGAAGCAAAAGCTATGGCTAAAATACCATTGAATATAAGAATCCAATAATGATTGAATAATCCCCTTAATCGATACCCGTTAGATATTTGCAATATTCCCATAAAAGATATCCAAATGGCTATTAGTGAAAGAAAAACACTTGTTGTCATACCTGCAAATGATATGATTATTATACCTATAATCAAATCAATAAATCCCTCTGTTAATCTCCAGCTCCTGTCCCTGCTTTTTATTCTAGATGATAAAAACAATAAAGATATTCCGCTAATAATTATTAATAAGCCGAATACACGAGAAAAGATTACGATCGAGCTTATTGGAGCGGAAATGGTAATCAACCCAAAAATGAAGGTGATAAGCCCCTTAATAGTGAGCATCCACCAATTTTTTAAAATAGCATTCATGTCAAACATTCCAAAGTTAAGGTTATATAGGTTTTGATTTGGAAACTATTAATTAAAATATAGTTTCCTTAATTCTATACGTAATACAAAAAGTTATGGATGTGTTTTTTAGAAAATTTATTATGGCATTTACAGATCAGGGCTTAATTGAAATTGAAATGCCCTCTTTGTTGAAGATAGTTTTACTATAGATTTGTAAATATCATTAAAAATTATCTCACTGATCTGCAAGGGTATTCGATAAAGATTATAACTCGCTTATAAGGGAATTTGCTTCATTAAT
This sequence comes from uncultured Cytophagales bacterium, assembly GCA_942491935.1. GTDB lineage: Bacteria > Bacteroidota > Bacteroidia > Cytophagales > Cyclobacteriaceae > JAGTVG01. Next base: position 13,435 of record CALOCZ010000063.1, read on the forward strand.
ACTTCCCAAAATGGCTATTTTAACTTTTTTAGCTTCTTCAAGAGACTGCTCCTGTATCAATAGCATCTCCTGAGGTGAAACAAAATCTGAAGCATCGGGGTCCACTTCTGATTGATCAGGAATCTGGGTAACATTTCTCATCCAGTCCATCATTAAACTATGAGCATTCTCGAGATTTTGTAGGGATTCATTTATTTTTTGAATTGTCTCTTCATCAGATATATTATCTTTCTTTTCTTTCAAGGCGCTTTGTAGCTTCATTATATCTCCCATAAGAGGCATTACTTCATCGTGGACTTCTATTGCCTGATCAAATACCCTCTCGGATTCCAGATAAACATTTTCTTTTGTGTTATGCTGGCCGCAGGAAACAAAAAGCAAAACTATAACAACAGAAGTAGTGAAAAAAGATTTCATAATGAATGATTTACGTATATACAAACCTAGTGAATTATAGAAAATATCTGAATTTAAAATCTATACTAAAGATAAAAATTCAATTTTACTTAATATTTATCCTTAAAAATTTATTGAGCATCATTAAGAATGGGGTTTGGATTTGAAAATTAAAAAATGGCAAAACCATAAATTTCTTATATTTTCACGCTGTTTTTTTCCCCAGGATCTGAACAATAACCTTCCGTGATCTAGCCCGTGTGTCAAAGTCAATAAAGATGATCTGCTGCCAGGTGCCCAGCATCAATTTCTGATTTATGAAAGGAATTACTAAGGAACTACCAGTCAATGTTGATCTTAAATGTGCAGCACCATTATCATCACCCCAGGTTTGATTATGATGATAGGAGACACCATAAGGGGCAATTTTATGGTACATCTCTGCAACATCATGATGTACCAGCCCGGGCTCATATTCAACGGTACTTAAGCCAGTGGTTGATCCAATAGCAAACAGTGTAATATTTCCTTCATTATATCCATTCTGGTTCAAAACCTGCTGAACTTTATCTGTTATATCAACCAATTGAGTATTTCCATTTGTGGAAAATTCTATACTATGCGTTTCAAGGTTTATCATATCAATTTTTCGTTAAAACTATCTGTTCTAATGCTAAAAACCATTTGTAAACTTGGAGCTAAAATTATTAAATTACAATAAAATTGTTCAACTCAATAATTTACCAGCTATGACTAAAAAATGTATGATTTGTAACGTGCCGATCTACGGTCGAATTGACAAGCGCTTTTGTTCTGATAATTGCCGGAATCAATACCATAATGGCCTAAAGAGTTCGGAATCAATGTATTTGAGAAGAGTTAATTATAAATTAAGAAAAAATAGAAAAATTCTTCTAGAATCGTTTCAGTCTGGACATGATATCGTCTCTTATTACCATCTTTCTAATAAAGGATTTGATTATAACTATATTACAAACTATCAAACTAACGACAAGGGATACACTACCTATTTCTGTTACGATCTGGGTTATATACAATATTCAAATTTAGAATTAAGGTTACTGAAAAGAGAAATTGCATCGAATGGGATTTGATGGATATATTCTTCTTTTCACACGTGTAAAGATGTCTTAATTCTACAGCTATTGGCAACGTTTACGGATAAAATATTCAGCTTTATCCATGCCAAGCAAATGTGCCTTATTCATATCCTGACATGCTTTGTCAAGTTCCTTAAGATTGTAGAATGCTATAGACCGGTTGTAATATAATTCGGGCATTTGAGGATTCATTAGAATAGCTTCCGAGTAATATTCGATACATAAATTATAATCTTCAGCACGAAAATATGCATTACCCAGATTATACCATATCTGAAAATTACTCAAATCATATTTCAAAGCCGATTTAAAATCTCCTATTGCCTTATCGATTTCATCAATCTTTTCGTATATCATGCCTCTTTCAAGGAAATACTCTGAATTATCGGGATCTAATTGAATAGCAGAATTATAGTCTTCGATTGCCGCTTCATAATTTCCGGCCAAATAGAACTGATAGGCTCTTTGTGCATAGGCCATTGGGAAATTTTCGTTTTTTTCAATTAACTCATCAAGCTGTCTGATTTGTTCAGCGAATGAATCGGCCTCGCAAAGAGACAGATTTAATGCAGCGACACTATTGTATGGATTAATAGATAAGGACCGGTTAAAACATATCTTTGCTGAATCGGTTTTGCCTAATGCCATATAGTTCAATCCGGCATTGGCTAATATATTGTCATCTTCCGGGTTGAGGTCAATTGCTTTAAAGAAATTTGATGATGACTGTTCATATAAACCCATCTGGTAATAACAAAGACCCAAATAATTGTAGATATCGGCATCCTTACCTGTCATGGAAATAATCTCGTTAAATTCCAAATTATCATCATTCTGACCATATTTTAATCCTCTGAAAAAAATAGCCTGTGTCTCACCAGGAGGAAGGGTTAATAAATGTTTCAGATCATCTACAGCCTTTATATATTCGCCTGTTTTATAATAAACCAAGGCTCTGTTAAATAGTCCTTCATTGAAGTCAGGCTCAACACTTAAGGACAGATTATAGTTTTGCAGAGCTTTCTCAAAATTTTGAATCCTTTCATAGGATAAGCCACTAAAGTAATATGCGAGATAGTTAATGGGATCCAACGTTATGGTTTTTCCAAATTCAGTAATGGCTTTATCGAATTGTCTCTGATAATGATATGTCAAACCTTTTTCATAATGCTCCCGGGCAAGCTTCGACATCCCGAACCGGGTCAGAGTAGAATCCTGTGCTGAGAGATTCAGGGTGCTAATTAAAAAAAGACACAACAAACAAATAACTTTATAAAACATTTTTAAACACATTTGTCTTTTCTTATTAAGAAATATATTGAATTCAGAGTTTAAATGTCATTTTTATCCATCATATATTTACGAATATGAAGGTAATAGGTAAGTACTTTATACTATTTTTCATATTCAAAACACTCATGCCAGCTTTATCATTTGGTAATCATATTTCAGGACTGGTTGCCGGAAGAACTGGTGAAGCACTTCCATTTGCAACAATATTTATTAAAGAGACCAGCTTTGGTACAACTACAAATCTAGAAGGCAATTATGAGTTTTCTGTTGAACCGGGAAAATACACGGTGATTTTCCAGTATCTCGGCTATCAGACAGAATACAAGGAAATAACAGTAGGGAGTGAAGATTTAGTTATTGATGTCGTATTGAAAGAGCAATCTTATGTTCTTCCTGATCTTACTTATGTGTCTGGCGAAGATCCGGCATACGCCATAATGAGAAAAGTGATCGCTAAAAGTAAATATCATTTATACCAATTAGAATCATATTCTACAACGGTTTATGTGAAAGGATCGGGAAGGGTTGTTAAGGTTCCTTTTCTTTTCAGAAAGAGACTGGAAAAGGAAGGGATTGATTCAACCAAGGTTTTTACTGTAGAATCAATTACTGAGTTGAATTACAAAATCCCAAATACCTACACAGAAAAGGTTTTGTCAATTAATACAAATATTGAGGATAATACTCCCTCGCCTATGCCATTCATAAAGGCTAGTTTTTACGAACCAAATGTGGCAGAGGCACTGTCACCTCTTGCCCCAAACGCATTTGCCCATTATAGGTTCAGGTATGACGGTGCCTTTGCTGATAATAATTATACAATTTTTAAAATATATGTTCGACCACGCATTAAGGGAGATCAGGTATTTGAGGGATATCTATATATCATAGAAGATCTCTGGGCACTGCATAGTTTGAATCTGGAAACCTATGTGCAGGGTTTTAAGGTTAAGATTGACCAGATATACAAACCCGTATTACCACAAGTATGGATGCCTGTCACCTTAAAATTTGATGTTAAAGGATCCTTTATGGGATTCAAATTTGAATTTAATTATGCAGCAGTTAATAACAACTATGAGGTAAACTTAAATAAGGAATATATTTCTGAGGTAGATTCAATGATCACGGATATAGTAAAAAATGAAACAGCCAATTCAGAGGTTTCAGGTTCCCTGGAAATTATTGATTTCTCCGAGGACATATCAAAGAAGGATATGCGGCAACAAATGCGGGCTTATGAAAAGGAGGCGCTCAAAGCTGAAGAAGAGAATCAGGATATTATAATAAACGAAAGTGTAGAAATAGATTCATTAGCCTATAAAAGGGATTCCACATATTGGGCCACAATCAGACCTATTCCATTAACTACCTTAGAACTTAAGAATTATGAAGCAAAAGACAGTCTTATCGTAATACGAAATGAGGAGAAAAAGAAGGATTCAGTTCGAAGTGAACGAAACAAAAAGTTCAGGATTGAACATATTATTGTTGGCAACAACTATTATTTATCTGAAAAAAGTACTCTAATTTGGCATCCTCTGTGGAATAAACTGAGCTACAATACGGTTGAAGGCTTAAATATTCATGCCGATCTTGATTATAGATTGAAGTTGGATAGTCTGAGAAGTTTAACATTTGGGACAAAAGTAAGATATGGTTTTTCATCTAAACGGTGGAACGGTATTTTGTTTGCCGAATATAGATTTAAAAAGCATCTGCAGTTAGGAAATTTTACTGTAACAGGAGGGAGGTATATTTCGCAAATAAATCCTGAAAATCCAATTCCATTTTGGTGGAATATGGTATATACTTTATTCTTGCGGGAAAACTATATGAAACTTTTCGAGAGAGATTTTGTAGACCTCAATTTGAAGATGCCCTTTTCAAGTACTTTAATAGGAAGTTTTACAATTAACCTGGCTGAGAAAAGGTCACTTGAAAACACCAGTGATTTTTCATTCTTTAACCGCGATGCTGAATTTATGCAAAATAATCCTCCTAATATAATCCTGGAAGATACCCGATTTGAACCCTATCAGATCTTTACAACAGCATTATCATTTGATTATATGCCTTTCTTAAAATACAACATAAAAAATGGCAGAAAAAGTATTATTAAGGGTAGCTCACCTGAATTCACGCTTGGATATAAATATGGAAAGGTTATCAGAGGAGAGGACATTACATATAATCACTTTTTTGGAAAAGTAAAGTATGGCAATCGGTTTGGAGTAGGCAACAGGTATGATCTTGTCCTGGCAGGCGGAAAAATCTTCAATAAGGGTGAATTGGATTTTCCGGAATTTATACATTTTATGGGGAATCAAACGATTTTAATAACCGGCGATATATTTGAATCGTTTAGAATGCTTCCATATTACTATTACAGTACAAATGATTATTACTTAGAAGCCCATGCGTTTTATCAGTTCAGGAAACTTCTTTTAACTCAGATTGTATATACAAGGTATGCAGGCTGGCGAGAAGACTTGTTTATTAATTATCTGCATTCGAATTCTATCCAGAATTACTACGAGATCGGGTATGCGATTGACAATATATTCAGGTTCCTAAGGCTTGAGGTAGTAGGTCAATTTAATGGAACAAAATATGAGGGGATAGGATTTCGAATTGGAATCGCCAAATATTTAACTCTTGAGTAATTATGCTATTGAAGGCAATTTTATTATAAACTCAGATCCTTTATCTGGTTCTGATTTCAGCTGAATATTTCCATCCAGTTTGCCTACCATTTCTTTAACGATGTATAATCCAAGGCCGGATCCTGACGACTTCTCAGAGGCTCTGAAGAACATATCATAAACCTTATCCTGGATTTCTGGCTCTATACCTTCACCATTGTCTTTCACTGAAAGAAGTAAGTGATTTCCATCTTCTTTCGCCTTCACTATAATAACTGGATTCTTCTGGTCAAAATTCTGGTACTTTACAGCATTGAAAATTAGATTTTTCATTATCACATTCACTCTCTTCTCATCTGAATTGAAAGACAGGCCAGTGTCAATATCTATTTTAAAATCGATTTTATCAACATTTTCCAGGTAAAACAGGTCGCTGTAAATGCTTTCAATCATTTTTTTGACATCAATTTCCTCTTTGACGAGTCCAATCCTTACGTTCCTTGAATAGTCGATTATGTCTCTAATAAAATTCTCAAGTCCCTTTATTCGCTCCATCATCATTTTAAGACACATCTCGACTTCTGATTTGTCCTCACTTATCTCTGCGAGATGAATAAGGCCCTGAATAGAAAGAAGGGGAGCCTTGAGGTCATGTGAAGTGATGTAAACAAATCTGTCTAATTCAGCATTGGCTTTTTCAAGAAGATCTTTTTGTTTTATTATTTTTTCTTCAGCTATCTTTCTTTTTGTTACATTGATAATTGATCCAACCATTCGGATTGGCTTCCCTTCAGTATTAAATATGGCTTTTCCAGAATCATAAAACCATTCGTACTGCCCACTTTTTTTTCTAATTCTGTATTCCAGTTCAAATGGTTCCTGATTTTTTAAATGGTTTTCCACAGCCTGTTTTACATTATCTTCATCATCCGGATGGATCATAGAATATATGGCCTCGATATCGACATTTTCAAATTCAGCTGAATGATACCCTAGCATTTCCTTCCATTTTGGGCCATGATATATTTTATTGTTTTCAAGATCCCAATCCCACAAGCCTGCATTTGTTCCCAGCATGGCTAGTTTATATCGCTGTTGGTTTGCTCTGAGCTCCTTGGTCAGTTTGTTTAATTTTACTTGCCTGAAAAGCAGATTTCTTTCTGATAGAAAATACGTTTTAGTCATAAAATATGAGATATATACTACCCCAACAAGGCTGAAAATAAAATTAATCGTTGACATCAGACGAAGACCGGTGGAAGTAAGGTTTACCTGTGGAAATATAGAGAATGTAGAATATGTATCCAGAAAATACAGGAGCAGGCTTAAACATGAAAATGCAACACTGAAATAACGACCGTCATAACCATTTAATTCAAATGCGAGAAGAATCAATGGAAGATATAATAAATAGGTTTCTGTATTTTCAAGATTATTGGATCCGAATAAATAGACGGATATCAATACGGTATAGAGTAAAATTATTTTTCCAATTTCAAAGTTTCCTACTCTATTTGCATAAAAGGCGAAAGAAAATAGCAGGATATTAGCTATATATACTATTATAATAATATTGCCTCCACCAAAAAGATCCAGTATTAGATATATGATATTAAAGAATAGTGAAAGTATACTTAATTCACCTACCAACAGTTTCCTTCTATAGTCTCCAAGCAAGGAATCTTTGGATTGATGGCCAAGAATCAGCCGGTGTTCTAATGATGGTGTTTCAACTTTCACTCGATTGAACTTTCGCTCATTTAATTCCCGGAAATGTGTTCAATTTAGTCTATCTCCTTAATCAAAGTTATTAGTTAGCCATTAATTTTATGAATAATCAACAAATAAATTTTAATTATTGATTTATTTTGCGTTTCGCATATAAAAAATCTGATGGCTGATATTGTCAATAAAAAGGATCGAACGGATAAAAAGAATTTAAATTTCATTGAATCGATTGTAGAAAATGATATAAGAAATTATCCAGAAGATAAATCAATAGTTACCCGATTCCCACCTGAACCGAATGGCTATTTACATATTGGACATGCTAAATCAATTTGCCTGAATTTTGGATTAGCTAAAGAATATGGCGGTAAGTGCAACCTTAGATTTGATGATACAAATCCTGAAACTGAGGAAACAGAGTATGTTAATTCTATTAAAGAAGATATAAGATGGCTGGGCTTTGATTGGGAAAATAGGGAGTATTATGCATCAGACTATTTTGACGAACTATATGGATTTGCAATTTTGTTGATAGAAAAGGGATATGCATATGTTGATGATCAAAGTGCGGAAGAGGTAAGTGCAACTAGAGGGACTCCTACCAAACCCGGGATTGAAAGCCCATATAGGGATCGCTCAATTGAAGAGAACCTTGATCTTTTCAGGCGAATGAAAGATGGGGAATTTCCGGATGGATCTAAAGTTCTAAGGGCAAAGATTGATATGGCTTCTCCAAATATGTGGCTTAGAGATCCGGCTCTGTATCGGATAAAAAGGGTTCCGCATCATCGTACCGGGGATACCTGGTGCATATATCCCATGTATGATTTTGCACATGGTCAGTCTGACTACATTGAAGGCATTACTCATTCGATTTGTACCCTTGAGTTTGAGGTTCACCGTCCGCTATATGATTGGCTCCTGGATCACATTGCCCAGGGACCGAGGCCGCGTCAGTATGAGTTTGCACGGCTTAATCTGAATTATACCGTGATGAGTAAACGTAAATTGCTGGAACTTGTTAATGGAGGATATGTTGACGGATGGGATGATCCGCGTATGCCTACAATTTCAGCGATGAGGAGGAGAGGGTACACCCCGGCATCAATCCGGAACTTTTCTGAAAGGGTAGGTGTTGCCAAGCGGGATAATATAATAGATGTAGAATTTCTTGAACATGCCGTTCGTGAAGATCTCAATAAAATTTCCTTTAGAAGAATGGCTGTCTTGGATCCTTTAAAGGTGGTAATAACTAATTATCCGGAAGGCAAGAACGAAATGTTACAAGGCCGGAATAATCCGGAAAATGAGACAGATGGATTAAGGCAAGTTCCTTTCAGCCGTGAACTTTACATCGAACGTGAAGATTTCATGGAAGATCCACCCAAGAAGTTTTTCAGGTTGGTTCCAGGTGGCGAAGTCAGGTTGAAATATGCATACATTATAAAATGTGAGGAGGTGATTAAAGATGCTTCTACAGGAATTGTGACAGAGTTACGTTGCACATATGATCCTGATACAAAAAGCGGGATGACAGGAAGCCAACGAAAAGTTAAGGGGACCATTCATTGGGTATCGATAGATCAAGCTGTAAGGACAGTAGTCAGATTGTATGATAGATTGTTTATTGATGAGGATCCGGCGAACAAAAAGGATGATTCTGATTTTAAAGAATACCTTAATCCGGATTCTTTAAAGGTACTTGAAGAAGTTTACATAGAACCAAGTATACTTTCAGCAAAATCAACCGATAAATTTCAGTTTGAGCGGAAAGGATATTTTTGTGTAGATCCGGATTCGGAAGAGGGGCATTTGGTTTTTAACAGGACGGTTACCTTGAGGGATACCTGGGCTAAAAAAAGCAAGTCCTGACTATTTTGCCGGGTTCTCAGTTTTTTTAGTTTTGTCCAATGTTTCTACTTTTTCCATAACTTTCTTGATTCATCCCACAATAGGAAAAGCATTGATTTCACGTCTATTTCATCAGTATTTTTTGTGCAACTGATAATCTATCTTGATCCCAATTGGGGGTGACAAAGAATGGATTGTTCATAGGCACTTGGCATACACACAATCCCCTCGTGAATGCTTCGCATTTCGAACCACCACCCCTAGCTGGTTCTCATCCAGCCATTATTACATATTGTTAATTAGAAGAAAAAAAAGACCACTCTTGTTAAGTAGTCTTTATGATTATGTCGGGATGACTGGATTCGAACCAGCGGCCTCGTCGTCCCGAACGACGCGCGCTACCGGGCTGCGCTACATCCCGAGGAAGTATTTTTGATACTTGTTGCGAATATAATGTTTATTTTTCAGCTTTTTAAGCATAAATTCAAAATCTACAGCATCCTTTTTACTTTTGAATTCTCTTTTGAAAACCAGCTTCCATGGCCCTTTATTCTTAGTAGATGTAGTGTGACCATAATTATGTTCCAAGATTCTTCTATCAAGGTTATTGGAATGTCCTATGTACCATCGGGCCGAATTTTCAGATTCGAGAATATATGTATAATACATAACAGGCCTAGTCGACCAAATGATGCATGCCTGTCTGACTTTGGCAGGCTACCGGGTGCAGTTTATCCCGCTGAAAGCGGGGCTACATCCCGAGGAAGTATTTATCAGCCCTTACTTGTGTTCATAACGGCATACAAAGATTTCTCATTAATCTCATATTTCTTATCCTTATGACAAGAATTCCTGTGGTCAATGACCTCATCGTCCCAAACGACGCGCGCCTGTCTGACTTTGGCAGGCTACCGGGTGCAGTTGATCCCGCTGAAAGCGGGGCTACATCCCGAAAAACAATCATTCATTTTATCAAAGGCTTTTCCCAGGAACTGATGAAGGGCAGCACAAGTGTCTCAGTTGTACTTTCCAGCAGAACTGTGTTTATGTTGCGAATATAATGTTTATTTTTCAGCTTTTTAAGCATAAATTCAAAATCTACAGCATCCTTTTTACTTTTGAATTCTCTTTTGAAAACCAGCTTCCATGGCCCTTTATTCTTAGTAGATGTAGTGTGACCATAATTATGTTCCAAGATTCTTCTATCAAGGTTATTGGAATGTCCTATGTACCATCGGGCCGAATTTTCAGATTCGATAATATATGTATAATACATAACAGGCTAGAGATCAATTGGCGGCCTTCCCGACCTGTCGGGACGCGCTACCGGGCGAAGTTTATGACGCCTAAGGCGTTACTACATCCCGCTTCATACCCCTAAAAAGTAACCTCGGGAGCTGTCTGTGCAGCATCAGTTGCCTGAAATTGAGCTTTTTGTTCAAAACCGAAAATGCCTGCCATAATATTAGTTGGAAAGCTTCTGATTTTGGTATTATATTTTTGAACAGAACTATTGAACCGGTCTCTCGCAACAGCGATGCGGTTTTCAGTGCCTTCTAACTGTGCTTGTAGTTCTAGGAAATTCTGATCACTTTTTAATTCCGGGTATCGTTCTACCGTCACAAGCAATCGGGATAAAGCAGAACTAAGCTCGCCTTGTGCAGCCTGAAACTGTTGCAGCATGGCTGGATTAATATTACTCGGATCAATCTGTATGCTTGATGCCTTTGCTCTGGCTTCTGTAACACCAACAAGCACTTCCTTTTCCTGAGCTGCGAATCCTTTAACAGTATTGACTAGATTGGGTATGAGGTCTGACCTTCTCTGATACTGAGTTTGTACATTAGCCCATGAAGTTTTAACTTCTTCATCCAGGGCAACCATTGTATTATATGAACCTTTAAAGGCATTATATAAAATAAAAACTAAAAGGATAATGACCGCAATTATGATCCAGGATTTTTTCATAATAATTTTAATTTCAATTGAGTATTTGCAAAACTAGAAAATATGCTTGAAAACATGGTTCTAATTGGATAAAACTATTGAATTATAATGATTATTCATATTATAGCGCTAATTTTAAATAAAGAATTAAATATTGTGGATTTAAGAAATTCTCTGTTATTGAAATACCTTATTGCATTAATTTCTCTTTCCTTTCTTCTATTTGTTCAAAATTTGGCCGTTGGACAAGATCTTGTTAATGTTCCACAGATTAAAGGATATGTGACTGACCAGACCGGGACAATGAATCAACAAGAGATCCAGGCAATGGAGAACAAGCTTCAAAATCTGCAAGAGGCAAAAGGAAGCCAGATCATCGTACTTGTAATCCCATCAACTTACCCTGAAGAAATTGAACAATATGGCATACGCGCTGCTGATACACTTAGGATAGGTAGGGAAGGGATTGACGATGGTGTTATCCTGATCGTAGCTAAAGAGGATAGAAAGGTTAGAATTGAAGTTGGATATGGACTTGAAGGGGCTATACCAGACGCTTATGCTAAAAGAATTATAGAACAGATAATTATCCCTGATTTCAGGGATGGCCAATACTACTCCGGAATAAATCATGGTGTTGATGCCATTATTACCTTAATAGAAGGTGAAGAACTTCCACTGCCTGAATCTGGTGCTGGTTTTGGGAACGAAGAAAAACAGCTTCCGGTATTTTTTATATTTATTTTGGTAATGGTTGTAGGACTGCCCGTTTTAAAAGCAATATTAGGAAATAAAACGAAGTCAAAGACAGCCAGGGTAATTATTTTCCTGATAACATTCGGACTGGGATGGTTGATTGTTAATTTCTTTATTGGATTGATCCTGGGAACCTTTCTGACCTTTTTTATGAGCATCCCTTCAGGAGGGCCGAGGGGAGGCTCCAGAGGAGGAGGTTTTATTGGACCTTTAGGTGGCTTTGGAGGCGGTAGTGGTGGTTTTGGCGGTGGAGGTTTCGGAGGAGGATTTGGTGGAGGAATGGGAGGTGGCTTTGGCGGTGGTGGAGCATCAGGAGGTTGGTAATATTATAAATAAATATTAAATGGGAAAACGTTTTATATTCTCTGAAGAGCAAAAGAAAGATATAGAAAAGGCCGTACAGAATCTTGAGGCTAAAACAAGTGGCGAGATGGTCCCTTATATTGTTCCAGACAGTGATAATTATGTTGAAGGAACATTATATACTATAATTTCCTTTCTAATAATTGGAATTGTTATGGTTATGGGTGCTTCCCTGGTCTGGATGCTTCCTGCCGGTATTGCAATTGTTGAAATCCTGATTTTTTTAATTGTGATGATGTTTCTGGGATTTTTCATGTCATTTGTTTTTCCTTCTATACGCGTTCAGATGGTTAGCAGTAATACAGTTGAAAGAAGGGTAATGCAGCGTGCTGAGACAGCTTTTTTACAACGGGAAATCTTTAATACCGGGAAAAGGATAGGAATTCTATTATTTATAAGTGAGTTAGAAAGAAAGGTCATGATTCTTGCTGATTCAGTAATCAGTAAACTTGTACCTAATGAGGAATGGCAGAAAATCGTTGATAATCTCATCGAGAATATAAAAGATAAAAAGACAGCTGACGGAATAGTTAATGCAATTGATCAGTGCACTGATTTACTTGTAAAGAATGGTATTGAAAATGATGAAACTGCTGGGAACCAGCTGCCTGATGGACTGATAGAGGCTGATTAATTAAAGATATGATTTATATGGGAGTTTAAATTTTGATAATTTTTTGTTAAATCATAAATTTATGAAACTTAAAAAGCGGTAGTAGCTCAGTTGGTAGAGCGTTGGCTTCCCAAGCCAAAGGTCGCGAGTTCGAGCCTCGTTTACCGCTCTCATTCAACCAGCCCAATGAGGTATTTTGTATACATTCTTCAATCACAGAAGGACCAATCCTATTATATCGATTAGCTCTGATCTTGACGATATGCTAAAAAGACATAATGCGGGAAGGGAAGTATTCCAAGCATAAAGTGCCATGGGATTTAATCTGGTATACTGAGAAGAACACCAGAGGAGAAGCAATCAAACTAGGGAGAAAACTAAAGAACTTCAAGCCAAGGATTAGAATTGCAAATTTCATTGAAAGATACAGATGAAATTTTTCGCGAGTCCCGAGGTTGACAAGTCAACTCGGGGATTTTCGTTATCATGTCTTAGCGTGAGCGTGGCCAGTGGCATTCGAGCCTCGTTTACCGATCTTTTTCTTTGTCTCCAATCAACTTCATTTAAATAGGGACTTCTTTTATCTGATCCCCTTCCTTTGGATCAAAAATAATCTTCATGTGATCTTTCCCATGGAGAACAACTATTACGATAGTGTTCTCATCTTTAACATATTGCATAAAATTATCCCAAGGACCATTTAAATCCTTCTCCTCCCTAATCATTTTATACATGTTAAAACCAATCTTGTATTCTTTCATATTAAAAAATTATGATAGGAAATAATTTGATTATACTCATTTGTGTTGTTACCTATTTAACATTTAAAACAGATGGAAAGTTCCCATATTCGTTATCCTATTGTCGGGAATGCACAGATTTAAGTTTCTGCACCAAATTATATTTCAATTTGTATATTCGTGATAAAATTGCAAATCATGAAACTGAAACACATTTACCTGGGTCTTGCCGTAATGGGATTTATTCTTCCGCTCACACAATTTTTAAAATATATCGTCAAATATGGAATGAATATCAGATATGCTATCGAACTCGTAGCAGCAAATTATATTTCCAGATTCTTAGTTTTAGATTTAATCATTGCTGCTGCGGTCTTTCTTATTCTGGTTATGGTTGAAGGCAGAAGAGCACATATGAAAAACCTCTGGATTTATTTTATTACTACACTTTGTGTCGGACTATCTTTTTCCTTACCATTGTTTTTGTATTTTAGGGAAGTCAAAAAAGAAATCTTTATAAGAGGATAAATTTTAACATTTCGAAATGAAAAATATCATATTGCTCTGTACAATCTTTTTAACATCAATAATACTCCATTCTTCATGTACTGATAAAAAGTCAAATGATCAAGCTAATGAGCAAAGTGCTGAATCCCTATCGGGTTCTGATGGAGTAAAGGATGAATCCAAAAAAAATAATCAGCCAGAAGCAGATCAACAAAAATTGAATTCTGAAATCGCTGCAGATACGGTCTTAGGTCGTTGGCTTAGGCCGGATGGGAATTATGTTATCCAGATCAATTCCATTGATAAGAATAACCAGATTGATGCTCAGTATTTTAATCCCAAGCCAATAAAAATTGCGCGTGCGGAACTTATAGCTGATAACAATCTCAGGATATTCATTGAGTTTGACGATGAAGGATATAAAGGCAGTTCATATGATCTAATCTATGATCCGGTAAATGATGCTTTGACCGGTAAATATTTTCAGGCTACTTATGGACAAACGTATCAGATTGGTTTTGTTCGATTAAAGGAATAAATATTATACTCCTGTAATAAGATTACCCTATTCAAGATCAGGAATCATATTCTTTTCCGCAGTGTAAAGTAGTTCCATCACTTCTAATAAATTCTCTCCAATTCTGGCTACATAAATAGAATCGTTCCACATTGAAGATGCCATTTGGCTTCTTATAAGTTCTTGTGATAATAACTCAGTTATAATGGAGGATATCTCTGCATCCAATTCTGCAATTTTGCTTTTCTGCTGGGTGATGTTATTTTTTATGTTTCTTAAATCGTTCTCTTGCGATATTTTCGTCACATTAGAGCCCTGATCAGATTGGTATGGAAAGAACTTGATATTTATAAACAATTCTTTAACAATCTTCAGTAATCTTTTTCGGAATTTATTGTATATATCACGAACATATTCATTGTCAGAATTCAGATAAAAATTTAAGTTCTTACGGAAAAGTTCCAGGTCTTTAATGACTTTGACAATAAGCCGGTTTGCGTTTTTTATGTTTGAAACGGCTACTACTTCCTCAGTTGACAAGTTTTCAACAGAAATCAAAGTTGCGTATTTTAAGATCTTACTGTATATGTGTTTGATCTTAAGGGCATACATATCCTGAATGTCAATGTCTATAGGCGTTGATGAGGTCTTTAAAACTTCTCCTATTTTTTTGGTCGAAAGAAGATCAGAACGATGAACATTCAGGCTATGTGCAATAATTTCAAAGGTTAAGTCAAGCAAATGTTCCGTTTCCTTATATAATGCATGTATTGTGCTTTGAGGGTGATGCAGTATCTCACTATTGAGATATTTAGGTTGTTCGATCTCAAGAGGAGTATCCTTAATAATCCGATCTAATAGACTTATAAGTTTATTGATCCATGGTACCATAATGATAACACCAAGAACATTGAACATCGTATGAAATAATGCCAGCTTCAAAGTATAATTTGAATTTCCTATGCCGAGAACACTGGCCATTTTATCAACGCTAAGAGTTAATGGTTGTAAAAGAAGCAGGGCAACCAGGCCGGTGATAATATTAAATATAAGATGGGCAAATGCCAGTTTTTTGCCAGCCGGATTGGCTGCCAATGATCCCAAAAGTGCCGTAAAGGTAGTTCCAATATTAGAGCCAATAGCAAGTGCCAGAGAATCAGGATAGGAGAATTGTCCAACTGACAATGCAGTTAATATTATTGCCAATGTTGCTGCACTGGATTGCAGGACTATTGTGACGAGAATACCGATTCCAGTATATGATAGTACCCTTAAAATTCCCGGTTCGCCGGTTTTGAATAAATGCAGATTGAAAGAATACTGCTCAAAACCATCCTTTAAGAAAAATATACCTAGAAAGAAAAAGCCTAAACCGGCAATTATATATCCCCAGGCTTTAATTGATTTACTTCTTTGCATTATAAAGATGATTCCAAATATGATCATGGGCATTGCCAACTTTGAAATCTCCAATTTTAATCCAAATATGGCTACCAGCCATCCTGTAAATGTCGTGCCGATATTAGAACCAAAAACAACCCCTATGCCGGCTTTTAAGCTAATAAGGCCAGCAGTGATAAAAGATATTAGAAGTATTGAAATCAATGAACTTGAATTTAATATCGCAGTAGAGAATATTCCAATATTTATGCTCTTAAATAGATTGTTGGTTGATCTTCGGAGTATTTTGCGTAAGGGCCCTTCTGTGAATATTCTAAATCCGTTTTCAAGGTTTAAAATTCCGAATAATAAAATGGTTACCCCTACACCAATATCTACAAGGGAAGGGTATAAGATTAGTATGATGGCAATTGCGATGCAAAAAGACAGAAAAAATACGGGTATTTTCCTCAAATTGATTCTCATTTCTCTAATAAAATTATATTCTATTTAAAAGAATTGAGGAATGCAAAACAGGAACAATATTATTTACAGATGGTATTGCTATATGGATCCTAAAAATATTCATAAAATAAGAAAAAATTCAGTAAATCATTTATGTGGCGACAATTAGATCTGTCTAAATATATTTTATAAAATATTATTAATCAATTCATTAATGCACTTATCTTAAAGTTATAGTTTAAAATATATGCTTATGGATGGCTAAAGTATATCTGCAATAAAATGTCCGTAAAATCCATTTCATATTTCTAAATGTGCCTGTTTCTTTCGGTATTGTAATGGAGTATCTCCTTTCCATTTTTTAAACATCCTGTTAAAATTTGACAGGTTATTAAAACCGGAATCAAAACAAATATCTGCTATGTTCTTTTGCTCGGAGATAATTTGCTTGGCTGCATGATTTAATCTTAATAAATTGATAAAATCTGTGAAACTGTAACTTGTCCTTTTCTTAAAATAATGACTGAATGCGGAATCATTCATCCCTGCCAATCTAGCTACTTCGGTAATCTTTATTTTGTTTAAGTAGTTTGATTGTATATAATTGAAAACAGCCTCAAATTTGCCTGATTCCGCAGGCCTGCCTTTAAATAAATAAGCATCACTGCATAATGTTTCATACTCTCCAGGCATGGCAATTTCATGCAAAATCTTCATTATGTTTATGTAGGTATCAAAATCAGCTTCAAGGGTGAATTGGAAAAACTTCTCCAATATACTTTGTGGGATTTCATTCCCGAATGACAATCCTTTATCGGATCTACTCAGTAGATTTTTAATATGGCTGAATTCTGTTCTGTTCAGCAACTCTTCTCCAAATATGTGTTTATTAAAATGAACAACAATAACCTGCATCTTCGATTTAGAATCTTGATTATCAGGTTGTGTACTAATCCAGCAATGCGGAATTCCCGGACCAATAATAGCCAGATCATTTTCATTGAATTCTTGAACATTATCTCCTATAATCCGAATTCCTCTTCCACTTAATACAAGGCTGAGCTCATAGTGATTTGAATGATAATGAAAGGGATAATTTAAATTTTGAGACTCGAAGGCACTGATTTTAATAGGATTCCTGCGATCCAGTTTTCGCTGTTTATTAATTTCTCTCATAAGATAGTGAACTTAGTTGTCTTCAATTTATTAAAAAAAATCATTATTGTATAGTTATTGAGTTTGATTTAATTCAAGAGGCTTCCTTTTTACTTTATTTTATCAATAAATTTTATTTAACCATTTAGATATAATTAGTGCCAGCTATCAAAAATTATTTAATCGTATCCTTTTTTTATTTAAATTCGACGGATTATTAACTAAATATGACCGTAATGAAACACAAGATTTTAACAATTATTGGATTTATTCTTTCTGCATCTGTAGTATATGCCCAGGATGTTGATGAAATAATTAACAATTATTTTGAAAATACCGGTGGAGCAGGCAACTGGGAAAAAATGGAGTCAATGCAAATTAAGGCTGTTATGAACCAGGGTGAAATGCAACTTAATATGACTATGATCCAGAAAAAAGGAGACAAATTAAGAGCAGAAATTCAGGTCCAGGGTAAGACAATTATCCAGGCTTATGATGGAGAAACCGGATGGTTTATAAATCCTTTAATGGGAAGCGAGGCACCACAAAAGATGCCACCTGAAATGTTGGAGGAAATGCAGCAGGAGAAGTTTGAAAGTGATTTGTTGAATTACAAAGATAAAGGCCACACGGTGGAACTTGAAGGGAAAGAGGAAATTGAAGGAACTGAGACTTTTAAAGTGAAATTAACAAAAAAGAGTGGGGATATTGAGTATTATTTCTTTGATTCTGAATATTTTGTACCCATTATGCAGCGCGCTTTTGTAAAATCCGGACCTGCAAAAGGCCAGGAAACTGAAACCTTTATAAGTGATTATCAGGAAGTTGATGAATATATGATGCCTTTTTTCATAGATACAAGAATGAATGGTCAGTCTGTAATGAAAATGACCATAGAAGGATATACACTAAATGAGGAAATTGATGATTCAATTTTCGCCATGCCAGGCGAATAGGGTATCCTAAAACCGATATTGTTTTTAATCCAATCGTAGTAAAAGTATACATCTTTAAAACTTAATTGAAATGTATAAAATAAGATACGTAGTTGCACTGCTTTGCTTAATTGCAATGCCCTTAAAGGATGGTTATTCCCAGCAAAAACCGTTGAAAGGCAAGGCTTTGTTCGGTTCGATCAGGGCAAGACAAATTGGACCTGCCGTTATGAGTGGCAGGATCTCAACAATTGATGTTGCAGAGAATAAGCCTGAGATAATGTACATCGGAACCTCTGGTGGCGGACTCTATAAGTCAAACAGTGCCGGAGCATCCCTTTCTCCAGTATTTGATGATTACACTATGTCGATTGGAAAAATCAGGATCGATCAGCAACATCCTGATACAGTTTGGGTAGGAACAGGGGAAACATGGGTACGGAATAGTGTATCCATTGGAACAGGTATTTATAGGACCACGAATGGCGGAACCACATGGGAATTCAAAGGTTTAGAGAATTCTGAGAGAATAAGTTCTATAATCATTGATAAGAATAATCCAAATGTTATTTATGTTGGAGTTCTGGGTAGTTTATGGA
>CALOCZ010000064.1:0-276856 GCA_942491935.1 uncultured Cytophagales bacterium
GACAAATCTCCTCCAGCCATGGGTGAGCAATAAATTATCCAATAACTCATCTCTGTCTTTATTCCCTGGATCAAAATAGTAGCCCGGATTTTCAATATACCCCTTTCAGGTCAGATTCCAGATTAAAATAACTTGAAATATTTTCGCCGAATCGATTCTTCTTTAAAAATTGAATCATTTACTATAGAAACTGAAATATTTGTTAGTGGATATGCTCCATCATGGTCTTCGCAATGAAGATTGAAATCTATTTTCTCACGCCTTCTGATATTTATTTTTGGAAGTTTCGACAGAAAAATCAACTACATCCGCGTCATTTTCAGAATACACAAGTCGCTCACAATGCGGTATTCCAGCTGCATCAAAAAATGTGAATTGAACTATTCCATTGGGAATGTCTTTAATGCTAAACACAGAATAGATGAAATCATGATCAGGTTCCGCATGAATCGTGATAAATGGAAATCCCCTGAATTGACCAATAATAAAAGAATTGTCCATCTTAATTCCCATATTATTCCGTGCCCAGATATATATTTTATCTCCGCTTAATTTGACGTGCATAGTATAGCCCTTTTCTAAAGGTTCAGGCAGCGGATATACATACTCTTCTCCTTGAAATCCAATATATGCAAAATAATTCTTCCCTCTTTCGGGAGTGAAAGAAAACAATCCCATTCCAAATTTTCTGCTTTTAAAATCAAGTATCTCCTCTCCTTTTTCACTTTTGATGACACCTTTTACATCGATCCCGTGTTTACCATCAAGGGTACTCTTAAAGGCCACAAAATTCTGAATCCCTTCAACCATGTTTCCTCCCTCAGGGAAGAATTCAATTGAAATTGGCTTTTTATTGGTGTTTCCGGCATTATCTGTTTCCGTAAGAGTCTGATTATCCGGTTGTCCGGCTATATTTTGATTTTCAGATATAATATTGATCGCTTTTCTATAATAAAAAGCCTCATTAAAATTCATCATGTATCTGGTATAGGCTTTCAGTATATATTTACCGGGACTACTTGCCTTGGGGATTAAAAAATCTCCCCATCCAAGGCCATCCTGAATATGCAAGGATTGACGGTTGATAATAGTACCCTTGTCATTTATCAATTCAACATATAATACCTCCGTAATACTATCCGGAACATGATTGGGCCCCATCATCAAATACGCTTTATACCATATGTCCTCTCCTGGAAAATAATCTGTTTTGTCAGTATGAAGATATACTTTTTCCTGCGGAAGGTTCAGGAATAATTTACAAGACGTTCAATAATGTCCTGGTCAACCGGGCCACTGTTAAAAAGAATGGTAACAAAAAGCAATATGGAATTAATACTATTAAAAATCATAAATATGGAACCCAGCTTTTGTTAATTAATAAACATTAAATCATCAAGGGTATTAATATATGGATTATTTTTCAATTTGGGGCCAGCCAGCGAAATGAATTAGTTTGCACTGTTATTAGATTCCTTCGTTATCGTGAAACTATCTTTAACTTTCCCATACTCATCAACGAAGACTCCAAGCAAGAGATTATTCCTGATCTCAATTGACAATGATCCATGAGAATTTCCCTTACAGACCGCCATAGCCGGATGATTGCATGTACCTGCGGGGGGGCGACTTCCGGAAACTCCACATACAACATATACAGTGCCCTTATTATCTTCCTTTTTTAAAAAGGCAGACTTATTTTTCTTTTTTTCATTATCATACTTGATTATCATCGAGTCGGGATCAAAATCTTTTGAATAACCATAGTGTCCTTTAATCAGATAAGACCTTTCATAAATGTGACTATGCCCACTCAATACCAGGTCAACCCCATATTCTTCCAATATTGGAAGAATATTTTCCCGCATTTCTTTCAGCCTTCCACGGCTGTCCAGGTCTAAATCTGAATTATGAGTCCCTTTTGTAAAGGGTGGATGATGAAAGAAAGCAATTTTCCAATTATGATCATTCTTTTCTAAGTCTCTTTGAAGCCATCTTGCCATATCGCTAAATACCTGCCGTGGTGTATCTTCTGAATCCATTGAAATAAAATGAATATCTCCATAATTGTAAGAGTAATATGCCTCTGTACCGGATGGTTCCCCGCCTGCTTCACCGTTAGTTGGTAATGTAAAAACATCATAATATGGCCCTGATTGTGTTTCAGAATCTGCACTTCTCATGTCATGGTTACCCGGTGTTGGCCACATCACAGTATTCCTCATCATATATTTGTAGGTGTCTCCAAATATACTTCTCTGGAATTCTTCTTCCTTTCCATGATAGTAGGCGATATCCCCTAACATAAGCCATACATCTGTATGATGCCCTCTTCTGAATTTCATATATGCATTTTTAACGTTTTTAGGCTCACTGTCTCCCGTGCCAAAATCCCCAATGACCCATATGTGAACAACTTCACTATAATCCTGATCAGGAGACGTTATAAAATAATAGGTTGTGTCATTTTCAATAAGCATTTCTTCCTCATTACCAACAGCATAATAGTATTTGGTATGTTCTTTCAATCCTTCAATCTTAACCTCATGATCCGTAACCCTTTCCTTGAGGATAACTGACTTATGAAGATTATTGGAATGAGTGCCGTATAAAACTTTGCTTGAGGAAGGTTCACTGGTCCTCCATTTGATGATTATACTGGAAGTAGTACCCAATTGAAGATAAGGTCCACGCAGGATCTTGATCTTTTTTGAATCAGGATTTACTCCCAGTGTACGGGTATTTGTAACCGAAATAATAAACAGAAAAATTAGCGTCAATATGGACGTCCTAAAAATCATCACGGACGGGTTTGGTTTCTTATAATCAAGATACGACAAAAAATAACAAAATGCTTCAAAAATTAACCTTATTATAGGAGGTATTTCAGGCCATCATTCCGCTACTTCTTAATCTTATAGGCAGCGAGTTCTTTCCCATGGCGAAGATAAAATACTCCATTTTTAATAGAGGGATGCACCCAATGTGGCCCAGTTCCAAGTTTATTTCTGAATGTACATACAATACGTAAATCTTATGGATCGGGTTGATCCAGGGCCATGGTACCTCGACGTACATCATAAAGATAAAACATGTCGTCGGCCTCTATAATGGCTCCTTTTGTTTCCCATCATGACATATAGGCGTCACGCAATTGATAAATGGTACTTCAGGATGAAAGCTTGGTGGATCGAGGTATCATAAGTATCCGGAACTTGTAAAAGTATTTAAACTATCCCACTGAAACGGATAATAATCGTTCCGAAAACCAAAAAATATTTATAATTTGTATCCGGTAAAAATAAGAATTGGATATCATTTTCCACAATATTCACCAAAACATAAATTTCTCACATTATGCTTTTTAAACTGTCTATATCATTAGTTGTAATACTTCCTGTATTTCTGAGTTTCAATTCAGAAGAAAATATTTCCCCGGAAAGACAATGGTCTCAATACCGGGGATACGATTCAAATGGTACATTGGATAACGCGAATTTGCCTGAAATATGGGATGTGTCTGAAAATGAAAACATAAAATGGAAAATAGAGATTCCAGGGTTGGGCTTATCAAGCCCGGTAATATGGGGTGATAAATTATTCATTACCACGGCCATTAGTGAAATGGACTCAGAAGGGCTTAAAACCGGTATTTATGGTGACATTGGATCAGTCAATGATGATTCGGAGCATGAATGGAAAGTAATATGTATAAACAAACAAAATGGAGAAATCATCTGGGAAAGAACATCACACAGGGATACCGGAACAAAAAAGACATCCAAAATCTTCTCATGCCAATAGTAGTGTGGCTACGGATGGTAAACATGTTGTTGCTTTTTTTGGTTCAGAAGGCATTTACTGCTATGACATGGAAGGGAATCTGATATGGCAAAAGGATTTTGGTCTGTTACGGTCTGTTTTTTTTCGTGTAGAATCAGCTGAATGGGAATTTGCAAGTTCTCCTATAATTCATGAAGGTGTTGTTATTGTTCAATGTGATGTAATGGAAAATTCGTTTTTAGCTGCATATGAGGCTTCCTCGGGAGAAGAGCTTTGGAGAAGATCAAGGGATGAATATCCGGGCTGGTGTACACCGAATATCTACTCAAACAATGGCAAGACATGTATTGCTGTAAATGGATATAAGCACCGAGGTGGTTACGATTTTGAAACTGGCGAGGAGATCTGGTCAATGTCAGGTGGTGGAGACATTCAAGTTCCTACTCCTATTGTCGGAGATGACCTGGTATATTTCAACAGTGCTCATGGGCCCTCTTCACCTATACTAGCCGTTAAAAAAGAAGCTAAGGGTGAATTAAATATGGAATCCGATCCTTTTATAGAATGGAGTGTACCAAGACGCGGGTCCTATATGCAAACGATGCTTTTATATAAGGGTCTCATATATAATCTTCGCTGGAACGGCAATATTTTATGTTTTGATGCACTAACAGGGGAAGAAATATATGATGAAAAACTTGGCGGGAAGAACAAAAGTTTTACCGCCTCGCCGGTTGCAGCTGATGACAGGATCTACGCAGCAGGTGATGATGGGACAGTCTATGTAATACAAGCTGGCAAAGACTTTAACCTATTATCAGAACACGGTCTTGATGATGTTTGCATGGTCACCCCGTCGATTACTGACCAGATAATTTTCTTTCGAACCCAAAGCTATCTTATTGCAGTTGGGAATAACTAAAGATATTTAACTCCCTATTCTGTTCTTAAGGATTCCACCAGATCCTTTCTCAGGCTTATTCTGCCTATAAGGTAGATCCATAAAAATCCATTGACCATAATTATGAATATAATGACCAGGGCTGTCTGCCATGAAGCATCGATATATTCAGAAAATACTGAGGGTATTGTGGCCACAAAAGCTCCAATTGTCCCGATCAGGGTGCCCAAACCGAGTAATATAATATGCTCTCTTGTAAGCATTCCCATTATCTGATTCTTCCTGAAACCAACGGCCCTTAAAATTCCAAGTTCCTGCAATCGATCCTGTATATTGCGTATCAGCGACAAACCTAATCCTACTGTCCCAAGAATCATCCCCAAACCACCAAGCAAAAGAAATATTGATAAATACGTGTTTTCAACAGAATTGAATTCAGCCAGGCGATCTGCAGTATATACTAATTCAAGACCCGTATTTCGAAAAGACCTTTTCAAGCTTGATTCAAATGTTTCCAGACTGTCAGAATCGGTTTCTACCAGGAAAACATGAATCCCGCTGCTGGAGGGAAAATGTTTCAGAAATAATTCTTCATCGATCAGAATATTTCCCTGAAAAATAGAATTTGCAAGCCCTCCTATCAGTTTGACATACATCTTGTTACCATATTCGTCAGTATATACCAGGGTATCTCCCACCGCTAATCCTAATCCCCATTGAATCACAGTCTGATCTGCTATAGCAGGAACTACCCCACCCGGCAATTCAAATTTTAATGCCGACCAGTCACCAATTGATTCAAAATCACCGGAAGTTTTTATGAATGAAAATCTTCCAATCAGTTTTTCAGAGGGAATTCCCAGGATCCTTGGTTGAGATATGCGGTTCAGATTAAGGCAACTTGCATCATCACCTTCCGTTTTCCGCATTTGCACAAAATTTGTGTTTTCGCTTAAGTTCAAATCGACTTTGGTAGAAGGATTGTTCAAATCATGCAAAACAGGCATTGTGGTCTCCCCATAGAAAAGAAATCCACCTGTGCCACTTGAGTTGTTCATTGCATCAGAATACAAATCCTTGCGGTTAAGGCCGGTAGAAACAATTACAAAGGTTCCCAGGGCAAAAAGGATAATGATGCGGAGGCTTCTGGCCTTGTTTCTTTGAAGATTTCGTAAGGATAACTCTGGTATTGAAAGATCAAATTCCAGACTTTCATTTTCCTTAAATAAAAATCCGCTTGAAAATAATATAAAGGCAAGGAGTATAAGTCCACCTGATAAAAAGAATATTCCCGCATTCATTCCGCTTGAAGATAAAACCTCTTTTAATATAAGAAGGGATGAAATTACAAGTATTAGCCAGGCTATCCAGTTTAAATATTTACCGGAAATTTTATTCCGTCTTATATTCAGGGCTTTTTGCAAATGGAGGGGTTTTGACTTTAACCTTCTATTGATGTTAAAGAAAACAGTAAGGAATACAAGGACGAAACTTATAATAATTCCCATCAGAATCGTACCGTAACGAATATCTTCAGCAAGGACAGATGTTCGTACTATTGCTGACCATACTGTATTAAGGGCCTTAAATATCAAACGATTATACCAGATGGCCATTATACTTCCCAACAATACTCCAGAAAAGACTACAATTGCAGTTTCTGACAACACCAGTCTCCGTACCAGTCGGTCAGAATATCCTAAAGCCTTCAAAGTGCCAAACTGCGACATCCTGTTTTCAAGATGTATATTAAATAAAAGTGCAAGTAAGGTCAACCCTGCTATTAAAAGGAAAAAACTCATTCCAAAAAACAGCTCTGAAAAATCAACCCCTCCCTGGGCTGCTTCCAATCCTTGTTGCTTTAAATTTCTTAATTGAAACCCCAGATCTTCAGGTCCATGGTACTTTAACAGGTTTTCTGAAATTTGTCCTTCATCATGAATAGCGGCATCCAGGCGTACCAGGGTACATGCACCAAATCGGTTCTGCCAGATTTTTTTCCCTTCAGAATATGAAATATATGCTTTGGGTGTTCCTTTCCATTCATTCCAATATTCCTCATCCTTGTCACGTATCTTTTCCAAATCAATGGGTATGCCTGTTTCCCAATCCCTGCAACTTCCTGCATCTGACAATCCTGGAAGAGTCGGCATCAATTTCCGGTCAGCATATCGGCCAGATAAGGGAACAACCTTTTGTACAATAAACCATTGTTTATTCTCCACCAATTGCCTGAGTGGCCCGATAGAATAATACTTTAATAAAAGACTGTCTCCTAACCTGGCATCGAGATCTTCAGCCAACCAGGAGTTTATAATTATATCTTTTGAATCCATTTCCTGGCCGTCAAAGAAAGGACCCGCTGAAACGAAGGAATAGGGTGTTTCCTGTTCTTTCTTTTCAAGGGAATTGGCCAGGTAAGTCAAAATCAAAGAAGGTCGATCCTCAAACTTATAAATTGCATTGACAATAACTGAATCAATAAAGACACGGTTCGATTCAATATTCCATTCCTTTTTATCATCAGTGAGGCTTATTTTTAATCCGGAATCCTCAAGGCGCCAGTTTTTCGAAATAACTGATAAAAGGTAACTATCCTCGAATTGAGCTTCATTACTTATTAAAAGTCTGTTGGCTTTTCCCTCCGTCTCCATTCTGTTATTAAGGTATTCAAGAGATAAGAACACATTATAGGGGGCAGTCTGGGAGGTTTTCAGATTGAAGCGCCCAAGTTTTTCTTTTGTAAGGATTTTTCTTACTGTAAGCCTTATTGAAACCTGATTTTCATCATCCGAAATAAATGGCGCATTTTTAGGGATCAGGCTGACCTTCTCTACACGTAGCAAAAAAGAATCATCAATTTTAAGCCCCAATCTGTCTGCCAGGTTTTGACTAATGAATGCTTCATTGCTCCCGGGGATCTCCTCCAATTGATTTCCCGGAACCATATTCAGAAAATTATTGTCAATACCTTGAACATCGATGTTATTTACCCGCATCTGTCCTCCCTGAGATGAAGCTATTCCCTTTACCTGCATCATCGAGGTAACTGGTATTTTTAATTCTTCCTGAACTTCTTCAGCAAGATCTATCCTGAAATAACGATCTATGCTTGAAAATGAATATCCAACATTTCCCAGTCGCAGTTCTGCAGTCATGGCTAGGCTATGGTCGACAGAATCCCCTACGATCAGCGTTCCGGTCAAAACCATAGAGCTGATGGCCACACCCAGAATGATGGTAAGATTTGCCTTTTTATAGTGAAGCAGGGACTGAAGAATGAAAGTAAATTTACTTAACACAATATCAGGTTTTCAGATTCAACTTTCCATTCCTTAATTCGTATTGCTTTTCCATTTTCCGTCCAATCTCCTGAGAATGGGTAACCACGATAAGAGAAGTTTCAAACTTCCTGTTTAAATCAAGCAATAGCGAGATCATTGAAAATGCGTTTTCTTCATCAAGTGAGCCTGTA
This sequence comes from uncultured Cytophagales bacterium, assembly GCA_942491935.1. Lineage (GTDB taxonomy): Bacteria > Bacteroidota > Bacteroidia > Cytophagales > Cyclobacteriaceae > JAGTVG01. The sequence goes on from CALOCZ010000064.1 coordinate 8,160, forward strand.
GGTTCATCCGCCAATATTAACTTTGGTTGATTGATCATGGCTCTGACCAAAGCCACCCGCTGACATTCTCCTCCAGACAATACACCGGGCTTCTTGTCTTTATGTTCCCATAATCCTACAGTTTTGAGAAGGTCCTCTCCAACATTCAATCTTGATCTTTTAAAATCTTTGTCTTTTATCGGAACAGCCGGAATCAAGATGTTTTCAAATACGGTGCACTGCGGCAGAAGATGATGCATCTGAAAAACAAATCCAATTTCCCTGTTACGCAAAGAGGTCAATTCAACTTCCGACATTTTGCCCAGGGATTGACTATTAAAAATTACATCTCCTTGGTCGGGTTTGTCCAGGGCGCCGATAATATTCATTAAAGTGGATTTTCCGGAACCACTTGGCCCCTGGATGGATATGGCTTCTCCTTTCTTCAATTCGAGGTTTACTCCATCCAGGACAGTTCTGGATTTAGCATTGCCTTCAGTTTTAAACGATTTGAATAACTCTTTAACACTTAACAGCATGTCAATTCTTTTTATTTATTTTGATCTGCTCGTAAAACTTCATCATCCTCGAAGCCTGGTCGTGTATACTAAAATGTTGAATGATCCCATCCCTGGCCTTTTTACTTAAGGAAGATAATTTCTCTGCATTCTTATGAAGATCTTCCAGGGCTTTGGCAAGTTCTTCGGGTTTATTGGGTTCATATATCACGCCTCCTTCAGACAAATTAATAATTTCCGGGAAAGCACCTAAAGCAGGTTGAACAACGGGAACCCCGGTGGCCATTGCTTCAAGCAGGTACATTCCAAAAGCCTCTCCTTCCAGGACAGGGACAGAAATCAGAGATACTTTACTGAAAAACTCATGACGCCCCTCATTTTCAAAATCTTTATGAAAAATCACGTCCTCCATAATACCCGCCTCTGACATTTTCTTTCTTATCCTTTTCAGGAATACATGGTCATCACCTGTTGAGCCCCCTGTAATGATCAGTTTAACATCTTCTGCCCCAGGTATCTTTTTGAATAAAATAAAAGCCTCTACCAGAACTTCAAGGCCATTTTCTTCACACATCCTGGAAATGTACCCTATTGTAAATTCTTTTTCAGAACTATTGATATATGTATATTCCTCCGGGTCCACGCTAATATAGGATGTATATAATTTGCTGTCAGGAATGCTCATTTGTTCCTTCATGACGCCGGCATAGAATTCGCTTACTGCAAAAAAAGCATCAACATCTTCAGCTCTTTTACTCATAAGGTCCCATGTTTTTTTGCGGAAATGATCGTCCATGGCGTTTACCCAAACATCTTCATCCTGGAGGGAGCATACTACGAGTACATCGAGTTTTTCCTGGAATTTCTTCGCTAAGCCAATCAACAATGCATTGGACAGATGGATCACATCCGCTTTGCAATGTTCTGCGATCCAATCAACCATTTTATCCAACTCTTCTTTTTGCCCACCCTGTTCTCCCAGCAACATGGAAATGGTCATGTCTTCGAGCCCATGCGCACGGGTAGATCCTGACATTTTTGCAGCAAACTTAAATGCCAATCCCGAATTCAGGATCTTATCAAACCATGCGGGGGCCTTTCTAAGTATCGGATATTTATATTTCAAATACAGACTTATAGCTCCATAAAATACAGGTATATCGGACAGATCATGCTCATCAGAAAAGATTGGCAAATACATAGGGATTTTTAACGCGTCAATTCCTTCTTTCCGTAATGCCTGTACATAAGTACTATCCCGTAGGCAATTTCCACAATAAAAACTACCACCTGTTCCCGGAACAATATGAATTACCTGCATCTCTTTAGTTTATATCTTTTAACATAATTAATAAAATTAAACCAATTTCAGGATTGTTTAAAAGGAGTGATCAAGATTTATTCTATTTTAATCCAAATAGATAGGAATTATTTTCCAAGGCAATAAATATTTCCATCCCTTGCACCGAGTATTATATACCCATTGATGACTGCCGGATTATGCGTTATGGCACTACCAATTTCGTACGACCAGGTCTCCTGCCCATTATTGAGGTCAACAAGATATAACATCCCATCCATGGTAGCTGTAAGAACCTGATCCCGGACAATCACAGGAGAAGCATCGATCCTTCCGCCAGCATTATATGACCATAAAAGTTTCCCATCTGACCCATTGAAACAATACAGTCTTTTATCCTGGCTGCCGATCACCACTTTATCTTTATAAATAGATGGTGAACCTAAAAACGGCAGGCTGTTATCCGGATTTATCCATTGCCACAAGATTTCTCCTTCCTTGATATCGATACAGGTAAACTGCCCGTCGTAATCACCCGTATACACCAGGTTATCTGATATAGCGACGGAACCGGCTACATAAGTAGCTACTTCTATCTTATCTTTCACCTTCCCTGTACCAAGATCAACCACGTGCAAATATCCATCACATCCGCCAAAAAGGGCCACATCGTTGCCAACAGCTGCTGCGCCATTTACAAAATTATCGGATTCATATTTCCATATAAGTTGCCCTATCTTCGCATCCACACAATGAAGGTAAAAATCATAACTGCCCACAATGATGAAATGCTTGTTGTTGAATTCGAAATGATTCGGAGAACCGGAAATCTGGTTTTCAGTTTCATATTTCCAAATAAGACTTCCTGTATCAGCATTCAGAGCATATAAGTAACCGCTCAGGTTTCCACAATAGATAATGCCATCATAGTATAAAACAGGAGCTTCTATGGTATTGTCCGTTTCAAACTGCCAGAGTAGTTCTCCTTCCATATCCAGGGCAAATAATATTCCGGCAGAATTTCCGGCAAATATCTTTCCATCTGCAACTATCGGTGCAGCAATAATGGCATCATCTGTTTGAAAGTTCCATAATAAAGATGGGTTTTCAGGAATCCTTGCACGTGTATATCCGGAAAGAGATGGGTCTCCTCTAAAAATCTCCCATTGATTATTCTGCTGCCCCATAATCTCTAAGCCGGTATAGACTATGAGTATAAGACTGAAGATTATATTTTTATAAATTCTCATCATTTTTTTTCGCTAAAGCACCAGTAGGGCAATTATCGGCACAAAGTAATGCCGTTTTCTCAAGGGCATTAACATTTTCATTATCAAATGGAACTGCTACTTCTACATCAAATCCCTTGCCAATAAAGGTAAGTCCAAGCTTTTCTTTATGCTCGGAAGTAATTCGAACGCAGATGCCACATTTTATACATTTTTCAGGTTCATATACTATTGGTTCGTGCTTGAAAATCTTTTTTATGCTTTTCCTCTCCTTGGGGAAATACCTTTTTTGCTGGGCTGCATATTCATCAGAATAATCCCTCAATTTGCAATTATGTTGCTTCCGACAATCACAGTGCATGCATCTTGCCGCTTCTTTTTGCATTTCATCATGGCTGAATCCTTTTGTCTCTTTAATCTCAATCCGAGCCCCGGGAGCAGCCTCAAGCATATATTCAACCAACTCACCATTTAATAACCTTCCGAACCGCGAGTTAAAAATCCTTTTTTCACCTATAACCGGTTCATTATTTATGTATTGGTCCACGGACAAAGCCACTTGTTTACCGTGGGCAACAGCCCTGATGGCTACTCGCCCGGGTTTTACAGAACTTCCAATTGCAAACACCTTGGGATCTTTGGTCTGATGGGTATTCCTGTCAACAACAAATGCATTTGATCGTTTATCCAGTCCGGTGAAAACGGCATTTTCTTCACCGGTAGCAATAATTACAGCATCATAGCTTGATTTCAAATCCTTTAGATCATCCTTTCCAATTTCCTTTTTCAAGTTAAATACTGCTCCCATTCTGATAATAATTTCTATTTCCTTATCAAGGACAGCTTTGGGAAGTTTTTTGTTGGGGATGGCATATCGAAGAGCACCACCTGGCACAGGATTCTTATCATACAATTCACACACATATCCCTTTTGTAATAAAAAGTATGCAGCAGATAAACCTGCTGGCCCTGTCCCAATAATGGCCACTTTTTTGCCATTTAACTGGGGGACTGAAGGTATAAAGGAATTTGCCTGGCCCAAATCATAATCTGCGGCATATCTTTTCAGTTTACATATTGAAACTGGCGAATCGACAGACCGGCGGTGACAGGCTCTTTCACAGGGGGCGGGGCATATTCTCCCAAGTACAGCAGGAAGTGCAATATCTCTCTTTACAACCTGTAGGGCTTCCATAGGTTTGCCAGCGGCAAGTAACCTGTTCATCAAAGGAATATCCATATAGGCCGGGCAATTCGTCTGGCAGGGAGCTTCACAATCCCCCACATGATCACTAAGCAGAAGTTCGAGACCTGTTTTCCTGGCTTCGAACACTTCTTCATCATTGGTTATAACCTCCATACCCTCCTGAACGATGGTCGTACAGGAAGGGAAAAGCCTACCTGTTTTGTTTTCCTTCACTACACAAATCATACAGGATGGAAAATGGTCATGTCCATCAAGGTGACACATAGTAGGTATATCATACCCCTGATTCCTGGCTATTTCAAGAACCGTCGAATCAGATGGCACTTCAATTTTTTTCCCGTTTAAACTTAAACTGATCATATCCATTTATGATACCGTAACACAATCTTCCGGGCATACCTGCCGGCAACCGTCACATTTTATACATTTTTCCTGATCTATAACATGGATTTCATATGGCGTAAAAGCGATCGCATCAACTGGACAGTTTTGTGCACATTTCGTACATCCTATACAAGTTTCTTCTATATGATAACTTACCAGGTCCCTGCATTTGCCTGTCGGACATTTTCCATGTATATGCGCCTCGTACTCATCCCTGAAGTATCTTAAAGTTGACAATACTGGATTGGGGGCCGTTTTTCCCAATCCGCACAAGCTGCCTTTTTTTGTCCATCCTGATAGATTCTCAAGTTCTTCAATATCTTTTGGGGAGCCCTTTCCGGTACATATCTTGTTTAAGATATCAAGCATTCGTTTCGTCCCTACCCGGCAAAAGGTACATTTTCCACAAGACTCACTCTGAGTGAATGACAGAAAATATCTGGCAATGTCAACCATGCAGTCGGTATCGTCCAGTACCACCAATCCTCCAGATCCCATCATAGCACCTGCTTCCTGCAGTGACTCGAAATCCACCGGCGTATCCATCATCCAATGCGGGATACAACCTCCAGAGGGTCCCCCTATCTGGACAGCTTTAAGTTCCCGGTCACCCGCCACACCTCCACCAATATCTTCAACAATCTCTCTAATGGTGATTCCCATAGGCACTTCTATCAGGCCTCCTCTGTTTATTTTCCCGGCAAGTGCAAAAACTTTAGTCCCTTTCGACAACCTTGTGCCATGGTTTGTAAATTCAAACACTCCATTTTTTATGATATAGGCAATCTGAGCGAATGTCTCAGTATTGTTTACCAGGGTAGGATGACCCCAAAGTCCTTTTTCAGCAGGGAAAGGGGGTCTTAATTTGGGGAATCCGCGATTTCCCTCAATTGAAGCTATAAGGGCAGTTTCTTCACCACAAATAAATGCTCCAGCTCCTTCAAATATCCGGATATCAAAGGAAAAGTCAGTACCAAGAATATTATCACCCAGATATCCTCTCTTTCGACATACATCAAGTGCCTCCCTGATCCTTTGTACAGCCAAAGGATATTCTGCCCTGATATAAAAATATCCTTCTGTTGCACCTGTGGCATATGCCCCAATAACCATCCCTTCGATAACCCGATAAGGATATGATTCGAGGATCATTCTATCCATAAAGGCTCCAGGATCACCTTCATCACCATTACAAATTATATACTTTGTATCGCTAACCTGGTCTTTTACAATCCGCCATTTTTCACCTGTACTAAATCCTCCTCCTCCTCGACCCCGTATCCCACTTTCAGTAATACGTTTCACTACTTCATTGGGATCTAATTCGTTCAAGCAGATCTTCATAGCCCTGAACCCACCGCTTTGCTGATATTCCTCAATATCAATGGGATCGAGCACACCTCTATGTTCGGTTGCAATAGGCACCTGACGTCCGAGAAATGAAGAAACCTGTTTTTCCCTGACGTTAAGCTCGAAACGTTCCACACCTTCCCAGTTATGATCAGTTTGGATATCTTCAGCCAATTCCAACAGGGAGGACTTTAATCGGTCCCATAACCCCTTTGGCTTGAAATGCTTTTTTATAATTGCATTTACATCACCAGGTTTTACGTGGGAATATAATACTGGTTCTTCCCCACTTGGGATCATTTCCAGAAGAGGAACCTGGTGGCACATGCCAACACAACCTACTTTCTTCATATTTACATTAAGACCGCTGGAAGCCACTGCCTTTTCAAGAGATTTTTTAACCTCCTCGCTTCCACTTGCTACGCAGCATGATCCTAATCCAATTCGTATCTCACCCTGATTGCCGTTTAATTGATTAATTAAACCTCTTCCTTTCTTAGACGGATTATTCAAATCGTTTTCAAAAGCACCTATTACCTCATCAACATCTTCAATCCCAACATGGCCATAGGTAGTATCATCAATCTGAACCACAGGGGCAAGGGTACAACAGCCCAGGCAGTTTACCTTTTCCAATGAATATTTCCCCTCCTGATCTGTATTCTTTCCATCAGGAAGGTTTAAAGATCTGCCGAAGGCATCATATACCAATCCTGCTCCTTTCACATGACATGCTGTGCCGGTACAAACCTTAATAATATGCTCGCCTGCTGGTTCCAGTCTGAACTGGGTGTAAAAACTAGCGACACCCATGATCAGGTCAGGTGTGATATCTGTGGACTCGCATACCCGCTTTAAAATATCTTCTGGTAAATAGTTGAATTCATTCTGTATTACCTGCAATATGGGTATCACGGCCTTTTTCTCCCTGCCTTTATCCTTAATTACCTGATCTATGTTTAACTCTGCCATTTAAATTCCAATACAATACAAATACTTATCACCCCGCAAATATATCCTGCCATCTGAAAAGGACGGAGTACTAACTGATCCTTCACCCAATTCAGGTTCACCCAGGAGGGTCATATTCTTTTCTTTTTTGAAAATATGCATTTTGCCACCCATGTCAAGGAAATACACTTTATCGTCGGCAATTATTGGTGAGGCATAAATACCGTCATCACATTCATATTCCCACAGAAGTTCGCCATTTGCTGCATCATAGCAAACGATCACTCCATAGCTTGTAGCTATAAAAACCATACCATCATCCGCGACCGGGCTGGCCACCTCTGGAAGATACTCATTCGTTTCCCATATTATTTCAGGCTGGCTTCCAGGTTTAATTGCTGCAAGAACAGCATACTCATTGGTTACATAAACGATACCATCTGAATAAGCGGGAGATGGCCCCACTTCTCCCATCAGACAATCAATAGACCAAAGCTCTTTTCCCGTACGTGGATCATATCCAGCAACCTGTGGGCTGGTTGATAATATAAGCTCAATGTGGTCCCCCATATTGGCCAGAATCGGAGAAGCCCAGGATACTTTAGAAGATCGAAGGGTTTCCCATTTTGTCTCACCTGACACTATATCCAGTCCTAACACTTTACCTTGCTGATTTGTATCAAATTGAATAAGAAGTATTCCCTCATAAATGAGCAATGAAGATGAATGCCCATAATGATTATCAGGCATTCCCAGGTTTTTAGCCCATTTTCTATTCCCATCCATATCTACACAGACCACATCACCGGTGGCAAAGATGGCACAAAGATTTTTACCATCAGTTGCCATGGTAGGTGCTGCAAAACCCGTATCATCCGTTACCCTGGGGACTTTGCCGGTATTCCTGGCCACATCATTTACAGGGTGTTCCCAGATAATATCACCATTGGTCCGATTATAACAATATAAGGTCTGGGTAGTGCCATTGGCACCTGAAAGGAACAATTTATCGCCCCAGATTATGGGTGAATTATACCCTGGCAATGGTACTTCTAACTTCCACATTATATTTTTCCCCGAGGCACCATCCCAATCAACAGGAATGTTCTTATGATTTGATAACCCCAGACCATATGGTCCCCTGAAAGCTGGAAACTGGTCTGCAAACTTCAATGATCCGGTTTGAACATCAGCTACCGGAGTACCCGGGACCGTTTCCGAATCCACCACTTTGGATTCTTCTGTTATTTCTTCCGTTTCGGTTTGGGCCTGATCTACATCCGTTGTAATGTCATTAATTATAACTTCGGTTTCCGGTTCGACTTCCTGTTGTGCAGGCTCGCTGGTAGTCCTGATGGCAATCTCTTCCACATCAGGCTCTTCGGTAACGCTTTCGGCAATATTATACGGGTCGTCAAGTTTATCATCGGATAAATAAGCAGCAACCAAAGCCAGACCAAATATGGCAATAACAGAATATATGATCCATTTCTGGGCAGCGATCAATTCCTTACCCAGGTGCCGGTCCTCACTGCCTGGCTCATCTACCTTATCACTATAGGACTGATACATCCTAAGAGATATCACAAGAACGACAAGACCAGCTATCAAAATAAAAGCCCCTGCACGTATTTGCCATTGTTTTGTAAAATATGCTTTACGCACCATTAAATCGAGGCGCCTGATATCCTCTTTCAGCTGTTCGTTACCTGAATCTTTCTTAAGTTGTTCAACAAGGTTTACCAGCAATTCATTCTCCAGTGGTTCCGATCGTTGAAGTTGCCAGTAATTCAATATCATGATGATGCTGACTATTGCTGAAAATATTCCGGCAATAACAGCTATCCTCCAGGTTATTTTTTGTTTTTCTTTTGTGTTCACTTGATCTGTTCCATTATTTTGTCAAAATCGGGTTTACCAACAGGGCAATAATCCATACATCTGCCACAACTAACACAATTTCCTTTATCCGGCTCATAGTCTTTTCGGTTCCTGTATAATGTTTTGCCCATAAATATTAATCCAAATGCCAATCCTAAAAATCCTCCCATTATCCAACCACCATAATAGAATTGCTTCCTAATTGTGGCAGCCTCTTCCAGCAAAGTCTCCATAGTCTTTCCAGAGGTCAGAAAGGTCTGCACATCAATATGGTCAGGATCGTTCTTTAGTTCCGGATTAGCAATTAACAGTTCCGCAAGGCCTACCGTTGAATTTGCCTTCGACAAGTATATATGTGATTTAGATCCGACATATCCTCCAATCAAAATCAGGATTGGAAGAATTAATACTGACAACAAAAATTTATTAACGTCTTTACTTGTCGAAACCGGTTCAATGACTGGTTTATTAATGGCATCCACAGGACAGGAGTGCGCACATAACTTACAATCCACACATTCAGCCGGTGTTATGCTTAAATGCCATTTTGAGACCTTTGACATCCAATTAAGCAAGACACCATAAGGGCATAAAAAGCGGCAATAAGGCCTTGCAATAAACATTCCTAGGATTAGAAAACTTCCTCCCAATATGAGCATTTCAAAGGTAGCATCCATCCTGAAAATCCCGATGAAGGGATCATAACGGCAAATAATAAAATCCGTATTGGTTGCCGCATATAATATTGATAGCCCCAGGTAGAGATATGGGATCAATCCCAAAACTTTTCTGACAGGTGAGGGAATGGAAATAGGTCTGAAAATAATAAGTTCCTGAATGGCCCCAAGCGGACAAGCGGCCCCACAAAACACACGGCCCATGAAAAGGGCAAAGATCAATGGCAAGATGAAAAATAAGAGTGCAGTAAGGGATATGGCATAAGTGGGGTTGAATAAGGTCAGGGTTACATTTTGAATGCCCCCAATAGAACAAATACATCCATTCCTGTAAAAACCGAAATAAATAAGTGTAAATACCGATAAATACAAGATGCCCTGCCTGGAACGCTTTTTTATGGCAAACCATGAAGCTAAAAGCATGACGATCAGTAAGATGACCACATCCAGGATCTCCATAGTAGCCCACCTGGGTTCCGGCGCCAGAGGAGATGGAACTATATAATCTGTTTCAAAATCCGGTCTGGGGAAGCGCTGTTGTGCATAGGAAACTACTGATATCAGCAGGCCACTAAAAAATGTCAGGATCGCTATTCTTTTATTCTTCAAAAGTCTCTCTTTAGCTCTTTGTAAAATCTCCTTTAAAATTGTACGGTTTACTGGCTGGCGCCCTGGTTATAGCATCTGACGGACACCGCGTGGCTATGGCACATTGATTGCAGTTGAGGCACAGGTCATGCCGGATCTGTAGATGTAATGATCCATTGCCAAAAGCGGAACACCCTTTTACACATTTCCCGCATCCGATACAAAGGTCCTCATCAATTGTATACTCAAAAAATGGCTCTTCGATAAAATCTCTTTTTATGGCAGCGGTTGGACAAAGTTGGTTTTCAGCCCCGGTATGAAGATCAATTACTCCCGGTTTAAAATACCCCCCACAAAGGTCACAATACCCACAAAGATCAAAAGCATGGACACATTTCACTGCTGAAGGGGTTAATACACATTCCTCTGCACATCTGCCACATTGAGTACATTTAAAAGGATCGATCTGCCAGACCCATTCCTCTTTGGTGGATTTACTCAGGGCAAGTCCGCTCACACCCCCTATACCCAGCGCAAGGGTTATACGGGCCGTGGAACGTATAAAATCCCTCCTTTTATTCGCTTTATTATCAGGAGACTTTTTCATTTTCTTTTGTTTTAATATCAATGACCTTTTGGCAGGAATTGAATTTTCCGCACATTTTACAAACCTCCGAAGCAGAACAATCTTCTGTAGCCTTGATGGTCCTTTGACTCACCAAAAAGCCTACTGAGGAAAGCAAACCACCTAATAAGGAGTATCGTGTAAAGTTCTGTATAAAATTTCTTCTATCCATTCAGTTTATATTTCTTTCAAAAATCCTGATTTTCTCTTTTGTGATGTCGAGGACATATATTTTCCCATATTCATCAACAGCTAAATCAGCAGGTTCATTGTCATCTTCAAAATCCTCAGGGGCGGCTACAACGCAATCCAATTCACCTGATGCCTTATACACTTTTATCCTGGAAAGACCTTTTTCACTAGTAACGAACGATCCATCTTTCATAATCGCAATGTGTGCCGGATTGCAACAGCCGGTAAATCCTTCTATCTCAAAGGAAGGTTTCCCCCAGAAAGCCCGGACAGAACCATCGTCTGTATAATTTTCCACCTTTAACAAACCTGAATTCACTACCCACAATTCATCATCAGGATCTACTTCAAGATCAAAATAAGGGCTTGGAAGAATAAAACCGTAGTTCCCATCCAATCTGCCGGTTCCATCGAAGGAATCCAGTAATTGACCTTGCTGATCCAGACGAAATACAATCCGGTTCCCGGCATCGGCAACAATCGCCATAGAATCCTTAAAAGCTATTGCGGTAATCAAAGTTTTTTCTCCAAAGTTCTGCCAGCGTGCTATGGATTCTCCTTCCATATTGATTATCTCTATAGAATTCTGACATCCCAGATAAATGTTCCCTTCCGGGGAAAACGATACTGCTGTTACTGGTCCTCTGACTGATCGGTTTATTATTTCCAATCCAGAGGTATCTATGACCTGCAGATGATCTTTAAATCCAATTGCGATCAGATTATTCATTATATCGATGGCTTTTGGATCCGGAATACTCAATCCTATCCTTCTGACCTCCTTAAATTTTATCATCGCTTGATCAACAGCTTTATACTCATCAAATTCGTAAGCGTAAGGATTTTTTGCAGTGTCTTTGATCTCACCAGACATAAAATCGCCAAGGATTATAACAAGGATCAGTAATCCAAGTACTATTACTATGATATAGATGAAGATCTTTTTCATATTATAGATTTACATTGTTCTAATGTCCATACAATACATATTATTTGCATCCCGCAACAAGAGATATCCATCAGCTATTGCCAGGGGTGCCCAGGCATCATGCCCATCAAAAACTTTAATCTGATCAAGGAGAACAAAATTTGTCTGACTTGGCTGAACTATCGATAAAGTTCCGTCATCATTCAATATAAAGAATTTTCCATCGGCAATCATATAAGGGCCTAATCCAAACCGGTGCGTTTTGCCACTGGCCCAGACTACTTTCCTGGTATCCTGGGGGTCCACGCAAATAAATTGATTCCTCATGGCCCCTGCATCTTTAGGTAATATTCCATACAGCATGCCATCGTAAAGTACAGGTGTCTGTTGTTCACATGCCAATCCATCTTTCGGTTTATAGTCATACAACCGGGCTGCTGAAAACTCATCATTCTCATAATTGATCTGGAAAACCATACTCCCCGCACCGTAACCGGCAGTTAGAAATACCTTACCGTCCGGCAGACAAACAGGTGAGGGCGCCACGACAGAGCAGCTCCATTCATTGGATTGCCATAAAACCTTACCAGCCAGGTCACCTTCAGCGCCTATTGCGATAATTCCCCCTACAGCACTATAAACGTACATTTTAATTCCCTGATAAATCCAGGGCATAATAGAGGAATGCGACATTTTCCAGGTTCCCGGATTGGGTGCTTCCCATAATAATTCCCCTGATGCACAATCTACCGCAATCATAACAGCACTTCCTCCCGTTGCAATAATAGCTTTGCCATCGTCAATCAAAGGACATTGACCGGTATACCAGAAAGGTATTTCAGTTCCATATAATTTTTCAATATCCATCCCCCACCTTAGATCACCAGTCTCCCGGTCAAGGCACATAACATGTGAACGGGGTCCGATAGTTAAAATATAATCTTCCGTGATGGCCGGAACGGTCCTTGACATGCCGTGGTTTCTTTTAATGTTCACATTATACCATCTCCTCCACAATTCTTTCCCATCCCGAAGTGAAAAACATTTCAGCATATCTGCTTTGACCTCTTCATCATAATCAAGCAGATATACCTTTCCTTTATATATAGATGGACCGGCATGCCCTTCACCCAATTCAACAGACCATTGAATTTTCGGATCATTATTAAACTTCGATATCAACCCTGATCCGGATTTCTTAATATTGTCAAATTCCGGGCCCCTGAATCGTGGCCATTCATCATTCAACTCACTATCCGAATTAGAAAAAAGTTCAAAGAAGGCCCCAATATTGATAACTTCATTTTCTCCACCCGCATCACCACCGCGGTTATCCATGCCAGGTTCACTTGTATTAAAGTCAAGTGAAGGTCCGGAAAGATTCCACCAGATCAAGGCTGTTAAAAACAGGAGACCTGCTGTATATAGAAATATGTTTTTAGGATTGAACAAATTATTCTTTTTTATCCTCTATATCAAATACCATTACAACCTCACCATGACGGATCAGAAGTTTTTTATCCGCGATATATGGATGCGCCCAATGTGGGCCAGATCCATATCCAATTTTAAATGTGCTAATGATATCAAATTTCTTTGGTGTTGGTTTAACAAGGGCTACATTCCCACCCCTTTCTTCATAGCAATACATCATGCCATCCGCCAGCGCAATGGATCCTTTAGTGTTCCACTTTTCATCATACATAACCTCACCTGAATCCCAATTGAGACATACCCAGTTTCCAGTTGAATTGCTATGCCAGTTAGATCCATATAGATAATCACCAACTTTTACATAGTGTCCATGATGGGTATCCAAAACACTTGTTCTCCATTTCTCCTCTACTGAGTTCATGTCACTGGAAACTTTAAGCATTACACCATATTGATCATAACCTTTTGAAACAAATATCTCATTACCGCTTGATATGGGGGAATTGGTACTGTTTGTTGCACCACGACTTCCAGCACCTTCTGGCGGTAAATATTTATAGTGCCATGCAATCTTTCCATTTTCAGGCACTATGCCTAATATATGGTGAGCGGTTAAAGCCACTATCAATTGCTTTCCATCCTGTTGATAAATAACCGAAGAAACATATGTCCGTCCTCCGCCAAGACTTTCTGCCTGCCATTCTATTTCGCCTGAATGTTTATTTAATGCGATTACTGAAGCTTTGTTGCCACCACATGTGTATAGCACCTTATCGTCTATTATAAGCGGTGATTCTGCCACTCCCCATCGATGGATCTCTCCCTCAAATAGTTCATTAGCATTTACAGACCAATTAATAGTCCCATCACTTGTGTTCAGACAAACCACTTCACCAATTCCACTTATCACATAAATCCGGTCGCCATCAATTGTCGGAGTTGAGCGGGTTTCCGGGTATGATTGGTTCCATGAAGATCCATATTTAACCTGGTATTTAATGTTACCTTCCATATCGAAGGCACTCAAATAGTCCTCCTCCCCTTTCTTACCTGTAACATATAACACATCTTCAAAAAGTACAGGAGAGGAATACCCCATACCAATACCTTCAACTTTTAGAAGCATTTCCGGGCCATCTGCTGGCCATTCTTTCAATAATCCCTTATCCGGAAATTGACCATCTCGTTCAGGTCCGCGCCACTGAATCTCCTGGGAAAATATGGATGTAAAAGTAAATAGAAAAAGTATTAGAACTGTTAATTTATTCATACCATATAATTTAAATTCGGCTACGGGAGTAAGATAAAATTAACAATAGCCCCTCTGTACAGCTACGCTTCCAGCGCCCTATACAAATTTAAGAATTAATACGCCACTAATTATATGATATAAATCATATGTTGACAGGTTATTAAAACAGCCTATCAGCGAATTTTATAAGCTAACATTGTATTTCCATGCCGGACGAACAATCTGCCATTATTGATGGCAGGATGCGCCCAATGCTGTCCACTTCCTGCATTTATTTTAGTTATACTGACCACCTTAAAGGAAGAGGCTTCAGGTTTCATTAGAGCGAGTTCCCCACGCTGGCTATAAGCATATAACATTCCTTCTGCCGCAATCACAACCCCGTTGCCAACTTCTTTGGACTCGTAAAGAACTTTGCCGGTATTCCAGTCAATACATTGCCATTCCCGATTGGAATCACCGGAACCATACATAAAGCCATTATGATATACAGCCCCACCCATCCGGCTATCCATGGTTTCACTATACCATATTTCGTTTACCTGGCTACCGTCGTCGTTCAATTTTAGCATAGCGCCCCCTTTTCCGTAACCACTGAAACAAAAGACCTGTCCGTTGTGATACAGAGGGGTGTTTGGGTGGACAGAGTACCTGTTTGGATGTGGATGGTTCCATAATAGTTTCCCTGTATCAGCATCAACACCAATTACATGATCTGCCATATGTGTAACGATAAGGTTACGGCCTCCAATTTCAATTAAAAGCGGGGAACAATATGCTGGAATTTCACCCATAGCTTTTGTTGTCCATATAATATCTCCATTTGATTTATTTAACGCCACCATATTATGTTCACGTCCTCCAGGCGTGCAGATGAGCTTATCTCCGATTATCAAAAGGGTCTCTGCAAGCCCCCATTCAGTATTCCGGCCGCCATACTCTTTAAACAAGTCTTTTCGCCAGATCATCATACCTGAATTTGAGCTCAAACAGGATAAATGCCCTTTTCCACTCAGCATATAGAGTTTATCCCCATCAATAACGGGAGTTCCCCTGCTTCCAGGATAACTTTCATAGTATTCCGGGCCATAAGGAGCTTTCCAGATGAGGGTTCCATCCTGTTCAAGAGCATATACATATCCGGTTTGATCTTCCATTCCGGATACATATATCCGGTCATTTCCAAATGAAGGTGATGAATATCCCTCCCCTAACTTATCATATTGCCATAAAACTTCGGGTCCACCTGCAGGCCACTCCTTCATCAGGCCTGTATCCGGATAATATCCATTTTGATCCGGACCTCTCCATTTGGTGGGTTCCTGTGAGAAACTCAGAACAGGGATTAAGATTAGGAATATTAATAGGTTATAAAAATAATTTTTCATTTTAATAATATTTACTACTTAATAGAAATCAATTTGAAATCAGTCTAATGATCTAAATTTTGACTGCAAATTTTAAGCCACAAAGAAATTTACCAAATATAATGTATCGGAGCTATTCTATTATACCTGCATTTTCCTTTCCTTAATAATTCACTTAACCGGGAGGCCACAATTCTTTCCTGCCCGGGTTGCATCATCCAGGTAGTTATCCCTACCGATTCTGATCCGCCAACCGTTTCAATTGAGGGGTGCCCGTCCCGTAGTTTTTGCCGCAACTCATCCGGGTTCATTTTAATTTTCTTCTGATCCCAGGAAAGTCTCAATGATGGAACATGATTAGCGACTTCAGGAACATGTCTTTCAGGCTCAACACCTGGAATATCAGCAATAGCATCTATTATTGTCTTGATCTGCATCTCCCATAAGTCCCAGTCTTTTGCGTGATCCCGTGTCAAATACGATTCAATAGCCGCATACATTCCAAGGATCTCTTCTTTATTTACCTTCATGCCCCTTCCAACTGTATTTCCCCGTGGTGCAGCATGCAATCGTGCTGCATCAATATATTTCTTTTTCCCAATCAATAAACCACCACTTTGTGGTCCCCTCAATCCCTTTCCTCCCGAAAATGTGACCAGGTCAAAACCCATATCAGTATATTTCCATAGATTTTCTACTGGGGGCACATCGGCTGCACAGTCATTAAAAGTTGGGATCCCATGTTTTTTCGCTATCTGAACGAATTCTTCGTCTTGTATCTTGCCTACAAAATTATTGCCATTAAAAAACCACATCATAGCCGTCTTTTCATTGATGGCGTTTTCCAGTTCTTCTCTGGTCTCAACTTCTATGATTTTAACACCACAGTTTCGAATGGCATGGCCATATCCTATTTTATGAGATTTTTGAATGATCACTTCGCTTTTCATCCCTGTAAGGTCAGGAATCTGGATAACTTTCTTTTCATCCATTCCGGATAATATACCTGCTGTCCCAAGTGTAATGGCCGATGCAGCTCCTGAAGTTATGGTCGCCGCTTCGCAATGCAATAATTGTGCTATCCTTTCTCCCACTTTATCCTGTAGATCATCCAATATTACGTAATCATTAGTGCCGTAATTATATGCATCGATAACTTCCGGCCTCATCAATGAGCCCGTCATGAAAGTGTACGTGCCAGCGGCATTTATAAATGTCCTTACTCCCAGTTCCTTAAAATAATCCCTGCGTGCCGTATTTCCTGAAGCTACACCCGGAGTCAATATCCCCGCTCCAAATAAACCCCCTAAAAGTGGCATTCCGGCCAATTTCTTCATCAATTCCCTTCTGGTAATCATAATTTTGTATTTTGAATGTATAAAAAAAACGAAGCCACGGACCATTGAAATTCAAATTTCAGGGGTCCGTGGTCTATTACTTTAAATTAATATATTGATCAATCCAATGCTGCGATACAATCGATCTCAACCAATGAATCCCCGGGCACACCACCATAAGTAGCGACAGTAGTTCTAACAGGAGGATTTTCCCCAAAACGACCTCTGTACACATCGTTCATACCGTGATAATCATTCAAATCATGTAGATATACATTTACCTTCAGCACTTTATCCATAGAAGAACCATGTTTTTTTAATTCTTTTTCAAGTTCATTCAGGACATGATCAGTATGTGCTGCAATGTCTCCTTCAAAATGGGCTCCTTTACCAGCAATAAAAAGTAAGTTCCCATAAGCTACACCTCCGGAGAACAAAGGCACATCATTGGATTTGGTAATGCTGGTAACTACTTTCTTTGATGATTTAGTTTTACTTTCAGCAGCACTTACCTGGCTGACTCCTATTCCTGCAGCGGCAGCAGCCAAAACACCTTTTACAGCTTTCCTTCTTGAATTTTGCTTTTTTTGTTCCATAATCAGAAAATTTCATTTGTTTATAAAAAATTAAGTCCTATCGTTATTTCTCCCATTTCGGAGATGCAATTCCATTTAGATCCCAGACTACTTCTCCTCCCTGACCGTCAATTCACATTCCAGTTTCTGATCTCCTTCTATCATAAATCCTTTAACGTCAATGAATCCAAATTCACCTTGTTTTAAGCTGAATACCGCAATATCAGCACATGCTCCTGTACTTAAATGTCCCAGTTCTTCATGATTTATAATCTGTGCAGGTGCCCAGGTGGAGCGATCTATCACATCATCAAATGGCATTCCCAGGTTCAGCATTTTTGACATCACGTTCAACATATCTTTCATTCCTCCATTCATGCTGCCCGTATGAAGATCCGTACTTATAGAATTAGGCAGGAATCCCTGTTGAACAGCAGGGACTGCCTGGTCGAAGAAAACTTCCGCCGCCATGACCTACATCAAAAATCAGCCCCTTTTTTTGTGCATCCCATACATAGGGTCGTACCTCACCATTCTCATCTACAATAGCTGTTCTTCCTCTTACATTCGCAAAGCAATGTGTAAATATATCTCCCGCCCGCATTTCAGTCATTAAAAGTCTCTCCAGGGACAACTGAGGTGTATTCCCACCAAAGTCTATCATTGCAGGAACATCTGCCAATTTCCCTGCTTCCACCATTTTAATAACCGGATCCCATTCAGGGCCACTGTAATGAGCCAATTTTACACCAACTACATAGTCAGAATATTTCCTGACAACCATTCCTGTTAATTTAGGATCCATATCGGCAAGGTTCTGTTCTATAGCACCGCCTTTCATTCCAGAACCCACAATATTAAGAAACGCAAGCACTCTTGTTTTCGATTGATCAATGGTCTGTTCTTTAAATATCCTGAAATTCCTCCATCCCGCACTCCCAGCATCCACAACCGTAGTCACACCGGCCCGAAACGTAAATCCATCCGGAGGAAGGCTGGTAAAACTATTGCTGATGTATGCATCTGGTTTTGTCCCCCAGAAAACATGCACATGAATATCAATGAGGCCTGGTGTAACGTATAGACCGGTAGCATCAACTATTTTAGCAGAAGTTTCTCCTGATATCTCTTCAGCTACTTTAACGATTTTTCCTTCGGAAACCGCAATATCCATTTTCTGGCTGATACCATTTTTCGGATCTATAAGATGACCATTTTTAATAAGCAGGTCATACTCCTGGCCGAATATTTGATATACAGCACCAATAGATAATACAATCGTGAGAATTCTCACTTTATAAAAACACTTCATAACCATTAATGTAAGACTGTTAAAAAATCAGATTTATTGTTCCGGTATGTTGCATGCCATCTACATTAACATACCAGACATATACCCCTTCTTTTACCTGAACTCTGTTATCATTCTTATAGTCCCATTCAAGTCGGGTGACAGATGATGATGCCTGGATTTTTTGAAATGATCTCACTACCTTTCCATCAACCGTTTCTATCCTTGACTCAATGGATTTGGCCTGTTTTGAATTGTCCATGATCACCTCCATATTGCACTTACTTTTTTCGCTCTTTACCTCACTGACTAAAGAATGGATTCGATCTGAAGCTTCAATTTCATATTGACCGGAATCGTCTGACAAATCGATCATTTGGAGATTATCCTGTGACATGCTACCTAATTCATGTCTTTCAGCTGTAATTCTAAGGAAGGAAGCGTTGGGATGCCCATCAGCTGTTCTACCATCTTTAATGTCTATAATTGAATGATCTCTTTCTTTCCTGGCCTTATTCAGAATATTCAATAAATATGAATCAATCGCAACCGGATCCTTACTAACTGCCAATGTATTTGCATGAAATACCTTTCCTGATAATGGTCCTCCATCATATATTCCCGTAATAGCATCCATCAAATGCAGGATATAAGGTGAGTGCAGGTCAACATTTTTATGGAAAACAGGTATACATAATCTTGTCCCTGCATACGGAGTATCTTCACTATTCCATTCATTTCCATGTGTACCAAATGGATTGTTGGTGCAACCATAATTATTTTTCATAGATCCGGTTATCCCGGCAGCCCGATGGTCTTTGGCAATTGAATAATTGATCAGAAAATCGTTTTGATATATTGCAGAATAAATTTTTTGTGGAGCTTTATATTCTCCCTTAAATTCTGGTGCAGCAATAAATTGCGGAGCATCATCAGGTAATTCCAATGGGTTGGTGGAATAAATCCAATGGACTGAATAAGTCCCTGATCGGCTATCCTTAAATAGCCCATCACTATTTGCCATTTATAGGGCGATATCCCTGAATAACCGGGTAGAATCTCCTTGTTCCGGCGAGATACATCCTTTCGATCAAGGTGATGTTTTCAATAGGGAAATTTCCATCCATCATCTGGCTGAGTCCGAGGACAATGGCATTTGAAACAGCAGCTTTTGTACCAAAAGGGCAATAGGTTTTTGCCCAATCATTTTCCTGGTCGTTACGCCAGTCCCCA
The DNA here is from genome assembly GCA_942491935.1 of uncultured Cytophagales bacterium. Classification (GTDB taxonomy): domain Bacteria; phylum Bacteroidota; class Bacteroidia; order Cytophagales; family Cyclobacteriaceae; genus JAGTVG01. The sequence goes on from CALOCZ010000064.1 coordinate 28,458, forward strand.
TAAGAAAAATTTAATTTTATCCCAATCTTAGTATCTTTATTCGGATGCCCCTTTAGGAAATAAGGATTCCCATGCTTTGCCCACACTTTTCTTATTGGTTAACTCCATAATGGCCGTATCAACCATTTTGGCTACCCTGGCATTGACGATGTCAAATGATAATATCTTATCTACTATAACACCATCTGAATTCACAACATTCCCTGCCTGGTATTCTAATGAAGAGGCATTTTTATCGAATACACTAACTATAGGTGAGGCATATGTATTGGCATAAATATGTGAATACTTACTAAATATTAAAGGCGCTGCGAGTAACGAACCAGCGCTATATTTCAGGAATTTTCGACGCTTCATACCATTGAATTATCTACCAATCTAATCATTTTTTGGATTTTTACAAAAATCCACTTGTCTCACGACTTCTTCAACGATCCTTTCCTCAAGACCATGCTCCCAGGATCCTCGGTGTCCATAAACCCACATAGAGGTTTTCCCTTCATATCCTCCCTCTTCCAATACCCGTTCTGAAGGAATGTATGTCATTACATCATTGGAATAACCTATGAGCATAATATCATTCCCCAACAATCCTCGCAGCCTGACAGCATAATCGACCACGACTTCTCCACCAAGAATGATCACAGTCTGTTCTCCCAGTTGCCAACCCTGAACGGGATAATAGGGGTAGGAATCCTTTAGTTTCTCTCCGGCCGCCTGCTTCTGGACTATCATCTCTGCCCATCTTTTCTCCCACTCAGCCCCGTTTTCAATAATATTCTGCAGTTCAACCTGATCAGGTGGAGGAGCTATATCCAGTTCAATTTCCTGATAAACAGTTTTCAAAGATGGTGATAAGTCCTTCATTTCACCTTTTAATACCCTTTCAACAGATATGGCCAATTCCATGCCATATTGCTCTGATTGCAATACTCCACCCCGAGGAAAAGGATTTTGATCCGCCCCGAATCCTGCAACAAACATAGCTGTTGTCATTGGATACAACCTTTCCAGCTCTATCTGAGCGAATCCGGGATAATCACCTGACCATTTATTTATAGACAAACTGGTGGCATGACAGGCATATCCGAAAACTACTGCTGTGAGTCTATTTTCACAATCCGTAACTTTTAATACTGGAACCGAATGATCAGATGGCCCTTTTACATCAGGATTATACAGAATGTCCCCATCCCAGCCACTTTCACGTCTATTTACAGCAAACCGGGATATACCTACCCCCCTTGATATCCTGGATGGTGAAAGGCTATTAATGGCCCTTTCTGCGGCTATTAAGACCTGGGATTCAAGAAATCGTTGATATCGTACTAAACGGTTTTTCTGTTCATCATCAAATGGTGGATATATTCCATATAAATTATTATTCAATACCGGTCCGCTATGTGTATGTGAACTGCTAAGCAGAATGTCTTTTCTTTCCAATTTAAATTTAGTCTGTAGCTGGCTGCAAATGGACAGCGACAATTCCCTGCTAAAACCGATGATATCCGATGTTATGAGTAATCCCATGTTCCCTTCAGCATCTTCCAGCGCCAAAGCTTTCACCCAAAGATCATGCAGCTTCCCATCCGCCGGTTTATCGCGGGCGGCGAATCCTGCCATCCACATATATTCAGGCGGAGTAATGACTACCCTGGCGACGCCAGCTTTCCAGCTTTTTTCTGTATTAAATGATGACTTTAATCCCTGAGCATTAAGCTGACAAGCAAATAGCGTTGCTATCAGAATAATGCTATAGCGAAAAGATCTTAGCATATAAAGATTAGGTTTTAATGAGGGTTGTCAGAGCAATTGTTTTCTATTTTCGTATATTTTTTCAACTGCGTTTATTATATCATCCATATCACTTTTTTCTCCCAGCAACATATTCTGGAATAGCCAGACTGCTTCCTCGGTTAATTGATCATTATCCGGCAGGTTCTTCAGTTCCTCCCTGTAAGTGTTCAACCTTTGTTCTGAAAACAATCTTTTATAACCTCTGGAATTCAAGGCTTCTTCAATTAAGTCATCATTATATTGAGGACCATAACCACCGGCACATGTTATACCTTCTGCAGATAATGCACTAAGAAATTTACTTCTTGGTAAATCGTCAAAATATTCCTTTTTGTATCTGAAAGGATATAGGTGATATGCTGAACGATCTGCACCATTGGATAATTTATAAGGTATAATACCAGGGATGTTTTTTAATTTGGAATCGAGGTACAATGCATTTTCCAGTCGCTTATCGGCATCAGCTTTTATCCGGTGCATCTGGTTCATCAGGATTACAGCCTGGATTTCCATCATTCTCATGTTTCCACCTCTACGAGGATAACCATTATACTCCCCTTGAGTATTTCCAACTGCCCGGCCACAGTTGTGATAGGAATGGCATAAATCCATAATGCTGTCATCATTTCCTACAACTGCCCCACCTTCCCCAGATGGAAGATGTTTTGAATTCTGAAAGCTGAAACAACCCAGGTCTCCCAGTGTTCCACATTTCTTCCCATCGTATTCTGCCAGCCATGCCTGACAAGCATCTTCGATAACAACAAGGTTATGTTTCCTGGCTATGGCATTTATACTGTTCATATCGGCTGGTAAACCGAGAATATGTACCGGCAGAATGGCCCTGGTACGTTCATTAATTTTCTCTTCAATCTTATCCGGATTAATGGTAAATGTTTCCTGATTGGTATCTGCAAAAACTGGTAATGCTTTTGCATTAAAAACAACATTATAGGTGGCGATAAAAGTATAAGGAGATACGATTACTTCATCACCAGCATCTACCCCAAGTACATGAAGAGCAACTTCCAGGGCGGTGGTTCCACTCGCTGTTGCCAGCGCTCTTTTAGAGCCTATTAATTCAGCATACTGCTTTTCGAATTTTGCCACCTGGGTTCCCCATTCCCGGTACCATTTACCACTCCGCAGTACGGATAAAGCCGGATCCTCTGCTTTGGGATCCCATATAGGCCAGGAGATCCAGTCTTTTGTCCTGACAGGATCACCCCCCACGAGAGCAAGTTTTTCAGATGTCTTGTTCAAATTTCCACAGGAAGCAGCGGTAGCTGTAAAAACTGTGCCTAATGCACCTACAGATGTTGTTGCAATAAATTTGCGTCGGGATATGTTCAATTCTTCCATGAATGTATATTAAATTTAAAAAATTATAACTCCTAGTCAACACCCTCGAGTAATTTCTGACCCAAAGGATTAATTGTTTACTTTGATTTCAATGTAGTTATTTTAAGTGTTTTAACAAAGTCTTCGATTTAATTAATTCTTTGTCAGCGGTATACTCTCAAGAGCGAATCCAGGTAGCAGAATTGAACATTGAAAAATAAAAATATGTGATAAATGGAAGCTTTTGGCGTGACTCTGCCTCTGTCTGACAAAAAAAATACTTTTCAAAACATGAAAAGCATCAGGGTGAAATTCCAATAAACATTTTACTACTTATTTGTTGTTTTTATTTATGAATTTAAAGCTCTCATTATCCTAAAATCTGATAAATGCTTCCCTGATTCCCGCTGGTTGCTAAAGAGCTTCTTTCTATGGCTCGATTGAAGAAACCCCATTTGCTACAGGCGGGAATCTGAGAAGGATATATCAAAAATATTATTAATAATTATTTTCAAAAACGTATACTGCGCCAGCTTCAGTTCCTGTATCCATATCGCCGACATGTCCGACGAGCATCCACTGATCAGAAATATCCATAGATATTCCAAATCCATGGGATACCAAATCATCAGGTGGAGAAATATAATGAATATTCACCCATTTTGATCCTGAGTATTTGTAAACAACCCCACCACCAATATAGTTTGTATTATTACCTCCGACGATCATATAGTCGCCTTCCAATTTTAAGGTAGATCCGAATTCATTAACTTCATCACCAGGAACTGAATTAGGATTCAATATCTTTTCTCTAAAAACCCAGGTGTTACCTTCCTGTAGTTCGTAGTGATATACAGCACCCAATCGGTCCTGCAAACCACTTACCGGATATGTCGGTGCTCCTATCATCAGGTTGGATCCATCTACCTGAATAGATTTCCCAAATCGTTGTTCAAATTCTTTTTCGAGAACATCGACTGGTTCCGGGTAAAGATAACTATGAAAGGCCCACTGACCTTCAAGATTGCTGTATACATATATTGTATCTTTGCTACCGCCTTTTGCAAAAGCAAAATTCCCGGATATAGCTACTTCCCGCCCAAATCCATCATTTTCCATTGGAGGATTAGCATCAAAATCTGCTTCCAGTGTCCATTGATCACCATTCAGCTTATATATAAATGCTTTTCCAGGATCACTATTGGTTCCGCAATTTTCACATTCATTCCATGGCGCCTTTGCACCTATAATCATATAATCTCCTGAAACATCAATTGCAGATCCAAACCTGTCTTCCTTTACATTAGAGTGGATTTCCTGTACGAACTCAATTTCTTCATCTCCAAATCTGAATACATCTACTTTTCCAGAACCATTGGCATATTCTGTTCCCATCAATATCCAATCTTCCTTAAAACAAACATCCCCAATGCCATAGTTGGCCCTTAGTTCCAGTTTTTCAATTTCTTTCCATTGGTTTCCATCATTCCTGAACACATAAGCACCATTTTCTTTTCCACATCCTATAAGGGCATAATTTTCCCATATATCGATATGGCGTCCAAATTGCTTGTATGAACCGTAGTCGTCAGGATATAATTTCCCATCCTTAAATTCCACAGGATATGGATCCTCTATCATGGATACATCCTGCATAATTTCACAACTACAAAATACTAAAACCAATATGACCATTAATAGGGTAGAAAACACAAACGGTCTGCTAGCTGGGCTTTGGTAAATTTGCTGCATAGCCTAAAAATTAAATTATCCTCCAAAATTTTGATTTGAGGATCAACTGGTTGAATTAAGATGCCAGTTGACAGCGTGGACTTTACGGATGCTGATTGAAATTTCCGAATAGCCCTCCCAAAGCATTTTCATAAATAAATCCTATGGATAACGAAAAAGTAACTCAGGATTGCATTAAAATATCACTCTTTTTTTTGCATAATCTTAAAAAGCCGCGCAACTTATTGATAATCATCCGGTTATACACAAGGTTTTATTTAATGTTTTTTTGACGGAATGAAGACAAATGGCTTGCTGTCTCTCGTACAATACGTTGAACAGCCAGGCCATGAGAAAGATCAGGCAAAAAAGAGCCCCGTGAATCACCAGTCAGGAATATATAATGTGCGTGGACCATAGCTCGGAGCCACCCCGGTGGCACATGTCCTGATGGGAAACTAGTAATTGGTTTATAATTGCTTCCAACTGCCTGTTTAATACATTTCTGTTCAGATTCAATATAATACTCATAGATGTCTGGGCTAAGAGACGAATATTTTATATATCCGTTTTCGGCAAATATTTCCAGGTTTACCCAATCGCCAGTACCAGAACTTATGCGACTTGCAGACATATTTCCAACTGCTCTGGATTTTGGATCTATAAGCGAAATGGAACTGAAAAGATCAGATCCTGGTGGAACATCATCAAAACTCCCGGCCTGAAGGGCATTTAATATTTCAAGATTATTGCCAAAAAATGCCATTAGCATGCTTATACCGTGAGAGCCCAGGTCTGCCATTGCCCCTCCATCCGGTGCAGGGGTTAACCTTGTAACGCGTTTTTCTCTATATCCAGCCTGGAGATAATCGCCATGATAGTATTTAAGATCAAAATGCAAGGGATTTCCCAATATCCCTGATTTCCAGAAGGTCAGTGCTTCCCTTATGGCCGCGGATTGAATGAATTGAAAGCCTACCATTATCCTTTTATCCCCTGGCAGCTTAGAAAGCAGTTTGTGCATCTGTTCCTCTTCATCATATGTAGAACAAACTGGTTTTTCAAGGTAAATATTTTTAACTCCAGGCAATGATAAGGCGATTTCCAAATGATCAAAGTGTACTTTATTTGGCCCCAATATCAGAACCGTATCAATTGAAGGGTTTTCAGCAAATGTTGTTATATCTTCAGCCATATTGAAGCCATATTTGCTGGCAAATTCAACACGGCTTTCCTCTCGGGCGGAGGTTACAGATTCAAATACAATATCAGGGACTGAATCATAGTAAAACTTCAGGGCATTCAAAGCATAAGCATGGGCTCTGGCAATTCCTCCTGCTCCCATAAATCCGATATGTACTTTTGACATAATTGTTTGTTTTTAAATAAGGTTCTAAAATAAAGAAAATCTAAATGATTTGAATTGAAATAAATATTTCTTCATTAGAATTGCATCCCCCAGCCAGCATAATACAATATTTGATCTTTTTTTAATAAATTGGGGGCAACCATATTTTATTACATGCTTAAAAAAGGCATATTTCTTAAATAAAAACCCATTTCAAACATGGCAGGCAGACTTATTATATTATCCGGTCCATCTTGCGTTGGCAAAAGCCCTTTATCTACCGCTTTGGGAAGATTTTATCCGGAAATTAAAGCATCTCTAAAGCCCCTGGTCCTATACAATGACAGAAGTCCAAGACCAGGAGAAAAAGATGGTGTTGATTATTACTTCCGGTCGCGCCAGTATGTAGAATCTTTAAGATCAGAAAGTAAATATATCGTGCTGGATGTCCGTGGAGATCTTCAGGCCCTTGATATGGAAGAACTTAAGGAATTGTTAAGCCAGGAGGATGTGTTTTTTGAGGGAAATCCATTCGCAGGCAGTATTCTTTTAGAACAGGCACAGGTCCACAATATCCCTAATTTGAATATGTTTATGGCGCCGATCTCTAAAGAGGAAATTATATTTCTAAAAAATACAAATTCGAATATTGAACTTCCAGACCTGGTTACAGATATCATGCGCAGAAAGTTGCTTCGACGGACGCGAAAGCAAAAAGCCGAATTATCTTTAAAGGATCTTGAAAATATTGAAAAAAGGGCTTCCAGTGCATATCAGGAACTGGGTATGGCATTCCAGTTCAGGCATGTTATACCGAATCATGACGGTGAAGACAGTGAAAACTGGGACGCATTTTATTACCCCTTAGGGGATGCTCTAAAATCCCTTCAATCCTTTGTCTCCTTATACAGAAATGAAAATGCCGATAATGTTGAAACCTGGGAAAAGGACCTTTTACCCAACATTACCTAATAATCCTTTCATCATTTGACAGGCATTTCTGGCACAATATTCTGCATAATCGATTCCGACCTTTTCGCCATCTTTTACAGGCAAAGGATGACACAACTCATAACTATAATATCCACTATATCCTATGCTGTTCATGGCCTTAACAAATGAGGGATATATCACCTCGGGGATAGGTTTCCCATCCGAACCTATTTCCCTCTTGTATACCTGTATATCAACTACATTGCCATCAGTATCTTTCCCATATTCACCTCCGAAATGGGTGAGAACCTGAAGATCCCCCGCTTCCTTTGCAGCTTCCATCATATTTTCAGGGCTTTTATCTTCCATAATAGGGGCATCCAAACAAACTTTTAAATTTGGGGAATCGATTTCTTTGACCATCCGCATCATATCTTTCCAGTTGTTGATCACTGGTTTGTGGTTTTGTAATGCCAGAGTAACACCATAGTCTGATGCATATTTTACACTTTCAACCATACCTTCCGTGCACCATGCCCAGATCTCTTCGGGACTAAACTGATAATGTGTATGCTGCCATATATCACTAGCGATAGTATATTTTCCCCCATCGGGATGGAGTGTTACTCCAGGCCAACCCAGGAAAACCCTCAGGTTTTTAACACCAAAATCAGAAGTCATCCTGATAAGGTCTTTCATATATGCGATCTGGCATTCACGATGTTCCGGAATTGGACTGCTAAAATCATTATTTGCAGCAACAGCATATATTTCCTGGCCGATGCCATCTGCTTTTTTTACAAATTCTTTACATTTTTTTGTAGGCCAATCTAATGGATTACCGTGGGGTCTCTTTCCGTCGATCTCAATTCCATCAAAACCCAGTTCTTTTGATTTGGTCAGCACTTCTTCCATGGTCAAAGCCGGACCTTTGTACCAGACTCCCAGAAAAGTAATACTATACAATCCGACTTTCGCCTGAGCGTCCTTCTTTTTATCGTCCGCCAGGGAAGGTATTGCTGGGGCAACGAGGCCTAATGCAGCTGCACTTGCTGCTGTATTCCGGATAAATTCTCTTCGATTAATGTTTGAGTTTTTCATGATAGATAATTTATAAGATATCCTATATTAATTAATAACAATTTTTTCTTTTTCGTCATCCCAAAACACTTTCTTTCCTTTCCTGTACGATACTGTTGCCATATGTGCAGTAATGGCTTCTTCGAAACCCTTGTCGATATCGCAGCTCGGTTTTTTGTTTTTCCTTATACAATTTAACCATTCAGCCAGATGCAGATGTGTAGTGTCGTAGCGTTTTCCACCCTGATATGTATACATTAATCCCCGGTCTGCAAAATACTTTGAGGTAGCAGATGTCAATCCATCTATTTCCAGATTCTCCCTACTATAATTCACCATGGGTTTGCTGGGATCAATAATGCCGGCTTCAATTCGATTTTTATATTTTGTCGATTCTGATTCAGCCCATACCCTTAAAGATTTCCCTAATTCAAGGGTTGCATCGGTGCCCATAATTAAGGTTCCCCTGGGTGTTCCGTTGGCAAGGGTACCACTATATATAAGACTGAGTTTCTTATCTTCATACTCAAAATTTGCCTGAAACACATCCGGAACATCCCTGCCATCCCTATAATGATATATTCCTCCGGAAGCTACTGCCGAACCGGGAATCCCAAGGTTCAGAATTGAATTTAAAGCATCATATTCATGTGTCAAAAGATCACCGGCCATGCCGGTTCCATAATCGTACCAGCAACGCCACCTGAAATACCGCGCTGCATCAAATGGCATTTTATTCTCAGCCGGTCCCTCAAACATCTCCCAATCGATTGTGTTTATGCTTCCATCTTCTTCAATTGGCCACAGCCAGGCCCCGAAAGGGTTATTCCTGTTTGTAGTTGTTTCCACCAGGGAGATTTTACCCAGGGTTCCCTGATCAATGAGTTGTTTAGCTTTCTGGTTTGAGTCACTTTGTCTACCCTGATGCCCTAATTGAAAAATTATACCTTCTGTCTTAATGATATTGCGTAATTGGACTGCTTCCTCTGCAGTACGTGTCATACATTTTTCAAGATATATATGTTTCCCGGCTCTGGCCGCTTCAGAAGCCATGGCAGCATGCCAATGATCAGGCGTTGCAATGATCACTGCATCTATTGATTTTTCATTTAATAGTTCCTTGTAATCACGATATACTTTTGCTTTTCCGCTAAATGCCAGCCCCCCCTTTTTCATTCGTGTATCATAAACATCACATACTCCTGCAACCTCAACTCCCAGGTCATTCAGATCATAAAATTCTTTCAATGCTGTATTGCGAGGTTCCTTTGCTGCTTTTAACTTTTGTTCTTCAATCCAATCCTCAGTGGCAAATCCCATAGCCCGGGCGAGTTGTTCCCCCCTGAACCCAAATCCTATAATGCCCAACCGGATCTTTTCATCAGTTTTTCCTATTTTTCTGCTTTCTTCGGTCAAGGCAGCCATTGAGGGATCAATTTGTCCTGAAAAGGTCAGTAAACCCATGCCCCCAATAAATTCCCTACGCCCAAGAAGTCTTTTGTCTGTTTTATTATTTCTCATGTACAGACTTGTTGAAAAATCCTGATGTTGTGAAAAAATTTCTACTCAATTTAGAAATTAAATCCTTTACTTTCAATTTCATGCATTAATTAAAAATAAGAATGGAAGATCGTAGACAATTATTCTGCCGTTTAACATAAATTTAATATACTTAAGATCATTTATGTGTATTTTGCTTTTCTTTGATAAAGAACAAATATGTAAATTCGTTGATCAATTAAGATTCAGTGGAGTATACACCCAACAATGAGGTTTCTTCCGGGCGAAAGCTTGCAGCTATAATGTTTACAGACATTGTGGGGTATACTGCAATGATGCAACAGAACGAGGAAGATGGCCTGAAACGGGTTGAGCACCACCGGGTAATACTTGAAAAATATATTAGCCTTCATAATGGGAATATCCTTCAGTATTATGGAGATGGCACTCTTTCAATTTTTGAAAGTGCCTATGACGCAGTTTTATGCGCTATTGCCATTCAGAAAGAACTATCCCAGGAACCCACTGTACCTTTAAGAATTGGTATACATCTAGGGGAAGTCGTCGTTAAAAAGAACGCGATATTTGGAGATGGGGTTAATGTTGCCTCCAGAATACAGGCATTGAGTGTTTCAGGGGGAATATTAATTTCAGATTCAATTTTTCGGCAAATAAGAAACCAGGCGGAATTTAGATTTAAGGAACTCGGAGAATATAAATTAAAAAATGTTGATTTACCTGTAGGTATATATGCCATTTCAAACAAAGGCTTACCAATTCCCAATAAGGAGTACATTGACAAAAAAGCAAGCAGTTCACAAAAACTTTCTGTAATAAGAAAGATCCCTGCTTTTGCCAGATGGCTGGTACTGATGGCCACTATCATCATCATCGGTTTCTCCATCTATCTTGCCAGACAGGTTTTCTGGGGAGAGGCTGAATTCAATCCATCCCCGAAATCTGTAGCTGTCCTTCCTTTCGCCAATTTAAGCCAGGATCCGGAACAGGAATATTTTAGTGATGGGATTACGGAGGATATCCTCAATCATCTATCAAAAATTTCCGGATTAGAAGTGAAATCCAGAACTTCTACACTACAATACAAGGACAAACTCTTACCGATTCCTGAAATCGGGCGTGAACTTGAGGTAGCCAACATACTTGAAGGTAGTGTAAGAAAGGAAGGCAATAAAATCAGGATCGTAGCTCAGTTGATCGATACTCAAAATGACATTCACATCTGGTCTGAGACATATGATCGTGAAATGACCGAACTATTCAATATACAAAGTGAGATAGCCATTGAAATCGCGAATGTACTGCAGACAAAATTATCTTCTTCTGAGATGCGATACCTGCAGTCCAGCCAATACTCGGCAAGTGATATAACAGCATATGATTACGCACTCAGAGCCAGGGAAATACTGAAAAACTGGAATAATGTCAGCGATCTTGAGAATGTACTTCAATTGCTTGAACAATCCGTCGAGCTTGATCCTAGCTTTGCGTATGGATACACCATGATTGGAACTGTTTTGCATTTTGATATGAGGACTATAGGTGTTCCTACACAGATCTGGATCGATGAGGCATTGCATATGGCTGAAATTGCTATAAATCTGGACTCAACACTTCCTGAAGCATATTTATTGAGAAGTTATGCATTAAAATCAAAATTTGGCAAAAGTAAATCCGTCCATGCGGATCTCTGGAAAGCATATGAACTGGATCCGGGAAATCCGACCGTCATGTTTGTGCTTGGATACAACCTGATCGAAGATGGAAAATATAATGAAGGGGCATCGATGATCATTAAATCCATTAATCTTGGCTATACCAAAAAAGATACTGACTACTATGTCCGATGGGGAAATATATATGAGTTAATAGGAAATTTCAGAAAAGCAGAAAAACTGTATTTACAATGTAAAAACCTGGCGCCTGGCTGGTCGGAAGCTTATTCAATATTAGGTAGGTTATATTTAAAATGGGACAAATATGAAGAGGCGCTTGAAATGTTTTCAGAGGGCTTGAATATTGTCCCTGAAGATCCATTAATGATTGACAATATGGCCTGGACTTATTTTCGTATGGATATTCTGGACAGTGCATCATATTATTGGTCACAATACGAGTCGCTTGAGCGAAATTTTATGGATAGAACGCAATATGTTCCCTTCAGGCACCGGTTGGCCTATACTAAACTGGAATCTGGTAATGAAGTCGAAGCACAAGCCTTGTTTGAGGAACAAATGCAACTGGATATGGAGCAACAGCAGGGATTCAGAGGATACGGTGCCTGGAAAAAAGGAAGCCATTATTATGACCTTGGAGTTGTAAACGCATACTTGGGAAATTCCGATGAAGCCATCATGTGGCTTGACAGCGCTGCAAGTTACGGATTTTTGGATGTATCATTTGCAAATGATGATCCATTGCTTGATGGTATACGTAAAGATGATCGTTTCCAGGCCCTTATTGCCAAAAAAGAGCAAGAGCATATGATGTTGGTCAACGCCTACAAGGAAGAGATGAAAAACCAGAAACAAAATCTCCCTAAGTAAATTTCACATCCCTTTATTGATGATCTTAAGTACCGAAAAACGAAGTACTTTGATTCAATTGGTTTTTAAGCTAAATTTAAAATTGATCGTACATGATCCGGATTTTTCCTAAAGAGGCATTTTTGTTTCTATATTGATGAGGAACTATTGCATTTTTTAATAAATATTTATCGTTATGAAAACTACAAGAACCAAATCAATTTTTTCAATTACGGCAATCATTTTTTCAAGTTTAGCCATATTTCAATGTCAGCCCGATGAAGATAAACTGGAAACAAGACTCAGGGAGGCCATTGATGAAATCGCAATTATAAACACCCATGAGCACCAACGTTCTCCACATGAGTTACTTGATGAGCGATATGGATTTTACCACCTGCTTGAATTCAGCTATCTTGCGTCAGATGTTCGTTCATCCGGAGCGGTGGGACAAAGAATGGAAGCATTAGATTCGTTGAGCGCTAAGGTCTTATGGGAAAGCTATGGGCCTGGATTAGATTTTAGTAGAAATACAAGTTATTACAGCCATTTTGTAAAGGGATTTAATAAACTTTATGGATTTGATGCACTTTATTTCACGGAGGAAAACATACCTCAACTTTCACGTCAAATCGAGGAAAATTATCAGGATTATGGGGCCTGGTTTGATGAAGCATTTAATAATGCTGGTTTTGAATTGATGTTCAATGATCAATACTGGGATCCGTTTAATTGTGATTTAAATGATAAGTATTTTGCTCTAGTATTCCATATCAATCCACTGGTAATGGAGGTAAGCAATAAGCCCACCCCTGGGAAGTGAAAAGAGCAATATATATCAGCAGGCTGAAGATGATGGATTTTCCATAGCAGATCTTGATGAATATCTGGCCTATTGTGATTATCTGTTTACAAAAAATTTAAATAACAATGTTGTATGTGTTAAAAACTCCATGACCTACTCAAGATCACTCGATTATGAGGATATTTCATATGAAGAGGCCAAAGATTTATTCAGCAAATCCTCTTCTAAGTTGAGCAAGGTTGAATCCAAAAAATTACAGGATTTTATGTTCCATTGGGTCATACAAAAATCTGCGGAACATGATCTTCCGATTCAGATCCATACTGGATATCTGGCAGGGAATGGCAACGTTCTTGACAATGGCAAACCGGTTAAACTGAATAATCTTTTCCTGAAATACCCCGAGGCAAAATTCGTGCTTTTTCATGGAGGATTTCCCTGGACAGGTGAATATGCTGCTTTAGGTAAAATGTTTCCTAACGTATTTCTTGACATCGTATGGTTGCCTCAAATTTCAAGGGAGGAGGCTGTATCAGCCCTCGATGTAATGCTGGATTGCATGCCTTATAATAAGTTTTTCTGGGGTGGTGATTGTGCCCTGATAGAAGAGTCAACAGGATCACTCGAATTTGGAAAAGACGTGCTCGCAGAAGTTCTCGCGAACAGGATTGAAAGGGGATTATTAACAGAGGAAGTAGCTATAGATATTGCAAGAAGGATGTTCAGGGAGAATGCTATTGAAACTTTTCAATTGAGCAAAAAACTGAATCAGGATTTCGACCGAATGAAGATGTGAAGTTGGATGTTTGATGTGTATTTAAAATATCAGGACACAAAACTTAATCTTAAAAAAATGTTCTTGTTGCATTAGTAAGCATCTAATCAATACTATGGCCCATCACACCTTAAAAACTGGTTATTCGGATTTAGTCACACGGCTTAACAAATTTCCTCAGGGGGCACCGCCTGACAAACTCCTTTACCAGATTCTTGAGATGCTATTCAGTGAAAAAGAAGCCAGGCTAGTCGCCCTTTTACCTATAAAACCTTTTAAGGCAAAAAAAGCGGCCAGAACCTGGAAACTGGATTTGAAAACCACACAGAATATTCTTGACAAATTGGCTGACCGGGCAATACTTGTGGACATACATCAAAATGGTGACATTGAATATGTACTACCGCCTCCTATGGCCGGCTTTTTTGAATTCTCTATGATGCGAATTCGAAATGATATTGACCAGAAATTGCTTAGTGAACTTTTTTATCAATACATGAATGTAGAAGAGGATTTTATTAAAGCACTTTTCACAGAGGGACAGACACGATTAGGACGGACTTTTGTTCACGAACCAGCTTTATCGGAAGAAAACGCCCTACACGTTTTGGATTTTGAGAGAGCATCTAACATAATTGAAACAGCTACACATATGGCAGTGGGAACCTGCTACTGCCGACATAAAATGTTACATATGGGTCAGGCTTGTGAAGCCCCTCTCGATATATGCATGACCTTTAATAACATAGCCGCTTCTCTTATTAGACACAATATAGCCAGAAAGGTTGACAAAATTGAAGGCATGGACCTATTGGAGGAAGCATACCACTCCAATCTCGTTCAATTTGGTGAAAATGTTCGTGAAAGTGTAAACTTTATCTGTAATTGCTGCAGTTGTTGCTGTGAAGCAATGATTGCAGCAAGAAGATTCGCAATATTAAATCCGGTTCATACTACAAATTTTTTACCTGAATTATACAATAACCAGTGTAATGGATGTGGGAAATGTGTGGATGTATGTCCCGTTGATGCAATGACCCTGACATCGGCTAATGTTCCTCAAAAACCAAAAAAGAAAAAAGCAAACCTGAATACAGAAATATGCCTGGGGTGTGGACTTTGTGCAAAAGTTTGTGATAAAAACCATATTGTACTTAAAGAAAGATCAAAAAGAGTGATTACCCCACTTAATGGAACACATAGAGCTGTAATCATGGCCATCGAAAGAGGAAAATTACAAAATCTGATTTTTGATAACCAGGTATTGTGGAGCCATCGGGCATTGGCCGGAATCCTCGGTGTAATTTTAAAATTGCCACCGATTAAGCAAGTCATGGCTAACAGGCAGGTCAAATCCAGATATCTCGAAGGGTTGATCCATAGAATGGAGGGTGATTGGTTTTAAATGTTTTCTATATAAAATCCATATAAATTAATTCTCTCGTCGTGGAACGACTTAAGGGCATAAAGATATCATGTAAGATATAAACCTGATCCTGAAAATTCTTAAATTGTTAGTGTTAATTATTTGAATTAAATTCGATAGGATTTTTTAAACAAATTATAAAGTCTTGTCTCGGGTATTTTTTATATTACTATTGAATCTCTGTTTCCCCTCATATTTTTTATTTGGGAACCAGGAAGACGATATTCTGCTAATTCCTAAGACAATAGAATCTATAAACTTTGATGGCATCTGTGATGATCCTTTATGGAATTCAATGACACCAATTGAATTACAAATGTTCAGGCCCAACCATGGTCAGTCATCTTCTGAAAAATCTGAAATATTTATAACTTTTGATGACCAGTATTTGTACCTGGCCGGCAGAATGTATTATGAAAATGGCGCCCGGGTTATTGCCACCACAAAAAAAAGAGATCCAAACACCGGGGGGAACGATAATTTTGGAATACTTCTGGATACCTTTAACGACAATGAGTCGGCCTTATGCTTTGAAACCCAGCCAACCGGGTTGCGATCAGATTTTGCCATTTCGAATGATGCGCAGGCTATCCCTCCTCCAGACCCTTTGAACGAAGCTGGAATACTTCTGGGATGTGGAAACTACCATCCAGGGAGATGTATGGCACGTTGAAATGAGAATTCCATTTTCCGATCTTCGTTTTCAGGATAATGATGGAGAAGTTATCATGGGTATGACCATCTGGCGGATGATTGCCAGTGTCCAGGAATTTGCAGTTTATCCGCTTGTAACGAATGCCTTCGGTACTTTTGGCATATGGAAGCCTTCTCAAGCTAAAAAGATCTTATTAAAGGGCGTTAAAAGAACCAAACCACTTTATTTAACACCGTATGTGCTTGCAGGTTTAGAGCAATATACAGATATGAATGCCGACGAATCCCAATATGTTAAACACGACGATTATACAATTAACGCAGGGCTGGATCTTAAATACCCCATAACGAGCAATATGACTTTAGATCTGACAATCAATACGGACTTTGCACAGGTGGAGGTGGATGACCAGATGGTTAACCTGACGCGTTTTTCATTATTTTTTCCAGAAAAAAGGCAATTTTTCCTGGAAAGATCCAGCATATTCACCATTAACACTGGTTATTTAGACCAATTATTTTACAGCAGACGCATCGGATTGTATGAAGGGGACATCATTCCAATCATGGGCAGGAGCAAGACTTGTCGGACGTGCAGGAAAATACGATATCGGATTTATGGATATGCAGACTGGCGATCATGATTATTATAATGAAGATGAAGACTCCATTGAACACATTCCTTCAACGAATTATGGTCTTCTCAGGCTTAGAAAGCAGGTCATCAATCCCAGGAGTTACATAGGCGGCATGGTGACCAGTAAAATCGACATAAATGGAAAATATAATATCAATACAGCCGTTGACGGCATTTTTAATCCATTCAGGAATGATTATTTGACTTTTAATTATACACAGACTTTTGACACGGATGTCGATTATAACAATGACGTTTTTGATCATGGAAAATTCTACTTTAACTGGGAGAACAGATCAAATGTTGGATTGAGCTATGAATTATTTTTATCGCGTGCGGGCCAATATTATGATCCTCAGATGGGATTTGAATTGATGGAAGATTATTCCAGGTTGTTTGGCAGTTTAAGCTATGGTTGGGTGTATAATGAAGAAAACAAGAAAATATTAAGTCAGCAGATTACCGGATGGATATGGATTAATAAAAGAAATTCAGATTGGACAACAGACGTTCAAAAGATTTCAGCGGGATATAATTTCTCTATGAAAAGTGGATTCCGGGGAAATTTTATGCTGACTGATTCCGACGAGGAGCTTGATGAAATTTTTGAACTTTCTGATGATGTATACTTTCCGGAAGGAAAATATCACTATACTACCCTGGAAGGAAGTTTCAGCACGCCTTCCAATAAATTAATATCTCTCAGGACTATGGTGAATGCAGGCACATATTATGATGGGAAGATACTAAACCTGGGACCTGCACAAATCACATTCAGGCCGTCGTCAAGTGTAAATCTTGGATTGGATTATCAATACAGCCTGGTTACTATAGAAGATAGGGACCAGGAATTTACCTCCCATCTGGCCAGGCTTAAAACGGAATTCACCTTCACAACAAAAGTGTCCTTATCTATGTTCTTTCAGTATAGTTCAAATGATAAATTCGGTATTAACAATGTACGGTTCAGGTATAATCCCAGGGAAGGGAATGACCTCTACATAGTATACAGTGATGAGTACAATACGCATCTCAATCGTGAAATCCCAACCCTGCCCTTCGCTGAATCCCGTAAGCTGGTCGTAAAATATACGTATACCTTTATCATCGGGGATAAACGGAAAAAGCGGGAAAAACACATTATCAACTACCGGTATAACTAAATGTCAAGATTTTTCTTCGCGAAATAAATTCAATTTATTCATCCCGTAGTGTGTAAGCCGGGTTCAAAGTAGCCGCACGCAATACTTTACCTCCTATGGTGACACTGCTGATAATCAATAAGACGAGAATAGATATTATAAATGCTATGGCCCCAATCGGTACGTAATAAGTCCAGATGCTTGCCATCAGTGCATCGGCGAGGAAATAGGCTGCCACAGATCCCAAAACAGAAGAAATTATAAAGATGATCATGAATTCCTTGCTGATGTTATTAACTATATTCATTAAAGAAGCTCCGAGCACTTTCCTAACGCCAATCTCTTTCATTTTCTTAATAACATTTAATGAGACCAGGCTAAAAAGGCCAATTGCAGACAAGATGGTCGCAACAATTCCAAGGAATACAAATATGATCTTAATGTTGTTATTTACCTCTGCAGAATCTTCCCGGGTCCGGTCCATGTACCTTATTGTATGTAATTCATCCGGGAAAAGTTCTTTCCATCTCTTTTTCATGAAATCATGAACTTCTGTAATATTTTCAACATCTGTTTTTACGGATAAAAAACGATAGTTTTCAGGAAGTGTGTATCGCATCAACATAGGTTCAAGAGGGTCCCATAATTCCCCATCGATATATATATCTTTGACCACTCCAACCACGTATAATTCGGTGGTATCTTTCAACACAATACGTTGCCCAACAGGTTTTTCCCAACCCAATATCCTCACGAGCTCCTGGTTTATAATAACAGAGTTTTCCACATCATTTTGACTATCCTGTATAAAATCACGCCCTTCAAGAATAGTAGCATCAATTGTATTCAAATAGTTGTCACCAATGTCCAGAATAGAAACATCTAATTCATTCGATTCAAATTTTATTGGATCTGTATACCAGGATGTTGACGCATTATGGGTAGATCCTGCTATTTCCTTGATCATTGGATATCCTGTTATTTCATTTTTCAGCTGGTTATACCTGTTTTCATCTCCTACATATGCAAAAATAACCTTCTGCATATCAAAGCCCATATCATAATTATTCTGATATTCTGCGTTTTGAGCAAAAATGAAACCTGAGATTATGGCGACCAGTGAGATAGCATATTGGAGGGTAAGAAGTATCCTTGTAAAATTATTAGTACCTCCAAACTTTAAGGTCCCCCGTAAAATGCTGGAAGGCTGGAAGGAACTTACATAAAAGGCCGGATAGCTACCAGCAATTATTCCTGTAGCTAAAAGCAGGAATACTAAAAAGCCAAGTAATGCTACATTTTCAATCAAGTCCAGCTTGATATCCAGGAAAGGCCACATTTCACTATACGCCGGAACCAATACCATTGATATTAGCAATGCAACTATCAGAGCAAAAAAGGTCAGGAGGATGTTTTCACCCAAAAATTGTGCGATCAGTTGCTTTCTTGAAGATCCCATAACTTTTCTTATACCGATCTCTTTTATCCGTCGGTTGGCTATTGCAATAGAAGTATTCGTGAAATTAAAACAGGCGATAAGTAAAATGAGTATAGCCATAATCCCCGGGGCTACTGCGGCTGCAACTGGCAGACTTTGATTAAACCAATGGTTCCAGATATCCTCCCTTTCGGATCGAATAGCCATTCCGGCAAATGGATCCAGATAATATTCAGCTACTTTATAATCTTCTTTAGCCCGGTTCTGGATCTCTACATAATCCTGGAGTTGATTCTCTATTTCGGGAATATCATCCGGGTTATTTACAGTAACAAAGGTGCAGTTAAACTGCGCCCAATCATTTTTGTCCCAGCCTGCCACATCGAAAACATTATCGTAATGCACGTAGGCATCCGCAAAAAAGCTTGAGTTCTGTGGTTGTTTCTCAAAAACACCGCCTACTATAAATTCTACCCTTTTTTCACCATTTATATAAGTTATCAATTCACCTACAGGATCGCTGTTATCCGGGAAATGTTTTTCCACAATATCCGTACTAATAAAGATCCGGCTTTTATTGCTGAGTTCTTCTTTATTGCCTGAGATTATATTGAATGTGAAGATATCGAAGAAATTAGGATCTACCGCACTGACCCAGGTTCTAAACAATTCATCCCCAACCTTAAAATTTCCCCCTACAGGATAATACCTCATTACTTCCCCGATCTGGCTGATGCTTCCCTTGATCGCTGCGCCTAGTGGGGCCGGGCTATCTCCGTTTTTAATAGGCTGGCCATTGGTGATCCGGATGAAGTTGATCCTGTAGATCTCCTCTGAATTCAAATGATGTGTATCAAATTTAACATTGTAGTCCCAATTGAGATATGCGACTATACAACAAGCCAAAGCGATACCGAGGCCAAATATGTTAATGAAAGTAAACAATTTGTTCTTCATTAAACTTCGGAAAGTGATCTTTAGGTAGTTTTTAAGCATATGTAATTACTTGTCAGTTGTTTTATAATAAGACATAAATATTATTAAAAGGTTGCATTATACTAAAATCTGAACCCTATAATCCGAATTTCTACTCTTAATTAAAGGTATCAACAACCTATCCTTTAATATCTTTTAATAAGATCAAATATAATGGATGAAAATAAACAAATAATTAACTTTTTCAACCAGTTTAATGTAAATGATATGTTTCACAATCAGCTGTAATAAAACGTACATAATATATGTAAATTGATTTTAAAAAAAATTGCCCCAGCAGAAATGAAACAAGCTGCGAAGTGAATCAAATACTTTTAAAAAAATTGAAAAAATAGAATTTAGATAAATTGAGACCAATAAAACACCGAATGTTTTATCTTTGACCATGTGTATCACACGGAGTTGAGCTCCCGCCAAAAAGAACTATATTTTTACTTGATGCAAAATACATTCATTTCAATTGATTTAGGAGGTACAAAATGTGCCGGTGCAGTCATTGCAGAATCTGGAAAGATCTTGTATAAACTGAAAGATAAAATCTCCGGACTGGAAGGCGATGAAGTAGGTTTTGCAATACATTCCATTATTCTTCAACTAAAAGAAAAGCTGCCCCCTGGACATTCAGTGCAAGGTGTAGGTATTTCCATACCTGGAATCAGTAACCAGAAAAATGGGACAGTCTGGGCACCAAATATTCCCGGCTGGGATCATTATCCTTTATTAGCATACCTGGAGGATAAATTGGAGAGTAATATGGTCATTCATATAGACAGTGACAGAGCCTGTTGTATATGCGGTGAAGTATGGCAAGGTGTGGCGAAAGGATATAAAAATGCAATATTCTTAGCTTTTGGGACTGGAATAGGAGCCGGTATATTAATTGACAACAGGATCCTGAAAGGTAATAGTGATATTGCCGGGTCAATTGGATGGCTTGCCCTTGACCATCATTATCCGGAAGGATACAGAGATTTCGGGTGTTTTGAATACAATGCCTCTGGTGACGGGTTGGTTCGTCTTGCCTTTGATATTTTTAACAAGAACAAACCGGATACCAGACTGAATATATCAGATCTTAAGGCAGAAGATATTTTTGCAGCTCATAAATTGAAAGATCCACTGGCTCAGGCAACCATCGATGTAGCTATTGATTATTGGGCCAAAGGAGTTGCTAACCTTGTCAGTATATTCAATCCAGAGATTATCATATTCGGAGGAGGGGTATTCGGTCCCGGCCTTAAATTTTTGGATCAAATTTATGAGCGATCTAAAAAATGGGCCCAGCCAATAGCAATTCAGGAGGTAAAACTGGCAGGCGGACAACTTGGTGTTGACGCTCAGTTATTAGGGGCAGCCAGGTTGGCCATGGATAAAGTAATGATTTAAATCAAATATTATTAATTATATATAAAGAAGAAAAAAATGTTAGCTAAAGAATGGTTAAATAACGCCAGAGATGTTATGAATAACATCGAAGATACACAAATTGAAAACATACAGGAAGCTGCTAAGGTGATGGCCGATTCCATTGAGGCCGGACGATGGGTCCACACATTTGGTTGCGGGCATGCCACCCTACCGATAGAGGAGATGTACCCCAGGATTGGAGGATTTGTTGGATTTCATCCAATGATTGAACTTCCACTTACTTTTTTTACAAATATTGTTGGAGGAATGAGCGTTCAGCAGTTTGTGTTTCTAGAAAGGGTGGAAGGATATGGAAATGAGATTATGAAAGGGCATAATTTTGATCCAAAAGACACGATGTGGTTGTTTTCACATACTGGAATAAATGCTGTAAACATAGATGTGGCACTCGAATCAAGGGAAAAAGGCATGAAAGTGATCGTTTTCGGATCGGCTGCTGAAGCTAAAGACAAGAAAAGCCGACATAGCAGTGGAAAAACCCTTTTCGATCTCGCTGATATTGTAGTAGACACCTGTGTGCCAGTGGTTGATGCATCAGTACCTTTAAAGAATCATTTTGACAAAGTAGGCCCAGTCTCGACAATGGCGTTCGTAACGGCAGTTTGGATGACGGTCACCACTGTTGCAGAAATCCTGGCAGACAGAGGTGTTAAATTGCATATACATCCATCCCATAATGTTCCTGGCGATACGACTGCACATGCCAGGCTTGAAGATGCTTTGCAGGAATATAAAAGGAGGATAAAAGGCGTTTAATAAAACTCCCGGATATTTACTGAGAATTAGAATTTTAAGAGGCTGTCTTTCGGACAGCCTTTATACTTAGTGCATTTTTTATCATTATTTAAGGAATAGCTATAAACCAACTATGCCATTAAAGATCTCATAATATACAAATCTAATTCCTCGTAATCCCTTGCGTCAACACATTTGGAGATAAAGGCATCATCAAGGCTTCTGGATATTTCAAGCAATCTTTCAAATACAAGTTTGCTATTGGTCAGATGTTTGGTAGCCACTTCCTCTTTTTGTGTTCTCATGGCTTTCACATCCAGGCCTACCCATTCTCCATTCTTGCCATAATCATGTTTATCGAGAATTCTTACCTGATTAAATGCCCTGCGGAGATCTACCGATCCAAAAGCTTTGTCCTGGTCAAATTTCAATCCATTCTGATCATTTAAATGGACAGTCCAGAGTTTATTATGTGCTAAAGCAAATCCCATCTCATCTGAGGGATCAAGCCCGGCCAGTATAGCATGTGCACTTTCAATATTTACACCTACCCTATCTGGATCTTCAGTAAGCATTCCCAATGCCAGAGCATGCCCGGTCGTAGGAATATATGCATGATCCATAGGTTCATTTGGTTTCGGTTCAACACAAATCCTTACCTTTTCATCATATTTTAACATGGCATTTACGGCTTCAACCAAACGTTCCGTCGCGACCTTACTGTCTTTAGCTTCCCGAATATAGGTTCCTTCCCTAGCCAGCCATAAAACAAGCAGGTCTATTCCAAGAGCCCTGGCAATATCAATTGAGATTTTCGTACGTTCGATGGCATATTTTCGGCAAGCAGGATCATTTGCTGTGTATCCTCCGTCAATTGTCCTGGGATCTTCCCAAAGCCTGGGTGCAACAAATTCAGCAACAAGGCCCATATCATCAAGCCGTTTCTTCAATTCTTCAGCTTCTTTAATGATCTGACTGGCGCTTTTCCCTTCCAATTCAGGAACCGCATCATCATCGTGAAACTGAACCCCATCAAATCCAAGTTTTTTATAAAATTCGAGTTTTTTCTCAAAGTCTAAAGTTTTACGCACAGGAGGGCCAAAAACATCAGCGCCTTCATGTATATTCCAGGGTCCAAATGTAAATCTAAAAGTACCGGCCATAATATTATATTTTATTAATTAGTATATTGATTAATCTCATTTTTCTCCACGATTTTCAGTATATATCAGAAGATGTTTATCAAATTTCAGATAAGGCATTTAAAACTCTTTCCGGTGTCATTGGCAATTGAAACAATCTGGCTCCGGTTGCATCAAATATAGCATTAGCTACCAATGCTCCCATACATATAATGGCAGGCTCACCACCTCCCTGCGTCGGTTCGTCCGGCAGATCCAATAAAACTGTTTCTATTTCAGGAGTCCACGAAAACTTAGGTAATGTATACGAATCGAAGTTCAGATTATTCACTTTTCCCCCTTCAAATTGAATTTCTTCAGTTAAGGCATACCCCAATCCCATTGTAATACAACCTTCAACCTGTATTGTGGCCCCCTGGGGATTGATAATAAGACCCATATCCTGAGCACAAGTCACTCTTTTGACACGAATTGCGCCTGTTTTTTTATCCACATCCACCTCGGCGATATGGGCTACATAGGCACCCGCATCAATTCCACATGCTACTCCATACCCTCGTCCACTTGGCGATTTGGCTGGAGTCCAACCTACTTTATCGGCAACTGCCTCAAGTACCCTGATCATTCGTTTATCCTTCAAATTCTTCAGCCTGAATTCAACAGGATCAATGCCAGCTTCAGCAGCCATGATATCGATCTGACATTCCCTGGCAAAGGTATTGGTATTATTTGCCGGAGCCCGCCAGGCGCCAGTTTTCAGAGGATGTACGCTGGACCCCATCCACCCTGATCCATAAACAGTTGTTTTATGATTTGGAATATCATAAAAATGCCGGGCTCCCCTTTCACCTGCCGAAAACACACCGTAATCCCATTTGGTTATCTTCCCCTCATTGTCTATTCCTGAGGATATTTTAACTACAGCGGCTGGACGAAATGAATCATAAAAGAATTCTTCCCGTCGTGTCCATCCAACTTGAACAGGTTTATTGGAGATCTTGGTTAATCTTGCTGCTTCCAGGATCTGCTGAGTATTGGATTTCCCTCCAAAACCACCCCCAACAAAAGCCTGTCTGATCCGAACCTGGTCCTCTGGAAATCCCAGATTTTCGGCAACCTCAGATTCAGCACGGAATGGTGTTTGGGTAGAAGCCCATATCTCTATTTTCCCATCGGTTATCCTTGCGGTAGCAGCATGTGGTTCAATTGTGGCATGGGCCACATAACTATTATAATATTCTTTATCAATTTTCAGATTCGTCGCTTTTTCACCGTCTTCCAGGTCCCCTCCCTCCTCAGCAATTCTCCCTTCCGGGGCATTTTCCAATAAATAATCAAAAATATTCTTATCATTAACTATAGAGTCAGGTAATTTGTACTCCGCCTTTACTTTTGAAGCTGCCTTTTCTGCAATTGCCTTTTCCTGATGAAGTGCTGCAATAAGATCTTTTTCATTGACGATCAGAACACCATCCATTTTTTCTGCCTCAGAAGTATCGACACTTACTAATTCAGCCCCGTGGACCGGTGGCCTCACAATGGATGCATAAAGCATCCCTTCAAGTCTAAGGTCAGCAGCAAACTGTGCTTTTCCAGTTACCTTTAAATATGAATCCTGTTTTAATACCGGTTTCCCAATTATTTTAAACTCCGATGGCTTTTTTAAGGGTGGTTTTTCTGATACAGTTTTAACAATTCTCTTCCCTTTGGTTAACTCTGCATAGGTTATTGATTTCGAATTATCATTTTTAACGGACACGATACCCTCGTTCACGGTCAGAAGAGATGCATCAACTTTCAAAGCGGTTGAAGCTAGTTGCATTAAGGTCGCTCTTGCCTCTGCCCCTGCAGCTCGTAAAGGCGGTCCGAAGAAACGCGTCGACATAGATCCGAATGTACCCATGTCCCAGGGACATAGCTCTGTATCTCCCATCACCATATCAACATCTTCGAGTGATACGTCAAGTTCTTCAGCTAACATTTGTGCCAGGGAAGTAATTACCCCTTGCCCCATTTCTATTTTTCCAGTATAACAATCAACCCGGCCATCTTCTTTGATCCGAAGGTATACATTCAGATCTTCCGGCATTTGACGACCCTGGAGGATATCCCCATGAACCTCAATAAATTCACTGAGGGAAAGAATTATGATGATCCCTCCACCCAGTCTTTTCAGAAATTCCCGCCTATCAATTGGAATAGGAGTTTTGATGTCGGTAAAATCATACTGCAAATAGTCCCGGGTTTTCATATGGCTGTATTTAATTGATGTTGATGAATTTCAATTTTTCAACCACTTCCCATCCATAATCAATATATTCCCAATCCAGTTGATCGTCCTTGATCTTTACCAGAACAAATCCTTCTTCCATGGTCCCTCTTGGACCCTGCCACCAACTTGCACTAACAGCACCACCAGTAATAAAGTGGGTTTTGTTACCAACATAGATATCCTCAAGAAAATGCAAATGGCCTTGTAAGACCAGCTTAAGGTTATATTCGTAAAGTAAAAGCAATACATCCCTGGCGTTGGTAATCACCAGGCCCTCCTCATTAGGTTCCAATGATCCTTTAGTCAGCTGGGTCATGGATGTAATAAATGGTATATGAACCGTGATGACAATAGGTGTTTCTTTTGTGATTTTCTGAAGGTCAGATTTTAGCCATGCAATTTGTTCCTCATCAATATGGCCGTAATAATACCGCTCAGGTTTAACATCAACAGCATCCAGCACAATAAAATGCCATCCTTCATGATCGAATGAATAATATCTCTTCCCAATTCTATTTTCATACATTTTTTTATTGTACTCTTCATGTGTGACTTCTATCCCGCTTTCTTTATACACTCCGAAGGTTTCGTGGTTCCCAAACGCATTATATACCGGCATTTGAAATTCCTTACTTATTTCATTGTAAAGAGTATACAAAGAATCCGCCCGCTCGAAGGATACACCTAAAGCATCCATAATCAGGTCTCCACCGGTAATTACGAAATCAGGATTAAGTTCATTTACTTTTTCAATGGCTTTTTTAAATCCATCGGTCGCATTCCTTTCGGGTTGCAAGTGAATATCTGTAAGAAATGCAAAGGTAAATTGCTTGGTTGATTCAATTTCCTGCTGCTGTTTTTTATCAGCATTACAACTAAATAGCAGAAAGCTTATTAAAGAGAGTATTATAATATTTTTCATATAATTCAGATATAGTTTTAAAAAATAGAAATAGGAAATCTTAAATATTCCCATCCCTGATTAAAAATTCACTAATTGAAATATTAAATGTACAGGAAGCATTTGAGATCTTTCTATTCTCAAACACTTCCTGTTTAAATTGTTATGATTCCAGTATCCTTGATGATATTACAAATCGATAATCCGTCGTTCCAGTCATGCTCCTCCTAGTGCCAGGTTGTTTTTCCAGGCATGAAAAGAAAAAGGCTATTGCCTGAATCATGATCAGATCAAATACTGAATTATTTAATGCATTATCAACTTTTTCCCAATGCTGCCAGAATCCTTTCAGGAGTTATTGGCTGCCGGTTTACCCTTGCTCCGCATGCATCAAATACAGCATTAGCGATTGCACCTCCTACACAAATGATGGCCGGTTCTCCCCCTCCCCCAGGCGCTGCGTCCATTTTATCGGCAAATACAGATTCGATTTTAGGTGTCATCGAAAATTTGGCAAATTGGTACGTATCGTAATTCCTGGTAATGACCCTTCCCCAATCAAATTCGACTTCTTCTGTTAAAGCATACCCCAGGCCCATAGTAATACCGCCTTCAGTTTGGACTTTTGCTCCATGTGGATTCACAACCTGACCCATATCCTGGGCACAAACAATCCGTATAGGCTGAACATACCCTGTTGCCTTATCAACCTTTACTTCTGCTATCATTGCTACATATGTTCCGGCATCCCAGCCCAGGGATATACCATAACCATGCCCCTCAGGTTTCTCCTTGTTCCAGCCAAACGAATCAGCTGCCATTTCAAGCGTTGCTTTCATCTCAGCATTCACAATATTGTTAAGCCTGAATTCCAAAGGATCAATACCCGCTGCATGCGCTGTAGCATCAATATGAGATTCCCGTGCAAATGTAGTTGTGTTATTACCAGGGGCCCGCCAGGCACCTGTACTGAAAGGATGTATGCCATCCTTGTTGAAATTTCTGGTCCTGTTATTTGGGATATCATATAATTGGGCTAAACCTGTCCCCCTGGAACCTGCACAATAAATATCGAATTCCCACAATTTCAGTTTTCCATTGCTATCGACACCCGCTGCTGATTTAACCACAGCCGCCGGCCTGAAATAATCATACATAAATTCCTCACGTCTGTTAAACGCCAGCTGTACAGGTTTGCCACTAAGTTTGGCAATTTTCGCTGCTTCAATAGCCTGTGGATTGTATATCTTACCACCAAAACCCCCACCGAGGAAAATCTGTTTCATATGCACCTTTTCTTTCGGCATGCTGAAAGTTTCAGCGAGTGCCTCCCTGGTTCCAAATGGTGTCTGGGAAGATACCCACATCGTCAGTTTATCGCCTTCGAAATAACAGGTTGCAGTATGAGGTTCAACAGGGGAATGTGCTTTATACCCATCATGGTATTCCACTTCCACAATGGTTTCACAAGCTTCCCTTCCAGCAGCAAGATTACCGCCCTCCTCAACAACATCACTTTCCGTGATATTATCAACAAAGTATTTAAAAATAGTCTCGGTATCGGCTTTGGACTCAGGAGCATCCCATTCCACTTTTACCTGTTGTGCTGCTTTTGCTGCCACTTCCGGATCCGGATGCACTACAGCCACCAGATCACCTTCTTCAACAAGCTCTGCCCCTTCGAATTTCTCAAGTCCTGAGGCATCCACACTTAGTTTTTTAGATCCCCAAACCCTTGGTCGTACGATTGTAGCATACACCATACCAGGAAGTTTTACATCACCAGAATAAGCTGCTTTACCAGTAACTTTATCTACTGCATCAATACTGATCACAGATTTTCCGATAATATCAAAATCCTTTGCCTTTTTCTGTTCCGGCATCTTCTTGAGCTTCTGAACAATTTTCTGTCCTTTAGTCAGGTCGGCAAATGAAATCTTTTTGCTTTTATCGTTCTTGTCAAATACAAATCCTTCGCTTGCTTCCAGTTGCTTTTCAGAAACACCCAGTTCTTTGGCGGCGAGGTCAATAAGGATCTCCCTTGCCTCTGCCGCTGCGGCTCTGATCACGGGACCTTCGAAGCGAGTAGTCAGGGAACCCCAGGTTCCTGCATCATATGGGCAAAGTTCTGTATCGCCCATAACCATGTTAATAGATTTAAACGGTGCTTCCAGTTCTTCTGCTAGTTCCTGTGCAAGGGATGTGATGGCGCCCTGACCCATTTCTATCTTACCCGTCAGGCAATCGACGGTGCCATCTTCTTTGATGTGCAGATATGCATTGAAGTCGGGTCTTTCTTCCCCTTCCTTAGGTGGTTCACAACCGGTCAATAACGATAACTCGCTAAATGAGAATATAATTATTATACCTCCACCCAGTCGTTTCAAGAATTCCCGACGATCATAAGTCGTTACACGGTAATCAACATCACCAAAATATAATTCATTGATTTTTTCTGCTTTCATAATTACATTCCTCCTTTCATTTCTTTTCCTGCAGTTTGAATAGCATCAATGATGCGCATGTAAGATCCGCAACGGCAGAGGTTTTCTTCCATGCCTTCGATGATCTCTTCCCGGGTCATATCCGGCTTTTTAAGCAATAGCCCGGTGGCATTCATAATCATACCGGGTGTGCAATATCCACATTGAAGGGCATCGTGTTCTACAAATGCCTTCTGAACAGGATGCAATTCTTCGCCTTTAGCCAATCCTTCAATGGTAGTAATTTCTTTACCAACTACGTCCTCAACATAAATCATGCAGGAACGTACCGGCTCCTTGTCAATTAAAACTGTACAGGAACCACAGTGCCCCATCCCACAACCATACTTAGTGCCGGTATGGTCGAGGTAGGTACGGATAACGGTCAGCAGGGATTCGTCACCGTTTGCTTCAACCGATACAGGTTTGCCATTTAAATTAAAACTGATGCTTTGTTTCATTTTTTACCTCCTTATATTAGTTCTCGTTTATAATCTTCAATTGTATCTATATCTTTTAAAATAGTGTTTGTTTCTACTTCTAATTCATGGATATCCCCTGAACATTCATCCATCAATTGTCGTAATCCAATACTGTGCTCCAATTGATTAATGCGAGGGATGTATTTAGTGTCAATCAATACCGGATGGCCTCTCTTATTGTTATAAAAAGGAATAATGATACCTTTTCCAGTCTTTTCATAACTGTCAATAAGTTTATTGATGACCAGAGTCTGTACCATAGGCTGGTCGCCCAGGAGTATCATGCCTGCTCTTGCAGTTGAAGACAATGCATTGAATCCGCATTGAACAGAAGATAACATTCCTTTTTCGAAATCTATGTTTTCCACAATCTCTATGGGATGGTCTTTTATCAGATCTTGAATTTCATTGCGATGACTGCCGACAACTACTTTCACTGTAACTGCCTTTGAATCAAGGGCCTTTTCAATTATATTCTCAAGTATTGTCTTTTCTCCGTAAGGCATCAATAACTTCTGCTGACCCATTCGTTCCGATTTTCCTGCTGCCAGAATAAGGATCTCAATATCCTTCCCCTTATGTTGAGTATTTTTCTCCTGCCTTACTTTCACAAGTTCCCCTGCTATACTGATGGCGATTTCCTGAACTGTCTTTGAATTAATATCCAGGCCAATAGGTGCATAAATTGCCTCAATCTCTTCTTTTGTAGCCCATTTATTGGCCAAAAACTCTTCTTTCATCAGCCTGGTCTTCCTTTTGCTGCCAATCATCCCAATATATGCAGCCTCAGAATGGATTACTTGCCTTAAAGCAACACCATCCTTTTTATGTCCCTGGGTTACAATGACGATATAACAATTCTCCGTAATGTGCAAATTCTTAAGATCATTTTCGATGTCATTCGATAGAACGGCATCTGCATCTGGTAAATTTTTATGGTTTGCATACTCCGGTCTTTCATCTATTATTGTTACCCGAAAATCAAGTAATTTACCGAGGTGGCTTAATGCTTTTCCAATATGGCCGGCACCAACGATGATCAGCTGAGGATCAGGAAAAACCGGTTGATAAAAGACCATTTGATCTTTGTTCTCAGCTTCATCCAATACTGGCTTTTGACTGTTAAGAGCTTGTATAAGTTTATCAGAATTTATTGAAATCCCACTTGTTGGATTATAAACTGAAGCGTCAGACTGAGATATCCAGATCCTCTTTCTAATAGAAAATTTTTCAGGATCTCTTTGCATAGTGGTTACAAGTACCCCCGCCTGATTAGACATTAAGCATTCATCCAGTGTTTTAAACACATCAAGACTAAGTTCCGGCTTTGCATCCACCAGAATTGTTGCATACCCTCCACATATCGGGCCTGCATCAGCAACAATACTTGAATCGAGGTTGTATTCTTCGACGAAGTTCTGTTTAGATACAAGGCTTAGAATTGCTTTCGATACTATTACTCCCTCCATAATCCCTCCACCAAGGGTTCCATGCAAGAGGCCCTTTTCACCAATTATTGCCGATGCGCCCGGAACCTGTGGCGTTGATCCCCTTGTGTTCACAAGGGTAGCTAATGCAAGAGGTTTCCCTTTGTCCAGTTCCTTAACCAGATGCGAAAAAAATAGCTGCATACAAAAAAGTCTAAATCGCTTGTAATTATTATAAGCTTACCGATACTCCGGATTTTCACTTTAAAGTACAAAATCATTAGAAGACTTCCTTTAAAAAAAATTGATAATTTATCCAAACCTGATATATATCAGGAAATTGATATTATTTGTTTAATCTGGCATGATCAATGATCCGAATAATGGTGGTTGAAAGATAGTTATAGTGAAAGCTTTTACTTTTTACCAGTTCTTAGCAGGATGTTTCCATTGTATTCGTTTATAGATGAGATATGTAGTTGCCGGTTCTCTTCTAGTAAATTAAAGGTTCTTGCTTGGTCTTTACCCATTAGGGCAGTATATCCGATAATGTCGGTAAACATAATCGCAGTAAGCTTTCGACATGGCCCAGACATAGTTTTCTAAGATAAGGAAAAAGAAAGATATTTTACAAATTACTTTCAGCCCTGAGGCCAGTACTTCAGATTATTGAATACGTAAAGAGGTGTGGCGTATTAATTTCTGATATACTATACTAATTGGTAACGCGTCTCCTTTCATCCTCAGAGCCAACCGCGCGTTTCCTAATACCTTTTATCTTCTTATTCCCAAATTTCTGGGTATAAGTCAAAGTGAATATTCGCTTTTCAAATTTAATATTACCATGAAAAGTGAAATTCGTTTCATTCGCAGAATCCCACCGCATCTGGCTGGTTTCAAATATGTCATTACAAGCAAAACGCAAGGCCCCGTTGTTGTTAAATTCTTTCTGAATGCCCAGGTTCACAAAACCCCGCGAAAGCCAGTTGAAATAACCATTAATTGTCGGTGATATATAAAATCCTGACAATTCGATGGTAAACTTCCTCGGCAACCGAAAAGTCTGTGTAGTATTGATTTGAAACCCACTTTGATTTCTGGCATACATACCTTGTTCCAACCTGGTAGCGATCCTTGACCAGTTACCACTAAGGTTGTTCTGCATTTCCCACCAGTCGTTAACATGAAAGGGCAGGGTAATGGTTGTGGAAACGGTTTCCCGCCGGTCTACATTATCAGTTTGCAATACCATCACGTTGGTTTCAGGGTCATAGACGGGTTGAAACCTGAATATTACATTGTTGTCATGACTGTACTGAAGGGAAAAGATGAAGTTCTTGTAGGAGTAATCCCCCCGTATACTGTGTGTATAAGTGGGCAGCAGATTGGCATTTCCAGCTGTATAGGTATATGGATCCATAAATAAAACGAATGGTGCCAATTCGTTGTAGGTCGGACGGGTGATCCTTCTGCCATATGAAAATTGCAAAAGATTATTATCGTTTATTTTTTTGGAGAAAAAGAGCGTGGGGAAAAAATCACCATATACACGGTCCACAACACCTTCCTCTTCCTCAGTATTGAGGAGTGTTGTAGTATGTTCATACCTCAGGCCAGCACTGAGAGAGGTCTTGTCATTAAATTTTATCATAAAGGTGGTAAATGCGGCCAGTATATTTTCTGACAGATCTGCATAATTGCTGAATTCCTCACCGATGATCCAGTCTTCACCAATTTTTTCTTCAAATATTATATCATTGATTAGGTTGGTAAAGGTGCCTTTCACCCCTGTTTCCATTGTAACCTTTTTCGCCAGGTTCATTGAATAATCTACCTTACCGACCCAGATATCTATTGGGGTCTCCTTGGAAATTCTGTTATTCACCTCCCTTACCAAGGTTTCCTGGTCATCAAAATACCTGTTTTCATAAGTTGTTGGATTTGAATTATCATAAGTCAAATAATCAAGATTTAAATTGAGCATTTGACCATTCTTGAATGTATGCTGCAAATTAAGGTTCCCCATTAAATGTCTCCAGTGGTTGTTCTCATTAATGTTGATCAGGACCGTGCTGTCCTGTGATATTGAATAATCAAAAGTTGCTTTAGTAATAGAATTCATGCGCCAGTGATTGTCGTAACCACTCACCAGGCCTCCAATCACTGTCTTGTCAGTGATATAATAATCCATGCCAAATTGAAAATTGTGTGTCATGCGGTTTGGATCTCTCTCGGCCTCGCTTCCTGAAGTAATAGTTTCAGTCTCGGTGGTTGCGTTTCTGTACATATTTAATTCCTGTTGCTGATCAACATAGTTAAAGGAATAATTTCCATAAAAACTTAATTTCCTAGCCTGCTGGCTCAGGTTTATACTGGTCGCCGCCCTTGGTCCTGAAGCATAACCGGCACTGGCCATGACCGATCCATTGGTTCCCACCTCTTTAGATCTCTTCATGACGATATTAATAAATCCTGCATCGCCATCGGCGTCATATTTAGCCGGCGGTACAGACATAATCTCTATTTTTTCGATATCGCCTGCATTCAAACCTTCCAACATCTGGTAAACAGCCTGAATAGGCATCCTGCTTCTTTTCCCATTCATCAATACAATCACCCCCCTTTTCCATTTAATGCCAGAGTATTATTCTGCCGGTTTACAAACACCCCCGGTGATTTTTCCAATACGTCGATAACAGATTGTCCGGCAGAGGTAATGAGGCTGGGTACATTCACTACCATTTTCCCCATTTCCATTTCATAAAGAGGCTTTTCGGCTCTTATCACTACCTCTTCCAATTCCTGCGATTCTTCGGCTAAAATTATTGGATCAAGCTGAATATTAATTCCTTTTTCCACATATAACAAGGTTGAATAGGATTTCGAAAATCCAATCATATAAGACTCAATCAGGTAGGTGCCGGTTGGAATATTTGCTAAGGTATAATATCCATCTTCATCTGTAACAGCGCCTTTCACAAATGCAGAATCATTGCCATTAAGAAGCAATACATTGGCAAATGCTACTCCATAATCGTAGTTGTCCATTATCCTGCCGTTTATAGCGGATTGAGCTGAAGCAGAAAATGAGGATATTACTGAAAGAAGAATCAGCAGAATTTGACCTTTCATGGGTGTTGCGTTTGGTTTACCAGTTAAGAATTTCTTAAGCTTAATTTGAGATAATGACCTGTCAAGAGCACCTAAAATGCGGTCATTCCAACAAAGTCACATTATCCCAATTTGCTAAATTAAAATAAATATTGAACTAATCCTATTATGAAGAAAATTACTAAAACAACAGGATGGTGCAAGAGAAGGCATTTCCTGTCGAAAATTTCAGAATAAAATTTATATCGCAATTTAGTAGGCTATTTGAAACTACTCTCCTTACTAGGATCTCCCTTTCCATCATAAACAGCTGTTCGGGGATAGGGAAATAAAGGTCTGGACAAAACAACTTTCCCCTTTTGGACTTTATTTACCACTAACCTGTCAGTAGCCTCTCCTTTTTCCACCCAAGCCCGGATCACATTGAGCCAATCAACCTGGTCTGGTCCGGGTCCACCGCCACAATGCAAAACGCCGGGGAGAAGGTATAATTTTGTAAAATCGTCTGCATCAGGATTTGCCTGAAGGATAGATTCGAAATGGTCTATTGTGGCGAGAGCTGATAGTGCGGCATCCTCCCAACCATGTGCAAAAAGTATTTTTCCCCCACTTTTCTTATAAGCTGAATAATCCGGATTGTTAGCATTAAGATATGAAGCGGCATATTGGGTGTCACTGAAAAAGTTTTCAAAATTATATGTTGAATAATCCCAGTCAGGATCATTAAAAACGAGGAATTTGAAAATTTCTGTTCCAAATCCAAATTGAAGACTTGGGAAACCAAGAGGCTTCAGGGATGCTTCAGGACCTACAATCCAATTATTCCAACCACCACCTCTATTCTCTCCACCAAGAGGGAAACCA
Organism: uncultured Cytophagales bacterium; assembly: GCA_942491935.1. GTDB lineage: Bacteria > Bacteroidota > Bacteroidia > Cytophagales > Cyclobacteriaceae > JAGTVG01. The sequence goes on from CALOCZ010000064.1 coordinate 63,449, forward strand.
GGATAAATTTCCTTCCCATCAATGTTTACACCAGCATAAATGGTCTTTATCACTTGAATTTGTTCTACTGTGAAGCAATTGTCTCCTGCATTCCCATCCGGACATACTGGCAAATCTTCCGGATTAAAATCACAATTCCTTGGATCTGTAATTAATCCATCTTTCAGGCCGTCTATTTCATCGCAGGTTTTTAGAACTGTTTCCTGAAGTAATCTCTGATTGTCTTTTGTCAGTACTGGGCTTTCGAGGTTTTGGGGATCAGGATACAAAGCTTTGGAGTTCTGGATGAATTCAGCAGCAATGGCCGGCCAGTCAAAGGCAGGTGCCATTGCTAAGATTCCATCGAAATCTTCAGGATAACGCTGGGCTTCCATCATTGCCTGCCCCCCACCTCTGGAACATCCAATAAAATAGGAATACTCCGGATCAGCACAGTAAAAATTAAAGATCAGGACTTTGGAGACTTCTGCAGTCTTATGGATGGCCATATGCCCAAAGTTCAACTGTCTCTCCATATTGTTCAGTGCCCAATCCGCTTTAATTCCATTCGCTTTATGACCAGTATCAGTTCCAGCTGTTGCAAATCCCTGGTTGATCGTATACCTGGCCATATTTTGAATATTCCCAACAAATCCGCCACCACCTCCCATGGCAAACCTTCCATTCCATTCTTCTGGCAGCAATAGTTCAAAGTGAATTTCTTTCCCTATCCTGCCTAAGATCTTGCAATGAGCCTTATCGCTTGTTTTCAATTCTGCAGATTCTGTATTCACAGCAGTTGCCTCCAGAATGGTAACATCAGGCAGGCGCAGATCTTTTATCTCTGAACACGGGATGCAAGAGTTTGCTATTGTGAAATCATCCGGTTGTGCTATGGCTACTGCCAGGCTAAGTGTAAACAGGATTAAGACAGATCCTGATTTGGATATGTAGGAGTACATTTTGAGTTTATTAAAATGATATTATGCAAAATACAAAATATTTGAATTTGCCATTTATCATATAAGAAAATTTATGTAATAATATGTTAATTACATTTAAAACCAGAATTTACTGTAAATTACAACACAAACTATCTCATCAAATTTTACTTAAAGATTATTATTTTTAAATTTCAGTCCTTTTAATTGAAAATTATAAATAGGAATATAACTATAAATTTTTCGTAAAATGACCAATAAGAAAAAATCGAAAAGAAGGGATTTCTTTAAAAAAATTGCCCTTACTGGTGTTGGCCTTTCCAGCCTTCCTTATCTTTCTATAGCTAAACCTCAAAATTCCAGAAAAGATATTCCAGAGAATTCAACGATCTTGTTCCAGGGAGATTCCATAACTGATGCTGGCAGAAACCGGGGTAACTATTATCCAAACGATGGACGGGGATTGGGAAGCGGTTATGCATTCCAGGTTATTGCTGATTTGTTGGGAAATAATCCTGAAAAGGGGCTAAAATGTTATAATCGAGGTATTAGTGGCAACAAAGTTAATCAGTTAGCTAATAGATGGGATGACGACTGTCTGAATCTCAAACCGGATGTATTGAGCATACTGATTGGGGTTAATGATTTCTGGCACACTTTAACTGGAAATTATGGAGGTACCGCCAAATCCTATAGTGATGATTTCAGGGCTTTGCTCGACCAAACTAAAAAAGCAATCCCTGATGTTAAGCTTATTATAGGGGAACCTTTTGCTGTTAAGGGAGGTTCAGCTATTACTTCCGAATGGGATAATGACTTCCCAGACTATCAGAAATATGCAAGGCAGATTGCCAAAGATTATGATGCTGCATTTATTCCGTATCAGGAAGTATTTAACAATGCTCTAAAAACTGCTCCGGTCACGTATTGGTGTCCTGACGGTGTGCATCCATCAATTGGCGGGGCCTGGCTTATGAAAAATGCCTGGCTGGAAGCGTTTAATCAAATTATTTGAATTACATAGTTCAATGCCCTTATAAGAGACAATTTTCTAAAATTGTTTGCCGGTATATTTGGACAGGTTTTATAGTCATTTCCAATAGTGTTTTTTAATTGACAACAAATGTTAATATACATTATCATGTGCGTTATGAATAGAATTAAAAGCAAATACCCTGTCATCTTTGCTAATAAAAGTGCTGGAATGACTGTAGCCTTCCCTTTTTTCGGACCACATTAAATTATACATTTTTGATTTAATTCCATTGTTGTTGAGCTGTTAATTGTAGTAAAGTTAAGGGCTGGAATTCTGGGTTGTACTTTTCCACTATTCGCAGCATTATTAATAATATATAACAGGAGGTATTCCATTTAATGATTTATGAGGATGCTTGAAATTGTAATCCTCTTTCCATTTTTGAATTAGTGTCCTTAATTGGTCCAAATCTTCAAACCAGTAAGCATCCAATATATCTTCCAGGCGTCATTGTAATTCTGTTATTATTAGTTAATGTGAAAGACATTATTTAAATTTAACTTGCACTATTAGATTATATACTCACTTAATCTTCAAATTGATAAAATCATGAAAAATTATTTGCAAAAAGTTACGATGGTTGTAGCTCTTATTTCTTTTGTTTTCTTTTCAGCTACAATTTCAGCCCAAGATGACAAATCCCAAAGGCCAAGCCCGCCGGCAAAAGTATCTGGAAATGTTGGTAGCACATTAGTTACCATCGATTACAGTCAACCTTCCGTTAAGGAAAGAGAAATCTGGGGTGGATTGGTACCCTATGGGAAAGTATGGAGAACAGGAGCAAATGAAGCCACCACATTTGAAGCAAGCACTGATGTAAAAGTTGAAGGAGAATCTTTAAAGGCAGGAAAATATGGATTGTTTACCATTCCCGGTGAAAATGAATGGGTAATCATTTTCAATTCAGTATCAGATCAATGGGGTGCATTCAGTTACGATGAATCTAAGGATGTGCTTAGGGTAAAGGTTAAATCCGAACAAGTTGCTGATAATACCGAAAAGATGACATTCAAAATCAGTGATGATGGGACGGTTTCCCTGATGTGGGAAAAGTTGGTTGTAAATTTTAATGTATCCGGAAGCTAAAGAATTTCAAGACATACGATCAAAACCTATGAGTCCGGTATAACCGACAATATCGGTAAACATAATTTCCACGAGTCTGCGAGCTTCGTGCATGTTTGAACACTAACGGTTTTAAACATCCAAATCTTTTACCAGATGCAATAATAAAGTTAAGTGTATGATGAAATAGTTTATTGAGATGATAATAATCACAATACTTTTAGAGATGCTTTATTAAGCATTTAGAATGATGCTATTACATATTTTTAAAACCGAGATCGTAGAAACACTTTAAAAGTCAATTTTCTCTATGCATAGTAAAAAGGAATGCATCAGATGCTTTCTTTTGCTGCTGATCAGTGTAATGTGAGTAATCTTGTAATTCACTAATGTATGTACCATTCTCCATGAACGTTCTGCCTGTCGTTCACAGACATCCACTTATGCATATGTATGGCACATATCCTTCCCTTTGAATAAGTGATACTGAATATGAGCCTTTGTCAATCCATTTTCTTCAGGTATTTATACAATTCGCTGTCTGTAGAAATAAAAATGGATGTTTTATTATCAAAGGTTTTCTCAAATGTTTCCATTGATTTCAGAAAACTATACAGATTCCTCGATTGACTTGATTGATCATAAGCCTGGGCATATATCAACGCGGCAGCGGCATCTGCTTTACCTTTTATCTGTTCAGCCTCTCTGAATGCGTTGGATTGTATGCTTTTAAGTTCCCTTTCCTTTTCACCATTAATACGGGAAGCTTCTCCCTGACCTTCCGATCGAAATTTATCAGCGATACGGAAACGCTCACTTTTCATTCGTTCATATACCTGGTCCTGTACTTCCTGCACATAATTGATGCGCTTAAATCGAAAATCCAGTATCTCAATTCCCAGGTCTGCCGTTTGTTTGTTAGCGGATGCCAGGATTTCCTTCTGAATCTTTTCCCGGCCTACATAAATAACGGTCAGAGAATCACTTATGATTTCACTATCGGATGAAACAGGGGTTCTGTTACTGGTTCTTACAGCTTCTTCGATATTATTATTGGCAATAAAATTTCTTGTATCTCCATCAAGAATATCATCAATACGTGATTGAGCCCCTCGTTCGTTTGTAAGTCGTTTAAAGAATTGGAGCGGGTCAGTGATCTGCCATCTTGCATAGGTATCGACATAAATGAACTTTTTGTCTTTGGTTGGAACCTGGTTCGGATCTCCGTTCCATTCCATATATCGTTTTTCGAAATAATTGGCAACTTGTATAAAAGGAACCTTAAAGTATATGCCGGGTTCGGTCAGCGCTTTTCCAATGGGTCTGCCGAATTGAGTTATTACTACTTGATCTTTTTCCTGCACAATAAATGCGCTTCCCGACAAGCCAATAATGATAATAAGGGCTAAGAATGCCAGTAATATTATTTTAGTTTTCATTATTTTCTTTTTTTTCATTCATCTGCATCTGTAATAGCGGCAAAACATTGTTGCCTTCTTGGTCGGTAATGACTACGTTCCCGATTTTGGGGATTACATTCGACATCGTTTCAAGGTAAATCCTTCTTTTAGTCACTTCCGGGGCCTTAACATACTCACTATAAAGGGCCTTGAACCTGGCAACTTCTCCTTGTGCCATGTTTACCCGTTCTGTAGCATACCCTTCAGCCTTTTGAATGGTTTCTAACGCCTGACCACTTGCTTTGGGTATTACCTTATTATATTCCGATTTAGCCTGGTTAATTAACGTTTCCTTTTCCTGCTGGGCTTCATTAACAGCATTGAAAGCGGCTTTTACCGGTTCGGGTGGATTGATATCCTGAAGCACTACCTGTTCTATTTTAATACCCATTGAATATTCCCTGCAAATGGCCTGGATCAGCTCTTCAAGTTGGCTTCCTATTTCCGTTCGGCCTACAGTCAGCACTTCATTCACGGTACGGTCACCAACGATTTGTCGCATTGCTGCCTCGGAGATATCACGGAGCGTGTTTTCGGGATTGCGGACCTTAAAGAGGTAATTATATGCATTGTCAACCCTGAATTGAACAACCCATTCCACTTCGGCAAGATTAAGGTCACCTGTAAGCATCAGAGATTCATCTTTTGTAGTTGACGAATGGCTATATTCAGAATCGATTCCTGCACTTGAGGTCCGGAATCCAAACTCAAGTTTCTGCTGCCGTTCCACCGGAACTTTGAAAACGACTTCAACAAAAGGAATTTTCATGTTCAAACCTGGTTCTACTTGACGTACATACCTGCCAAATCGTGTAATAACGCCTACTTCTTCAGTGCTAATCTGAAATATGGATGTCCATAATATGATAATTAAAAATAGCACTGAAACAATGAGCCTCCAGGAACTAAGTATTTTTCCCAGTTCAGGAGGCAAGTTTAATTGTTCATTAAGAGGATTAGCCATTGATTATTATTTGATTTACTTAAAGGTAGACCTTATTTCTACAGAAAACCTTGATTGTTGAATATCATTCCAGGAATGGTTTATCTGTTCCTGTTTAATATAGAAATGCCTAATATATAATTCTACATTTTTGTTGACTTTACCCACTCCTATTAGTCAAATGAACAATAAGTTTTAGATAATTTTAGTTCCTTAATCAGTCCACATTACTTTGATGGGAAACATTGTCTTTCATGTGCACTATCGTTCCTCGTGTATGTTGTCGTTTGGTGCTTCGGGGCACTTGTTTTTCCAACCGCTCCTAAACTTAGCGAAAGAAACCAAGCCATAATTTTGTATGATCCGCCAAATGCACTATACACGATGTTGTGCCTCGTTTTCTTATAATTTTAATTTTATTTTTTGTTAAACATTACATTGATCCATATTACTCATTTTTTTTCAGTAGATCAATATAACATTGCTTCCGGTAAAATTTATTTGACATATATGCAGTTAATATCTTCTTCTATTGGGTTGCTAAAATTATATTGAGAACTTAATGTTTTTGAGAAATCAACTAATTGATTAATTTCTTCAAATATATTTAAGCCATTATTTTTAAAAGTGAATCCAATTATTTTGTTTTTACTTTGATTAGGAACGTAAAATATCTTTTGAGAAGACTGCTCTGTTAAGATGGACAAACACATATTACGCTCCCCGCCTTCATGGTTGCTATATTGCGATTTAGTGTCTAAAACTTGTAATGCTCCTGCATTTATTTTTGCCACCTTCAAGATACCTCCTATATGTGGTGTTTGTATCCAAACCAATTCTACGATCCCGTCATTGTCAAGGTCGTTTATCGTTACAATATTTAACCATTTATAAGATGCTCCTATCTCAGGAACATATGCATATTCAAATAAGTGTTCATTAATTATTTTATAAATGACAATTCCAGCTCCTTTAGATACATTTGTTCTTATTGTGATAAATTCCAGCTTATTATCGCCGTCCACATCATATAATCGCGGGCGAATATCTTCATAAACATAATCACTTTGCAGTGTGAATTCATAAAAAACACCATCAACCACTGCCACCAATTGCCCTGCTTCTATTTTATCTCCCAAAACCCCATGGCCGTACTTCTCAGTTGGCATAGCATATTGTGCATAAACACTACTATCCAAACTACTGGTTATTAACTTTTCCGGCATCTGCACATAATTGGCAGCTAATTGATATAAAATGGTCTGATTATCTATATTTTGATTAGTCTCCTTTTCATTATTACAAGCAATTAATATCGAAAGAGAGAATATTTTTAATAAACATTGTTTCATTACTTTTTTTTAAAGTGTAAGTATATTCCTAAAAATAATTTGTTCTGCCTTTTCATTAATGAGGTACAACTTGTTTATAAATGTACAAAAAGTTCCTATATCTCCTTAAAAATGGGGGATAAACTCGTATAAGGACTTATGATTTTTGAGACCTATTGAGAATTCGACTATTATATGTTTTTCAAGCCTGAAATGGTTTCTACTAATAGAGTGTATGACTATTGCCCCACATCCTAAGAATGCATCAGGTGCTTTACGCTTAAGGGTCACATATAGCGAACCAACTATCAACAATATCCAAGATATCCTTTAGCCGAACCTTATGGAATTCGATTTATTATTAATAGAATAAATTTATATTTTATCTAATTCCTGGAATATTCAGTACAGAGCAGAATTATTTTTAAGATAATATCGATTTTATAAAAAATATTGAATTACTAAAAACAACTAATTAATGAAATCTCTAAAAATTAGAGATTTCCCTAATCATACTTTTAATCCACAGTATAAGAATGCATCAGACGCTTTCTCTCGTAGGTTGTCAAGGTTTTTAAGCCTGAGATTGGGATTTTTGGTTTCACGTGCCTCCCTGGCTTTGTAATTCATAAGATCATTGGCGGTAGATGCTGTTTCCATTGTATTAAATTTTGGGTAGTTAAGAATAAGGTTTAGAGTCATTGGATTGATATAATGGATCCTTATAAAAATCACCTTTACCATTATAACAAAAGGAATTCCCTAACAGTTCATTTTTACTTATGGTAAACATTTTTGCTAATAGGTAATTCTTGACTTTCATCAAAATTCCGTAACTTGTAATAAGATAGGTATTAGTGCGGCTGATTTTTATTTAACCACAAACAGCCATGTCACAAAGACGCTTAGCAGCCATCATGTTTACCGACATTGTCGGTTATGATTCCTTACTAAAGGAAGATGAGAAGAAAGCGTTTGAAATCCTCAGAAAAAACCAGCGAATCCACAAGCGATTAATCAAAAAATTCAATGGCCGATGGTTGAAAGAAATGGGTAGCGGTATCCTGGCCAGCTTTAACTCCAATATAGATGCTGTGATGTGTGCAGTCTCCATTCAGAAAGCAACCACAGAAGTTCAAATTCCGGTGCGCATTGGTATTCATCAAGGCGATGTGATCTTCGAGAAAAAAGATGTGCTGGGTGATGGGGTAAATGTTGCATCCAGAATACAGAATGCTGTCAGTTCTAATAGCATCGTAATATCTGAAACTGTATACAATGATATTAAGAATAAAGAAGGATTAGAAATTGATTACTTAGGAGAACAACCTTTAAAAGGCGTAACAAAGCCTGTTGGTATTTATAAAGTTACCTGTCAGGATGAGAACCTTCTTGATTTTTCCTTCGATACTGGTGAACTGGTTCGACCTTTGAGTTTTGGAAGAACTACTATAGTAGTTGGAATAATAGTCATAGCCTTAGTAGCTTATGCATTGTATCATTTTCTGCCAAAACTTACTAAATCTTCCTCTGAACCTGGGACATCGGTTTTAGTTTTGCCATTTAACAATTATCTTGGAACAGATACATTGGATTATTTTGTGGCAGGTATGCATGACGCCCTTATCAGCGATATTGGTAAGATCAGTGCTTTGAATGTAAAGTCAAAAACAACCGCCAATGCCATAAAGAACATCAATAAGTCCATTCCGGAAATAGCTGAAGAGTTGGGAATTAATACTTTTATTGAGACGGGAGTGCTATGTATAGGAGATAGTGTTTGTCTTCAGATGAAAATATTTGATCAGGAAGAAAATGAACTCTTGATTCATGATTTCAAGGCGGAAAGAAGCCAGATTCTTAATTTGTATAGCAAGATAACCAAGGATATTGCTAATAGGATTAATGCTGCCTTAACTCCCCAGGAAGAGCAATTACTTGCCCGATCAAGAACAGTTGACAGGGAGGTGTATAATTCATACCTGAAGGGATTTAGTTACATGGAGGATATGAGCATGGAAGCGGTGTACGAAGCCATGGAATTATTGAACACTGCTATTGAGAAGGATCCTGACTGGGCACCTCTATATACCGGTCTGGCACAAGTCTGGATAGCATTCGCAACGATGGGCTATGAATCTCCTTCTGTTGCCTATCAAAATGTGTACGACAATCTTGATAAAGCGCTTGAACTGGATCCGAATGTTTCTAATGCTCATCATATACGGGCTATGAGTGCCTACCTGTACGAATGGAAATGGGATGAGGCAGAAAAAGATTTCATAAAAGCCCTTGCTATTAATCCTAACGACGTCACGTCAAGGATCTTTTATGCACACTTATTAAGTATCCTTCAGAGGTTTGATGAGGCATTAACACAGGGCCAATTGGCGCTTGACCTGGATCCATTAAATCCATTGATACAGGCATTATATGCGGCACTATATCAATGTGTTGGCGATTGTGAAACTGCTATGACTTATTATGAAAAAATCCTGGCTAATGATCCGGAACACGCTCTTGCCAATGAAAATTGGATACTTGCAACTTACCAATGTGGGGAGTACGAACGAGGATGGAAAGCATTGAAACTTAATTTAATTCAGAAACAAATAATTGAAATAGATGAAATAAACAAAATTGACGAGATTTTTAATAACCAGGGATTTGTTGCCGCACATGAAGCAATGGTACACCACCTGGAAGGTTTGGCTGAAAGTGGTTATGTTTATCCCATCAACTTAATTAATCCCGCCGATATGGCTTATTACTATTATATGGTAAATCAGGATGATAAAGCAATCAAGTGGCTAGAAAAAGGATTTGAAATGCACCATCCCATTATGCCATATGTATTTACTAGAATTTGGGACTTCAACAGATTACGGGAAAATCCTCGTTTCATCGATATTGCGAGGAAAATGAACCTTCCTAGTCCTTAAATTCTTACAATTCACCAAAAGTATAAATACCTTTTTCAATTTTAAAAAGTTGATAAACTGGACTATGCTTTATATAGCAGTCATCCGTTACTCTTCAAAATAATGATTTAATGGAGGGACGTTTCTAACCTGCTGATTTTTAAGTAATTATCCACCAATGTCTGGTCAGAAACTCAAACCTTCAAATGTATCACCCTGAAACATAAGAATTTTTTAACATTTCCAAATTATATGGCATCAAGATCATTTAGATGCATAAACCCTGATATTCATTTAGATTTGTTCTTCTTTATATTGTGGGTTTGTTAATTGTGAAACGGCAAGGGAAAGTTAATGGTTACTGAATTCTATTCTATAAGACATTAATTTAAAGAGTTACTCAGAACAGATAGAATCAGACTTTTAGCGCGATACTTAATTGAATTTATTTAGTTCGCAATGATGAAGTATGAAAGAATAAGTTATGGCAAATCTATTCGTGGATTGAAAATGGTTTCAAATATAAGAAAAAGGTGTTTTTGTTGAATATTCAAAAAAGAGAAGGCAGTATTGGCAATTGATGGATGGTCATAATTGACCGAGGTATTCGCGGATCTGCATTTCTGACTTTTCTGTTACTTCCTCTGCACTTAATCCATCTTGTTCAAAAGGATTTAAAACAGCATATTTCAGTTTAATTCCAACCCCTAATGGAAAGTCACCATTTTCCTGTAACTTATAATTACCATCAATCACGAAAGGAACAATCAATGCTGATGGCGCGTTTTCCAGCAAGGTTTGTATCCCTCTTACCTTAAATTTTTTCAATTTCCCAATCCGGCTCCTTGTCCCTTCCGGGAATATTACAGCGGAATAATTATTCTCTTCTATTTTTTTACCAAGATTGCTTATTTCAACTACTGCCTGCGGGGGATCTTTTCTGTCAATTAATACCGAGCCCCCTTTCCTGAGGTTATACGAAATGGAAGGGATACCATGACCCAGTTCTTTCTTTGATATGAACTTGGCTTGCTGCCTTCTAAATCCCCACACAATGGGAGGAATGTCAAACAAGCTCTGGTGGTTTGATATGATGATCAATGGCCTGTTGACAGGCAGTTTCTCAAATCCTTCGAACCGTACCCTGGAACCGAGCAATGCCAGGGATCGGATTAAGAATAAATTAAGGATCTCAACCGAACGTTTATGGGCAGTATAACCCCAGAAATTCCAGCAAATTACCTGGATGGGATGAAATATGCCCAATATTAATCCAAATGCAAAATAAAATATAGGTGTTAAAATAAACCCCAGGACCTTTTTCATTATTTCATTAGTCAGAAGGGCAAAAATAAGAAACTATCTTAATTTGAGGTAATTAAATACATACTATTGATCTCTCGGATCTCCTGTATTATATATAGAAGCTGAACTTTGATCCATACTTCCAAATTCGACCTTTAATTCGGCCCTTCGGTTGATTGAGTGCTCAATCTCCTGACAATTTACCCCGTCCACACAGCGGTTTATGATCAGCAATTCACCAAATCCTCTGGTATCTATCCGTAAGGGATCAATCCCTTTAGCGATCATATATCTCTTTACTGAGTTTGCTCTTCTTTCCGACAAGGCCTGATTATATGCATTGCTGCCCCTGGCATCAGCATGGGCACCGATGGAGAACCTTGTGTCTGGATATTTATTCAAAAGATCCACCATCCGGTTTAAGTCAGGATAGAATCTTGATTTGACGTTGCTCTTGTCAAAATCGAAATACACAAATACCTTTTCAATGAACTCGGACTCCAGAACGAAGTCATTTAATATGGTTCCCTCCTGAACCCGGTTAGTCATCACTGGCAATGTGTCAGCCAAATATCCCTCTTTATCCGCCATCACTTCATAAGACTTGTCCGGCAATAAAGGAAACACATATTTCCCCTGGTCATCAGTAAATGTTGAATCTATCACATTGTCTGTCTGGTTATGGAGCATAACCAATACATTTGGCATGGGAATATGGGTCTCATTATTAAATATAATGCCCGCAGAAAACAATTCGTGTTTCCACATATAATAATCCGGGCTATCAATTCCTGATTTACGGTCTAAGGTTGATAAATGAATATACTCATATTGGGTATACTCATCCTTGGTCAGTTTAATGGTATATTCAGAATCGAAGGGTAATTCCATTTGAAACCTGCCATTTTTGTCTGAATACCTTTGATCGATGGTGTCCCCCTCTATATTGATCAGGGAAGCCAGTACTTCCGGGATCGGCTCCTTCCGGAACAGTTCCAACACCCTGGCATGTATCTTAAATGATTTTACATTAAAAGCATAAATATCGTCGAAGCCTTTACCACCTTCGCGGTCGGACGAGAAATAACCACTCCTTTCCTTTTCATTAATTACCAGTGCAAAATCATCCTTATTGGTATTGATTGGGAATCCGAGGTTATAAGGACTTATAAAAACACTGTCATGACCAAGTGCCCTGAATATATCCAGGCTTCCAAAACCTCCCCATCCATCTGATGCAAAATATAATGTGCTGTCGTCCGAAATATAAGGGAACATCTCATCACCAGGTGTATTTATTTCAGGTCCCAGATTGACAGGTTTACCCCATTTTCCGTTTTCATCAAAAGAAACGTAAATATCATTTCCTCCTATACCGCCAGGCATATTTGATGAAAAATACAATCGTTTATTATCTTCCGACAGGCTTGGGTGGCCATTTGAATATTCAGGATTGTTGTATTCAAACGCTTCAATTTTTTTCCAGTTGTTATTGTCATCCAGCTCTGCAGTAAAGAGGCCTACATTTAAGATCCCCAGGGTACTTCTTGTTTTTTTACCTTCATAATAATTATTCCTGGTGAAAATCACTTTTTTGTTGTCAGCATAAAATGCCAATGGCCCTTCATGGAACCTCGTTTTTAGCTCTTTTTGGAAATGAGCCGGTTCCTGGTAGTGATCAGGCGAATCTAAACCTACATAATACAGATTTAAAGGGGATTCCTTTTCCGACATCGCTGATTTAGCATTATTTGTCAGCAATACCCGCTTATCCCTTGAAGAGATAAATACAAAACCGGAATCATAATATTTAACGCCAAAATCAGAATGGTCAGAATTGAAAGGCAGGACGATAAGCTCATAAAGATTGGAATCACTCAAATAATAGTCCATATTATTCAGAAACTGGATTTTATCCATATTCCTTGAATCTCCAGGGACAAGAACTGCATATAGCTCAAACCAGGATAATGCTTCTTCATATCTATTAGTTGAAGAAAGCACCTGCGCATAATTATAATAGTGTTCAGGATCTATTTTGGATGGATCATTAACTGTTGATATAATTTTATCGTACCAGACAGCCGATGAATCAGGATCTTTCAAAATCATATATAATTCAGCCAGCCTAAGCTTGGATTTGAAGTGGCTGGAATCTCTTTCCAATACCCGTTTATAAAATTCTATGGCGTTCTGGTATTGAAGTTTATTGTAATAATTATCGGCTTTACGAAGATTACTTTGGAAAAGCGTAGAGATATTAGAACTCTGCCCACTGACGGAGTGACCCAATATAAGCACAAAGGCCAGGAATAAGAGTAAGTTCTTCATATCAGCTTAGAAATGTCTTGGGGTAACGATCCCGGATTTCGGATATTTGAACCTGTAGTTGATCATGAATTCATGAGACCCGAGGTCAACTCTTTTAATACTACTTGTTCTGAAGGCATAGGAATATCCTATACGCAATTGGTTGGTTATTTGTACCTCTGCCAGAAGGTTAACAGCGCTTGATACTTGATAGGAAACACCCAGCCATAGAACATCATCAAATGAAATATTGGCATTCAGATCTAATTCAACCACTTTTTGGTCCAACAATTTTAGCAGAAAGTTAGGCCTGAGTTTCATCAAACGGCTTAAGGTAATCACATAACCCGAGTTCAATATGATAGGATTCGATTGTACAATGGTTTCAAGTTCGTTACCACGGTCAAATACATTATACATTAAATTCGGGGCACTAAGTCCAGCATAGAATTTTTCCGAATAGTAATATATGCCAAAACCAAAGGCGGGCATGGTCTGGTTTACATCTTGGGTAAAAGACGGATCAGTAGGATGATAAATATCAAGTTGTGAATATTGGGCCCTGTACGTACTTACTCCTGCCTGAAGTCCGAAGGAAAGCACTTTCGGACTTTGATTATTTGAAGACAGGAACAATCTATATGCATATATAGCATTAACACCCACCTGGTCAATAACCCCTATCTTGTCATGAATGATCAGCATACCGAGGGCGATCCTTTCATTATTAAGAGGAGAATGCGCTGAAATTGTTTGTGTATTCGGGGCTCCCGGCACTCCGATGGATTGATATCGAAATAACGCAGTGGTGCTCAAGGAACCGTGACTTCCCGCATATGCTGGGTTGATCGCCAGTCCATTGAACATATATTGAGCGTAGGTAGCTTGCTGTTGAGCACTAGAAACGCCTGCGAAGATCAATATAAAAAAGAATAACAGTAAAGTTTTCTTCATATATTATTCTACTTTTAACATTATAAATCCTTTTAACAGAGGCGTTCCTTCCCCTGGAATCAGTATGTAGAAATAGGTATCACCCGGCAAGTCTTTTGTTGACATACCTTTATTTGCCTGTCCAACCCAGGTGACATTATTATTGTTATAACCTAGTGTTTCATAAACCAGATTATTATATCTGTCATATATGCTCAGTAAATTATCAGGGTAATACTCTATGCCCTCGATATACAGAAAATCATTCAGGTCATCTCCATTAGGTGAGACAGCATTGTAGACTTTCAAGGGCACTTCTTCGACCGTTATAACCACATCTGCTGAAGCGCATAGGGATGGATTACCATCATCACAAACTATATATGTAAACCTGTCCTCTCCCAGATAACCTGGATCGGCAGTGTATTCGAAATTTCCGTTAGGGTGAAGGACCACGGCACCATGCATAGGGCCGGCTTCAGGATTTTCATTTACAATCAGGTTATCCCCTTCAATATCGTAGTCGTTATCCGTAACATTCCCGGTTAGGGTATAGTTACTGATTGCAGTTACTGTATCATTCACAGCAACAGGCTCGTCATTAACCGGTAACACATCTATAATAACCACTACACTGTCACAGGCTGGAGGGACACTGTCGTTACACACCTTTATAATCCAGCTTGATTGCCCAAAGAAATTTTCTTCAGGTTGATAAACAAAGCAATACGGTCCCTCATCATTTTCATTTAAAGTGCCATGGGCTGTGCTATCACCTGCCTCTGAGATACTACCTAATCCCAACTCCTCTCCCTCTGGCACATCCACATACAGGCAGAATTCAAGTGCAACATCTTCATCAGTTTCAAAATATACTGTATCAATTGTTGTGCCTGTAACATCTACTATGTATGGTGTAGCATCAGGTTCAGGTTCCACATCTGCAATTACAATAACTGTATCACATTTGGAAGGAATACCGTCATCACATACATGAACCGTGAGTGTGTCAGTACCAATAAAGTCCAATGCCGGGATAAAAGTAAAACACAAATCTATTAGATCTGCTGCCGATCCATTCCCCGTATGGGATATTACTGTCGAAATTGCGGCTATATTTCCTTCCGGATCCCTCGCATCCACACATACATCAACCGGGACGTTTTGAATCGTAGAAATATATATTGTATCGATGGGAGAACCATCTTCTCCAACAATTTCCGGAGGCATATTAACCGGCAAGATCTCAATTTTTTTATAATGAAAATTACTGCGAACATCATCATCCCATACCTTAAATCCTACTTTTCTCGTAGAAGGTTCCGGGTCAGGATTGGTATTGATATATGTGACCATCGACATAATATCTTCATATTCATGTATTGGGGCCGGCCCGATGATATGAAGATGGGCAGATGGCACATCATAGGTTATAGACAGGCCATATTTCTCTGCTACTTCTATCAGGTCTTCTGAAATCTTATAATTATTACTGATCCATATGCGGGCCTTTTGAATTAAGGTATCATCAACATCTATAATAGATATCATGGTATCAATTTCAACAGCTCCACTTCCCGGCGCATATAATAAAACCGTTTCTGACCCTGAAATAATAGGAGGATCATTGACTGGAACCACATCAATATAGGTGCGCTCAAAATTGTGGCTGTCCGTCCCATCATCAGCAAAGAAATTTACCTTTCGGCGTTCTGCGACCGGGTCCTCGCTGGTATTAATATAACCTACGGAAGAAAGGGCTTTCTTATAGTCTGCCATTGATGCAATGCCGCTTAGCATTAACTTTCCTTTAGAATGATCGTATGTCCCGATTATGTTATCCCTGTCATCAAATACAAGTGAATCCTGATCAGACTTAAAATTTTCATATATATGAACAGCTGCTCCTTCAAGATAGGAATCGGAAGAATTACTTAACGAAACATCATCTTCTATTGTGACAACTCCATCATTCTCATAATATGTAAGCGTGGCACAAGCAGCTCCATCAATAATCTCCACCAATCTGGTATCACCATTTGATAGCGAGAGGTTTGATGGATCTACATTTTGTGATTCTATGTTAGAATTGATCTTTGGATCAGATACAGAGATAGGTTCAGTCACTCGTCCATCAGGATCAGTGGATACTCCACTTTGGCCATGAACGATAACTGATGCTAAACAAAAACAACTCGCAAGAAAGGTTCGAATGCTTGGTTTCAAATTCTTACTCTTATTATCAGAAGATATATCTGAATTCTTTTACCCTTGACTGTGCAAAAATACACTAAATAATATTTGTAAAAGGGGTGTAGAATTATTTTGCAATATAGAAAATTTTTACATTTTATGGTACTTTTTAAATATAAAATATAATATATATAATATAATCGTCGTTATTCCGGAGATTTACTGCTCTTATTCAATTTTTTGTGATCTTGGTTTTATACAAATCTTAATGGTAAAAATGCGCTCAAAAAACTCATCAGTTATGGCTATGCATTTATTAAATTAATTTTATATTAATTATAATTTTTTAAAGATTTATCATTAAAGTAACTCTTTAAAACAATTAGTTGATTATACTCATTCCGACCTACTATAATTTAGATTTTAAGAATTGTGAATCATCTATGAAAAATATGGCTAATTTTAGATTCTGGGTATGGAGTCATTAATGAGTACAGGCAAAACATCATGGTAAATTGCTAAATGATCAGCCTTAATATTATTCAAATTTCTGTCAATGACATGATTCCAGTTATTTTTAGGAAAAAATCTAAAATTTTTTGAAAAAAATTAATCCGCTCTTAAAAAAATTGAAGTTTTTATCTTAATCTATACCGATTTCTCCTGCAAAATCTAAAAAATTTATCGGTATCAGAGCTAAAATCATTTATGCCTGGTCATATTACCTGGACAGACTATTCTTTTAACCACAATAATAAGCGAGATTTTCAGATTTGGAATGCCGTATCACTGGCACAATTAATACAGAAAGATTTCTATTCATCATCTTTTATACTTAGCAGTAAACTTGAATATAAAATATACTATATATTTATATCAGAATTGTTGTGAACATATGGACACCATATAAAATATTTTTTTACCTGCAATTTGCTTTTGCTTTATTAGTTCTTAATGCCTATTCACAACCCTCCTTCAAAGCTACCCATTTCGAAAATATGCCTGTCGTTGATGGTCAAATCAATGAAGCTGAATGGATAGTAGAAGATTCCATTACACAACTCATACAATTGGAACCAATTAAAGGACAGCCATCATCAAGGAAGTCAACCGTATACATTGGGCAGGATGAAAAGAATATCTATTTTGCTTTCAAATGCTTCTCAAATGGAAGAGATGAGATTGTAGGCAAAATTCAACGAAGGGATATGGCAGATGACAGCGATGATGTTATTGCGGTTTTACTAGACACCTATAATGACAATCAGAATGCCTACCTTTTCATGGTCAATCCTATAGGCACTTTAACCGATGCAAAAGTAACGGATGATGGAAAAAATATAGATTTCTTCTGGGATACAGAATGGGAGGCAGATACCCAGATCCATGATTGGGGGTGGACTGTCGAAATCCGCATACCTTTTGAAAAGATCCTGTATAATCCCAAATCAGAAATATGGGGACTAAACCTAGGCCGGGTAATTAGGGAAAACCTTGAAACATCTTGGTGGATTGAAGTGAGCGAGAACTTTAGAATTTCACAAGGTGGTAAACTAACAGGTGTAAATCCAAGGGGTAGGAAAAAAAGTAATATGACCTTATTCCCATACGGTACTTTAAGGTATGAAGATAGTGATATTACAGGTGTTGACCAGAAGATCAAAGCGGATGCAGGGGCTGATCTCCTATTTAATATTGGTTCAAATCTAGCCACAAATTTGACGTATAATCCAGATTTTGCAACAGTTGAGGGAGATAAAGAACAAATTAACCTCACCCCCTGGGAACTCCGTTTTCCGGATAAAAGGTTGTTCTTTCAGGATGGAAACGAGATGTTTCAAACCAGGATTCAGAATTTCTATTCAAGACGAATTGGGGATATGCAATATGGAGGGAAGGCCATAGGAAAAGTAGGAAAATACCAATTCAATGGTCTTTTTGCCCGAACTGAAGAGATCCCCTCTACTGAAGAACCGAAAGCCTGGTTTAATTCTATCAGGGTTAAAAGAGACATATTAAATTCTTCAAATATTGGCTTGACCTATGCGGATAAAATTTGGGATGGAGGTTATGTCAGGTCCTTAAGCCTTGATTACGTCCTAAACCTCGGAAAAACCTGGAAGTTTACTGGTCAATTTGTAGGTAGCGCACCCGGTGATTTTTTATCCCACTCGGCATGGTTTGTACGTTTCGCCCGGGAAAACAATATCTACCATTATCATATCCGGTACTCAAGTTTTGGTGAAAACTTCAGGGATAATGTAAACCAGACAGGTTTCATCAGGGATGATGACAGGCATGAACTTGATGGGGATATCAGTTACCGGTGGTGGATCAAGAAAAAAATATCATATATACAGGTATTTGGGAGAAATAATGTTTTCTGGAGCCAGACAGGAATATTGAGAAGCTGGTACCTGACTTATGGGGCCCGGATGTATTTGAAAAACAGATTCAGTTTTGACTTTGACTACAACAACGAGTATAAACTCTTTGACAAAGATTACTATAATCATTTTTATAAATTCGAAATTGGATATAATACTGATGAATGGTCCAATGCCAGTGCAGGTTACACATTTGGCCATAACTTTGACAGGGATTTTCAACTCTGGAATGCCGCCTTTCAAGTCAGGTTATTCAAAGATATGTCTATTTCATATGACCTTAATGTATTGAAATACTCACCTGATCCATCAAATAGCAATACCTTTATAAATGTTCTTGCCCTTGATTATTTCTTCACCAAGGATCTTTGGATCCGGATTTTTACCCAGAATAATTCTTCTATCAATAAATATTATTTCTATGGATTATTTGGATGGCGTTTTAAACCACCTTTTGGTGCAGTATATTTGATTGTTAGCGCGGATAAATATGATGAATATGAGCCGGAAACAACTGAGATAAACTCCAATATTGTCTTTCTTAAATTAACCTACCCAATCACCATCTTTAAATGATTTTTTATCAAAAGGGATAAAGTATTCTATTTCAAACTAACCTCGAGAACATAATCAATTACATTCTTCTTAATTTTTGGAAGTTTAATAATCACGCCAAGGCCACCTGAATCAAATACAATCTCAGTGTCATCTGCCATAGAACGAATGCCCAAAATTTCTCCTGATAGATTTGGTAGAATTATCTCTTTCACTGGCTTCAATACATGTAAATAAATTTTTTTTCCCCTGGAAGTAGATACTCCCCAGGTCTGAGGTTGGATTGGACCTCCCTTTGTTTCATAAATTGCAGCTCCGTAATCTTTTAGCCATGCTCCCATTTCCCGCAACCGATCGGCCTGGCGGTCTTCAATTATACCATCAGGCATAGGCCCAACATTAAACAGAAGGTTTCCCTCACCCCCCACCGTTCTTACCAAAGTCTGGAGACATTCTTCAGTCGACTTCATTTTATCATTTGGTTTCCAGGCCCATTGCTGGCAAATCGTTATACAGGATTCCCAGGGGGTTAAGAGATCAAATCTACCTACTTGCTGCTCCGGGGTTGCGAAATCACCTGCAAACTTATCAGATAAACTAACGCCTTCCATTCCTTGTCGTCCCTTATCGACACGATTATTAATCAATATCTCATCATCAAGACTCCTTACATATTTGTATAGGTCCATTCCCATTTCATGTGTCCAGGGCTCCTCCCATTCCCCATCAAACCAGAGAATTTTGGTATGGTATGTCTCTACGAGTTCCTTTATCTGAGCCTTCATATATTTTATATAATTATCCATGTTTGCATTTTCCCTCCTTTGCGGATTGTTATGTTCCACCGGGTAATCAGGATGTCTCCAGTCGCAAATAGAATAGTAGGTGCCGAATAAAATCCCTTGCTTTTCACATTCCGTAGAAAGATCCATTAAAACATCTCTTCCATATGGGGTGGACATAATATTGTAATCTGTTGTTTTGGTATCCCACATAACGAAACCATCGTGGTGCTTAGAAACAAAGATCAGATATTTCATACCTGCATCTTTCATCAATCCAACCCATTCGGCCGCATTGAAATTTTCGGGATCAAATTTTTTGTATAGATTGTCATATTCTTCAAATGGAACAGGATTACCCCTTGACCATCCAATTTCAGTTCCTTTCAGGGACACAGGCCCCCAGTGAACAAACATTCCGAAACGCAGGGCCTGCCAGTTTTGAAGAGAGGATTCATTGGTATGCAGGTCGGGGTACTTCTCTCCACCTCCCTTAAGGTTTTGTCCATACGAATTAAAACAAGCAAAAACGACAAACCAGAATAAAATATATAATTTCTTCATTTGATAAAAAATTTGGATGCTTTTGAACTAATTTACGAAACAAAATTGAATCATAATTGATTTCCATTGACCTAAATCTTATATATGATGCATATATTGGAAATCAAATTGATATCCACATAATGACTCATTGCATAATATAATAAATTATACTAAAACACATATTGGCTCCATTTTAGAAAAATTAATATCCAGTATTTATTTTTAAATTTTAATTCTTCATCGTTAATTGCCCTCATGGATCTTTCCATTATCATACCGGTATATAATGAAGGGAATAAAACAGATAAAGACATACAACTGGCAGCACAGTTCCTCCATTTAAGTAAGATGTCATGCGAAATAATAATATCCGATGATGGAAGCACAGACAACACTGTGAATATTTTAGAAAATATCAGGAATAAGCTACACATACCTTTAAAAATAATAGCTAATAAGGATCATAAAGGCAAAGGGCATGCCGTAAAATCAGGAATCCTGGAAGCACAAGGTAAGCTGGTACTGTTTATTGACAGTGGTGCTTGTGTCCCCTACAATGATATTTTACCGGGAATTGATATGATTAGTAAAGGACAGTGTGAAATAGCACATGGTTCACGGTTTCTGAAAAACAGTCTTATTACCAGAAAAAAGCAGTGGTACCGGCGTCTCATGTCTTATGCATTCAGAATGTTCATTCGTTTATGGGCAAAAATTCCTTATAACCTCACTGACACACAATGTGGATTAAAGATCTATAAAGGGGAAGTAGCTCTTGAACTGTACCGGCAATGTATCACAGAAGGATTTATGTTTGATGTAGAGATAATACTACGAGCAGCGAAAGCAGGATATAAGATTGAGGAATTCCCGATTTCCTGGACAGCCGATCTGGACAGCCGATTATCAGTCACCACTACATTCTTTCAAATGTTATCGGAATTAGTAAGGATTAAAAAGAAGATCGATTACTAGAACATTTAATCGTTCACTCACTTGATCTCTGGGATGAAAGATAATCCTGCCTTACAAATGCATTTAATAATACCCCGGGGCGAAGTTCGGTACCTTCATCAAAAAGAGGCACATAAAGGTATTTCTCCCCCGGTTTCGGTTGGGTATACATTTTTTCAATCAGTGGTTCTTTTAGATCGGGCGAAACCACGATCAATGGTACCAGTGGTGTATCTGAATAAATTTTGTTCCACCACCCCACATGGTTAAATTCTCTTAAGTACCATGGCAAAGGCCAATAATCATCTTCACTACAAATAACATGAATGTACAAATCTTTCCCTTCGGGGTTAATATCAGAAACATTTTTAATCCTTGCGACCATATGGAATACATCTATAGACGTATGACCATAAACGTAAGGATTTGAAGGATGGGCTGAATATTTATAATTTGTATATATAACCTGGGCAATAAGGTAGAACGAAACCACGGTCACATATATTAAAATGGTTGTGTGAATCCAACCTTTCTGAAAGGTATTTAATGCCTGGGTGATGCCAAATCCTGCAAGCAATATCATTCCAAAATAGGAACTCAATATATTCCAGGGGGTTTTATAGGGCATAATGGAATACAGCACCATCATCAAAATTGAAAATATTGCAATAATCCTGAAGAATTGTTCCCCAGCTGTGAGACCTCTTTTAAAAAAGGCAAAAAAGATGCCCACAACGGAAAAAATAAGGACTGGAAGCTCAGTCCAAACTAAGCGCCCTGGACCTTTATTCCAGGCAAGGATCTTGAGATAGTAATACCAGGGATGTTGATGAACTTCATTTTGACCCGCTTTGGTAAAATAGCTTTCATACGTGGTTATCGAATCGATAACCCCCTGAGGGTTTTTGAAAACAGAAGAAAAAAATAAAATTGAGATGAAACTGGCTATCCCAAAAAAGATAAGATATTGATGCCATTTCAATGATTTTATCACCTGGAAGCAGGATATCTCGCTGTTTCGCCAGAATATCTGTTCTAAAAAAAAGGAAACGAATAAGACTACAACAGATAAAATAAATGTTTCTTTAGTGGCATGCATCAAACCTAGAAAAATGGCTGATAACATTAGCCATCCTTTTTTCCGGTAGTTAAAATAGACAAATAGTGATATAATAAATCCGAAGGTAAAAAACACAAGCAGTGTTTCATGGATATAATAACGGCTATAGAAGACCATTGCAGGAGATAATCCACCTAAAAGCATGCCTGCAAATATGGCCCTCCAGCCTGTAATATGGCCAATCCATAACAATAGGAGCAAAAGTCCGATGCCAGCAATAGCAGGCACTACCCTCAAATGTCTTTCATTCAGTTGAGAAAAATTTTGCACATTACTCAGCCAGGCAGGGATCAATGTCAGGTAATATATGATCGGCCCATGGAATTCAATTTTATCATATACATATTCTCCTTTCTCCAGAAGATTTCCAAACTTGACAGCATTCACCGCCTCATCGTTGTGCATTGGTTTTTGAGGTAAATTGGTTAGCCTTAAGACACTTCCGGTAAGGATTATCGCTACTAAGATTAAAAAATTTATATTCCTTTTTTTCACTTTAAGGGGATCCCGTGAACTTCAACTTCAATATAGTGGTTAAAATCATTTGAAGTATTACCATTACTATATAAACGAATATATTGTCCATGCACTCCCCGGCAATCAATAAGCTTTCCCTCATTAGTTTCTACATAATGGAGGTCTTTTCCTACACCAAGACCTGAAGAGTTATCATTATCATTGTTAAATAATGTTTCTACACCAATAACAAAATCAGGATCATCCGAAATCTGAACGATAACATCTTTATATACACGCGCCTTTTTGTGAAAATGCCATATCAATATCGCATATATCTCGCAGGTGGTTTCCAGATCTATGGTAATATGTTGTTTGCCAGGGCCCAGTTCCACAAAAGATCCATCATAAGCCTCATTATCTCCATCATTAATTAGTTCCATTTCACCCACAATGGGTTCATTATCAGTGCTTTCAATAAATTTGTCCAGCGCAAGGTTTTTTGTTCCAGCAGGTGCGAGGAAAGGAGGCCTGGCACTTCCGAGAGGATTCTCGAGGTTGGGGACATCAAAATCCGATGGTGTACCTACAAACATTGGATAAGGCAATCGCACTTTAATAGGCTCCAAATCCTGAGCGTTGATCATCGCAGGAAGCAAAACTAAGATGCTCGTAAATATCATCTTTATTATTACTCTTTCCGGACACATCCGAACTGGAAAAACTATTATCATATGTTATCTTTAATTTATTATATCTTATCTAATCCATCCATTTTAGAATCTCCTCAAGACGTGCTTTAAAATCCGGATCTTCCGTTGTACTGATCAACTTTCTCAGTTCAGTCTTTGTATATTCAGGATGGATGCGGCCCAATGCTCCGGCCATACTCAATATTGCAGCTTCAGCTTCAGATTGCAATTCCTGATTTTGCAGCAGTCCGACAGCCATTTGGAGAGCGCCTTTTGACTTGATTTCAGCAAGTCCTGATACCACAATCTTCTTTTCATCCAGACTGGTAGCAAGATCATAGGCATATTTACAAGCCTCGAATTTCTGATCTTCAGTCATTTTATTATCAATCTGAACCATCCTGATATAACCACGCAGGGCCAGATTATGTGCTTTAACATCTTCTGAAGACTCAAGCACCTGCTTCAATGCATCCAATGGAGTTGAATCAGGCCAGACGGATAAGGCCTTTATGGCCGCAATCTGAACATCGGAATTTTGGTTATTTAAATAATCCTGAATTATCGGCAGCGCTGTTTTACTTCCAATATTCCCCAATGCCTGGATCAACATCACCTGGGAAGCATCATCCTCGACATCTGGTAAAACTGCCAATATATCAGCTGCCCGGTCATTTTCATTTTGAATTTTTAAAGCAATCAGCGTGATCGTTCTTTCTGCCTCATTACGCTCGGCTGAAGATGTAGCACCTAAAGAGACATTAATAATTTCCTTTAATTTATCCGGATCAGCCAGCTTACCCAGGACCTGGTAAGATTCGAGCCTGACCTTTCTGTCATTATCCTCTAAAGAGACAAGTACAGGTTCAACGCCAGCTTTCAGGTTTCGTTCACCTATACCACGAACACATTCAAGCCTCATTTTGGGATCCGGATTTTGAAGACCTTTTATAATCTCATTATCTACCTCATCCCCTTTTATTATTGCCAGGCATTCCCTGGCCATATCTCTCTCCCTGCCCCAGGAGTTAGAGGCAACTGTAGCAAGAAACTCCACATCCGAAGCAGAGGCAATATTCCGCAAGGCCATTAAAGCCGCTAAACGAATATCAGGGTTTTCGTGAGCAACCGATTCTTTTACTAAATCTTTAATAGAAAGGTCTTGCCTGTCAGCCATTACGGTAAAAAGCTGCATTTGCTGATATTCTCCAAGCTGAGGCATAATCTTGAGAAATTCTGACAAATCAGCATCCCGATCAATGTCTCTGATTACAGGAATGATCAATGTCTGCATTTCGGGACCTTCGCTTACTAACAGTTGACTCAAGTGGATTATACCATTTTCAGGATCACATTTTATAATACCTCTTAAAGCTGCAAAAAAGATAGAAGGAGGTGCTTTTGATTCATATATTTTGTTATATATGGGAAGTGCAACATTAATCCTTTCAGGAATCATGTTATCGGCACAAACTATCAAGGCATCAGCTATTTCCCATCTCAAAGGACCTTCGGACTTTTGAAATGCTTTTTCCAATGATGTGCAGGCTTCATCAGTACCAATTTTACCCAGTGCAAATACGGCTGATCTGCCGATAGGGAAATCAGCATCAAAGATCAATTCCGATAAAGGATTTACAGCATTTGGACTTTCTCGTACAGCCAGTACATTGATTATCCCTTGTTTTATCAATCCCTCAGCAGCAGATAATTCTTTCAGCAGGGCTTCATCTGCTGACGTATCGGGAATTTGCTGCAATACAGACAATGCAGATGCGGATAAATGTCCATCCATTACCATTCCTTTAAGAACCGGCACCGCTTTTCCTGAGGCTATAGGGCCCAGATAAGTACATATCATTTGTTTTGCAGCAGGTAATGCATCGGTTTTTAATGCCTCTATCATTAGGGATTCTATCTCAGCATAGATTTGAGGATTATTATACACCTTGGTCATCGTTTTCTGGAATTCATCTAACCAGGCATGAGTTTTGCCATAGTCATACTCTTTCACCAGAGCCAGAGTTGATTTGAAATCTGTGATTATCTTCTCTGGGTCTTCTGTCTTGCATTGCATGCATAGTAATAGAAGCAACACTATAAGGCCATATGATACAATATATTTGATGCTATTTAAAATTCGAGTCTGCATTTTTATATTTTTCAAATTCAAATTATTTAAATGTGCCATGGACTGCGCATGTGACCAGTCAGCATTTTATTGGCTTCTTCATCGTTCATAAATTTTTCGTTTTCAGGATCCCATTGAAGTTTCCTGCCGAGCCGTATTGCTATGTCTGACTGATGGCATACAGCGTCTGTTCTTGCTGCTATATCTGCAGGACACATTGGATCTCTTCTGGACTTTACAGAGTCAAGAAAGTTTCTGCGATGATCATTGCTTCTGGGAAGTTGAATTTCATTGGGACCAATAATGGTTTTCAGCAGAGACTTGGGATGGGTGTCAATAAATCCCCTTTGTACCATAATGTGGCCCTCGGTTCCAACAAATACAATACCCATTGAATTCAATTTATACAAAGGTTCTTTCTGACGGGCCGTGATATGGTCCATATAGACCAATTCGACACCATTGGCATATTTATGTCTTGTCTCCCACTTCAAAATGGTATCATACAATCCATCATTTGAAATATCACCGGTTCCTTCCACTTCAATCGGGCCTGTTTCATCCGCATCTACTGCCCATTGGGCAATATCGACATCATGGATACCGTAAGCGCCCGAAATACATCCCAGGGAGTAATCATAAATTAGGGTGAAATTCCTGGTACAACGTAATGTGGTGAACGGCTTCCAGGGTGCTGGTCCCAACCAGAAATCATAATCGAAACCTTCGGGGACTGGTTCAATGGGCTGAGGTCCTACCGGTGGGTATCCTGCTGACCCAATGATGATCTTCTCCAGCTTACCGATCTTTTCATTTCTTACCAGTTCCGTAGCGAATCTGAATCGCCAATCGGACCGTTGTTGAGTGCCATGCTGAAAAATAACACCATACCGGTTTACGGCCTCCCGGATAGCTATTGATTCATTAAAATACCGGCTCAACGGTTTTTCATAATACATATCCTTATGCTGCCTGGCCGCTTCCACGCCTACCAAAGCGTGCCAGTGATCAGGCGTTGCTATAAAAACAGCGTCAATATCATCGCGTGCAAGAAGTTCCCTGAAGTCGTTATAGGTCTTACAATCCTGGTTTCCATATTTTTCGTCTGCCAGGGCTTTGGCCCTGTCACGGTGCTCCTTTCGCACATCGCATATGCCAACCATCTGAACATCATCATATCCCATAAAAGATCGGACATGACCTGTCCCCATCTGGCCTACACCTATCGCACCCATAACAATTTTATCACTGGGGGCTGTTTGAAGGGTACCGGCAATTACTTTGGAAGGAACGATCATTGGAAATCCTGCCAACGCCAGTGTACTGCCAAGCGAATTTTTTATGAATTTCCGTCTGTTTATTTCTGGTTTCATTTCATGCAATTTTTAACATTTATTTATTTCGCTAGTTTGATTGACATATCATCAAAAAAAGATTTTGATTGGGTTATTTCAGGCAATGAACTACCCCAATTGTGTGCATACTCTAATCCGAAAAATAGCGGTTTTATTCCTTCAGTTTTCAATTTCGATATTATACCCTCCAAATTACATTCCCCTGTTCCCCAGGCCACATCATGCCCTTTTTTACCCAATTTATTTAAATCATGTACATGTAAGCTGATTAGCCTGTCCTTTAAAATATCGATGGATTCCTCAATATCGAATCCAGCCCTTACCCAATACCCCATATCCCCGCATACGCCTATGTAGTCGCTTCGATTCTCACAAACTTGTGCAACAGCTTTTGGATCCCAGTAAAAGGGTGAAATATCTTTTGTGTGATTGTGAATGGCCAGACTGATATCATATTTTTTGCAATATTTCTCAATAATATCTAAGGCATCAGGATTTGGCTCCGAAACAATAGTCTCCACCCCCATTTTAGAGGCAAAGGCGAATATTTTTTCACATTCATCCTCATCAGCAGGAATATCATGGATATAATAATTGATCATAGTGATACCTGCTGAAAGAAATTTTTTCTGAATGATGTGGAGTTCTTCGTCATTTAAGTTATGATCAAAATTTTTATTTATTTTTTCGCTCACTTTCTGGCTAAACAACCCACCCATATATAATAATCCTAATTCGGCTGTATGGTCGATCGTCTCAAACAGGGTATTGTCTTTAAAGGTCCATGCAGAGATCCCAAATTTCCAGTTCAGATTTTCCCTTGCCTCAATCGCAGGCGACAATTTATTATTTGGTACGGCTGGTGCATCAAGATCTCCCAGCGCATATTGTATACCCGCCATGTCATGATGCAATATTCTTGTATCCCAGAAAATATGAGGATTATCTCCAAAAGAGGAATAAAAAACACGACCGCGGCCATATCGCCGTACCCAGCTAAGAGCAAGGTCCATATCTGCTCTCCTTTCCTGGAGGATGCGTCTTTGTTCGCTAATGTCTGTTCTGGCGGTATCAATCTTTAGAAGAATTCGCAAATTATCTCTTGTATAGGGTTCTGAAAACTGGAATACTTCATCACTTATGTCAAAATTTTCATAAGGGAAGAACTGGTTGATGGGATGATCAGGCTCTTCCACCTTTATGTTGATCCACTCATGATCCATCCAGGGGTGTCCTCCATTTTCATATCCACCCATCATAACTCCAAATTCAGGGAACTGATCATAGACGGGATATTGTACAAAAGTTGCTCCTGCTGCGTGAATACCTATAAATCCCTTCCCGCTATATACATAATCAAGCAGATTTTGCCGCAGTTGCATATCTTCAAACAGGACACCAGCTGTGTTATTAAAGCATATCGCATCATATTGGTTAAGAATTTCTTTTTGAAAGACCAGCGTATCGCTGGAGAAATATGCCTGATATGCTCCCGTCTTTTCTCCAATCAGCTTGATCGCATAATTTGCGTAGGTTATAGAGCTGTGTCCGGCCAATACTTGCCCGTTATTTACATGCAGGTTTAGTACCAAAAGTTTACGCGGCTTTATTGGAGTACCGTAAGCTTCTGGTGGGATTGCCATTTCAATCTGCTTCCTGAATTCATCCGATACAGCCTCATAGTAAGAGGATGCAGATTCTCCAGTTACAATTACTTGTGCATTTACATAAATAGGGAGGATTATAAACACCGTTGCTAAAAGGGAAAAATAAAAACCAGGACTTTTTATTGTTCGAAAAAAGATCATATCTGTTGTATTAAATTGTTAAAAATCAAAATTTGAATTAAAGCTATGCCAAACCCAACCATTCCGCCTTGAATTAATTCCAAGTTCAAGATCATAAAAAATGTCGGACGAATTAAAAATCTGCTTACACAAAAATAAAATGAGTAACAATTTACAATTTATAAAATAGTAGTTATGAATGAAAGAAATACATTTCGAAATGGAGAATAGATTTCTTACGACTTTCTATAAACGTAAATTATCCCATTTATGATCTGTTTAAATTCTAAAAGAGGACTTGTTTGACTGGTCTTTTCAGGTTTATTTAAACCCATTTTAAATGTTGATTACATTACCAGCGCCTATGACAACAAAATCATTTCCATAAGCATCTTTAAACATCATAGTTGCGTCTTCTCCAGTACAATGTGTGGCTCCACATTTTTGAACACCATGTTTCGAAAATGTATCGATTATATCCTCAACTTGTTCGGAACTATGGTTTAAAAGATGAAATCCCCCGAATACCATATAGATTTGTTTATCAGATATTTCTGAGGCTTTTTCAACAATGTTCTCTATTCCCTGGTGTGAACAGCCTGTAAGGATCACAAGGCCCTTTGGCGTATCAATTAGAAGAGATTGTTCTTTGATCCAATTACCCATCTCGCCAGTTGATAAAACACCCCCACATATCTCAACTGGTTCATTTACAGGAATCGTATGTCCTTCAAATGCGTTAAATCTGCTCAAAAAAGCTTCCTCGACGGAACCTGGAATATATAATGGCAAATCAGTTTCCTGTTCCAAAATGATGGGCAAACCGCCTGTATGGTCACCATGATTATGGGAAATAACTATTAAATCAATATCCCCGATATCAATACTGAGGTTCTCCAGGTTTTTTTTGAATATTTCTGGTTTAGTCCCTGTATCAAATAAAATTGTTTTTTCCATTCCTTCTATCAAGCAGGAAAAGCCCCAATCGCCTGTACATTGTTTTGAAGAAGAATAGTTATCATAAATCACTGTAAAAGTAATTTCATCACCTTCCTGTTGATTGAAAGTGAAAGCGGAAGAAAATAAATTGAATAGGATAAATGAACATAGAGCTAAATTGATCATGATAATAGTGGGATTATTTATACTGCTATAATTAATTAAAGTTTATTTTAGTTCCCCTGATAGCTATAAAATTACCTGGCAAATAATTCTTATTATTAAATGTACTCATTAATTATACGATTCTCTATTCAAGGTATTAAGAAGATCTTTCGAAATGAAGCTCATCCTTATATCAACTTTGCAAATTTGTGATCAGGAAAATCTTATATCGTAGAGTTTATCCTTAAAAACAAGTTTATGAATTAGAGATATTAATTCTTCCGAAATATTACTTAACTTACTTTTTGAATACCATTTCTAACATATAAAATATTCAAACCCATGAAACGAATTTTTACTTTATTAACACTAGGCATAATGGCTTCCACACTTCTGGCTCAAGAATATAGAGCAGATGACCGTGTTCCGGACGGATTTGTATCCCTATTTAATGGAAATGACTTTACCAACTGGAAAGTACCAGAAGGGGATAACGGTCATTGGAAAATCATTGATGGAGTAATTGACTATGATGCTGAAAGCGAGGCTGAAGGCAATAAGAGTTTATGGTCAGAAAAAGAATATAAAGATTTCGTCATGCTTGTGGACTGGAAGATCAAGGAAACCCCATGGAAAAACCCAAGTGTACCCTTTATCTTGCCAAGTGGATTGCACAAACTTAATGAAAATGGCGAAGAGATACGCATAGTGGTCCCGGACTCTGATAGTGGGATCCTGTATCGTGGAGAAGACGGAGATCAGGCGAATATCTGGTGCTGGCCAATAGGTTCCGGTGAGGTTTATAGTTATCGAATGAATAAGGATATGCCACTGTCTGTGAGACGTGCTGTAACACCAAAGACAAACGCTGACAAGAACATAGGTGAATGGAACCGGTTCAAGATCACATTAAGGGATGATTTCCTTACAGTTGAACTTAATGGGATCGAAGTGATCCAGGATGCATATCTTCCGGGACTGCCGGAAAAAGGAGCTGTAGGACTGCAACATCATGGCAGCAAAAAGGATGGTGAATGGACCAGTCCACCCAGCCTGGTTCAGTTCAGAAGGATCTATATAAAAGAGTTATAGCCTTAAATCGAATAAGGATATACAAAATTGGAAAGGCCTCGATCTTAGAGGCCTTATTTTTTATTAATTATTTTACCGGATCATGCAACCTTTGCAGATTAAAATAATCCTTACATTAAAATTTAATAAGAATTGAATATGAAAAAGATTTTATTGACTCTATCAGGATTATTTATTGTACTATCCGTTTTTGCCCAAAGTAAAGAAACCCGGAATTTAAGTTCATTTTCTGAAATATCTGTAAGTGAAGCCATTAAGGTTGAATTGGTCAAAGGAAATTCAGAAAAAGCAGAAGTTGAAGTGACTGGCACAGATGCAGAAAATGTATTGACTGAAGTTTCCGGCGACCGTCTTAAAGTTCATATGGCCAGTGGAAACTGGAGAAATGTTAATGCATTTGTAAGGGTTACCTATAAAGATCTTGAAGAAATTGATGTAAGCTCTGCAGGAAGTGTCACTACCGAAACTGCGATCTCTGGTGACAGAATGGAAATCGACGTATCAAGTGCAGGCAAAGCAGATCTGATCTTCAATGTCGGACAGATGGAACTGGATGTAAGCAGTGCCGGAAATTTTAATGCAGAAGGATCTGTGGATGAAATTGAAGTTGATGTAAGCAGTGCCGGTTCAGTAAGTGCCTATGACCTTAAATGTAAAAGTGCTGACCTATCCGCTAGCTCAGCAGGGTCCATTAAAATTACTGTCACAGATCAAATCGATGCCCGGGCCAGTAGTGGTGGAAGTATTCGATACAAGGGTAATCCGGATAAAGAAAGGGTTAGCAGCAGTGCTGGTGGCAGCGTAAAAGGTAATGACTGGTAGACTGGCAAGGCAAACGGATCATTATCGCTTAACTAATTAATATGATATTTGTGGATCAGGGATTCAGAAGGACAGGATGCCCCTTGACTAACCTAATAAAAAAAACAGGTGATATTCGGTTGCCGCTATCATCGAAACGAATTGGGCCTGTTGCTGCCTCTTTATAATCGATGCTTTTCAACGCATCCCTTATTCCCAGTCTATCGGGGCCGGCTTTTTGTACGGCCTCTATAATTAAATTAATGCCATCGAAAGCATAGGAAGCTGAAGGATTGGGCATCGCGTCATACTTCTTCATAAAGTTATTTTTAAATCTCTGACCAGGAGTGGTAAAACAAAATTTAGATGACACAAAGATACCGCCCTCGCATCCCAGTGTATATTTTGATCCGATCAAGCCATCACTGGTCATATTTAATGATCCGAACACCTGTATCTCAGGATTTTTATCTAAGATCATATCCAGAATTGGTTGAGCAGATTGGAATGAACCGAATACAATCAAAGCTTCTGTATTCTCTTTGATATCAGCATTAAAATCTTTTTTTGAGGAAGAATAGGTGGACTGTCCGTAAAGTTTAAATCCACGCTTCTTCAATCTTTTTTTAAATGAATCTGCCCCATTTTCATAATCATAGCCTTCCTCATAAAGAAGATGAGCATAGCTGATTTCTTGCTGTAAATATATTTCGTCAATCAATGCATCAGCCTGCTGCCTGTCATTTGGAACGATCCTGAAAAACCAGGGCACGTATGCTTGTGAAAGGGTTTCCTCGGTGGCACGCGTGGCTATTTGAACAACCTGTGATTTTGATGCAACTTGTTCAGCAAGATGGGCATTCCGGCCATCTACTGCAGTAACTATTGCCAACACATTATCATCATGTACAAAATCAACAGATGCCTTCGAGCCTGCGCCCCACAATCCATCAGCAGTGCGAACCACAATTTCAAAACTATCACCTTCATATCCAAGATGAGCATTAGCAATCTCAACGGCCAGTTCAGCTCCCTGCATAGCTGATCTTGAAAGGATATCTTTTTCCGGTGAAGTTTGCAGGAGAAGTCCAATCTTTATTTTATCTTTTTCACGGCCCGGTTCAACAACCATGTTTTCTTTGAAAGATGACTTATCTCCTCCCCCTAATCCCATTGAGGGACCATTCATACCCATACCTGAAATAACAATTAGGGCCGCCAGTATAGGAGAGAGGGTTTTAAAAGAATTCATACCTTGAATAAAGATCAGATAGCGGTCTCAGACATGTACAATCCTCTACCCAGGGCCTTTGATAAAACTTTCAAATCTTTCATCATCAATTTGAACTGGTCAATGGATAGTGATTGTGGGCCATCGCATAAAGCCTTTAGTGGATCATTATGGACTTCTACAAGTAATCCATCAGCCCCAACTGCCACAGCGGCTTTTGCCAGATCAGGCACCATCCAAGCATGGCCTGTTCCATGACTAGGATCCACAATAACTGGGAGGTGGCTTAATTTTTTCAACATCGGGACAGCATTCAGGTCAAGGGTATTCCGGTAAGATGTTTCAAATGAACGGATACCCCGCTCACACAGGATCACATTTTCATTACCACCATTCAGAATATATTCGGCAGCCATAAGATATTCATCTATGGTCGCATTCATCCCCCGTTTTAACATAACAGGCTTCCTGCACTGTCCAACCTCCTTCAACAAGGGGAAATTCTGCATATTTCGGGAACCCACCTGCAATATATCTGCATAAGCGCAGACCATTTCAACCATGCGGGTATCCATTACCTCAGTAATGATGGGTAAGCCTGTCTGTTGCCGGGCCTTTTTCAATAATTTAAGGCCTTCTTCCTCAAGTCCCTGGAAGCTGTATGGTGATGAACGGGGTTTGAATGCCCCGCCCCGTAGAATATTCCCCCCCATATCCTGCACTGCATTTGCTATAGTTAGAAGTTGATCTTCACTTTCAACGGCACATGGACCAGCCATTATTACGATCTCCTTACCACCAATTTTTACGCCATTAATATCGATAACCGTTCCTGAAGGATTATTATGTCTGCCAGCCTTTTGATATGGTAAGGTATCAAAGTTCCACTGATCCGTACTACAACTTTCATTTTCCATGGACAGAATTATTTATCTGAAACATCTTTAACGCTACTGCTTGCCTTCTCTGATTTAAATTTTGGCCTGGGAAAATACACGAATTCTCCTTCCTCAATTTTAACCATATATATTTCTCCAATATCATTCCAGGAAGGATCGAAATACATTGTCCCGGTAACTCCCTCATAACCCTGAAAAGTCTCAAGATCCAACATTACATCCCTGATCTTCGCGCGATTCAATCCTGAAATTTCAATGGATTTTATAACTATGTTCATTCCATCATAGGCATGAGCTGCAAACACATCTGGTTCCATTTCAAAACGCTTAACGTAAGCATTGTGAAAATCCCTGTATTTGGGATCATTCATGTCTGGCTTATACTGTTTCGTTGACACTATACCTTCTATATTTTCTTCACCAGCATATTCAATAAACTTAGGATCAACAAGCCTGTCACAGGCAAAAACAGGGTGTTCCATACCCAATTCCTTCATTTGTCTAACGATCATACCAAGTTCCTTAGGATTCCCCCATAACACAACAGCATCAGCAGATGACTTTTTAATATTTTCAAGTTGTCCTCTGAAATCTGTTTCTCCATCCGTAAATCGAAGTTCAAACAATACCGGATATCCCATTCTTTCAGAAGTCGCCTTGAACTCACCGGTGCCAACACGACCATACCGGCTATTCGTCCTCAAGACGGCAGCCCTTTTTAATCCTTTTACCTGGTACATGTAAGTTGCAAGAGCATAACTACTTTTGTCTGTCATCACTAATGCAACGGAGCAACCAGGGAATATTTGTTTCGGTGAGGGTAGGATCCGGGTCGCCTGTATTGATCATGGGAATTTCTACCTTAAGCGCAACCCGCAGTGCCACATGCGTATTGATATCGTCAATAGTCCCCAAAATAGCCCATACCTTCTCATCATCCATTTTTACTACTTCATTCGCAGCAGCACCCCACAATCCTACATCATTATGTGGCATTATAACATAAGGAAGCCCTTTATATCCGCCCTTCGCATTGGCTTCTTCAATAGATAGGGTTGCACCCTGCAGCATTTGGGTACCATAATCAATAATATATGATCCTTCCATGGGTCCAAGAAATCCTATACGGACTTCCTCAAGATCGGTTGGTTCCGGTTTATCACGGTTAGGACCGAGGTATTGTTGTGGCGGATATACGAAATACCGTTTATATGGATCCTGGAACCTGCTGAATGGGAAGATCTCATCCGGCGTATTTCCATAATTCTGCTCCTTTTTTTCCTCTTTCTCTTTATATCCCTGTGCTTTTAGAGCAGCCTGGTCAATAAGAAGAAAACAAGTTATAAACGCAAGAATGATCGTATATCGTCCGGTCATAGTTTTTTAGTTAGATTTACTGATTGCAATGGCTTCAATTTCCACCAATAGAGTTTCCCAGCAAAGTCGTGCCTGTATTCCTGTACTTGCAGGAAGCGGATCCAAGCCAAGCCAATGATAGAATGAAGTTCTGATCTTATTAAACTCGGTATAATCTCTTTCAATATCTCGGAGATAATTGGTAGTCCTGACAACATCATGCCATGTCATATCCTCGGCTTTCAGAAGATTTGTAATATTTCTATAAGTTCTCCATTGCTGAGCCTTAAAATCACCTATGTGTTCTGGTTTGCCTTCTTCATTCACACTGGCTGTACCAGATATCAACAATACCTTATACTCGCCAAAATCAAGTCGCAAGGCTCTTGAAAATGAAGATGGCTTCTTATAATCGTATGCTTCATTGATCACACTTGGTGCATGAACGGCAAATTTTTCGATCGGGGGTCTATCCAAATGGACTTCGGGGTATTTATATGCTTTAAACCGGTTAGATTCGGATAAAATGCCAAGTTTCATCATCTCTTCCTTTTCGCCATCTGTAAGATTTTCCAGATCGATCAATAATTTCTGTGTCTCTATCATCTTTTCTAATTTAATTTTTTTTCGTTCTTAATTTAATCTGCTTTTGCCATTAGTTTTCCGGATGCTTCACCCTTACTCAATCCCTTAGCAGAAGCTATCCATACAATATCATCCTGAAAGTCCATGCCCCATAAAAAATTATGTGATATGGTGCTCCCGGTAATTATGGTTTTTTTGGATTCTCCCTTAGTTACAATCACTTCACCTTTTTTACTGTTTTCTACAGGCCTGTATGTGATCCAGGTTTCCCCGTTAAAATTACTCAGACCATTATCAGTGCATAACCATACCGCTTTACCCTGGGCTTTAGTGAAGTTTATAAAATTACTTGCTAATCCACTATCATGGTCAAAATATCCTTTCCATCGGGCCCCATCATAACGGCTCATGCCAAAATAAGTACCTATCCATAAGATACCTTCTGAATATGATGATCCGGTCGTAATATCATGCACAATACCGTCGTCAGGGAAGAGGTCAATTTCCATCTCTTCATCCGGGTCTACATAATCCCTCATTTGGCCTGTTTCCATTTCATACTCGATAACACCTCCGCCCCAGGCAGCTATGTAAACTTTTCCATCACCTCCGGAAATTCCATATGTCCATGGTTCATGCATCGGTGCATTTTGCTCTGTAAATATTTCCCACTGCTTATTATATATATCATAACATCCTGCACCACCTCCTGTGGCAACCCAAACATATTTATCCACACAATAAACCTGGTAAACAACATCGTTGGGCATTCCACTATTGAACTGGTTGAAGGTTTCGAATTTGCCAGCAGAAAGGCGGTTTAACCCACCCATCGTTCCGACCCATATATCACCGGTTGTTGGACTGACCTCTACACTAACCACATTATGGTGCGCAAGTCCATCCTCTTTGGTATACACTTTGGATATTTCATTGCCCTCCATTAATGCCAGGCCTTTATCTGTTCCAATCCAAAGCCGGTCACCATCCACGCGGACACAATTGATTTTATCTGATGGCAGGCCTTGCTTTGTTGTATAATGTGTCCAGGTGTCATAAATTTTCAATTCCTGAGCTTCCTTATCTAAATGAACAGACCTATTGGTGCCTGAATTTTCAAAAGCACTGAAATTACTATCTTCAGGTTTATGATTTACATCCTTCAAATTAAAACCCAGCAATAGGCCGCCTGAAATAAAGATCACGGCGACAATTATTATCTTCAGATGTTGTCTGAGGTATCTATTCATAATTTGCATATTTAGTATCTAATCCTTTATACGTATGTGCAGGCCCAATACTTTTCAGATATTCAATAAGATCATTAAGTTCCTGTTTTGTCAAATCATTTATATACCCATGGGTATCTTTCTCTGCATAGACCGTCCATATTTCTTCCAGGGTTTTTGCCCTGCCATCATGCAAATAAGGAGCAGTTTCTGCAATATTATTCAATTTTGGCGTATCAAAATATTCTTCCCTGTCAGTTTCAAAGCTTGAGCCAACATCGGTCAGGGACCGGTCTGTAAAATATGGAGGCGGATGACAAGTTATACACCTGTCTTTATTGGGGATCTCCCGGCCATCATTGGTCATTGTTCTTTCAAATATGACGCGTCCTCTTTCCTGGGGTTCTGTCAACCTACCATCCGGAAGTTGTTGTACGTTAGGGGGATTCTCAAGTTTCTGGAACATAAATGCGACCAAAGCATTTAATTCTTCAGGGTTGAAAGATTCAGTGCGTGTAACAAACTTCGAAAAACGCATGCCACACTGCATATACACACTCACATTTTTCCCATTCCATTTGAAGGGAGAAGTATTGCTTAATTCACGCAAGGTGATTGTATTTTCAAGGTCCCTGCCAGTTCCGGTAAGATCATAGGTCAATCCATCCTCACTTCCATCCGGATGACAGGTAGAACAACTGTACTGATTCTGGAAAGTACGCCCTGCGTTAAAGAATAACCTACCCCCTTGTCGCACCAAAGTTGTTGTTTTTGGGCCACCTAAGTCCAGGTGATCTTTAATTTCCAGGGATTGAACATCCAATACAGACACCCGGTCAGCAAATCTCTCCGCTATATATATATATTGGATCCATCGGGAGAAACAGCCATGCCTTTAGGGTTTGGCCCTGTTTCAATACGATCGATAACAAACCTGGAACTCATCCCCAGATGATTTGCGTACAGGGAAAGTTGCTCTTCTGTACTTTCAGAAAGAATTTTACGCAAAGCATCAACATCAAGAACTGAGATATAATCGACACCAGCATGAGAAACAAAAGCCTTCTTCCCATCTTGGGAGATCACTACATCATAAGGATCCGGAAAATACCGGTTTGGTTCATCCAGGAGCAATTGAGCAACCTTCCCATTCTCACCAGTTTCAATAATCCCTATCCCTTCAGTGATCATCCAGCCTTTCTCGATCTGGGTTGAAGGAACCAGGTTTTTTGGTCTGATCAGGGTAAAAATGGCCAGATCACCGGAAGGAGTAAAAGAAATGTTCTCCATAATATGGGCAGAATGCATTTCTTTCCTTTCCGTAATCCGCTTATACTTAGTATCTATTATGGCTACTTCGGTTATGGGTGGTTTTCTGAAGGGAACCGAAACTGAGCGACGATGTGTTACAAAAACTTTTTTACCATCAGGAGAAATATCGATTCCTATTGGAAAATTACCGGTAGGGATCCTTCTAACTTCCTTTTCGTCTGACAACTCAATGATAGAGAGGTTTCCGTCAAAGCTATTATTCACATAGAGAAATTCTCCTTTATTGTCTACTACCAGATCAGATGGGCCGGACCCAACTTCAATTGTGCTTATGACTTTCTGTGCTGAAAGGTCGACGACAGATATATTCATAGACCAATGATTACTGACATAAGCTTTGGTTCCATTTTTATCCAACGCAATGCTATGAGGCCATATCCCAACTGGTATACTTGCTTTTATTTTTTTATTTTCTAAATCATAAATAATGAGATGATTTCGCTCATGAGCGGTGATCAGGAGATCTTTGCCATTTGGTGTAACCTTCAATTTGAAAGGAGAAATATATTCTTTATCCAGGAAACCAGCTATTTTGGAATCCTGGTCCAGGTATGCATGACAGGAAAAACAATTGGCTGGGTGGGGCGTGCCTCCGGTCATATATTTGGCATGCTGAAGTCCCCATTGATGGCCAGCATAAAATATAATACTTATGGAAAGTAAGGGTATGCCAATTAAAAGTATTTTTCGTCCGACCCTACTCTTCATCACGCTTCTCCTTTCCATTAATTTTTATTGCCTCAGTTCTATCTCCGTTCGGGAGTTTTGTCATACCGGCATATAATGCATCGGGAACCTTATTATCCGGTGAAAGTTCACGATCTTCATGGCATCCTATGCAACTTCTTTTTTCGTTCGGCCTGACCCAGATCCAGGAAGATGGCCCCCGGAGAACCTCACCCTGATCATCTACGGTCTGAAAGCGCACAGGAATATTAGCATTAATTTCGATATAAAATGAACCATCTGCCTCAACCGGCACTTCACCGATCATCTCATTTAAGCCTAATATTTGAACTTTTGCAGTCTTCCTGCTATCCTCGTTTAAAGATTCATTACCACCCATTGAAAGATCCGAATTGAGGCATAATAACGTGCCTTTATCTTTGGACTCATCAACAATCTCCGGCAGTTTCATAGGAACCTCACGAACACTTATCAATACCGGTTCTATAATATGAAATTCAGGATTTGAATATTTCACTTCCGTTAATTCCTGTTTTTTCAGATCGAAAGTCCGCAATCCAAATGTCTGATCTTCCTTTTCCCTGTAAGAAACAAACATATGGCCATCTGTACCCGGTGATAAAGAATTAAACTCTCCTGAAATATTTTCAGTTAGATTCTTGAATGAACTAAGAGAGTGTCCCTGGTTCACCGAAACCAAACTGGCTTTCTTTGAATTTTGATGATCTCTTTCGATGAAATATACCATTTCGCCGGCTTCCCACACTTTCCCAATTACCTCTGCTTCCTGCTCGCTTTCGTAAAACAATTCCGATTTAGTCCCGTCAGTACGCAAAGCCATCAGTTTTCGATTGCTGCTCTGAGGATATTTCTGCTCATCTAATACAATAATCCGACCATCCTGGAAAACTGAGGCTGCAAACGATGAATTTGGATTAAAGGTCAATTGCTTCAAATCTTTACCATCCTGTTCGCATGCATACAATCTGTGAACCGGACCCGCTAATACATCATCATTCTCCATAGAAAAAGCTATTCTTCCGTCAGGCAACCAAGTTGGATCAGTGCAATTTTCTTTACCAAAAGTTATTTGGGAAACCTCAAAAGACTTAAGGTCCATTGAATATATATTCCAGGTATCGCCATTATTTTTCTGTCCTGAAAAGGCCATTTTTTCTCCATTATAAGAGATCTCAGGTGCTCGGGCAGAATAGAACTCCTCAGTTAAAAGAACAGGTTCAGCCATTTCAATCCCGGGATCCATTTTCAAGGCAATGATCTGTGCCCCCTGGATATACCTGTTGTCAGCACCCAGCGCACTTTGAGACAGATTAGTGGCAGACGGTACAGCAGTAACAATGACCATCCCTCTTTCCAATCTAGAATCCGGTGCAAGCCAGAAAATACTGGTGGCAAGTGCTGCCAGGAAAATGGCAATTACTCCTATTTTACGTGTTATCTTCATCTTCCTTCACATTAGTCCTCTTCGATAACCATAATTTGATTTGCATCTATATTCTCTAAAACCTGCACTTTTCCGGCAGGCCACATAATTTCAATCTTCTCGACTATTTCGGCAGCACCAAGTCCAAAATGCAACCTGGGATCATTTTGTGAAAGGTAACCACATCCGCCTTTTTTCTGATCAATATGGGCCACACCATTTACTGTTACTTTTACACGAGCGCCAATGGCGTCCCGGTTGCTTTCAGTACCTTTGAGGTGTAAGATCAACCAATTGTTCTTGTTTCCGGTATCATTTCTAAGCAATATCCCATAATCATCCAGGTTCACTATATAAACATCGATATCCCCGTCATTATCATAATCACCAAAACAGGCACCACGACTTACCTTTTCCTGCTGGAAATGGGGCCCACTCTCTACAGATATATCATTGAATTTTTCGACATCCACATTTTCAAAGAGTTGATCTTCCTGTCCGTATAAGTGCTTCAACTCTCCATTTACTTTAAATATATCTTTATCGCCATCATTATCGAAATCAATAAAAGCAGTAG
The DNA here is from genome assembly GCA_942491935.1 of uncultured Cytophagales bacterium. GTDB lineage: Bacteria > Bacteroidota > Bacteroidia > Cytophagales > Cyclobacteriaceae > JAGTVG01. The sequence continues at coordinate 104,968 of CALOCZ010000064.1, forward strand.
CCCAACCCACATGCTGACCGCTAGCCTGGGCAATTCCAGCGTGGTAGGACATCTCATTGAAAATATTATCTCCCTGGTTGGCAAAAAGTGAGCAATATCCGTCATCCGAAACAAAAAGGTCAAGTTGTCCATCACCATTAAAATCTGCGAAATCGACAGACATACTAATGGTAGCCTCCCCTACCTGGTTAAACGCAGTACCTGTAGCCACACCAACATCTTTAAAGCTTTTTCCTCCCTGGTTTTCATACAAGTAATTTACCATATGGTCATTTGCCACATAAATATCCATCCAGCCATCGTTATTGTAATCTGCCGATCCAACACCCATAGCCCTACCTTCAGGATTAAAGATCCCCATTTGCTCGGTATGGTCCTCAAAGGTGCCGTCGCCATTATTATGGTATAGACGATCAGGCTGACCGTCATATGCCATTGGACCCGGAAATCCATCCGGTGCATAATAATATTCATATTCCGGATCAAACTTTATGTAATTCCCAACATAGAGGTCGAGGTGGCCATCATTGTCATAATCAAACCAAACCGCACCAACGCTTGTTTCATTACCATCAACCCCTGCCTTCTTTCCTATATCCTCAAAGGTGCCATCCCCTTTATTTTGATACAATTTGTTTGGTCCGTAATTACTCACATAGATATCAGGATAGCCATCATTATTGAAATCGCCTATTGTCACCCCCATGCCATATCCATCATCACCTACCTTCGCTTTTTTCGTCACCTCTTCAAATGTACCATCCCCCAGATTCCTGTATAATTCATTAACAGGCTTATATTCCAATTCCTCATCCTTAGCGCTCAGGTCACTATTATGGGCCCCATTCACGAGATACAGGTCGAGATATCCATCCTGGTCATAGTCAAAGAAAGCTGCTCCCCCACCGACTGATTCCACCAGGTTACTTAAATGATGATCTCCAATAGTATGCTTGAAATTAACTCCTGCTGGTCCCGTTATATCAATGAAAGAATCATTTCCTTCTGGTGGCATTACCATATTACTTGTCTTTTCGGATCCTTCCTGGGTTTTATTTCCCTTCTCACATCCCGAAATCAATAAAAGGGCGGATATTAAAATGCCCATTATCCAACTATGCTTTCCAATAACCCAATTTTCGGCTTTCATTTTATACGTTTTCTTCTCTAAAAAATAGCTATTACCCCATTTAAAAATTTCAAGCTGCAATGGTATTGAATTTTTTTATAAGCTGCAATGTCAAAAATCATGTAATCCAAATAAATATCTTAATACGATCAATTGAACACACTTAGCCCGCTTTACCTTGGCAACTATAATTAAAGACTAAATTTCACCTACAAACCCCTAATTCAGGCACTCTTTTTTTTATTCATATTTACTATATAAATTAAGGGATTCAGTATGAAGGATATGAATCAATAATCTTCAAAATAAAGGTTTAATCAATATCATTTTATATTTTTACCATTCGTGTTTATTCGATGAATATAATGAACAAGCGCATATTTCTATTTTTAGTTGGCATCTGCTGTTTTTTTAATATACAGGCCCAGGATACATCCACCTATGATCTGAAAAGGTGTATCTCTTTTGCGCTTCAAAATAGTTATTTGAACAAATCTGATAAAATTGAAGCTGAGGAACGCTATGCAGAATACCGCACAGCTAAAAGCAAGATCCTTCCCCAAGTCGACTTCTACCTCGATTATCATAAGTATTTTAATGATTTACCAACCTATATATTCCCAACTGACGAGGGAGATATTCTCTCCGGTGGGACTAGCAACGGGCCTTATCCTGTAGGCTTGGGATTACCCCATAACTTAAATGCAGGAATGGATATTAACCAGGTCATATTTGACCGTAATTTTATTCTTACGGAAGATTTAGAAAAGAATTTAGACAAGCTTGACCAATTACAAAGCCAGTTGAGTCGGGAAACCATTATTTATGATATTACTTTAAACTATTATAAGCTCGCTTCGCTTAATGCTAAAAAAGAACTGTTATTATATAATTTAGATAGACTTTCCAGGATAGAAAATCTTGTTGATATACAGATTGAGAATGGGTTTGCAAGGAGTTTTGATAAGGGAAAAGTTGAAATTAACAGGACCAAACTTTTATCAGGGATCGACCAATTGGATGCAGGAACAGAACAGTTGAAAGCCTATCTGAAGTTTTTAATGGGCATGCCAATTGAGACAGATATCGAAATAGTTGTTGAACCACTGGAAGTAAATCCGGGTATGATCAATGAAAATTATCCCGATTCCCTATCTAATACGCAAGAGGAATTACTGGATACCAAGATCGATCTTCTTGAACTACAAAAAGATAAGATTAAGGGTGATTATTTTCTTACACTTAATGCTTTTGCCAAGTTCCGGCTACAAGCTCAACGAGAAGCTTTCAACTTTTTTGAGGGTAACCAGGATTGGTTCCTGATAAATTTATTTGGTGTGCGGCTTGATATCCCGATTTACCGCGGAGGTGAAAAAAAGAAAAAGATGGAGACTTCCACCTTGAAAACTGAGCAGGTCCGGTTAGACAAAATCAAGCTACAGGAAAGTCTGAAAATGCAATTTGAAAATTCCAGAATTGAATTGATTAACAGTCTTAAACATATTGAATATAGTCAGAGAAATGTAAATACTTCAAAAGAAATGTATGAGCAAACAACAGCACTATATGAAGAAGGATTAGCGATGCTATCGGATCTTTTAGAGGTTGAATCTACTTATAGAGAAGCAGAAAACAACCTGATAACATCAAGATACGGATACAAAATAGCTGAATTGAATTATTTGAAATCTACCGGCAATTTATTAACATATTCCCAAGATCTATAAATACGATACTGTAACATGAAAAAATATATTATCCTGATTGTTTTAATTATTCTCATCGCAGTAATCACCTGGGTATTGATTGGGAATAAAAAAACATTGGAAAAGGAAGAATTACTGTCGGAATCGAATGTTGAAGTAATTCCAGTAATGGTAGATGAAATAACACGGACAGAACTACACGAAAGATTAACTTTTTCAGGAATTTTAAAGCCGGAAAAAGAGTTAATGGTTATTTCTCAAACGCAGGGTGAGGTTAAGGAAGTACATTATGAACTAGGTGATTATGTGAAGAAAGGATCATTAATCGTCCAGGTCGATAATGAAATGCTGATGGCTCAATTCCAGTTAGCAGAGGCCAATTACGAAAAGGCAAAAAGAGACATTGAAAGATTTGAGAAGATGGCGGAAGTTGATGGCGTGACACGTGATCAACTGGAAAATATGCAACTAAACCTTAAAAATTCGGAGGCACAATATATCACTGTAAATAAACGATTGAGTGATACTTCTATTGAAGCTCCCTTTAGTGGCCATATTAATCAGATGTTTACCAAAAAGGGCAGTATGCTGGGGCCTGGGGTACCTGTATTTGAAATAGTAAATATTGATAAATTTAAAATGACCATTAAATGTACCGAAGATGAAATTATACACATCAACAAAGGGATGAATGTACTTATTAAGCCAAAATCATTGAATGATGTGGAGCTCAATGGCAAGATCTCAAAAGTATCTGTAAGTGCTGATATGGCGCAACAATATACCATAGAAATATCCATAAGCAAATCATCAGATCAGCCCCTGAAAGGTGGCATGATATCGGTGGTTGAAATATTAGGAAGCGAGAAATATGATATTATTGCAGTGAATAAAAATAATATCATTTCTATAAATGGGAAAGATTACGTTTACAGAGTAATTGACCAAAGGGCTGTTCAAACGGAAGTGATAACCGGCATCTCAGTCAACGATAACGTAGAAATAAAGGAAGGACTTAATATTGGTGATCAGGTAGTAACTTCCGGATTAAACCTGCTATCGGATGGGGAAAAAGTAAAAATCGTGGAATAGAGATCAATGAACATTACCCGCATATCCATAGAAAGACCAACAATCGCCATTGTGATTTTTTCATTGCTGATCATTCTCGGCGTGATGAGCTACAGGTTTTTAAATTACGAACTGGTACCGGAGTTCAATCCTCCTGTTATAACAGTAACAACAGTCTACCCGGGGGCCTCACCCAAAGAAGTGGAAAACAGTGTCTCAAAAAAGGTCGAAGATGCCCTTTCATCTCTTGAAAATATTGAAACGATCACCTCAACCTCTATGGAAAGTTTTTCTCTTATAAAACTTGATATGAAGGCTGGTACAGATATTAAAAATACTTTAAGGGAGGCAGACAGGAAAATAAACGGGATATTGGGAGAGTTACCTGCCCAGGCCAATAAACCAACTTTGACTAGGTTCGATTTTAATGATTTGCCAGTCATGCGGATGGGAACATACTCGAGTTTATCATCTGAAGATTTCTATGATTTTGCCAGGAACCAGATCGTACCAGCATTAAATCAAATCGAAGGGGTCGCACAGGTACGACTTTTAGGAGGAGTAGAAAGGGAAGTACAGGTAAAAGTTGATCCCCAGAAAATGGCCGCTAATAATGTATCCCTTCTCCAGGTTTTACAGATAATACAACGCACAAATCTTGAAATTCCTGCGGGAAAAGTTGAATCCAAAGAAAGACAGAATTTTATCCGTTTCAGTGGCAGGTTCGAATCTGTTGAAGAAATTAAGGATCTAGTTGTTTTAGAGATTCCTCAGATCGGCAAAAAAGTATATATCAAGGACATTGCCGATGTTTCCTTCTATAGAAAAGAAAAAACAGTGATTGCCAAAATTAATGGCAAGGAGGCCCTGGCTTTGGATATCCGAAAGCAGAGCGATGCAAATGCTGTAGAGATGAGCACTACGGTTCGTAAACGATTGGATGAACTTTCTGATAAGTACAAGGATATAAATTTGGTCTTTGACATTGCCCAGGATACTTCTCAATTCACCATAGAAGCTGCTGATGCAGTGATAACCGACCTTATATATGCAGTGATACTTGTATCACTGGTCATGCTGGTATTCCTGCACAGCCTCAGGAATTCCCTGATCGTGCTAGTTTCTATCCCTACCTCAATCATATCTACATTCACAGTGATGTATTTGCTGGGGTATTCATTGAATTTATTAACATTATTGGGTTTATCGCTTTCTATTGGCATACTGGTTGACGACTCCATTGTTGTCCTGGAAAACATCCACAGACATATTGAGATGGGTAAGGATAGGGTACGTTCAGCTTATGAGGGAAGGATGGAAATAGGATTTACCGCTCTATCGATCACGATGATCGATGTGGTGGTGTTTTTGCCAATAATCTTTTCTACCGGATTGGTGGCAGATATGCTGAGGCAATATTCGGTAGTTATTGTTACTTCTACCCTTTTCAGTCTGTTTGTATCTTTTACAATTGTGCCCTTGTTGACTTCCAGGTTTTCAAAGCTTGAACGGATAAAAGGAAAGACCATCTTTGGGAGAGCCATATTAGGTTTTGAAGCCTTCCTGGAACATCTGATTGATGAATTGATTAAAACGCTTCGTTTGGCCTTCAATCACAAATACCTGGCCCTGTTTATTGCATTTTTACTTTTCTCAAGCAGCTTTCTGTTAATATATTTTGGCTTAATAGGTATTGAATTTACTAAAGCCGGCGACCGTTCGGAGATCCTGATAGAAGTTGAACTTCCTAAAGATGCAAGTCTTGCATGGACAAATATTATTGTAAACCAGGTAGAAGATTATCTGAACACCCGCCAGGAAGTGGAGAACATATTTACTACTGTTGGCATTACCAGCAGTGGGCGGGTAGAGTTCAATACTTCCTATCTGGCAGAATTGAATATTCGTCTTGTCAATAAATCGCAAAGGGAATTGTCGACCAGTTTATTCGCCAGGAAAGTCAAGTATGATCTTGAAAGCAAGATACCGGGCATTATTATTCGGCCTATGGACATTAATCTGATTGGATTAAAGGATGATGATGCAGTCCAGGTTACCATTAATGGAACTGATGAGGAAACGTTGCATGCCTTTTCAAAATCCGTTTTTGATCTTTTTAACAACATCAATGGCACTATAGAGGTTCAATCCTCCCTGACAGAAGGCAGAACCGAATATACTGTAAATCCGGACGAGGACATCATGCAATTGCTGGGTATTTCCAACGCTCAGGTAGGGATGGTATTAAGAACAGCTTTTAATGGGAATACGGATTCCAAATTTAAAGATAAGGGATTCGATTACGATATTAATATTCAACTTAGGGAATTTAATCGATCCAATATTGATGACATCAAAAATCTATCAGTTGTCAACAAAGACGGACAGGTAATCCGCATCCGTCAATTTGCTAATATTGAGGAACAGGAATCATATGCTAAACTGGAGCGTTCAAACCGATCGCCATCTGTGACCATAAAATCACAGGTCATCGGCCGTCCTGCAGGAACCGTAGGCCGTGAGCTACAGAGAAAGATGAAGGAAATGGTGGTGCCTGCAGGTATTACATATTTCTTTGGCGGTCAAACAAAACGTACTATGGATGGGCTCAAGACAATGATATTTGCACTAATCATAGCTATTCTTCTTGTATATATGATATTGGTCGCGCTATATGATTCATATGTATATCCATTCGTGGTGTTGTTCTCTATTCCATTGGCTGTGATTGGCGCTTTATTGGCTTTAGCCCTGACAATGGAAAGTCTGAGTATATTCTCTATACTTGGGATGGTCATGCTGGTTGGCCTGGTCGGGAAGAATGCCATACTGGTTGTTGATTTCACAAACCGGCTAAAAGAAAACGGCATGAAGTGGAAAGAAGCCTTGATTACAGCCACAAAGCTTCGTTTCAGGCCCATTTTAATGACCAACATCACGATGATCATTGGATTGTTGCCAATAGCTTTGGCTTCTGGTGCTGGTTCAGAATGGAAAAATGGTTTGGCCTGGGCGCTGATCGGCGGACTTACAAGCTCTATGTTTCTAACTCTGATCATTGTTCCGGTGGTTTATTATATGGTGGAGCGAATGCTGGAGCAGTTCGGCCTCAGCAATACCAGGAAAGTCCGGATCCCTGAGGATGTAATTTAACCTGTTTCTTCCCCCATTTTACGGTATTTTTCACTTAATTTCTTTAAGCTATATCATTCCTTACCACTTTCTCTTTAAACGGCATATAATTTGCATTATCACTATTGATTTTTTGGTCAAAAACTCAAATGTCATGAAACGAGCGGAAAATTATATAAATAAAAATAATTTATACGCGAGTTCCATCATTCCATTTACAACTAAAAATTATTTTCAGATGAAACGTATAATTTTACTAAGTTTAATGGTCCTGAGCTCAACTCTTTTTGCTTTCGGACAATCTGAAGAAGTAAGGGTGGAAAGATCCTTACTTAGTGCTTATTTTATTCCATTGAAAATGTCCTATGAACAAGGCATAGGAAAATCAAATACATTGGAAATCGGTGGAGGGCTCAATGGGGTTACCTGGTTGGAAAACAACGGTGATTTTGATGAATTTCGATTTGGTGTCGCTCCATTTGCTGAGGCTTCTTTTAGAAATTACTATAATCTTGAAAAAAGGCATGGAAAAGGAAAACGGACTGCGATGAATTCCGGTAATTACTGGGGATTACATGCCAGGTATCGTTTTGAACCCATTGCCGGCGATACTGATGATGAACGGTTCAATTCCCTTTTTCTCGCTCCTGTATGGGGATTCCAACGAAATTATGGAAGTCATTTCAGCCTGGGTATGGATTTAGGTTTAGGTGCCGGATTTAACAAATACGGTGCTTATTTCAGTCCGATCATTCGACTTAAATTAGGTTTTGTTCTCTTTTCTTACGCTGGAAAAAAATAATCACATTACATCTGGCGATTTAATCCCTTGGCCTTTCATAAAAAGTCAAGGGATTTTTTATGAATTTAATTATATATATTCTGGCCATAGAACTTTATAATATATTTGATGTACTATCAATAGTTATAAGGATTTTGTTTAGTTTTAGCAGTTACAACTTTTTTATATTTTAATAAAATTATGAAATTAAAGGCAAGGCGTTCAATATCTTTTTTAATTCTAATCTGGACAATTGTATTCACATCCTGTGGGTACAGAAGCACACTCGAAAATATAGAACCACCCAATGTTATATTTATTCTTGTTGATGATCTGGGCTATGGTGATTTAAGTTTCTATGGTCAAAAAGTATTATCAACCCCTGCTATTGATAAGATGGCTGAGGGGGGGATGCATTTTACAAATATGTACACCGGCTCTACGGTTTGCGCCCCTTCCCGGGCTTCTTTAATGACGGGCAAACATACAGGGCACACTTCAGTGAGAGGGAATCTACCGGAGCAATTACTGGGAGATGATGAATTAACACTGGCTAAGGTCTTTAAAAATGCTGGTTATAAAACCGGAGCGATTGGAAAATGGGGAATAGGACATCCCCCACCTCCAGATGATCCTCAAAAGAAGGGATTCGACTATTTCTACGGATATCTGAATATGTGGCATGCCCATAATTTTTATCCGGAATTCTTATATGAAAATGGTTCAAAAATTCAATTGAAAAACAAATTGGAATTGTTGGATGGCGAAAATCCATGGTCAGACAAGCCGGAAGGAACCGGAGTGGCTCAGGTTAAAGAAGAATACGTTCATCAATTGTTTGACGAAAAGGCAATGGAATTTATTGAGGGAAATAAGAATAATAAGTTTTTCCTGTATATGGCTTACAATGTTCCTCACGCGAATAATGAAGCTGGATCTTTAAAAGGTGACGGGATGGAAGTCCCTGATTATTATGAATTTTCTGATGAAGACTGGCCACAACCTGAAAAGGGATTCGCTGCCATGATTCGAAATATTGATCGGTCGGTCGAAATGATTATAAATAAAATCAAAGACCTCGGACTTGAAGAAAATACCATGATCATATTCAGTTCAGACAATGGACCGCATCAGGAAGGAAATCATATGATGGAGTTTTTCAATTCAAATGGAAATTATCGCGGTTTGAAGCGCGATTTCTATGATGGTGGGATTAAGACGCCTTTTATTGTGCAATGGCCAGGTGTTATTATGGAAAACTCTAAATCGGATCAATTGCTGGCATTCTGGGATCTTTTGCCAACATTTTCAGAATTGGTTAATGCAGAAAGGCCAAAAGACACCGACGGGATTTCTTTTCTTCCATTATTAACGGGAAGAGAACAGAATGAGAAACACGATTATCTATATTGGGAGTTTTTTGAATTGGGAGGCAAACAAGCCATTTTAAAAGATAACTGGAAAGCGATAAGATTAAATGTTCGTGGTCCGGCTGATGAGGTTGTTTTTGAATTGTATGATCTGGATTCAGATCCTGAAGAACTTACCAATATAGCCGATTCACAACCGGAACTTGTAGTGTATTTCGACAGCCTTTTCAAGGTTGGCAGGGAAGAATTTACAGTTACTCCTTTGTTTTCAGTGGATGAACAGGTAGTTGAGACTCCTTTTTAAGACCAGATTTATGCCTAAGTTAATTCCACATGGATTCTCTATAATCTCACAATGACAAAATAACTGGCATTGATTTCAGATAAACACATATCATAGTACCTTTGGGCAGGTATTTTATTTCGATCACCTTGTTGGAGAGATGCCGGAGTGGTCGAACGGGGCGGTCTCGAAAACCGTTGTCCTCTCACGGGGACCGAGGGTTCGAATCCCTCTCTCTCCGCAGTATTAACCTAACCCCGCTTTCGCGGGGTTTTCTATTTCTGAAGAGCACATCAAAGCTTGCTTTAGAATGTGTTCGCAGGAAATAGAATAAACATGAAATGTTAGGTTTATACTGTTGGTCTCCCCATTAGGGATCGCTCAGCTAGAGCGGATGCGAGAGCTTAGCAATCCACCAAAATAGATACAGGCTTTTGTATTATGCCTCACCACAAAGGATCGCTCAGCTAGAGCGGATGCGAGAGCTTAGCAATCCACCAAAATAGATACAGGCTTTTGTATTATGCCCTCACACACGCGATCGCTCAGCTAGAGCGGATGCGAGAGCTTAGCAATCCACGAAAATAGATACAGGCTTTGTATTATGCCTCACCACAAAGGATCGCTCAGCTAGAGCGGATGCAAGAGCTTAGCAATCCACCAAAATAGATACAGGCTTTTGTATTATGCCTCACCACAATGGATCGCTCAGCTAGAGCGGATGCGAGAGCTTAGCAATCCACGAAAGTAGATACAGGCTTTTGTATTATGCCTCACCACAAGGGATCGCTCAGCTAGAGCGGATGCGAGAGTTGAGCAATCCTAAAAATAGACCAACAGGGGACACGAAGGGATCGCTCAGCTAGAGCGGATGCGAGAGCTTAGCAATCCACCAAAATAGATACAGGCTTTTGTATTATGCCTCACCACAAAGGATCGCTCAGCTAGAGCGGATGCGAGAGCTTAGCAATCCACGAAAGTAGATAAAGGCTTTTGTATTATGCCTCCATATTAGGGATCGCGAACCCGCATTAGCGGGTGAGCAATCCAAATTACTATGTGTATTTATGTCAGTTGTCATAGATTATGTTATAAACTAGGTTTTTTGTCAAGATTACTTCCGTGTTATAGTTTCACAATACCATATCCAATAAACAATCATACCTTTGAATATCTGAGGAGTATTTTCTATATTCAAGCAAAGATATTTCGCTATAGATATAAATCGCACATTTTTTGGTCATATGATATGATTTTGAAGAAAGGAACATTAAACACCATTCTATTTTTTATTTTGATATTTTATGCCAATAGAGCTGCAATTGCCCAAAAAACAGATACCATAGTCCATGTCAATGGAAATATACTGACAGGAGATTTTAAGAAAATGGCATATGGTGTAATTACCTGGAAAATGGAGGGTATGGGTACAATAAGCCTGGAAGAAGTTAAGGTGAATACGATTAAATCTAAAAAGCAATTTGAAATAAAAATGAAAGATGGCTCTATCTATTTTGGTTCAATGGACTCTTCCAGGATGGATCGCAGAGTAAATATATTAACAGAAAAAGGAAGGGAATTGATCAATATTGAAGATATCGTCGAAGTTTATCCTATCAGAAGAAACTTTTGGATGCGGACCAGCGGGAATTTTAGCCTGGGTATCAACTATTCAAAAGGTAGTGATATTGCTACTTTTGCATTTTCGGGTGATCTGAGTTATAGAAAAAGGAAAACATATTTCAATTTTAACTGGGATAACAATAATACATTCCAGAGTGGTTCACTATCCTCAAGTAATATCAATACTGTTTTGGGCTGGCAACGATTATTAAAAAAGAGATGGTCAACTCTCGTGTCGGTAGGAGCGAGTCAAAACTCTGAATTAGGAACAAAACTCAGATTAGCATTAAATGTAATCGGTCTCAGAGATATAACATACAATATTTGGAACCGGCTATATGCAGGGGGAGGATTAACAGTTGTCCGTGAAACCCCATATGATGACACCGGTGATACGGAGAACCTTGCAGGATTATTGGAGGTTGCCTGGAAAGTATATAAATATACCATCCCGAAAGTATGGGTAGATACAAATATCAGTTTTATACCTTACCTGACTGATCCAGGTAGGTACAGAATAGTTATAAACCTTAATCCAAAAGTCAGTATTTTTAGCGATAATTTTAAGATTGGCTTTGCTTCCTATTATAACTTCGATAATAAACCACCTTCGGATGTAACAACAACTGATGACTATGGAATCAACCTTCAGTTGACATACTACTTCCATTAAATAATTTCGTAAAATCCATGAAGTTCATTTTAGTTGAATTTCATAGATTACGATTAATTCCAATAAAATATATTTGGTCCTTACCTGACGGGTCCTCTCAGGATCTTTCATATTGCCGGCAGTAATATATCTCCATTCCAACCTCAAGTTCTTATCCCGGGTCATTGAAGAAAATTTTTGATTGCAGTATGAGAAAAGCTTTCCTGATATTGTTTCTTCTTCCCATCTTCACAGTATGTTCCGATGAAAAAATCGATCCGAATAAATATACTATGCCAACTCAATTGGTCGCTTCCAGGAACGCTGATGGAATTTTATTGGAATGGCAGGCCTACGCACTTGCATATTCGTCCTCCTATATATTTACACCTGATGTTGTGTTCGCCGATAAAATCCAGATACTGCACTCGCAAGATGATACATTAGATTTTAAGATCATTTTCGAAGGGGAAAGAACCGCCCAATATTTATTTGAGACAAAGGATCCCGGATCTGATCATTATTTCAGGTTAAAGGCCATTTCAAGTAAAGGGAATCCATTTATAAGCCCTCCATTGCATATACAATATCGATCAAATCCAACACAAGAACGATTGATTGAGCTACCTTTTGATTATAACGTGCAACTGGGCAATTTTTCAAAAGATGGCACAGAATTTCTATATTCGAAGATTATTTTGACTGGCGCCAGGATGGCCGTTGCTGTGAGGAATATTCTGCAATGGAATTCAATCTGACAAGTAAGCTGGAAGAACTTCTGCTGCCGAAGGCTTTTTACGCATTATGGTCACCGGAAGGCGACCAAATCACATTTCACTCTAGTTTTATCGAAGATTTTAATACTGATGTTTCAAATATAGGTCTTTATATACCAGCCTCTGATTCGGTCATCCAGTTAACTTCAGGCGAAAACAAATTTGAAATCCCGGTGTGGCATCCCGATGGTCAGTGGATTGTATTTCTTTCATACAATGATAGCAGATATTCTTTATGGGATGTGTATTCTCTGGATCTGGCATCTCTTTCTTATAGCCCATTTTCGGGTAATCCGGAGTTCAAGGCATTTCATGAAAGAATGAGTTTTTCTCCGGATAATAGCATGCTAGCCTTCTCGAGGACAAACGATAATAGTTATCAGAATATATATGCACTTAATCTGGAAGATCATCAAATAAGCCCAATAGTAGAGTCGATCTGGATTGATCAGCATCCGTCTTTTTCCCCTGACGGAAAATATCTGGCCTTTCTGTCATTCAGATCAGGTAGGGATGAGATATGGATCAAAGATCTATCTTCGGAACAATTGACCCAGGTTACAGGAGATCTGAATGATTACATATTTGGAGAAATGTCCTGGAGCCCGGATGGGCAATATCTTTATTTCAATGTATACCGGGATGAAACTTTTGGCATATGCTACACAGAAATTAATCTATAGAAAACGAAAAGCACCACGCCAAAACGCGGTGCCTACACAATCCAACTTTACTTGTATATATGCAAAATTCTAAACTTTAAAACTCATCACCATCGCCACCGCCTTCATCGCCATTTCTCTTTCTTTTGTAATTATTGAAACGATAGTTAACAGTAAGCCTGACTTGCGGCGCTTCATTATAATATTCACTCCTTGAAAAGAAGTCAGTTCCCATAGATTCCGTATCCCTGACTACCTTGCCAAACATATCGCGTACCTGCAGGATTGCGGTCATCCTCTTCTTGAAAAATTCCTGACTAACTGCGATATCTGCAGTCCAGTAATCTCCCCTGGTTCCCTGAGCGGTAACAGTAGCACTGTTGTACCTGGAGTTCAACTGAATTCTTGTTCCTTCTCCAAACCTGAAGGTATTACTCAACCTGGTATTCCAGTTAAAGCTTTGTCTCTCAAAAACAATTTCCTCATATTCACCTTCAAGCCGGTATTGATAAAAGTTTCCGGAAACATCCATTTTCCACCATTTAAACAGGCTCAAACCTAAAGCTAGTTCACCACCAAGTGCAAAATCCTGGCCTACATTCTCCGGCTTCGATAACATCACATTTTCCGCATATACGCTCTGAATGCGTTCTACTTTATTATTTGTAATGCGATAATAACCTTCAAATGAAAGCGAATGCTCACCCAATCCTACCAGGTAGGCCGCTTCCAGTGCATCTATATATTCAGGCTTCAAGTCCGGATTTCCCTGCCTTACATTGAAAGCGTCTTCCCATGTAATAAATGGTTCAAGGTACCAGGACCTTGGCCGCTCAATACGCCGGGAATAACTGGCCATGACCTGCTGCTCTGCTGGTAATTTATAGGAAATAAGAATTGATGGAAAATAATCCAACCGCTCGATATATGATTTCTCAACAATCTTAGCAGATTCAATTACCCTGTATGTGTATTCCCCGCGTAACCCAACCTGATATCCAAGCTTTCCTTTTTCTCCCCCATAAATCGCATATAATGAGTGTATATCGCGCGAATAGTCTGTTTCATTACTGAATTCAGGCTGTTTCTCAAATTCGCCTGATGCTTCATCATAAACATATAGTTCTGTCAGATCTGTACTTCTTCCAATACGACTCTGATATCCAGTCTCAAATTTATTGGCTTCCCCAATAGGAAGGACATAATCAAGATTTAATTGCAACACGTGTCCCGGACCATCTTCCACATTTATCTGGCCATTGCTTATGTTGCCTGCACTATCCAGTAATTGGTTTGTAGAAGTGTCCTCCCCTTCCCGGCTTCTATATGAAATACCGGCGGAAAGATTATGACCTGGTGTTTGAAAGTCGTGTTTGAAGGTAGCATTTATAGAATAGAAATTACCTCCACGAAAGGATGTTTCCTGACTAAGATACCTGCTGATTGCTGAAGAGCCAGGCTCTATCCATTCTTCATAGTTCTGGTTGGCGTAACTTTCTCCACTTCGATAACCATAATTAAATTCCACATTGAACAGATCATTTTCAGAAAAAAGATAATTGAATCCACCCCGGATAACCCAAAAGTCCCTGGTTCTATTCCTGTCGCCCTCAGATCGTGTAAAATATGTAGTGTCATTTTTTGTAGTTACCCGCTCACTCGATGAAAAGCCGGGCCGATCACCTTTGTTATAATCTCCGCCAAAAAACAGACTCCATTTCTTTTTAGTATATGTGGCTAGCAAACCAACTCCTAATCGGCCGTAGGTTCCGGCATTTATATCTGCCGTCCCGGAGAGTCCTTTCAGCCTGTCTTTCTTGGTAATCACATTGATAATACCTGCTGTCCCATCCGGATTAAACTTAGCACTGGGATTCGTTATTATCTCAATATTTTCAATCGAATTGGATGGTATCTGTTGCAAAGCTTCAGACGGATCCAAAACAGAAGGGATCCCATCGATCAATACCATAAATCCGCTGCTACCTCGCAGAGCTACATTGCCATCTATATCCACAGTAATGGATGGTACATTCTCAAGAATATCAACTGCCGTACCTGAGGCCGCGGTTAACTGTTGACTAACATTTATTACTTTTCTATCAATTTTATACTCTATACCCAGTTCTTCAGCAACTATCTCAACTTCATCAAGCTGATTTGCTGCACGCGGCAGGATGATGTCTTTAAGCTCAATATGGGTTCTGCCCGAATTAATATTGATATCTTCTACTGAAGCTTTATTATATCCAATGTATGTAACCTCGAGATAGTAATCTCCAACCGGAAGGCCCTTGATCTCGAATACTCCTTCTTCATTTGATACAGTACCAGTAACAAGGGATTTATCAGGCGTATTATAAATGGCAACAGAAACAAATTCCAGTGGCTGCCCATCTTCTTTGTCAATAATCAATCCTTTTACCGTTCCGGAAACATTGGCTTCTGAAATTGTAGATATTATTAAGAAAAAAAACAGTAATATTAAAACATAAATTTTCCTCATCTATCTTTATTTATTGTTTTTACAAATAAAACCACCGAATCTGATTAAAATTTGTAGCAATTCTGAAGCAATTCTGAAGTTTGAATTTTCTTACATAAATAATAAACTTAATTGTACTTCAATTGTTTAAAAATCAACTATTTGGGTAGGAAGGATTACAAAAAAAAATTTAGAAATAATAAATTATTTGTTGATAATAGTGGTTGAAAAATGGTGATTCGAAAGATATCTGTGCAGGGATAAAAGTTTAGGGATTCTATTTTTTATATTTCACCTTGATCATCATTCCTGGCCATTGAACTTCCATTCCATGGACCATCTTTCCATCATACAGAGGGGTCATTCCTGTAGATAAAGTATTTTGACCGGATTTTAATATACTTATGTCATCAAATTGATGCAGATGGACGAAGTATTCATATTTAGGACCTTCATGGTCAAGAATTTCTATATCATTCACATAAATCCCATTGGCATAGCCAGGGCTCCAGCTAACCCATGAGATCTGCCAGGCAACAGCTTTTTTCAGGTTGTTGTCAATATCAAAATGTGTATAAAAAGAATCTTCGCGGGTAACAAAATTCTCAGGGATATCATAGGTTTCATACAGTGCAATTTTAAAACGCCTTGAAGGCATATCATATGGTTTTTCTGATTTCGAAAAATAAATCAATCCATCTTGATCAACTACTCTGGCGCCAATTTCTATTGGATTATCCTGGTCAGGAAGCCATGATAAATCCCAAAAAAATGAAAATGTATTTCCAGCTCCATTCCCTATATGGTTGATGACCTTACCTTTATGATAGTGATAATGCCATTGGCGAAAAACGCCGTCACCTTCATAATTATAATCAGTATACAATCCGATGTATTCGACTTTATTAATTTTCTCGGGATCACCTTCTGCTACAATCTCCAGTTGAAGTTCCTCCGGACTCTCTTTGAATACTACCTCCGTCCTTTTCTCAATTTTTGTGGCCTTATAATATATCCTGAAAACCAATCCATACAAAATGTTTTGTGGCCAGTCCCACTTCTGTTCCGGATCGACTTTTAGTTTTATTGTATTATCAATCCCATGGTTTAAATATTCAAGAGGAATATCTACTATGGGATAATAGTGATGCATATAAGCGGATTGTGGTTCGGGAATACCCGGTGCATCAGGAACACTTAACCATTCTCTATCATTTATTTGCACTTGTAAACCTTTTGTGTCTTCGTGAGATTGTACTTTTTCCAGAACCAGTTCGGCTTTTATTGCCTCTACAAGGTCCAGGTCCAGGCCTAAAGGAATATGCCCATCTTTGTGCCCTTCAGCAGGAAAATGATCCGCATAAATTTTATAATCGAACCGGCCTCCCACACGTAGAAAATGTTCCTCTTCAGCAACCATATCAGGAAGCCATATATATTCTTTAAAAACATCACCCGGCTCGGGTTGTGCTATAGAAACGGCACAGATAAGACTAAGCAGGAAGTATAATATAAAATTTTTCATTTGACAGGATTTACATAGATATTGCCAAAGGTGACATCCGTATTGTGGGCAATGATGAGTGCACTTCCAGATTGCACATCATTAGCACCTTCAATAGAAGTCAGATCCCAATCCTCTGGCTCTGGCTCATTAAAAGACCATATTTTCACCCTATACCGGGTAGAGTCCTTATCGATCATATCAACACGTGATTTTAAATTGTATTTATTCCCTAGTTGTATTGGAAACAGCTGAGTATCATCCTCCTTTTTTAAACGCTGGCCACCAAGGATCCTCCATCTGCAGCTATCCAGATCATCCTTCAACTGGAATTCACAAGTTGCCCCCAGCGGATACCATTTCCGGTGAGGTTGATAGGGGTCAAGATCATGTCCGGGCCACCTGGAAGCCAGTGCTGCATGAGACACACCATAATTAGGTGGCTCCTTAACTGGAGAGGTATACCCATGAAAGATTACAGAGGTAGTTAGTTCATAATTTCTCCAGGTAATATCTCCAATTGCGATTACCCTGTCATACCATGGATCTTTTGTTCTAACCCCCTATGTTGATAGTTCCCAGTTTCCATCTACTATCTGAGCCACATCCTGTATATTTGACACCTCAGACCAGTCAACAGAATAGGGCAATGGCCAGGCTGATCCGGATATTCGATCGAAGGTCATTCTTTCGAAATAATGATGCCCGGCGGAATCTATAACTGATACCTCTACGGAATTGTCTCCAATTTTTGCAGATTCAATATTGATATCAATATTAAAATCCCCATTGTTGGAAAGCCTGTGCTTATCCTGCCCCCAGCTAAGCTTGACCGTATCTTCTTCGTTTAATGAATAATAAAGTGTTTGTATCCCATGATCAGCCTTAACATTTCCCAGGATATTGATCCAATTCTGTGCCAATCCCGGCTTGCCGAACACCTGGTGCTTACCATACCAGAATTCTATTTCCAGGCAATCATACTTTTTAGCACTGTCTGATTTGCAGGAAGCGATAATTCCGGCAAGCAAAAACAAGAAGAGGAGAATCTTTTTGGAGACACGCATTTCTGGAGGGTTAATTAAATTCAATAATTCTAAGACGGACTCCCGGTTCTAATTACCCTCGTTGATCCAGACATCCAGCCTCGGGGATTTCCAGGAATACGGCTTCCCAAGGATATCATAATCGCCATCGCCATCAAGGTCTGTTACCCAGGATTCATGGTTCCCATAACCTATATTAATAATGGTTTTTTTGAAATTGCCCTTACCATCACCTAGTAAGATCTGGGCTTTACTATCCGGATTCCCTTCCCCGAACCTCATTTCAGCACTGAAAAGATCCAAATGTCCATCCTGGTTAAAGTCAACCGCATGCAAAGTATGACCATTATCCACTTCTTCAAGAATGCTTTTCCCAATCCATGTTCCGTTTACATACTCATACATCAACATTGGAGCAATTCCGTCTCCCACTACTAAAATAACTTCCGGTCTTCCGCCTTCTATGAACTGTCCGGCGGCTGATCTTGTGAAAGTATAACTCGCGTCGATGATATTTTCTTTGAATCCATTTTCTCCATCGTATTTAAACCACCTTCCTCCACCAACAATGTCCAATATGCCATCACCATCAATATCGACCTTGGCCATACCTTCGTGTTCATTAGTTCCCTTCCATCCCGGATATCCCTCCTGTCCGAGTTGCATCATCTGACTATCATCATTGTAGGCATATACTACTTTCAGGTCCCATTCATTTACTGATTTGGGATTCTCTGGTATCTCCGCCCAGAAAAGCTTTTTGGCATTCTGATTCCAGAAGGCTAATTCATCTTTTCCATCTCCGTCATAATCCCCAAAAAGCTGGTCATGGTGCTTGTTTTCTCCAGATGACTTAATATTATATCGTTTCCAGGGCTTTTCAGGATCATAATCAGGATAAGGGTTTTCCCACCACCAGACCTCATTGCTTCTGCCTTCTCCCGCAAATACTATATCATCATCTCCATCCCCATCAATATCATTAAAAGTCGAACCAGCCTCAATACGTAGATTTCCGGCATCAACAATATATCTGTCCCACTTATAATCATTGAATTTATACCATGTAACAGAAGGTGCCGTTGTTCGCTCAGTGATGACAAAATCATTAATTCCATCTTTATCGATATCCAGGACCAGCGATGCAGTTTGTTGTCCTCCTGCATTAGGGACAGACAAATCTCCACTCACGCTTGAATAATGTGACCATTTAATAGGCTTCGGAGGAATTGCATCATTCCGCCACAGATGAACAAATTTATAATTATCCCATCCTATGCTGACAATATCCAGGTCGCCGTCACCTTCCATGTCTGCAAGCTGAGTACCCAGATGGCTTTCTTTTCCAAAATCCACCGTAACCTTTTTGAAATTCCCTTTTCCATCGTTTTCCCAGATCTGTGTTTCCAGGGCTGGCCCTTTATGTTCATTAGTGACCAGGTCAATATCACCATCTCCATCAAGGTCCGCAATATCCAGGTTGTTCATGGAATATTGGGTGACAATTCTGTTTCTTTTCCAATTGCCGGCCCTGGGATCACCTGCAGATTCAAACCAGAACAGATTACCGTCAGGTTCTAAGCCAGGGTATCTTTCTTCTGTAATGATTATATCTGCGCTACTATCTCCATTGAGGTCCGCAATCTCTACTCTATCGATTGGGTGGTTACTTTTTCCGATTTCGACAGATTCCCAGTTTTCCTTCAGACTTCCCGGATTTTCAAACCAGACAACGATCAAAGGTTCAGGACCATTTTCTGGTCTCCTTCCTGTTGCCAAATCAAGATCTCCATCCCCATCAATATCACCAAGACCAATACCTTCATCTGATGTATTCCCTCCAATTAGAACCCGTGGCCATTCTTTTTTCTCAGGTTTATTAGGAACTTCAAAACAATAGACATTGCCATCACCGGCAATCAAAATTTCCTGTGTTCCGCCAGCAATAACCTGACCTTTTTCAAATCCCTGGCTATTCTTATGGCTGGTGGCAGGTACTTCACCGATCTTTTGAATTCTCCATTTAGTACCATCAGCAGTTTCCGATTCAATCCAATACACATCAGGCAATGACTGGGCAATGATATCACCGTATTCATCCCCATCGACATCCATAAATAGTATGGCATCTACATTTTGTCCCAGGTCAATCTTTTTCCATTCTCCTTCCATGGAAGCTCCCGGATTAATATAAACATGGCGCCCTGTAATAATATCCAGTAAACCATCGGAACTGACATCTCCCATATCCACGCCAAAATATCTTAACCATTCGGGTTCTCCGAAATCACCATATTTGGGATTAGTATCATCAACTTGGATATATTCCCATTCATCAATATAGGGTATCTGGGAATGAGATTTTGTATAGATTGTACAAACAACAAGTAAGAGAATTAGTGATAGTAGTGATTTCATATGATTCTAAAAAGTTTCAAAAATGAATGCTAAAAAACAAAAGATTAATAGTAAGGTAAAATATATCGAACCTGATTTATTCAGTAAATATGATTCAATTTAAAAATACCAGATTAATTACAAAAATACTTAATTGAATGCGTTAATAATTTATTGATCTGATATGAATCGGTCCATCATCTCACTGAAAATATCATGATCCTCAATAGATGATATATTCAATTCCTCAAAACCTATTACGAACTTTTGACCTACATCTTGAAAAAGCGTTTTGGCTCCTTTATCCCGACCAAATCCAAATACCACCATGCCATCCGGGGAAATCACACCTTCTCTGGTATTTCCAAGATAGGAAAAGGTATCGATCAACTGATCGGATTGCTTATGTAAAACATAAAACACCCTGTTAACCGCTTCATCCCCAAAATACACCCATTGCCAATGATCGTATTCTGCATTATTCAGGAAAAAGTCAGGGATACTTTTATCAGGCCCCCCCTTGTCAGTCCCCCAATATTGATATTGCGGTCTGTATTTACCTCCTGGTATACCTTCAAAGAGAAACCAGTATGAGTGATCAGGATCAACCTTCTCAATTATCAATTCTGCATAAATGGGATGAAAGGTCCAGGTCCATTCCCATTTTCCAGAATTAGAAACAGTCTTAATCTTGTTCTTTGATATCAATGTACTTTGACATTGATCAAATCCTGGATGCCCTGCCCCACTATCGTCAGATCCAAAAACCAGGTTAGGTAGACCTCTGTATTCGGAAGCTGCATTTTCAGGATATCCCTGTACGGTATCTTTTCGAAAGCCAATCCAATCATTACCTTCCTTATCAACGATACTGGAAAATCCACCTGCTGCCTTCTGGTAATATAAAGTTGCATTTACCAGTTTTATTTCAAAGCATTCCTGTCCTTCATCCATAACACCATCTACAATTTTTACTTTATTGCAACCGGAAAGGAATGTCAGGAATAAAAATATAGTACATGAAAAAATTATACTCTTTATCATAAATCCAAATTAAAGATTATCCTCTTTGTTTGATTTTACATATTTTTCAAGCCATTGATCCATTTCCCACAACATATGTAGAATTGATTCTTCAGACCTGTATCCATGACTTTCATTAGGAAGTATTACTAATCGTGCCGTTCCCCCATGTCCTTTAATGGCATTGTAAAAGCGTTTGCTTTGCATTGGGAAGGTGCCTGAATTATTATCTGCTTCACCATGTATCAACAATATAGGTTCATTTACTTCCTCCGCATGCATAAATGGAGACATTTGAAAATATATCTCCGGAGCCTCCCAGAATGTACGCTCTTCTGCCTGAAATCCAAATGGCGTAAGGGAACGGTTATAAGCTCCACTTCTGGCGATTCCGGCTGCAAACAAATCAGAATGGGCCAATAAATTAGCAGTCATAAATGCCCCATAAGAATGACCTCCAATAGCGATCCTGTTTTTATCTCCTATTCCCATTTCAACTAACTTATCAATGGCTGCTTCCGCATTGGAAACCAGTTGAGGAATAAAAGTGTCATTAGGTTCTTCGTCATCTTCGCCAACAACAGGCATACTAATATCATCAAAAATAGCATACCCTCTGGTAACCCAGAACAGCGGGGAACCATAGGATAATCTGATAAACTGATAAGGTGATCCCGTTACCTGTCCGGCAGCATCTTTACTTTTAAACTCATCCGGATATGCCCACATAATTACAGGCAGCGGACCATCTTCCTTTTTATACCCTGGCGGAAGGTAGAGATCGCCTTTTAAAGGCAGTCCGTCGGCGCGTTTATACTGAACCACTTGTTTTTGAACACCCTCCATAGCATTATACGGATTCGAAAAGTCTGTCAATGCGGTTAATGCTCCTTTTTTCAGATCCCGGATAAACACATTTGCGGGCACATCTGAAGATTCCCGGTATGTAAGCACCAATTCTTTCTTTGTGTTAATCAGTTTTAATGGTCTTTCATACCAGGGTGCCTCACTTCTCCATAATCTTGATGTTGACTCTTTCTTAATATTATACATGTCTACAAATGGCCTGTTACCTTCCGGTGAAGCTCCCGTTCCAAATAGATAAAGCATATTTCCTTTTGCATTTGTCAGCAATACCTCTTTCCCAAAAGCATTATATTTAGTCTGGAATGTCCCAGGATCGTTATACCTGTCTTCATAGGACCTGTCAAATATCGTTGATTTGGATCCTCGTGGTTGTTCAGGATTAAACCTGCTGGTAATGATTTGCCTTGTCGACCACCAGTACTCATTTGTAATGGCTATATTATCATTTCCCCAAGTGATACCACTATACCTGAGCTTATACATAACAGAAGGAATCGCATCCTCCCTGAAGGGCGGTGCTTTATGAAATAACTGGTCCCTGTATTCAACTTCATTAGATGGATCACCTTCATCCAGGGCCTCTACCCAATACAGATCGGCTGGCTTATCGGAGCGCCAGGTAAACGACCTTGGTCCTTTTCTTACCGCATTAAAACCTATCGGGATCTCTTCAGCTAAGGGGATATCTGCAATTTTTTGAACAAGAGCACCATCAGGCGTCCAAATTTCAACCATCAGGGGAAATCGATAATAAGGTACAAGATAGGAGAATGGTTCTTGAATTTTCTGGACCAGGAGATAATTCCCGTCAGGTGATGGAGAAACTGAATTCAAAATCCCCCTTTTCCCTATTTCTACATTTTCACCACTTAAATCTGCTAAAACGAGTTGTGAACTGGTATAATAATTAAAAAGGGCCTCATCATATTTATTCTGCAGAAGG
The DNA here is from genome assembly GCA_942491935.1 of uncultured Cytophagales bacterium. Taxonomy (GTDB): domain Bacteria; phylum Bacteroidota; class Bacteroidia; order Cytophagales; family Cyclobacteriaceae; genus JAGTVG01. The sequence goes on from CALOCZ010000064.1 coordinate 128,418, forward strand.
TCTTGATAAGTTCTTGAAGGGGCCTTCCGCCCGGTGGTTTCCTGAACGATTGGGCCAGTTGGAATGCTGGTTTTTTCCGGTGGCAATTCCCTGGAGACATCGATTTTCTTATAAACCATCCGATAACTATCAGAAAACCATTGATAAGGACTTCTTCCAATGGCATCATTAACATTATTTTCTGATATGGTGATCAATAATCTTGTTTCGAGGTCGTATACATATAAAGAAATTCCCTGGTCACCAATGGTAGTGAAGGCAATTTTCTTGCTATCAGGTGACCATTGTATATTGTCTATCTGTATTTCACCTTTGAGTTCATCAAACTTAAACTCCAATTGTTCATCAGTTTTACGGAAGGTAATTCCTGAATAATGTCTGGCCCGGCTAGGGCCGTTGTTTTTAGGATTTATTCTTAATCCTGCAATTCTTAATTCCGGTTGAGATAATTCAACAATTGATGGCATTTCGGGTCTTTCAAGAATAGCCAGCCAAATCCCATCCGGGCTTACCATTACAGCAGGTGTGGCAGGCGCAAGAATAAGGCTTTTTATTGGTTCGGGTGGTTGTTGATATTCCAGATCTAACTGTGCTTTCGCCTGGTTTAAAAATAATAATAGCGCAAAGAACAAAGGAGCATTTCGTTTCATAATCGTCAAGATATTTGGTGCTAAAAAATTTCTCTTAATCTATTTCGGCTGGATTAAATTTAATCTTTTCTGGCAACAATTATGAAATAATATCAATTTTATACCCCATTTTACGTGATGGTAAAACGTACGGTTTTATCAATGTGTCCGATAAATATCGTTCATTTGTGAACACTCACGAGAATTGCAATATCTATAAGTGCCTAGGAGACAATAAAATAAAGAAACTGGCATAAAATTCGTCACTTTAAAGGCATAACTAAAGATATTATGTCAAAGTTACGAGTTTTTACCACGTTTATCGTTATAACACTATTCAGCGCAACCTTTGCATTTGCTGATGGTAACGATACAAGGACTGAAGAACTCATTGACAAGCACCAGACAATAATTGCAAAAGCTAAAATAAAGGATTGGAAAACATATGCTAACTGCGCCAATGAATTGGTTTCCATGAAGATAAGCAATGAGGAGGTCTTATCATGGATTAATAAATCAATAGAGATAAAAGAAACCGTTTTCAACAGAACAGTAAAAGGGGATTTTCTTGTCCTTGCCGGGCAATATATAGATGCGAAAAAAGAGTATATAAAAGCAATCAGTTTAGCGCAGAAGTCTGGTGAGAAAAGTAAAATTCCAGACCTGCAATGGAAGATCCTTGTCACCATGGGCATAGAGAATTATAACAACTTCCATGCAAATAAGAATTGACACCACACTCAATAGTAATATATCTCAAACGCCCCGGACTTATGAAGTCTGGGGCGTTTTTTTATAATTTGTTTGGATCAAAGCAATCAATTTATGCATCAGATCCCGTCCTCATTAGATAATGGGAAATCACATATCAACATTTAGCTCAACGATTTCTTCATAACCAAATATCTCACTTAATGATAGCTCTCTTACACTGCCATATTTTTCAAGATCTTTAAAATTGATTTTGTCTCTGGCGCCGATCAAAATCGTTACGAATGGCTGATCCTTAATGTACTTTTCGTGGAATGATTTAAGATCCTGAAAATCCATTTCCTTAACCCGCTCATAAATATCTTTTCTAAGGTCATAATCAAGTCCAAGATCTTTGGCCCGCTCATAACTTCGCAACACCGAGTACTTCGTGATCCGTTCACTTTCAATCTGACTTAATATTGCATCTTTGGATATATTAAATGCTGTTTCAGACTCTGGTAAATTATTTAACAGGTTAAGCATTGATTTCATAGCCTCAGGTTGCTTATCTGCCTGAGTTCCCACATATGTAAACAGGTAATTTGATTTATCCTTTTTGGTCCCAAGTGAATACTGAGCATAAGCAGAATATGCCAGGCCCTGTGATTCCCTGATTTCCTGGAAAACCACGGAGTTCATTCCGCCCCCAAAATATTCATTGAAGATCCTGACTTCCGGGACGATTACCGGATCATATTTAATGCTTTTTGAAAGCATCATAAATTCTGTTTGTACCATGTCGTAATTTGTCCATAAAACCTCAGGTTGGGTATAATCCTTTTCGGCAAACACAAACAACTCTGGCAAGGATTTCAATTGTTCAGGTAATATACAGTGTTCATTTAAGACTGATACAAGTTCTTCAGACGCTTTTGGACCGTAATATAAAATTCTATGTTCTAAGGAGGTAATCCCTTTAATAATCTCAACCAGTTCTTCTGCGTCCAGGCTTTTCAATTCCTCATTTGATAACACATTTGTATAGGAAGAATTTTCGCCATATTTTGCATAGCTATACAATCCTCCCATCAGGATATTCTGCTTATTTTTCATATTATCACTCCGAGCTTTCAACAAACGTCCAACGAGCATATCCAGGGCTTCCTGATCCGGTTGCGGATTGATAAGTAGTTTTTCAAAAAGGTCCATGGCCTTACCCATGTTTTCATCAAGACCGCTTAAGGTAACTGAGGTCCGTTCAGCGGAGGTATTGACTGAAAAACTACACCCGAGTTTATAAAGTTCCTTCTTAAAATCTTCAGCAGTTAATTCAGGGGTGCCCAGATACTCAAGGTATTGAATAGCAATACCCAATTTAGGATCATTGTTGCTACCAATATCGAGCAGGTAATTAAGATTGAACAATTCATTCTCAGAATTTACTTTTGAAAGCACTTCAATATCCAGTTTCATTTTGTTTTTGTCAATGTCAGCGTTATAATCAACAAATACCGGGGTTAATTTCGGGGCTTTCACCAATTCAATTTCCTTATAAAATTCACTCTTGTTATTGCGGTTAACATCGACCTTGGTGATTTGTGGTTTCAATATCCTGACTTTATTTGGATCCTCGCCGTTGCGTTTATAGACCACAGCATAATTATCCTGATAGGTTCGGTTCGCAAATTCTACAATTTCCTCCTTGGTGATGCTTTCCATTTGACTCAATTCACTCACATAATCACTCCAGGCAATGTCGTTAGCAAAGGAAGTGACCATATGATCGCTTCTGGAATAGTTACTTTCCAACTGACGCATTTCATTTTGTTTAAAGTCAGCTATAACCGCATCGATCAACCAGTCTTCAAATTCTCCTTTCTTAAGTAAATCGATTTGTTCCAATATGAGATCTTTTACTTCTTCAAGGCTTTGTTCATTCTTTGGTCTCCCGTTGAACATATGTATTGAATATTCCTTCATAGCCAAAGGACTGCACCCGGCACCTAGAACAAGTTGTTTTTGTACCAGGTTAAGATCAATCAAACCCGCTTCTGAATTGTTCAGGATCATATCAGCTAATTGCATTAAGAGATAATCTCTGGAATTCCTGCCATCAATTCTGAATCCCATAAATAATAACTCAGCTTGTGGCCCAAATACTTCTTTAACAATTGGTTCAGAGATAGGAGGCTCCGGATCGAATTGAACAGGCTCAACGGGTACCTCATCCCATATACCCAGATATTTGTCAATAAGTTTAATTGTTTCTGTGTAATCAAGGTCCCCACTCATACAAACGGCCATATTGTTGGGAACATAATATTTATAGAAATATTTCTTAATCTCAGTTATAGAAGGATTTTTCAAATGCTCAATGGTGCCGATTCCTGTTTGTGTACCATAAGGATGTTTTTCAAACATACTTGCCATTAAGGTCTCATATGTTTTATAATAATCATTATCCAGTGAACGGTTCTTCTCTTCATAAACCGTTTCAAGCTCAGTATGGAATAGCCTGTTGACAATCTCATTAAACCGTTCACTTTCAATCATCAGAAAGCGTTCTATTTCATTGGCGGGAATATTTGTCATATAAACGGTCATGTCTTCTGCCGTATAGGCATTAACACCCTCACCTCCTATCATTGCGAACATCTTATCCACTTCATTTGGAATAGCAAAAGCGGATGCTTGCTGGGATACCTCGTCGATCAATGCATAATATTCAGTTCTCTCTTCCTGGTCGGTAAGGGTAGCATAATGGTTGAACATTTGTTCTATACTATCGATATAGAGCTTTTCTTCAACCCAGTCTAATGTACCAAATTCACTGGTGCCTTTGAACATCATGTGTTCAAGGTAGTGGGCAAGGCCTGTGTTTTCTGCCGGATCAAATTTGCTTCCTGCTTTAACAGGCATTAATACCTGTATTCTAGGTTCGTCAGTATACCTTGACAAATAGACTTTTAATCCATTTTTAAGGGTATAAATACGGGTATTGGTTGGATCATTTGTAACATATTCGTAATCATAACCGTCTTCAGACCCAATTTTTGTTTGATATGTATTTTCTGCTGTACCGGTACATCCATAAATACCCAGCAAGACAACAACAAGTGTGTAGAAAAAGAAATTTCGTTTCATTCTAATTATGTTTTATTACTTATTAAATATATTTTTTCTTTAATTAAATTGTCTGCTTCTATCGATAGCCTCTGATAAAATTCTTTCCTGATTTTCAAATTGGTCATCGGACCATCCAAATTTTTCCTTAAAGGTAGTCAATATTCCCTTTTTATACTTTTCAACTGTTCCTATCCAGAAGTACAATCTTCCTGTTCGTCTTTCCAAAAAATCAAGAGGCTCACATACCATTTCAGCATTTAAACAAAAAGAAAGTTCTGAATTCAAAAGCTTTAATTCAGGATCGTTATCGGTAAAAGAATCCAGGGCCTTAAGGATCCTATCTGTTTGCTTTCCATAATTATGCACAAGATATGGAGCATACTTCTCAGGAATCATATGTGTTGCAAGTACTTTTGAGATCTTTTCTATATAAACTGCAACTTCCCTGGAACCTTTAAAATCATTCCCGTTCAATGGGATCCTCAAAGTCAGGCATTTGGGATATTGTTTTCCAGCACTTTTTGACAGCTTCTTGGCAATCTTGTCAACCACTTTCTCAGCCATTTTGCGATAGCCGGTCAATTTACCACCGGCCATTGATATCAGACCCGTTGATGAAACAAAAATTTCATCTTTCCTTGAAATTTCAGAAGCTGACTTTCCTTCTTCATAGATCAAAGGCCTTAGCCCTGACCAGCTTGACTCGATATCTTCCAGGTTCAGTTTAATGTTAGGGAACATTTCATTTACGGCCTCAATCAGGTACGTAGCATCTTCTTTGCCAACTTCCAAGACGTCTTTATTCCCATCATATGGGGTATCCGTAGTGCCGATATAAGTAACCTGGTCACGTGGTATTAAAAAGAGCATACGGCCATCCTGTACCTCAAAATACATTGAATGATGTACAGGCAATTTCTCTTTTGGCACCACCAGATGAATGCCTTTAGTAATGAACAACTGTTTCCCTTTTTTAGATTTATTCAAAGCACGCATTTCATCCACCCAAGGGCCCGCAGCATTTATAATATGTTTCCCTTTAACATTGAAAGAATTATTTGAGAACACATCATAACATTTTATCCCGGAAACTCTATTATTATCATATAAAAAGTCTTTTGCCTCCATATAATTAATGCAAGCAGCACCATACTGATATGCTGTTTTTATAATTTCAATCGTCAGACGTGCATCATCTGTCCTGTACTCTGCATATAATCCACTCCCTTTGGTCCTTTCAGGCGGAAGAAGTGGTTCTTCTTTTAAGGTTGATCTTTTTCCAAGCATCCTTCTTCTATCATCCCCTTTTACACCGGCAAGAAAATCATACAACTTAAGACCAATTGAGATGCTGAGCATTCCCATTGAGCCATTTTTCAGAACCGGAAGCAACATTTTTTCAGGCAATACAAGATGTGGTGCCAGTTTGTGAACAATTCTTCTCTCTTTCCCTACATCGGCGACCATTTTTATATGAAATTGTTTCAGATACCTCAAACCACCATGAATCAGTTTCGTAGATTTGCTGCTGGTGCCGGAGGCAAAATCATGTTTTTCAACCAATGCAGTTTTTATTCCCCTTGAAGCAGCATCGAGAGCAATACCCGCTCCTGTTATTCCTCCTCCTATGATAATTAGATCAAAATGATCTTCCTGTAACTCTTTAATTAGTTCAGGCCGCTTAGAATATGAAAAATCATTCACCAGGATATCGTTTATACTTTAACAAAAAAAACAAGATTAGGTTTTGCTCCAATTCATTGTGCGCTGTACTGCCTTTTGCCATCCATTATAAAGAATATCTCTTTTCTCCTTTGAAATGGCTGGTTCAAAAACAGAATTTATTTTCCTGTTATGGAGAATATCTTCTTTTTTCCAAAGACCGACAAATATACCTGCCATATAAGCAGAGCCTTGCGCAGTTGACTCAATGATCTCAGGTCTTTCAACATCAACCCCGAGGATATCAGACTGAAACTGCATCAAAAGATCGTTGGTGGCAGCTCCGCCATCTACTTTCAAGGTTCTTAAAACAATTTCAGAGTCTTTTTCCATTGCTTCCAGAACATCTCTTGATTGATACGCGAGTGACTGTAATGTAGCCTTAATGATATGGTTTTTTCCTGTATCACGAGTTAAACCAAAAATGGCACCCCGCGCATACATATCCCAATATGGCGCACCCAAACCAGCAAATGCAGGCACCATATAGACATCGTCATGACCCGAAGCTTTGTTAGCGAAATACTCAGTATCTGAGGCCTGATCAATCAATTTCATGCCATCCCGAAGCCATTGAACTGCCGCTCCTGCAATAAAAATACTCCCTTCAAGTGCATATTCCACCTTTCCATCCAGTCCCCAGGCAATGGTAGTGACCAGGCCTGATTTGGAATAAAACATTTTTTCTCCTGTATTCATCAGAACGAAACAACCAGTACCATATGTGTTTTTTGCGGCTCCAGGTTCGAAACAAGCCTGTCCGAATAATGCAGCCTGTTGATCCCCGAGCACACCAGCAATGGGAATTTTACACCCATTTAATACAAAGTCACCAAAATGAAAGGATGAAGGACACACTTCGGGCAACATGCTTTCAGGAATATTCAGATATTCGAGCAATTTCTGGTCCCATTTAAGGTCTTTAATATTATATAATAATGTTCTTGAGGCATTGGAATAATCTGTAGCATGAACCTTCCCTTTAGTCAGCTTCCATATCAGCCATGTATCAATTGTTCCGAAGGCTAAATCTCCTCTTTCTGCCATTTCCCGGGCACCCTCTATATTTCTTAGGATCCAGACAATTTTTGTGGCGGAAAAATATGAGTCAATCACCAAACCTGTATTCTCTTTAACATAAGATTCGAGGCCAGCTTCTTTCATTTCCTCACAAATATCAGCGGTTCGCTTATCCTGCCAAACAATCGCATTTGTAATTGGCTCACCTGTCAACTTGTTCCATACAACAGTTGTTTCCCTCTGATTGGTGATTCCAATTCCCGCAATATCACCAGCCTCCACATTGTTTCTACTAAGCAACAAACTTAATACATCATACTGGCTACGCCATATTTCATCAGGATCATGTTCAACCCATCCTGAATGTGGGAATATCTGTGTGAATTCCCTTTGAGTAATGTCAATGATCTGACCAGTTTGGTTAAAAAGAACGGCCCGAGAACTGGTCGTCCCCTGATCAAGGGCAATAATATATTTCACGTTATTTTTTACTTTTGAATGTGATAGAATAAATTAAAATAGCTGCGCACAAAGCTGAGAAAATCCAGAACGCCACCCCAATCTTACCATTAAATATGGCCTGATAGAATAGAGTTCCGTACATTCCGCCAATAATAGGCCCCACAATAGGTATCCAGGAGTATGACCAGTCAGATGATCCTTTACCTTTGATGGGCAATAAGAAATGAGCTATACGGGGGCCCAGATCCCTGGCTGGATTTATTGCAAAACCTGTAGTCCCTCCAAAAGAAAAACCTATAGCACTGATCAGTGCACCAATAACGAGCGGATTCAATCCATCGGCAAATTTGTTGGCACCAATAAAAGAAAGGCCAAACATGAGTATAAAAGTGCCTATCACTTCGCTGGCAAGGTTGTTCGGGAAGGATCTGACTGCAGGGATGGTTGAGAAAATTCCAAGTTTAGCAGACGCGTCTTCCGTTTTCTCCCAATGGGGATAATAATGGATCCACACTATTGCAGCACCGGTAAATGCACCTGCCAGCTGGGCTAATATATAGCCCGGTACTTTTATCCATTCAAATTCTCCCACAATTGCGAATCCGAGTGTTACTGCTGGATTAATATGGGCACCACTGATATTGCCAACAGCAAATACAGCAAAAGCAACTGCCAGACCCCAGGCTAGAGGTATATTTATATATCCCCCCTTTTCAGCACCTGATTTCTTTAAACTCAAATTGGCAACCACTCCAGCCCCAAAGAGGATCAGGATCATTGTACCAATAAATTCTCCCAAGTATACAGTCATACGTTAATCAATTTATGTTTCTGAATAACTCAGTTATTGTAAGCAAATATAAAAGGCCGGCTGAACAATCTGATTATAAATGTAAATAACAAAATCAAAATCGCACTTAATTTCTCTGAATTATTTCCTATAAAAGATTTTTTTTTATAGTATCATATTATTCTTTTCTAAAATGGACAGCATGAAAATTTACTTTGCCGGCTCCATCAGGGGTGGCCGGGATGATGCAATCTTATATCTTAAGATCATCAATGAACTGAAACAGTATGGACAAGTGCTCACAGAACATGTAGGTGATGAAGACCTGAGAATTTCAGGTGAAGAAGATAAGTCTGACAAGTTTATACATGACAGGGATATGGATTGGATTTTTGAATCAGATGTGATCATTGCAGAAGTGACCACGCCATCTCTTGGCGTGGGATATGAAATAGCAATGGCTATTCAACTAAAGAAACACGTTTTTTGCTTCTTTGACAAAAGTAAAGGGAAAAGCCTTTCAGCAATGATCAGCGGATCAGATTATACCAAGATTCATGAATATGACACTTTCGAAGATATTCAGCGATCCTTATCAGAAATTTTCATTCAATGAAAAGGTACTTATAACAGGTCTTTTCAGCACCAATAAATATCTTAATCTTTTAAACTGTTTCCGGCAGTGTATATGGCGACCGGTATGTTTTACTTAAATAACTATCAGCTTCTCTATCGTCAATGAAGGTTTCAGCATGCGGATTAAACTTCAGAGATCTTTTCAGTCGGCATGCAATATTTCCAAGATGACATAAGGAAGATGATAGATGCCCTTCCAGAATATCTGCTTTCAGATCCTGCCATCTTCTTGACCTGACACATTCAATGAAATTATTAAAATGATTCAAGACTGCATCTTTGGTTGCAGGATCCTCCGACGTGAACACCGGTCCATCTACCTCCTTATATGAAGAAAAGCCACTTTCCATTAGTTTAATATCGCTGTAATAAGTCTTGCAACTCCCTTCTTCTTCACTGGTTATACTCATCCATCCTTTCGATCCGAAGATCAGGTTTCCGATTCTCATACCGGCTTCTGCATTGGTACCTAATCCTCTAACTTCAAAATGAAGTATAGAACCATCTTCATATTCAAATTCAAGCATTTGAATATTAGGTGTTTCCTGGTCAGAGTCCCATACAAAAAAGTTACCCATGCCATTAACCCTGACAGGGTGAGTATACTTACCTAATGCCCACCGTCCGATATCTGTCTGGTGAATTCCCTGGTTACCCAGATCACTATTTCCGGTATCCCAGAACCAATGCCACTTATACTGGAACCTGTTCTGGTTAAACGGACGGTAAGGAGCAGGTCCTAAAAAGGCATCCCAATTAACGCCTTCCGGGATTTCGCTATTCTTTACATGTCCTATGCTCCCCCGGGGTTTTAAACAAAGTCCTTTTGTCATATAAACCTCACCAAGGCCTCCATCTGCCAGGAAATCTAATGCCTGCACGGTAGGAATATTGCTTCTCGATTGGGTACCTGTCTGAACAACCCGGTTATACTTTCTCGCAGCTTCCACCATCTTTCTTCCTTCTAAAATAGTATGGGATACCGGTTTTTCGACATATACATCTTTGCCAGCCTGGCAAGCCCAGATCGTCTGCAGCGCATGCCAATGATTTGGCGTGGCAATGGATACGGCATCAATTTCATTATCGGATAATACTTTCTGGTAATCATTTACCGTCCTGGGTTTATGGCCGGTTAACTTCTCCACTTCGCTAACAGCTTCGGGGAATAATCGCTCATCTATATCACATAGTACGGCTACCCGTACATTAGGTACCTTAGCAAGAGCACGGTAATGGTCTTTACCCCTGCTACGAATTCCGATTACGGCAATATTAATTGTATCATTCACGTCAAAGCGCTTTGAGGATTTCGCAATCACCGTAGGGGCCACTGCGACACCTGCTGATGCTGCTGTTGTCTTTTTCAGAAATGTTCTCCTGTTAATTTGTTCCATACTAGTTCATTTATTTTTAATCGAATACCCTTTTATAGTTTTCAACCAGGTATCCGGAGAATGGCTTCACTCTTGCCTCCAATGATTGCATATCAGTTTTAGAAAGATTTTTCAGGCCTTGTAGCACCTTAATATTGTCTTCCAACCGCTGTAAAGTATCACAACCACTGCACAATGAAGAAATTGGTAAGGCATAAACATACTGGTGCAGTTCTGCATAAGATATGGGAGCGTTTTCAACCACGTTTGGAATATCCTCAGTGGCTATATCCCTGGGTGTGGTATCAATACGCTTACCCATCATACTTCCGCCTGCCATGGTTTTCATGGCGATTACACCATATTCACGTTCTAACAAGGCAGGCAAAGCGCCATATTGAAAGGATTCAAAGTTTGGATCGCATACATTGAGTGGCATTTGACATGTATCCATTTCCAATCCGCGCTCTTCCAGAAGATCTAAAAAGTGCATTATGGTGGAAGGGTTCTGATGAGATGTAAATCCTATATACCTGGCTTTCCCCTTTTCCTTAGCTTCAAGAAATGCATCAATTACCCCATTGTTAAAACGTTCATCTACATCTTCGCTGGTTGTAACCGTATGGATCTGCCAGAGATCCACATAATCAGTTTTCAGCGCAGCTAATGACAAGTCAAGATCTTTTTTTGCATCCTCTGCAGTTTTTGAATAACTTTTGGTCATTACAAAAACCTGGTCGCGATATTTTGGGATCAGAAACTTCCCATACAATTCTTCAGAATAGCCCTGGTGGTATACTCGGGCATTATCAAAGAATCTAACACCCATCTCAATGGCCCTGTCGACCATTTTTTCGGCCATCTTTTCATTTTCAGCAAGTCCCAGATGGTACCCTCCCATACAAAATGAAGTGGTTTTTTCACCATTTCTAATAATTTGTCTTTGAGGAAGGACTGTGCCCAACTTATCAGATGTTGTGCATGATGTAGCCCAGTTAGAAAAAATACTATATGCTGTAAGTGCAGTGGTTTTTTTTAAAAATTCTCGTCGTGTTCCCATGTGCGATAAAAAATATAATTTCAGATCAATTTGCGGTATTACATAAATTTAAGAAAAAATGGCAATAATCAATATCTGGAAAAGATTATTTCCGTGCAAACAGATAAATTGGTTAAAGTTATGGCCGGTTCATTTTGTTTTGATCTGTGAAATGACAGTAGCCACAATACCAATAAAACTTACTATACTATCTCATATGGATTCTGTATGTACCTTACTTCCATTATAATAAAAAGAGGATATATTATCCCATCTATGTTTGGCCATATTCCAACGGTCAAGGGAAAGGTCCATATCCATCATATTCAATACATGGAATAAAGGTTTAGCTAATTCCGGATGTGTTAGATCCAGTTTCTTTACAATGCGGTTATCAGCTCTTATCACGGACAGGATGTCCTCTTCCGCAGCCATAAATCCACCAGTAGAAAGCCCTTCAGGGCGTCCGAGATATGAAATGGTATCCAGAGACCAACCAGTTATAGTCTTTATTTGGTCCAATTCATTTTCAGAATGTAGCCCATATGTTGCCAGATTCGGGAAATCCAGGGTATCAATAATCAGTTGTTTGTATATGCCCCTATCATTACTCAAAGTAACAGGTATAATAGCAAATGACCTATCCTTTGTGATTGCAATTATATAATCCTCATTTTCTCCGGTAGTGAAAGGAGAAACCAGATCAGGTCTATTACTGTTTACTTCAGGATATATTTTATATGATAGCGAATTTAAATCTATCTTTTGATTGGCTGAAGTGCACTGAACCAAAACACTTGTGATCAACAGTATGAAAAACAAATTCCGGTTGACGTTCATTTTTTGATTTATATTTTCGAAGTAAAAATGATGTCAAATAAATTTGAACATTGCTAGACCAAACTAAAGGATTACCCCGCTATATAAAAAATCCTTAGGATTCTGACTAATATATCCAAATTTTTCAGGCAGAATTGTCTATGGATTTATAAATAGAAATGCACAAACGACACATAGAGATTCTCCAAAAAGATTAAAAAATAATCTGAGGATTCAGGAATTTACAAAATACCTGTTGTTAAGCGCCCATGCCCTTTCTACAGAAATCCATACATTTGGTTACTTCTTTAACCGGATCTGATCCCTCCGGCACTTCATATTCCAGTTCTATGGTTGCTGGAAAATTATACTGATTTTTACTCATCAATTTCAATGCCTTAATTATTGGTGTATCACCTTCACCCCATGGGAGATTACCTTTCCCATGCTTAGGATTCTGTCTGTCTTTTATATGCATACTTTTAATCCGGTCGTGCTTTTCCTTGATCAGGTCTAGTGGATTAGGATTGCCTGCTGCCACGTAATGACCAAGATCCAGGTTCATGGTATTGTATTCAGACTGTGCCAAAGCCGTATCCCACCAGGTAGGTGTTTGTTGCTCATGCCCGTGATAAGCAATATATATCTTATATTTGGATCCAAATTCGCCAAGTTTTTGTGTATGTGCATCATCGCCTGGTAATTCGAGGGTTACCTGGTTGGCACCTAAAGCTTTAGCTGCCCTGAATCCATAGTCAATTTCTGCATCGGTATTCCTTACGCCAAAAGCATTCGGCTTAAATGCGTATATGCTTACTCCGGCGTCAGCATACATTTTCTTAAATTCAGTAAACTTATCCATGGATACTTTAGTACGCCATTCAATTACACTTTTATCATAAGCATCCATTTCGGATTTTAATTCATCATATTGTTTTTGTTCATCATCGGAAAGTTCTCCTCCCCTTGCTTTTCGCATTAAGCCGAAATAGGTACGTCTATCAACACTAGTTTCTGGCATTCCTGCAAAACTTTCAGCAGGTCCACCCATCAATTCTATAGCACTAATGCCACAATCCTTAACATATTTAAGCGTAGCTTCTGCACTCTGGTCTTCCATGCTTCTATAAGAATAGGTGATCACGCCAATCTGAACACCTTTGATCAATGAATCATGTTTCCCATAAAATTTTAATATACCCGGTGCTCCTATTACAGCATTTGTGGTTGTTACCAGACCGGCCGCAATTGTACCTGAAGTTGCTAAAAATTTTCGACGTGAAACGGATAATTTATTCTTTGGATTGCTCATTTGAATGTCTTTTATAAATTAAAAAATGATAAACATATATGGAACAATATAAATCTAGACTCTTATCTGTAGAATGAAAAATAATTGAATTAAAAAATTTCCGGCCAATCATAAAATTAATTTATTGATTTTGGGTTTATACACGTTTATTTCAATATAAAAAAACACAAATGAGGATTAAAAAAAATCAATTGGCTATATCAAAACCATCATTTTCGATAAATTAGATAAAATGAATATTTATCAGTTAAATAAAACCGGAAAGTTACACAACACACATACAGAGGACTATGTGTTGGCAGAAAGAATCAGTAATGAATGGATAGTTGCAGCTGTTTTTGATGGTTGTTCCAGCGGGCAAGAATCCTTTTTTGCTTCCGCTTTGTATGGGAAAATATTGAAGAAGGCGTATAAAATGTTTCTCCATCTCGAAAGAATTAAACCTGAATTCAGCTTGAAGGTGGTTGACGCTCCATTTATTGGAAGATTTTTGTTAAATCAGGTCTTCGAGGATCTCAAAAAGTCACATCATCTTCTAGGCACAGAATTGACCGAAATCCTTAGCACGATCATTTTGTTAGTATATAACATACCTGGTAAATCAGCCTGGATAAATATAAGTGGCGATGGACTTATTGTTCATAACAAAAAAATAGAAGAAATTGATCAGCATAATATCCCGGATTATATAGCTTATCATCTTGACTTACCCTTTGATCAATGGATAGAACAATATACAAAAACCTTTACTTTTGAGAACCAATCAGATATTTCAATATCTACGGATGGGATCTCAAAATTTTATCCCATTACAGAGAAACGGCAACAGTCCATCGATCCGGTCGGATATCTTCTGATCGACGAAACATTAGAGGATATTGAAGATATGCTGGGACAAAAATTCAAAATACTAAGTGAAGAACATGGACTGATGCCTTATGACGATCTAGGCATAATTAGAATTATTAATAGATGACTTATCTGATATTTTATACATCCTGCTTTTTGCATATTCAGTTTATTTGAATCTTTAAACCTGTACACATGCTGCTAGGAATTAAAAGGATACAGGCCAGGCTTTTCCTAAGACGGATATTTTTTCAACTTAGACCATTCAAGTTCAAAGCCGTTCTTTATTAGAAGTGATTGAAATCCCAATAGTTCTTTCCTTGTATTCCGAACAGCTCTCGGTAGTATTTTTTTTCTTATTGCGTAAGCACAAAGTTGACCTGCTGCTTCTCCTATAGACCACTCTACAGGGTGCAATCTATAACAACCATTCGAAATATGAGTGGTTCCAATATTCTTACATGCAGGAATTAAATTTTCCATTCTTTCGGGTATCATAGCCCCCAAAGGAACCTGAAATGGCACACTAGCCATGTCTATATAATTATTCCCTCCTGTGCTGGGGTGAAGATCAAGATGATAATAACCTATTCCTACAGAGTCATTAAAAGGGCTTGCCAAAACAATTTCATCAGAATTTTTATATTCCTTTGCCCTTTCTTCAAGTGACAAGTGCTGTTCGTAAACTGTAAATTCCGCTTTTATTCTCCTGGATTCGCGGATGTATGGATATTTTGCCAGTCCATCGGAGGTGCCGAACGCATCTTTTCTCAATCGCAGACCTTTCCAGCCTTGTTTCCCATCCGACCGCGGAGCTTCCGTTTGAAGCCAATATAATAAAGACAAACTGAGTTGTTTAGCCTGATAGAGGTTTCGCCTTCGTTCTTTTTCAGGAACATCTGTGATGTTTCCAATCATATAGTCATTTTGGGGCCAGTTAACCAAAGTTAAATCACTTTCAAAAGAACCGGTTTGGAAGTTACTTTTATCAATGATCCTTCTGTAAAGCCACAAATTCAGTGATGGTGTAGGAGGAGCCGGCTCCGACTTTGAAGGCGGCACAAATGAAAGTGCCTTTGCTTCCAGGGTTCTTGGATTGGAATAACTCAGGGACAGCAATTTCCCTGACCACGGCGGATTTAATTCCGGGATATGGTCTTTCCAAAAATCATAAGTATCCGGTTTTTCAATTGTATGGTCTTGTCCTTCCATATGATCTATGGCTAAGCACCAGGTCAAAGCCTGAATATTGCCACTATTTGCTTTCTCGGGTGCATGAGGCTCCTTTGTCTGGAGTTGTGATTCTGCTCCCAGAACGTATTCAGCCCCAGTCAAAGGCAGTAAATCTCCTTCTTCACTGGCATCAATAAACATATCCCCGTAAAAAACAATTTCATCGCCAGAAAGAACATTTACGCAGGCCACTGCCAGAACCTTATCAGTATCAACAAGGGCCTTTTTGGGCTTTGTATCCAGAAATATCCTGAGTTTGCCAGATTTAATAAAGGGTTGAAGCATAGATTGAAGAACAGCAACCGCAACTTTTGGTTCATGACATAACCTGGAAACCATCCCATTCCCGGGATTAAAATATTCGGCATTTAAAGCCGTGCCAGTCAACTGATAATTTACTTTATAATAATCCCTGATCAAGGCACGAAACCTTGCATAGTTTGCTGTACGACCAAAAGATTCAATCCATTGATGTTCATCTGGCGGAACCCCCTGCTGTGATACCTGCCCACCAATCCAGTCCGTCGGTTCTGTCATAATCACGGATACCCCCTGGCCACATGCGGCAATTGCTGCAGCACAACCACCTAAGCCTCCACCTATAATGACAATATCAGCTTGATGTTCTTCGCCAGCCCCAGCACGATCAGACAGGTTCGAACAGGAAATAAGATAAGAAGGCAAGGCCAAGCCAATGCTGGAATATCCGCAATTATGTAAAAAATCTCTTCTTTTCAATCTTATTTGAAATTAAAAAAAAACCTGTCATCCAATTAATACAGAAATCACCTCATGATATATAAATATTTTTTAAATTGAGATATAATAACTAAAAATGAAAAAATATCAACACTTAATTTCTCCGATATTGGTATTATTGGTAATATCCTGCCAACCACCATCAGTTAAAATATCAGCTGATTTTGACAAAGGTGGCATAGGGAATTTGACTGAAGCAAGCCCCAACTTCTTTATAGGAACTACTGATCACTGGTTAAAAAGGGACAGTATTGGTGATCAGTATTACTGGTTCTATTTTAAAGCTGAGCAGATAAAAAATAAGCGCGTGACCTTCGAGCTTAAAAATTTGATAGGTGTATACCGTGAAACGCCGCATATAGTATATACGGATTATACACAACCCGTCTACAGTTATGATCAGGAAAACTGGAAGAGAATCACTGATGTAAAATATGATAGTGCATCGTATACTTTTCAATTTACTGAACTTTTCGAAGAAGAGCCTGTCTGGATCGCTTATGCTCACCCCTATCCTGTTTCGAGAATTAATGATTTTTTAGAACGGGTTAAATCATCAGAATACGCTAAAATCAACCAATTGGCAAAAACAAAAGAAGGAAGGAATATTTCTCTTGTTCATATTACTGATAAGAAAGTACCTGATGATGAAAAGAAGACGATTTTAATACTCGCATTACAGCATGCGGGAGAAGATGCAGGGGGCTTTATGGCAGAAGGATTAATTCAGTTTCTTTTATCTGAAGATGAGGATGCTGCCTCAGCCAGGAAGCGGTTTAATTATTTTATTGTTCCCATGATGAATCCTGATGGAATATTTAATGGGACAAGCCGGTATAATATGGAAATGGAAGATCTGAATAACATATGGCTGAACGATGAAAAGAAACAACCAGAAGTCACCGGGGTTAAAAACTGGGCAGAATCCTGGCTTGCTGCCGGAAATGAAATAGATTTATTTATCGATATTCACAATCATAGCCAGTTTCACCAATATAATGTCTTTGTCCTCCAGGGCCATGAACTGGACACCCTGGCTGATGTTATGGATAAATACTGGCCCATTCGGAATTGGCATTCAGAATTCAGAGGATCTTCTTGTTCCTATTTTTATAATAAGGGAATCCCTAGCGTCACCGTTGAATTATCTCAATCTCACCTGGCAGATGGGAAATATTTAACAATTGATGATTATTTATCCTTTGGCAAGGGAACAATAATGGCATTAAATGAATTCTATACTGACTGAAAGAGTACCGGCCCCTGAAAATGGAACTGAATAATTAGGTCGAACCCTGTAAAATCCTTTTAGAGATATATTTAAATAGGTATTTCTGTAACTTATTTTTCAAAGTTAGGTGCCACCTTAAGAGATTTCTCAGTGGTTACCCTTCTTAATTTAATCTTCAGAATAGCCCCTTCAGGCGGTAAAACAGAATGATACAGCGCATCTCCATTCCACAACCTTGTCTTTTGCCATGTGCCGTTTTTATAAAATCCCTCTTCTGCACTTACAAACTCTACTGTTGAATAGTCCGATCCGTATTTTGGTCTAAATATGAATTTTGAATCAAATCCAAGCACCAAAAATTCATCTTCAGCTAATTGTCCGATCAAAACCCTTCCCGTAACATCGCCAGGTTTTTTGAAACGGGGATATCCGAATTGAAATAATACATCATAATTTTCAAAACTGAGCAGTTTTTCAGGCAATCCATGCTCTTCTACTGCTGCCTTAAGGTTTCCGGTACCCTGCAGTTCTAATATCTTTTCAGAAGCCTTACTAAACAACATATAGTTTGCTGCTATCCCTGAAAACACATTATCGAGTTTTTCTTTATCTCTTTTTACGCCCGGATCAATATGAAATGGATCCACTCCATAAGGTGCAATCCCCATGGCATCGTAATCCCCAAGTGCATAGAATTGATACCGGGCAAAATTAATTCCATTTCCCATTTCGGGGATAAAAAGTGGATTATCTGGTCTTTTATACTTCTCGCACAGATATCTGAAATCCATATAATTTTGATGGTAAATATCAACGGCAATCGTGAACAGTTCCGGAGCTGCAATTTTCCATACATCGATCATGTTTGTAGTAGGGCCCCCACTGGGATATTCTCCAGGCCTTTGAAAATAATTTTCTTTAATCCAAACATTAATGTACATCGGCAATGGGTATACTTTTTTCCCGGCTTTGGCAATTTCATCAATGTATTTGGCTATATAAAAAGCATTAAAAGCCTCTGCCGCTTCAATGCCAAATACTTCCTGCCAGGTCCCGGGTTCCTTGTTCAAACCTTTTGTCAATTCCACAGGCACCAAATCAAAAAATAGCTTATTGGCTTCATCGCTATAATCACGATCGGTTTGAAGACTTCCCGGTTCATTTTCGGGCTGGACCATAATAACCGTCTTATGTTCTTTATCGATTTCCCTGACATGTTGCATTACTTTCACAAAAGCATTCTTATCGGCTTCCAAATTTGTTCTGGATATAGCAGATAATACATAAACGGGTTGATTGGAAGAGTTTCGCATTCGAGGGAACTTGTCCGGATTTCCCCTTACCCAGTCTGGCGTATATTCCAGGCTTCCATTTTTATATGATCCAAACCATAATAAAATTAATCTCAATCCATTTTCCCGGGCACCATAAACTAATGCGTCTAATTCCTTAAAATTAAATACTCCAGGCTCAGGTTCGATATCCTGCCAATATATTGGTGCCTCAATAGCATTACTATTCATCTCTTTCAATTGAGGCCAGATACCTGGCAAAACATCGCTCCATGCACTGGAATTCCATAACTGGGCACCGAGAACAAGGAAAGGTTTGCCATCCACATAAAAGGTATATTTCCCATTTTCTTTCTTTATTTCAGGCATGGGACTATCCTTTGTGTTTTTTTCAGCAGGCCCCATTTCTGAAAATGAAGATCCGAGAAACGCTATTACGATAAGAAGTGGAAGGAATACAGGCTTCATTGTATGATTATTTTTTGAATTTATAATTTAAGTATTTATCTGTTCGACCAATTTCTTTATACAAAATATAAAAAATATTTGTTCTGATCCGGAAAAGTGTTATCACCGGTATTCAATACGGATCGGTTCAGCTTTGGAATAGATTCTTTCCGCAAAGAATGAATATGGCTCAGTCCACTGGTAATCATTCCCTTTCCTTCTTTCCTGAATTGTATAAGACATGATCTCAATCCCTTTATTGATATCCCTGTCAACCATATCCATGCTTATGGCAGTATGACCTGGCATCAATATATCATACTTGATCGGTTCACGTACCATCAACCTTCCCTCTTCGTTCTGCACTTTCCCTTCAACGGCAAAATTCTTTAATTTCCAGAGTGAATTAATATAGGCTTCGTAATCTACATATGGATGTCCCATCCAACCATGCTTTCCATTATGAAAAATGGTGTCACCGCTGATCAATATATTTTTCTCCTCTTTACGAAGATAGAAACAGCTTGATCCTGGTGTATGGCCTGGAGTATGACATACAAAAACCTTTAGACTTCCAAAATCGATAACATCTCCATCTTCAAAGGCAATCAGATCTTTTTTAACAGGTGGAAAGTATCGGTCCTTTTCATCATGAACCGTCCACCATGCAGTAATTTCATTTCCTGTAGCAATGGCATTGAAATCATTTTTATGGATAAGGATTTTTGCTCCATTTTCACTCCAGAAAGAAGCGCTTTGAGCAT
The DNA here is from genome assembly GCA_942491935.1 of uncultured Cytophagales bacterium. GTDB lineage: Bacteria > Bacteroidota > Bacteroidia > Cytophagales > Cyclobacteriaceae > JAGTVG01. The sequence continues at coordinate 148,617 of CALOCZ010000064.1, forward strand.
GATCAACATGACAATGTGTTAATAATACCCATCTTACATCGTTTTTCTCATAACCCAGCATTTGTATTTGCTCAATTATCTTAGTTGAGAATATCTCCATACCCGGATCTATCAATACTAATCCTTTATCAGTGGCCAGAACATAAATATTTTGTTGTCCATCGACATCAATTAACCATATCCCCTCAACAATCCGTAACGGGCCTTTTCTTACAGGAATTACACCATCATCTATCTTTTTATCAAGTTCCTTCGCTTTTTCCCTGATCTCATTCCACTCAAAGCCTTCCAACCGCCATTTATAATTATTAAGATCAATATAAGAATATCTGTCATAGATCACACTTTGACCCCAGGGCGCTTTCATAACATCAGGTTTAAACTCATTCCACGTTCTTTGTTTTAATACGTACCCGCTAGGATAGGAATGATCAGGACCTTTGAGTTTACTTGCCTTTGAAAGTGCTACTGGTGCTCCAAATACAAGACCGGAGTATATTCCCATGCTATGAAGAAAAGTTTTCCTATTCATAATTTATAGTATTAGTAGATTTTCAATACGACGATTTTCTGGAAGATAGAAAAACAAGGCATTTAATAGTCTTAAATTAAAAAATTCCAATCTAAATCACTGATTTCCCTTGGAAATTGTGCAATTTATTAAAAACGCAATTCTCCAAAAAATTCCGGTCGGTGAAAGTCAGGTGTGGGATTGTCAATTGGAGCCCAGGTCAGCCAGTGTGGATGAGATAAATCATCTCCGCATTTATAGAAATTTGCCCTCCAAACGGTTCCGGGTCCAGGTTTGTCGAATTTATGGTATTGTTTCAATATTGAGAACGGAATTCTATATGATACCAGCCAGCTCACATCTTCATCCATTTCGGGATTGATTACCCCGGTTAAGCTAGTTATAACCTTCACTTTCTCGATATCACTTTCATTGATTGGTACCGCATTTTTCCGAGGAATTTTCTGATGATGGAACAACATAGTGCCAATGCAATTCATCTCCAGGTTAAAATATCCTTCTGTAACGTCTTCACCTGGTGTAAAGAAAAATTCAACGCAGCTATCTTTATATACCGGATCCTGATGATTGGTATAGATTGCTTTTACATATCTATCATTTACCTTGAATTTAATATAAATGGCATTATCATCATATGCTACTTTCACCTGAGTCTGTGGAAAATTACTGGGCCTATCACCCATGAAGTTATCCAGGCTAATCGCCTTTATTTCCTTCCAGCTTGAATCATCCCATTCATTGTTAAAACCTGAAGATTCACTTATTGGGCTTACTTTATATATCATATTTCCTGATTTATCATTACAAGATAAAAGTAAAATAATTATAATAGTAAAAACTAAATTCCTGTAATTCATATATCAATATCCTCCAAGCTTTTTAATTATTAATGCCGGCCTGTTTCCCGTTCTTCCCAGCCACTTCTTCCCTCGTCAATAAAAATTTCATGAACCGTTCTTGACACCCGCTCGTCTACTTCCTCTACAAGTCTAATTTTCAAAGGATTGGTGAGTCTTTTTTGCCATGAAAGCACCTCTGAGAATGGTTCATCCCCTTCCGCTATCTCATAGGTCAGGTAGGCCCATTTTTCAGCGAAGAAATTGCCCTCCAATGCCGGGATCATCTGCTGCATATTTGAAGCAAGGAAACTCAGAGACAAAGCACGGGCCCAATAGATCCATGGCCCCCCGGTGATGTACATATATGGATTCAACAATCTTGGTTTGGATTCCAATCCTGCATTTAAATATTCAAGTTGAATTCCGCAAAATCCAATTCCTGTATCTTCATTAAAAAAAGTGATCCAGGGCACATCATCTTCCATTAACAGATCTGTCAGGTCAGGCATTGTCGTAACATTATAAACGATAACACTATCTCGTATAACATCATACCAGGCTGCATGCGTAATCTGTTCGCGTTTAAACACAATTTCGGCATTCCTTAAAGCTATACAATCTATCCTTTCATTAATACGCATAGAGGTTGTACTAATGAAGTAAGGAAGGCCCGGGTAGAATTCATAACGAACAGAGGCGTCCACTTCCGGGATCTCTCTTAATTGATCCCAAACTTCTGTCAATACCTTTACAGGGCCAGATACATAATTCACATTGGCTGGCGGTTTCCAGTCAGCGGTATGTGTCCAGGGCCGGGGTGGCGAATATATGCCCGGATTCCAGTGAATTGCTCCATTGGTCTCCATTCGATGAAACAATGGAAAATCAGGCTTTTCTTTGAGAATGATCTGGTCCAGATGTCCTGAATTAGGGTGTAGCGATATGGTATATATGTCATTATCTACCTGAAGGCCAGGCGCTTCTCCCTGTACATGAAGGTCTGTTTTATATGTCTTTGTTAAAGCCTGCTCATTATTATAATAGACCAAGTATACCTGACTGGACTTTGCTTTTATATCAGCCAGAAAAGCAAGCCTGCAAGTGACCGTTGGCATCCACAGCGGGACCTCCCTTGTGGGATTTCCTTCTTCGTCCGGTTCCAGATCATCTTCTTCAAGATATTTCTTGATATCGTAGACCTGGCTCGGAACCTCTTCAATATCATAGGTAACCGGGTCAACAGAAACTACTCTGATATCCCTGGTAAGTTGTTGTGCTTCATCCGGGTAAAAAGGGAGTAATACTTCTACAGGATCACCTTCACGATCAATCCCAGCCGTTTCAGATAATACAAGGGCTTTATAGTTTTTCCATGAACTGTCGAATACAGAAATTCCTTCCGGGGCCTTAATTTTCCGGGTTGCTGATAGAAATTCATCATCTTCACTCCCATGAATGCTTTTCTTCATACGTATCCGGATCCGGATCTCATATTCTTTGCCAGGTTCCCACATCATCCATCCCACAAGGTGGGGATGATCATATAAAGTGCCATCCTGCGATAAGCCGTAACCTGAAGGTGGACGATGACTGATGATTGGCCGGTTCATATCGGTAATCTCATCTGCACGATGCAGGTCTGTGAAACGCAGTACTTTCCCGTTCACAGCTGCCTCTACTTCTATAATGGAGGAATGAGGTAATTCAATTTCGGCTAAAAAATGATAAAAGGGTATTGCCGGACAGGGATACCCGATTTCAAGTTTTGTTAATTTCAATGCCGAATCTTTATTGGGGCTGGCATTTAGATTAATTCCCTGGGTTAATATGAAAATTATGAAGAGTATTACTTTAAGCTTATTCATGATAGTATTTTATCGATTTCTTTTTCATTCATTAAAATAATCTAGTAGCATCCAATAGATGCTCAGTATTTATTATCAAATTTTAATAGATCTACTATTAGTCTTTCATTATGGTAATCAGGTTTTTACTTCTCAGATAGTCAAGTCCATTTTCCCATTTCCCTCCGGATCCATATAGAAAATATGTAAAGTACATTGTACTCTTTTGATATATAGGTGTCCAGGGTTGAAACTCAGCATAATAATGATGCGCATCAGGATTCCTTGGATGATTCATCCACATATGCAGGAATAAGGGTTGGTCGACAGGAAAGGCACCAATGAAGGTAACATCCTCTTTTGTGTCGTAACCTGCATTCCATCCTTCTTTCAAATAGAACAATCGTCCATAATACTTTTCCGGCTTCATCCGGTATTCATGTAGTCCATCCAATTCCGGAATAGTATACACATCTTCTGTCCAGTGTTTCTGTCCTAATACCAATATTGGTTGTGGTCCCAGTACATTGGCTTCCGGGTTTCTAAAAGTTAATGCATACCGCACTTCCAGTATTGGAGAATTACCATATAGAGTAAAAGTTTTCTGGAGGCGGTTCCCGAAATAATCGGTCCACATTCTCACCCTAACCAGTCCTCTTTCCTCAGTTTCAATCTCAGCATTATAAACCTGATGGGTTTCCATACTACCCTGTCCAAGAAAATCCTCAAAACCACCATAAGGATAATATCCTTTTTTTCTGAATGGGCGCTTATCATCTATTGCCTTCTCAGGCCATAATTTAAAAAGGACATTGTCATTACGACTTTTAACAATATATTCTATCACCCTTGCTCCTGTTGCTAATAGAGTGATCTGGACACTGTCATTTTCCATTCGGTACTCATCAACCCCATCGCTATTCAGGTCTACCTTATAAACATATGGTTTACCTTCAGGTTCACCTACCCCCAATTGGGAAGTATAGTCATCACCAAGTGCTGAAACGCTTACAAGATATTTCCCAGCTGGCACGTCCAAATCAAAATGTAAATCTTTGAAATCTGCCTGCTGAACTTCACAATTTTGTTTGGATTTAAATATTACCTTATTGCCATCTTCAATATCCAAAACTTTAACATTTACAGGGAAGGACGACTTGCTGGTAAAATTATGAACAGTAACAGAATAACTTACCTTAGGAGCATGCGCATATAAAAGCCGGGGCACGGAAATGGTCTGTGGCAGGTCCAGCATTGTAAGTGTACTCTTTTTCTTCCCCCCCCAAGTGAAATGGACCGCTACCGGGTTCGTTTTTCCCATAGCTGCCATTGTTGGATTAAGTTTAATCTGCAGGCTCTTTTCACTCCTGCCTGGAAGATTCAGGGTATTGGATAATTTATCCTGAATTTGTAGTGATTCCGGCAGGGATAGATCGATATTACCAGAAATTGGAACAACAGAGGTATTTCTTATAGTTATTTGCAAATTATAATTAGTAATAGACGCTGATAATTGAATATGATCACCGAAATATTCTTCAAGCATGATCCTGTCCAGCAATAGCATCTGTAAGGTGTTTCGGTACAATGCAGGGCCCATCATTTTCCCATGTTCCAAAACACCCACTTCTCTACGGGAAAGAATTGCCTCCCACATATTATCACGATTGAGCGGATCTCCCTTGTCAATAAAAAGAACCATGCTAGATAACATATTGTCATCCAGTTTACCAGAACTCAATACAAATGGTACATCTTCATTGTCAATCTGCTCTTTATTTCCTTCTTCAGCCAAATAGCCATCATAATGCAATGGATCAGCTAATGTATCCCAAACCTGACGGAAAACATATCCACCCTTCTTATGGGCATAATCGATCCAGGATTCCTCGGTGAACATACTCTGCACCTGAAGTCCATCGTAGTCTTTGCAACCAAAGATCGGCAAAAATCCAACATCCGTAACAACAGGAAGTTGCACTTCAGACATCCAGTTTTCAAGTTCAGATTTGGCCAGAAAATCCATGTATCCATTGAATACAAACCAACTATTTCCTTCATTCATTCCTGTTCCAATAAGCTCCAGGGGATGCCCATCAGTGCAAGTAACACTTTTCAACAATGTTTCGGCTCCGAACCACCCTTTATACATATCGTACTGTCTGAAAACATCTAAAGTGCTGGATATGAGATTTCGCATCTTTTCAAGCGCCATTTTATCCGAAGAACTGACAACAAATACCTTGTGATCCCCATTATTCAGATAAAAAGCCCATATTTTCTTAATCCCTGCTGCATTATACTGGTGACTTCCTATTTCTTCAAACCAAAAGGGATCTTCACCTAAATGATCCATGGCCCATTTCCCAAGCTCTGAATCAGGACTGGTAAAAACAAGAATATTTTCAGAGGCTATTGTTGTATTAAGCGTTGATAATTCTGGCTGTTCCAATATAGAATAAGATTCATTAATCAATCCATTAATAAATCCCTCCTGCATGATCAATCCCGGCACGCCCATATCTTCTGCAATATCCACTTTGCTTTGTAAAATGGTTTTTTCAATATCCGGGGAAGCCATCTTAAACAAGTTCCCGTATCTATACAGTTTCTGGTAGGTATCATGCCAATAATTCGTGTATCCATTGAATTGATAAGGCGTCATAATTGCATTATCAATTGTACTGCCATCGGTTGGAGAATGATTAAAATCATCCAAATTCTGCCCAAACGAAATACCCCATAAGAAAAGAATGCAAGATTTGAAATAGCACTTTAGAAAGAGACAAGAGGCCATTCGGTCTGTGTTGGCATTAACAGCAATTTGTAGGGATTGAAATATTCTCATTTTTTAATTTTTATTTGACAAACATTATAAAAAGTATTTTAGATAATATGAATAATGATCTATGATAAAACATTATAAAAAATCAACAAACTCAATTTAAAAACAAATTTCATAAGATCAAATAATCTGAGAATGCATTAAAATTCAGGATCATATAAAAAGGTGAATCATAAATTTACGACCTTTTCTAATCTCAATTTATTTTAACCAGTTAATTAGATATTGATTTATGGTTCCCTGATTCGTAACAGAAGATTCCAATTGTAAATTATCGATAACGCCTTTTTCAGTAAACACCTTCACTGGAAAAGCCATAATATTATCCCGCTTTATATCCTCGAATTCTGTTCCATCAGCAGACAATGGATTTAAGATAATTATTTTTCGGTTATGTAATCCGGCGATCAGGTCAGTCAGATCATATTCATTGATAGCGCCAGCTACTGAGAATGGTATAAATTCCGGATTATAAAACCTGGTGGTTGCCAGTTCTGCATAACTAATAATAGGTCTAAGCAAGCCAATCCGGCTTATGGCTGGTTCAAGAATAGCCGCATGAAGTAACTCGCTGCTTACAGGACCGATAGATAGGGCTGATAATCTCGAGATATCAGCTAAATTACTTTTTGCAAAGTTTACAATTCTAAGCAGATCTTCAGATCGAAGTCCAACATTCGATTTGCCAGCCAAAATTGCGGCAAACCACTGATTATAAGAAATACCCTCAATATAGGAATCACCTTTGAGATAACCGGGCCCCATACTTCCAATTCCAGGTAAATCGCACAACAAAACTGCATGTCCTGTTCCTACAAAATCTTGAACAAAGCTGTCCTGATACAGGGCTGCATCCATTCCTTCTGAATGTACAATTAATACCAAGTTCCCATTCATTTTTTGTTTGGGCTTAAGTAAAACCGCAGGCAGTACATAATCGCCACTTCCGGGAATTAAATATTTTTCAAGATTATAATCATTTCTCACAAATCGTCCTGAAAATACAGCAGGTGCAAAGTCATCAGGATATTTGAAACCTGCATATGAACTTGCCAGCATGGGCAAATTATTTAAATAATCCGAATAATCTATTCGTTTTGTATCCAGGTCTCTCAGTTGTGATTCAACAATTGTTTTGTTAAGGGAGAATATTGACTGGGCCTAAAATGTGGTTGCAATTTGCCCGGATTCGGTAACCTGTAGTTCTTCAGAACCAGGTACCTCCACTTCAATATCCTTGGGAGCTACCGGGATTATCGAGGTATTTCTGGAAAAATGCATACATTGACTCCCGGTTTTTTTAGTTGATTTGTGAACCGTATCATCTAATGCTATGATACATTTTCTTTATATCCCAGACTTTCATACATCTGCCTTGCTTCATTATAACTATCAAGAGTCCCCTGTATGCTGAAAATATCACGGGTTGTGCCAATAATCATTGTGGGCTTTGGTGCCCTTGCTTCAATAAAATCTGCATGATCCAAGCCTTCCTGAATCATTTTATAAAGATTTTGTTCAGCACACTGAGGACCTATGGACTTATAGATATATTCATAGCTCGTAATATAACATTCCGGTGCAGTCTGCAAGAATTCGATCATCCATCGCCCCCAAATACGCAGTTATATTTCCCCCACCTGACCGCCCGGTCATCCCAATACGATTGGGATCGATCTCTTTCCTTGTAAGCATGTAATCAATCCCTCGTATAGCATCCCAAATAAAATACCTGGCTGTTGAGTACCCTGAAATCAGACATTGTGCCCCTGCGTACGAATGTTCATGATCCGGGATGGGTAATCGGGGCTGATCAGTTTTCTTTATCCCAGTATTCATATCGTTCACCCTGGCCCATAGGATCTATTGTAAACACTACAAATCCCTTTTTAACAAGGTTTACAATTATATGCTGGTAGATACTACCCTGAATCCTTCCGGACTATGACCGCAGACATAAAAAATCGCAGGAGCATTTTTCTTAACACCTTCAGGAATATACATGGCAGCCGTAACGAAATACCCCGGAATCGACTCATATATCAATTTCTCAATCATGAATCCGTCTTTTTTTAATTTCCCTGTAATTTTTGCATTTAAAGGCGTTTTTTCAGGAAAGGGGCCAACAATGTCCTTTAATTTGTCAAGTACGTGTTTCTGGCGGCTCAGCCAGTCTTCTTCGCTATCCAGATTATTAATTTCTAACTGCCTTCTGTCTAACTGACTGAATGCAGTTGTACAAAACGTTTTATATAGTGAATTTTCATTATCGGAATAATACTGCCAATAATCTAAATGATTTGTATAATCCTGCTGATAAGATATGGTTGGTATAAAAAATAAGAATATCCAGAAAATCAATCGTTGTTTAATCATGTCATTAAAAAATTATAATTTGATATAAAAAGATTTTAAAAGTATAGAAAAACTGCCCGTTTTCCAATGATATTATTTCAAGGCTTTTCTTAAAGGCAATCAATAACGTAAAATTTTATACGCTAAGGAGCCTCAAAGTACTTTCCCCCTTAATATAGTAACGAAAGACATTGATCTGCACTGATTTATATTTACATTTACTCTTATTATGCCAATGTCCACCGTATTTTTTTCAATTTACTAAACAACAGCATAAAAATCCTCCTTGAAAGGAAAAACCAGGGTAACATTGAATAAATAAATACGAATGAGATAAATATAAATATCTAATGAAAAACAAATTAATATTTATAGTAACAATAATTGCCATATTCCTGGCATGTAATACTAAACAATATCATCAGGTTGAAGTTGAAAATCCAGTTTATATTCCAAACACGGCGTTTCATTCATCTGAGGACCTCAGTTCACCAAAATTCCAGCACCTGGTTACTAAATATCAGTTGGATTCTGTTTTTAAAGGAGAAACAGATGAGTTTAAAAGAATATTATTATTACGGCATTGGATAAAATCCGTGATAAAGATCGATGATTATGGAGATCCATATCCCGGGGAAGGATATGCGGAAGGCATTCTGGATGCAGCATTAGAAGGACATGGCTTTCATTGTGGTCATTTTATGACTGTACAAAATGGCATAATGAACGCGTATGGATATGTGACAAGGACTCTTGGAGCCGGGCCGTCGTTTGAAGGTGGACCTGACGGTCACCATGGGATCAATGAAATCTGGCTGAACAGCTATAATAAATGGTTTTTATCCGATGTGCTAAATACGATCATCACTTTGAAAAAGATGGAATTCCCTTATCTGCTTTGGAAGTACGGGATGAATATTTAAAAAATGAAGGGAAAAGATTTAATTCTTGTGGATGGCCCGGATCGGATACCTATTGAGTTTGATGAAGAAACTGGCATAGCAAAAAAGCGATATGCACAGACCTATACATGGGTAGAGTGGCACGCATATAATGATATGTTTACCAACTGGGCGGAATATAAGACATTGATGCTTATGTATGAAGATGAATATTTCCAAACCCACACCTGGATCTGATGTATGGGAATCCACACTGGGCGTATGGTACTGAATATCTGGTAACCGAAAAAGACAGAGATGCTATTGAATGGACCCCCAATGTTCTTAGTTCACCTGTAAATATTGAGGGGGAATAAGGCCATAGTTACTTTGATTTCAACCACCCCAACCTTAAAGAATACCAGATGAGAGGATCTATTGAGGATAGCTGGCGGCCAGTTACGGATACAGTAGAAATTCCTCTTGAAAATGAAAGGAATGAAATCGTGTTTCGTGCAGTTAATCTTGCTGATATCCCGGGGCCAGAACATAAGGTGCTAATTGTAAGTGACTAAATGCTTAAGGTAGGATCTTCCCAAATGATAATTAATGATTCTTAATAATTTCTAGAAATACATCGAAAAAATAAATACTCACTAATGCGTAATTTTTCAAATAAATTCTTCAGGGACATATCCATATTGTTATATCTTACAATGCTTGTTGGTTGCAACAGCCCCAATGGCAAAAAAACTGATAATACTGACAATAATTTGAGTCGTGAATATTTGGTTTATGAGGAATCTCCGGATCCAAATCCTTCTGATCCCCAACTCTGGGTATCAGTCTCCGAATCCCTGAATGGCAGTTTTGGCACAACCGATATCCGATATGACAAAAGCATCCCGCCAAAAATCCAGGAAGGCAGTATGATATGGAATGTTTACGCCTGGCGGGGAGAGCGTGTTAGTGCTCAATTATTGCTATGGAGTTCAGCTGATAAAGATAAATTAAGTTTTGAATGGTCGAATTTAAATCAGATGAAAACAATATACTTCCTGCCTCCAGCCTTCAGGCAAGATTTGTCCGGTATGTTTTAACCGATGAGTACGCCGGGGGATGTACACCTCATAAAGTAGATGGTCTTCAAGTCTCGCTAGCTGCTGATGTAATCGATGAAGTTGACGAATTAAAATATAAAGGTAAAACTACTCAACCGGTTTGGGTATCGATAGATGTTCCAGGAAGTATCCAACCAGGTTTATATTCAGGCAGCCTGTTTGCCCGATCTCAGGAATTAGATAAACTGGAGTTTAAGATAGAATTAGAAATAGGAAATGCGGTATTGCCTGATCCATCAGAATGGTCTTATCATCTTGATCTATGGCAAAATCCCTCGGCAGTAGCCCGGTATCATCAGGTAACACCCTGGAGTAATGAACATTATGCATACCTTGAGCCGTTAATTAAACGATTGGCAAATGCGGGTCAAAAAGTCATAACGACAAGTATCATCGACCGCCCGTGGAATGGCCAAACACAGGATGCCTACCGTGGGATGATTGATTGGCATAAAAAGATGGACGGATCATGGCATTTCGACTATTCCATTTTTGATCAATGGGTTGAATTTGTTGAAAAATGTGGCATAAATGATCAGATAAATTGTTATACAATGATTCCCTGGGGAAACCGATTTCTCTATTACGACGAGGCAAAAGAAATAGTAGATACCCTTGTTGCAAAGCCAGGATCCAAGGCGTATGAAGATCATTGGAGAGATTTTCTACTCGATTTCTCATCACACCTGAAAGATAAGGGCTGGTTTGAAAAAACTGCCATTGCAATGGATGAACGTCCGGTTGAAGACATGGAGAATGTAATAGAATTTGTTGGCAAAACGGTTCCAGGATTCAAGATCACATTAGCAGGTGGTTATCATCCGGAAATTGAAAATGGCCTTTTTGACATGTGTGTTGCCTCTAATCAGAAAATTCCAGAGGATGTAATGAAAAGAAGGACTACAGCCGGAAGGCATACGACATATTATACTTGCTGTGTAGAAGCTTTCCCAAACAATTTTACTTTTTCTCCACCAGCTGAATCAACCTGGCAAGCATGGCACGCTGTAAATAAAGGATATACCGGATATTTGAGGTGGGCATATATGAGCCGGGTATTAGAACCGCTGCTAGATTCCCGGTTTAGAAACTGGCCGGCCGGGGACACCTTCTTTGTATATCCGGAAGCCAGGACATCTATTCGGTTTGAACGTTTAAGAGAAGGGATCCAGGATTTCGAGAAGATCAGGATCATACGCGAGAAACTCAAGGCAGAAAATAGTCAGGAAGTCAGAGAAAACCTACAGCTAATGGAAGAGCATATACAAAAATATGAGATCTCATCTCTTGAAAATATACCTGCAGGATCTATGTTAAAAGAAGGCAAGAACATACTTAACAAAATAAGTAAAGGAGAATCTTTAATAAGAATAAAGGTCTCTCTATTTATTTTTCTTGCACAAAACTATCCTTTGGGAGGATTTTCGGTAATTATTTCTTTATTTCTATCCCAAAACAGTTTTTTGCCTTCACGGTATGCCCGGGTTGCCATAATGATCCCGATAGAATGCCAGTATCCTGTCATTATATTTCCATTGGTATTTGGATTGCGATCTCTCATGCAGTCAATCCAGTTATCCAGATGAGGTTTGCTATCATCACTCATTACAGTTGGAGGAAGTGCCCCATTAAATTCCGGAACAGTTATTAATTCAGCTACGCCACTTTTTACAGCATCTTCCAGACCTTTATAAAAATCAAATCCAGCGGGCAAATCCAAATGTTCAGGAATGAAGAACCATCGTGGCCCACTTTCGCCGGCATGTGCATATAAAGTTCCTTCCTTTCCTCGAATGGTTGTATTATCACCAAATTTATTGGCGTAACTGGATGCATAGGAATAGAGGAATTTTTCTTTATCATAGGTAGCGAGGGCTTGAAAAGTATCTGGGTTTTCCCGAATATCCGGCCATCCGAAAATTCCTCCATTGGCTACCATGGAATCAGGAATTTCAGAATCCGTATAAAAATGAACAAGACCAATCCCGTGACTCATCCATTGAGAAGTGATCCCACCTGAATACGCTTTAAATATCCGGAACTCAAAGTATTTCCATGGATCAAATGATTCATAGGGTTTTCCCAATAACCACCGTTCCCAATCTGTATCACTTTCCTGTATGGCAGCTACATCGGGATCGTTCGGATCATGCCAGCGATGGTTATTGTCGTTCCAGCACTGTTCAATTTTTGTGATCTGCCCAAGCCTTCCTGACCTGATTATATCTCTAATTTTTATATGAATGGGTTCGCTTACCCATTGGGAGCCCATTTGTACAATTTGTTTCGAACTTAATACTGTATCGCGGGCCAGTTTAGCTTCTTCGATATCCTGGGCCATAGGTTTTTCACAGTAACAATCTTTACCTGCTTTTACAACCTCAACCAGGATTTTAGCATGCTGGTGGTCTCCGGTTGCTATCATCACAGCATCCAGGTCCTTCAACATCAACATTTCCTCTGAATACTTGAACTGCTTAACGGATGAACCGAACTTTTCCTTGCAATCAGCTGCAGCTTTTTCCCGGTTTATTTTCCATATATCACATACAGCCATTACATTAAGGTTTTTGTCTTCATAAGAACCTTTTACCATACGTCTATGGCCATAACTTCTTGCACCGGTCCCCAAAAAACCAATATTTATCCGGTCGTTTGCACCAATGATCCTTCCATATGAATGTGCAGTCATTGCTGTAGAAAGCCCAGCTATGCCAGCTGAAGAAGTTAACATAAATTTTCGTCTTGATATTTTCTTTTTCACTTTATTATTTTTTTAGCAATCAAGCAATCAGTTTTAATATCTATTAACTTATATTCCAATTTAGCTATTTTACATTGGAAATTAAAAGATCCCTGTTTTGGTATTGTTATCAGTCTGGAAGAATATACTTCCAGATTCTCAGGAAGTTCCCTCCCAATATCTTTGCGATCTCTTCCCTTTTATAGCCTCGATTTTCAAGGATCCCAATAAATCGGGCCCAATGGTCCTGCATGGATTGTTTTTCGACATCACCTGGTGGTGATTCTTCAGTGTAACCGGGAACCTGACCTACTCTCGGATGTCCGATATCATGTCCAAGCCATCCTATACCAATATGGTCAATGCCTATCAATTCCGCCATATAGTCTATTTCATCTGCCAGCATTTCGTAGGATGTTTGCCCTTCAATATAGCGAACACCAATGATTCCTCCTGTTGATGCAATAGCTTTGAGCTCCTCATCTGAATGCTGTCGCGAGGTATTAATAAATTCCTGGATGTTCGTATGCGTGGAGGCAATTGGTTTTTGGGAAATCTCTGCTACATGGAATATCCCGTTGGCCGAAAGGTGTGAAACTCCAATCATCATTCCCAATCTATTCATTTCTTCGACGACTTCCACTCCGAATCGTGAAAGTTTAGCTCCCATCTTTCCTTCGGCCACTCCATCAGCAAGCTGGTTTCGTCCTTGATGTGTTAATTGCATACCTCTGACTCCCAGCCTGAAGAAAGTCCGCAATAGAGCCAGTCTTCTGTCAGGATGATATTCTGGTTCAGGTTCAATCTCAATGGAACCTCCACCCTCCAGGTCCAGGAAGAACTTCACATGATCCTTGAGGGGGCTATTAGGTAAATCCGATTTTGTTTTAATGATTGAAGCCTTCCCGCCTGTTTTTTCTATTTCCGACAATAACATATCTACTACACGCAAGGATCCTTCTAAAAGCTGGTCACTACCTCCCCGTTCCGGCACTGAATCGCCTCCTGCCGGCATGATCACAATATCCACCCCACCATCAATCAACCGCGGCAACAGAAAATCCCGTAACGGAGAATTCTGGCTTTTGTCATTCAGTGCAAACCGGTCATTGAATTCCCAGATATCCCTGTGACCTTCAACGATAACATATTCCCGGGGACCACTGGTAGTTGATAAAGGCTGATAATTCAAGCTCAGCGCATTGTGACTCATAAATATTCCTGCCATCCCAATACCGGAATATGAAAGGAATTCACGACGTTTTATTTCTTTTTTCATCGGGAGCATGATTTGCAATTTCTAAATTACAAATTATTAAAAAAAATCTGCATCAACCAGCATTTTTTGCCTATCGTTGAGAATCACGAAGAAAAATGAGTTGGCGACTTAGTTGATACTGCGTTCAAACCTGGAAATTCAATATTCAAAACAATAAATTTCGACGAATAAATTCTTCTTTCATGGAAGAGTCATATGCCGCTGAAATATAGTTTATGTTCATTTTCAATGAATATTCTCGCGCTACATTCATAACTCCAGACTTATTAACGGAGCTTATCAATTTTCAAGAATTATAAACAAAACATATTCTTTCCCAAATACTATTTTCAGATACAAAAAAGATTAATTACTTTACGGATGGTATGCATGTATATTTAAGAGTCACTTTCCTGAATCTCGCCTTTTTGATTACACTGTCTAGCTGTGAGACAAAACCAGGCAATAGCATTTCGTCTCCAGACGAGACCTGGATAAAGATCGCTCCTTTCTTCTCCCCTCCATCGGAGTTCGAGAACAATTTTGGTCATTATCGCTCGCCTTTACTTTTTTTTGATGGAACACCTGTTGAGAATGATGATGATTGGAAGAAAAGGCGGAAAGAAATATTGGATCGATGGCATGGTCTGATGGGAGAATGGCCAGCATTGATCAAAAACCAGGAGGTGAAGGTCCTTGAAACCTTGCAAAGAGAAGATTTTATTCAGAAACGGATACAATTTATGTGGACACCCCTCGAACAGACCGAAGGCTATATGCTTATCCCGGAAGGTGAAGGGAAGAGACCTGCTGTTGTAGTGGTCTACTACGAACCTGAAACTGCTATCGGGTTGGGTAAGCCGCATCGTGATTTCGCCTATCAATTAACCAAACTGGGTTTTGTGACCTTATCAATAGGCACTTCACAGGCTACCAAAGACAAAACCTATGCACTATACTATCCGGATTTAGAAAATGCACTGGTACAGCCCCTTTCAATGCTGGCTTGTGCAGCTGCAAACGCATGGCGTGTATTGGCTGACCAACCTGAAGTGGATTCTGCCCGCATCGGCATCACTGGACATTCTTTTGGGGGCAAATGGGCCATGTTCGCTTCCTGTCTGTTTGACAGGTATGCCTGTGCTGCCTGGTCGGACCCCGGGATCGTATTTGATGAATCCCGGCCCGATATCAATTACTGGGAACCCTGGTATCTGGGTTATCATCCGCCACCCTGGCGACCGAGAGGCATTATTACAGAGGATAATCCCGCCAGGGGATTGTACCCCGAACTTGTTGCCGGAGGGAATGATCTTCATGAATTACATGCGCTGATGGCGCCAAGGCCATTTCTTGTTTCAGGTGGTTCTGAAGATCCTCCCAGACGATGGACCGCCCTCAATCATACGGTAGCCGTGAATAATCTATTAGGTTATGAAAACCGAGTGGCCATGACCAACCGGGCAGCGCATACACCCAATACCGAATCCAATGAAAGGATGTATATGTTTTTTGAATATTTTTTAAAAGAGGGGGGGCTATATATCAAGGAATAACTTGATCAGTGCACTAACTTGTTTACCTGCCATGGTCCCAGAATATTTAATAAAAGGCTTTTTTTACAAATAATACGTAGAATTGATGCTGTGTTAGACACCCTGTTTTGTGGGGAATATATCAAATAGAGGCATAAACATGTTAGATCAACGTTATTGAATGACCAGTAAACGAATAAAGCCTAAACCGAGTAGTAGTACTACCAGAAGCCCTAATATCCCGGCAATGAGCAAGGAATTGTTATTTTTAAGATCACCCATGTAACGATGGTTGCTTGAAATAAGAAGAATAAATACACCAACGATGGGGGCCACGATCATCGTAAGGGCTTGCGCAATTACAATGAGCTGCAATTGAAGGTGGCTGAAGGCTACAGCGATAACAGCACCTGTTATAATTACTAACATGATCAGCATCCTGACGGGAAATGAGCTGAGTTTATTTCCCAATGAAAAAGCATCAGCAAGCACCGCTCCGCCTAGTGTAGCATTACCTAATAATGATGAGAATGACGCAGCAAACAATCCTATCATAAAAACAGTAGAGGCTAAATTTCCAAAAAGAGGTTCAAGTGCTGTTCCCATTTCAGCGGCAGAATTTACCTGAATACCCTTGGGAAATAAAACAGAGCCCGCTGCTGCCATAATCATAAACGTAATCATTCCCAGGATAATTATCCCAGTCAGGCTCTCATATTGGCACATTTTGAGTTGATGTTTTTTCCATCCCCTTTCCTGAACCAGGTAGGACTGGTAAAAAGCCCCTACCATTGAGAAACTGGAAGCAATCAATGCAATTACCAGAAGTTCCGATCCACTTGGCAGGCTGGGCTTTATTCCTTTTATAATGGCTATGAGTTGAGGCCCTGATAGGATTAACGTGATCAAAAAGGAAAAAACCATAATGCCTATCATTCCCACCATTATCCTCTCCAGAATCTTATAGAAAGATTTTAAAAATAACAAGGAGATGGCTAACACAGAGAATAATAGTATCCAGGGTACAGATGAGGTATTAAAAAGCTCCCCAAATGCCAACCCAGCTCCTATGGAGTTGCCCGATTGAAAAGAAGCAGTAACCAGAAAAACCCCAAATCCTATAATCAGTGAGAAAACTCTTCCATACTTCTCCCTTATTGTATTTACCAAAGATTTTTCTAAAGATATTCCTATTCTGGCCCCCATGAGGGTAAATATTGCCATAAAAAATGTGGTCAGAATTACAACCCACAACAACTTATACTCAAACCCGGCACCCAGTTTCGATGCAATCGTCAGGCTTCCAGGCCCGAAAACTAAAGCAGCCGTGATGATGCCTGGCCCTAAGATTCTCAACCATGATCTCCTGATGTTGTTTTCCATAAAATCTTAATCTTTCATAAAAATGAATGAAATAGTTTTTAACGCGGCAATGTAAAAACATTTCTTTAAATTAAGATATTTTTAGAACTATACCTTATTGATTTCTCTTCGTCAAAGGTGAATTTAAATATTTGAAATTTCTATCTCGTATAAATCTTAAAGAAATGAAACGCTCACAAATCTTTTTCAGAATAACAATCCTGATTTTTATCACTTTAAATGGATATTCCCAGGCCCCCGACTGGATCCAAACTGCACGGATTTTTCTTCTGGATGCATATCAGCCACCTTTTAAACCAGAGCTGGAATTCGATGCGGAGAAAATAGCCCAAACCATGGAAGACATGCACGTAAATGTAGCCCGTATTTCAACTATGGGGACCTATGCCACCATACAGGGCATCCGATTCAGCACGCACCCTGATCAGGATGGGCGCGATTTGCTTGCTGAAACAATAGAAGCCTGCAAACCAAGGGGCATTCGGGTACTGCCTTATATTTCAACGGGGCATAAACTTGCATGGTCGATGGTAACGGAAGATTATCCTGAATATGCCCAGGTCTCCAAACCTGGAGGGGGACCCACAAGGGACCATATGTATGTAGGTGAAGACCATGGAACAGTCTGCTGGAATACACCCTATCGGAAAGCGTATTATGACTATATTGAACATGTTGTCAGGGATTATGATGTTTGCGGGATGTATTTCGACACCTGGTTCCCTTTCTACTTTTTTCCAGGAAAAAAAATCTGTTATTGTGATGGATGCCGGGATGGATTCCGGGAATTTTCCGGATTGGAGCTCCCCTACCATGAAGAAGATCAGGATTACTCTGACACGGAAGAGAAAACAATAGATAAATATCATGACTGGTATTATGAGGAACTGGTAAAAATCCTCTATGAAGTCCGTAGAATTATCAAATCACACAAAGATGTACCCTTGATTTACAATATTAACAACCCGGATAAAATCGCGAATGAAGATCCCAGGGTAATCCAGGCAATGGACGCATTCCTGTACGAACGTGGAAATTCAATGCTGGAACGTGCTGAAGGCATTAGTCTGGCACGAGCTATGGGAATAGGTGTGTTCCCTTATATTGGGTCTTATAACAACTGGCCCAGGGTGGTATATAATGGATATGATTTTCAACAGCAAATTTTCACAACAGTAATGTTTGGAGGAGCTCCCATAATCGCTCAACCTTATCCATATATCAGGGATAATGAATACCGGGATTATGTAAGATATCCCTTCTCTGTTATAAAAGATAACGAAATGAGATTCTCAGATGTTGAGAATTATCCTTATGTGGCTGTTATATATGCGAATGAAAATCCTCCTGAACACGCAAAATCCTCCTGGTGGTGGAAAGCAGATACCCGTACATCTACTCTGGGGGCATTTGCAGGATGCCTTTACAGGCATGTCCAGGTAACTTCAGCTATGGAAACTCTGCTTGATGATCCCAGCCAATTAAAAAAATATAAAGTTTTATATCTGGCAGATATTCCTTACATATCCGCTCAAAGAGTTGAAAATATCAAAGATTATGTTAGAAATGGTGGTGGACTCATTGTCAGTTATGCTACGTCACTTTATGATTCCAGTGGTGTATTACAAGATCGTTTTAGCCTCGAAGAGCTCATTCAAGTAAGGCCTGCAGATAAAACACTCGAACTGATTGAGCAAGTGAACAATTATCAATGCATGGTGGGTGGCCCCAATGATCTATATCTTTTGTCCAGCCGGGGGAGTGATCAGTTCTCTGGTGAATGGGAGGACAAACTTATTCCTTTATGGTTCTATATACCCGTCGCATTAATTGAAGGAGGAGAGATTATTATGGACATTGTTACCGGAGATGGCTCAAGGCCCTTCCTTCCTGGCGTAACCATGACTTCATATGGGAAAGGCCGTGTTTTGTATTCTTCTTCCTCTATTGAAAGTTTATTTTATGAAACGAATATTGATGTAACAGGCGACCTGATTCAACAATTTGTAAACATCGTTTCAGAGGGGCCGGCTCCATATCAATTGGATGCTCCTTCCACCCTTATTGCGAACATGGCACGGAAAGATGATAATCATTATGTGATGCATCTTTGTAACTGGACCGGGGAGAAATTTGAGAACAACGACAGATACACCTATTATCTGGCACCCCTGGAAAATATTCATCTGAATATTAATGTTCCTGATGGGAAAAAATTAGCCTCGTTATCCGCTTTCCCTGAAACCAAAATTGAGCAAAAGGTTGATGGCAAAACCATCGATATTATCATTCCCAAAATGGGAGCCTATCAGGGATTTGATATCCAATTCACTGATTCAGACTACTAAAGCAAAAGACGTTTGTATTTCAGGATTTTTGTCTTAACAGGGATTTTTGAATCTCCGGGAAATAGGATTATACACTAAAAAGTGCTGAAGAAAATAAAATCAAACAACTAAAACAATAAGATCTGGAATTCACTAAACACCCAGATCTGTTGTATTCCAGGCATTCTGAAATATCCTTTCCGCATTTAACCTGTAGATTTTGTCAATCACACCCTTTTCCAGGTGGAGACTATTAATTGGTGCATCCAGTTCAGGAACAGTCATCTCCTCCCCGGTATTCAGGTATTTCCAATCCAACAGCCATCTTTCATTCATAATTTTCTTCAATCCTTCAGGATCAGAATCCTCTAATTGCTGAAAATCTGTTCCATAAAGTATCCGGTCCTGATATTTTATAAAGAAATCTCTCACTCCTTCATAATTCGTAAGTGATTGGTGTTGTAAATGGCTTAATCGTTCTGCCAGATCCACTGAAGCATTAGGGAATTTATCCAGAAACTTAGAGATTTCTGTCACACTCCATTCCAGGCTCGCCAAATGGGCTCCAATGAATGTTATCCCAGGATTTCTTTCCAACATTCTATCTCTAGCCTTCATCTGGTCTTCATATGACGGTAGTTCAGGATGGAGGTACATATGATATTCTGGATGCTGACTAAAATAATTGTAATCATTTTTCACTGTCATCTCATCAAGGGGCAACCAACAGTTTTTTGGTTCTCCGGCATGACTCAAAAGTACCTTATTCTGCTCTTTTATAAATTGGAAGACCGGATCGAATTTAGGATCATCAAGCATAATAAGTTCCCCATTCTTATCCCTTGCATCCATGCCAATATTCTTCCATACTTTTACACCTAGGGCGCCATTTTGAAAATCTCGCTTTAACTGAATTATTACCTTTTCCGACCAGTCCGGATCATCCCAACCCTCAAGTGTAAAAGCAGTTGCAAAAGCAAAAACGTCCGGATCTTCCTGATGATGTTTTACTCTGACCCGGAGTTGTTCCTCCATTGGAGGGTATTCCGGAACCACATCAACAGCCATTACCATTAATTTGAAATTATTTGCGCGTGCCTCTTCAATCATTGCCTTGCCCTCTGTATTGATATGGGCATGCGTATCGATCTTTGGCACCCCTTTAAAATCTTCCATTGAATAGTGTTCCTTCTTCATTTCTTCATTATTTGACTGTTTCTTGTCACATCCTGAACCAAGCAGAAAAAAAGCAAGAAAGATCGTGTTATAAAAATATATTTTAATTTTCATTTTCAATTTCGGTATTAGTTATAATAGTGATATTTATTATTCATCTGCATTTATGATTAACAATAAATCATTAATTAATAAAAAATTATTGTTAATTGGTGATTCTTGTTTTTCCAACCGGATCATTTCGGTTGAATTAGATGCTGACACCTTTTGTTTCTTATAATCTGTTATCCACTTAATGTATTTGCTATCAGGATAGTCATTAATTGCCTTTTCCAGCAATTTTTGAGCGGCTTCTGTACTTCCGGTATTTTCAAGTGATAAAACCTGAAGATACAACAAGGAATTATCCATTGACCTATTAGATAGTTTATAGTCTGAAACCCTTGAATAAAATGTATCTGTATCTGCCTCCCTGCCCAATTTCTCACTACAGTAAGCCAGTATAAAATTTTCCATTCTTTCATCAGGATTATAAGGTTTACCAGAGCCAAGATTTACGGGCCATAATAATGCCTTTTTCGGCATACGTCATGGCAGTTTTATATTTTCTCTTTTTCATTTCCTCGAAAGCAGCCCTGACAGAGGCCTCATGATATACGTTCCTGCCCATTGTGGCTCCTTCAAATGGAATTAATTGAAATGATTCCAAGAATGAAACACATTTCTTGTATTCTCCCAGGTTCAGCAGTGCAATAGCATAGTTTAATCCCAAAACTGATCTTTCAGGATTTTCCTTAAATGACTTTTTAGCCAGGTCTGCTGCAAGCGCATATTCTTCATCGATCAGATATTCTTCGATCCAGGCATTATTTATTCGCCAGTTATCCTTGGCAAGTGCTCCAGCCTTTTCCAAGGCGGCCTTTCTCATTTCAGTATTATCACTAAAAAAATTCGCCTTTGAAAGATAATACGGGGCATAATCCGGGATTTCAGCATTTTGCAGAAACAGTTCTTCAGCTTTTTCAATACATCCTTTCTTCCAATAAATCAGAGAAGTATAGTATCTAAGTTTCCAATGATCATTGATTCGGCCCAAATGCTCTAGCATAACCAGCGTCTCATCCCTGTAAGGGAAAACAAAATCTGCAGATGCATTTAAACCAGATTCCAGCAGTTCTTGCTGATGCGCCGTATCAAGATAGGCCAACCATAATGTGATTAGTGCATTCTCAGGTGCTGATTCAAGAATCTGGATGCTTTCCTGAAGATATCCGTAATTATAGAATTTTACTGCCAGTTCAATATATGATTCGTATGGAAGTTCATTGGTAATGAGTTCTTTTAGCTCAGAAAGATCCCCATTCATATTCTTGATTTCCATATACTTATGAAAGGTACTGGTCTTGTCCAGTTTATATAGTTTTTCCAGAACTTGAGATAACATTTCCTGATCGTCATGATGCCTGTAAACAAGCGCCAGAATTTCAATGGCACTTACATTATACTGGTTAAATGCAAGGGCCTTTTCAGCATTATCCCTGGCCTTCATATATTTTCTTTCCTTCAGATGCAAGCTGGCCAGTTCCGTATAAGCTGCCGATCTATACATAGGAGACTGAACGGCTATTGAAAATCCGCTTTTCGCATTTGCGTTTTTATCGAGTTTCCTATTGATCAGGCCAAAAAGATAATTAGCTTCCGGATCATATGTATCAATGGCAAGTGATTTTAAAACATAGTCCAGCGCTTTCTGGTAATCCACTCTTCGATAATAACTTAGAGCCAATCTGTTCAGGGCAGGAGCATATGCAGGATCTTTCTCAAGACTTTTCAGATAGTATTCATGAGCTACCCTGTTTGCATTTCTGCCGGAAGTATATGATTGTTGCTTCTCCAACTCTAGGCCAAGAGTAAACAAACCCACAGCTGAATCCCAATCAAAATCTTCATTTGGATAAAGCGGCCTATCCACAATCAGATCCTCCCTTTTAGATGAATAAAACAGCAATTCCTCACCCAATTCGATAGTGAAATCTGCATTTTCATCTAATGATATTGTGGTTTTATGAAGTTCTAATGGTTTTAATATTACTTCCTCCTGTTTCACGAGATCACCGCCGGAGTTGATCACGATTTTTGTATTTAAATTTTGAAGCGCACTTAAAATAATTTCTATTTGATCTTTATTCCTGGTTACATTTAACACCCCATATTCCGAAGCAGCCACCATACCACCGGTTTCTTTCAATGGGTACCACAGCTCTGTGGTAATATCTGAATCATAAGGCACAAATTCACTATGCTTAAATGGAGTTAAACTGCTTAAAGTCATAGCCTGATTAAAAGATTTCCCGGATTGGAATTCGATATACTGTCCTTTGGTTTCTGTTAAAAGGTCTTCCCAGATCATTCCCTGTTGGGAGAGCCCCCAGATCCATAGTTTTTTTCCCGGCAAATCCGCATAATCCACAAGATGCCCGAAGCCAAAATTATCATCATGCCAATATCCTCCCATATAATCCGAATAAGCATTCAAAACGTGGTAGGACTTATAAGATCCAAAATTATTATTTTCATAAAATGACACATCCCTGCCATTGTCAATGGGCCATTCCCCTACATTACCAGGATGGCCTATATGATGACTCCCCGGATAGATAAATTCAAGATTGCCTTCTGTTTTAGCGGCGGCGTTCATATAGTGGTAGAATGAAACTGGAATATTATTTGTATTAAACCAGGAAGCCCTGGTTTTTACGAATGCTTTATCTTCAGGAAGAATAACTTCGACATTCCATTTTGTTCGGGTATGCAGATCCATGGCCCCAATTGTACAGGATACACTTCCATCCGGATTCTCAGAAATAACATAATCCTGAGGTGTTGCACATGTTGAAACATGGCTCATGATCCCAAAGTTATATTCCAGCCCTCCTGATGTCCATGGGCCCCTGTGGGCAACATCCCTGAATTTTACCACATCGTTAAAATACAGAAACTCACCACCGGTCGATTTTTCAATAGCACCCCAGATCTTGCCACCAATTTCGGTCGCTATATATACCTTGACATAAGGATTTTCCATAATCACCATATTCCACTCTTTATCCGTGGCCTTATTGGTGAAACCATCAAATCTGAAGTATGGATAATTCTTAGACATATCCGGGACCGGATTAGGATCTGAATACATAAAGGTTTTCATTTTTACCTTCTGTTCAGATATGGTTGCTTTCTGTGCCTGGACGATAATACCAGAAAATAGCAAAAATATGATTAATGTAAATACAGTTTTCATTCTGATTTTATTTCAATTTTTATATATAAATTTTCTAATTTCTTTATCCGAGCCACGTATCAAACCAGTTAAAAGCGTCTTGCTGCATCTGAGCATCAAATTTATGATCCCCATCATAAAAAACTCCTTTATATTTTTCCGGAGCATCGGCCTTGATAAATATATCCTTCAATATTTTATCCGCTTTTTGCATTTCCGGCAGGGTATAAAGTCCATCCTGATTATTGCTTAAGGTCATCGTAGGCAGTGGTACCCGTAATCCTAAGATTTCAGGGAAGTCTAGATATTTAGGTAATAAAGGTGCATAGGTCATCCAGGTATGCGTGTAGGATTTATTTAATAGGAAATCGGACCAGGTAGTCATGAAACCTACACAGACAGCACATTTTATTCTATGATCCAATCCTCCAAGATAAACGGTTCGCAAGCCACCCCCAGACAAGCCAGCACAGCCAATTCGTTCTTTATCCACCCCATCTAGCGCACTTAACACATCCAGTGCACATTGATCTTCATAAAGAAATACACCTGGCCATGTTGTGCCAGCACAAAACAAGGATTTTGACATAATATGCTCATGTTCGCTCGACCAGGTATTATATATATTAATGTTCTCGATTTTTTCAGGATTTTTGTCAGTCATTCCTTCAGTTTCACAATGTCCCCATGGAATTTCTGACATATTTTGGAACAAAACCCGTCGGCTTCCAAAGGCAAAAGTATCATTTACTAAAACGACATATCCTCTTTTGGCTATTTCATTTGCCCATGCATGCCCTTCATAGTAATCCCTTTGATGATCTATCATCATTGGATGCATGTCATCACTTGTCTTTGTAATTTTCCGTTTCCCAAAATATTTCATACCGGCATGATCATGAAGTCCCAGTATTGCCGGGAGTTTACCCCTAGCTCCAATCGGCTTTAGTAATAAGGCTTCCGTTTTCTCTCCATAGGGCAATTGCCAGCTAAGTTCCTCAATTTCCAATCCATCAAACTCATATTTTTTATTGGAAACCACATTCGGGAACCATCTGATATTGGGGGAAGATACAAGCTCCATTGCTTTTTGCAATGCTTTATCGCGCCAGGATTCAACACTTTCCCATTCATCATTCCTGAAGGATAGCATTGGAGGATCTCCAACAAGGCCATCAGCCCAGGATCCATAAGCACCTATGATACTTTTTTCTGTTTCCATATTTTCAGGGTTTCCAGCATTTCTTATGATTTCTATATCTGCAAGTGATTCAGGAACTAAAGATAGTCCACCCATTGCAGCAGTTGATTTTAAAAATTTTCGTCGCGATCTTGCAAGATTTTTATATTTTTTCATTTCTTCACAAATTTCAACTTAAGAAAACATTCTTCCTTTAATAATTTATTTTTTTTCAAAAATTTGAAATTAATAAAATATTCCTTTTATTTAAGGATGCCTTAAAAGGTTTTAAGAGAAAAATCGAGTGAAAAGGCTTATTGTTATTTAAATATTTATTAGCAGCATTAAATCTATTAAAACACTAAACCAGTACTTTACTGCATTTATACATCAATATAATTATTTTTATCAATTGGTCTAAATCTTTAACTAAACTAAAGTTATTATGGCAAACAAACCTTACCAAAATGCTAAAAAGACTTCTGAAGTTTATTGTTCGGAGTGGCTTTTTAACAATGATTTGTTTCACTACGTTGGTGGCCCAAGAGGTAACCGTAACCGGTACCATAACCAGTAGTGAAGATGGAAGTGCGATTCCTGGAGCAAATGTAATTGTTTCAGGAACCACACAAGGTACGGTTACAGACATGGATGGGAAATTCACCATAACTGTTCCCAGCTCTGAATCTAATCTTACATTTTCCTTTGTCGGTTTTCGGACACAGGAAATAATTGTAGGTAATCAATCGGTTATTAATGTTGCGCTAGAAACCGATATTACCCAGCTTACAGAGATAGTAGTTACTTCCCTCGGTATTGAGCGGGAGAAAAAAGCTATTACTTATGCTGCCCAGGAGGTCAGAACCAATGAATTAACAGAGGCCCGTCCACTTAACATTCTGGAAGGATTATCCGGTAAAGCAGCTGGATTATCAGTAGCCAGAGTAGGTACAGGACTAGGTGGTGAGACCAAGGTTATCATGAGGGGTAACAGATCCATTGCTGGCAGTAGCCAACCGATTTATGTCATCGATGGCGCTATTATGGGTGGTGATATCAGTAACCTCAGCCCGGATGATATTGAAACCATAACTGTATTAAAAGGCGCTAATGCGGCAGCCCTTTACGGAAGCCGTGCGCAGAATGGTGCTATTATTGTAACAACAAAAAATGGAAAAGGAACAAAAGGATGGAGTGTTGATTGGAACACAACATTCATGGGTGCTAATCCAATTCTACTAACTGACTATCAGCAGGAATATGGGCAGGGCAGTGCTGGTATATATAGCCCAACTGGTGTAAGATCATGGGGTTCTAGAATGGATGGAAGCCAGGTAGACACATGGCGCCTGGATCCGGATGCTCCTGCTACGGTTCCCTATTCTCCAAATCCGGATAACCATAAAGATTTCTTTGATACCGGATATAACTTTGCAAGCAACCTGGGCGTTTCTACTTCTAATGACTTCTCCAATGCTTATTTCTCATATACCTTTACAGATGCAGGAGGGATAGTGCCAAATAACGGATATGGAAGTCATAATCTAAACTTACGATTTAATACTGCGATCAATAAGAAATTCCTGGTTGATGCTAAAGCAAACTATATACGTGAAACCATAACAAATCAGCTGGCGACTGGGGAATCCTTCAATAACCCAATCCGGGGAGGTTATCGAATACCACCAAATGTATCAACAGCTGATGCTGAGATTTTTGAATATTTCGATGATGCCGGATTGAGAACCCAGAATTACTGGCGACCCAATGATAATGGAAATGGAAACCCTTACTGGATTGTTAATAGAAACAATAATGAAATGCTAAGGGAAAGGTTTATTGGTCTGATTTCGTTGAAATATAATATTACAGAAAAATTAAGTATCCTTGCCAGGTCTTCTCTGGATAGAGGTAATACATTTAGAACGGATGAATTATATAACGACTCATATATTATAGCTGCTAATGGTAACTATCAGAAACATTATACAAATGGTTATGAATGGAATACGGATTTTTTATTGAATTATAACGATAATTGGGGGGATTGGTCTTTGGATGCCAACTTTGGCGGACAGCTTCGTAACAACCTATCGACCAGAACGGATATTAAGGTGACAGAGGAAGAAGCCAGTTGAATGTTCCAAATCTATTTGCATTGAGTAATACTACCACAATCACCGCCACCGAAGATTATCTGAAAAAGCAAGTACAGTCATTATATGGATTTGTAACAGTAGGATGGAGAAACTCCATATTCCTGGATGTTACAGGCCGGAATGATTGGAGTTCTACATTACCGGCAGACAGCTGGTCTTACTTTTATCCATCGGTCGGTATGTCTGTCGTAATCAATGAACTGTTAAATACGAATCCAAATTGGTTGTCGCTTCTTAAAGTCAGGGGTTCTTATGCTGAGGTGGGTAACGATACCGATCCTTATCGAACAGCTCGTCTTGCCAATATCATTGCTGGTGGATCAGGCGGATTTCTACAGTTATCAACTACCATTCCGATAGAGAATCTCCTTCCAGAATCTACAAATTCTACTGAGTTTGGTGTTGATCTGGGATTTTTTCAGAATCGGTTAGGATTGGATTTTACATGGTTAAAACCCAGTGAAAATCAATTGTTCGCTGTAAATGTTCCGGTAGGTTCCGGCGCTTCCAATGTATTCCTGAATGGTGCAAGCATAGAAAACACTGGAATCGAAATATCATTTTTTGCCAAAATTATCCAATCTAAAAGCGGTTTTAACTGGAATTTAGACATTAATTATGGACAAAATAAGAGCACGGTACAATCAATTGCCGAGGGATTTGAATCACTGAATGTTGGCGGTGCCGACTTTATGCGACAATTTAAATTAGTAGCTGGTGAACCTTGGGGCCAGGTTTATTCCAGGGGTTTCCTCAGAGATGATCAGGGAAGAGTTATCGTTCAATCAGATGGTACTCCTGCCGTCACAGCCGGACTGGATGTACCAGTGGCAAATTCAACCCTGACTGGCGGTGGCATCAGAAACACACTTACCTAAAGGATTTAGTTTTGGATTCCGAAGGGTGGTTCGTGGTATCTCTGACAAACGCCTATGTATGCTGATGGTCTTACTGAAGAAACTTTAAATGGACGTGAAGGAAATTAGTTTCGGTCAGAATATTTGAAAATGAGATCGCTGTTGATGAAGGGGGTAACACAAACACGATTGCTACGGATTCTGAAACCATGTGGTCCTGGCTGGGTGGAAGAAATGCCCCTGTGGGTGAAGCATTTGTTAAATCTGCCTCAAACGTTCGTATGAGAGAAATGGTTTTTGCGTATAGTATACCTTCATCGAAACTAACAAAATCGGTTTTAAATGAAATCGCATAGGACTTGTTGGTAGAAACCTGTTCTTTATATCTAATTCCGCAGGCAACCTTGATCCAGAGATTTTCATTAACACAGCAAATAATGCTGATGGTTTTGAATCATTTGGTCCTCCAACTGTAAGAGAGTTTGGATTGAATTTAAGATTAGGATTTTAATTGTTAGATTTTAAAAAAAATTAATTAATTATGAAATATTTAAGATTTTATATTTTCGTTTTATCTGCAATTATTTTCGATGGTTGTACGTATTTGAAGAGATAAATACTGGATCCGTTGGCTTTAACTTCTGACAAGGTAGATGCGTCTCTTATCGGGTTGGCATTTGCTCAAACGCAGTATAATACAGTTAATGGTGTACATTGGAGGTTTCAGATTTCACAAAGTCTATTCTCAGACCTTTGTCAGTATTTTGCAACGACACAACCAAATTTCGACTCTGACCGCTATACACAGGTAGGCAGATGGGCCGATCTGGCATGGTCATCATTTTACGGTGAAGCAGCTCCTAATATCAAATACGTGGAGGATTTTACTGCGGAAAACGAAGGTTTTACAGTAGAAAATGCCATAGCAAAAGTTTGGAAAGTGTATGGATATCATCGAATTACGGATTATTGGGGCCCTGTCATATACAGCAATTTTGGTAATGCGGAATTAACGGTACCTTATGACCAACAGGAAGATATATATAAAAGTTTCTTCCCGATTCTGGATGAGGCTGTTGCTGTTTTAAGAAATGGTGGAAATGGATTTGGAAGTAATGATCAGATCTTTGGAGGCGATGCTTCATTATGGTTGAAATTTGCCGGTTCATTGAGACTAAGACTGGCAATGCGATTGAAGTATGTAGATCCGGCTTTGGCTCAATTGAAGCTCAAAAAGCTATTACGATGGCGTGTGGAAAATAAAGTGATAATGCACTTCTGTCAACTACTGCCAACTCTCCAAACCCAATCAATACAATCACTGACTGGGGTGAATACAGGATGAGCGCAGCTATGGAAAGCGTATTAAAAGGATATCAGGATCCAAGGATGCCTATTTATTTCAGTCCTGCCTTGGATGGTGATTCGGATGGCGATGGAATCCCTTATGAAGGTCTTCGTAACGGGCAATCTAAAATCGATATTTCTGCAGATCAGAACCGGCCACATTCTGACCTTGGCCCAATATTTCTTCCTGCGGCTTTGTCAGAGAATCATCCGATCGTTGTTATCCGATGTGCCGAAACATATTTCCTGATTGCAGAAGGTGCATTGGAAGGATGGAGTATGGGTATGACGGCTCAACAAGCTTATGAGGAAGGAATCCGTCATTCTATGCTGGAATGGACAAATGCAGATGAGGGAGCTATTAATGCTTACACGCAGTGCGAAACCCGCCGGTTGGGGACGTAAATAATACCCCTCCCTGACGGATATTCCCGTTGCTTACTTAACTGTAGGACCCAAAGAAAAGCAGTTAGAGCAAATTATTACTCAAAAATGGCTGGCTCTGTATCCGGATGGATGGGAAGGATGGGCTGAATTAAGAAGGACTAAATATCCAATCCAATATGATCGATTAAATTCAGATAACGTCGATGTTGGCGTAGGAGATATCATGGCCCGGATGGTTTATGTCACAGGGGAGTTTAACACCAATGCAGAAGCTGTAAATGATGCCATTGCGTCACCTGAAATTGGCGGGGCTGATAAAGGTAATACCAAAGTCTGGTGGGATAAGAAATAATTTCTATCATTAACGATTAAAAAAGTGCCAACTGAAAATTGGCACTTTTTTTTTATAATAATCCTGAATATTCTAAATTACTTGCCCATGAACAAAGTAATTTACATCTGTATTCTTATATCTTTCTTCAGTTGTGAGCAAAACAAACCAACACTATTTACTGATTTGTCACCAACTAAAACCGGAATAAAATTTAAAAACATAATCAGGGATTCAGAAGAATTCAATGTGTTGAATTATGCCTATTTATACAATGGAGGTGGAGTAGCCATTGGAGATATCAATAATGACGAGCTCCCAGATATCTATTTTCTGGAAATCTGTGGCGAGCCGTCTGTTTGAATAAGGGCAATCTGAAATTCAAGGAATTGCGCGGGATGCGGAGTGACGCCGAAGGACTGTGGAATACAGGAACAACAATGGCTGATGTAAATGGAGACGGATATCTGGATATTTATGTGTGCCGGTCTGCAGCAAAAATATCTGACAGAAGAAAAAATTTATTGTTTATAAATAATAAGGATTTGACTTTCACAGAAAGTGCCGAAGAATATGTTGGATGATCCTCTTATTCGACGCATGCAGCATTCTTCGATTATGATTGTGATGGTGATCTGGATGCATTTATTAAATCACCCCGATCAATAGCTGGCTTCAGTGACAACTTGGACAACTTAAAAAACAACAGATAATAGATTTTCTGATAAACTCTTTAGAAATGATAACAATACATTCATCGATGTATCCGAAACAGCCGGCCTCATCAATAACGTTCAGGTTTCGGATGGGTCTTACGATATGGATGTAAAGCAGATAATCCCCGACATATATTTTCAAATGACTATAACGAAGAAGATTATCTATATATCAATCAACAGAATGGAACATTTAAAGAATCCCTTAAAGAAGTAATGGGCCATGTATCCCTGTCATCTATGGGCAACGAATCGGGTGATTTTAATAATGACCTCAAGCCTGATACATATCCCTGACATGCCCCGGAAGACACAATTAAAATGTAAGGCCAGAGAATTTGATAATAAATCGGCTCATTGCCAGGGGTTCCATTATCAGACATTACGAAATATCTTCAGCTGAATAATGGGAATGGAACATCAGTGAAATAGGCCAATTGGCTGGAATTCCTGCTACCTATTGGAGTTGGGCACCTTACTGCGACTATGACAATGACGGATGGAAGGACTTTTTATAAGTAATGGATACGGCAAAAATATGGATATGGATGTTCAGTTTCATAGTGATGAGAAACTAATGGCGCAAAGTGAAAACAGGCCAATTATTCCAATGGATTTACTATCGAAAATTCCAGATTTTATTCCTCTAATATCTACAGAATAATAGAAATCTAACTTTTTCAAATGTTTCAACTGAATGGGGATTTGAAAGCCATACGCTTCAAACGGTACGGTATGGTGATCTGGATAAGACGGTGTGGACCTGGTTATAAAAATACAATGAATTAGATCTTTCGCAACAAAGTGAATCGTACACATCAATAACATAAAATTAATTAAAAGGATGTTGGGAATACAAATGGAATCGGACCAAAGTGATCATAAAAACGGGTAATAAAAGGATCCAGGGGTTTCAATTCCATGAATCCGGAGCTTGTTTGGTTTAGGGAAATATAAGTCTTGATTTGATCGTGTTGGCGATTAACAGGTACTACGAAGCGTATCCAACCAATTACTCATATTAAATCAGCATGATGCAATAAAAACACATGTCAATAATGCTATCAGAGATCCTGCCTTCACCAAAATTGACATGAACCTCGGTATTGATTTTTCTCATCGTGAAGATGATTTTGTAGATTTCAAAATGGACAAATTAATTCCGAGGGGGCTATTAAGAAGCGGGCCTGGTGTTGCAAAAGGAGATGTAAATAATGACGGACTTGAAGATGTATACATCGGTGGCGCTAAGAATCAAAGCGGCAACCTATTTCTACAAAAACCGGATGGTACTTTCATGGTAAAGACTAATGCCGTTTTTGAAAATGATCATCAATATGAAGACACCGATGCTGTATTTTTTGACGCCGATAATGAGGTGACAGACCTGTTCGTGACCAGTGGTGGATATAATATAAAAAATAAAGATCTATTACAGGACAGATTGTATATAAATACCGGCAAAGGATTCTTTACTCATCCGGAAGATAATTTACCCAATATGCAGTCCAGCAATTCCTGCGTCGCCACTGGCGGATATTGATAATGATGGTGATCTCGATTTGTTTGTTGGAGGGCAGATTATCCCGGGGAGTTATCCCATGGCACCACGCAGCTATTTGCTTGAGAATAACGGAATGGGAAAATTTACTGATATAACCAATGAATATTGTGAAGATTTACTGAATCCCGGATTGGTAAGTGACGCCGTATTTACAGATCTTGATCAGGATAATAAGCCAGACCTTGTTTTAGTAGGTGAATGGATGAATATATCAGTTTTCCTGAATAAAAATGATCATTTTATGGAAAGTGAAAATAATGGATTAGAGAATTCGTGTGGCTGGTGGAATATGTAGGACATGATTTTGATGGGGATGGGGATATGGATCTGGCAGCCGGAAATATGGGAATGAATAATTCTTTTAAGGCCTCTTCAGAAAACCCGGTCCGCCTTTTTTATGGCGACTTTGATAGAAATGGAAAAGTTGATCCTATTATGACGTATGTGATTGATGGGGTAAGATCAATAGCATTTAGTCGTGACGAGTTAATAGCTCAGGTAAATCCATTTGCTTCAAACTTTCCTGATTATAATTCATTTGCAAAAATTCAGGAAAAAGATCTTTTTTCAGTTTTAAATATTACGTTTACGATTCATTAGTGGCCGAATCCTTTCAATCTTCCATATTTTTAAATGATGGGAAAGGCAGGTTTACAATAATCCCCCTGCCGGTTGAGGCCCAGTTTTCTCCCGTTTATTCAATTCATTCAATGTATATCAATAATGATGATATTCCGGACATAGTATTGGCTGGAAACCAACGAATACACGTGTGAGTACAGGAATTCGATGCTTGTACGGCTTGTTTTGGCAAGGGGAATGGGTTTTTACAACTATGGACCGGTAATCTCCGGTTAAGTTATCGGTGTGTGCGATATATTGATTAAACCAGTTGGTTTTCCTGTTTTTTAATAATGGAACACCTGTTATTTACAGGAAATCATTAATGGATAATTCTATCATGTACTGACAGAATATACAATGTTTACCAAGTTTCAATTAGCTTAAGATCATTTTCCCTGACTATATCTGAAGGTGTATTATCAATTACCATTTGAAATTTCTGTTTGAGCTTTTCTACATCATTTGGCTTCATCCATGCTTTGTTGTTCATGACCGATTCTACAACGCTATTACTCAACCGTTCATGATCATTTTTGGAATAGGAAGAAGAAATATTATGATTATCCAATATATACAGGACCATTTCCATATATCCCAGTTGAACAGAGTATAGCCCATTTGTTCGGAGTTCGTTTTTCTGGCCAGTTCAGCTTTTTCTGGGTCGTTCAGTCCAAAAATTATAAATATTAATTCTGATAGTAGTTGACTGAGTAACACAAGTATACAATCTAACAATTTGTATATTGAATATACTGTATCTGTAGGCTTTTTCATAGTGAGACGGTGTCTATTTAGAAAGGAAAAATTTTCATCGCTGATCATTCGTTAAAATTGACGAGATTTTTTACTGTTCTTTCTTGGCAGAGAAGAAGGCTTTGTTAATTTGAGTTTGTTCAAGGCAATAAATGCATCGATATACTCTTGTGTCCAGATTTGCATAGTCGGACCCCTAAAGCAAGTATCTGGGTAGGACAAGTCCTTATCTATGAACAGGTGAGGTATTTTAAGTGATCAAAGGAGAAAATAATATTATATATTATAATATTTTAATAATAAATATCAAATATTTAACAGACATTAAAATCTGTAAATAATCTGAAAAATTCATTAATTATAAATATAAAAAATAGGAGAACAATAAGTCATTCTTGAAAGAAAAATTTTGTTGGGATTGGCAATTGAAGCTATTGTAAATGGCCGAATTTTGATTGATCCCAAGTAGTTTGACCTAAGGTCATATTTTTGAACTATTTTACGTTTATAATTCCTAAATTATACCATCCTCAGGTCCCGTAATAGCAAGCTTACTTGGTTTTGGGACTGATTGTCACAATTGCTATCTGTCGATATTTCCGGAGGCATACCGGTGGGTATCGAATTGTTACAGGTTATTCCTGGCATCCATTCTGTAATTCAGCATTGTTTTTCTTTTGTATTTGATTTTGAGCCGGAATGTAAAGGAATTTTTGTAACAGGGTGCAACACCTTTGTTTTCCCACCAGGAAGTAAATGAAAGCTTTTCATTGGGTGCAATAGATTCGGGATAGGAAAAGCGGCGCAAAAAACGGTACCCATCTTCCAACCAATCGTTCACCAGATCGTCCATCTGCGGTGAAGTTTTGTTAGTGAGTTGCCATTTCAGGCTTTGGTCAATTATTTTTACATCCTCTCTGTTATATCCTTCAGTATCCTTCCACCTTAAAAAGGTACCACAAATTTCAAGACTTACCGGGGCTTTTTTCCAGGCATCATTCATGCCAAAATTGATTATTCCCTGAGGGTAATAATCGTACATGTGCGTCCAGCCATTCTGATCTTCAGCCCAAAAACCAAGATCCCCGATACACCACCCTCCAACCTACATTGCCTGGGACATACCGTTTTATTGTTATTCTCAGTTAAGAGTAATGAGAGGCGTTCTTAAATTTCGTATAGACATGCCTTCCTTGTTTTTGTGTTACTCTGATCCTCTTCCTTCTCCCCAGAAACCCACAATAGATAGATTACAGTTCAAGAGGGATGACCATGGACAAGTCAGGTAAATCTAAAGTACGTTGGATCTTCAGCATAACCCGCCACCCGTTCCTCCGGATATTTGCCCAACCATTCCCGGACAAGGCAACCCTCAGCCCCGTTGTAGGTGCTATTGTAACTAAGCGTTGGGCGTTCCTGTGCAGTTTGAAGGGCTTTATAATTTGCCCAGTTATATTTACCTTTTTCTGGTTCAAGGAATTCCAGTAAACTCTGAAATAGGCTTTGAGGTTTGGGGATGATTTTTTTCCAGATTCCATCAAATTCCTGATATTCTATAGGAAAACCCTCCGTAGCATGCCTTATTTATGTTTGTGAAAGGTCATACCCATCCGGTTGGTTATCTCATTTCTTTAGGGATGGTAGGTATTCTATAATTCCACAATAAGTTTCCAGTTACTTGAAATCAAAGTGATAAGGATGAATTTTAGTTTTACTTTTCTCCCGGCCATAGTTTCTTCTTACCGCTTGTAGCTTTCCTGTTCCAGTGGTAAGTCGTTTGAAATGGGTGGATTGGATACTGTTAAAAATTTATTCAATAGCGGACGCCTGGAAAGATAATGTATGGCTTTAATATTATCCGTCCCATTGATGGTAGACCACCATTCACTTAATACCGGTTCTTCCGTAAAATCAATTCGATAAAACGGTATCGTATGCCAGGTGCTTGCGAACTTTATAAAAGACCACTTACAGAACGATAATCACTGGGGCGTGTACATCATAGCCCGTGACAGGTAACGAGGAGCCGAAGCCAGGCTGGGATCTTTATTTCCTTCCCTGTCGGTTAAAAGCCCTTCAGGTATGGGAAGGGAATCCAGGGGTATTGCTATGTACCAAAATCAGTTGAAAACTGGCCCCTGAGAGACAGATGATTCCATGTTGGGAAAAGGTTTTGCGATGTTTGCCAACAATATTCCATCGGTAAAAATACGGAAGTTTTTACTTTCTCCAGTTGCGCTATATATAGGAGCAATGTGTATGGGGTCCGCCACCTGATCTGTAATGGCCAGGAACGGTGTGGTAAGGAAGAAATATATTTCCTCAGTAGGATAATAATGTCCGTAGCCCCTATATCCTGCTTCGGCCGAAACGTTCAGCTCCCCCTGAAATTTTAAAATTTTATGGCGGGAACTTGGTAGGGGTGAAGGGGGTTAGTGGGGTGGAAAAAATTAGCTGGGTGTTTTTTGATTTGCGTGATTTTTAATTGGATAATGAATATTTTTTAAGAAATGTTTAGAAAAATTATTGGTGAATTTTAAATAACAGGGGAATGATCTGTTTAAAGCTAAGTTGAATTTATATTTAGTTTTTTTGTTGAATTTTTGAATGATCTTTCATAGGTAATATCTACCTGTTATTAACAATGATAAATAAGGATATCCTATACTTACACGGATTTATTTTTGTGTTTCTTTTAATACCCAATTTAGTCATATGTATGGAAAATAAATGGAAAAACGATGAAGAACTCTTCATTTTAATGAAAGAAAAGTTGTTTACAGCTGTTGTTGGTGACATTATGGATCAAAATGGTTATTTACATCAATTCCTGCCCCCAGCTATCCAACCTTGAAAGAAAATATGACGTAGCGGGAAGGGCATGACTGTATAGATCAGTTTTATGCTCAGGCCTTGGTGAACAGATTTTTTAAACAAACCCTTGGTTTAAGTGGAAGCTTTAGATGATTTAAAAAGGAATGAAGTATATGTCTGCACAGGATCCTCTCCACGATATGCCTTATGGGGTGAACTAATGAGCACAAGAGCCATGAAATTGGGAGCTGCTGGAACTGTCCTGAATGGTTATACAAGAGACAGTCATGGTATCAACTCACTTGGATATCCCACTTTTTCAATTGGAAGATATGCTCAAGACCAGGGACCACGAGGAAAAGTGATTGATTTCAGGATTGACATAGAAATGGAAGGTGTATGGATTCATCCCGGAGACATTGTTTTTGGAGATATAGACGGGGTTTGTATTATCCACAATCCATTGAACAGGATGTAATTTATCGGGCATTGGAGAAAGTGACTGGTGAAAAAAAGGTTCAGAAAGCTATTGAAAATGGAATGAGTGCCTGTGCAGCATTTGAAAAATATGGAATCATTAAACCTTAAATGATTGATAGAAAAAAACAAGATATGAAATCGATTTAAAAGGTAAAAAATGGTAAGGAGGGGGGAATGGTTTAGGTCAGGGAATGTGAAGCCATATACACGTGGTGGCAGAGTAATTATTAATGATTCTCTGAAAATAGCCAGGGAAGAGCGGATAAATATGATGGGGCTTTTGCGTAGAGGGAGATATAAGTAATTCAAATGATTGACCGGTTGTTTGTGAGTTAAGGATACATGTGGGGCAATTCATGGTGTAGTCAACAATGCAGGTATAGGATTAGGAAAGTATGCACTTGAAGCCAGTGAAGAGGAAGTTAACCGCCTTTATGATGTAGATTAAAAGGTTTGGAAAGTTAATGGCTTTTGTAAAACAATTTTAGCAACCAATGAATTGGACATATGTCAATATTCCTCAGTTCAGGCCTTTGCTACCATGCATAGGATGGCTTTATATGCTGGTGCGAAATCAGCTGTTAATGGATTGACAAGAGGACTGGCCGTTGAACTAGGCCAATATAACATCAGGTGTAATGCAGTAGCTCCAGGATATATTTATTCCGAACAAAGTATACATATTAGTATGGGCTCCGATCCAATGGATCGAAGACCATAAAAGTGATTTGTTTGAATTTCTTTCAACGCAAGAGATTGCGGTATGTCGTGGTGTTTTTACTTTCAGACTTAAGCAGAAGCATCACAGCAAACCATATGTTGACAACGGCACAACCAACTTACTACAACAACGAATACACGCGTTATAATAAAAATGAAATTTTATTGCACATGAGGTTTTAGTGCCAACACCTGGTGCTATAGAAAGTAAAGGGATGAATAACCTTACACAAACCGTGGGTAAAGAAGAGGTGGACTGTCAAGAGAACTTCAAAGATCCTGATAAAATGAATACGATGGTTTTTGGTTGGGGAGAATTGTAAGGGCTAACTGGAATATGTTGATTATGTGAATTAATTCTCGGGCAAGATTAAAAACCTTCAGTCTACAATCTTTCCTTTTCATTTGTAGAGAATTGATGGTCGAATGTGCAATCTGGGATGCCTACGTAAAGCCCATACTACGCATTGTAGACTGAGGGGGCCGGTAGAGAAGTAAAGTGGTGGAGTGGTCACAGACGGTTAATGATGTTGGAGATTGGCTAAAAAGTACTAAACAAGGTGACTGTTTAAATTATGTGATTTAGAAGATGATGTGGTGGGTTGAGGAAATTCAAAAAGGCAGCACCATCCATGTCTGTTATCTTAGATCCGAATGAACGATGGGAAAATCCAGGGGAAACAAGAAAACGAATCCATGAATTACAGGATATAGGCAATATGTTATGCCTAGAAGATCCTATACCGAGGTGGAAATTGAAAGAATTTTCAAGATTAAGAACTTATGGATCCATACCAATTGTTCTGCATATTTCACTTCCATATATTCAACATGGTCAGCGAATAGACAATGCCATTGACGCCCTCCAGGCTGAAGCTGTGGATGGTTTTAACTTCAATTGTGGCCTTGCAAATTTCAAAGATTAGCCACGTGCCTCAGCCGCAGGTCTCCCTGCTGGCACGGTTCAGAAGTTGATCTGGATTTTGAGGATGTTGTCCATTGCCGCTGCAGCTAAATCCTGTTTGGCCAAGTGACATTTTTGGTCGAATGATTCGAAGCCATGATCTGTTAAAAGATCCCTTAAAATTCAAGCCTCCCTACGTAGAATTACCTCAAGGTCTGGGATTAGGTATTGAACCTGATGAAGGTGCCATACATCAATATCAGATAAATGAAAAGTCGTATCAATTATGAGTTTGTTTAGAAATCCATTCAATCAAGATGATCCTGATCGATATTCAATATGGATAATGCTTGTAAAAAGAGATATAGAAGCATTTATGAAAACCGATTGGAAAGCAGTAGCTGGAGATTTTATTGAAGAAGGATTTATGGGTATTGATGCTCGCTTCTTAAACAATCCGGATTCATGGAAATTTCATTTCAACCTGACAACGTTAATGGCTGAGCAGGTGCAACCTTCACTTCTGTGGAAGGGAAGACGATCCTAAACACAAGTTATATGAAGCCACTACACTAAGAGATATTGATATATTGGATGAGAGTGCTATAGTACATAAAAAATTTGACGGGGCCATCAGGAAAAAGAATGGACAGATCGAAAAACTAAATTGGCAGACATTGTACCGATGCCGAAAAGTAAACGGAGAATGGAAAATTGCCGGTTTTACTGGATTTTTACCACATCCTATGGGAATAGCTCCTATCCAACAACCCGCAATGGCGTTGCCAGAAAAAGATCACAGCTATCCGGCCGGCCCTTATTCTCCGGTACTGCAGTTAAATCCGGGACAGATTATTGTGATTTCAGGGCAGGCTGCCATCAATCAAAATGGGGAAATTGTTGGTGACACCATTGAGGAACAATCAAAACTGACATTGGATAATTGCGGAAAACAATTGAAAAGTGCAGGTAGTTCTTTAAATGAGGTATTCAAGGTAAATGTGTATTTAAAGAACCTTGAACACTGGCCCCGCTTTAATACCATTTATAAAGACTATTTTACAACACCCATGCCTGTAAGAACAGCCATTCAGGCAGGACTTCCTGACAAATTATTAGTTGAAATTGAACTTTGGGCAATAAAAAAATGATTTGGGATCAATTAACATCACCTGAAATAGATGCTTTAAATAGAAGCCACCGGTAATACTCCCGGTGGCAGCCACTGAGCAGCACGGAAAACATTTACCACTTGCAACTGACAGGATGATCGGTGAGTATTTTTGTCATCAATTGAATATGGAAATTCCCGATAACATGCTCATCTTACCTACGATAAGTGTTGGATGTTCAGAGCATCATATGGAGTTCCGGGGATCCCTGACCATTCAGCACACTACGTTTTTACAGCAAGCGGAAGACATACTGGATCAGCAGTCTTCATGGATTTAAAACCTGATAAACAGCCATGGAGGTTCGGCATCGGTCAGGTTATTGTTGAACATTTTGGGGAAAAGGCACCCTGAATTGTAGCATTGTTTTCGCTTCCTGGTGGAAAATCGCTGGGGAAGCATTGTTTGAATTGAATGAAACAGGTACCGGTGGCGTAGGACATGCAGGAGAGTTTGAGACATCACTGATGATGAAAATTGCGCCCGAACTAGTTCATCATGACAAAATTGAGGGCAAAAAAAATCGACAAAGTTATGCTTGGGCCACGGGTGATCTGCTCAGGGGGCCAAAAGCTGCACTTTTTCAAAGCATGAAAACCATGACTCCCAATGGAGTATTTGGAGATCCGGGAATGGCCTCTTCTGAAAAAGGAGAAAAAATTACAAAAATAGTAGTCAAGGCGTTAAGAAAAATTATATTTGATTTGCACCAAAATCAATAAGTCAAAACACTAACTATTTCATTTCTTTAATTATT
The DNA here is from genome assembly GCA_942491935.1 of uncultured Cytophagales bacterium. GTDB lineage: Bacteria > Bacteroidota > Bacteroidia > Cytophagales > Cyclobacteriaceae > JAGTVG01. The sequence continues at coordinate 189,498 of CALOCZ010000064.1, forward strand.
CTCATAATATGTTGATAAATATATTGTCAATAGACCTGCATAGTAAAACGCAAACTATATCGTTCTCTTTGAGATCATAGAATATTCTCAGATTTTTAAGAATTAAATAATTAACATTCTTCTAACCAACTCATCGTAAATCATAAGACAATTATCAGATGAATAGCCTGATTCAAGGTGAAGAACAAATTTCAGGGGGCCTTCCGCGATTTTCCTCCAGTGCTTTGTCCAACCAGAAAATAAGGTCAATTTCTGATTTATCCTTGTAACATCAATATCACGGGTGGTTCAATAGAAATCTCAAAACCCTTACCCCGGACTTTCCGTATTTTAGAAACAGATGTGTTTGAACCGGTATCGAGTGCAGATAAGATTCTCTATTTCTGAAATGGCTTCGATGATATGGTCCGAAAATCCACATGAATGAAGTCTGATTTTCTTAAAACTCTTTCCTAATTTAGCGACATACGGATGTTATAAATTCAATGTATTGATCATTTGATATAAGCGAGCCTGAACATTCTCCTACATGAACAGATGTTATCGGCATATTGGCCAATGTAGCGTAATGATTTATTAAAATTGCATATGCATCTGTGATCCACTGATGTACGGAATGGAGAAGAGCAGGATCCATTATGATCATCATCATGGCATTATCGCCTATCAGCTTAAAGGATGTTGTTATGATCCCGTGTATGGTTGCCCTGCCGGAGTTGTCCCAGAAAAATGGTGGTATTACTTCTGCCTCCGGATGCGTTTTCTGAAGATGCACAATCAATGCATCTAAGTTCTTAATAAATGGGTGAGCCAGAATTTGTTCCATAGAAGGAAGATCCTCAGCTGAAGTAATATGTTGCAAGGGATTCCCGGATACATCCATATCCTTATCCGGGTAATACACAAATTCAGCACCTAAAATATAGGCCAGAATTAAATTTGGCTGAATCCCTCCTACCAATAGCTGATCATCATTAACAAAATCTGCCTGCATCAGGTTGGCCTCCATATTATAAATTGGGTAATCAGGAAATGTCTTCCTGACAAAATCATTCAATCTTTTATCCTGAAATTGCCTGTAAACTGGATCCATATAATATTTTGAATCAAATGTAAATCCACTTTTTTCATGGAGCCACCCTTTTGAAACACTTGCCTGATAAGATATCACTATAAGGTAATTATAAATATGATTACTAAAAATTCAGTTAACACTGAAAATTCCTTATAAAATCATTAAACAAAATAAAATCCACTGAATAAAATCTTATCAAAGATATTTTATACAAATTTCTTTAAACTTTAACCTGATTTGTTGATCACCCGAAATCAAAATACTGAAAAATTACGGAAGACTTTTAGTATCCAGGGCCCTCGGATGAATTGAAATTTCACCAAATACCTGATATCTTTCATCTTGAGGGAGTTTCATCATCTTGAAATTATGCAACCAGCTAGTAAATTTATCAGATTTTTCTTTATCGGGAAATTCTCGATACATGATCCCGGGTATTCCTCTTTCTAATGATTCTAATGAACCATCGGGTCTTGCAATACAAGCGGGCCAGGAGGAATAGAAACCGGTAGAATTATTAGCGATTACCCACATATTATTATCTGAAGCCCGGACACGAATTTCAGCCGGAATAATTTCATCTAAGATCGTTTTTCCTTCATGGTGGGCATTGTAAAAGGAATGAAACATTAGTTTAACTCCTTTATGCCTGTATACATTATACATTTCCGGATAGCATGAATCATAACATATCAGGAAGCCCAGTTTATATCCTTTTACTTCGACAACTTCAATGTGATTACCCGCAGAATAAAAATTCGCATCCCCTCCTGTTAACATAGACTTATCATAGCGGCCAATGATCTCCCCTTCGTTTGAAATTATGTACAGACAATTCAGAGGTTTATCATTTTCGCTTAAATAATGTGCGGAACCTAATATCACCCATATATTATTCTCTTTGGCCAATGATATAATTTCATAAGTTGCATCCCTCAATGTCTCCCAGTCATATCCGTCAAATGAAGGTATGTCTCCGGGTGGATAACCAGATAACGCGGCTTCTGAAAAGTGAACAATATCGGCATTATTTAGAGCAGCTTCCTTGATGAATTTCTGTATATAATCCGCATTGCTTTTCAGGTCTCCCGAAACTGGAAATTGGCATGTAGCGACCTTTAATGGCTCTTGTGCCAATCCTGAATTACCTAAGCTTATTATAAATACAATAAGTGCAGATATTATTAACTTCAATGAGGTAATAGAACGAAAATAAACATTAGGTTTCATGTGTTTATATTTAAGCTTCTAAGATTTTGGATGTCATCCCATCGTTATTTCCTTTAGAAGGTAAAACCTTCCTGATTTTTAGCTTTTTCAATAAAGGCCAACATATTTTCAATAGGGACATCTCCCTCCACATCATGTGAGGGGGCAAAAATGTAAGCACCTTTTTTACCCAGCTCCAATAAACGGTCACATTCTTGTTGTACCTCTTCGGCGGTTCCAAAGGGCAAAATCCGTTGCGTCGAAAGGCCGCCATGGAATGTCAGGCGACCTCGGTACTCCGGGAGTAATTGATAAATATCCATTACTTCCGGCTGAAACGGATTAAAGTTATTCAGTCCAATTTCTATCAGTGAATCAAAGAGTTCATCAACATCGCCGCAAGAATGGATAAATACATATTTACCGGCCCCTTTCACTACCTTAAAAATCTTTTTCAGATAGGGCTGAATGAATTCATGCCAGAATTCCGGCCCCATGATCAATCCACTCTGTTGTCCCCAATCATCCCCTAATTTTACTGCATCGATATCAAAAGTTAAGGCATGCTTTATTTGCCTGATATTATAATCTGTTATGGCACTCATTAAGTCGTGAACGAATTCCGGATTACTTACGAAATCCATCAACAGGGCTTCCATACCCCGTAATGTCCAGGCCCTTTCATATAATGAAAATCCTATCTGAAACACCCGGAAGCAATCCGGATATTTATTTATTAGAGATGGTATGTCTTTAAAATACCTGTCGTTTAGAGGATCCGGAAAACTATATCCTTCCATAGTAGGTTCCGGTATAACCTGCCCTTCTACATTTCCAATATCTTTATCAATAGTTCTGTCCCATATTACCCCAAATACGTCTTTGTAACGGTCATTCCCTATATACTCAAAGTATCCAATTTCATCACCCAGTATAAGATGATGATTATCCAGGAGATCCATCAGATCATCTGATCCGTAATATTCAATCAATTTCTCTTTAGCTTCAGCTGTAAAACCAAAATGCCAGGGAACATATGGTGGTACTTTATGATCCAGAACGTTCTTAACTACTTCCCGTTTAGTCATTCTCATTACATCAATACAATATTTTTCGATAATTGCCTGATAATTATAATATGGATTAAATGAAATAATTAATAGTGATATACATCCGGACGCAAGCCAACAAACCATGGATTCCTTTCCCGGATTTCTGGGACTTCCCCGGGATACACATCTGCCAGGACGACACCTTCCTTATCCCATATTTCATCAATCAATTCGCCCCTGGCTCCTGTTATATTGCTTCCACCAGGACATTTATATCCTGTTTCGTTTAATCCACAACAACAGGCGGCAGGAATAATCATAGAGTTTCGGTAAGCAAGATCCTTCACTTCATCATGCCCTCTGCTCCCCCTGTTATTGATCCAAAAAAGCATTGTACATCCAAGATTTGCATAAGAACGTGTCATTTCAGGGAAATCACCATCATAACAGATCATTATTCCACTTTTATTTCCTTTTACATCAAATGTAACCAGCCTATTCCCAGGTTTATAAAAAGTGGGTTCATGGCGTAATCCCTCGGCATCCCACCATAGATGCGTTTTTTGGTAATTTGCTATAACACCTTTTGAAGAGACAACCGGGGCTGATATATACAGGTCATCCCCATCTTTTTCAGTCAAACCATAAATAATGAGTGCATCGCTTCCATGTAGTAATTCCTGAAAAGCCGTTGTAGTCGGACCATTTACTGGTTCAGCCAATTCTCTGAGATTTTCTACATAACCAACAAGAAGTTCTTCATGGAAAAGAATTACATCCGCATTTTTGTTTAAAGCCTCTTCAGCAAATTTTAAGGCCTTTTCCCGATTAACCTGGACTTGTCCCGGGTTTCCATCTTGTTGAATTACTGCAATTCGAACTTTTTCTCCATTTGAAGGCGAATCCTGTATCGCAAGCGTCCCGGGATTTCCATATACAACAGAATTCCCTACAGTACCCAAAGTGTAGGTTGCTAAGGCACTATTCTTTATAAAAGACCTTCTTTTCATCAGTTTATATATACTTTTTTTGAAAGTCTAAAATAATTATGTCTAGCATATCTGATTTTTTCGAAATGTATCTACTGTTTTATGGATGCCTGATGAATGAATTTTCCTAGTTCAAGCCTTTTTTGATCCCATTGTTCAGGGTTGAAGCTCCATACATCCAGATTACCGATTGAGTTCTGGCCAAAAGGTTGTTTGATTATACTGTTAACAACATCATCTGCCCGATTTTTATTCCCATCAAGTTTTGACAAAAGGCGTAAATACTCATACTCCTGAACGCCATTCCGCAGGGTTTTCAATCTTATTGACGGACAATCGCCATATACATTTGGAACAACACCCCCACTATATATCAGCATACCATTACCGTTCAACTTTTTAAAGTTATGCCCGGCATCTGAATCAGCACCAACTCTATATATATCTTTCCAGGTTTCCGGATCATACCAGGCGCCTACCCAGCCAGCTCCAACACCCCAGCTGATCCAGGAATAGGCATTATATTTCCAAATACTCCAACTGATGGCTCTGTCATTCACCAACGGTAAATCGATAAAAGTCAAACTTCCCACCCAGCTGTTTACTTTTGCTTCATAAAGCATCGGGCCATATAACCAGTCATTTATACCCATCTCCTGATATTTCTTGACCTTATCATAATCATAATTAATAGTATGTGCTGCCCAGGAGCTAATTGAATTCTGTACCACTTCCATAGCCTCCTCGCTGTAGCTACCATCAATCCGGAAACTAACTTCTGGATAATCTTCTTTAAAAATATCACCAAAATACACCATTCTGTCCCATGCTTCAGGGAAATAAGATTCATCCAACCCATTCAGATATACAAAAAGCTCTGTTTTTTCAGGATCGACCATAGTCTGCAAGTGATCACGGACTTCTTTTATTACTTTTCTATACAAGGCAATATTCTCCGGATTTCTTTCCACATCCGGTTTACCTATATCCGGCCAGCCAGCATCTCCGTGTTTGCCAAAGACATCAAATGGCAAAATATATGTTTCGATTGGCTCACCATAGCTCGGGCCATAATCATATCCATATTTTGAGGTAAATGCTTCACCGGTAAAATATTTCTTCAATCGCTTATCTAACATTTCCCATCCAATTTGAACCTCTCCATTTTCTCCGATCTCAAGTTCAGGCTCATACCTTGGATCCATTAATCCAACCCTGTTGCGTTTAAATAGTTGGTAGATCTCCAACTCACGTTTTTCATCCTTTCTGCTTAAAAAACCTTCATGTTGGAGACTGGCCTTCAACAGATTTTCATTGGATATAGCAAAATCCCAGACATTTAGTTCTACAGGTATTTGTTTTTCCTCCTGACCTATTGCTACAGTAATATTGCTCCGATATAATCCTGGTTCTGCATCTTCTAAATTAAAAGGAACATACTGATCAACCCAGATTAGTAGAGATTTCTGATCATCGATGCGATTATTGAAGTCAGGAAGCTCAAGCGGGTATGTCCACCTGTGGCTGATTTTATTTGAGTCCATCTGGATATACTTAAAAGGGATCAAAGCATCGGGATACCATCCTTTACCGAGGGTAGCTTTAGGATAACCCGTGCTTGGAGTTTTAACCTCTACTGCCCACTCTAAGAAGAGTTCCGGCCCGTTTTTAAACTCGGAATTATCTCCTTTAAAAGGAGCCATATTAATGGCAATTCCCCTTAAAGGGGATGATGAATTGTTTGTAAGTACAAGTTGAAATGAAATATATTCCCCTCTGGCCGCATGAAGGGAGACTTTTTTGCCATCATATATCCAATTCTGTTCCAAAATGTTATTTGAATAAGCATTTTCCTGTGGAACAGCATCAAATTTAGTATCTATTACCTCATTTGATACCGGATCTAACCTAACGGAAGCAGGTATTGCGCTAATATCCCAGCCAGTTTTATCAGATTTAGTAGCGATGGAATTACAAGAAAACAAAGAGATACTTATTATAATGTAAGCCAGAATTTTTTTCATATCTTAAATATTAAAATTTGAAGTAATTGATTTTAAATAATTTATAAAATACTTTTTTTATTACATATTTAATAAAGTTCATTGCATGATAATCCGCTAAGATCTTCATGGTCTAATTCTAAGGGCTACTACTCCATGAGCAGGCACTTCATCAGAGTATTGATCTGTAAATTCCCCTATATCTTCCTTTTTCCATAAATCCCTGACTTCAGCTTTTAAATTGCCCGGATATCCTATTTCGATCCATTTAACTGACATTTGTGTGACAGATTCGCTTCTATTGAACAAAACAACTGCACGTGATCCGTCACTGAGCTGCTTCACCCAAACTTCCTGATCTCCTTCATCTCTTATTTTACTACCCTGTTTACCCAAAGGATCCTGGTTGATGTCGATCATCTCTTTATTAGTTATAATCGCATAGATTTCAGGTGTCAGTTCGCGTATATCATTCCCAAGCATCAACGGGGCAGAAAGGATACACCACAGGCTGAAATGTGCTTTGTTTTCATCAAGTGTCAGTTCGCCGTTACCAACTTCCAGCATATCCGGATCATTCCAATGGCCTGGTCCTGCATAGGATTCGAGTCCTACCTGCTGGTCGAGAATTTTAGTAAATCCCATAAAATTTTCGATCACTTTCCCTTTACTTACGGCTCTTTGCCCGCAATCCCAACAGGGGCGAATATCATAGGTAGTTCTCCATAAATGGCCAATGCCTTTGCCCCATTTCCAGGGTTCCTGGGAACCCCATTCACAGATACTGAAAACGATAGGCCGCCCGGCAGACTCCAAAGCATTTCTCATGAGTTGATAGCTATCCGGGGCACTTTGATTCCCGGTAAAGCACCAATCATATTTCAGGTAATCAATACCCCAGGCAGCATATTGTCGTGCATCCTGGTATTCATGACCGAGGCTACCCGGGAATTCACCACAGGTTTTTGTTCCCGCATCTGAATATATACCTATCTTTAATCCTTTAGAATGAATATAATCTGCTAACGATTTTATTCCCGAAGGGAATTTCTCGGGATCTACTATGATGTTACCTTCCTGATCTCTTGAAATCTGCCAGCCATCATCGATTACAATAAACTCATACCCTGCATCTATAAATCCCTTTTCAACAAATACGTCAGCTATCCCTTTTACAACTTCCTCATTGATTTCAAGACGAAATGTATTCCAGCTATTCCAGCCCATTGGTGGTGTTTGTGCAAGATCATCCCAACCATCCTGAGCTTTTAAATTAAACGCAAAAACTGTTATTATCAGAAATCCATATATTCCCTTATTCAATTTCTTATTGAAAGTTCTCATTGCATGTTTTTATGTTAATAATTATAATCCTTCAATTTATTGGTTCTCTATTTAATTGAAGAAATACCTAGTTCATTTTTTTGATCTCAAACAATTTACCCTGGTACTTTTTTTCCATAATGACTTCAAAACCTTCATTTTTCAACTGATCGCCTGTCATTTCAATAAGAATTTTGCCGTCAATAGCATCCATCACCGCATATTTATTTTCCAGATATCAGCCAATCGATTGTTACCAGCCTGCTTTTTTCAACAGCTCCCTGCCTGAATACTCCTATTATACCACCTTCCTGAGTATCCGTATTTATTCTTGCCCAGCCATCCCAGTGCCCTTCCGTTGGTTCTCCGAAGCAGGCCAAATCCTGCCGGAAAACCATATAATTATATCTATCCTGCATTTTTCTTAGCCAGTTTGACCATGATTTTAACATATTCCTATCATCGGGAGAAAGTTTTCTTGGATCGCCTAGCATGATAGGTAAGGTACCCACCGTTGACAAAAAATCAAATTCCAGATCTTTACTATCCAGTCTCAAATTACCAATAACGCATGCTCCGGCTGGGATAACAGGTGTCCTCCACCAAGCCATATTTCTAACCCTTAGCGCTCCCCTTGGTGACGGGCTTTCAAAATTTGAGAGCCAGTCTCCTTCCGCGTGTTTTACTGTCGCATAATCAATAAGCTGAAGCTTGCCTACCGTTTCAAAAGTGCAGTCTATAAACAAATCGGGTGCATCCTTATGCAAATCATCGAACATTTTTAATAATCTCCGATAATTATTCAGATAAGATTCGTTTACACCATTGTGATACGGATGGTCAGTAGCATAGCACCCGCTTCTTTCGGGGTCGACAACATAAGCGCTGGTAACGATAGCAAAATCAAGTTTAGCGTATTCCAAACCATGATCTTTAACTAATCCAATTAGTTTTGACTTGATATAATCCGGCCAATCCGTTGAGAAACATGAGGTACGCAATCCAGCATCCCAGTCACCGTGAAGGTTCGCTAAATTTCCATCCTTATCTCTCACGAACCATTCATTATGTTCGGTATACACCCTGGCATACTCATGGGCAGAACCAATACTCATCCACAACCCAGGCTTCATCCCTTTATCTTTTATGTATTGAAATACGGGTGAAAGGCCATTTGGAAATTTAGTTTCATTTATTAACCAGTCACCTACAGGGCCTCCTCTATCTTTTCCCTCAGTATAATTTCTTTGCCAGCCGTCATCTATAACAAACTCTTCAATCCCGCATTCTGAAGCTGCATCAGTCAAATCTTTAATTAATTGCTCATTAATATCATGTCTGAAAGGATTCCAGGTATTATATACGAAAACCGGTTTGGTTTCAATCTCCATAAGACGGATGCCCATATGATTTCTGGTAAAATCATTAACAGTGCTATTGATCACATTAGAGGCATCCGGAGAATTAACATAGGTAGCTATAAATACTTCAGGGCTTGTCCACTCTTCGTTTGGCAATATCCATTTTCGAAAACCAAAATCCTGGTCTTTATGTGTTAATCCAATGCTTATGTCATTATAAACAGTATGATACGCTGTTCGTTTTGTTACGCCGGGGGCTTCATTTCCCAGAGCAATTCCTTTTTGTCCAAGATAATCATGCAGAACGACCAGGGGATCGTCCCAATCACCAATATATGTGCCCAGGTGCTTTTGACGTGCATAATTACTGAATACCCACGAATGAGTATCCCCCCAACTAACAATGAGATTTTCAATATCCAGCGACTCCAATTTAAAATCTATGTCGCCTACATTTCTGAAGGTCAGATATTTTCTAATTACTGGCAGGTTAGGATATAGAATATATGTGATATCGATCTCTAATTTGCTTAACTTTCCCGTTCCCCTTAATTTAACCGTTACTCCCTTCCCTTCCGTATCATCACTTGCCTCTTCATGGGCCACATACTCCCACTTATCTTGTCCGGAATATGGAATTTCATCTATTTCGAAACTGAATTCCCTGGAAACTTCAGGTGAAATAAAATTTATTTCATTATTTCCATGAAAGATCGACTTTGTTTCAATAGTCTGATCCTCTTTATCCAATTCTATTGTCCGTTTGATTGCTCCGTTATCTAGGATCAGTTCATCCATTTGCCATGTATAATTGGTCTGCGAACAACCCGGTCCTAATGGCATTAAAATTAGAGAAGAAAGCATTATTATTAAAGGCTTCATGTTTGAGCTATTTTTGAGATATATCATAATTAGATTGTGTTGCAACTTGTCTTAGAATTCCGAACAATCACTTCATTCTAAGATACAGCGTGAATTTAAGGCTTCATATTCAATTCATTTAATAAATCTCCAATTTTGATCCTATATTGGATAAGGGATTGCGGATCTTTATTATAGTTCACCGGTCCGGACACCAGGGATTCAGGGAGTGATAACAATTGTCTTGCTTCCTTTATATGTTTTTTATTTATCCCACTATTATTATTAACCGCCTTTTCCAATAAAATCAAATATTCATAGTCTTCAATACCATCGCGTATATTTTCCAGTCTCAAACATGGAATAGGTCCTTCCAAGTATTTTTTAGAATGGTCGTTTGGGTCCCTGTTGGGAGGATAAAGAAAGCGACCATCTCCATTCCCCCATCCGTTTTGTTTTCCATAAGGCAAACCATACCCTGTAGTATAGGCCATCGGGTCATCCCAGGGATTCTGCAGATAATTTTCAGGCGATGCTGTCCGGGAATTCCAGTAATTAGCCGACCACACCAGAATACCTTTCATTTGAAATTTATAAGATAACCAGAGCCACATGCGCATGTTGATGGCGTCATGGTCAATAAAGAGGCTTAGATACGGAGCTTTAGGGCAACAACACACGTATGACCAGAATTCTCTACCTTGAGCCACTAGATCTTTGATTATATCCGGATCAAGCTGACCAATAACCGTACAACTGATCTCGCTGACATCCATAATATCCGGACCGGGTTGATGTTCTGTAATAAACCGGGTTATTTTCGGGGCCGAACGATGGATGATCTCCATTCCCTCACGCACAAAAGGATAGTTCTCCGTATTTGGTTCGTCAAACCAGTAAACATAGTCCTTACCTAACCAACCTTTTTCTTCGAGATGGTCCTGTACGATGGACAGGTATTCTTTCATCAAATAATCATATTCTTCTGTTCCCTGAGCAAATCCATTGAATACGCCTCGTCTCTGTACATAGAAGCTGCCTGAAGGCAATCCTTCCAACGGCAAATGATAGGCATTAAATCCAAGATCGTCCAGGTACTTCTGGCCTGCTTTGTCGAACTCTGTAAAATCTACATTAATATCAAGGTCTTCAGGATCCACTTCAAAATCACCCTGCTCAACAAGATTTTTTCCATCTCCAGAGCTGAAAAAGGACACATTATCAAACCATGCAAAACCAGTCTCTCTGCCGGTTATTTCGCGGAATACCGGGAACAGATGTATGGATACATATTTGATCTCTTTTCTCAATGGCCTTATATTTAATGTATCCTTACCCCAGGCATCGTTGCCTACGAATTCATCTAGCCTGTTCTCAAACAACATTAGCTCCTTATCGGAATCATAGCATTTCAGCAATACGCAATATTTCTGTTGAGGGAGTTCAGTTTTGATATACCAGGTGAGCAAATAGGATTCATCGGCATCAACCGGGATCAACGCATTGGTATATGCTTCACTCCCTGATTCAATATTGTCATCTATTATCTTGAGTGATTTCTTCCCTTCGAATGAAGTCTCATCCGTGACGAGACCTCCCGTCCAGTTTAATCCCTGAACAATAACTTTCATAGGATACAGGGAAAACGGATTGGTAGGGCCTATTTTATAATCACTAAACATATTATAGTATTTATCTGTCACCTCCAGAAGTTCTTCCTCTGATTCAAGATTATGGTATTGTCTTATCCCTTCAGTCCCAATACCAAAAGCAGATCGAACCATGGGTTCTTCAGGTAATTGAAAATTCCAAATATGGACTGAAACGGGTATGTTTTTCTCCCAACCATCCGCATTCAGATCGATTGAGCCAGTATAATTTCCTGGAACCGTATTAACGGGGATTTTAACTGTAATATAAAATGGATGGTTTATATTTTTTTCAAGATCAGTGGATTCCTGGAAAAAAGGTAATGGATCCGGGTACCATCCCGGCTTACCATAGTCGTCTGTAGGCCGGGTTACTTGCACAAATTCAACCTGTCGCACAGTAAATTGCCCAGCTGAAATAACATCCCCAGACTTCGACTTGAAATCATTTGTGGTTATTGTCATATTACGAAGAGTTTCGTGTGGAAATAAAACCACCTGTATTGACTCATATTCGTTTGAAGCAGCAAAAAGCTGTACCTCATTAATTTTGCCATCCGGGACAGGATCTTGTTGCATTATTTTATATGACCCCTTCAGCCCACCAGACAGAACATTTCTCATCATTACCAAGGCTATACCCATAATCTGCACAAAATGTGCTATTTCCGTGCAATAAAAACATTATGATTAAGCCTGATATAGCAGGATTTAAAAAATTACCTTTCATGATATTGAGTTTAATTTACAAATTGAATGCATTTATTTCTTTACTAAAATTTCTCCCATGGGATACCAACCATCTTCATTTATCCCACTTATGGCCAATTTTACCTTTGGTTCATGCGTGTTTTGGGATACAATAGCCAATTCCAGGCTATATTTCCCCTCTGGCATATCAATCGGTAGAAAGATATTGTCGTCATATATGATGTCACCAGGCAACCATTGAAGAATATTTGCATCTGTTATAAACACTTCTGTTCTTGTTTCATTCTTTAATCGTAAGGCTAATTTGAAACTTTTATATATTGGAGCAACTCCTTTATTTTCCCACCATGTTGTAAATGCTAACCTTCCCAGTGGTTTTACTACTTCCGGATAGGTAAATTTTCTTAATACAAAACGATATCCCATTTTCTTCAACCATTCGTCAACCAGAGGTTGCCATTTCTCAGGTACAGGCGAACTCTTTGCATTGAAGGAAGAAATATGCCATTTAAGGGCCTGATCAAAGATATACCTTACATTTTCTTCGGTATAATTCTGTTTTTCCTTCCATCTTAAAAAAGTGCCACAGATCTCCATCGTAACAGGGGCCTTTTTCCAGGCTTCACTCATCCCGCTTTTTATAATATCCTGGGGATATACATCGGTCATATGATTCCAGCCCCATTCAGGCCAGAAGTCCATATCTCCCAGGACAATCAAGTCTCCATCCCAAATGACGCATTTGTAGACCAGCACCATTATTACGCCCATCCGGCCAATAAGCAGCTATTGGCAATCCTTTAACCAAAACTCCAGGATCAGGGGCATCGCCGTTTAATGGCTGAAAAATCAAATGTGTTTTTTTGAAATTATCCAGATATGCATTTATCAGACCAAACCGGGTCTTATCAGTTAGCAAATGACCGCCATCGCCCTCACCCCAATAACCAATGAAGGAGATATCCACAGCCTCAAGATCAGGGTGACCATCATAACGTTCCCCTATAGCTTTGATCATACCCCCAAAATACTGAACATATCTGGGGTCTTCAGGATCAACCCGCCAATGTTTCCCAGATCCAGTATTTTTATCCGGGCCTACCATTTCCCTGTACCATGTCGGAACATCTTTATCATCGCTTGCTTCATAGGGGGATATGCGAAGCATCAATGTCTGTCCTCTTTCAGCAGCGGTTCTAAGGGCTTTGTCAATCAGCGGCCAGTTATAAACACCTGGTTCCGGTTCAATAAATCTCCAGTTAATACGGTGATAGGCTATAGTCGTTTGAGGATAATTTATATTGGTCAGGTCTCCGTCGAAATCCTGGTATACAATTGGCAATCCTTCCGTCCATCCCTGTCCAGGGTTTAAAGTATCCCCATTGAACCTTTGAAAGGTCATAAATCCGATACCCGGATTCAATAGTACGTCCTGGATTTCCAAGGGGCGTACGTTTATGATTTTATCCACCTCCTGTGCAATAACATTCACAGAAATTACTGCAATTAACAGTACAGAAAAGGAAAGTCGCTCTTTCTCGAATATTTTTTTCATATTGTTAAATAAGGTCAAAATTTTATTCTGCATATTTTTACTTTCTCTGTTACATACCTACTTTGCACCAAAATGATAGCAATCAAATTCAATGATTTTAATATAATAAAATCAGGCACTCTTATTAGGCACGGTTTTATATTCTCGATTCAAGAAATCCCTTATATATTGAATGTTTTCCAGAGGCACATCCTTCATTAAAATCCCTGTACCTATTAATAAATTGGTTTTATGGCCAATAATTTCATTTACTTTCCTCAAATGGTTCCCAAGTTGCACCAGGTTGCTCCTGGCTATCAGGTCAGGATCAATATTAATTCTAAAAGCAAGTTTGTATTTTTTTATTACTTTCTCCATCTCCCCAAGCGGAATATTATAGTCCAATAGCAATTGATTGGCTCCTGTTCCAGACAAGAATTCCAAAATTGGCAATGTGTTACCGCCCATAATCAATGGTCTGATCTCAACACCTTCATTCTGTAAAAAATTATAAATAATTTTGTGAAATGGGAAAATCAAGATCCCTGTAAATCTCCGGTGAAACCAAAGGTGGTGATGCAAGTGAATCGAAAACCACAACATCCAGTTTCTTTTCCAAATACCCTCTTATATAAGTTAAAATAACTTCCGTACAATATTCAAGCAATCTAGTCACACCCTGAGGATTCAATATTGTATCCAGGATCAACTTTTCTTTATCATAAATACGACCTGCCAGAGAAAACGGACCACTGACAGCACCCCGAAAATATACCTCATCCTTAAATTGATCTTTCAATGTTTTTGTAATATCAATATATAAAGGCATTCGCCCTTTGAGTTCGGTAAATACAGGGAGTTTACCGATATCATCAAGGTGATAAATCAAAGGTTTTAAAACTTCCGGGAATATATTCGCTTTATCCCTCATAATCTTTGATCCCAAAGCTTCTGCTTCAACATTATAAATATCATATCCGCAGGTTACAATCTCCGAATTCAGAGCTCGAATCTCTTTTTTAACGGCATTGATAAATTCATCTTTATCCTGACCAAATTCATGCACCTGTGCGTTTGAAAAATTTACTTTATAATCATAAATCGCAGGACAAAAAACAGGAATATCATAGTTACTGCAATTTATGGTATTTATAAATTTTTTTCGGGGTGGCATAGTAGTATGAAAACAGAAAAAATAATACTGATATTTTCATTTAAAAATTTCACATCATTATGAAATTTGATAAATAAATAAGATATTAAAAGTATATACATAATTTATAATAAGCAAATATAAGTTATAATGAAAAATTATTTAGTATTCCTATGCGGATCCTTACTTTTCTTTATGATATTAAACCAATCGGATGCACAAATTCGGAAAGTTAACACAGTTACAATCATTGACACTGTACATTTCAGCCAGGTATTCAATGAAGAACGGAACTACAGGATTTTTCTCCCACCGGATTATTATAATGATTCTGAAAAACGTTATCCAGTGATCTATTATTTTCATGGGTATGGCGGGCGTTACAACGGTCCGGCTAATGGAATTCAATCTCAATCAGCTGAATCGCGCTACTATGATGAATTTAATGGTAATTTTGACAGATGTGGTCGCGATACACTGGACAATTTTGCTGAGTATGTCCGTACGCATGACGTGATCATTGCAAAATGGGATGGATTTGTAAAAGACCAGTATCCACGCCCTTATGATGTTGGACCTGTAAAGGATAACCTCCAATTTGCACTTTATTTCCCTGAATTCATCCGGGCTATTGATAACAACTATCGTACAATAGCCTCGCGGCAGGGACGCGCTGTTTCAGGATTAAGCATGGGTGGATTTATGTCCTTATTTATTGCATCAAAATATCCTCATTTAATTAGTAGTGCATCTTTTTTCAATCCAGCTGTTGGCTTTGCAATTGGGCCAAAGGAATTGCAGATCTATACACCTTTTGATGAAATGGGCAGAAGCTACATTGGATTACCCATTCGTATGCATGTAGGTATGAGAGATTTTCTTAGACAACATGACCGCGACGCCTACAATAATTTCAACAATCTTGAACTCTTTTTCGAAAGTTGGCACTATGGGATCAACTATTTCAATGGTTTCCACTATGTTGTAAATGTGGAAGGTCAATTTGACTTTCACTTGAAGCATTTCAATCTTCCAGCAACCCCTCCCCCTTTATGGTACCACCTAGATGTTTATCCAGATTTCGAAATATGGGGATATCAGTTTGAAAGCGACCGAAAAATTCAGGGATATACGGTGATTGATGAAGCTGGGAAACAGGGGATGAAAATCACGACAAAACGCTGGCTACCTGATGGTCCCTCAATTCCTGAGACTAAAATAACTGTGGTCACAGATGCATTGTATGAATCGAACACTGAATACCATCTGATTTCAATGAGTCTTGATGATTTACAGATCCATCAAAAAGAGACATCAAGTGATCCGGAAGGGAGGATCCAGTTTCAGGTAAGTGGGACTCCAACAGATATTGGGATCTATCGCGATGGAGATCCCGGGTTTATTTCCGTACCTGATTATCGACTGGATACAAGTTTCCCGAGGGCCTGGGAGGAGATTAAATTTACACCTGTTCTATTTAATAAGGGAGGTGAAGTTGTTGACTTTGTTGAAGCAAAGCTTTTTAGCTTAGATCAGGATCTTGAGATAATTGAGCCTGCTTCTGGCAACGGATCAATAAAACCAGGAGAAATATCTGATAAAGCCACTTTTAAAATTCGTGCCCGTTCGAAGGACCTTGATAGGGCAAGCCTTAAATTAATCCTGAAATATAATGACCGTGAGGACAGGTTTTTACTTGATGTTCCTTTTTATAGTTCAGAAAAGGTTCTGGAAGATTTTGAAATTGCCGATGGTCGAAGCTTTACAATGGATTCGGGTGAGGAAATCCGGTTTGGAGAAGGCAATGGAGACGGGATAGCAAACCCCGGGGAGCGAATAAGTGTTCTTACTCAATCTGATTTGCGTGATGATTGCTGGTATGGAGTAAAATTATATTCTGATGATACAAATATTGACAAATCAAAGGAAAACCAAATATGGAGTTTACGTGATACGTATATTGGGAACATGCGGCCAACATCAGAGGTCTATATTCGTCCGGATTGCCCGGAAGGACATGAAATCGAATTTCAAGGCAGGTATGATTTCCAGAAGCGTGGTAATCCTGCCGGTAATTTTCAGGCATCCCAATCCTTTGTTCATGAAACGCACCGGGTTAATTTCCAAGTGATGGTAAGCAAATAAGAATAACAAGTGTTGTATAAAGGATTTTTCACGGAATAGTTGACCATGTACTATTCCATATAAATAAAAGACTAATATATTAATGAGAACGAAAATATAAAGATTATGAAAACCGACAGCAAAAGTAAATCTGATTTCCGTTATGATACCGGAGAAGCTGTAGTGCCATGGGCCGCAATCGGAGAAAATCTAATACTCGAAGATATTTCTTCGATTATAGAATTCTTAATTCCACAAGGAAAAAATAAAACCGCCTATGATCAGCAATTCGAAAAATTAATTGTCGAGCTAAACAAGTTGCTGGATTTAGGTCAGCAAACATCGAAACTGTCTCTTGGCAACAACGTAAAGAACCTTGAAAATGCTGTTAAAAAGTTTCTTAATGTTAAGCATGCCTGTTTTATCACAAATGCAACTGCCGGATTTGAAATTGGATTTAAATTTTCCGGTTTGAAACCAGGCGATGAGGTTATCGCTCCAGCTATTACTTTTCTTTCTACCATTACCTATCCTCTACAGATCGGTGCAAAGGTAGTTTTAGCTGATATTGATCCGCTAACATTAAACATTGATCCTGAAGATATAGCAAGGAAAATCACAAAAAAAACCAAAGCAATTATTCCTGTTCATATTGGCGGCTATCCATGCAATATGGAGGCCATCATGAGATTGGCGATGGAAAATGATCTGATGGTAGTAGAAGATGCTGCCCATGCTTTTGGAGGATTTTATAAGGGTAAAGCTATAGGAACCATAGGAGATTTCGGATCGTATAGCTTCCACGAAGTAAAAAACATCAATTCATTGGGAGAAGGTGGCATTGTAGTCACTAACAGTGAATATGGAGCTGATTTTGCAAAAAGCAGATTCGGAGGATTTGATATTGCCAACCCCATTGACAAATGGTTATATGACGTTGTTGCACTTAGAGGAAAAAGCGATTACTTTACCGTTGCCGGGAATCATTCTTCTACTGAGATCCAGGCAGTGGTTCTTTTAAATCAGCTAAAAAGACTTCCTGAAATTATAAAAGTAAGGAGAAAGGCTGCAGAATACCTTAACGAAAGGTTCAAGGAAGTTCCAGGTATCATTCCTTGTCCTATGGATACCGATGAAATTCAGGGAACATATCATCTTTATCTTTTACAATTGAATCTTGATAAATTAAAAGGTAATATTCAGGATTTTAAACAGAAAATCACTAGCCGGGGTATAGTTCAAATTCCACATTTCGCTCCGCTTTATAGATTTTCCTATTTAAAGCAACTGGGATATGATACTGAAAGGATGAAGAAAACTTGCCCAAACGCTGAGAATGCATTTTTATCCAGGTTTACGCATTTACCCCTTTATCCTTTAACAAGTGATCAATTAAGATATATGGCCGATAACGTAATTGAATGTGTTAAGGAAATGCAAAAATAATGTGCGATAAAATTGAATATTGCAACTATCATCTTATATTGGGCTTGAAGCCTGTGGGAGCATTATAATTTAATAATTTATAGTCTATAATTGAAAGACCTTGAACCTTAGCTATTTAGATATTGGGATTATTGTGACCTATCTCATTCTGATCTTTTACTCCGGATCAATCATGAAAAAGTATGTCGGAGGAATTGGCGATTATTTGGTAGCCGATCGATCAATGGGATTCAATTTGGGGCTTCTCTCTCTAATGTGTACTGAGATAGGCATGATCACCTATGTTTATTATGCTGAGATGGGCTTTAAAGCTGGGTTTACAGCATTAATTGTAGCTTTCCCTACTTCTATTGCTTTTTATATCGTTGGGAGGACAGGATTTATCATTAAGCCTTTGTTAGAGATGAAAATCATGACCATCCCCGAATTTTTTTCAAGGAAATTCAATAATGGTATAAGGTTATATATTGGTGTGCTAATGGCGATAGGAGGAATATTGAATTTTGGCGTGTTCCCGGGGGTTGAGGCTAACTTTATTAATATTGTCACAGGTATTCCAAAGGAATATGTACTGCTTACCATGGTGATCATGCTAACAGTTGTCTTATTGTATACATTGATGGGTGGAATGGTATCGGTCATTCTTACCAACTACCTGCAGTATGCTTTGCTAAGTATTGGTATGATTTTCATCACTGTTTATGGTATATTCAAAATTGGATGGACGAATATTGTTGATGCTGTTTCATCAAACTTAGGAGAAAAAGGAATCAACCCATTTTTTCCCTCAGCAATGGAAAGTGAATTTGGAATAGGATTCATCATATGGCAAGTCCTGTTCTGGATATCAATCATCGTAAGCTGGCAGGCCATATCTATGAGGTTATTTTCTTCCAAGGATATAAAAACGGGCAAAAAGATATATTTATGGTCAAGTTTAATGTTTTTATCCAGGGCCATACTCCCGGTATTCTGGGGTATTATGGCGCTGGCATACCTGGGTTCATCAATTGATTCATTAGAAGCATTGCCATTACTGATCATTAAACTAGTTCCGAAGGGTGTAGTTGGTCTTCTATTGGCTGCGCTTCTGGCAGCATCAATGTCGACCTACTCAAGCTATTTACTATCCTGGAGTTCTGTGGTCTCACAAGATCTGATCGGTACAATTATAAAATTAATCACAGGAAAAGAGCTTAGTTCAAAAAGACAACTCCTCATCAGCAGGTTTACAATGGCAGCTGTAATGATCTTTATAATATGGTGGTCACTTTTTCATAAAATTGAAGGATATCTCTATTTCTATCTCAATATGACGGGAATGTTATTCATTCCCGGAACACTGGTTTGTCTTACTTTTGGAATTTATTGGCATAAAACAAGAAGTACCGGAGCATTTTTAGCTATCACATTGGGCGCTATTCCTCCGGTAGCCTATTTATTATTATCAGAAGAAATGAAAACTGCATACGCTTCAGAGATGGGTTGGGGAGGATTTTTGCTTGCATTGATTGGAATGCTCATTGGTAATTTCCTGCATGATATACTTGGATTTAAAAAACAAAAACAAAAAGCATGAATGGTTATATGATATTTTGGGGTGCAATTATTTTCTTTTCATTACTTTCATTTATAATAATGTCATTCATTATGCTCATTAAGGGGATACCTGAATTGAAGGAAATGTTTAAACAGCTTGAAAATTCAAAAATGAATAGAATAAATGATAGTCCTTGATTCAGCTTCAATATTCTCTAATATTATTTCAGTACTAACCAGCAAACCAGCAAATATTAACATATTATTTTCTCCATATCAAAAAGCATAATGTGCCAGGAACATTTTATCTAGAACCTTCATTTATTTCCCTGCTTTCATCTCATGAAAGTATTTCCGGAGCAATTCTGCTAAAGGATTTGCATCTTCTGAACAAAAACCAAGCGGGTTATGCTGTCGCCATCCTTCTGCAAATTTGAACTTTTTTGACAGATCACCCATTTCATGTGCCCAGCTTTTCATGGTATTGAGGTATGCATTAAATCCCTGACTTACATCCAACCAGTTTTTTTGACTTTTATGCTCTGCGAGCATGGCTGTTTTTTCTTCCAGTACCTCTGTGATATCTATAAAGAAATCGGGATGGACTATTTTATTCAGTCCATTTCTATTACCATGCGGTTGTGCGTGATAGATTGCCACCTCATTTGAAACAGGTTCAATTGGTGGATCGACGATGTAATTCCTCATCCCACGAATAAAGGCTGCAGACACTGCCAAGCGGCATGCATTCATATGATCTTCCATGTAATCATCAGGTGAAGGGACCAGCAAAATATCAGGTGCCACTTTACGGAATATTGATGCCAATTTCAACAGAATCTCCTTAGTATAATAGATTTCAAGGTCCGGAACCAATGGATGATGAAATACTGCTCCCAAATGTTGAGCAGCGTTTTTAGCTTCCTCCAATCGCATTGAAACGATGGTTTCTTCATCATACTCAGCTGTACCACAAGATCCATTAGCAATATTCATATAATGGATCTCACATCCTGCCTTGGCTAAAAGTAACATAGTTCCACTCATCCCAAATTCGATGTCATCAGGATGCGCTGTAATGGCCATTACTCGACATTTCATAGAAATAGAATTTTCTTGTTATACCTTTCGCGTATCATTTAATTCAGTAAGCAATTTTATTTATAACAATTGATCCATTAATACTTTCAAAGCTTAGGGAAACAATTGTTTCTGATTTAAATGATACATTCAAAAATAAATAGTTATTGATATATATATGGGATAAGATCCACAAAATAGCTTTGTTATATTTCATTAAATGAAGTTAATTATCGAATATTTCTAAATTTCCGGAATTCCAACTTAATATTGTTGATTTATACGAAACAAGGATAATAAAACACTGAAAAAGATTATCTTAAATCTGATTTTGGGAGTATTGAAAATTATGAAAAAGATCGTATGGTAAATAAGTCTGAATTATGATTAAAAAAATTGCAGAAGTCATCCCAGAGAAAAATATTATTATTTTGTCGCCGCACTATGATGACGTACCATTGACCTTTGGAGGATATCTTAATGAGTTGACTCATAACCAGTTACTTGAATCCAAAAATATTCGAATCGTAAATATTTTCAGCCATTCGAATTACCAGGCAAGGGATGTCGAGGGGAATAGTGATGGCTCATTAAAAAGAGTACAATATGCAACAGGAATTAGGTTATTGGAGGATCTGAATTGCCTTGATGCACTAATTGGTAAAGGACATTATTCATATGAGATAAAGGCAGAAAGAGAGTGTGTAATCAGGCAAAAAAAATGGAAACCTGGTGAGGCATTTGAATTTCCCCAGGGGAATAGAAGTGATTTTGATGATGAAGACTGGCAGATATTTAACAGGATAAAAAAATATAGCCGGGAATGGCTGCTTTTAAATGAGACGGCCCTCCTACTCCCTATTGGCATGAAAGAGCATATCGACCATATCATCCTTCGGGAAGCTGTTATGGAAACTGCAAATGAATTAGACGAAAGAGTAGCGGCTACAATTTATTTTGGAGAAGATCAACCATATACTGGATTGGCTGATAAAGCAGATTGGGCAAAGACCAGGAAATTTATAAATAATAATCCAGTTGATCATATTGATTATCTAATTGATGAAGAAAAAAAAGTAGATTTTGTATGGGATTACTATCCTACCCAGGTTGAAGATAGCTACCGGGAGGGGATTCTTAACCGCTCAGTACAATTAAAAGAAGATCATAAAAGCAAAACCGGGGTGGAACGAATGTATCGCCTGAAAAGGTGATTGGGCAGAAAAAAAAGAATACTAAAAACTGAATTCATATTTTGCCTTCATGGATTGATATAAATTCCAGCAATGAATCGCTTGTAATACCAAAATGAATGGTGTCTTTTGAGGTAACGGACATACCAGATAAGGCTGTAGCATATCGAAGGCAGGAATCCCCGGTATCTCCAACGATGGACCATCCATTGATGACACCTATTATCAAACCTGCCAGGAAAGCATCACCGGCTCCGGCGGTATTTACAGTGTTCACATGAAATGCAGGCATAAAATCTAAACTCCCATCTTCAAATGCAAAAACACCATTTGCACCATCTGTCACTGTTAATATTATATCCGGATTAACTTTTTGAAGTTTTACAATACATCCTTCCAATATCTCGGATGTGTTAACATCATTTTTGAGTCCGGATAACATACGCGCTTCATCCATATTGATAGATAGCAGGTCAATATCTGATAAAATTCCGAAGTCAGATAAACTCTTAATCTCAGATGTAGTGAAAGACGCTGCAATAAAAGCATCTCTTGCTACTCCCATTTTAATAAATTCACATCTGGTCTTTAGTGGGACCTCTGGTGCTGCAATTAAAATGGTGTTTGAGTCAATTTCATTTCTGACACTTTCTAAAACTGAAAGATCTACTTTCGAACATGCACTTAGATTTTCGGTAATATTGCCACCAGATCCATCAGGATATTGAAAACAAACAGAATGTAGCGTTGGGGTATTGGCAAATATCTTAATATATTTTACTTCCATCCCTGCTTTTTTTAGTTCTTCCAGGATCTGAATTCCCCTTAAATCATCTCCGATCGCACTAACAGGTATTACCTGAATATCAGGTTTCATATCTCGGGTAAAAACAGCTATATAATGCAGGATTATATGGAGTTTACAAAAATCTTTATTATCCAAAAGATGTCCACCACGACTTTCTTCTCTACCCATTGTGTGCCTACCTTCCAGTTGGTAGATCTCTCCGGTACCGATACCGCCAGTTCCAATAACTTTACTAAACTTTCTTTTCATGATGTTGAAAATCCTAATGTTTTCATCTACATTTCATGATATCCTGATTCACCAAAAAAATCCCAATCAGGATTTTCACTAATTGGATGTTTAGCGGTTTCTTCTGTTGCTGTAATGAGTGCATCCGGATGCTCCTGAAGCAATGTCATTGGATATTCAACCGTAAGTGGTGAAAAGAGGGCTACCCTTAAAGCTGTCTGTTTCCAGGTGCCGGTATCACTGTATACCCTCACCTTTTTTGCTGATAAACATTGTTTAACACCAAGTGTTACAGACATCGGTGGCACAAACTGGTAGGCAGCTCCAAAACTCCTTTGTCCTAGTGTTATTATGGTATCGAGGTTGTTGTCCTGCACCCTGGTTGTGGAGTTGCGCAAATCATTGATGGAAATAGTGCTGAATGGATGTCGCCTGGTTTGATTATAGGCAATATGCCCATCTTGCCCCCATCCACCAAGAGTAATATCAATGGGATGTTGACTGATGGCATGATCAATATCCGGAATATTATAGGGTGTAGGAAAGAATCGCTGTTCTAGAGGTACGGATAGGTCTTCTTTAATTCCATCATAAAAATAAGCTTCCATGAATGTCTTGAAATTATAGGGATGATTTTTTGGTAATAACCTGCCTTGCCAATCCAGGCATTCGTCCATATGAAACACGAATAACTTTTTCAGGCATATATTTTCATCATTGACCATCTTTCTGAATGGAGCATACCATGATTTTGGCCCACAGGGGATGATTGCCCTTGTAATCCTATTGAGTTCGTTATTCTTAACGATCACATCAAGCAGATCTCTGGCCATAATTTTGCCCATTTCATCGGAGCTTTGTACCATCCGGAATGGGACTCTTCTTTCCGGGTGAGCGCTGAGTTTGTCAAATGGAACGCTGCACCATCTGTACAGCTTTTTTAATTGATTTTCGTTTTTCATATTTTAAAAAAATAGCACAGAAAAGTAAAGAAATTTTTCTTTACAAAGAAGTTGTTTTGAAAAGATATTGTCGATCACTTATAACAGCTAGACGTGCAATGTGGAAAACAATGTTAAATTTTTAAATAATATTGATGTTTGTGTTATTATAACTCGCTATTAAAAATACTAATGCATTTCAACTTCAACCTGTCCCAAACCTCCCCGGTAATAGTTGAACTGGACATTAGGATGATCAGCAAGCAGGGACATGGGAACCGAGGAATCAGCCAATCCTTTAGATATCATGAAGGCCGTCAACCTCATACCAAAAGGATTATCGTGGTGGCCCGGATGCCAGATAGATACTTTTTCAGCTTTCCAGGTTTCAAGAGGCCCTACTGTTACAGCCTGATGTGGTACATTTTGAACAGCTCCTCCGCCAGAGGTTCGTGCATTTTGCATCAGTGTAAGGGGGTGAAGATCCACCACCCGGGTTTCTAGTTTTCTATACTCTTCAGGAGGGGGAGGATTATCTACAAATTTTCCGGACCGTTTGGGAGGATCATTAAAAGCCCAATGTTTAACTTCTCCCTGACCACCCTGCATGCATACACAACGTGCCTTGTTCCAACTTTCGATATAATCGGACGAATCTGCAGCTGGGAAATGCAGATTTTCTTCAGGCATAGCCAGTTCGGGACGAATTCGGCCAAAACATAATTCCATATCCGCCTTAGCGAATCCTAAAGGAAAATCCATTGATACTTCCTTTCCATCAACCACCCATTCATCCATGCCCCAGAAATGGCAGTTTTTCAGCGATATATTCAACTCATTGACTAATTGTGCAACCAAAGGCAGTTGCTCTGTCGGACCAATCGGCCCACAGATACCAGCAGGTTCGCTTTCTGTTGCCTGCTGCCATGCATTTATATATTCTAATGCTTCCGCCAGAAAAAACTCTTCAAGTGTATCATACATCCGAACTTCAAAGCCAGTCCGGGATAACTGTAGAATATCTTTCTCTGTTAATAAGGCTGCATCATCGAGGATCTTTTTGTCAAGCGTAGTATAATCCCACCATTCAGGAGCCAACCTGCTATAATTTCTCATAATCTAAATTTTGACTTTATAAATAATAAAAAACTTCAATCAATTAGGCCGCAGCTAATAAATTAGATGATTTATCTTTCAGCTACCTACATACACGAAATCAATTAATTTTCTTTTCCCTCAGGTACGCTCAAATTTCCAATGCCCGCAACATTTCAATAGCAGCTTCTACCAACATCTCTCCGCCACCAGGTGCAACCCGGGAATTAACCACTTCATATCCACCCTGCAGGTAAGCATTCTTTGTCGGAACATAGTTTATGGTTTTGTTTGCGAGTTCTACAACGATCGTATTTTCAAATGGGGAAAAATTCTTTATTGTCATACCATGTTCTACAAACATTTCTCCGGGCAGAGTCACAACTGCGGTACGATCACTAATACGAAAGACCTGTACTTCAAGAAGGAGAAAATCTTTAACACCAAGTTGTTTTTGCTTCTCCGTCCACAGTATTCTGTTTGAGAGCATACGTTCCAGAAAAAGTTCACGTTCATCCATTTC
Organism: uncultured Cytophagales bacterium; assembly: GCA_942491935.1. Classification (GTDB taxonomy): domain Bacteria; phylum Bacteroidota; class Bacteroidia; order Cytophagales; family Cyclobacteriaceae; genus JAGTVG01. The sequence goes on from CALOCZ010000064.1 coordinate 215,395, forward strand.
TTCACTCTTTGAGGAAAGTTCTTCATTTTGCATTTCTTTTGCCCATTTCAAATCTTCTTCAGTATAGGGATGTAATGGAACCTGTAAAACCTGACGTTTAGCAGCCAAAGAAGGTTTTTCACCTTTTAATTCGGGTAATATTCTGGTGATCGCCTGAAACAAGGAATCTCCCACTTCTTTTGATTTGGATTTGTGTCCACTTTGTGGACCTGGTTTTGAGAAATCCCAATGATTTATATTACCACAACACCCGGTAAAGAAGATGGAATTAAAATTGTCTCCGAAACGTTCCTTGAGCGATTTCCCAAGCCAGTAGGGATAATCCGCACTAACTGAATTCTCCATTCCGGCACCATCGTCCTGATATCGCGCGCCATATTCCTTAACGATATCGAGATGAAGCGCATAGTTGGTCATTGAGGCTATTGGAGATTTACTTTCAGCGTCATGAAACATGACAAATCCTACATCCGGGTCGATAGGGCCAACCGGTCTTACAATATCCGGATTTAGAAACATGGGATTGAATTTCACTGTCCCATTTTTCATAAAGTATCGGCGATTGAAAGCTACGTTAAACTCAGTTCCTATTCCTGACTTCATTTCGACTACTCTTAAAGACGAATGAGCATTCGATATGGCTTCCACAATTGCAGGAACCACCTTTTTATGTGGCTCATCCATGTGGGTGTGAGTAGCAGCTACACAAATATTATCAAACGGTATTCCGGTAATTCTCGAAGCTTCTCTTCTGGCAGGAATTGAGATCGAATCATCGACAATAGAAATATCACATTCAATCAATGCAATCTCCTCCGATCCTTGTCTGAATACAATGGCCTTTACATTAAGCGGGTCAAGAATAAATGCTTCTTCACCGGTAATATCTACCACTCCAAAGCCCATTTCAAGCGGCTGGTCATTATTATTAACAATTTGTTCAGTCCCTTTTTCATTCGTGCAGGAAAAAAGAATCATTGAGAAAGAAATATAAAAAAGAATTCGTCTTTTCATAGAAATTAGCTTTAGCACAAAAATTCACCCGGAAATCCTCAAATTAGAGGATCCGGATTATTCCTGTATTTGATTATTGTTCAAATGTTAAACTAAATATAAACAATTAATGGAATATATTTCCCCTGATGCGAAGTCCTGAATAAAAGATCCTTTCTTGTAATGGCATCTGCATTTTAAAGAATAATCCAATATTGATTTTTCATATGACCTATGACAAATTATATTTCAACTACCTTACCTGATCTGGCTGATTTATAACAGGCTTCAATCATCCTTTGATTTTGCAATCCTATTACTGCATTGTTCTCCGGCACCCTTCCTTCAAGTATGGCTTTACTAAATTCATCAATCTCAGCCTGATAGGTATTTACCGGATCTGGGGATATTACCAGTCCATCTGCCATCTTTCTTTTTTGTTCAGCATCATATCCTGTATTATCACTTTCCAGGTAGGCAATCATTTCTCCGGCATCTCCCTGACCGATAGTACCTTTAGCCAGGATGCTTCCTTTTGAGCCATAAAGCTCCAGCATATTTTTACTGCTATTATCGGGAATGCAGAAATAGGTATCTACTGTCGCCATGGCACCATTCTCAAACATCAATGAAACTACAGCGCTATCTTCTGAATTATAAGCATGGACATTATTATTTATGAAGCAACTCACTTTTTTAACGGGTCCATAAAACATTTCCAATAAATCAATGCAATGGCTTCCCATATCAACAAGTGAACCACCGCCTCCGGTAACCGGATCTTGCCGCCATGCACCGTCCATTGGAGGATACCAACAGGATAATTGAGCTCTTGCAAATACCGGTTTACCCAATTTCCCTTCCCGAATAAATTTCAGTGCTTCCCTATGTTGGGCCATGAAACGCATCATCAATCCGGTCCCAAGCAATACACCTTTATCTTCGCATACAAAGATCATTTTTTCTGCCTCTTCAACTGTTAAACCCAATGGTTTTTCACATAATATTTGCTTCCCGGATTTGGCACAAGCAGTCACATGTTCAAGATGCAGCGAAACAGGCGAGGCTACATACACCGCATCGATCCCTGATTCCAGAAGTTCATTAATGCTTTTAACTGCCAACGCATGAAACTCTATAGCGACTTCTTCATTGACTTTCTGGTTAATATCATAAACCGATATTAATTCAGCCTGATCTGATTTTGTAATTCCTTCAGGGATGGTCCTTCTTCTGGCTATCCCTCCTGATCCTATAACTCCCCATTTAATTTTATTTCCCATTTTATCTATATCTATGATGAGTATGCTGTTATCACTTTTCTTAAAGCATCACCTATCTGTTCGCAATTCTCGGCAGTGTAGGTTGGAAAAGCAAAACAGGTAAATGTATGAGATTCATGCCAGAGCGCATTAGGTACTTCAACTTTAGAGTATTCTATGCTATCCGGATTTGTATATTCCTTAGACGAAAATGGGAATCCACTTTTGCCAAATGCATTGTGATTCAGGAAAGCCCCTTCAGTATGACATTGCGGCCAGAATACTTTCCAGACTGTTGCCCCTTCTGCGACAACTGCATTCACGAATTCTTTGATGTCACATTTCATGTTTTCAATATCAAGGGAAAAAGCCATAGTATACCATCCGTTAACGCGTTCATCGGTATCAATGGGCTTGTACAATACCTGGGGGAGGTCTTGTATCTTTTCAATAATGATTCGTGCATTTCGCCGTCTGTTGGCTAAGTTCCAATTATCTATTCTATCAAGTTCTGCAAGTCCAATAGCTGACTGCATCTCTGTCATTCTGTAATTAAAGCCAACCATGTTATGGATATACGGTAGTTTCTGCTCAAGTTCAAGCAGACTCATACGCTGTTTTACATCGTATCCGTGGTCTCTGAAGCTTCGGGCCAACCAGGCATAGTCCTCATTATCTGTGGTAACCATACCTCCTTCACCTCCAGTTGTAAAGGTTTTATTCTGACAGAAGCTACAACCAGCAATATCTCCAAGTGTGCCGGTTTTTTTGCCTTTATAAAATCCTCCAAATGCTTCCGCATTATCTTCAAGGATAAATAGGTTGTGTTTTTTGGCAAAGGCGTTTATTTCATCCATCTTACAAACATTTCCATATAAATGAACCGGCATGATCGCCCTGGTCCTTTCATTAACAAGTTTTTCAGCAGATTCCACACTGATACAATGGTCATCTAAATTGACATCAGCAAAACGCGGTATAGCACCTGCCTGTACTATTGAAAAGCTGGATGCGATAAAGGTATAACTGGGCACGATCACCTCATCACCTGGGCCAATACCAAGTGCCGTAAGTGAAACATGTAGGGCAGCAGTTCCGGTAGCAACAGATATGGCATATTTGCTACCCTGCCACTCCGCATACTTTTCTTCGAACTTCATGCCTTTTGGGCCTGTCCAGTAATTTACCTTTCCTGAACGCAATACCTCTTCTACTGCTTTAATGGCTTTATCATCGAAATTTGGCCAGCCCTTAAGAGTGCTAGTTACAACCTTCGGACCACCTTTTATTGCTAGTTTTTCAGACATGATCAAAATTTTTTATATGGTTAGCTATAATTATCAAAATTTTTAAAATTGGATTCTCATCAGATGTCACCGATCAACAGGGGCAATCAAGAAATAAAATTGTATAAATTATTGCTCTCCTGATTTATTTTATAGAATGAAAAAATGCTTCTAATTATCAATAAAGCTAATAAAATACCCCTTTTAATGTTGATACAATTCATTCAAATAATGGCACAATAATTCACCTGATTTCTTAATCAATACAATACCTGGCATCGAATTTTAACACCAGTTTCGGAAGATGGTTCTGGTTACTGGATAAATGTAGCCATGAAATTTCTATAATCTGATCTGCCAAAACTGATACGTTGAATTCCTGAATTAGCAGATAATTATCTCTCGCTTCAGGTTTGTACAGTTCCAGAAATCATTTTAGAAAATAAAGAACCGCTTATTGAAAAAGAGATTCAAGTGAAGGTAGTTTTTCACCGGACTTATATTGACTGCAAATCTTATCCATTCGACGCTGTAATTCCAACCAGTATTGAAATTCCAGATCATATTTACCTAATCCCACACCTAATCTAAAGTATTGGTATTCGTTCAACCAAGCACGCCGGTACATTTCCTTTAAATCTATAATTGCATCAAGCATATCCTGGGTACGGGTGTGGTATTTAAATGTTACTTCCATACGCAGCCACTGTTGCATTTGCTTTTTATCCGGATGCTTTTCCAATTGATTCCAGAAATCTGAAATTTCTCCCGCATAAATATATTTTAAGGCAACATAATCCAACATTTTAGCTCCAGTCAGCATTGCAAATAGTGATATGGTATCCTGATTATGTCTGAGAGCTTTCAATATATGGATTTGGGCTTTCTCAGCTAGAAGACGTCCGTTCCTGAGATTGTCTTTACCAGAATTAATAAGGTTAAGGTTCTCACTGGTAAAAGGATTGTCAAAAAAAGCAGGATCTGTTGCACCTACTGTTTTTCTTATCAGGGATTCACTTTCTTTTAAATAAGTAAGCGCTTTTTCTATATCAATTGCAAGTTCATTTGAATATAGAGCTCTTGCATACTTATCGAAAAACACTTTCTGGTCCATTTTTTCATTTTGCCAGGAAGCAGCAGATCCATAAGCAAGATCAGGCCAGCTCAAGCGCATGATGGTTTGTGTATCATCGGTCCATCCTGAATTAATAAAACCAACCGCATCGTATTTCTTACCTACACGAAGTAATAAATCAGTATTCTTAAAAGATATGTCGAATGCGGGGTAGATCCAGTTCCAGTTTATCAATGCAGATTGAACGATCATAGGTATATTATTTGATTTAAAAGGAGACAACAACGGATCGTAGGCTTCCTCTTCCTTGGGAAAATAATGCCAGGGAACTGCAATGGTTTTCTTTGATACTTCGGGTATGATGGAAGGATATTTCTGCAACATATCCGCCCACACCAATGGTACTTTGCCCTGTTGCTCAACCATATCCGTAGTCTGCCTTAGCATTTTCAAGTATAGAGTCTCAGGGGGAAGGTCCAAATTCTCTGCTTCATTTTTAATAAGCCAGGTTTCATCAAATCCGATATGAAAGAAAGGACTTGGAAATAATTCAGCAATCTGAATAATCCAGTCATCAATAATCGGTTTTACACGTGGGTCATAAGGTTTGAATTCACCTCCATGTGGCACCACTGCAAGATCAGCATAATGTTCCAACCGGAATAAATCATGCAGATGGCCATATAACTCCAGGTTTGGGATAACGTCTATATGCCTAGCCCTCGCATATTTGATAACCTCTTTCACTTCTCCTCCTGCGTGAACCTTGCATTTGACATTAACAGGGGATAACCTTCCAGTTCGATACTGGCTTCGGAATAGAAATAATACTGATTGCTTTTCCAGCGGGCTAAAAAATCGATTTGTTTTTTTATCTCTTCAATCCGGGGTAATTGGGTGTGGCTCATGTCCATCATAAATCCCCTGTATGGTAATTCCGGCCAATCCCTTATCTCACATTCCGGCAATACGGCATCCTTACCAGATCCTTCAATGATTTGTCTAATGGTCTGCACGGCATAAAACAATCCGGCCGTTGATTTTGAAGTGATCCTGGCTTGCCTTGGATTAATCTTGATTTGATAAGCTTCCCTGGAATCGGGTCCGGACCTTTCACCTGGTTGAGGTAAGGGATCCACATCTCCCGTTCGTTCGAGAATTATAGAATGTTCAGAATCTCCATTGTCACTAATATTAATTTCAGAATCACTTATCCCAGACAAAATGGAAGAAAGTTGGTCTGCAACAAAACGGTCCTCTTCAACAGGGGAACTAAGGAAAATTATGGTGATTCCTTCAATTTTCAGGTGATCAGTGCCATAAGATATTTCCGCATGGGGTTGTGGGAGGATTGAATTCTGTGCATAGGTATTCAGGAATAATCCAAAAAAAACAAATCCGAAGTATATAAAGCGAAACATAATCTGTATTAATTAATGTATTTTTAATTATAGTATTTCTCAAGGCAAGGCTTATTTATTGCAGAATTAAATATTAATAAAATATTTGATTCTGAAGCTTTAACGAAAGCCTTAAATTAGGATTCGGATAGTGCATGGTATACCGCAGAAGCTATTTTAATATCCTGAACAGCCACTCCGGTCAAATCAGCTATGCTGAGTTGATCTTCCGAAATTCGCCCTTTCATTGCACCTGAAATGACTTGCCCTAACTCGACAACCATATCTTTCTTTAGTTCACCTGATTCCAGGGCCTTGTATATTTCACCTCTATGCATACATTGTTCAACGCTATCTGCTACTACAACATCAGCTTTTTTCAATACAGATGCGTCAATTTCCTGTTTCTCTTTTGTATCAGAGCCAACGGCCGTTATATGTGTTCCTGAAATGAAATCAAGACCTTTAATTAAAGGAACTTTTGAAGGTGTGACCGTAACTATTAGATTACAATTCGCTACTATATCTGAAGTATCCCGGGTAATGTCCACATTGAATCCCTCTTCCATCATATCTGATCTATAACGCTCTAATTCTTCCTGGCCAGTCCCCCAGACAAGAACCTGCCGGCAATTCACAATATTTTTCAAATACCTTAATTGAAGTCTGGCCTGTGTTCCTGCACCAACTATACCAATCTTTTGCACTTGTTTAGGGGCCAGATGTTTCGCGGCAATGGCACCTGCAATGGCGGTCCGTATATCAGTCAGATATCCTTCATCCAGCAGAACTGCCAGCAGTCCTCCGTTTCTCTGATCAAAAAGAAGCATTAAGCCATTGCCTGAGGGTAAGCCAAACAAATGATTTTCATAAAATCCGGAAGCAACCTTAATGACATAATAATCGTCACCTTTTATAAAACCATATTTTATATGCACATCACCCTTGTCAAGTATCATTTCGCCAACGGGTGGGACAACTACCTGTTTTTCAGAATATGCAATAAAGCCCTTCTCAATTTCAGATATCAAATTAAGATTTGGGAGTACCTTTTTTATCTGATCCAGGGTTATTATTTGCATTTTATTTAAGAATTGTAAGTAATTCGTGAATCCGGGATAATCCTTCAAGAAGATAATCTTTCGGCAAACCAAAGCTGATCCTAATGTGTTTATCAATACCAAAGTGATCGCCTGGAACGATAAGGACTTTTTTCTCTTTTACCAGGCGGTTGGTTAATTCAATTGAGTTTATATCCAGGTCATATTTGATAAAGGAGATTGCGGCAGCCTGAGGTGGCACGCTACTTAATATTCCCTGTTTATCCATCCAATCTTTCAACACAGGATACCCTTTTCTTATATAATCCCTTGTCCGTTGTATAATTGCAGGTCTGACATCACTTGACAAAGCCAATGCTGCCAATTTGTTGGAAAGCATAGACGTACTTAATGTTAGATATTCATGTCGTGCCCAGATGTTGTCAACCACATCCTGTGGCCCAACAAGCCATCCGGTCCTTAAACCTGGCAACCCGTAGGCCTTACTTAAACTACCCACTGCAATTACACGTTCGTACATTCCATAAAATGAAGGTGTCTCTACATCTGTAAGTTGCTCCGCACCTGCATACACTTCATCTGCAAGGATCCAGGCACCTGATTTATCAGCAATTTTAACAATAGCTTTCATCTCGGATTCTTTCAATATGTAACCTGTCGGATTGTTGGGATTGCAAATGGCAATTAACCGTGTTTTATTGCTAACAATTTGTTCCAGTTTGTCAAGATCCGGGGCCCAGTCATTCTCTTTCAACAACGAAAATGTTTTAACCTGGTATTCCCTGTTTTGTGAAATTCCCCAGATCTGCATATAATTCGGCAGCATAATTACGATTTCATCACCTTTGTTCACCAAAGTCTGTGTGGCTATGTAATTTGCTTCGATAGCACCAACTGTGACCATTACATTATTTAAGGTTGCCCCATCATAAAGCTGTGCTATATTTTCTCTTAGTTCCGGATCCCCATTAGCATGGGCATAATCCAGATCTGTTTTAAGTAGTGCCTCAAGCGAGGAATCATCAAATTTTAACAATTCCTCTAATAATAAAGGATGAACACCGCTTTCAGACAGGTTATAATCTACTGCTTTTTCATAGCGCGACATAAAGCGCTCCATCAGGAAGGGTTGAAATTGACTCATATCTTTTATTCTTAAGATTTTAAATTAGTTTCAATACTGGTATTTTCATTTAGATTACCTGCGCACATCAAATGTACGAACAATTATTTTTTCATTCTGACCATTTTTTGCTTCAATAATTACCTTATTTTCTTCTTCAGCCAATTTCAGGTTCCAGAGAAACAAACCTCTGTCACTTAATCCAACATCCTCTCCATTAATTTTAATTCTTGTACCGCTTTCTGCCCACCCAAATACTTCTACCAGATAGGATTGTTCCTTCACTATTGAAGAATTTATTGGTGGATTGGTTTGGACATAAATCCTGGGGGAGGTCTCAAATTGCAAAAGTTCATCTATAATTTCCTTCTTTGCACCATATAAAATGGCCGGATCATCTGAATGATCCAGAAAATCTTTTACAACATAAGACGCTATCTCTTTACCACGCTGTTTGGGATCAATCCAATTAAACCGGGAACCCAGGGAATCTTTTAAAGATCCGATTGTATTTTCAAGTAACCAGAAATACTCGTAATCCTGTATCCCATTTCTCATTTGTTCCCACCGTGGAGAGTTTAATACGCCATCTTTAGTTGGATATACATGCCAGCCATCACCTATATGCATTCCTACTTCTTCATAGGGATTTTCGGTCCATTGGTTCCAGCCCCAATGTAAAAAACCCTTCAAATCATACTTGTAATTTATCCAATGAAGGACTCTATTATCTATTAGGGGCATATCGATCGTTTTATTTGGATATGACCTGGCCTGATAGATTCCAACGGTATAATACCAAAGCTCAGTACCTTGCCTCGCTGCCTCCTGATAAGTGTTGTACCATCCGGCAAGATAATCAAGTTTAGGTACGGCTATTTCAATATCATTAAAAAGATGCGTGCTTTCAATAGCGTCAATACGCACAAGATCCGGGGCGTATTTGTGAATTACAGAGGATGCCTCCTTCCATGCTGTTATATTTCGAAGGGTTGGTTCATCTTTTACATGAAAAAGTGTTTTTTCAAGCCACCCCATGCTTCGCAGATGATTTTCAAAAGCTGGTAAAAGATGTGGAATAACCTCCATGCCAGTCACTGTTTCTGATTCCCCTTTTTGGATATTGTAAACATTAAAATCTTTAAAGGATATATCTGTGCTAAACCAGACCCCTTCTCCAAATTTTGCAAGCTCTCCGGTCTCCAGATAATCCATTTTTCCAGTATCCCAGAAAACCTGGGCAATTTGATCAAATCTGGAGAAATTAAAACTTAATTTTCCATCCGCCATGCGGGAAATTTCAATTGAGTTCATAGGGACCTGAAATATATTCTGTCTGTGACTTACAAGGTTATCTGCATATACACGCAACATATTGAACCAGGCATCAGAATATTTTTCTTTGATTCCGTGTAATTTCTCAAAATTCCGCGTGTTATACCATTCCGTTACTTTTAAGTGACGCTCAACAGGCATTGTTAATGGATAAACGGTAAGGCTCACAGGAATTGATTGTTCAACAGTACCACTTGAAATAATTAATCTTCCAAAATAGTTGCCTTCTTCTGCATCCCCGGGTATGTTAATGGTTAACCAGATGGGCTGGTATTTTCCTTTTCTAGACCAATTCATTGTTATCCATGAGAAATCGTGTGAATCGCGCAGGCGTTTTCGAACCAACAAGATTTTCCAGTTGATTGGGTGCATTTTCAGAAAGAGGAATGCTCCCAACAAAATTCCAGGTAATATTTTCATCAGAATCGAAGTGACTCAAAGTGCATTGACCAGTGGGCCTAATTCAATTTTCATGATCCAGACTTTTCTTTTGAGATAACTAAACGTACTGGCCTGAAACAATTTCACTGCGTATGCCAAAATCTCAATAAAGTATCACGTTCTTCAGGAAGATTTCGTATCCATCTTCGAATACCTGTACCAGGTCACTTACAGTTAAAACAATTCAATTGTTTGAGCATATAAAGTGAATTCCAGTCAATGCATTTCCAACTAAAATAATAATCCAAAAAAATGTGAGCTCTGTAAATCATAGTATGGTTATTTTGAAATTATTAAAATATGGTTTTCTTAAACCTCTGTAAAATCAATATTTAATGGTTTTTCTTTGACGTATCGTGAACCAGATAAAGAGATATATTAATCCGGCGGCAAACCACACACCACACATTATTTTTTATGAGCAATGGCAAACTGATCCAGATTGAAAAAACAAATAAAAAAGCCCAATATCAGGAGTATGGCATCCCACCAATTATATTTCTTTTTCTCCACGGGGTCTAAGGAAATAAAACTGACGAAAAGTAGCCAGATTTACTCCCATAAATGCAAGGAAAGCTCCAAAGTTCAATAATTCAGCAGCACTTTGATATCCTAGTACAATGGAACCTATAATAGTAAGAATCCCCATGATCAGGATATTGTAGGTAGGTGTAGAGCTGTTCTTATCGAGATGCGAAAATATTTTTTTTGGCAAAACGCCATCTCGACCCATTCCAAATAACAATCTGGCTGCGCCAACCTGACCGGCCATTCCACTCCCAAAGCATGCAATAAATAAAATGGCTGCAATGGCATTAAAAAGCGTTTTCCCTCCAACTCGTTCAGCAACATCATAAAAAGCAGTTTCCAGATTTGGAAAAACATTAAAGTCCGGCCAAACCTGTTGTGCCAGATAAATCTGGAGCCCACCGAACAGGCCCGTAAATAAACAAACCATAACAGGCGCGATCAACATATTACGCCTTGGATTTTTAACATCCTCCGCGAGGGTGGTTACCCCATCAAATCCAATATAAGTAAGTACCGCAAATGATGTGGCGGTCATCACAAGGCCGAAATCAAATGTATCAGGATTGTAGATTGGCTTGGAAGAAAACAGACCTGCCCATCCCTGGTCATTAAAAATATACTTAATAGCCAGGATAATAAATATTCCAATGACAAAGACCATTATAAATAATAAGATCTTATTAGAACGATCCGTTGTACGGATCCCTCTCAGGTTTAAAACTGTAATGGCAACCACAAAAAATATAACCCATATTACGTAAGGTACAGATGGTATCAATCTCTGAAGTGTTAAGGAAGCATAAATGGTGTTTATAATCGGCACAATCAAATAATCCAGGAACATGGCCCAACCTGCCAGGAATCCCAGATGTTGATTAAGCCCTCTTCCTACATAAGTATATGCAGATCCAGCGGAGGGATAAAGAGAGGCCATCCTTCCATAACTGAGGGCAGTTAGCATCATGGCAATCATCCCAATAATTAGGGTTGTAACCATATGTCCCTGTGATGTCTTTGACGCAATGCCAAACAATCCTATTGCTGCAATGGGTTGGATTAAAACAATTCCATAAAAAATGACATCCCACAGACCCAGCACCCTCTTTAAATGTGGAATATTGGAATCGTTATTATTGTTTACTTGTATACTCTGGCCCATTGTAAGCTATGAATCATTTAAAATCTACAATAAGGCTTAAAATTAATTGGCTCATCCGATAAGAGGATATGTTAAAAGATCAAACAATTCAATTTAAGGAGATCATCAAGAATTGGCAATTAATAATCACTCCTTCATATCTTGCAATTGACCCAGTGACGATTCAACGAGTTTCTCACCCTCTCCTTCTGCGATCATACTGACTTCCACTTCATATGCTCCATATTGAAAAGCATCCTTATTTGGAATATAGCCAATAGAATTATTGGCCAATGTCAGGACAAGCGTATTCTTGTATGGCGAACCCTCCTTGATCGCAAGGCCCAGTTCTACAAATATTTCTCCAGGGAGGGCTACAATAGATGCATCTCCAAGTCCAAAAGTCAGCACTTCAGCTTCAATGGGTTGATTATTCAAATTGTGTATTCTGAGGATCTTCATTGCTTCCCGTATTTCGGGAGTGGAAGCAATCTCATCCGATTCCTTCTGAGCATTGATTTTAGCCTGTTCGATTTCTTCTTCTGTATATTCAGGTATTTTTAAATATACTGTCTCTGATTCAGAATTCAGTTTGTTTATATTTTGTGTTTCCAGGACTGGGATTTCACGGATTATTGCCGCAGCAAGGGCGTAGCCTATCCTTTGGGCCCTTTCATACCCTTCTGTTGTATCCGGTTCCTTCACATTGATATGGTTCACATTTCCACAGGTACCGAAACCGAAAAAAACCATAAGATCATCACCGAGAACCTTTTTCAAGATTTCTCCCATGAAGTATGGAAAATCAGCCGATATTTCGGTACCTCCAATGGTGTCTAAATGTAAAGCAAAGTTCGTTATTACAGCAATAGGTGTTCCATCGATACTTTCAAAATAAATAATTCCAACTCCGGGATCGACAGGGCCCATAGGTTTAACAATATCCGGATTCTGCCTCCCTGGATTGAATCTAACGGTACCGTCTTTCATTAAAAATCTTCTGTGGAAAGAAATATCTATCGCTTCACCAGTTCCGGATTTGATTACTGCATCCTGAAGGTTTTGAGAGGCTATCATAACCGCATCAAATATTTTTATTGCTACTAATTCCTCATATTCTTGTGTGAAACTTGGTCCGGTATGTGTGTGTGTTGCCGAAATTATGATGTTAGTGGCAGGTACACCTAATTCCTTGCTTATTCGATCTCTTGCTGCCGGGAATCCATAAGGTGCAACATCGATCAAGTCAGTGACCACAAACACCAGTGTATTGGTTCCATCCTTTAATACCATTGCCCTGGCATATAATTGATCATGAACATTTGAAGCCAGCCGTTCAATATAATAGCCATCCATGGGACTACCCAATGCTGGAGTTATATCGGTCTTTCCCACACCCACCTGTACCTGCGAAAAGGATGCAAGACTCATGCAAATAAATAGCAAGAATATTGAAAATCGAATTATTGAATTATATATATACTTCATAGTAAATCTGTTAAGTCAATCGAAATTGCTTAGAATTATTTATACATTAATCATCGATTTTTAAAATTGAATCAATTTAATACATAAATGAGCAAAGACCAGATGATAAATCTAAAAAATTACTTATGCTTAAATCAATACAAATCTTTGCAATTATGGTATGATAATTCATATATTGGGAATAATTTATAAGCCAATAGCTTTTAAGTCGAATATTTATACCATTTAGTTCAGATGAAAGTACGTGAAGTAAGGTTATTTAAATCCCCAGATCAATCATTTATTTTTTTTCATGACACTAGCTCATTTACGACCTGGCATCATCATCCGGAATATGAGTTGGTATTTATAAAAAAAGGAAAAGGAATAAGATTGGTCGGTGATCATATTGAAAGGTTTAAAGAAAATGACCTGGTGTTTCTGGGTTCGTATCTTCCACACGAGTGGAGATGTGATCCTGAATACTATTCACCAGAAGGAGAATTCCTGGGAGAATGTATCGTAATACATTTTCTAAATGATTCTTTCGGACAGGGATTTTTTGATCTGCCGGAGAACAAAGGTTTGAATCATTTTCTTTCAACAGCCACTCAAGGATGCAGGTTATATGGGGATACAAAGAAAAAAATAATTCCACTAATGGAAGATATGTTAGATAAAAATGAGGTTGAAAGATTTTTTATACTTTTCTCAATTTTCGAAATTTTGGCCTTGTCTGATAACTACAGGCTCCTCTCGAGCCCAGCATTCCATATCCCTTATAAGACCGATGATGACGATCCTATGAAAAACGTAATACAATTCATTCACCAGAATTTTCAGAAGGAAATAAAAGTGAATGAATTGCAGGAGATATCAAATATGTCAAATACTACTTTTTTTACATCTTTTAAGAAAAGGTATAGAATGACTTTTAAGAAATACCTTCAGCACATTAGAATTGGATATGCCTGTCGGTTATTACTTGATGGATCATTTAACATTTCACAGATTGGTTATGAATCCGGTTTCAATAATTTATCGAATTTCAACAGACATTTCAAGTCAATAAAAGGTTGCACTCCAAAAGAATACAAAAAACAACATAATGGCCAGCGAGCCTCTTAAATCAAATTACGAGAGATTTATCTCTTAAATACACCATTGTTTTTTAAGGTTGCTCATTAACTCCAGTGCTGCATCAGCAAGTCTTTCCCCTTCTCCCGGACGTATTTTAGCAACGACAGCTTCATAATGTCCTTCTTCAAATATTTTAATTGTAGGAATGTATCCAAACCAGTCATTGGATAACTGAACGATCATTGTATTCTTATATGGGGATTTCTCTTTAATATACAATCCCAACTCAACTGAGATCTCACTGGGCAATCCAACAAGAACCGTCTCCGGATCAAATTGAAATGCCTGTACAAAAGCCTGAACCGGTCCGCCTTCATGGCGGTCATATATTGATGCAACCTTCCCTGCATATACCACATCGAGGAAATGGAGATCAACTCTTTCCGGGGAGTGCCATATTTCTCTTTGCTCTTCAATTTCTTCTTCCGAATAATCCTGTAATACCAGAGGGACTATCTTTGATAAAACCTTTAACTCGGGGAAAATGGCTTTTCCTTTATCAGCAAGATTCCCGAGAATAGATCCGGCCAGTTTATCACCAACTACCTTTGCCCAGTCATGTCCTGTTTGTTTTTTATCAGTACTTACATCTATATGGTTCACTTCACAGCAAGGTGGTTGCATAAAATGGGTAAATAGATCAGGAGAGATCTTGGTTTTCAGTTTTTCTGATATGTAATATGGATAATCCGCTCCATAATTAGCATCATCCAGAATAGCCAGGTGCAAGGCATAACCTGTTAATATTGCTGAAGGTACTTCGGGATTTTCCTGATAAATGGAAAGAACAGGCAGACTCTCATCAACAGGACCCAGAGGTTCAAGTATCTGAGGATTTAATTTACCGGGATTCCAACCTATACTTCCGTCTTTCATCTTGAACCTTCTGTTGAAAGCGATTCCTGTACATTTTCCTGAAGTAAAATTGAGTTCAGAAGGTTGAGAAACTTTTTGGGCTAATAAAATGGCTTCAGCAATCTTATCAATTAAGAAAGTATTATAATCGAAAGGTTCCGCCGGATCTTTGCCATATTGACTTATGGCCTGCTGATGAAATACATCTCTAAATTCCCCATAATAATCAGGGCCATTATGTGTTTCGCTTCCGTGTATCAGCACATGATCGGGCAGTAGTCCCACGGCTCCAACCTTTTGGCGGACAGCATCACAAACCTCTGGAAATACCATAGCCAGGTCACATCCGGCAATGGCAAATTTTTCATTTCCCTGTTCAAATACGAATGCCCGTACAAACAGAGAATCATGAACTCCTTCTGCCAACCGCTCCTCAAACGTTCCGCATAAGCGCATGCCAACGGGTGGTGTAATGTTTTTGCAGGCAAAACCAACTTTTAGTTGCTCTGAACTGTTATCCGGACTGGCCGGATTACCCGATCCATTCTCTTTATTTCTACAACCAGTTGCATTAATCATTATGGTCAATACAATCAGTAGCGTATAAAAACTTGTGTTTCTTTTCATCTGAATGTTCGCTAAATCATTTATATTCCCCTAAGAAAAGATATCCTGTGCAGACCCAATCCTGCCGGTATTTCAATTACCTGTTTCATTTGCAGGTTTCCGTCAATGATATTCTCATCGATAGAAAGAATAACTTTTTCTTTAATACTTTTCAGAAAATGATCGGATAGTTCCAGGGTCCAGAATGAACTGCTTTCCTCAAAATGCCTGCAATAATGATCGTCATAGTATAAGGATATCCCATTCTCCCTTGGACTGGTAATTTTAGCGTGCAGATAGGCACATGTTTCATTGAAACCCATCCAATGTTTGTCTTTTCGTGATTCGATCCAGTCAAGATTGTCCCTCAGGTTTATCCTTCTTCCTCCTGCTATTTTCGAGGAAAGAAGCTCCTCCGCCGTCATGGACAACAAGGAATCCCATTCTGCCTCCATCCGATCAGCGGGGTGACCTGTTCTAGCTGTCAAGTCCAGGTCATGACACGTAAATTGTTCAGGCATCATCATACTGAATTCAATGGTGTAATCAAATCCCACATAACATTCACGACTAACGCCAAGGCCTGCGATAGCTGCCACCCTGCCGTTATCATACCCACCCGGATAACCGATTTTCACAGATGCACCGGGCCGCACTTCCGCTGCCAGCGGAACTACTCCAAAAGATTTAGTTATCGCATCGATCCCAGTCTTGTAAAGAAACAACAGGTCATTCGATGGGACTGGGGCATGTCCCCTCCTCACATCCACGACCTCGTTGTACCAGTCGGTTACCGCAAGCTCCCCGTCAACAGGACTGCCCCACCAGGGACCCGGCGGGGAATCCAGGTCCCAGTTCATGTGTGACCAGGCCCGGTGAGGCTGGATCTCAAAAACACCTCTTCTCAAGCCTTCATCAAGGCCTTCCTTGGTGGAAGGATAATCCTGCCAATTACCAAAGATATCTTGAAAGGGTTCAACAGACCAAGGGGATTCGATCATCCTGGTTTCGGGATTTGCATATCCAGGGGTGATCATCTGTACCATCATAAACCCATATTCTTCGAGTGGCTCTATAAGGTATTTGATTAATGTATCCTTTTTAGGAGTAGGGTAGTGCCATTTGAGACTCCAGGCATGTTCACTGCAACCGATATCATCCATTATAAAAATGAATCCGTTATCAAAATTGTCATTAAACACCCCGTATCCTATAGAATAAACAAGGGCCCTTTTAAAAATGGTTCTCATGACAGGATACTTGCGGAACCAGTCCTTACCTCCTCCTATCCAGATCACTTTTGTATCCTCATCTACATCTCTTACCACGAATTGAGGTATGGAATCGATGGTTCCCAGTACGGATACGGAATTATTAGCTTTGC
This sequence comes from uncultured Cytophagales bacterium, assembly GCA_942491935.1. Classification (GTDB taxonomy): domain Bacteria; phylum Bacteroidota; class Bacteroidia; order Cytophagales; family Cyclobacteriaceae; genus JAGTVG01. The sequence goes on from CALOCZ010000064.1 coordinate 232,492, forward strand.
ATTCGATAACATTGAATGGAGTTGAATCTTCACCTGAACTATAAGCCACCGGAGTAACACCGTTTGCGGCAGGCATACTCGTGCCAGCAATGAATTCCCGGTCAGGTAATTTTACACCCGCCATTCCATCTGTAATAAAATGATCTCCGGAAATTACCAGTTTATCTGTTGGGCTACCAGACGGGGTTTTTCTTTCGTTCATATATTCCACACCGGCAAGATTTGCAATTTCCTGGTTTTTAACATTATCAAAAAGTACGACAATACTGATCCCATACTCATGCACTGCCCGTTCTAGGGTTGGAAAATGTGCAGAATAGCCCTCAAGTTCATCCGGATCCGCCATCCAGATAATACAACCATAGTTGGCTTCAGCAATCCCATTAAGGAACCGGTTGATCTGAAGCCTTTGTTCATCCAGTCGCAGAATGTCAAACGGCACGCCCCAGATCTTCAGCATTGTCACTACATCCAGAAACTCCGATCCTTCCACGCGGGTTGGATCAATGTTGTAACTCATGGGATCTTTCCACTGATCGTCAATGACAACCAATACGCGGTAGGGTTTTATCCTGATTTCAGGTAGGGCTTCGGGGGCTTTTGAATCCATGGAGGACCACTTTTCAGATATTTCACAACCGGCAACCATGGCGGTGGCAATAAATAAGATGCTGACGAGTAATGGAAATCTTTCATAAATATATTTCAGTCGTGTGATCAGTTTCTGCATGATTACCAATTTTAATTTGTTTTAAGTCTAGTAACCTAAAGCCAACGGTCGGTCTTCAGATCTTTATAAAAGTTTTTTTACGGTACATCCAATACATTATGAACCAGATGAATACAACGGCAGCCAATGCCTGAATGAAATTGCCCCATTCCCCCAGGTAGAGGGCCAATCCTCCGACGAAGACATTCCCGACTAATTTGAAATCAAATATACGGGTTGCCACGTAGACGGCAATGGCATTCGAACCGATAACAATAAATATAAAAGCCCACTTCCTGAAGCCCCATATATCGATTACAAGATAAAACATTGACAACAGTAAAAAGCTTATTCCTCCTGCATAAAGCACCATTGAACTGGTCCACAAATGATGTATGATCGGGAACCAAATGCTCCAGATCCTACCTGCCAGAACGCAACCGACACCAATTACAGCGAGCAAAGCAAATTTTTTCAGCGGTGGGCGATCAGACTGCAATATATAACCTGCAAAGGCACCCAACATTACAGAACAGACAAAAGTAAGATTAGTAACAATATACGTCCAACCGAATCCTTCCTGAAAATGACCCAGTACAGCATCGTCAACATACAGGGCAAAATTCAGTTCAGGCTGATAGATACCGGCGCCATATCCGGGGATGGGTACCAACGCCATAAGGCCCCAGTATAAAAACAGAAAAAAAACAGTGATAATGATCTGCCACCGGATACTGACTTCAAGGATCAGAATTGAGCCTACCAGATAACCCATCGCAATTGCGTGAAGGGTGTCTGTCCATAGATGAATTTTGGAAATATCGAATGAAAGAAGGTGACCGGAGGATACAAGCCCCAGAATATAAAGAATGATTACTCTTTTAATAATATGACGATAGAGCTTAAGTTTGCTTTCACCTCTGCTCCTTCTACTCTTGAATGCCACTGGCATGACAACACCTACTATAAACAGAAATAGCGGCATGATCAGGTCATAAAAACGGAATTCTCCCCAGGTATGATCAAAATGAAGTGGCATGTTCCGTAGAATGTCCAGTCCGCTGGCATCGGCGGCAGTAACCAAAAGCTCACTCCCTCCAATGATCCAGAACATATCAAAGCCTCTCAAAGCATCTACACTTACAAGTCGTTTTCCTGAAATATCTTTTCTCTTATTAAGATTATCTATTTTCATTTTATTTTACCTGTCCAAAGTAATAAAAATATAGCTATGTTGAAAGGGTACAAAAAAAGCATTACTGATGCCAGGTGAAGCTCTTATCCGAATTACTTATACGTACTATTCAAAACTTCAAGACAAATCCGGTGACGGAATTCATTTACATAATCGGTAATGAGGAATTTTTTCTGAACAAGCGTTGATTCAGCATCTTTATAAACGAGCATTTCTGAAAGCTCTACCCTGGCTCCCCGGTACTGCCGGTGCAGGACCATATCTTTCCCTGACCACTCATCCATCTCCAACAATTCAAATCCGTCAAAGTATTCACAGCATAACCCACCGAACCAGTATTGCATTGCGTCAGCGTAAATATTCCGGCTGAAAATATCGACGCCAAGGTGGAGATACAAGTCCTGCAGGGTTCGGCAGTGGCCTATCTCCTCTGGGAGCAGCTTATGGTTCTTGTGGTGTGTAAACCACTGCCAGTAATTGGGAGAATATATGAAACGAGAGGGTAGTTGTCGCGCCAGGATGCTTTCAATTTCAGACTTAGGAGTATTTTTCAATGATCGAAGGGCTTTTGGGATTAATAATGTTTTAACGTTATCATTTCAGATTGAATTTATTTCAGTTCTTTTAAAATCACATTTTGAAAGGTCTCACGGGATATTTGATGGCTTGGCGCCGTTTCATCAATTTCGAGGTAATATTGACCATCAACTCCCAGGATTGTAAGCCTGTCTTTTACACTTTTTTCAAATGTGCGGACATCGGTCAGATAATCTCTTCCTGGATCGTGCTGAGCTTCACCGAAACAACAGTCATCCCTCCGGTTAAGGACCTGTATCTGCTTCCGGCCATCATCGTAAGCTCCCAGTATATAAAGATCATTGTAACCTGCAATATCTCGATAGAATTGCGGAAGATACTGCTCTACATCTCCTATTGAACCGTTAGACCGGTAATACAGTGGCATTGAGCCTGCAATGGAAAAGCTGCACTTTATCCGATCATCAACAGCAGCGATCATGTTCGTGGTCCAGCCACCACCCGACAAGCCAACCATATTCACATCAATGTAAGAATTTTCCTCCATAAGAAAATTGAGACTCACGATTGTGGGATCAAGAAAAAACCGTAGCCCGTAGGTTGCCAAATTGTTCTCAGTTTTTAATGCTGTGTTGATAATACCGCAATGATCGAGATCACAGTCCGTTTCCGAAACATGCGGCATATATACCACCAGGACATCAAAACCTTTATCAAGCAGTCCTATGATCGTTGATTCGGTACCATAATCCACTCCGGAATCAGGATCCTTTTTTAATGAGCACAAATGTCCGGGATTAAAAATGACCAGACGGTTGTTTCTTTTTACAGGAATAAAATGATATGCCAGATCATTAATACCTGCATATTCCGGAAGCACAGATGGATCCAGAGGTATTTCAAGCTTAATCACTGAAGCAAGCGACGGACAGGGATTTAATGGGTTTTCGGCCCCAATTGTTTTCCGAATATTTTTTCTTCCAGGAATTTCATCCTCCCCCCAGATTGACTTGATGATTTTTTGTCTTAGGTTTTTTACGTCAGTGGATTTAAAGATCCTGATATATCGGTCATCAATAAATTGGGGATCACAATTAATGGCTTGTGGTTCATAATGCAGAATATCAGTTGCCACGAGGTTGTTTTTTAAGTGGATGACAGAGTTGTTCTCATTTGATACGGGATCCATTGTGCTGCTGAAGTCATTCCCGGATACAGTAACAGACTCACTTGGCGATCCTGTGAAAAGAATAAAAGGTGAATCTTCCCAAAGTATACTTGAAGTAATTATCGACTTTCTTACTCCTTTAAACATCAGGACAGGCGATACACCATTTGTCCTGGCTTTGATGCCAGACAATTCCAGTCTTTCGACATCATCAAAGATCATGGCAGGCCTTGCTTCCGGCTCCATAAAGTCAAGTTCAATGGAACTGAATTCTATATTCTCCGCATGTCGAACAAAGAATCCATAAGACGGCAGCATGCCAAACATCTGGTATTCCGGGTAGGCATCAGGCAATTCTTCAATCTTACGATCAATCAGTTCCGATGAGCCTCCTCCAGTAAAAGAAATACGGATATTCTCAAGGGTTATGTTTTTGACCGGATGATTTTCCAAACCTGTAATGGAGCATCCCGTATCGTCTACATCTTTAGCCTGTATATTGCTAATGATCACATCAGATAACTCACCTATCCCTATCTCCATCTTTTTATCCATGTAAGGTCTTGCCCGGTTACCCAAACGGATAAATACAGGTGTACCTACCCCGTTCATTACGATATCCGATACATTTACGCCTTCCAGGATGCCCCCATCAACCATTTCCAGGACGATACCTGCCAACCGGGTATCCAATATCGTACAATTGCCAAAGGCTATATTCCGAAATCCACCGTTGGTTTCAGTACCCAGTTTGAAGGCATTACACTCCGAACTAAGTATGCAGTTCGTTATGGTAACATCTTTACATAGTTTGTCCAGTGTACTTTTCAGTACGATGGCATCATCCCCACTTGATATCACACAGTTGGATATCCTCACATTTTCACATGCATCAATATCGATGCCATCATTATTGAAATTCACATGGCTGATCACGGTTATCCCATCAATATTGACATTTTCACATGATAGATAATGCTGAACCCACATGGGAGAGTTGATGATTTTAATATCCCGGATCAGAATATCTCTGCAATTAATCATCCGGATCATGAAAGGTCGCATCTTATAATGGGCCCAGTTATCCTTTTTTCTAATATTATCATCATTAATCATCGCTTCTGTTTTAAAAAATGCACCGTTCCCGTCGATGGTTCCTGTTCCGGTTATGGAAATATCCACGAGGTCTTCCGCATATATCAGGCTTTTATTGGTATAATTATCCGTGTAGGACCGGACTTTTGTGATGGTTACCGGGTAATCCTTCAGGTTTTTACTACCTTCAAGGACTGCTCCGGATTCAATATGCAAGCCAACATGACTTTTCAGATATAAGGTGCCTGACACATACCGCCCGGCGGGGAAATACACGGTCCCGCCACCCGATTCGGCACAGGCATCGATCGTGGCCTGGATGGCCTTGGTATTCAATGTTAGGCCGTCATTAATTGCGCCATAATCCTTTACGTTGAAAAAGGACGATTGGGTGAACGCGGAAAAAGGCAGTAGAATAATGAAATATGAAGCAAAAAATGCGATCAAAAGCAACAATATTCTTTGAGAAATCTTCATAGTCTTATTGCTGTTTTATTTTTAATTTACAATAAATACTTCCGGATATATTTCTTTATTTGTATTGCCAAATAAATCTGTTGATTCTATTTCTACACGATAAAAATATGTTGCATTTGCAGGGATCTTATGACTGAAAACAAAATCACCCGGTTTTCTATCTCCATTTATACCGTCGTCATGTAATGTTATCTCCAATTCCCGTTTTGGATCCTGTAAGTTCACATAATCCAGTCCTGAAACATTATCAACCGGTATAAAACGGGCAATAACATTTTGAATTTGTGTGCCATCATAAATTCTTGCCTGGATGGTATTATCTGCTGATATATTAACCCAACGTAATGCCGGAGGTGTTTGATCACTCCCAGAAACTTCAATATTGATTCTTTTCCTTGTAATGATATGATCCCGGTTATCGGGAAGCCAATATTCTCCGTAAAATTCAATTTTATGATGCTCAGGGCAATTTGAAGCTATCACTGGCCTGGAAATTTTAGCAGATCCATTTACGTAGTCATAAGCACCCCAGTTATCTGATGTCCTGAGCTTTACGCCAAAAGGATCTATATAAGGATCCGCGGTAATCAATTCAGTCCTCCAGAGTTTTCCTCGCTCCTTGGCTAGAAGGACAATAGTTTCACCTGGGTTGGCTATCCCATCTCCGTTTCCCATTCCAAGAAACAACTTAACAGAATCAATTCCAGCTTTCGATACTGTATATTCTTTGCCATCCGCTATTACAAAATCCCCGATAATAGGTTGTTCATCTCTCAGCTTTACATCCAGATATTCAGTCCACTCATTACCATTTTTATCACTTATCTTCACAAGAAACCTGGCAATTTCAATACCCTTGGAAGCAACGTGGAATGTAAATGGTTCCGGGATATCCATGATTTCGTTAACTGCAATTTTCTCAATTTTTGCTTCTTTTTCGATTACTTTCACATGTTCTTTAGTATGGAATAAATCTATTCTTACTCCTTCAGCTTCGGTTAAACCTTTGTTCAATAATTTCAAAGATACCTGTACATCTTTCCTGTTGCTGGCCCAATTCATGTTATTTACATCCGCAGAGGCGATGCAAAGATTGGGTATATCACCGGCTTTATTGATCCCTATATTATGTATTCCTCCATCGAAAACAATCTTTAATCGTCCCATATGATCACTCTGTATAGTCCATTGTTTGCTATTCTGACCATCTATATCGTTTATGATATAGGACTGGTCCTTCTCATAGATCGGAGGAGTTGTAAGAGTCAATTTAACATAAGGCATTAATTCTCCATCTGGTAGAAATGTCCTGACAGAACACTTAAATCCACGCTTGTCTACATTTTCAAGTATTGTAAATCCTGGTCTGAACCTATCAGAGTTAATTTCATATTCCCATATGGTAAACTCCGGATATATATCAATATGATCCCATTTTTCAGGCTGTTTCAGAGGATCCTGAAAAGTGTTCAAAATAAAATCAAACATTTCTCCGAGACCACAGGTAGAATGGGCCGCATCAAAAACCTTGTATTCGTAATTATCCATTACCTGAGGCCAGATCTGATTCATATCCCTGTGATAAGGGCGCAGGTTGTCTTTATCACCGTAATGAAACCGGACATTTATTCCTGAATAATTATCATACATATCCATGTTGCGATATTCCACAGGGAAATTTCATCGGCCCTATAGTGAATTCGGGCGACCCGCAGAAATTACCAACCGCCGAAATAAGATGGGGATACTTAGCGCTTATGAAAAAGGAGGTAAAACCTCCCATGGAGAGTCCTGCAATTGCTCTATGTCCTCTATCCGGGATGGTCCTAAAATTGTTGTCAAAGTAATTCACGAATTCCGGGGAAGTAGATCGGAAACTGACGATGAGTTTCCACACCTCCAATATTGTACGGACTCAAGTCATAGTTAAGATTTGAATCTCCATTAAATCCATCCAATTTTACAACGATCACTTTATTCTTCGCCACATAATTCAGGATGTTATCACCACCATTGTCATCTCCCGTATCATAATTAGAATAATCATCCCCAACAGGACCAAAATAGCGCTGGGCCCACCCATGAAAAAATAAATTACCGGATACCTTTCATTTGAATCAGTTGAATATCCAGTCGGCAGGAATGCACGGAACTTCCTGATCTCACCAAAAGCATGGCTATAGTGCCATGAATCCACGATTTGAACATTTTTGTTCAATTTCTCAGGATTTTGTTGCGCCTGAAGAGGACCGGTAATATATGAACAAATCAAGGTTATGAATGCTGAACTAAAAAGGATTTTAAAGAACCACATAATTCTTTCTGGATTATTATTAACTATAAAAACCAATTGTAAAAACTGAGTGTTTTTTCAAAAAACATATCAAGTCCTGTATTATTCTAATTGTTGATACCAGGGTAATCTTTCCAATGGCACATCTATTTCCATTTCTGTTGGACCAATGACGATACTACCATCATCTCCCTTCCATCTACCGGGAGGAAAGGATACCATTCTCGATCTTTTGCCCTTTTCAACCAATGGGGCTACAAGTATCTTTCCCCAGCATAAACTGATCCTTAACTTTCGAATATCCATTACCAGGAAACATAAATTCCAAATGTCGAACTATAGGTTCTCCGGTTTTCGAGGATTCATTTGCAATCTGTAGAATTGTTGATCCCATTTCAAGTCTCAAATTCACCATTTTTTTACAATTTAACAGGTTTTCCTGACTCAGGATCCTCCATGGTGCTACTGAGAACTGCATCATTGGCATCAAAGCATGGCATTGTGTTGATCTTACAATCAATTCTTCATCCATTATAGCATCATCAAGGAATGAAGCGAAACTACCGCCACCTATCATATCAGGGCAACCAAAAGGATGACCAATTAATCCTTGAGCCAGCATATCAGGCAATAAGGCCCGTAAGTCTTCCCAACTATGACCTTTATCCTGCAATCGCTGGGCCAGAGGCTGACCAGCCATTTTCCAACATGCACGGTATTCGTTTAATGGAAACTCGAGTCCTATGCTTGCATGCAGTTCAGTTTGATCATTGGGAGAAACATCTTTGAAGTAATATACATCTTTATAAAACGCGGCATCACCTGCATCCAGTTTAAATCCATCGACTCCGTACATTTCAACCAATCCCTTCATCTGATTGATATACCACTGCATGCTCTGAGGATTCGACAGGTCAAGAAGAGCGCTTTTCCCATTCCACCAGCGTACTACAGCAGGGCTTGTTTTATCTTCATCTTCAAAAACAAGCAGTTTCTCTGCCGCCAGTTTCCGATAAACCGGAGAATCCGCACTTATAAACGGGCATATCCAAAGCATCACTTTAAATCCCATGGAGTGAAGTTTTTCAATCATAGATTTGGGATCAGAAAACCTGTCCGCTGTGAAGGTCCAGGTTCCATAATTAGATTGCCAGGTATCATCGATCATCAATACTCCTGGAGGAAATCCATTTGTCAATATATTTTCAGCGTACTTAAGAATATCAATTTCGTTCTGGTTGTATTGTAATTCTATCCAGGTATTGTATTGCGGGTGGGTAAATAACAATGGATCAGGTATTTTTCCTGATGGAGGAAAGAAATTAGTACTTACATATTTAAAAGCTTCTCTGAGGGTTTCACCATTTCTGCCGGCTATTATTTCTCCTCCTGAAGACACATTGATCTTACCATTTAAAAATTCAATATTTAAAGGATCATCACTCCATATATACCTGCCTTCACTGGATATGAATAAAGGTTGCGATTGATTCGACACAGTATTCCCATATTGACTAAGAGAATAGTTTTCATTCCCAAAAGGCATTCTTCGGCCATGCATAACAGCGCCGCCCCACCAGGCTTCATTTTCCATAATTATAAATTCCTGAACATCATTTGTTGAGCTGTTGTTTGAGCAGGAAAAAGTAAACATAATTAAAAAAGATATTTGGAGACAAGCTATGATTTTCATATTAAGATAATCTTATAAAGTTGATCATAATTTAAATAATTGTATGGTCTTATATCCCTAAAATTATTAACGCAATTGGTATTAATGGTGATTAATTACTTCTATTCTCTAATAGTGATATTTGTCAAAAGTGAGTTATAGCCGGTACCTGTTTCCCATACGTTTTGGTTTGCTAAACGAATAGAGTATACGGGATTGTCGTTCAATGTTGGTTCAGGATCCGGAAGGTTCAGGAGTGCTTCGTATTCTCCTGGGACAAATGAATCCGGAATGGTTACACTGACATCTACTTTAATCTCTCCATCATCCGGCAACCATCTGCGGGGATCCGCTTCGATCTCAAAACGATGGACCGAATTGTCTGCTTTTGAACGCAGGATCAGCTCAAGGTCCCGGGCATTATAGGGGGTGGCATAACCATCATTCTGGATGGTGAAGTTGGTCGCTAAAATGGAATCAAGCGGTACAGATTTGGGAACTTCAGAGCGTATCAACCGGAAGCGATAACCTAATCTCTTTGCAATTTCATCATAACAACCTTGTGTAACCCAACTATCCAGGACACAAGCTATAAAATCCTTATTGAGGGCACTCCAGCGCATTCTTTCGAGTTCTTCCATAGCATGCGGACAATCCGATCCCGGAGGATTGCAATTGCACGTTTCTCCTTCCTGGGGCAGGTATCTGTTTTCCTGGTTCAGATAATCCTTTTGGGCATTCAGGTTGCTATCATCGATAGGCCAGTACGTACCCCAATCATCTTTTGCGGCCACAAAACAATCGTTGTGATGCCCGGTCCTGGATCGGTTACTCTGATCATATGCTTCAGCCGGCCCGATTGGGGAATCCGTTCTATAGATGTCTTTTTTTGCCTGTTGGTACCTGACTGCGACAGTTCTTGATTTAGGAAGTGCATCCAGTAATTTAAACAATATGGATCTCATATCATCAGCATTAGCCAGTCCATTACTTGAAGTATGCCACTCCCCCCATCTTCCAATAAAACCTCCTTCCATTAATGCTATAACATCTGCATTTTTTTGAAGTATTGGGGTCAATTGATCTATATGCGACAATACGACATCCAGTGGCGCGTCATTATGGGGCTCAGGTTCGTTGAAAGTATATGCAAAACGCAAAACAATTTTAAATCCCTCTTCCCTGATCAAATCCATATCATCCTGTATATGTTGAAGGTAATCTTCAGAAATCGGATCAGCCCTGAATGTGGTCATACTATACAGCCTTCTGATCAGTGTAATATTCTGAGCCCTTAATTGGTCGAAATAACCAGGCCAGAGCGCTTGTGGGGAATTGCTGTCTGACAGCATCTGGCCATAAAATCCCCTTTCCGGATTGGGAAAGTTTGTTTGATCTTCCCCGTATTCAGTATATGTAATATTTTCATCCCTTGGATCAGCAGTTTCCTTCTTGCAACCTGAGAGGATATTGCAAAATGCTGCATATGCAAGGACCAATGTAAAAAATGAGATCTTAATTTTATTCATCTGTTTATAGTTTATTTTATATGTCATATGAGTTCTTGTCGTAATACTTGAACTCTAATTAACAAGGATGAAACACATTCCAGCACGTCAGGATTCTTTTCATTATGTTTCATATATCCATTTCATATTCTTACTCATATGTTCCTAACTTTATTAAGGGTCATTTTATCCTAATCCTTAAAAGGTATGAACGCGCTGTCATATACAAATACTTCCCCTCATTGTCAAAGGCACAATTCGCAATAAATTGTCCCTCAAGTCCTGTTTTAATAGTCCCGAGATGTATCCTGTCAGGAGACCAGATCCATAATCCACCTGGACCGGCAGCGAAAATTATTCCATCATCCCTTACTTTCAACCCATCCGGGAAGAACCCCTCCTTTTTTGCTTCCTTTACAGCATCATAGAAAATTTTCCCCACACCCAAAGTTCCATCACTTTTAATTTCATACTCCATCCAGAAGATGTCATCACCTTCCCCTGAATTACCAACATAAAGTTTGGATTCATCTGGTGAAAGCCCGATTCCATTGGGCATGGATTGTAAAGGACTGGTTTCCAATACGCTTAATACACCTTCCGCTGAAAGCTTAAACACCCCGGCAAAATCAAGTTCAATATTCGGATCATCAAAGCTTCCTTTCAGACCATAAGGAGGATCAGTGAAAAACAGATCGCCAAACGAATTAAATACTGCATCATCCGGACTATTCAAGCGCCTTCCCTGCCAGTTATCAGCTAATGTAACAAAATTTGGTTCAGGATTATCGAGCGGGGCATCCATGCGGGCTACCCTTCGGTCTCCATGTTGACACAGAACAAGTCGTCCTTCCAAATCAAGTAAAAGCCCATTGGATCCTTCATTCCATCCCTTTGCAGTAGTATCTGTATAGCCAGATGGTTTGATGTATAGTTTCACACTATCTTCTTCCGACCATTGGTAGACTGCGTTAGCATATATATCTGAAAAGAGCAGAATATCTTGTTCAGGCAACCACAGCGGGCCTTCCGTAAAACCAAATCCTACAGCAAGTATCTCTGGCCGTTCTCCAGGGGGGATAATTGCATCCATACCTTGATTGAGTCTTAAAACTGATCCGGTCTTAATAAAAGGAGTACTTTTCCGTTCCGTGTTTTCATGAGTGGTTTCTGAAGATCTATAATTACATGACGTAAAAATTGTAACAATGCCTAAAAACACGACAATATATCTGGCCTGGTAAATATTCAATATTTGTATAACTGATCTTGACATCATTTACTTCTAAACCTATTTCTTCATACCAGGCCAGCCCTGCTCCAATATCTTATACTATACATAAAAAAGGCCATTCATTACAGTGGTTTCTGCGGCAAGGTCAAACAGGCAATATACCCATCCCGGGCTGTCTATTTTGCCATTCGAAAACCAATGTAGTCGCTATCACCAGGACCCACACCACTACTACTGGGTGGCAGATACCAGCTACGAAAAGAACAGGTTATTCCGACATCATCCCAACAACCACCTTTTACAACATGGTATTTCCCTGTAAAATCAAATTTTTTGGAACAACCGGGATATGATTTTGCCCAGTCAGCACACCATTCATAGGCATTCCCGATCATATCCATGCATCCATATGGACTTGCACCCTCAGGATAACTGCCCACAGGTGCACTCTGGTTAACCAGAAAGCCTCCTCCTGCCGGATTATGATCATCCGGATTGTTGCTTTTTTCAGGATCCCAGTTGTCTCCATAGGGGTATAAGTACGATCGTGTTCCATTCCATCTGGCTGCTTTCTCATATTCCGCTTCAGTAGGCAATCTTCCTCCTGCCCAGTTACAAAACGCCTCTGCTTCAAAATATGTAACCCCAACAACAGGATGATCATCTGATTGAACAAAACGGGGATGGTCATAATCATGTCCGATCCATTCCTGTTCTGCTTCCCAATGGTCAGGAGCACTTCTCTTTCCCAGACTATCCGGCCGGGATGTATAACTGACTGCGCCATACATACCTGCATATACGATCACATTTCCTTCTTTCCAAACCCATCCTTCGGGTGACCAGTATTCAGGATTTTCATATCCGCCTGCATCAATGAACTTGCGGAAATCACCCCTTGTCACTTCGTATTTTCCAATTTGGTATGTTGGAAGTACACTTCATGCTGAGGTCTTTCCTCCCAGCTTCCTTTATCATTGCCCATGAGAAAACTACCCTCAGGAATCGTTATCATCTCACCCTGATAGTTAATATTTTCTTTGTTTGCTATGATAATTTCCTTTACAAGTGGTTTTGCTACCGGGGAATATTCAAGAACCATGTCTTTGAAATGTTTCTCATCAGTTATATTTAAACGAATGTCCTTTCTCCCTTTGGTAAAGGGTATTCGTAAAACAGGGCCCTGCCCATTTTCGTCTGTAAATTCAACTACTAAATAATATGAAGCATCAGGGACAATATCCATATTCAGGTCTTTGCAATCCCAGGTTATATTATCTGGATTATGTGAAGAAAGCGTGGCTCCGCTTATTGCATCCAATGCATTATTGCCGGATTTTTCCTTCCAGGAGTATAAGTATTTCTTTTTCTCAAAGCCCATTACTTTCAGTGACTTAATAAAGTTATCACTATCGTCTTCAATCCAAATGGCCAGGACGTGATTGGGTGAGAAAGGCCCATTATGGGTAACAGTAGTATAAGTTAACTGCAGGTTTTGACCTACAGCTAATGTTAGAAACACAATTAGCACGGATACTGTTAATAAAATTTTAATTAAGTATCTCATTATATTCTATTGAATAGTATCACCAAGTATAACTAAATACCACAAAAATTAACAATACTTATATTTTGTATTATGGTACTTAATTACATAACTCAAAAAACAATCTTATATCCATTACAATTTCCCTAATTGTTTTTCAGTCTCATTTTTTGGATAAAAACTGAAATTGCCTGGAGGCTTATTATATAAATCTAAAAAACAGATTATAATCTTTTAGGACTTATATTACTCTCAAATAATATGAAGTTGATCCCCTACAGAAATAAGGCCTGCCCCTGTATGAACTACATTTCTTCCCAAATTAATTTTCCCATTTTGTGTGCGGTAGGTAGCCAGGGTTTTCAGGGGTTCTTTGTCATTTCCTAATATGCCCTTTTCAGGATCAATGTTTGGAATTATACATCGTTCACAATTTTCAAGTCCGGTAAAGTTGATTTGATTGATACTAAACGCATCAATTTCATCTTCCAGATACGGTTTCCCTCCGGAAAACACAATATTGGGTCTGAATCTCATGATAGATGCCGGGACTTTCAATCGACTGTTCAGATCATCCATGGAAGCCTCTCCCATCATCATGAATGGGTAAGCATCAGCAAAAGAAGTGAACTTGCCTTTTGGTGCATAGCCGGAGGTGGTATCTACAGGACGCATGCTTTCATCTGGCATAAAGACCAGTTTACATGGACTATTCAGGATTTCACTAAACCATTGATCCATTTCATATCCAACCCGTATAGCATCGCAGGTAGCATTCCATATGGTTACTTTTTCGGACTTATAATCCCTGGTATCAAATGGAATGATCAGGTCCTCAACAGGATATTCAAGAGATTTAATTCTCAATCCCTTTTCTTCAACATTAACCTTTAACATCGACATTTTGGGAAACTCCCTTAGGGTTAAAAAACTATTTTCCTCATTCACCAACATCCAACGTCTGTCATATTGAAGACCGCGGTCAGTAACCAGGGCTGAGGATACAGAAATACCAGGTAACGATTTAATAGGATAAATGAATAATCTGCTGATTTGAAGCGATTTTATACTATCTGTTTTCATACTAAGTCAAATTTTGGATTAAATCCAGCAATTTATTCCGGATCTTATATTCGGCTTCAGGTTCTAAAAAACTACTCCGTGCACGCCAGGTTTCATAGCCTCCTCTTTCAAACTCATGGGCCGGAGGAATATATCCACCGTACGAATTTGCCAGACATATCGTGAAATAATTATTCCCTGAAGTGCTCTCTTTTAATAGCAGACCTGTTTCTGAAAAAAATTCTCCTCCAAGTGCTCCTATTGTCAGATTTCCAATTTTTATTGCCTGTATGATTGAAATTGATGTATCAGGGTATTCATTCAGTAAAAGCTGTTCTCTAGCATAGATCATCAATAAACTTTCTGAATTAATTTCCAAATTGTCAAAATCGTTTTCCTCCAGTTTCTTTTTGGCTTCATTCAGTTCATCTATTGATGGTTTTCTGACTGAAAGTTCCAATTCAGCATTCTGAACAAGTAATGAAGGATCGTTTTGCCATTGCACCTTACTTAATGCCTTGTGAACCTTATCAGACAATTCGCCGGCGATCAATTTTGTTTTTGCAAATTCCTCTTTAGGGTATCGATCAGGATCCATAAAATCCCATATGTTTACATCGCCTCCGGTTCCATAACTCATCATTCCAATAAAATCTTCTCCAGCATTTAATTTTTCTTGAATTTGATTGGAGAATTCTCCGTAATAATCTGCGGTAATGGTATCAACATGCCAGTCGCCTACATAATGCAGGGAATAATTGCCTAATAAGGCTATCCATGACTCATCTATTCCCTTAACTGCCAGAAACCCTACACTTGGATCTGTAGGCGCTACTGGTTCTTTTATTAAATGTTCAGCCCCGAATGGATTTGTTTTTACCTGATCCTGCTTTCCGGTTACCGGATTATCTGCAACATAATCTTCCTTCATCAGATACCTTCTGCATAGAAGGTGTTCAGGAACATCAACCGAACCGGAAGCTATTTTTGCAGGTTTCAATTTTCTGATGGCAATTTCCACTGATTTTACAATAAGGCCTGGAAGCTTTTGCCTGTAAGCGATATCTACAGCTCCAAAAAGCAATCCGGCTACGTCAGCAGCGCCATGGGTATGGGTACTGGATAACATAATATTTTGCGGACTAATGCGAGTTTCTCTTTCGATTATTAATTTTATTTCTAACATAAGATCGGAAGGCATAATGCAGATGTCAACAATTACGATGGCAAGTTTTACCCCATCTTTTTCAAAGACCAGCGCCTTTACGAACAATGAATCATGGATAAAACGAGCATAATGACTGAAAAAATCAACGCCAATAATTGATCCAAGCGGGGGTGTAATATTAACCTTCCGAAGCTCCGGCGTAAAAAGCATGGCTATCGCCTAAATATTTATCTTTCCGTGCTGCATTCATAGAATTTTATTCATGAATTCTTTAAAAATATATTATTCAACATAGTATATTATTTTAGTATCATTACAAAACAACCATTTAACGAATACTCAGGCTTTCCAGTCAATAACCATGGATTTAAAAGAAATGGACCATCATCCCGCAAGGTATAAGTAATAAAATTGCTTTTCAATCAAATCCTGGAGCACAAAATCAACCTACATATGATAAAAAGATTTATCCTGTAGTATTCATCATGAATGAATGGTAAATTCTATTGATATTACACCACGTAAATAAATTTCTAACCCTCGAATTAATTCTGTCGACTCACATACAATAGATAGTACTATACAAACTTATACTGTGAATAAAACCCGGCTTAATTTTTAATTAAATAAAGACCGGATCCATGCGCTTCAACCACCGGTTTAAATTCCTTAGAAAAAGTACCCAGATCTTTTCGATTCCATAGATCCCGGATGGCAACTTCCCCTCGAATCCAAGACCTTCCAGATTCACCAGGATCTTAGAATCAGGAATATCACCTATGTTGAATACAGCAAGGTATTTGTATGTTGAGCCGGGGACATCTGCCACCCAGGCAATGTGGTCATTTTTTCGAAAAAGCTGACGGTTGTTGGTGCTGTTCTGATTGACCTCCAGAACTTCCTCGTTAGTGAGCAATCTCAGTTCTACAGGCCGCATCATCATCAGGTCCCCTCCATACATCATAGGTGATCTGCCGATAGCCCATAAACTCATCAAGGTATACTTCTCAACATTCGTGAAATTGGACCTGCGTTCTGTACCATGTCCAGGTCCGCGACGGTTGAGCAACCCGATGGGTATCATATCCGCATCCGGCCAATGACCCGGTCCTATATGATCTTCCCAGTCATGAAGCAGTTTAAACTGTTCTTTCAATTCATCCCAATCATCCCAGAAATCAGCTGATATCCGCCACAGGTTAGCATTTTGCGCAACATGCTTAGCTTGCTCTCCGGGAGTTTCATCACCCGGTGACAGGCTGAGTACAATCGGACGGCCGGATTGATCAATAGCCTTGCGACCCCTTCAATCTCCTCTTTATGGTATGGTGTTGAAATATCATCCACCTTTACATAATCTACTCCCCATTCAGCATACAAATCATACAATGAATTATAATACTCCTGGGCACCTGGTTTTGACATATCCAGACCATACATAAGATTCAACCAACCACAGGTACTGTTGGTATTGGCGATCTGGTCAGCAGTGTAATTCGTCCCCTTTACCGGCATTTTCCTGGCTACGACTCCTCGAGGTATTCCTCTCATAACATGAATGCCGAATTTTAAACCCAAGACTAATGGATGTATTCACCAATCTCTTTAAAACCCTTACCCTTTTTTTCAGGAGGGGAACCGGTCCACTGCAGGAAGCAATCGCCCGTATTGATCCATTGGCAAGGAAGGTTCGAATTCAGAAGTCTGAGGTGGGTTGTTCAAGCGCGCCTACATATGGGTAATACCAGCAGTAATCTATAACGATATATTCCCATCCCACTCTTTTCAAATGGGCCGACATCATATCTGCATTTCCCCTCACTTCCATTTCATTCACTGCAGCACCAAAAACAATTATAGCTATTCCATCCCAATGCGGAGGCTTTTCTGCCCAACTATGGAATTCCTTTTCCTGGGCATGGCCGTTTTATATAAGAATGTTCCCGGAAGAATAATAGAATAGTCTACTAATCATATCATTTTCATAATATTTATATTTTGTTTAATGTTTTTCATTTTTAATATATATATACTCACAGTTTCCTTCAAAATAATATATCCCCATCGAAAGCCGGCACAACATGTTGTTTTTGCTTTTTAAACCTGTTGTAGCACTGGTTCGTTCCACACTGAATTCAATTTGTACTTCTTCATTACCCATTGGATTATAAACCACAATCCCGCCGGTAAATTCTTTTTGCCAAGCTCCATTGTCCAGCTTTATACCATTAGCTTCAGGAGTCCCAAGATTTACATCGTAAAAAGGGTACCAATCATGCAGGTGGTCAGGAGTCGGTAGTGTATTAGGATCAGAAAATAAGCTATAGCCATCTGAGCATGTCAGTGCTAAAGTAGTAGTTGCCCGCATCCTATACAAGTCATTTCTTGATTCAGCATACCAGGTTTCCACGCAATTAATTCTTGGATATTGCATGCTTTTTTCCGCCCATTGCAGGGTTTGCCGATATGAATCCCATTTACCAGCATCCGCATCAGGTGAATCCCAGCATTCCATAAATATTCCATTTGCATACGGTGCACTCTCTGGGATCCTGTCGGTTGTTGGCATTCAACAGAATCAAGTGCATCCTGGCCGATAGCCTCCCTAACCTTCTTTAAAAACGACAACCTTGAATCGAGAAATTCATTTTCAGTCCCACCAGTCAAGCATTATTCCGTCTATAGCCCCTGTATTGATCAAGGCGGCAGCTTTTTTAGCTACCTGATCCTGGTATGCTACATCCCGGAATTCTATCCTGATAAAGTTTCCTTCCTCCCAACCATATACATAACTTCCATCATTATTGCGCATCCACCAGGGACTGTCCTCAGGTAGAAAAGTTGAAGGGGCGTCCCTGTACCTCAATTCCGCAATGATGATAAGATTCGGATTTTTCTGAGAAGCTGATCTTTGTATTGTTTAGCTGAATTTATACTTGAAATTGTAAATCCGTCAGCAAGGCCCTGATAGGTATTGTTCCAACTCAGAAGGAAGGCAGGAGGTGAAGAAAAGTACAGATCATGCCTTGCAATTGTTGTTCCCGGATCCTCACCAGGCAGGTTTTCGGCTTTATTCCATGCCTGAAAGGCAGATGGAAAATCTCTGCTGGCAATCCGTTCTTCATAGGTTGACAGTTCTTCACTTTCATCATTTTTCTTTGCAGACTCTTCAGATGAACAGGAAACACTAATGAGTAATATCATGAAGATATCTATCAGACAAAAAAATCTTAATGTCTTCTCCAATCCAGTCCTTTTTCTCGTTTTCATTCTCTTTTTCTTTCCAATATCATCCGCTTTCATCAGATCAATCAATCCTGTCTCAAAAATCTTCCTGTAAGACTATTTATGTTAAATCCCGAACACCAGTTGTGGCCCCACCATTTAGGGACATATCATGAGGCTTATTCTGCTTCCAGGCACCACGCGTAAAATCCGGAACATCAATGGAGTTTGAACGGTTAGCCACAGACCATTCGCTTAGTGGAGTAATTGAGCTCCAGGTTGCGGCATCATAAACATCCATGTCGAGTGGCAATCCATTACGCAGACAATCGATCATTCGCCAGTCCATAATAAAATCCATACCGCCATGTCCGCCTATCTTTTTCGCAATGTTGCCGATATGCTTCACAATTTCAGGGGTATATTCTTCTTCCAATCGGGTCATTTCTTCCGCATCTACCCATTCGTGCTCAAAAGATATCTTAGCCGGTTCAGGCCACTTACGCGCAACACCTTTGGTACCGCTAACCAGGTGGATCCGCGAATACGGCCTTGGTGATGTAATATCATGTTGTATCATGATGGTTTTACCGAGGTTCGTTTTAACTACCGTGGTATTCATGTTGCCGCCGTAATTGACTCCGACATATTTCGAATAGAATTCATCTTTTTCCGCCAGTTCGGCTGCTCTTCTCCCCAATTGAAAATCATTGGAAGACATAGAAGTAAGATAATCCATTTTATCTCCCCTGTTAACATTCATTACTTGACAAACAGGCCCCAATCCATGCGTTGGGTATAAGTTTCCATCTCTTTTGTTTTCTTCAAGCCGCCACATATCGGAATATTGATTTTTACTGAAAAGCGAGTCGACCAGAGTATGAATATAAGCACCTTCTGTATGCACGATCTCACCAAATAGATCCTTTCGGGCCATGTTCAGGGTTAACAGTTCAAAAAAATCATAGCAGCAATTTTCAAGCATCATGCAGTGCTTTTTGGTTCTTTCCGAAGTTTCTACAAGTTGCCAGGCTTCTTCCAGAGTTTTTGAGGCAGGAACCTCTGTAGCTACATGTTTCCCTTGCTCCATGGCATAAACTGCCATTGGGGTATGCCACGACCAGGGCGTACAAATGTAAACGAGATCAATATCATCCCGCTCACACAGTTTTTTCCATTCTTCAGTATTTCCGAAATATTCGGCAGCTTCCGGCATGCCTCGATCCTTGATGATACCCTGAGCATTTTTAACCCTTTCCTCATGCTGGTCAGCGATGGCATTGACTACCAGATTGTCAATCTGGAGGATCCTCTGAACAGCACCAGTCCCACGGCTTCCCAGCCCTATCAGACCTACTCGTACTATTTCAATTTTAGGGGCCGCATACCCACACATATTGAATGCCTGTTTTCCGGTTGGAACAAGAGAACCTGAATTGGCATTTTTCTCTTCCTGTTCAGCAGTCGTGCATCCTCTGTATGCCAAAAGCCAATGCTCCGGTACCCAGCGTTGCCTGCTTTAAAAAATCCCGACGATTATTTGGTTTTACTTTTTTCATAATACCTGGTATTTAATATCTTTTAATTTAAATGATTTTTTCAAATTTGATCCCTATTTCATTACTTGAGAATGTATTCTTTTAAAATCTAAAATTATTCTTCCATTTTAAATTCACGACTGATTTTTTTATAATGCGTTTCATGCCAGACCTCAACGATGACCTTGCCTTCAAATGGGATCTTTAAAGGATCGATTTTATCCCCACCGCATTGATCCAGAAATAATCCCTGCTTGTTTACTGGGACTTCTACCCCATTTATCATGACTTTTGCCCCTGGAGTTATCCATCCATAAACAGCAACAGAGGAATGATTTGTCAACTGAGTTCCCTCAGGCGGATCAGTTTGTATATAAACCTGTGGTGTAGTTTTTAAACTGTTCAATTCCTCTATCACCTGTATCTTTGATTGGTATAGAACAGCAGGATCCTGAGTATGATCTTTAATATTCATCACAACTCTGTCGGCAATTTCCTTACCTCGTTGTGACGGGTCAATCCAGGAAAACCGCGAACCCAGTGAATCTCTTAAACAACGGATCTTATTTTCCAATATCCAGAGGTATTCATAGTCTTGTATTCCATTTCGCATTTGTTCCCAACGCAGGGAGTTGAGAAGCCCGTCTTTGGCAGGATATACATGCCATCCGTCACCAACATGCATACCCACATCATTAAATGGATTACCAGTATGCCACATATTCCAACCCCAATGCAGATAACCTGTAGCATCATATTTATAATTTAGCCAATGGAGGATCCTGGACTCTATCAAGGGCATATCAATGGATTTATTGGGCAAGTATGCCCCCTGGTAAATACCCACTGTATATATCCATAATTCATTGCCGGCATCCGACCATTCCTTAAATGTATCATACCATGACCGGAATGCATCCAGTTTTGGCACCGCCACTTCGATTAAGTCATCACCTACTACGTAAGTTGTTTCAATAGCATCAATTCTGCGGAGATCAGGGGCAAGATTATGCAGATAGGATGACATCTCCCGCCATGCAAGGGCATTGTGCAGTGAAGGTTCGTCCTTTACATGTAAAAGTGTTTTGTCCAACCATCCTTTTTCCCGGAGATGACCTTCAAAGGCTGGCAGAAGCAAAGGCACAACTTTTGCGCCTGACATTATGATTTTTTCTTCAGAACCGGCCTTTGCGACATTAAAGTCTTTTAATTTTAAGCGGTTCGATGCCCAGCCTTTACCATCAAAACTGACCAGTTCAGAAGTTTCCATTAAATCCATTTTTCCGGTACTGAAAAAGACATCTGCTATCTGATCATACCGTGTAAAATCAAAAGATAGAGATCCATCTTTATTTTCACTAATCTCAATCGTAGAGAAAGGGACTTGAAAAACATTCTGACGATGAGCGACCATATTTTCAGCATATATTCGGAGCATATTAAACCATTCGTCCGAATATTGATCTTTTATATCATGAAATGCCTCAAAATATCCTGTTGAATACCATTCCGTTACATTCAAATGCCTTTCAGAAGGTAAAGAATATGGATGCACTTCCAGTTCAACTGGAAGGGATTGTTTGCCCTGATCGCTGTCAACAACAATTGAGCCTACATATTTGACTGGAATTGCTGATTGCGGAATTTTAATTGTCAGCCAGACGGACTTGAACGTTTTTTTGTCAATATCGAGGACTTTTGTGTCCATTAAATAATCCGGAAACATAGCCGGAGCAAGTCTTCTCAGAGCTTGCGGCGGTTGATTAGGTACATTCTTTGTAACCGGTACACTGCCCACAAAATTCCAACTGATCGATTCCGGTGGTATTGTGTATAGCTCTGAATCACTGGCAAACACACCAATTTTAACGGTTACATTCTTTAAGGCCTTTTTTGATTCTATAATACACTGTCCGGATATAATCTCTCCTTTCATCCCAAATAGTTTCAGGGTATCTGAAGTGGAAGGCATGTTATAACCATCTTCGAATATCCGAATAAGATCGTTTGTTGCGCGTAAGCTAAATGATTGTGCTTGAACAGAATTGAAATCCAAATAACCCAGTGCTGAAAATATGACAAGAACCGTATACTTTAGACTAACAGACAAACCCGGAAAATAACCGGGAACAAATATTTTGCTAAAATTCTTCATAATGATGGATTCCAATACGTGGTCCTTGCGGAGTCTAAAATCTCTAAATATTTCATATAAAAAACTAAGTAGTTAAAGGCTTCTGTATATTAGTACCAGGGATGTTTCTTTTCATATTAACAAAGATCCCTGTTCTTGATACATGCTCTAAACACATAATAAATTCAAGTGTCGGTACTCTTATTTCGAATCTTCTTTTTCAGCCTTGTCTCTTGCTTCTTCAAGCATTTCTTCAACCGCAAATCCTAAGGGCTCCATATTTTTAATTTTCTCTTTTGCCCTTTCCATTGCATCGGAAAATCCTTCAGGAATATTTTCACCTGTCCACCAGTTCGCCCTTTCCGTGTAAAGCCAAACATATTCATCAGAAGTTTTAATGCATAGTACATGTTATGCTCGAACCATAGTGCGCGTTCTTCCGGTTTCAGAACTGCTCCCTGGCCTGATAACCGGTAGGGAAAACCATTTAAAAGCCCAGCCCAGTTTCCAGCAATGTAATCCGTGGACACTGCATGCCCCAGATAATAATTTGCTTTGTATTTTTTATGTAAACCAGCCGGAATAAGTGCCCTGGAATCATTCATGATCTCATTCCGCACTTTATAATATTCAATGGCGGATGTATAATAATAGGCTTCTTCATTAGCATCAATAAAGGTGACATTTTCATTAATAGCATCAAGCATCCCTAAGGTAAAAGGAAGATGCAAAGCCCACCAGGCACCTTCGAGACTTTCTATTGATTGCCTTCTGTCGGTGAGTGGAAGAATTGCCTGGGAAAAAGGAGATGCAGTCTGATAATCAGATAACTCTCTCAAAGAAAGAATGGTCAATCCCGGGAATTCATCCTGAATGGCCCTAATAAACTGTGCGCCCCTCTTTCTGACCTGGAGGTAATAATCATAATATGATCTGTCGCCTTTATTAGGTTGTTCGCTCATTCTCCATGGATTTTTACCCGGTTTGTAGGGTTCGGGATCCCATAATATGCCCTTGAATCCTCCTTCTTTAGCAAGGTTTGCCGCGTAGCGGATATAAGCTTCGGCCCGCTCCCAATGTTCATCTGAGAACCAATCCATCTGAGATCCTGCATAGAAGACCAGGAAGTTATGATCCAGTGTTGATTTCTCTTTAATACTTAAAATTGTTTCATATTCCTGCTCCATATTCTCTTTCGGGATCTTGCCCAAGCTCTCAACCATAAAAATATTACCCCGTTCAACCTGCTCGGAGAGTTTAACACTTATTCCATCGAAAGGCCCGGAATCATACAGATCAATGTTGTTATTGTATTCAATGGTAGTTGGAGAAGCCCAACTGAATTCCACCAGCTTTTTTGAAGGGGGTTCATATATTACCTGGGCGGATAAATTAAAATTTATCCCGATTATTAATAATAGAGCGATAGAATTCAGTAGGTAAACTGAAGTAATTCTTTTGTTATACATAATGTGTTTCGTTTGACATGAAATTTTCCTGCAGATCATAAGCCGATTACATATAGATCGATTATACCCGAAATTTGTTGAAAAGGCAGGTATAGAATTTGCCCGCACCAATGCATTTAAAAAATCTTTGATTTTTATATTATAAATCTACAAAATAACCAGATAGTGGTATAATACATTTCATTGAAATGATGGTATTAATCTTTGCCTGCAAGTCACATAAGACCAATGATCTTCATTTATACAATGGATAATAACATAATCATTTTAATGGTTTAGAATGGCGAATTATCTTATTACAAGTAGATTCAATCCTTTTTTCATAATTTGAAAGGGTGGGGATCATCAATCCGAAATCAGAAATAAAACCATACAAAATGGCAGATACTACAATTCTCAGCCGGATCGCTAAATCTAAAAAACTTTTGAAATGACCTTGAAGACTATAGATACTTCATTAAATTGATAAGAATTATTAAAGGGACTTCAATTAACACAAGATATTTAGAAATCAGAAACATGTTCAAAGCAAAATTATTCATACCCATCGTGGTTTTAACCGGGCAGTTGATTATATCATGTACTTATAACCAGGTAGGTGAACCGGGAAATGAACAAGAAAAAACAAATCCCAATGGACGAAATGATGATTGGGGATTTGTTGGCCCCGGTGGCGGGGGTGCTATGTTCTATCCCGCTGTGAGTCCGCATGATCCTGAATTTGTATTTGTAAGTTGCGATATGACAGGATCATATGTGACTAGAAATGGTGGTAGTTCGTGGCGTATGTTCAACCTCAGAGGTGTAACAAGATTTTACGAATTTGATCCGCTTGATCCAAATGTCATTTATGCCCGATCAAGTGCTTTATTCAAAAGTTCAGATGGAGGAGACACCTGGCAAGTTTTATACCCCGATCCTTCAGAAATATCCGGAATGGTGTCGAAAGGAGATCATGCACATGAGATTATGATAACCCATGATAATACACATCGGACGGTCCAGGCTCTGGCAATCGACCCTGCAGACTCGAAGAAACTATTCGCTGCTATAGAGATCAATGAGGAAATCGGATTTCATGTTTCTGCGGATTGGGGAAGGAGTTGGATTAAAACGAAAGATTTGACCGAACCAGCTAAGGATATATTTATAGATCCCTCTTCCCCAGCGGAAAACAGAAGGTTAATCATTTCCGGGGCTACATCAATAGTTATGATGGAAGGAGATAGTTTTCAAACCTTTACACCCCCACAGGGTGTAGAGAAATTTACCGAATATGCAGCGGGTTTTTCCAATGTACAGCAGAGATTTCTGCTTTATGCGATTACTGGAAAATCATATTTTGATCCTGATGGGGGAAAGTCCGGAATATACCTGAGCAAAGATTATGGAAGAACATGGTCGAATATACAGGAGAACTTAGTATCAAAAAGAATACAAGGGGCTGATTTACCGGAATGGAGGGCCATTGCGACCTGTGAAACCCATCCGGAAGTGATATATGTTTCCTATGCTGGTTTCAGGACCAACGAAGACACAACCTTTGTGGGTGTAGCAAAGAGCAATAATGAAGGAACATCCTGGGATCTTGTGTGGAAGGATAAAGTGAATCAACCTGGTGCAGGACCTGGCTCTAATTTTGAAAGTGGCTGGTTGAACGATCGATTCGGCCCGGGATGGGGAGAAAATCCTTTTTCGATGGGTGTGGCCCCTAACGATCCGAACATTTGCTATGGAACTGATTTTGGGCGAACGGTTAAGACAACTGATGGGGGAAAAACCTGGCAACAGGTTTACACCAGGAAGAAAGATGAAGGTGGCTGGGTGTCTACCGGATTACAAGTGACCACCAACTACATGCTTGCATTTGACCCATTCGATTCAACACACATTCTGATGGCCAATACGGATACCGGAATGCTGGAAAGTCATGATAGTGGTGAAAGCTGGACCAGCGCCACAGATAATAACGGAGTGCCCAGACCCTGGTACAACAGCACCTACTGGATCGCATTTGATCCTGAGGTTAAGGACAGGGTATGGACCGTTATGAGCCGGAACCATGATCTGCCCCGACCAAAAATGTGGCGCCGTCTTGCAGTCACCGACTATATGGGTGGCGTTTTGATCAGTGAGGATGGTGCCAAGAACTGGACACCCATCAGTGAAGATATTGGGGAGGCTGCAATGACACACATATTGATAGATCCTGAAAGTAATGCTGAAAGCAGAACACTGTATGCATGTGCTTTCGGCAAAGGTGTTTATAAGTCTACCGATGGCGGCAAAAACTGGGAACAGAAAAATTCAGGAATTCAAGGGGATGAACCGTTTTGCTGGCGGATCACACGAAGAAATTCAGATGGAACACTCTTCCTGGTCGTTTCAAGAAGAAGTTCAGATGGCAGTATTGACAACGACGAGGATGGAGCAGTATACATATCGAATAATGGAGCAGAAACCTGGGAAAAAATGGTTTTACCTGAGGGAACCAATGGCCCTACCAGTCTTATGGTGGACCCTGATGCCCCAGGCAGGCTGTTGTTGTCGGCATGGGGAAGACCTGTGGAAGATCCTTTTTCTCAGGATATCGGAGGTGGAATATTTATCTCAGAAGATGACGGGAAGTCATGGTCTCATGTAATGAAATCTGATCAGCACATTCATGATGTTACCATGGATCACAGAAATGGCGTTTTTTACGCATGTGGTTTTAATGCTTCAGCCTATAGATCTGAAGACAGGGGCAAATCCTGGAACAGAATTCAAGGGTATAATTTTAAGTGGGGCAAACGGGTGGAGCCAGATCCTCTGGATCCTGGAAAGATTTACATCATTACCTTTGGAGGTGGCGTATGGCATGGCCCTGCAGAAGGAGATCCCAACGCTGTCGAGGACATTAGGAATGGGGCTTTGGTATATCATTAATTTTGACTGGAAAAATCGACCTGCTAATACTTAATTCGCCGATTTAATATTGGTATTAAGGAATGATGCAAATATCCTGAATGATCAGTTCAGTTATTTTCATTGATTAATTTCAAAAAGTTTATTAAATCTTAATTTATTAAATTTTCGAATATCTTTTTTGAAGTATATTTGATACAGATTACAAGAAAATCCTTCAAACAGCCAGCTATAAATTTGATAATCAAATGGAATTCAAAGATTTTTAATTTAACTTTTGGGAATATTAACAAAGGGCACAAGAACAACTTGGATATTGTGGGCAAGGCCGTCCAAATCTTTATATTAATTTCGTTTCTTACGATAATCCCAGCGCAGGGACAGCAATCTGTTGCCCGCAAATGGAATGAAGTATTGCTGGAAGCCATTAGAAACGATTATGCGCGTCCCACGATTCATGCGCGTAACCTGTTTCATGTTTCAGCAGCCATGTATGATGCCTGGGCGGTTTATGAAAAGAATGCAAAGACCTATTTTCTGGGAGATACAATTGGTAATTTTTTTATCCCTTTTGAAGGCATACCTGATGCAATGAATAAACAAGCATCACAGGAAGAGGCCATAAGTTTTGCTACATACAATATAATTAAACACCGGTTTGTAACAAGTCCGGGTTGGGTGGAAACCTTCACTCTGGCCGATTCATTAATGGACGAACTGGGCTACAATATATCATACATTTCGATCGATTATTCAAATGGCAGTCCCGCAGCCCTGGGCAATTATCTTGCATCAAAAATAATCGAGTTTGGGCTACAGGATGGTTCGAATGAGCGCGGAGGATACGGAAATTTATATTATGTGCCAATAAACGATCCTCTTGTACTTTCTAAACCTGGTAGCCAGGGGATCAATGATCCTAACCGGTGGCAGCCGTTAACCTTTGTTACTTTCATCGATCAGTCAGGCAATGAAATTCCAGCCGGAACACCTGACTTTTTAAGTCCGGAATGGGGAGATGTTATCCCGTTTTCCATGCAGGAAACAAGCAAAAACACTTACTCTAAGGACGATGAAGTTTACAATGTGTATTTTGATCCCGGACCACCTTGTTTCACTAATGAAAATGGCACCGGAACCTATGAGGATTATGAATGGGGATTTTCCCTTGTATCATATTGGTCTTCACATATGGATGTCCGCGACAGTGTCAAATGGGATATTTCCCCGGCATCCATTGGAAATATAGATTTTGAAGAGCTGCCATCAACCTATGAAGGATTGAGGTCTTTCTATGATGAGATAAATGGAGGGGATATCAGTAAAGGATATTTAACCAATCCTAAATCAGGCAATCCTTATGAGCCTCAAATTGTACCCAGAGGGGACTATGCCCGTGTTCTGGCTGAATTCTGGGCAGACGGGCCTGATTCGGAAACACCTCCGGGTCATTGGTTTACTATTTTGAATTATGTGAATGATCACCCGGAACTGCAAAAAAAGTTTGAAGGAGAAGGACCGGTTCTCGATGATCTGGAATGGGATGTAAAAAGTTATTTTATACTTGCGGGAACCATGCATGATGCAGCAATCAGTGCCTGGAGTGTAAAAGGGTATTACGATTATATCCGTCCAATTTCTGCGATCAGGCACATGGCGGACCTTGGACAATCCAGTAATGATTCTTTACCAAACTACCATCCTGCCGGGATAAAACTGGAACCGGGGTTTGTTGAAATTGTTTCAGAAGGAGATTCTCTTGCAGGAGACAGTAGCCAGCATGTGGGGAAAATCAAGGTTTTTGCATGGCGGGGCCATGATTTTATTCAGGATGCTAGCACTGATGTTGCCGGAACGGGTTGGATAGTGGCGGAAAACTGGTGGCCATACCAGCGGCCATCCTTTGTAACACCACCTTTTGCGGGTTATGTTTCAGGACATTCTACTTATTCGCGTGCAGCAGCAAAAGTTTTGACATTACTGACAGGGGATAAATACTTCCCGGGTGGGATGGCAGAATTTTTCGCTGAGAAAGATAGTTTTCTGAAATTTGAGAAAGGGCCAAGCGTGGACGTCGTCCTGCAATGGGCCACCTATTATGATGCTTCCGATCAATGCAGCCTTTCACGGATATGGGGAGGGATCCACCCACCTGTTGATGACATCAATGGAAGGATAATCGGGGACAGAATTGGAGAAGATGCTTTTAACTTTGCACTATCGTATTTTGAAGAAGATGCAATTTTAGGTATTGATAAGGTGGAAGAATTATCATTTAGGGTTTATCCCAATCCGGTTTCGCAGGGTAACAGTCTGATCATACAAAATGATTCTGACAAAGAGATCTCTAGGATCACAGTTGTTTCGGTCTCAGGTGTCGTTTTTGAGGATATTGTTAACCCTGAGATAACAGGCAATCAAATAAGGGTAAATACTCACACCCTGAATGCAGGTCTATATATAATCATTATGAATACTGAAAGCAGGTTCAATTCCCAGCTCATTCAAATACAATAACTGTATTCAACTAACGGTGTATAAAAATTTTACCTGAATAGCTCGCTTCATCTACATTTATATTGTATAAATACATACCTGAAGGTTGCTTTATTGCATTCATATTTACACCTTCCCATTCAATGCGGATTTTTCCCCGGTTTTTATTGTATACCTGAGTTACATATAACCGCATCCCCTGAACAGTAAATATCTCCAATCGAATATTGCTTGTTACAGCAACATCAAATTCGAATATAATAGACTTTTTAAATGGATTTGGATATGATTTAAAAGGATATTGTTGTATGTCGTCGGGTGCATCATCTATGCTGGTAATGGATGAAGGAACTTCAGCGATAAATTCTTGTTGTTCGATAACTCGAACGGTTTGATTTACCGGAATATTATAGAAAACCTCAACAGGGCTATTAGGCCAGACGATCATCAAAGAGTCAAGAGTATTGATCTTACCCAACCCGAAGTGAACCGGTAAAAGATTTTGTGACAATAATCCAGCCCCATGATAATACCTGTGGTAAACTTTTCCTGCAGCAGCCGCTTTAACTATTGTTCCAAATCCATCCCGGTTGGAAATTGTCCCTTCCAGTTCGACTTTAAGCCAGCTATTTTCCAAAGTGATGTCAGGCCGTATCACGATATTCTGATACAAATATGAAAGGGTATCCGTATTCGAAACGAGCATATCAAGATCTCCATCATTATCATAATCAAAGGTTGTCAGGCTCATGGCATCCGCCGGACCATCTGCTCCTGATTGAACCGACCAATCTATAAAAGAACTACTGCCTTCATCCACAATGTTCTTATAAAAAAAATTCGAATGATGGCTGTAATCATGGCCATTGACAACATAAAGGTCTTCGTCCCCATCCAGGTCGGCATCAAAAAAACTGGTACCCCAGGCCCATCCTGCGCTATCCACACCCATTTCAGCAGCTTTATTCTCAAACACCCCACTTGGCAATGCCTTAAATAATGGATTGGGATAAAATTCGAAAATATTTGTCAGGTAAATATCAAAAAGACCGTCGTTATTATAGTCACCGGTAGTTATCCCCATTCCGTTACCATAATCTTCCAATCCATAGGCGGATGTCGCTTCCATAAAATAATCCCCATTCATATTGAGGTAAAATTTATTTCTGAAATAGTCATTGGCCAGGTATAGATCCGGCCAGCCATCACGGTTGGCATCTATGGGTATACTGGTCCATGTATTCCCGGGATCACCAAGGTTAGTATAGGATGTTTTATCTGCAAAAGTGCCGTCTCCCTGGTTCTGATAAAGCCTGTTAGGCTCCTGCCAATCGCTGATGTAGAGGTCAAGATCACCATCCTTATCATAATCCCACCATAGGGCACTGCTGTTGTAACATTCATAACATTCGGCTATTCCAGCTTCAGACGTTATATCCGTAAAGGTTCCGTCCTTGTTATTTATATATAATTCGACCTTACGATAATGAGTTAGGAGAAGATCCGGGTATCCATCGTTGTTAAAATCTCCCCAAGCGGCTCCCATTTTCTGCCCTTCACTTCCCTCTTCTCCCGGGTTGGCATATTGAAGGCCGAATCCTGCATTAAGGGTTACATCTATAAAAGCATATTCCCCATTGTTCTGTAAAAGCCTGCTCCAGGTCGTTGAATCCTCCGGAGAAAAAGAATTCAGCGCTACCATAAAGATGTCAAGATCTCCATCAAGATCATAATCTGCTACTGCATGCCCATTATTATTTTTTAAATCACCCAGATTGGCCAGGTTAGCCACCTCCTTAAACTGCTGCGCTCTTGAATTTTCCATCAAGGACAGAAATAGCAGTAAGAAAAATATAATGTAACGTACTGGCATTTTATAACATACTATGATTTCCTTGATATACACATCGTACAAATCTTAAATTAACAAAAAAGTAAATAATCCCTGCATACATTTCGATGTTTCTCAATCCGGGAGATAGGGATTAAATAAATGAAAGCTTGCTTATTAAGATCCTCCCTGCTTGCGGATAGGCATATTAATTTAAAATATTTTATCATTTCATAATACAGATTATGAATTTATCCTCATACGTTTATCGGTGCTATAATTTCAGAAATAATTTTCTTTTGCTTCTTTATTTTTCAATTAATTCTTGTATTCATATATAATTACCATTTCAAAGTATTTAATATTCCCAATCTTATTCTGATAACGAAATTATCTGGCATTTTCCGGGAGATGCAGGGATAATGATTGGTGTAGTTCCGGCAAATATCTTAACCGGATCTTTATTATCAGCAAAATCCGTTCGCCTTACTAATACCTTATCATTATAGATCAGTCCCGATACAACCGTACCAGGTTGAGAGGGTAATTCAAAATTGATTGGTAAACCATGGTCCAGGAATTCTCCATATTCCTGAGCAGCCGCATAAACATCATGGATCAGGCTGACCTCTTTGGCATTTTCATTTGGGCTGCACCACATTGCCAGGGTATTGGTCCCTCTGAGTAACATATGCCATAACAGTTCTTTATAACCATCTTCACTAAACTGGATAATGGATTCATCCGGCTCACCCGGATAGAAAATGGTATTCCAGTGTACCCAGGTTATAACCGGAATGTTTCTAGGTGTGCTTTTCCCAGCATTGCTGGCCACCAACAGCATATTATAAAACCAACGGTAATCCGTATTCTCAAAATCATACCAATTAAAGGTTCTTGCCCAGGTATAAGCCACCGGCATTGCAAAGGTAAATCCTGTAGCAGGGAAATCATCAAACCATTCCCGATACATCGCCTTCTGATCCTGAATAGCTGGCTGCCCATCAACATAATATTCGAAATAATCATACCAGTAGCGATATCCATCGGCGGGATATACCGCATAATTTCCAACCAATGCATTAGGAAAACGGGATAAAACCGGCTGACTCAGAGTATAATATTGCAGATAGGAACGCATGTTTCGTAATTGCTCCTGAAACTTCTTAAAACTGATGTTTTTGCCAAGATGTTCAATGCATCTTTGACATTTCATGGAAGTCTGGTAAGCATTATTTACTTCCAGGGGTCCGTCAACTTCCCAATCGACGAAAATGAAATCAACCTGAAGTCCTTCCTTCTGGTAGGCATCCAGGTAGTATTCAACCCTTTCGCGGATCTCTTTTTTCCGGAAATCTATTGAAAACGGACACCCCATATCCTTTTTCCGGCCAAAACCCTCATCCCAGAACGTGTTTCCTTGTTCATCGATGTGAGCGGTCGATTCATCACCATTAAAGAAAGAATAGAGCAGGTCAATGGCGTTTATGTGGATCCCGGCCCCAAGCTTCTTTTGTGCTCTGGCAATAGTCAGAGCATTCTCCAGCGATTCATCCCGGTTTTCTTTTGTCCATTTGGCAACCAGAGCGATGCCACGGGAATCAAGGTCTGCCACAAGCGCTTCTGCCTGTGCAGATGTAAGTGCGCCCGGATCAATTAGCGGCCAGAGAACCAAAGGCAGACGATCTCCCCTGTCATATTCCAGCGGTCTGGTATTGTCAAGGACCACCTGAATGTGATCAGCATACTGAGCCTGACTATAGGTGGTACACAACAATATAATTCCGAACAAAAACAACAGATAAACTTGTTTGACTTTTTTCATACTATATATCATAAGATTAGCTTTATTAATCTGATTCAGGTTTTTCGTAATACCTTCTCATAAAAGAAAAATAAATGTCCGTTTCGTAAATGTGAACACCATAACCTTCAAAGTCATCCTTCCATGAAGTATTATCAATAACCTCTAAATCCCTGTCTTCGGCAAGAACTTTTACGTGGGTTAACTGTCCCCCATTATCGTCTATAACACCAATATTAACATTCCTTAGTGGTTCCGGACGTGTATTTATGACAAAAACGACTGCGTGGTCCTTAAGCAGTTTGATCTTACATTTCAATTGACTGGCTTCAGATCCATCTTCCTGTTGAAAAACCAATTTCTCTGGTAACAGCTCATTCGGGCAGGTCAAAACCGGGTATATTTCTTTTAATTCAGAAGCCATAGCTTTCAGGTTTTTCCAGAATTCTATATGATTGTCATCCGATTTTGTATCGAAGGGGCCATACCATATCAGTCCCGTTGCACCATGGACAATCGCATCATAGGCCATGTATCGCATTTCGTGCTTGTTGGGCGGAATAAACTCTTTTGGATTATCAAAAACTTCAAAATCACCCCATCCGAATCCCTGGAGGACCATCCAGACTGGAGTATGTTGCGCATTATTAACCGAACCCATCTCTACAAGTCTTTTTGAATGTTCGCCCACTAAATAAGTATGTATATTATACCCCTGTCCTTCCTTGCGTTTGCCATCCGGAATAGGATATATATCTTCCGACAGAACATCACAAGATTCAAGAAATTCATGAGGCAGATTATAATGTTTTTTTTCAGTAAATGAAGGTCCGATATTCAACCACACTGGTTTTTCTGAATACTTTTTTATAGCCTGGTAACCCAGTCTAAGGACATTTGATGTAGGTCCGAACCAGCTGGGTTCGTCCGGCGCGTGCCAGCAGAGCATGGTCGTATCATTCTCATTTTCCTTTAGAAAACCTTTTAATTCTCCCAGAAAACTTTCATCCCGGTTTAGCTCCATCAGGTTATATCTCTGCCCATCGATCTCTTTCCAGGGGATGGGTTTGGAGACATAAATGCCATGACGACCTGATTCTTTGGACAACAAATAATTGAATCCGGCGTCTGCTACCTCTTTCCAGATCTCATCGTCAGAACGCTTGTCTGGCAGATGGTACAATCCGATTGGGAAAAACGGTTTGTAATCAATGCACAGGTATTTGCCTATGGCCTGTACATCGCCCTGCGACCAGGCCGGTTGGATCAAGGCAACAAGTACAAGACCTGTCAGTCCAATGATAAATCGATTTGTTCTTGCTCTCATGTTTTTCATATAGATTATGTATTTTATCTTAAAGTCGTTCACATATTAAAGATAGGGTCTATGCTTGTTTATTTTCTTTTATTCAATACATTTTATTCCTGTATTTCCAACTGGATCCCATGGCCATAAGAATACAGATCCGGAATGGTAACCGATAGTTTCCCGTTAACTTCAGTCTCTCCAAATAAAGCTTTTGCTGCAGCGATCTGTCCGGGCCTGTGTTTATCATACCCGTAAAAATCCCATGCCGGTTCAGTGGCGACCATATATCCATCCACTTCCGGAAACTGGGATATCAGATAGGGGCTATTGAAAGAGATCAGGATTACTGGCTTACCGTATTTGCTTAGGTCTCTTATAAATTTGGCCAGTTGTTCATGCATGACTTTTGAAGATCCCCTTCGTGCATAGATCCTGGCAAATAATCCTACCACAATTACATCGGATTCAGAACTTAATCTAAGTTTTCCCTCAAATCCTGAATCCGGCGACTCCGGATCTAGTGAATACGAAGAGATGATGTTTCCTTTCTTCTCCATTTCTGACATGAAAGTATTACCTATTTCCGGATGTTCTCTGTCATCGTTAACAATTACAATGGAGATGGATAGCTCTTCCTTTTTAAGCGGAATAATGTCATTATCATTTCTAACAAGCACGAGTGATCTTTTCCATAACTCTGCCGCCTTATCCCTGTGCACTTGTGTGTTCACAAGATCAGGAACCATATCCGGGTCAACCATTCTATCCATATGAAGATCCTGTCTTGCTTTGGCTTTAAGAATTCGCCTTACTGATGTATCCAGGCTTTCAGATGTGATTCGTCCTTCTTCCACAGATTTAATAAAATGCGGGACGACCTTTTCAAATTGCGGATTAGACCAGAGTAAAATAATATCATTCCCGGCTATAAATGATTGTACGGCTAGTTCCTCAAAGGATGCTGCATCCAGGATCCCGCCCATATCAAAAGCATCTGTGATGACAAGTCCGTCAAATCCCATCGCTTCCCGTAATAGTCCTGTCATCACTGGCTTTGAAAGGGTTGCGGGAAGGTCAGGTGTCGGATCAATGACAGGTATCGAGACATGTGCAGTCATAACAGCCCCCATTCCAGCAGGTATGAGTTCATAATACGGATATAGTTCCACACTATCGAGCCTCTCCCTGGGAACATCCAGGAGCGCTGTCTTGCTATGGGTATCGACATTTACATCCCCCAATCCCGGAAAGTGCTTTCCAGTAGCAATCAAGCCATTTTCCTGAAGGCCTTTCACGTATACTTTGCCGAGGCGTGCAACCACTTCGGGTTTGTCGCTGAAAGCACGAACACATATGTTGGGATTGTCAGGATTCAGGTTCACATCCAATACCGGCGAATAAACCAGGTGAATGCCCATAGCCCTTGCTTCCTTTGCTGTCAGGGCAGCCGCTTCGAATACAAGCTGTTCCGATCCCGTTTGTGCCAGGCTCATGAGCAGGGGTAATATCGTACCTCCGTCAAACCGGCCGCCCGTACCCGGCTCAAGGTCTTCATGAATATGGATTGGGATCCTTGATATCTCCTGAATGCTGTTCAGGAACCTGGCTGCACCAACCGGGTTCATCCTTCTGGCTGTCAGGTATATGTTACCGATATGGTATTTCTCAATCCAGGCTTTTACTTTCTCATAGGGTTTCCGGTTCGCCGGATCATTTGGAGGGGATATGGCAGGGCAAAGGACCTGTCCCACTTTTTTCCTCAATGCTCATACTTTCCAGGGTTTCCTCAACCCAATTTTCCGTATCATTGGAAAGATCGGTGGGATTACTCTTTTCACAGGATAATAACCCAACAATTATTATCCCCACTATGGCTAATTTTATAAATATTTTCATACTTAAAATTTAATATTCAATCTTATATGATCCATCTCCCCCTAAAAAGATATTTTAACCCTCAGAGCGATGCTAGTCAACCCGAGCGTATGATAAATTCTGATTCCTACCAGGCTGGAGTATGCTTTTCATGCTAATATTCCTTCATTTATATGGCATTCAGGTAAATTGGTTTCTATTCAGGGCTGTCATAATACCGCCTCATGAAGCGGTAGTAGATATCGGTTTCATATATATGCACTCCATAACCTTCAAATTCATCGGTCCAGGAAAAATTTTCCGTTACATCAGCTTCTCTATTCTCAAAAAGCACCTTAACATTTGAAACATATGCTTCCCTGTCATCCAGCAGGCTGATGGTAACTTCTCCGGTGGGTTCAGGGCGGGTATTTACCGCTATCACATATACCTTATCATTCACCAGCTTGATGAGCCATTTGACCGGATTATCATCTGTGTAATGTTCTGTTTTTATAATAAGCTTTTCGGTTACAAGTTCAAACGGGCAGGTAAGCACATCGTACATTTCCTGAAGTTCCGAGGCCATATTCTTAAGATTTTCCCAGAATTCAGCGTGGAGATCATCCGATTTGGTATCAAATGGCCCATACCACATCAGACCAGTAGCACCATGCACAATGGCATCATAGGTCATGTATCGAATTTCATGTTTAGTTGGAGGGATAAAATCTTTCGGATTGCCGAAGCTTTCGAAATCACCCCACCCGAATCCCTGAAGGATCATCCACACCGGGGTTTTCTGAACGCCTTCTACCGAACCAAGTTCCACCATTTTTTCAGTATGCTGCCCTACATAATAGGCATACTTGTTATAACCCTGTCCGGTCTTGGCCAAGCCATCCGGAACCGGATAGATGTCTTCTGAAATGACATCACAGATCTCCATAAATTCCCTTGGAATATTATAATGCCATAATGAATTGATGGAAGGACCCACATTCATCCACACAGGTTTCTTTGAATTTGCCTTGATGGCTTCATAGCCCAATTGTAGGGCATTGGCGGATGGTCCGAACCAGCAGGGCTCATCCGGGGCATGCCACAGGAGCATGGTGGTATCATCTTCATTCTCGGCCAGGAAAGCTTTCAGTTCATCAAGCATACCCGGATCCCTATATAATTCCATCAAGTTCACCCGTTTACCATTCACCTCTTTCCAGGGAACTGGTTTTGCTACATAAATGCCATGCCTGCCAGATTCATTTGCGTTTAAAAAGTTAAATCCGGCATCGGCAACTTCTTTCCAAATGGCGTCGTCATTGCGCCTGTCAGGGAGGTGATATAATCCGATCGGAAAAAATGGTTTGTAATCGATACACAAATACCTGCCTATGGTCTGGACTTTGCCTTGAGGCAATGCAGGAATGACACAAATCAATAATAAAAGACCAATTAATCCAGGTGCCAACCCGGTTTTTGTTATCATAATGGCTTTCATGGCTTTGTTTTTTATTAAATAGAATAAATTCAAATACTTAATGTAATCTCCGGCTCTAAACCTCATTTTGTGATCGATAATTTATCTAATTATTTGTTTTTTGCATTTGGATCCCGTGTCCGTATGGATAGAGATCTGGTATAGATACAGCCAGTTTACCAGTGATTTCAAATTCCCCGTATAGTGCTTTTGCTGCAGTGACCTGCCCCGGCCGGTGCTTGTCATATCCGTAAAATTCCCATGTCGGTTCTGAACAGACCATGTATCCGCCAACCTCAGGGAACTGCGAGATCAGGTAGGGGCTGCCAAATGACACGACCACCACCGGAGTCGTTGTATCCGCCAAATCATTCATTAGTTGGATGAATTGATCGTGGACTACACCCGCTGAACCCCGGCGGGCCATTATTCGTGCAAAGAGGCCAATTACAATAACATCCGCCTTTTGGGCTTCCTTTAATGCAGCTGGAAAATCTCCTACCTGGGATTCGGGATCCGCTGACCACACCGATACAATGTTGCCCCTCAACCTCATCTCCCTGATAAAAGTATCGCCGATATCCGAATCGCCATTATCATCATTGATCGACAGTAGGCTTATTGACTTTTCGCCCAATGGCAATAAGTTTTCCTTGTTTTTCACCAGAACGACTGCTTTTTCATAGATCTCCCTGGCTCTGGCTTGATGTTCCTCGATGCCTACCTTTACTGATACCTCTTCGACTGAAACAGATCTGTTTTTGTGCAAACCAAGTCTAGCTTTCATCTCAAGGTTGCGGCGAACCGATCTATCCAGGTGAGATTGGCTGATCCTGCCCTCTTTGACAGCGTTCAACATATAGGGCACCACTATTTCAAATCGCGGATTGGTCCACAAAAGCACGATATCATTCCCAGCCAGCAAAGACTGCGTTGCAGCCTCTTCAAAAGTTCCCGATCCGAGAATACCTCCCATATCAAAAGCATCGGTGATCAGAAGTCCTTTGAATCCCAATTCTCCTCTGAGAACGTCAGTCATAATGATCTTCGACAAGGTGGCAGGAAGGTCAGGTGTAGGGTCGAGAGAAGGAATGGAAATGTGAGCGGTCATGATGGATTTGAGGCCCTCCTCAATTACGATTCTATAAGGGCGAAATTCAACACTGTCAAGCCGTTCCCTGTCGGCCAAAATGGCTGGCATCTTACTATGGGAATCCACTGCCACATCACCATGGCCCGGGAAATGCTTAGCCGCACCGATAAGCCCATAGTCATTCAAACCCTTGTAAAAGGCTGTACCCATCCGGGTAACAAGGTCAGGATCATCCCCGAAGGATCGCACGTTGATCACAGGGTTGTCCGCATTGATATTAACATCCAGGACAGGAGAATTGATCAAATGAATTCCCATTGCTCTGGCTTCTTTTGCAGTAATGGCTGCCATGTCATACGCAAGCTCTTCGGACCTGGTCTGTGCAATGCCCATTGGCCAGGGCATGATGGTGCCTCCGTCGAATTTCGTGCCTGGTCCGCATTCAAGATCAGAATGGATCAACAGTGGTAGATCTGAAGCACTTTGCATATCATTGATCAGCTGGGCGGTCTTTACTGGGTCCATCTTGCTACTGGCGACATAAACATGTCCGATTTTATATGTATTGATCCATTCGGTAACCTGGTCCAGGATCTCCTTATTCCGCTCACCATTCGAGGGTCCTATCGCTGGTGCGATTAGTTGTCCGATTTTTTCCTCTATGCTCATCCCACCCAGTGTTTTTTCTACCCAATCTCTTTGTTCTGGTGTGAGTTCCCAACTTAAAGCGATGTCATTTTCCCGAATTTGTTCGGAAGGTTGATCCGAGCAGCAAGAAAAAAGGATGATGAAAAGGGCAAGACAGAAATATTGTCTGATCTTCATAAATAAATCCATTAGACTGTTGTTTATTAAATGTATTATAAAAAATATATTCAGCTCGAACAGATAATACTAAATCTTTTCAATTCAAGAGTCCTGGCAGTCAGTCCTAAATCAAATCTGCTCAATTGAGGGCCCCTGCCGACAAGTTTTAGTAATATCTTATCATAATCAGGTTTAGATTGACATGGTATCATATAATCTTCTATTTTGAAGTGCCCAGTCAAACAACTATTATTTTATTTTCTCAAAATATGGTATCCTGTCAATCGGAACATCAATCTCGATGGTCTTTCCACCCCGGAATGTCTGGCCGTCGTCCGCTTTCCATTTTCCCTTAGGCAAAACCACATCTCTTTTATATGCACCCTCCCGGATAATTGGGGCAACTAATATCTTGTCGCCAAGTAGGAATTGATCCATGATGTCCTCATAACCCTCTCCTGGAAAGACATATTCCATGCTTGCAATGATTGGATCCCCGGTTTCGGCAGACAGATTAGCCAGCTCCATGATCAAAGGCACGTGTTTTTCCCTGATCTCTACTGCCTTCTTGACCGCGTTAAAATGATCCTCATCTAGGATGCGCCAGGGTGCTACTGAAAACTGCATCATGGGCATCAGGGCATGGATCTGTGCGGATCTTACCACCTGGTCCTGGTCTATGGTTTCCAGGTCAAGAAAGCTTACGTAATTTCCTCCTCCTATCATATCCGGGCAGGAGAAGGTATATCCCACCAGTCCTTCCGTGAGCATATGTGGGATCAGTTTCTGTACATCTACCCATTCATGGTTTTTATCATGCAATCGTTGGGCAATAGGTAATCCGGCCATTTTCCAGCAAGCCCGGTATTCGTTCAAGGGGAACCTCAAACCAAACTGAGCATACAACTCACTATGCCGGTTGGGGGTTGCCTTTACCTTACTCAAAGCATCCGGAGGGTAAAAATCCATATCTCCTGCATCCAATTTGAAACCGTCTACCCCATAATCAGCCACGAGGCGGTCAAGTTCTTTGTTGAACCAATCCACCGCTGCCTGATTTGTAAAATCAAGATGTGCTGAATACCCGTTCCACCATGGGATGATGGCCGGATCCCGGGCCGTTTCCCAGGTTGTTGTCTCTTCAGTCTTCTGCATCAGGAAGCCTTTCCCTTTCATGATCTCCCTGACGACCAGGGCCTGGTCAGCGCTGACGAAAGGACAGATCCACAGCATTACTTTGAAACCCATCTTGTGAAGCTCATCCATCATATATCCGGGATCCGGGAACCTGCCCGGATGAAAATTCCAGAGACCATAATCTTCCTGCCAGGTATCATCGATCATGAATACTCCAGGTGGAAATCCATTGTCTATAATTGCACGGGCATATCGGAGTACATCTTCCTGGTTCTGATTATAGGTTAACTCTATCCAGGTATTATATTGAGGGCTTGTAAACAACATCTTGTCGGGTATCTTTCCCGAAGGTGGGAAGAAGTTATCGGAGGCATATTGCCTGGCCTCTTTGAGCGTAGAACCGTTCCTGCCCGATGTTATTTCACCCAGGTTTTCCGTGATGATGATCTTATCACCATGGATCTCGAAAGCATAAGGTTCTTCACTCCAGACATACAGGCCTTTATTGCTTAACAGCAGCGGCTGCAACTGGTTATAGATGTTGTTAGCGTAAAAATTAAATTTATAGCCATCTTCAAAAGGCATCTTATGCCCTTCCTTAATGACGCCCGACCAGATCTTTTCGCCTTCCAGCAATTGGATCTCAACAGGGCCCTGAGCATTTAGAAAGCCTGCGAAAAATAAGGCTAAAAATAAAAAAATGGTCTTTTTCATAGTTTTATGTATTTGTTATCCGTTTGGCCCAAATCATCTCTTTTAAAAATTCTTAAGGTTTTATTTTCGTTACTCCTCTATATGGGATCTATTCGACATGATAATCAATACCATAATTTGATTTCAAGAAAGCTATAACCTCATCATCCCCTTGTAATGCGTTTC
Organism: uncultured Cytophagales bacterium; assembly: GCA_942491935.1. Taxonomy (GTDB): domain Bacteria; phylum Bacteroidota; class Bacteroidia; order Cytophagales; family Cyclobacteriaceae; genus JAGTVG01. Next base: position 274,119 of record CALOCZ010000064.1, read on the forward strand.
CTGGCATAGGATTTTCATCATTGAAAATGCTTAGATCATCTTTATATCCCAGTATGATAAAATCTTCATTAAAACCATTGTTATAGGGCATTCTGCCCACATCAAGATCGAGGTGCTGGCCGAAAAAATTATACGCTACCACTCGCTTATTGTAACCAAAATCGTGCTTCTGATATGGAAAATGTTCATTTTCAACTTTATGTTCAGCATCATACAATGCATACACTTTCTGAATGTATGGATACTCGATCCTGGGCGTATTATGTGTATAATCCGCTCCATCAGATATCAGCAACATCGGTTTTGGAGCAAAAAGTGCGGCAATTTCAACATTATTGGTTTGATGGTCTTTACTTTTATGAATGGGCATGCCACTTTCACAGGAACATCCTCCAAAAAAATGTGCGGATACCTGAACTGCGGGGACAGCCATTTTCACTCTGTCATCGATTGCGGTAAAGACAAAAGTCTGAGTTGCTCCTCCAGATGCCCCGGTCATACCAATTCTTTCAGGGTTTACACCAGGTCTCGATAAAAGGTAATCAAGTACCCGTTTGCTGTTCCAGGTCTGCAGTAATAAGGCAATTGAGATATCATGGTTTACCTGGAGTGATTCTCCATAACCTATCATATCATAGGCAAAAACAATTGCACCCATCCGTGCCAAAGAAGCACATCGTTTCTGAACCTCTTCTGAAAATCGTCTGTCATACCAATGTCCATGAGGGGAAAGAATTGCTGGATATTTACCCTGCTTTGTTGCCGGACGATATAGGTTCCCGGTAATATAAAAACCGGGAAAACTTTCAATAGCTATATTTTCAACAATATATCCGTTTGTATCCATATACCCATTGATTTTAACCTGCTCGCTGATGATGGGGTTGAAATTCCCTTCGATACCAGACATTTTCGATATCTGTAATCCCTCAATTATCCCTTCCCGAATAGTTTCGGCCCTGGCTTCCCAGGAAGCCTTGTCATTCCACTCACTTGCAAATTCTTTCATGACAAGATTGGCTTCATCTTCCGTCCAGTAGTGTCCGAGACACAACATACTCTCCTGGGCAGTGACATTGCCATATACACTGAGTATTAATATGATTATACACATCCTGATAATCGCAGGCAGATTGATTTTTTTACAGTCCATAACTTTTATTTTACTTTTTATGCTAAATACTTTCTAATTATTCTCAAACCACGGCTATATCTTTTTCTTTATGCCTGTTTACACATTCTTACCTTATTTTAATAATCCCCGAAATCGATATCATCCGACAGAAAGTCAAGAAACCTGGTACCTATCTGGTCATATAGGTGATAGTACTGGGCCCAGAACAACATCCCCCAGTTCATATCGATATTATCCTTGTTATCGATCCTGAATTGAACCAGTTCCCCGGCCTTTTCCTTCATCTTATTATCATTACCTTCTATACCGGCCATAAGACTTTGAAAAGTCAGCCTGTTATGCCGGTTAGTTATTTGCATCCTTTTGATATAATCTTTAGCCAGTATTGAAATATCCTTATTCAAGGCGCTGCTGAGGTAGCTGTCAGTCAGCTCAAAATCTTCCTCAGAGTAAAATTCGTCAATGCGCTGGGTAAGTTTTCCCATATCGTACCACTCAAAATAGACCGGATCGACACCATCACTGAGTTCCAGATCTGCAGGGATCATTTTGTTATTGAAGATCTCCCTCCAATGCCTGTAATAGGCTCCGATGTCTCCTGCAGCCGGGCCAAAAATGTTTAAAAACTCCTGCTCAAGTTCTTCAAAAGTCGCATCCGGATCGATATGGGCTCTTGCCAGGATAATATAGGTGAGATCTGAAACACCTTCCCAGTATCCGTACATCGAGTCGAAATCCGTGCCAAGCGCTCCGTTTTTGAGAGCCAGCTGAAAATGCCGGAACACCCTTTCTTCCTGTCCCATAGTCTACCCGGAATGCCAGTTTAGATCATTTGGGCGGAACAACATCATTTCCATACCCATTTCCCTCCATCCGTCATACAGGGCCTGGGTCTTTTCGAAATCTCCGGCCATCCTCGGGATGAATTCCACGACGATCCCGGGATTTAACCGGATATTCCTTGGTGGAAGCAGCGTCTCCTGGTAAGCATAGCAGGAAACCATAATATCTTCCTGGTGCTTACTGGCTTTTGTAACCAGGTTATTCCAGAAATGCGTATACCTGTCCGTCAGGTGGTCATTGAGCGATTCCCCTTCTTTATGTGCATCCAAAGCACGGCAATCGTCGCAATGGCACCATTCATCATCCCCGAATCCGTCCGTATCATTCTCGCAACCGGAAATAGAATAACCATGACGGTAGGGTGCATTTTCTTTATTATGCAACCATTCCTTTACCACGAGATCGACCAGTTCAGGATTGGACGGACACATTTTTACCCTTTCCACCCTTTTCAGAGGTTCTCTTTTCCCCCTGGCATTAAGCGCAAATATCTCCGGATAGGTATCTTTGTACGTCTCCCAGTAAGTGGTAAAAGCATGGCCAAACTGGAGGTATTTGCTTCGACCAAAGCGCATACGTCTCAACCAGATCTTTTCATCAGCCGCTTTTCGCCTGCTTTGATCCGGGGTTAAAGTAAAATCTTCAGGGGCAAATTTATTTTTACCCGGGCTGAAATAACCTGCCCTTATATTCCGTTGAAATAGTTCAGGTTTCCAGGATACTTCCTTATTTAACAGGTGAATTGAGGTATCCGGGGTAT
>CALOCZ010000065.1:0-45625 GCA_942491935.1 uncultured Cytophagales bacterium
ACTACGTTTAGTTTTGTATTATTGCTTAAAGCCATCGAGGTACCAATTGGGTGAAGTTTATTATTGCTGACGATACAGCAGTCACTCAAAAGGACTTTACAATTTATATGGCTGAATTGATGAATAAAAAACAACCCGGACATATTCCAGCATTTGTTATCAAATTAGTTTTTGGAAATGATTTTTATGAAATAAAAAAAGTACGGTTGAATTGTGAAGTTTCAAATTCAAAAGCAAAAGATTACTTGATTTGAAGCCTGTATACCCATCATACAAAAGAAGGATTAGAGGTAACCATTAAAGAAATGAAAGAAAAGAAAAATTACTTTGCCTAGCACATGGTATATTGCATTCAGGCTTCAGAGGTTTGCGAGTGTTTGTGACTCGTTAAAAAAGTCGGTGTAAACTGATAGGAAATTGCCTCGTAATCCCGCACGACACCATACAATAAAATATTATCACACATAGAATTTAAATAAAATTTATAATTATGGGGAAAAACATTAGAATCACATTTAGCTGAATACCCAGCCTGGGCTTTGTCTTCAATGACTTTATTTATATCAATGCTATTTTTCTTTATACTCGATGATGAATCTTCATCTAAAAGTAGTATGTTATTAATCATAACAGCTATCCTCTTTGTTGTTTTTATAGTCGCTGCATGTGTAATTATTTGCAGGGTATATCCAAAAAGTGTTTGGTACACTCCTGTTATTTGCAATGTACATATCGTAAGTTCTTATTTTTTTCAAATTCCTTTCTGGACAAAATCATCGTGGATATGGATAATACTTGGTAGTGGAATTGTATTATCTGTGATAGGAGCAATTTTAGGTGCGAGAAAAGGAATAAAATCAAAATAATTGTATTAACAAATAACATATCCACCCAATAATCCTTGATAAGCAACAACGGAAAATATTTGATGCATTCTTTTTTATGGAGCCATAAAGTCCTTTTAAATTATTCCTGCGATCTCAGGTTTAAAAAACATATAATACCCATACTCTTTACAATTGCATAGCATTTGACCATTCACTATATTTAAAGTACAAGATTTTTTAAAATTAAACCATTAGACCTCTTTATTGGCGGACGATTTTACAACATTTTGGATGTATCAAGTAATAACGAGGTTTGTTCGCCAACAGGTTTGACCAGGGTGGTGTCATCAATCCTGTAACGATCAGTCAAAATGAGTTGGTCAGTATATTGATCAGGGTAGATTACAGAGCAGCGTACTGATCGAGAATAATTATAGAATTATTTATATAATTATCTCAATAATTAATTACATAATTATTTTTTGAGGGTAGATTCAACAATTCAGCCCGAACCAAATAATATTAATTTAGTTCACCATAATGAACAACAAAAGTGTAATATTAAGAGTATAAATAGAGTTTAGGGATTGTTGTTCTGCACTGCATAGAACCCAAACATTAAATAGCAATAAAACCCCATCGGTTTGAATTATAGGAAATTTGAAATATTTGCTGTTGTGCTAACAGGCTTATTGAAATTTATGGTCATTGATGTTCTTGATGCCAAATTCTGGTTTATCCTTCTGGCCGGAGCATTCTGGCTGACATACATCATATGGAGAGTTTATAAGGAACATTCTGTATTAAAGGACTGGGGTCTGAGCAAGACCGGTTTCATACAAACATTGAAAGTTTTATCAATTCCGGTTTTGGTGCTTACCTTAGTGAGCATTTGGTACGGTTTAAGTAAAGGAGTTTTAATATTCAATTGGCATATTATACCTGTTATGATATTATATCCCCTGTGGGGGACCATTCAACAACTCCTTATTATCTCTCTTTTTTGCGGAAATATTTATGATATGGGGAATTCCAAACTCAGTAAACAATCTATTATTGGAATCACAGGGGTGCTGTTTTCTCTGGTTCATTATCCATCAGTTCCTTTAATGGCGGCAACCTTCCTGCTGGCAATCTGTTATTGTTTTATCTTTCTCAGGTTTCGTAATATTATTGTCCTTGGTATTTTTCATGGATGGCTGGCATGTGCATTTTACTTCTTTGTTTTGGGAAGAGATCCATGGCTTGAATTTGTTGGTTCTATATAGCTGGATTAAGTATGCGGCTCCCAAATAAAAAATTGAGCTATTCATCCTTAGCTTTTTCCCGATAGTGGCTAATTATAAACTCAAGCTTCTAAAAGGCTTTTATCAAATGGTATGGATCGTCCTTCAGTTGAACTTTGAAAGCGAGTTCAATAGCATGAATATTTAACAATGCTTCCTGTGGTGTCACCATTAATTCAGCTCCATTTCTAATCGCTTCAAAGATGTTGTCATAAAACGAAAGATAATTTCCTGGTTCTGACTTAACCTTCTTGATTACATGTTCCCCGTTGATTTCCGTATTCAGGGTTCCCCATATGGCTTCATCTTCTATTCCCCATCCGGGTTTTCCGGGCAGATCCCCAACTTTTAAAGCCGCTTCCTGTACATCCAGGCCATATTTTACGAATGAACCAAGGGTGCCGTGAACGGTAAACCTGGGATAAGGTTCCCTTACCAGGTAAGATGAGTGCAGACGTACCTTCACATCTTCATACTGTAAATAAACCTCGAAAAAATCGTCTACCCTTGAATCAGTCCTCATACTCCGGATATCAGCTGCAACAGCGTCAGGTGCCCCAAACAGAACCAGTGCCTGATCGATTAAATGGGGGCCAAGGTTGTATAACAAACCGGATCCTGGTCCGGTCTCCTCCTTCCATGTATTAGGCTGAATATAATTTCTATACCTGTCCCAGCTACCGTTATACTCAACTACCCTGCCCAGTAAACCATCCTCTAAAATGTTCTGAAGGGTAAGAAAGTCACTGTCCCAGCGTCTGTTCTGAAATACACTCAATACCAGCCCTTTATCCCGGGCCAGCCGTATCAGATCCTTCCCTTCTTCAATGGTATTGGTCATGGGTTTTTCGATTACAACATGTTTCCCGGCCTCCAGAGCCATTCGGGCATGTTCATAGTGTGTATCATTGGTGGCATTTACAATGACAAGCTCAACTTCCGGATCATCTATAAGTTCATCAATAGTCCGGACAATCTCAATATGTTCATATTTCTCCCTGGCTGAATCTTTTGTTCTTTGTAAGACAGATTTGAGATGAAACCCGGGATGAACACTCAGTAAAGGACCATGAAATACCAATCCGGACATGCCGAATGATGTCATAGCAGCTACAATTTTTCTTTCTTTCTCCATTAATTTATCTTAAAAATTCAGTTGATTAATGACTCCTATTTTTTTTTTTGTCAATTTGAAACAGCTCATCATTGACCTGACATTTTTTACGACATTTGTCCTTTGATTAGTCTTCAGGCTGCAAGCTTAAAAATACCCTGATCAGTTCCCAAACATACTTGCAAATTTCTTTTTTCATATTCAGCATTTATCACCGAATCACCAGGTTCTACTTTGTTGTAAATATATATCCGGTATTTTAAAGTTACAGATTCCTTAGTATGAAGAAAGAAGTTAAAGGATTCTCTCCCGTTGGTATAAGCCTGTGAACCAAAAGGATTGGCAGAAAATAGGCCATAGCCCCTCGCATGCCAATGAGTTGGATGATTGGGATTATCAGGATGGTCCATAATAATAATTCCTGCAGCTTCACCTTGAATATCTGTTCCCAATCTTACCCATTTAGCGCGTTGTCCCCAAACGCCAGCACCTTCAATCCCTTCGCTGTTCAGGTAATGTCCCCTTGATCTGTTCCCCTCGTTCCCTTTTACCTCTACTGGTACCAGATCTTCATTAAGTACTTTAATAGTACTTTCTTCCGGAAGTTCCATGGCACGGTTTACTCTTATGGCCATCATCCCTTCTTTCGAATCTTTAAATAATACGTTAAGGTCTGTTGCTGTCAAGGTAGTGATCCTGTCAATGGTTCTTACATTCTCACTTCCCCGGAAATAGTATTTGGTATTTTCTTCAATAATTACCCTTCCGTCCGGTCTTTCCCATTCAGCTGAAACTTCAAGATATCCGAAATCATCTCCATTCTTTATTTCTTCAATAGACTGATGGAATATGGTGCCATAATGTGGCCTTCGATTTTTAGGAATTGAGTCGGAGTTGTTCCAAAAATCAAGGCCATCCGTATCTCCGTGGTTTAACCACATCCCTACATGATGCGGATGATCTATGCGCTCCCAGGGTTGTGGATCGAGGGGAAAACCCCTTGTTAAAGTTATGCCGGAAGCTGTTATTAATGGGAAAAGAACAGGTTTTTTAATGGATTCAGGATAAATATAGGCCGTGAAAAATTGTTGATCAATATATACTTCGACTTTTTTATCAGCACTGTTCCTGACCAGTTTGATCCGTTTTCCTCTTTTTATTTCCACTGTTATCACCATTCCCCTCATTCGTTCCACAACTCATCAGTAACAATGTGATCAGTATAATTGATATTTGTTTCATATTATTCCTTTAATATTTTAAAAATCTATGTCATTTGATAATCTTCAAATGCTGCACTACGTCTAAAAAAGTATTATTACTTATAAAATTGATGAATTGAACGCTTTTTTTAAAGCCATGCAACCTTTTTTTTATTTTACATCATTACACTGAATACTTTTCCGGATGAGGTTGAAATTAAATAAATCAGCAAGCTTAGAAGAAGTTGTCAAAGGATGCCGAAAAGGATATCCCAAGGCTCAAACTGAGCTGTTTAACAGGTTCTCAGGACGGTTTACCGGTATATGTCGCCGGTATGTTGGTACTGTCGACCAGGCGGAAGATATTATGATCAGTGGCTTTATGAAAATATTCGAAAAGATACGGCAATATAAAGGCGAGGGCAGTTTTGAGGGCTGGATGACACGAATTATGGTAAATGAGTCCTTGAGTTATATACGGAGGAATAAAAATATGTGGCTAAATGTTTCAATTGAGAAGGCCGAAAGAGAACCGGATTACAAAATGGCTGATAGTAAACTGGATAAAGAACAAGTACTCTTTCTGATCGATGAATTGCCAATTGGATACCGTACAGTTTTCAATCTTTATGTAATGGAAGGATACAGCCATAGAGAAATTGGCGATCTATTGCAGATTACGGAAGGCGCCTCCAAGTCCCAACTCAGCAGGGCAAAAGTCCAGCTTAAAAGTAAAATTCTTGCTTTGGAAGAAAAAATGAAAAAAAGAAATCATGGAAAGAAATAATCTAGAAAACCTTTTCAAGGATAAACTCGAAGGACTGGTTATTGAGCCTTCCAATGAAGCCCGTGAAAGATTTGCCCGGAAGATTCAATACCGGAGTCGCAGCGTTTTAATAAAGAGATTTAGTATCGCGGCCAGCATATTGCTGTTCACATTTGCCGGGATCTTTTCATTCAGGATATTTGAAACTGATAAGATTGATCTCAGTAAGGGAGAAGCATTTAATGCCGGAAATGAATCTGCTATTGCTGTCTTAAAAAATGTTCCCAATCCTCGATCAATTACTCCCGGACAAGGTGAGGATCCCATTCCGGATAATGAAGTAGTAATCAGTTTAAGGGATTCATCACCCGGAAACTCTCAAACTGATGCAAATGGAAATCTTGCTGCTATAGCTCAGGGAAATGAAGACATAGAAATGGATCCTGAGATCGATATGGAAGGTTTAGCTGGGGCTGATCAGGAATATGACGAATTAACTGCCGGGCAGGAAGATAAAAACGCTTATATAGAATATTTTGTAGCTGATCCGGATTTAATGGATCATGTCGAAGAAGTTTCAACAGCCGATCAAGAACGTGAACCAATGAAGATTACCATCGAGTATATCGCATCTGGAGATAAGGGTAAGCAATCAGAATCAAAACGTAGTAATTTCTATTCGAAACTGGATAACATGAAAACTATGGATGAAGTCCTGGGTGATATAAGAACTTATAAAGACAAGCTCTTTGCCCTTGATTTCAGGAAAGAAGAAAAAGTCAATAACAAAGAAAAATCAACAGAATGAAAACAATACTAACTACTATACTTATTTTCAGCAACTTAATATTATCTGCTGCCATTTCACCAGAACTTCCAGGCAGGGTAGTTAAGGACACAGTAGTGATCAATTTTGGGAATAAATCCAAGATCATGATCCTTGTCGATGATCCTGCTGAACTCAAAAAGATCAGTGAATTCGATTTGAACAAAATGCTGAAGGACCTGAGCATTTCAGTCGATACCATGAATAATGATGAGCAATACTTGAAAATTGAAGATGAAACTGGTGAAAAATATTTAAATGATACGAGTATTATCGTAGAGCAGGGGACGGTGATAGATGTGGATGTCCTGAAAGAAGAGATCAAGGATGAACTCAGGGATGAGATGCAGACCGAGATGAGAAAGGAGGAATCATCGAGAAAGAAAAAGGACTATAAGAGGACCAGAAGTTATTTTAACTTTGAATTAGGAATGAATAACTGGCTCGAGAACGGAAAGTATCCCAATGAAACAAATGCTTTGTATACTGTAAGAAACTGGGGGTCGTGGTATGTGGCTCTTGCCAATACAAACAGGGTTCACGTGAGCGGATCTTTCTACCTCGATTTTGGGGCCAATATCAGCTGGTATAATCTCAAGTTTCAGAATGACAGGACCCGAATGGAAAAAGATGAGACAGAACTCGTTTTCTGGGAGGATGATTTAGTTGTAGGCCCGATAAAAAGTAAATTAACCGTTAGCTATATCAATGCAACGCTGGTTCCGGTATTCAGTTTTGGCAGATCCGGAAGGAAACGGGATTTGTTTAACTGGGATTATTACGATAAAGGGTTCAGGATCGGCCTGGGAGGATACATCGGGTATCGTTTGTGGAGTTTTACCAAGTACACCTGGCGGGAAAACGGCACTAAAAATAAGAATCATGATAGGGGGGACTACTTCCTGAATAACTTCAGGTATGGGGCCCGTTTTATCATGGGATTCAGGGTCGTGGACTTCTTCGTGAATTACGATATCAATACAATATTTATTGAGGACAGAGGCCCTTCCCTGAACGGTTTGAGTTTTGGGATCATACTATAAGAGTCCTATAAGAATACCAATGACTTTAAGTCCAAGTTTAATTTCTAATAATCTGAAAACTTGAATATCGGGCTGGATGCATTTACCCTGGTGTCGTTATTCACGATAACGTCGTACATAGTAAATGAAAGTGTATCCGGGAAAATTGGGAAGATGTAGAACAACTCATTATTGTTCTCCAATAGTTCAATATATTGAGACTCCGATGATTTTTGTAGTGTACTCACAACGTTAAACTCGCCATTCAGGTTTTGAGAAGAGGTAGAACTGGCCGGGTATATCAGCAGTTGATTATTGTCTCCTGAATCAATAATGCCAACGCGGTATATTTCCGAAGTAGATATTTCATTTATCCAGGTTCTGAATAAGAACAGGAAAAAAAGTGAAAAGGCCAATATAAACCAACGTTTAGACATTCAGATTTCGGGTAATGTTCTACTTATATAGACACCTTTTTTCACAAAAAGGTTTAAAATACTTAATTACACAAAGCATAAAACATGCCAGAAGGACTAAAAAGGATTTAAATGGCATTATAAAATTATCGAAAAAGGCGGTAAAAGGACTTATTTCAAGGCATACCTGAGATGAACCAATCCATTGTCCAGGTTGGTGACAGAATCTAATTTCAACTCGGTATTCTTTGGAAGATTCAGGTTGTATAACAAAGGTTCGTGCTTTTTCCTTGTCAGCAATGGAGCTATAATCAGGCTGATCTCTTTTACCAGGAAAAGTTCAAACACTTTTTTGACCAGTTGGCGACCACCATCTGTTACAATTGTTCCTGAACCATACTTTAGTTCAAGTTTATTTAGACAGGATTCCAGGTCAACCTTATCATATCCCTCTGACATGAAATCATAATTTCTTTCATGGAGATACTGCTTATATTCCTCTGATGTATTCCTCGAAATAAGCACAATAACATCTTTGCAGTAACCTGCATTCCTGTATACATGCAAAAGTCCCATCAGTTTCCCAGCGCTATCAGGAACTACCCAGTATGGCCGCTTATCAGATTTCTCAATGGCTGGTTTTCTGAAATCATCCGGAGATTCTACGGGGGTGTTTTCGTAATAGGTTTCAATACCAGATTTTGCCGTATTTGAGCCCATTAAAATGTATTTTGGATGGAATCCATTTAGAATGGAATAGTATTTTTCCATGTCTACCTCGAATCCAAGAAAAGCTCCGTTCAGCGAAACCTGGTTATGTATGATGATTTCTGATTTCATTGATCAATTCAATCCATGGGTTTTAGGAGTAATATAAAAACTAACGATAAAGCAGTATCGCTTATTTAATTTTTTTTCTGGAAATGATAACTTCCCTTTCCTCCCGGTTCAGTTTGAGCTCGCGATTGATCCTGTATATGGTAGGGTAGGTCATGGAGAATGCAACGAGGCATATGGTATAGTAAATCACATAAAACTGTTCGGCAGTCAGGGTCAGCCCAATAAGTGCAAGGAGGGTTGCACCCAATAGGGAATATGCCCTGGATATTGATGCGCTATAATATATATTCAGTTTGTCCCTGATACTCATATTTGCATCAAGGCTTTCCCGTTTTCTTTTAGAAAGTATCAAGCCAAATACGATTAAGATCATAATTGCTGCAAATATGACAAACCTTAGATAGAAGGTGATTTCCTCTCCAAGAAAATCGGGGTAATATGACCTGTTCTCTATTCTAAGGAATAAAATGATAAAACCAAGCATTGGAATGGCTATAAAGGCATTAATATAAAGCTGCAGCTTATTTAGAAATTCCTGACTGTTTGAAAATTTTAATGCCATTCTATTATATTTTCCGATTTCAATCAATTCCCTGCAGGATAAACAGGTAAAAAGGAACCTGGATTAAGTAATTGTTTATCCAGATTCCTTTCTAAAACTTATAGTGCAAATATTATTTAATGTTGATTAAGCGTTTGATATTTCTGATTTCAGTTTATTGAGAGAATCTTTTGCATCCCCAAATAGCATTTTGGTCTTTTCCCCATAAAATAGTGGATTATCAATTCCTGCATATCCTGTTCGCATACTACGTTTCATAACAATAACGTTTTTGGCCATCTCGACATCAATGATCGGCATGCCATATATCGGACTGCTCTCATCTTCTTTTGCAGCAGGATTGACAACATCATTGGCACCGATTACAAGAACCACGTCGGTCGAAGGAAGTTCACTATTAGATTCGTCCATCTCAAGCAGTTTCTCGTAGGGAACATCGGCCTCTGCAAGAAGAACATTCATATGACCTGGCATTCTACCTGCAACCGGGTGGATGCCATAATGTACCTGGACGCCTTCTTTTTCAAGCATGCTTTCCAGGTCCTGGCAGGCGTGTTGTGCCTGAGCTACAGCCAGGCCGTATCCTGGCACGATCATAACCTTCTGTGAGTACTTTAATAAAATGGCTGTATCGCCATGTGTAGCTTCTCGAACCACTTTCTCTCGGGAGCTGTCACCTGAAAGCGTTGTGGCGCCCAGGCCGCCAATGATTACATTGATCAATGAACGGTTCATAGCCTCGCACATCAGTACGGTGAGGAATGTCCCGGAAGCACCGACCAGAATACCTCCTACGATCATGACCTGATTTCCATAGATCAAACCAGCACCTGCTGCACCAAGACCCGTAAATGAGTTCAATAGGGAAATAACCACTGGCATGTCACCCCCTCCAATCGGCATAACGAAAGTTATACCATATATGATCGAAAGCAGGAGCAGTATCAATACAAAAGTATAATTCAACTCATTTTGAGACATAATATATCCACTTAGGATAATGATGCCCAGTAATAGAATACCATTAAATAACTGCGGAGCAGGCAGTTTGATCGAATCCCTGAGGAAACCATCGAGCTTCCCATAAGCAACAAAACTCCCACTGAAAGCTACACTCCCTATAAAAAGGGAGAAAATTATTGTGAGCACCTGCCCGCTCATATATTCAGTTCCTGGGGGCAAGGTTTTAAATTCTGTTATAGCAATAAGCATGGTACATGCGCCTCCAAATCCATTGAATATGGAAACCATTTCAGGCATTTTCGTCATTTTAATCTTAACAGCAGCAAAATAACCAATGACACCACCTACTGCGGCACCACCTGCTATCCATCCATAATTATTGGGCGTGTTGCCAAAGGGATAGAACAATGTAATTATTATGCCCAGAATCATGCCTGCAGCAGCAAGCAGGTTCCCTTTTCTGGCTGATTCAGGATGACTTAATCCTTTAAGTCCTACTACAAATAAGACAATTGCGATTAGGTATAAAAAGTCTAATGTTGGATCTTTCACGGTTAATTCTTTTTCTTTTTCTTGAACATTTCCAGCATTCGGTTGGTTACAGCAAATCCTCCCACAACATTTATAGTGGCCATTGCGATACCAAAGAATCCTATGATTAAAACAAAATAATTGTCAGGCTCAGCATTCCTGATCAGCCATATGGCTCCGATTATTACTACCCCGCTGACGGCATTTGCGCCTGACATAAGAGGGGTATGTAATACTGCCGGTACATTTGAGATTACTTCCATGCCCAGGAAAATAGCAAGGACAAGGATGTAGATCATCACTATGTTTTCACTTATAAAATTTAATATTACGTCCATTTTACTTAGGATTTATACTTTATTTCTCCATTATGAACAATGCAACTTGACCTGGTTATTTCATCTTCAAAGTCAAATTCTATTTGTCCTTCTTTCAGGAATATCTTTAAATAATTCATGATGTTCTTGCTATATAGCTGACTTGCATGAAGTGGTACAGTGGCAGAGAGGTCCTTCAAACCGATGATGGTAACATGATGTTTTTCCACGATCTTGCCAACTTCGGTCAATGCACAGTTTCCACCAGTGATGGCGGCCAGGTCAACGATTACTGATCCAGCTTTCATGCTTTTTACCATCTCCACTGTAATTAACTCCGGAGCCGGTTTGCCACGCACAAGAGCTGTGGTTATGATTACATCTGATTTAGCTGCATGATCGGCAATCAGTTGTTTCTGCTTTGCTTTATACTCTTCGGTTTGCTCGACCGCATATCCTCCTGCTGCTTTATCATCTTTAGCCCCTTCAACCTCTACAAATTTAGCCCCAAGGCTATGTACTTCTTCCTTAGCTGCCAGGCGCGTATCAAAGGCTTCCACCATGGATCCGAGTCGCCTTGCTGTGGCAATGGCCTGTAATCCAGCCACCCCTGCACCCAGGATCAAAACTTTTGCCGGAGGGATACTTCCTGCAGCCGTAGTCAGCATCGGAAAATAACGGGGAAGGTGGGTAGCAGCCATTAGTACAGCTTTATATCCCGAAATTGAAGCCATGGATGAAAGTATATCCATCGACTGCGCCAGGGTTATTCTTGGGATCATATCAAGGCTTAGAGCGGTGATACCCATCTCACTTAAAGTGGAAGTGATCTTTTCATCCACGAATGGCTGAAAGGAGGAAATATAGACCACTGACTTTTTCATCTTACCCAGATCACTCTTTTCAACCGGTGAAATAGATATGATCAGATCCGATTTGCTTAATACGTCCGCCCTGGAAACGATCTCAGCACCTTTATCCATGTAATCTGAATCCGAATAAAAGGCTTCTTCCCCCGCAGATTTTTCTACAAGAACACTGTTTTGCGCATCAATAAGTAATTTGACTGAATCAGGTATGATCGAAACCCTCTTGTCATCTGGTTCCTTTAAAATACCAATTTGCATTGCTTTAATATTTTAATAAAAAATAAGGCCGGCTTGTTGCCGGCACAAATATATATAAATTAATAAATTATTCAATCCTTAGGCAACCATTTGGTCCTTGATGACAAAATAGGCTTTAGGAATTTGTTGCTAATAATTTTTGTTAAAAATTCATGATCATTGATTTGGACTGTATTCCGTACCAATTGATCTCCGAAAAAAGCTTCTGCTAAATAATTAATTTCAATTGACCCTAACCTGAACTTTTGTCTGTAAGAGTAATCGAAATCATCCAGAACCCATTTAAGATAATTGATGTTGTTTACATGATGATTCATGTCAAGGTCGCTGTACACAACCTTATAGGAAGAATCATTACCTTCTGAATTTTCAGATAACGGAATTTTTTCCAGCTCCACATCTTCCTTCAGTCTTCCCGGATTCTTCGGTAACAGGTTGCGCATCTCCTCAGGAATCCGGACGGGTTTTCGCAAATTCAAATTAATGAGCATCCATGATGACCTGCAAATACCCATAATATTTTGTTCTTTATTCAGAATATTAAAATCACGAATGGCGATAGTATCGGTCATTCCGGCTGCCCAGGTTTCCACTGTTATCTTTTCATTGAGTCTCGGAATTTTGTATAGTTTGATAAGCTGTCTTGTAAGAACCCAGGCAAGGTTTAATTTGATCAGTTCATCATATCCCAACCTGGCCGCACTCGCATGATTAATTGCTGCTTCCTGTAAACAATAAGCCAATCCGTGAATGGAAGCTATTCCATCCGGAGCTACAAGTGAATGAGAAATCCTGAATTTTTCTTTCCAGATAGAGATATCCGCCATAAATCTCCTAATTAGGTATTTGATCTGTCATTTCAAACTCCAGTATCCCGCCGGTCATAATTTGATCATGGGTTATGAACAGCTCATTCAATATTTCGCCATTCAGTGTCACAGATTTTACATATTTGTTTTCCGGAGCATCATTTTTCTTCTGGATGATAAAGGAATTTAGCCCAGGCAGCTCAATTTCAGCCCGTTCAAATAGAGGTACTCCAAGATCATATCTGCCATTTGCAGGATTAACAGGATAGAATCCCAGCGCATTAAATATATACCATGCTGACATTTGGCCACAATCTTCATTGCCACAGAGTCCGGCGGGGTCATCACCATACAAGGAAGTCATGATCTCAGTAATTTTTTCCTGGGTCTTCCAGGGCTTGTCAATATAATTGTACAGATACACTATATGATGGCTTGGTTCATTGCCATGGACATATTGTCCGATCATTCCACTAACGTCAAGGGCAGCTTCATCTCCCATGTCAGATCCTATACTAAATAGAGAATCAAGTTTTTTCTCAAATATTTCCGGTCCACCCATCATCTGGATCAGGTCAGGTATGTTGTGAGGAACATACCACGTATATTGCCAGGCATTGCCTTCTGTATAATCATTTCTATATTTTGTGTCTATCGGGTCAAAAGGTTCTTTCCAACTCCCGTCAGCAAGCTTAGCCCTCATGAATAGTGTGTTGCTGTCAAAAACATTCTTATAATTTCCGGCTCTTTCCATAAAATAATAATGCTCATTCATCTGATTCAGGTCTTTTGCCATTTGCGCAATACACCAATCATCGAAGGCATATTCAAGGGTTTTTGAGACTGTATTGCTCAAATCGTCGGCAGGGATATATCCATATTCTATATACAAAGGGGTATCCCTTATATTTTGGAAAGCGCTGGCTTTCATGGCAGCATATAAGGAGTCTGCCGACAGGTCAGGAAGCAATCCTTTTTTATATGCATCGTAAATTACCGGTATGGCGTGGTATCCGATCATAGTACCTGTTTCGTTTGCCCAAAGCGACCAGACAGGTAGCTGCCCCGTATCCCTGTAATGGGCCAGCATTGACCGCACGAAATCCTGAACACGTTCCTTTTCAATGATCGTAAATAAAGGATGGGCTGCCCGATAGGTATCCCATAAAGAAAAGGTATGATAATTGTTGAACGCAGTATCAATATAAATAAGATCATCCGGAGAGCGGTATTCGAAAGTGTTGTTGCCAATGCTGTCGCTGAAAACATTTGGAGACAGCATGCTATGGTACATCGCAGTATAGAATGTCCGGAGCAATTTCTCGTTATCTGAAGTGATCTTAATTTTGTTAAGCGCCCGATTCCATACATCCCGTGCCTGGCTTCTTGCAAAGTTAAAATCCCAGTCTGGCAATTCATGGTTTATACTGATCAGTGCATTTTCTTCACTAACTGCAGAAATACCGGCTTTGATCATCAACTGATCATTTTCGTCAGGCATGAATCTGATAATCCCTCTTACATGTTGTCCTTCAATTGACGTGGAAGCATCAAAATAAATACTATCGGATGATATCAGATCATATGATATAAAAGGTTTTGAAAAACGAACAGCAAAAAAAGTTTTCTGGTTTTTAGCCCAACCCGTGGAATAGCGAAAACCTGTAAGCAGGGTGTCGCTGATTATTTTTATATGTGATGATGTCACGCTGTCTGTGTTAACTGCAAATCCAAGATCTATAAGTACCGAGCAGGTGTCTTTTGTTGGGAAAGAATATTTATGGAAACTGGCACGCCTGGATGCGGTTAATTCAACTTTTATCTGGGAATCATCAAACAGAACTGAATAATATCCTGCAGATGCTGATTCGTTTTCATGAGAATAGGTGGCATAATATGAATCAAATGTTCTCGAAATTGGATCATTAGAATTATAGTGAACAGCTTCTGCAGCAGGTAATATCAGCACATCAAGCATGTCGCCGACACCAGTACCGCTAAGATGGGTATGGCTGAATCCTACGATGCGGTTATTGGAATAATGATAACCACTAACCCAATCCCATCCGCTTATTCCATTATCAGGACTGACCTGAACGAGTCCAAAAGGCATAGTGGCTCCAGGATATGTATGACCATGGCCATCGGTTCCTATCATGGGATCAACGTACTGTGCAAAATCGAATATATGATTTTCAGTCTGGGTTCTTTTCTTACAGGAATTAAGGGATATGAACAAAGGAATTGCAAATACCAATAAGAAGATGTTTTTAATACTCATATGCCAGGTGTAAAAAATTATAAGGTCAATATAAAATTCTTAATGGTTTATTCAAAATAATTATAAATAATGCGGTAGATCATCTGGAAATCTTATTAATTATTTAAATTCTGCGATTACTGGCATGTGATCAGAAGGATACCTGCCCCCTGAATTGTAATTTATGACTTCTGAAGATAGAACCCTTATATCGCCTGTGTGAAAAATATAATCCAACCTTTTACCTGTGCCAGGATTATGTGCTTTCCATCCATAAAATGTCATATCTTTTTCTTCCTGTTTCATATTGATGGTTCTATATGCGTCTTTTAATGGTAAGACTTTATTATCCGTCAAATAGGTAATGGGGGCCTGATCTTCTCCTGCGTTCAAGTCGCCCAGAAGTATGGAGGGGAGGTCATTTTTCATTCGCTTTATATACTCTACGATTACCCCTGAGCTGTGGTATCTTGCATCAGCGGACTTATGGTCGTAATGGGTGTTGACTATTAAGATCCGTCTTTTACTTACTTTATGCTCAAATTTTCCCCAGGTAAAGATCCTTGGAAGTGAAGATTTCCAGGATTTTGATCCGGGTATTTCTGGCGTTTCTGATAGCCACATGGTCTTTCCCTCAATCAGTTTCCATCTTGATGAATTATAAAGTATCGGGGAGGCTTCTCCTTTAGCAGGATCTGTCTCACGGGTCACGCCAATATATTGGTACCCTGTACAATTTTCCAGGATCTCATCGACCTGGAAGATCATGGCTTCCTGCATTCCGATGAAATCACATTGACTTTCCTTGACTACATTAAAAACAAGGTCCTTCCTGAATTCCCATGAATTTTCTCCATCATCTGCCGTTCCGTAGCGTATATTAAAAGTCATTGCTTTGATGGTATCCTGGTTATTTTCCATTTTTGGGAATAAAGATATTAGGCTAATAATTAATAGAATTAAATGTATCATTTATAAACTGTTTAAAATATCCAGCATATCTTTAATTGAATGCGCCTCTTTTTCCAGGTTATTCTTCCTGACCTGCCATGTAAATTCCTTTTCATTTTTCCTGATATTTATAGAAACATCCGACACCTTTTCTGCAATTGACCATCCTTTCCGGGTTAGGGCATTCTGTGTAAGGAAATATACCGACTTGTCTCCGGAAAGCGAGCACAATTTATCCGTTTTACTTTTAATTTGGAATCTACCATGAAGTTTATCAAAAAGTATAGCATCATGATTTATCATTTTGTTAAATGAACCATTGATGATCAGGTCTTCAGGTGTTCCCGTTACCATTTTGTCATTTTTATAGGTCATCCAGATAAAATCCGCGATCTGTAAGCTGAGTTCGAGTTCATGGGTTGCCATCAAAATGGATTTTCCCGTATTAGAGGCAAGGTCTTTTAAAAGCTTTAGTATTATTATCTTATTTACAAGGTCAAGGTGTGCTGTTGGTTCATCAAGAATGATCATGTCGCTATCCTGAGCCAGGGCCCTGGCGATAAGGGCTTTCTGAAACTGACCGTCAGATAACTCTCCGATTAATTGATCTTCGAGGTATTGTGTCCCGGTGATCTCCAGAGCCCAGTAAATTTTCTTTTGATCTTCTTTTCTGAGATTGCCCAGCCAGTTTGTATATGGGTATCTTCCTAGTGCTACCAATTCCTTGACCGAAAGATTCCCGGCATAGATCCTGTCAGTCAAAACGAGACTGATTGTTTTCGCCAGTTCTATTGAGGATATATCCCGCAAAGATCTATGGGCAATGAACACTTCACCGGACAAAGGCTGTTGTACACCTGAGATTGTGCGCAGCAAGGTTGATTTTCCTACCCCATTTTCTCCCACGAGGCATACCAGTTCGCCTTTATGCAACACAGCATTCAGGTTTTGCAAAATCTTTAGCTGGTAATTTCCCCTATGGTACCCAATCGTCAGATCCCGCAATTCGATGGCTATATTGTTTTCTCCAGCCATCATTTGGCAAAAGTTTTACTGAAGTTTTTACGTCTGACTACTAACCAGATCACCAGGGGAGCACCGAATACAGACGTTACTGCATTGATCGGCAAGGTATATTCACGACCTGGTATTTGAGCTATTATGTCACAGATCAGCATTAGGATAGCCCCGCAAAGTACAACCATTGGAAATAATATCTTGTGGTTCGATGTGTTGAAGATCAAGCGGGTTATGTGGGGTATGGCAATGCCTATGAATGCAATAGGGCCACAAAATGCAGTTATGGTACCTGCCAGAAGAGCGGTTGCGATAATGATGAGCAATCTTGTACTGTTTATGTTTAAACCCATACTTCTTGCATAATTGTCGCCAAGAAGCAAGGCATTTAGTTTTTTAGAAAGCATAAATGAACCAAATAATGTTATTGAAACGATAGGAATAAAAATCTGTAATTCCTGCCAGGTAACACCACCAAGGCTGCCAAAGGTCCAGACCAGGTAGGCCTGAATACTTTCTGCTTTACTGAAAAACTGCAATACAGTAACAATTGCGCTGGTCGCACTGCCGAACATCAAGCCGATGATCAGTAATGACATGCTATCCTGCACTTTCAGTGATACCAGTACTACCACCAAAAGTACAAGTATGGCTCCCAGACTGGCTGAGATGGTCAGGATCCAGCTGCCTCCAATACCCATCTGTGTCAGGCCGAAACCAAAAGTCATACCTGCTAGGATGGCTAAAGCCACACCCAGGCTTGCGCCTGAACTGATGCCAAGTACAAATGGGCCCGCCAGGGGATTTCGAAACAAGGTTTGCATAAGCAGACCGCTTATTCCGAGCCCGCTTCCAACGAGAATGGCTGTTATAGCTTTTGGCAACCTGAATTGTAAAATGATGTTCTGCCACCCTTCATTTTCAATGGATTGTCCGGTAAGTGTTGCAAAGATCTTTTGAAATGGAATATATACTGAGCCAAGCGAAATATTCATTATGGCCAGTATGACCAGCATGCCTAAGAGTAAAAGTATAATGCCAGAAAGTCGATTGCTCATTGACATGAATCTAATACAATTTTTTATAAAAGTAGAATTGATGGCCTTTCATTTCATCCGGATGAAAAATTTTGGCCAGATCTTTTAAAATGATATCAGGTCTTGCATAACCTAACTCAAAATAGGCATTACCTCCCTTTTCACTTACGCGTTCAGAATAATTATAAATATTCCCCATTTTGAATGCCTTGAAATCCTGGTACCTGATGTCTGCCTGTTCAATTTCTTTGAGAGAATTATAAGTGGCTGTTCCAATCCAGAAGTCTGCATTGCCGGCTTTCTCATAAACCGATTCGAAACTGAGTTGGAGAATATTGCCGGAGTTATTATCTGACCATATATAATTGCCGCCTGCATCATTGAAAAACCGGGTGCCATAGTGTTTCCCACCAGGCATAAACCACGTATCCCCATATACGACTCCAGTAAATATTTGCGGACGTTTTTCTATATTATCCATTGCGGTTTTAGTCGCCAGGTATGCTTTCTCTATTTCATTGAATATAGAATCTGCTTCCAGGTCCTTATCAAAAAAAGTTGCTATGAATTTTATCCATTCAGCTCTTCCCAATGGGTGATCTTCGAGATAATCTGCATTTAAGACCATTGGGATTCCTGATAATTCAATTTTCCTGATCATAGACAGCTCATTGCCCATGGTGAATGCGAATACCAGGTCTGGGTTTAGTTCAAGCAATGATTCAAAATTGATCTCATTTGACGGCCCAAGGTCTTTGATCTTTCCTTTTCTGGCCATGTCCTGGATTTTTTCACTATAGATATAATCAATTGTAGGGAAACCGCACAAACGGGATTCTTCATTGATCAACTCCAGAAATGGAAGATGTGTTGTAGAAAAACATACTACATTTTCGATGGGCTGCCTGATCAGGCCAATCTTAGCATCTCCTTCAAATGAATCCATTACGGATTTATCTTTGGTGATGATATAGACTAAAGTATCTGGTGAACCGGGCCAGGGTTCATTTACTTCAATTTTTTTGTAAGAATCGAAATATGTGATGTTAAACCTCTTTGCATATTTGACCTTCGTAGGTGCCTGAACCCGTATGCCTTCACCTACCTTGTTTTGGCGCACTTTTTTATGATCTGAACAGCCAAAAATCATCAGGAGAATTAGTATGCTACATAAAGTAATAAGGTTTTTCATCGGGATTATCATCCTGCAAGTTTAACAAAATTGTGTCATTCTGTAATGGAAAAATAAGAAAGCCTATCATCCGGAGGGAGATAAAAATAAATTTCACTATAAGATTTCCTATGAGGCTTTACTTAACTATCTTTACAGCAATGCGGTTCCACACTGTTTCAACAGAAATGGATTAAAAGGGAATCCGGTGAATCCTGCTTTAGCAGGAAAAGTCCGGAGCTGTCCCCGCAACTGTAAGCTGTAAGTGGTTTTCCAAACCTCAGGCCACTGTCCCGGTAACGGGGTGGGAAGGCAAGGAAAGCTAAGCAAGCCAGGAGACCTGCCGTAAAGTACTTTCAAAGCTTCGGGTGAAAGGCTGGGACGCTTAGCAATTCGATTTCTGCTAAACCATCTCAAATCTTACTCCTTGAACGTTTTGGATTAATCTACTTTGTAAGATTTAATTCAACATAATGTTGTTCAGGCGATTGGTAATATTATTTTTTATTTTTTTGGTTCTCCCATCATATGCAGATGATCTGCCTCTTGATGATGATCCTCCTGCCAAAGATGATCTACTTGTAGAAAATGATCTGGAAAGTGATACGATCCGTATGAAGGGATTGACCATTCATGGAGAATACTTCGAAAAATTCAGTCCGGGGAGTACTATAAATAAAGCAGATTCCCTTGATAAAGCAGCATTCCAGGCCTACAACCTGAATGATATCATAAACTTTAAAAATCCTATTTATTTTAAATCCTATGGAAATGGGATGTTGTCATCCATATCGTTTCGAGGTACAGGGGCAAGTCATACAGCAGTATTGTGGAATGGTATTAATGTTAATCAACCAACGATTGGTCAATCTGATTTCTCCTTGTTCCCCGTGCTGGCTTTTAATAATGTAAGGGTTGTTTACGGATCTTCAAGTTCAAAATTTGGTTCAGATGCAATTGGGGGAGGAATTTTGCTGGAATCATCGGCTGACTGGAATAAGACCCTGAGTGCCAGTATTGGTCAATATGCGGGCAGTTTTCATAATTTCCTGACTACACTTAAAGTTCAGGGTAAAGTTGGGAAGAGGGTATATCTTACCAGTAAGTTTTACAGGCATCAGAATAATAATGATTTCGAGTATAAAAATATTACCAAACCCGGACAACCTGTTGAAAGGCAACAGAATGCTTCAATTTTCCAATATGGGATTTTGCAGGATGTGTTTATTAATACCTCTTCCAGATCTCAGCTGGCCGTTAAAGGCTGGTTCAATTATTCCGACCGGGAAGTTCAACCCACGATGGTTAATGAAGATGCCGAAGATACCCAGAAAGACAAAAGCCTTAGGCTGGTAGCTGATTATGGAATTCAATCCGGGATCGGTTATTTTGAATTGAAAGGATCTTATCTGTGGGACTATATGTTATACAATGAGGCTTCAGAAATAAATACCAGACAGTATATCGGACAGTTTAACTATGAAAACAGTGTAAATAATTGGGAATTTCGTTTTGGCTCAAATTTCAACCACATCGTTGCTGAGGTTGAAAGTTATGACGATCAGACTATAGAAAACAGGACAGATATTTATGGAGGTGTTGTAAATAATGCTTTAGACCGGTGGGAGTTCAGCCTGAATATCCGGCAAACTTTTGTTGCGGGATATGATGCCCCCTTTTCTCCTTCAGTGGGAGTAAAATACTCAGTTATTGAAAAAAGCAGGTCTCTTTTGTTTTTGAAGGGTCAGGCTGCAATTAATTACCGTGTTCCTACACTTAATGACCGGTATTGGGTACCTGGTGGCCGGATTGACCTTCAACCGGAGAAAAGCAGGAACCTGGACGCAACAGTCGGATATGAATATAAAGGCCGTGTTCAGCTTGAAACGGCAGTTTCCACATATTACTATAATGTTGATAACTGGATCATGTGGGTGCCCGGCCCTTCCTACTGGATTCCTGAAAATGTCAGAAAAGTTGACGCCTATGGTTTTGATATTTCATCAAGTATGGATATTAAGACTGGATTATTGCTATCGCAATTGAGCATGAACTACGGGTATTCAAAGTCTATAGTGAAGGAATCCATCAACGAGGGTGATGTAGGGATAAATAATCAAATTCCGTATACGCCAATCCATATGGGTGGAGTTGAATACAGAGGAATGATAAGAAACTGGTACGGTAGTTTATCAATGAATTATACTGGATTAAGGTATGTAACAGCGGATAATGAATCCGATCTGCCTTCCTATTACCTGCTGAATTTCAAGGTGGGAAAAAATATCAGGATAAAGAGCCAGCTTTTAAATATAGATTTCCGGATAAATAACCTGTTGAATACTTCATATGAGAATATGAAATTCAGGGCTATGCCAGGACGGAATTATATGATTGGAATAAATTTTTTGTTTAACAAATAATGTAAATGAAGGTTATGGGGAAAAGCTTTTTAAGTGGATTGATGATGGTTTTCGGATTGATCCTGTTTGTTCAATGTAGTAATGATCCTGAACCAGTGGAGGAGTCATTTTTTAAGAATGGCGTATTTATTGTTAATGAAGGTAATTTTACTGATAGCGATGGGTCGCTCAGCTATTATGATTTTGATAGCACCAGGGTGGAAAACAATGTTTTTGAAACCATAAACGAAAGGCCTCTTGCTGCCATTTTTCAATCTATGGCCTTCCATAATAAGAAAGGTTATATTATTGATAGCAATGGACGTATCGAGATTGTCAATGAAAGCGATATGACTTCTACTGGGACCATCAATAGTGGCCTTTCTCTGCCGAGGTATTTTGCCGGATACTCAAATTATGGATATGTATCCGATTGGGGCCCATATGATGAAAACTGGGCCAGTCCGGATTCAAAGATTATCGTTTTAGACCTTGAAACCATGCAGATAACCAAGACGCTTGAAACCCCTTCCAGGCCTGAAGGCTGTTATAGCAATTGATGAATCTGATCTATGTGGCAAATAGCGCGACCAACCTGATAACTATTTATGATCCGGTAAGCAACAAACTGCAGGATTCGATAGAAGTGAATAATGGACCAACTCAGTTTGTCCTTGATAAGAATATGGACCTCTGGGTAGTTTCCACCGGCGCATATATAAGTGGTGGGGCCTTGCAGCAGATCGATCTGGTTAGTGGAGAGGTAATTAAGACAATAGATATCAGCAGTATATTTCCAAATGGTAGATTAGCAATTAATGGGGATGGAGATTTGTTGTTCTTTATGGGGGAAAAATGGGCTGAGGATTTTTCATATACCGAGAATAATATTTTCAGGGCCAGTATCAATCAGCCCGAAAGTTATTCTGAGATAATAGCCGAAAGGAACCTTTACGGATTGGGAGTTGATCCTGTAAATGATGAGGTTTATATTACCGATGCTGTGTATTTCCAGGGCAATGGGATGGTATATACCTATGATTTTCAGGAAATAAACTGGACGAATATGCTGTTGGTCGGGGCCCCCGGGACTTTGTCTTTAGAAATGAAAAGTAAGACATGATATGATGTCAATTGATCGTATGGAAAGGGGTAATGCATATCCTGTAATTCATCTATTTACTGTTTTACTTCCTTAACAATTACATATTTTACATAGAATGGGACTGAATTTAGAACACTTGATGTCAAAATATCATTTATGAATTCAGGTCAGGTATTTAACCTATTGTGTGGAAAAACTTGTACTAGGAGGAGACTAATATTTTAGCTATTTTTAGCGTATTAACTTATATTTTTGATTAATAATCCTCATTTTTTAAAATGCTTTCTCATGAAAAAGATTTTCTTTAATGTCCTTGGCGTTATTTTAGGTACCCTGTTACTAGCAACCTCATGCACACCGCCAACCAATTGGGAGTTGGCCAATGCAAATAAGGATTTGTTAAGAGTTTCCACCATCTTCACCGCACACGATGTGCGGGATAAACTTTCATATAAGGAAGGCCTGGATAGTGCTATTCAGTGGTGCAAGGACGCAGGTGTGACCCGTGTATTTATTGAGACTTTCAGGGGCTACACCGCTGAGCGGGAAACCCTGATGCATGCGAAGGAGGAATTTGAGCTTGCAGGCATTGAGGCATCAGGATGTGTCACGACGGTGAATTTCGGTAAACCTTCCACAGGTGGTTCCATAGTTGCCTGTTATACCAGTGAGGAAACGCATAAGGAACTTATCCGGATATTTGAATATACAGCTTCCATGTTCGATCTGATAATGATCGACGATTTCTTGTTCACGCATTGCGAATGTGAAGAATGCCTGGAAGCTTGCGGTGACATGAGCATGAGTCAGTACCGCTGTGATCTTATGAATATGATCAGCAGGGAATATATCCTGAAACCAGCCCAAAGGGTGAACCCAAATGTGAAAATAATCAATAAGTTCCCCCTGTGGTATGATGACTTCCATCGTCGGGGCTATGAGGTACTCGGAGAAACGGAATCCTATGATTACATATGGGTGGGTACCGAAACGCGGGATAATGATTTTTTCAACAACACGGAGGGATTGAATGATCCACAGTATGGAGCCTATTTTATTATGCGATGGCTCAAAGATATAGGTGGTGATAAAACAGGAGGGGGATGGTTCGATGCCCTGGGCACGACGCCAAAGACCTATCTGGAGCAAGCGCGTCAAACCGTACTTGCCGATGCCAGGGAAATGATGCTTTTTTCTTATGGCGGATTGAACCGGGAAACCAATGAATATGTAAACAGGAAAGGTACCGGAATTGCGGATATCGAAGCCTTGAAAGTAGAGTTGCCAGGTCTGTTTGAATTGGCAAAGCTGGTAGATGATAAGCCGATCAAAGGGATTCTGGCTGTGAAACCTGCGAATAGCGAGCCACATAATCAATATGACACAACAAAAACTTTCAGGGGAAGTGATGCCGATGCTTATATATATAACTTTGTAGGCATGCTGGGCCTGCCTCTGGTTCCAAAAGAGAAGATCGACATGACCGCCAAAGCCGCGTTCTTTCCTGTTCAGATTTTAAAAGATCCGGATTGGCAGGATAAACTGGATCAGTTCCAGGCTGATAATACACCGGTTCTTATCACCGATGGATTGGCAGATTATATTGAGAATGTTGATCAGTATGACAACCTTCATTTATTGAAGGTTAATATTGATCCGATCAATGTCCTTCGAATGGGCAGGGAGGAACTGAATATATTGAGGAATAAAATGCTTGCGCCTTTTGGCGTGAAATTCGATGCGCCCAGCATGGTTTCGCTGTATCTGATGGGTGATGACCTGATCGTTATTGAGAACTTCAGGGATGAGGCGGTTTCTGTTACATTGGAGGCAGAATTCCCTATGAGAGCTAAAGTTAGTCTGGTTCTTCCAGCTACGGAAGGGATTCAGAAGGAATTTACAGATCACATGCTTGAATTTACTGAAATACCGCCCCGGACTTTGGTCGCTATCCAATATTGAGATGAATTGGTATGTCACAAAGCAGATCTGCTTCAACAAAGTCCGTCATTTTTTCATTCAAACACGGGCAGCAGAAGAATTTTACTATTTAATGTAGATTTTTCACTGAGTTCAGAAATAAGTCAATCCATATGCAAAGTCCCAGCAAATAGGGCAGGAAATAGCCGCGCTCGAGAAGATTTATGCCAAATAAATCTTTGTTGTCGTAAAATTGACAATGCCTGATACAAACCCTGCAATCGAATTGAGCTTTATCCTGAATTTTCATTATCTTTCAAGGTTGTCTTAAATGGAAATGTATGGAAAATCTAAAAAACTCACTCAACTGGTTTGAAATACCCGTTGCAGACTTTGAACGGGCACGGAAGTTTTACAGTACCATCTATGATTATGAAATGCCTTCCATGGCCATGGGAGAAACTACACTTGGCTTTTTCCTGGTTGAGCAGGGCGGAATAGGTGGTGCCATCGCTTATGGTCCGGGTTATAAAGTATCCGAAGAAGGTGCTTTGATTTATCTGAATGCAGGACAGAACCTGCAAGTAGTCCTGGACCGTGTAGAAGGCGCTGGTGGTAAGGTGTTGACTCCAAAAGCACTTATTACAAATGAATTAGGGTTCTATGCAACCTTTAAAGATTCAGAAGGGAATAAGGTGGCTTTGCATTCGATGAGTTAAGTCTTCCTTTTTTGAGCGATTCTCCGGAACACAAATGATCGAAGAATCTCCTTTTTTTATTTATGAGCGTACCTAGAGACGCAAGAATCTCACACATCTGTAGATCCCTTTCCCGCTGAAGCCGGGATAAAGAATAGGAGAAGTTATAAAAAAACTACCCTTTAGAAATATCCAAAGGGCAGTATAATAATTCAGGCCTATTTAAATATCATAACATTTAATCCTCCACACATCTAACAGAAAGGCCATGTATTTCCCAATATGCTCCAGCATGAATCGTTGAAGTACTTGAATCCACGTAGCGCCGGTGGGCATCGGTAGATCCAGAATATTGGGTGGAGGTCCAAAACTCAGCCCAAATTCCAAGTAATTGAAAAGTTTCTCCCGCTGATCGCTCCCCACCTGGGAGTGCTGTAAAACCTGAGATATTGGTAGCTCCAGTGTTAGGAGCCACCCAATGAGACGTTCCAGTTTCCTTTATTTTTCCACCTTCATCGGTGCCTCTGGTATTTAAACCTCCTATATATTGTGCGCTATTCAAGGGCATGCCAAGATTCATTTCAAATATAGTCCACTCATCACTTGAAGGCAGATGCCAGCCTGTTGGACATGCCTGACTTGCCGTGTTATAGCTATATAGAACACCGTAGGTACCGTAATTTTCAGTAGCGATAGCGTCAGCTGCAACGGATCCCTGGTAATCATATACCCAGTAACCACAATCCTCATTAGATGGGCAAACAACATCAGGCAGATAGGCCAGGTTTTCAGCCATCCAGGTTTGGCCGCTTATGGTTATCGTATTATAAGTATTCCCATCTCTGTCATCAGTAAAAGATCCGGTTTCTACGGAAAAACTTCCGGTTGTAAATGTTTTTTCTTCACCATATGAGGTGCCAAAATCATTTCCTGCAAAAGCTTTTACATAATATAGTGTTTCTGGATCCAGTCCTGACAATGGCCCTTCGAATGAATGATCACCATTCTGGTTCATGTTATAGAGTTGATAAATCCCGTCGTAACTATTTACATCCGTTAGATCAAGATTTGGCGTTTTGCCCCAAATAATTCCTACACCACCTAACAAAGTTGCACCTCCGAAATCAGTTACTAATCCACCTCCTATGGCCACGTGAGCGTCGATGTTAGTGACATCTGCAGTAGTAACCGAAGGCGGCCCTTCTAATGTGCCAAACGATTTTGATTCACCATAGGCAGTTCCTTCACTGTTTGTTGCATAGGCCCTAACCCAATAATTTTTAACTGGTTCCAGCGAAGTTATTGGACTACTAAAGGCACCTAAACCATTTCCTTCAGTGGTCATTCCAAGGTTTGTTTCAATTGTTGGTTCGACGTTTGATGTTAAAGTCCATACCAATCCGCGAGCAGTAACAGCTGATCCTCCTTCATCAGTAACCTCCCCGGAACATACTGCTGATTCATTGGTAATATCTGAAACTGTTCCGGTAACTACTGTAGCCAAAGATCCTTCGGTAGTAAAGTTCTTCTCTTCCCCATATGAAGTACCCTGGTTATTCGTCGCATACGCTCTTACGTAATAAGTAGTAGCTGCTGTAAGTCCAGTCAAATTACTGGTAAATGCGCCTGTACCTGTTCCATCTTCTGTTTTACCAGAATTGCTTTCCAGGGTGGGTCCGGTGGCATCGCTCCATACAACACCACGTACAGTCACATCATTACCGCCATCGTCTGTAACATTACCACCCCCTGTGGCACTTTCTGCAGTTATCTCAGTAATATCGGCTGTCGTTACTGTTGGCGGGGCACTTTCAGTAATGGTTACGGTAATCTGATCTGTTGCTTTTAGACCTTCATTATCGGTAGCTTCCGCCTTAATGGTATGCTGGCCTTCGTCAGCATCGGCTGTGCTAACACTAACGGAATAAGGAGGCGAGTTAAAAGAATCCTCTTCAACATTGTCAATTAAGATCCTGACAAGGCTTACCGATCCATCTGGATCATTTGCTGTAACAGTTATTTGTACTGTTTCTCCCTTTTCTATAGCAGCACTATTCGATGGACTCGTAATGCTAACTGTTGGCGGTTTGTTTGGTTCTTCTGGCTCATCTTCCCCACAATTGGCAAGAAAAAACACCATAGAGGAAATGCTTAGAAGCAGCAAAATAGTTAATATATCTCTTTTCATAATTATTGGTTATTAGTGTAAGATTTGAGTTTAATATATAGTTGAATTTGAAGCCTATGGACCGCGATTGGATATCAAAAAATTATCACAAGATTTTTGTATATAAATTGGACGTTGATCAATAATTATGTCCCGAAACAGGATAACTTTCCTTATGCAATATGGGAATGAAAAAAGCAAAAACATGGGGCTGAAAAAAGTAAAGATTTAAAAAATTCAATTACCGCTTTTTACTATAACAAAAAATAGTATTAGACCATTTCCCCAATTAATAAAATAAGGTAGGAATATTCAATTTTAAATGCAAGTTTCCTGAAGAATTATTATTGGCCAAAATTGCTGGAAATTAAGCGTTTATGTTCCTGAAAATTAAAAATCAAAAATTTAGAGATGAATTATATACCTGATTTTAAGGAATCAGGTGATTTTTTTCATTTACTCCCCTGGTTTATCAAATAATCAGCCTGTAATATTGGAATAACTCTATTCGAATCCAGGGTAACAGTGTACTGAAAATCCTCATCGGATACCAGGTGCTTCAGACGGTTTCTATGAGAAGATTTTGAAAGATATCCTGCCAGGTCTTCCTTCGCAAGTGACCAAAGATCCAAAGCTGCCTTGACCGAATCACATTCAGTATTAAAATGCTCTGTATTTAATAACTTTTCAGAAAGTGCACCGGCAAATAGTGAATCTTCGAGGTTAAACAGGTTTTTCCAGGCGGCACATAAAATAACCACGTTTTTATTTTGCTTACTTAACCAAAGTGCAATAGCTGAAAGGTTGGTAAATGATCCGATAACAATTTCTTCCGCATCGGATGCCAGGTTGATGGCTTTGGTCCCATTGGTGGTGGAGTATGCAATTGTTTTCCCTTTAAATGAATCTTTCAGGAAATCAGAAGGGGAATTGCCAACATCTGCAAAATCAAGTACCCTGCCATCCCTTTCACAGGCTACGATATAGCCTTTTTCTTTATATTCCCTGGCTTTTTCAATCCCAGCCACCGGTATGATCTTTTCTACTCCATGATCAAAAGCAGCACAAATAGAGGTTGTTGCACGCAGGATATCCACAATTACAACAATAAAGTTGTTCCTGGTAAGCCTGTGTTCATAGAGTTTCGGTGAAAAGCAGACCTCAACAGATTTCCTGGTATTAGTATTCATGCTTTTTTAATTGATCGATTGCAAAAATAGCTTATCTGAAGGGTAAGGCAAAATAGATGGGCCTCATCCCTGACTATTCCTTTTATATTGGAATGTTGAGAAAATAACGCGCCTGCCATCAGAAGCAGACCTGTCATGAATAATGAAGCGGATAGAAATTTGCACATTCAACAAAAATAATTTGGCGCATAAAAAAATATTTAGACACATCTGAATGTTATAATTGTTGAATATGAAGCTTTTTGACTAAATAAGGCTTTCTTGAATATGGTTCCAGGGATATATTCATAGTACGATAAAGCTCCAAGGCCAATAGACTAAGGTTGTTGTTATTTTCAATTGATACAGGTAAGTTTCAATACCTTTACACTAAGGTCCTCGAGTTTAATTACATTTTATACATAGGTTTCCATAGTCGCTAGGATTAGGCAAAAGTGTATTGTGCACGCTCCAGGTCTAAGATCTGCAGGATTTAAGTCCTAGAACGCCAGATCTATGGTTTCAGAACCTTTTTCAGTTATAGATTGGATATTATTCAATAATTCCCATTTATCCGTTCCCGGTTCTCCGACTTTCACAGTATATGACCCTTTTTTAAACACTTTGACGTCAAAAAGAATTATCTGAAGAGCGTACTGTGTAAACCGGCTCCCCGGATGTTTCATCAATAACCTGAACAACAGGAGGATTGTCAAGGCCCGTTGTTTTTATAGTAGGTAACCATTCGACGGCCTGACGTCCATAATTGTCCATTAAAGTAAAAGTAAGCGGCCAGTCAGGGTATTGCTCTGCGTCTGATTCTGAAGGATCCACATGTCTTGGCCAGCATTCAATCACTATTTTCTGTTCCTTTTTATACAGCTTTACGATTCCATATCCGGGAGCACGATCATGCAATTCGGTAGGGTAGATGTTTGAAACATAAGGATTAGAAGCTGCATGAACGGTGATCCGGTTTCCAAATCCATCGAAATACCGACCCGTATAACCTGGTTTACCCTCCTGGTGGTTCAAGCCCGGATTTGGCGGGAACCATCTTCTGGGCCATACATTTGCCACGGAAGGCACACAGAACGAGATCCCGGCATCTTCCCATGAATTTATGCCATGATGAACGACTGATCCCAGATGCTGATCTCCTGCTATCATAAAAGTGTATCCTTTTCGCAATCCTTCGAGGGCCCTGTTTCTCCCGGACTGGGGCCATCCATTTGAATCCATGTCCTTGGCCATGCTGTAATCTTTTGGAATAACACCCTGGGGAAGTGGCTGGAGTCTTGGGGTACCGGCATCAGTTTTAAACGTATCCGGATAAGTGGACACATTGGCAAAGATCGTTTGTGTCAGGCTCACTTTCATCCAGGTGTTTTCCCAATCATGCACCCATTCATTTATAAAGTCAAGTTGACGTTGTCCCAGCAGCTGAGCATAATCCCGGTCTGCAGTAGTTGCATCGTATCCTTCGATCTGCGAGAATCCATTAATGATCTTATCATCTACCAGGATCCTGGCAGGAGCGGATTTGAATTTCCGGTCTTCCAGAACAGCAAAGCTTATCCCCCCATAATTAATATCGGTAAAATATACGCCGATATCATTTTTAACTGGTGTTGGATCTACGGGGCCGGGGAGGTTGCTGGTCTGTGTTCTTTCCACCATATTAACAAATTTTGTCCCCATACGGTAACCACCCTGGTCCTGAATCCAATGGCTTTCGAAACCACCACGGTAATGTTCAGGATATATCCCATCTTCAGGTCCTTCGGGTGGGATCTCGCCGCCTGCTCCCCAGAGATTTCCATGATAAACATCATGATCATCGGGTATAGCTACTGCGGGGATGTCCCTGGTCAGGTCACGATGTGCCCAGCACCATAAATACCATTTGTAGAGATAATCCAGGGTAGAGGAGGGTGCCCTTGACCTGTCAGGTGGGGATGGGCTTCCCTCATAAAGCTGGTCGCCGGAATAGAAAAGAAAATCAGGTTTATGCAATGCGACTTTTGAAGTCAGATCTTCATGTGGAAAAAACAGCCTAGTCCGGTCATATACATTATTCTGCCAACTTGTATTGTTATTCCCAGTAAAGGCAGCGATTACAAATTCTTCTTTATCAATTGGATTTTTTCTAATGGTTCCTTCATATATGGCTGATGCCTTTGCACTTTGGTTGTCAATATATCTATATTCAACCTGGTAATCATAGGATCTTGTGTCATCCCATTCCTCGATCTTGAATTCAGCTACATATCCGTCAGTATTGATTGATGAACCGACCTCAGGTTCCCAGATATCAGCACCTTTTTCCCTGTATTTAAAAAATATATCCTTTGGCTGATTTGATCCTACGGGCATCATCTGGACCGACATTTTAAGAGTATTCCTGCTTAATGTCTGCATGGTTGAAACGATTGGTCCCAGAGATCGTTCAGAATTAATTGATAGTTTGGGTCCTGAAAGCTTAAGATCTTTAAACCAGAAGGAATCCGCACTTTTTTATTCCCCCTTTATGTGCGACCATCGCAATATTTCCGGTTATTTTTTCAGAAGGTATTTCGCAGGATATAGTAGTTTTAGTTTGAACCTCGGTGATTTGAATATGAAAATAGTCATCAACCGGTATAGCAGATGCAGCTATAATCAATCCGGATTGAAGGTTCTTTAACAAATTGGGATTAGGTTCTGACTTAGCAATAGGTTCCAGGTCATTATCCATATCAAGAATGACAAGCTCCCCATTACCGTTTACCCCGGCAAGTATACCGCCATTTTTACCGGGCAGGTTGAATATAAGACTCCTGCCGCGATAATCCATATCAAGACTTCCTCCACCGATTAAAAATCCAGCAAAAGCATCATCATCAATTGTCTCATCATGTAAGACACCAACTTTCAGTTCTATATTGAAACTGGATTTTTCCTTGTTGATTTCATGGGTCAGAATGTGCACAGTCCTTAAAGCATCTTTTCCATTCAGGCATTCAATACGGCCATTCTTGACATGCCAATCCTGAAGGCGGTTAGCCCAGAATTCCTTCCCCAGGAATACACTTTCAGCAGAGCTGTCCCAATTTGAGATCAGAGTATCTCTACTTTTATCAGTACATCCATCAAAAAGTGAAATAAGGGTAATTAATAAGAAAAAATAATATCGCTTAAAAGTCATGATGAGTTTATTAAAAGTAATTTGTATATCGGATGCTCAAATTTAGAACTATTTTCTTCAATCTCAATTGATAAAGAATGGGAATCGTATTGGCCTTTTGAGTGACAGTATATAATTTTATCTTTAAAAAAGATGAATATGGATCATAAAATAAACCTTGCTCTGCAGATCATACCAAAATCCGACAAGCATGACCTTTACACCCTGGTAGATAAAGCCATTGAGGTCATACAGAATTCAGGATTAAAATATGAAGTCTGCCCTTTTCGAAACAGTGATGGAAGGTGGATATGAAGAAATTCTGGCGGTGGTTAAAAAGGCTCAAACAGCTTGTTTTGAGGCAGGGGCAGAGGAATTACTGGTAAATATTAAAATGCAGGTAAGAAAGGATGGAAGTGTAACTATTGAAGAGAAAACAGGGAAGTACAAATAGAATTGTATAATTTCGCAACAGCATTGGAAAGGCCGCTTTTAAGCTATATCAAGAACAGCTTTTAGCCAAACTGTAATTTGATAATTTAAAGATTTAAAAATGGGACAAACGATTGAAACACGCTGGGCCAGTGGCATGGCTTTCGAAACTTATCTGGATGATCATAAATTGGTAGCTGATGCCGGCTCAAAAGTAGGCGGAGAGAACAGGGGCCCACGGCCAAAACCTTTACTGTTATTTTCTCTGGCTGGTTGTACAGGTATGGATGTTGTATCACTTCTGAAGAAAATGAGGGTTGATATCGAAGATTTTAAAATTTTGGTTACTGGTGAACTTACCGATGAGCATCCAAAATATTATCACAAAATACACCTTACTTATCAATTCAAGGGGAAAGATATTAATAGCAGTAAAGTCGAAAAAGCAGTTAATTTATCACAAGATAAATATTGCGGTGTAAGCTATATGCTTAAACAGGCTGCTAAGATCACCTGGGATATTGAATACATTTAAATTATTTTCTTTATCCTTTTAAAATAAGATTTATATCTTTATGGCATTGTTTAAATGTTAAATAATTAAACTCTCTGTTTGCATTTGGGCCCTGAGGAATCGGGGCCCTGATTTTTTTGTCCACCAGCGGACACCCTTCTCCGAAAACGGACGATTAAAGATATCCTTCAATAATTGAAATCATTCAATACGCTTAAATTTCGAAGGTTTATCAATTGGCATAAATCTTGGCAAACAGTTTTAAACGTTTGTAAAATATTACATGATGATAAGACTAATTGATTTAGACAAATATGTTGATAACCGCTATCAGCGAATTTTTATTCTGAAGGGAATAGATCTCGAGATTAACCAGGGAGAGTTTGTCACAGTGATGGGACCCAGCGGAGCCGGTAAATCTACCCTGTTAAATATTATTGGCATGCTTGACCAACCTTCTGCCGGGGAGTATTTATTTCTGGATCAGCCAGTTAACAAATTGAAGGAAAGAAAGAAATCTGAGTTGCACAAGCATCATATAGGATTTGTATTCCAGGCTTACCATCTGATAGATGAACTCACCGTATATGAAAACATTGAAACCCCCTTATTATATAGAGGAATAAAATCTTCTGAAAGGAAGGCAATGGTTGCTGAAATGCTCGATCGATTTCAGATCGTGGCCAAGAAAGATCTGTTTCCGGAGCAGTTAAGTGGGGGCCAGCAACAACTAGTTGGCGTTGCCCGGGCGATAATAGGAAAACCAAAATTGTTATTGGCTGACGAACCTACTGGAAACCTTCATTCAGAACAGGGTATGGAAATCATGGAGATTTTTACCCAACTTAATAAAGAAGGGATGACTATTATTCAAGTGACGCATTCAGAAAAAAATGCAGCATATGGTAGCCGCATCATTAAATTGGTTGATGGTGGACTGGTAAGTGATGTTGAAACCAAGCGGGCTGCAATATCATAAAGTAAATATAATTTTTAATTGGCATGGTACGGATTTGGAGTTTTGTTTTTTTAGGGATTTGTATGACAATCCAGGTACAGGCCCAGGATACCTTGAAGTTAAGTTTTCAGGAAGCTGTTGGGATTGGGCTGAAAAACAATGTTACACTGCAGCGTGAATCAAATAATCTTGAAGTAAGTATTGCTAACAGGAGCGAGGCAAAAGCATTATATGCTCCTGGTTTTGGGGCATACTTGGGTGCTTCAAAAATAAACGGACAGCAATTTGATCAGGTTACTGGAGGAGTTTACAGGAATAATACAGACCTGGCAAATGTAAACCTTGGTGGCAGGTATACAATTTTTGATGGATTGAATCGACTTTATACCAACAAGCAGACTCAGTCACAGTTAGAGTCACAAAAACATCTTGTTGACCGAACGGAACAGGATATCATATATACCGTAGGTTCTCAATTTTTGCAGGTCCTGATGGATAAAGAGATCCTTAGAATTGGTCTGATCAACCTGGAATCCCAATCTACCACCCTGGAACAGATCAGGGGATTTGTTGAAGCAGGAACCCGGTCATTAAGCGATCAGCTCGATCAGGAAGCTTTGGTTTCTCAAATTGAGGTGGAAGTCATTCGTGCAGAAAATAATCTCAGGGTCGATAAGGCAAGATTTAGCCAGACTTTATTACTTGATCCGGGGCTTGAAATTGATGCGATGGACCCGGATTGGAGTTTTGAGAGTATTCTGGTACAAGAATATGATCTTGACACTTTATATGAAATTGCCATGGTCAACAGGCCCGACTACAAAAAAGCGATCACAGACCAGGAAGCTGCCAGCGCCACCATTAACATGGCCAAATCTTTACATTATCCTACTTTGGAGTTTTTTGGCGGTGTGGGTTCCCGGTATACCTCACTGGCGCCCGAAACCAATTTCACGAAACAGATCTTTGAGTCTAATTATGTATTCAATTATGGCCTGGAATTAAACATCCCGATTTATCAAAAGAATAGAGTTAAAGCGCAAAAGGTAAGGGCGAAGATGGCCTTTGAAAATTCTAAATTACAGGAGAATGACCTTCGGTTGATGATTTTCCGGGAAGTGCAAACAGGGTATTTAAACTTCTCAGCGGCTAAAAAAGAGTATTTTGCAGCTGAAAAACAGTTTAATGCTGCCCAGGAGGCTTATAATATACAAAAAGAAAGATATGAAGTGGGAGTTGGCACACTGGTCGAACTAACCAGGTCAACCTGGACGCTGGTTGATGGAGCAGCAAGCCGGGCTCAGGCACGATATACACTGTTATTCCAGAAGGTCATACTTGATTACTATACTGGATTACTAAATGAAGAAAACCTTTAAATACATAATCTTACAACAACTAAATAATCCCACTTGCTAAGGTAATAAGCCTTTCAGGTGGGATTATATTTTTCCCTCAATTCCTTTGATTATCAAAATTTTACTACCTTTGCAGTCCATTCAGAGCGGATGGTCCCGGATGTCGGGATTTGTTATACTAAAAAAGAGGCCTGTTGGCTCAGAGGCCTTATTTTTGAAGAACTGAGCTTTTAAATTTCATTATGGAAGAAAACATTCAGAACGAAGAGTTTATCTGGGAAGATGACGATAAGGGCTTCGGCGAAGATTATTCTCAGGAAGAGCGTGCTAAAATGGAAGAGATTTACGCCAACACCCTTACTGAGATTACAGAAAAAGAAGTTGTAAAAGGTACCATTGTAGGTATCAACGACAGGGATATCATCATGAACATCGGCTTTAAGTCTGACGGATTGGTTTCTGCTGCAGAATTTCGTGACATACCTGACCTCAAAATAGGGGATGAAGTGGAAGTTTTCATTGAGATGCAGGAAGATACCAATGGCCAGTTGATCTTATCGAGAAGGAAGGCCAAGATTGTAAAAGCCTGGGAATACATCCAGGGTGCAGAGGACAACGATGAGATAATTGATGGTTTTGTTAAAAGAAGGACCAAGGGTGGTCTTATCGTTGATATTTTTGGTATCGAAGCTTTCTTACCCGGATCACAGATAGATGTTAAGCCCATACGAGATTTTGATATCTTCGTAGGGAAGAAGATGGAAGTAAAAGTTGTGAAAATCAACTATACAAATGACAACGTAGTTGTTTCACACAAAGTATTGATAGAGAAGGATCTTGAAAAACAGAAGGCTCAAATTCTTGAGAACCTTGAAAAAGGACAGGTACTTGAAGGTGTAATTAAGAACATGACCAATTTTGGTGTATTTATCGATCTTGGGGGTGTTGATGGATTATTGCACATTACCGATATATCCTGGGGCCGCATCAATCATCCTGAAGAGGTGCTCAACCTTGATGATAAGGTAAACGTAGTGGTACTTGATTTTGATGATGACAAGAAGCGTATCTCACTGGGTATGAAGCAGCTTACTGCACATCCATGGGATTCATTACAAAAAGATTTAGAAATAGGATCAAAAGTTAAAGGTAAGATAGTGAATGTAGCCGATTATGGTGCATTCCTTGAGATCCTGCCAGGTGTTGAAGGTCTCATCCACGTTTCAGAGATGTCCTGGTCACAGCATTTGCGAAATCCGCAGGATTTCATCCAAATTGGTGATGAGCTGGAAGCTGTAGTTCTTACACTGGACAGGGAAGAGCGTAAGATGTCCTTAGGCATCAAGCAACTTTCAGAGGATCCATGGACCAAGCAGGATGTGCTTACAAAGTACGCTGTTGGAACGAAACATAAAGGTGTTGTACGTAACCTGACCAATTTTGGCCTGTTCATTGAACTTGAAGAAGGAATTGACGGTCTGGTACACGTTTCTGATTTGTCATGGACCAAGAAGATCAAGCACCCTTCAGAATTCGTGAAAGTAGGAGATGAGCTGGAAGTACAAGTTCTTGAGCTTGATGTAGAGAACAGGAGATTGGCTTTAGGTCATAAGCAACTTGAAGAGAATCCATGGGATACTTTCGAGACTGTATTTACCAGGGGGTCAATCCATAAGTGTACCATCATCAGTAAAAATGATAAGGGTGCTGTTCTTGAATTACCTTATGGAATTGAAGGATTTGCTACTGCTAAGAATCTGGTTAAAGAGGATGGTTCACCTTCAGCTGTTGGTGAAACTTTGGATTTCAGGGTACTTGAGTTCTCAAAAGATGATAAGCGTATAGTTCTTTCTCATACTGCCACTTATCAGGAAAGAGAAGAAAGGCCTGCCAGGAAACCTAGACCTAAGAAATCGTCGGGTGTAAGTAAAGTCAATGCCGGTGTAGAGAAAGACACACTTGGTGATTTTGAAGCGCTGACAGAGCTTAGGGAGAAAATGGCTGGTGATGGCAAGAAGGCTGCTGAAAAGGCTGCTCCAAAAGAAGAGAAACCTGCTGCTGAGAAAAAAGCAGAAAAGGCTGAAGAACCTAAGGCTGAGACACCTCAAGAGGAAGCCCCAGCTGTTGCTGAAGAAAAAGCAGAAAAGGTTGAGAAGGCGCCCGCAGCTGAAGCAAAAACTGAAGATAAAGAAGCAGATAAAAAGGTTGAAGAGAAAGTTGAAGCGAAAGCAGAGGCAGAACCAGTGGCAGAAGCTCCTGCTGAAGAAGCTGTAAAGGCTGAAGAAGTAGAAAAACCTGCCAAGAAGCCAGCTGCTAAGAAAACTACAAAGAAGGCAGCACCAAAAGCAGAAGCTGACGCAGAAGTAAAAGAAGAGAAAGAAGAAGCTGAGAAAAAGGCTCCGGCTAAGCCAAAAGCTGCTGCTAAGAAGACGACGAAGAAAGACGAAAAGGCTGACGAAGAGAAAGCTGAATAATCCGTCTTAGGATATAGAAACGGGTAAGAGGATAGCTCTTACCCGTTTCTTCTATTTGTTTTTTAATAATAACAAATTTATCGTATTTTCGTTTTTAGGGAAGGATTTCTGATCCTTCTAACCGGGAAAGCCGGTTTTGACACATTAAAATATCAGGTCGAGTGGCCGAGTGGCTAGGCAGAGGTCTGCAAAACCTTCTACAGCGGTTCGAATCCGCTCTCGACCTCATAATCAATGCATCCCTCCCGAATTCGGGAGGGATTTGTTTTTTTAGGCAGCATAAGCTCGCTTATTAGCTGCCAGAAAAAAAGCAAATCCATAATAACAGGATGCATTGATTTTGTTGGGCCACCCTTTACCGGATCAACGCAGTTAATCCGGCTCTCGACCTCAATAAACCCCTATAATCATTTTGATTATCACGGGTTTATTTTTTATACTTAATGAAAGGAACCCAAAAAGGAACCCAAAACTGCCTTATAAATTGCAAATATTCATTAGGCTTTTATTTTTGTACACTAATTTGTGTACTAATCGAAAGATTTCTTCACCCCCGCTACTTATAACTGCCGTTCGTTCGTTAGAAGCGATTTAAATACCCTTAGAAACAAAATTTTAATCCTATTTTTTCTCCATTTAAGAATAGTGATATTAAGGATAAATATATCCATGATATAAGTTTTTAATTTATTATTAGATTTAAATTGTATTTATATATATTTTTAATGGGAATTCTGTTCCTCTTTTTGTTTCAGATAGATCACCTTGACTAACCAAAAAAAGATTTCTAATTTGAACTATCAAAGAAATAACCGCGGCATAGTTGCCGCACATAGCTGGAAAAGCCCTGTATCTCTCCGGTGCGGGGTTTCATTATTTTGGACAATATAGTTTTATCCTGTACGTATACATTACAGGACTTATGGGTCAATTTCGACCTTATTCCTAAAACGGAACCCTGCTTCACTTGAAGTGGGGTTTCTTTTTTGTGTTCATTTTTGAACAGTATATATAATACCTCAATCGAAATAAGATTTTCAGTCAATTTCTGTTCAAAAGCATTACAATTTTAAGTTTCTGTGTTTCGTATTTGAGTTACAATTCGAACACCCCTTATGTAACCTTCAGATAATCAATGTCTTACAAAGTTTGGCATGGCAATTGGACTATTGAATCTATAACTAACTGAATTTTTTAAATAATAAAAGCCATGAGAGACACAAATAAAAACATCGCAGCCGCCATTATAATAAGTGCATTCTTTTTTGTTCCTGTTTTCTGTTCTGCTCAGGTTGCAGGAGGCAGTGATTATATTGATCCAAGCACTACTGTTATAAATCCTCCTGTAAATGATAATAGTGTAGAGGAGGAAGAGCAAGAGGCAGAAGAATTGTTACAGCAAAATATTGATTTGCAGAATATGCTACAGAAACAACAACAGTATATACAAATGATGTCAAATCTTTCAAAGTTAATTCATGATATAAGATGGTAGTACAACGAAAAATAGGTTAAAATATAAGAATCCATTTACATAGGTAAATTATACACTTATTACTTAACCCCTTGCAGAAATGTGAGGGGTTTTTTATTTTAACTTCTTTTTATAAATTGGTATATAACAAAAAATGTGAAGTACTCTTTGCTGGTAAGTTTTGAAAGCCCCGCCGTCTGGTGGGATTTGTTTTTGGAACTTATATAGATTACTTGTGCTTCTTCAATTTTTGATTTCAAAATCCTCGCACATCTTCCCAGCAATCTCTTTAGCATAATCACTGGCTGAAAAAAATAAAGTCTTCTGGAACGATGATCGGGTCTTCTCCATAAAATGCATAGGCCATAAATAATTCATCCTCGGTCATCCCGGCCTTATATTCATGTCTCAGAGTGCAAAAACCAGCCCTATTGAGCACCCAAAACCTGCCACGTTGACCACCTGGTAAATAATGAGATATACATTTGAAGTGTGTAATAGAATTTATTGTATTTCAAGTACTTATAAAAATACAAGCACCGGTAATGGGTGGTCAGTCAAAATCCGCAACCCTGGTCAAATTACTCCGGTGTGGGGTGGTCACTTTAACGGTTTTTGCATATTACCCCACATCAAAAGAATGCATCCGATTCTTTTTTTCGTAGCTTGTCAAGGTATTTAAACCAGAGGTGGTGGGGTTAGATTGACTTTTCCCTTATAATTCTCTAAATTGATTATAAGCCAAATATTTCAAACCGTTATGGGACTAATAGTAAAAACGGTTTTAATCATTGTGACATGGGCTTTATTATGTCATTACGATAATATTGACCCAAATTCCACTGTTCATATCCCTGATAATAACTATTTAAATGCGCTGATAGAACTGGGAGTTGATACAAAAGGAGATGATAAAAATAGTCTGTTGGAACCTGAAGTCATAACATTTCTGCATATCATAGGCAAGAAATTACAGATATGACAGGATTTGAGTATTTATCTGTTTTGAAAAACCTAATAAAGTGTATCCCAGATTTTCAGATCTAATTCAAGATGTTTTCGGAGTTTACATTCCACTACCGTTCTCTTCATTCGGTATCATGCTAGCTTTTGCCTTTTTAGTAGGGTGTTATTTTTTTGGGATGGAATTATGGCGTAAGGAAGTAAATGGAATGATCACACCATTAAATATAAAAAAACCTTCGGAAGTCAAAATACCTTTATTAAATCTGTTGATGTCAGGAATTTTAGCATTCATTTGCGGATTCAAAATGATCGTTATTATTCTTCATTATTCCGAATTTGTGAGGGATGCTTTATCATTTATTTTTTCACTCCAAGGAAATATTTGGGGTGGGATCATTGGAGCTTTTGTGGGAATTTCGATGAATTATTACAGATGGAAAAATCGCATGACTAATCCAAAATATGAAAAAGGAATAATCATTCACCAATACCAGCAAATTGGTAAAATGGCCCTAATGGCCACAATTTTTTGTTTTCTTGGGGCCAGGTTATTTCATTACTTCGAAGATATAGAAACATTAATCAATGATCCTATTAACGCATTGACAAAAGGAGGATTGAATATTTATGGTGGTCTGATTTTCGGGGCGGGATATATTATTTATTTCATCAAAAGAAATGGTTTGAGTCTTGCTCATTTTGGAGATGCCTCCGCTCCGGCATTAATGCTGGCTTATGGTAT
This sequence comes from uncultured Cytophagales bacterium, assembly GCA_942491935.1. Lineage (GTDB taxonomy): Bacteria > Bacteroidota > Bacteroidia > Cytophagales > Cyclobacteriaceae > JAGTVG01. The sequence continues at coordinate 40,590 of CALOCZ010000065.1, forward strand.
AGCCAGATTGGGATGTCATCTGTCAGGCGATGGGGATTGGGGCATCCCAAATGATGCTCCAAAACCTGCAGGGATGTATTTCCTGCCAGATTGGATCTGGGCTTATGACTACCCCAACAACGCACTGGGTGTTGACCTTAAATCGTATTTTACTGAATTAGGTTATAGTAGTATTTCAGGTGCTGCCTGGCCAACTCCGATTTATGAATTTATAATATGTCTTTTGCTATTCCTGGTTCTGTGGAATCTTCGAAAAAAGATAAAAATTCCCGGTTTGCTGTTTTCGATTTATCTGGTTCTAAACGGTCTTGAAAGATATTCAATAGAAAAAATTCGAATAAATCCTGTTTATGATCTTTTTGGATTCAATGTAACCATGGCACAATTGATTGCCATTAATCTCATATTAATAGGCGGATTTAGCATCTGGTATTTCATTTCTAAAGATAAAGTATCCCATTTTGGTGAATAATAGTTGGTAAATTTTAACTGTGCTGATTTTATTCCTTTTACTGATCATTTTTTTACAATAATTCTTGGATTTACTTCATTTATTTTATAATTTATTTATCATTTTTATTAGCTAATTTTTTAATGCTAAACCACTGAAAACCATGAAACTCTCCAAGCTTATTCCCGGAATCATTTTACCTTTTTTAATGTTTGCATTAGTTGGAGGATTTTGTCCTGGTGATGAAGATGAACCTAAACCAGGTTGCACCGAAACAAGAGATTCATGGATCAAATTGATTAGAGTAAATGATCAATCACTTAATAACTTTGAAATCAAAACTCCAAACGCGAGAGCAGAGTGCAGAGCTTCTTTTGAGGTTGTATTTGGATATGAAGATATCGATATGTTTCAATCAGATCTTTGGCCTTCTCCAATTGAGAATAATCTTGTCGGCCTGAAATTAAAATTTGGTGAAACACGCTACCACAATACATATATAGTACAGAATATAAGTAAGAAAATGACAGGAAGAATCCAAATAATATAAGTGGTTATGCATGGGTGATTGAATTTTCGGTAGATGCTCCTTCAACTTCTGGGGAAACACAGTTTTATGTCCAATTAGAACATGATTATGTGGGTGATGGATATGATTTTTGGGTAGATGTGACAATAAAATATTCTTACGTACAATAGAAGGGATTTTTTTAAAAAACTATTAAAAGAAAACTCAAAGTTTTTATGAAGATCAGGATCGGTGTTATTTTTGTTTTAATCTTCTGCTTCCTAGCCAAAGCGGAAAACAACATAAGGACAATATATTATTTTCCTTATGTCGTATTTTTGGTTGGTGAGACTGAAAATATTTATGTTTCTAAACAGGTGTTATTTATTGGATCTGTAAGGAATACGACTTGTAATGAAAATGACGTAGCCTCTTATAGAAACTGGATTGCTAGACAGTTTATCGATCATGTCGAAAATTTTTACCGGGCAGATTTGGGTGTGCGACACGAATGGGAAGGTAGTAGCGGATACTGGAAGTGGGAGGATGGCGAGGAGGAACTGCTGGAGACATATGAAAGCCTTGCAGCAAGATTTCCAAATAAGGTATTTGTTAATACTTTCTACTTCAATTGTCCGAATACTGTTAACACAAATATTCAAACTGGTTATTTCAGGAATACCTTAGGAGACTCTGGGTATATTGAAAATCTCGGTGGCGGAAAGTACAGATTTTCGTTATGGCAAGGGACAAACAGTAGACCGGAGAGTAACAATTGGTACAATACAGGTACAGGAATACTAGGCGCGGATGGGCTTATTCATTCTGTACAGCCTGCTGTAGAAGGATATCCTTTCTCAGAATATACCTTTGAAGGTTATTGGAAAATAATAGATTCGGGAACAATGGAATTGATAAAAAAGTACCGTAACTATCTCAAAAGCAACCCTCCAACCTCAGATGATTGGGGGTGGGAAAAGGGGCCTATCTATAAAACAGTTACAAACTGACGCGGGAAAAATTATCAGAATTGCTTTAAGCTCTTGGAATAAATTTCATCCAAGAAATTTTAATAATCCTTCTTGAACTTTTTAATGACCAAAAAATGTCAATTCTACTATAAGATAGAAATAAAGTCTTCTCCATCATTTATCCCTGCTTTTTTAGCATATGATAGCAATTGTTCAGGATTTGAGCGACCTACATATCCCATTATAATATTTATTGCCACGCATTTCCATTCTCCGTCGATCTTCTTCATTACCTGCAAATATTTTCCTTTATCCTCAATAAGGACCATCTTGCCCTTTATAAACGGTTCGATTCCATCCAATATCGCAAGCCATGTCTCCTGATTCAGATAGTATGATCTCGGTTGATCCACCATCTATTGTAATTAGAGATTTGAAAAACCCAGCTTCACCCTTTCTGATTAATTCTCTCCTCCATTGATACAAAAGATCCTTTTTTACACCAAGTTCTTCTGATATATCTCTTACACTTTTATTGGTGTCCATAAGTTCGACAACCATTAGCTTGAACTCCTTATCATACTAGAAAAACATAGGAGAAATGGCTGGCCTCGACAGCTAAATCCAATTGGCCCTGAATTTTAATGAGTTTTTTTATACATATAATAGTTAATCTTATTCTGACTTTTGTAAAATTAAAAAAAATTGATATACCTTGAGAAGGTGATGACAATGAAACTTTTGTATCTAGTAATCCTGGGTTTATTCATTTCTCTCGCCTCATGTAGAGATATTTCACAAGATAAGACTCCGGTAAATTATAATATTCACACCTTCTATTATAGCTGGTTTGGAAACCCGGAATTCGATGGAGCTTACAATAACTGGAATCATCCAATCATTCCGCATTGGGTCGATTCCACATGGAATAATTTGGGCAATTATCCCGGGGGCAAAGACATAGGAGCAAATTATTATCCCCAGTTGGGATGCTATAGCTCCAACGATCCGGAAGTTATCACCCTTCATATGCAGCAAATACGAGAAGCCGGAATCGGGGTCTTAGCTTTTAGCTGGTGGGGCGAAAATTCATTTACAGATAAATCCGTGAAGAAGTACCTGGATATAGCCCATGAGCACGGCTTGAAACTGGCATTTCATATTGAACCCATTTACAAAACACCGGAGGAATTCACTAAACACCTCAGGTATATCACAGAAAACTATGCTACACATCCCGCACTCTACAAACTTGACGGCAAGCCATTCTACTACCTTTACAACTCCTACAAATTAAATTACAAGATGTGGCAGACCATCCTGAACCCCGATAGCCAGGGAACCATCAGAAACACCCCTCTTGATGGGATATTCATCAGCCTGTGGACACTTAGACTTGATGGAGAATTTGCCGCAGTATCCGGATTTGATGGTGTTTATACCTACTATGCAACGGATGGCTTCCATTTTGGATGTACTACCGGGAACTGGCCTAAAATGTCTGCATATGCACAAGAACACGATCTGATTTTTGTGCCGTGCGTGGGGCCGGGATATATCGACACGAGGATAAGACCATGGAATGAAAAAAACACTAGAAGCAGGGATAATGGTCAGTATTATGAAAAGATGTTTATGAATGCCGTCAATGTTCAGCCAGATTATATTGGAATCACATCATTTAATGAGTGGCATGAAGGCACTCAGATTGAGCCAGCAATACCAAAAAATATCCATCCTACACCTATGAAGATTACGGAAAAGATACCGACCCATTATTCTATATCGATAAGACAAGAGAATTAATCAGTAAATATGAAAAAGAGGAAAATCTTCATTCTCTGAGTAAAATAGAAATTTAACTTCTGCCACCAATCCTGTAAAATGCATACATACAACCGTGTCAATTGCATACCACGCACCTGATTACTATCTTTATTTTCTGTAATAATTTTATGAAAACCGGCACGTCACTCTATTGGAGGACCGTTCCGACCCATAAAAACTTGATAATTCTTTATTCAAAACCATCATGACTAGAATTTCTTTAACCTGGTTAATTATTTTAATTGAAACTCTTTGTTTTGCTCAGAATCCTTTCGTAACGCACATGTACACTGCGGATCCTTCCGCAAGGGTTTTTAACGATACACTGTTTGTATACCCATCTCATGATCTGGACACAGCCACCTGGTTCACCATGGAGGATTGGCATGTATTCTCTACTACCGACATGCAGAACTGGACCGATCATGGAGTGGCGTTATCTTTAAAGAATATAAGCTGGGCTGAAAAGGAAGCCTGGGCACCGGATTGCATCAGAAGAAATGGGAAATACTATTTCTATTATCCTGTTGATCACAGTAAGATAGAAGTAGCGGTAAGCGATAAGCCTTATGGTCCCTTTCAAGACCCGCTCGACTCAGCTTTGATTCATACTAATTCAAAAGGAGTTGTATGTAATAGGGATTTTATCGATCCTGCGGTATTTATTGATGACGATGGCCAGGCTTATCTGTATATGGGACAGCTTGTGGTAAACGTCGTGAAATTGAACGATGATATGATTTCCTACAACGAAAAAGTTTATCTCTTGGAAGGAACAGAGGATTTTTTTGAAGCTATTTGGATGCATAAATACAAAGGCAGATATTATTTGTCTTATGTTGGGGAAAGTGGTGAAATTAAATATTGCATTAGCGACAATCCTTTGGGCCCATTTGAATACAAGGGAGTTATATTACCTAGAATGAATAGTGGAACGAATCACCATTCCATCGTCGAATACGAGGGGCAATGGTATATGTTTTATCACAATTCTGACCTGTATTTTAAAAATAACCCGGAAGTAGAACAAAAATTTGTATGGGGACATGATGAAAGCCCCCATCCTTTTCGTAGATCAATATGCTTTGATAAGTTGTATTACAATGAGGATGGAACAATTCAGGAGGTAATACCTACAAAGTAGAACTTAATTGCCATGTCAAGACTTGGATATCAAGTTACGGGGATTGACAATTCAAAAATCGGGATTGACCGTATGATTGAAAAATCGGATTCCGAGGGTCTTAAATTAACTGGATTAATAGGAGATATTTGCAAA